>NZ_CP016769.1 GCF_002287925.1 Candidatus Planktophila lacus | reverse complement strand
TGAAAAGTAGGGCTCTTTCCAGAGAAAAGCAAGCGGTTATCCACAACCCTCAACCCAGGATCCAGTTTGACCCACCTCTATCCCCACCTCTACCGTTACACCCTCGCTTCCCCCGTATTTATGAAGAGTTCATAGAAACCGGTTTGCGCTCAGGTCGGGTCAGTCAAAACCCGCCCACGCTCAAGCCGAACTGGCCGCAATTTAAGTTTTAAGAGGAGTCATCATGACAAAGCGCACCTTCCAACCTAATACTCGTCGTCGCGCCAAGAAGCACGGCTTCCGCGCACGCATGGCAACTCGCGCAGGACGTGCAGTTCTTTCAGCTCGTCGCGCCAAAGGCCGCGTTCGTCTCTCTGCGTAAGTTATAGAGCCGCACCGGAAAATCTCGTGCTGCCTAAAAACGCACGTTTGAATTTAACCGCCGATTTCGCTCGCGCAACAAAGAGCGGAACCCGCGTTACCTCAGAGCACTTTGTTGGATACCTCTACATCAAACCTGCGCCAGAAGAAACCAACCCACCAAAGTTTGGGTTAATTGTTAATAAAGGAGTCGGTGGCTCGGTTGCGCGCCATGCTTTAGCTCGCAAACTTCGCCATGCAGCAGCGCCACAACTTTCAAAACTGCCAACAAATTCTCTCTTTGTAATTCGCGCACTGGCTAAAAGCTCATCTTCTGACGTTATCTCTGAGGTTGAAAAACTTGTCACTAAATTACTGGAACGCTCAACCCGAAACGCGGTGAAGTAGATGCGCACAGTATTAGTTGCGGTAATTAACTTCTATCAAAAATGGATCTCCCCATCTTTCGCGCCGCGTTGTAAGTACTACCCATCTTGTTCAACATATGCCGCATCTGCAATTTCGCATTACGGAATTCGCGGCGTAGGTATGGCGCTCTGGCGCCTGGTGCGCTGTAACCCATGGTCACATGGCGGCGTTGATTACGCAATTAAAGAAGGCTCAACAAAAATTAAAACCACCGAGAAAACCAGTGTAGGAGCTAACTAATGGGCTTTATTTTAAACCCCCTCTATAACTTCGTATCCGGAGTTATTGTCGGAATTCACTACTTGCTCTCACCTATCTTCGGTTTCGATAGCGGAGTTACTTGGGCGCTCTCGATCGTCGGACTTGTTGTTTTAATTCGTATTATTTTGATCCCGCTATTTGTTAAGCAGATTAAAAGTCAGCGCGCACTTACTGCACTACAACCACAGATGAAGGCGATCCAAACTAAATATAAAGATGATCGCCAAAAACAATCTGAAGAGATGATGAAGCTCTACAAAGAGCATAAGACAAATCCACTTGCATCATGTTTTCCAATCTTGGCGCAAGCACCAATCTTCTTCGCACTCTTTACAGTTCTAAATGGAATCGCTGCAAAGACAGATGCTGGCGTATCAGCGCCAATCGCACGCGGATTCCTAAAAGGTGATTATCTAGATAGCGCAGCACAAGCAACATTTTTTGGTGCGAAGATCTCAGAGACTTTCCTAGGTTCACCCGATACAACTGTAAAGATTGTCACAGTTATTTTGATTTTCATTATGTCTGCTACAACTTTTACAACACAACGTCAGTTGATGGTAAAAGGAATGCCAAAGATGGATTCCAGCAACAATATGATGTTGCAACAGCAGAAAATCATGTTGTATTTATTCCCAGTAATTTTCGCGGTATCTGGTGTTAACTTCCCGGTTGGAGTTTTGATCTACTGGTCAACAACAAACTTCTGGACATGGGGACAGCAGTTCTATGTAATTAAACGAAACCCAACACCAGGTTCACCTGCCTACGAAGAGCTACAAAAGAAGAAGGCAGCGAAAGATAAAAAAGGTTCGAAAGACTCAACAGGAACTGTTCCCGATGGAACAAACCCTGAAGACGGTGCTGAAGGAACCGGCGAAGTTAAAGGCCAGAGAAAGCAACCAAAGAAGAAAAAGAAGAAGTAAAGCGGACATTTAAGTACAAAAACTATCAAAAGACCCAAATAACTTTACATAACTACAAGGAGTGAGAAGATGAGCGAAGAGACCACGGAAGTATTGGAAAACGAGACCGCTGAGGCCGGAACACCTACCAAGAAGGCGCCAAAGACAATTGCGCGCCTTGAGGAAGAAGGCGATATCGCAGCTGATTACCTCGAAGGTTTACTAGATATTGCAGACCTAGATGGCGATATCGATATCGACGTTGAAAACGACCGCGCCAGCCTGGCGATCGTTGGTGGAAAGCTTCGCCACCTAGTCGGCCAGGAAGGTGAAGTCCTAGATGCAATCCAGGAGCTAACTCGCCTTGCTGTTCAGACAGCGACCGGCGACCGTAGCCGCCTGATGCTCGATATCGATGGATTCCGCTCAGGCCGCCGCAAGGAGCTAACCGCTCTTGCCGAGAAGATGGCAGAGCAGGCAAAGACCACTGGGGCATCGATCAAACTCGACCCAATGAACGCCTTTGAGCGCAAGATCATCCACGACACGATCCAGACCCTAGGTCTCTCATCTGAGTCAGATGGCGAAGATCCAAACCGCTTCGTCGTCATCTATCCCGCCTAAAGGGAGCTCATGACAAATCTCCAGCCGGAGTCAGTTTCACGTGAAACGCTCATTACCAAGTACTTTCCTGGGCAAGAGGACGCTATCCGCGCCTACGCCGAATTCCTCACCACCGCAGGCATTGAACGAGGGTTAATTGGCCCTCGCGAAGGCGAGCGGATCTGGGATCGCCATATCTTTAACTGCCTGCCAGTAACCCAACTTTTGCCGCAAGGGGCCTCCCTCTTCGATATCGGCTCAGGGGCAGGTCTACCCGGAATCGTTATCGCCCTAGCCCGACCTGACTTAAAAGTGACCTTAATTGAGCCTCTTGAGCGCAGAGTTGAGTTCTTAAATGAGGCGGTTGCGGCGATTGCCGCTGGCGGAGTTGAGATTGAGGTCATCCGTGGCCGAGCCCAGGATGTAAAGAAGAGCGCTGACTTTGTTACCGCCCGCGCCGTGGCTCCAATGGAGAAGTTGAAGAAGATTAGCTGGCATATGGTTAAAACCGGAGGGTCCCTTTTAGCGATGAAGGGGGAGTCTGCGGCAAATGAGATGGTTGGCATCAAAGGAGCTGAGCTCCACGAGATAAAACTTGAGGGAATTGAGCTCGGCAGAGTTATCTCTGTGCGTAAAGGCTCTCTAATAAGTGCTTAGATAGGCGCGTGGTTGATTCACGTGAAACAAGCGATCGCGAGAGCGAGACAAAGGTCGTCGGCGTCCGGCGGCTAAAAGAGGCGATGGCAAAACCTGCCTCGACCCGTATCTTCACTGTGGCAAACCAGAAAGGTGGGGTCGGAAAGACCACCACAACAGTCAATATCGCAGCAGCCCTATCTATGGGCGGACTTCGGGTCCTAGTCGTTGATCTAGATCCACAGGGCAACGCCAGCACCGCTTTGGGCGTTCCTCACCGTGATATCGAAGGCGTTTATGACGTGCTTATGGGAACTGCGCAGATCAGTTCTGTAATTCAAAAGGTTGCCGGATTTCCCGCACTTGATTGTGTTCCTTCAAATTCATCTCTTGCAAATGCTGAAGTTAATTTAGTTTCAATGGTTGCGCGCGAACTTCGTTTGAAAGAAGCGCTCGATGAAATTTCACCAAATTACGATTACATCTTTATCGATTGCCCACCATCACTTGGCTTGTTAACCATCAACGCACTTGCTGCAGCACGTGAACTTTTAATTCCAATTCAAACTGAATATTACGCACTTGAAGGTTTATCACAACTCCTTGAAACATATGGTGTTGTTAAGAAGCGCCTAAATGCAAACCTCGATCTTTCAACAATTGTTTTAACAATGTTTGATGGCCGCACCCGTTTATCAAATGATGTCGCTGCAAATGTTCGCGCGCACTTTCCAAAAGAGTTAATTGATATTCCAATTCCGCGAGCAGTACGTGTATCTGAGGCGCCTTCATATAACCAAACGGTTATGACATATGACCCGCTATCACCAGGAGCTATTGCCTATATGCAGGTAGCGCGCGAAATTGCAGAACGCGGAAAACCAAAAGATGCTCTCGATGTTAACTTCGATTCCAATGTTGTAAATATTAATTACAAACGCGATGGAGAAATAGCATGAGTGCAAAACGTGGTGGCCTTGGAACTAATTTAGATTCTTTAATTCCAACATCTCTTACCGTTGCAGGTAATGAAGTTGCACAACAGAATGAAGTTTCAGTTGATGCGATTTCTCCAAACCCACGCCAACCCCGCACCATCTTTGAAGAAGGCGCACTTAACGAATTAATTGCATCGATTAAAGAGATCGGCATCTTGCAACCACCGGTTGTGCGCCAAACATCTCCAGGTAAATATGAATTAATTATGGGAGAGCGCCGCTTCCGCGCGGCAAAGGCTGCAGGTTTAAAGAAGATTCCTGTAATCATTCGCCAGACTCCCGATAACGAACTTTTACGTGAAGCGTTAATTGAAAATATTCATCGCAGCCAACTTAACCCACTTGAAGAAGGCGCCGCTTATGCGCAATTACTTACCGACTTTAACTGCACACACGATGAGCTCGCGTTAAAACTTGGTCGCTCTCGCCCGCTTATCTCAAACACAATTCGTCTTTTAAATCTTCCACCAACCGTGCAACGCAAAGTTGCTGCGGGAGTTATCTCAGCAGGCCATGCTCGCGCACTGCTTGGTCTAACCGATGAGGCAGAGATTGAAAAGTTGGCTAATCGAATCGTTGCCGAAGGTTTAAGTGTTCGCGCAACTGAAGAAGCTGTCGCAATTCATTCACCAAAGAAGGGTTCAACCAAGAGCGGTAAAGGCGGAAAAAGTTCTACAACCGGAGAAACCCTGGCTGCCGAAGAGTTGTTGAGTGATTACCTAGATACCCGCGTGAGCGTGCAGGGCGTTAACGGCAAAGGCAAGATTGTTATTGAATACTCTGGACGCGAAGATTTACAGCGAATCGTTGATCTAATTGAGGGCGATAAGTAAATTACTTAAGTGCGGTGCCGCGACGTGACATTTCCTGCGTCACGATTCCACCCAAGGCTTTCACGCCTTCACGGATTCGCTCAGGTGTTGGGTGGCAGTAAGAAAGTCGCATCGACCAAGATCCAAAACCATCTGCATAGAAAGCATTTCCTGGAACATAGGCAACCTTGGCAACGATCGCCTTCGGCATCATCGCTTTAGTGTCGATCTCTGGTGGCAAGTTGACCCAAACATAGAAACCGCCACCTGGTTTTGTCCAAGTAGCCTCTTTTGGAAAATATTGCTCAAGTGATTCGAGCATCGCATCGCGGCGCACCTTATATAGCTCGCAGAATGATGCAATCTGATCGCGCCACGGCTGATCAGCGAGGTAGCTAGAGATAGTTAGTTGAGTGAAGTTTGATGGGCAGAGAATTGATGATTCGGATGCAATTACCAATTTATCTTTTAACGACTGTGGAACTAGCGCCCAACCAATACGCAAACCTGATGCGATGGTCTTTGAGAATGAACCAAGATAGATAACGTTTTCGGAATCTTCAGCGCGCATCGCATTTGGTGATGGGCGATCAAAACCAAGAAGTCCGTAAGGGTTATCTTCAACAACGAAGATTCCTTCTTCGCGGCAGATATTTAGAATTTCAGTACGGCGATCTGCTGGCAGCAATACACCTGTTGGATTTTGGTAATTTGGAATCAAATACAAGAATTTAATCTTGCGACCGGCAGCGCGTACAGATTTAATCGCTACTCGCAGTGCATCCGGAACCAGGCCGTTCATATCCATCTCAACGTGGACTACAGATGCCTCATATTGTCTAAATGTTCCAAGAGCTCCGACATATGAAGGGGCTTCAACTAGAACAACGTCGCCTGGATCGATAAAAATTCGTGAAATCAAATCAAGTGCTTGCTGTGAACCGGTTGTAACGACAATGTCATCGGGATTGGCGCGAATTCCTTCAAGGGCCATAACGTCGCAGATTTGCTCGCGAAGTTTTGGATGTCCTTGACCGCTGCCGTACTGCAGAGCTTCCGCGCCATTACTTAAAATTAATTGATTAACAACCCCAGCCATCATCTCCATTGGAAGTGCTGAAAGATTTGGCATTCCACCAGCCAGCGAAACAATTTCTGGGCGAGATGCAACAGCGAAGAGCGAGCGAATTTCAGAAGGCAACATTCCGGCGGCGCGAGTTGCAAATCGTTGTTCTAGATTTTGCGGTACACCGGTTTGATAGCGAACTGATACCTCAGACATACCCGTTAGTCTCCCACATGCCCACTAGCGCTAGCGAATTAATTAAAACTAGCGACGAATGCCCGCACTTCGCAGGTCAGATAACCGCAAAGTTCCTGTTTTAGCATCATCCTCAGCCGATAGATAAAGGCGTTGAATCGCAATAATAAAAGCCTCAGCCAAAGTATCGCGAAAATCAGGACGGGCAAGGCGAGCGGCATCGCCAGGATTTGTTAGATAACCAAGATCTACACGTACCGCTGGGGCTTGAGTTAGGCGAAGTAGATCCCAAGTTTTGGCATGGGTTCGGCAATTTAATAAATCAGTGCGCGCGCAGAGCTCGCGCTGCACAAGGGATGCAAATCTCTCACCAACTATTGAATGCACTCCATGGGCATCGCTGCCGTAAAAGTAAGTTGAAACTCCATGCGCGTCAGGGTTTGAGTGTTTATCAGTATGTAAAGAGATAACTAAGTCTGCGCTATTTTTATTTGAGAAAGTAATGATTTCATTCTCTGTCAAAACATTCTTTGGTCCGCGGGTTAAAAACACACTGGCGCCAAGTGCTAACAATCGACCCTCTAAACGTTGTGCAATGTCATAAACAATCTCTGCTTCATCGTTGCCAAATGCCGGATCTAAAACAATTACCTTATTTGCAAGTGCAGGGCCACGATTTCGTTGCTTAGCGCTTTCGCGCATTTGTGCAGGCGCTCCACCGGAAACTATTTTAGTTAAACGAATCAACGCGATAATTGTTGCTGGACCACATTTACCATCAACTTTTATTCCTACCGATTTTTGAAACTCTTTTACTGCAGATTCAGTGCGCTCACCAAATATTCCATCGACTCGACCAGCGTTAAAACCCATCTCGGTAAGGCGCGCTTGAAGTGCTGCAACATCGTCACCGCGCATCATTGGAGATGGTTGAAGATTTAAAGAACGATCGCCTAACTTCCAGCGAGATTCTTCAAGTGCGCGTTTGGTCTGGTCATTTAACTCACCGGTTACATGCAAACCACGCTCTTGCTGAAAAGAACGAATCTCGTCAGGAGATAGTTCTTTCATAAGAGATCTAAACCAACGAGTTGATTAGATGAAGCCTTCGAGCTCTTTTAAAAGCGCTGGCTTTGGCTTTGCACCAATAATTGTCTTTACAACTTCACCGTTCACATAAACGTTGAGCATCGGAATTGATGTAACTCCATATTTGATCGCGATCGCTGATTCTTCATCGGTATTTAGCTTCACGATAGTGAGCTTGTCGCCGTGTTCAGTTGCGATCTCATCAAGGATTGGTCCGACTGCGCGGCAAGGTCCACACCACTCAGCCCAGAAATCAACAAGAACTGGCTTGCTGCTCTTGAGTACGACCTCATCGAAATTGGCTGCGGTTACTTTTCCTGCGCTCATTTGCTGCTCCTATTTAATCGGTTCTATATCTGCTTTAGATCTGCTTTTAACTGCTAAAAACTACGTTGTTGTAAGAGTACTAGTGCGAGAGGAATTTTTCAGCGTCTAACGCCGCCTGACATCCCGACCCTGCTGCAGTAATTGCTTGGCGATATGTGAAATCGACAAGATCGCCGCAGGCAAAGACGCCCTTCAAGTTGGTGCGCGTTGAGCGTCCTTCTACTGAAACATAACCCTCTTCATTTAGCGTTACTTGAGATGTAACAAGTTCACTGCGCGGAATATGCCCGATGGCGACAAAGAGCCCAGTGAAATCTCGCTTACTAACTTCACCAGTAACTGTATTGCGAAGTTCTAACGCTTCAACTTTCTCCGCACCGAGTACATCTGTTACTTCGGTATTCCAGAGCATTTCAATCTTTGGATTTGCAAAAGCGCGCTCTGCCATAATTTTTGAGGCGCGAAGTGAATCGCGGCGGTGGATCAAAACAACCTTTGAGGCAAACTTTGTTAAGAAAGTCGCTTCTTCAACTGCAGAGTCTCCGCCACCAACTACAGCAATTGTCTGATCGCGGAAGAAGAAACCATCGCAAGTTGCACACCATGAAACTCCGCGACCAGATAAACGCTTTTCGTTCTCTAAACCAATTTCCTTATAAGCAGATCCCATTGCAAGGATTACCGCTTTAGCTTCGACGGTATTTCCAGAACCATCTTTAATAATTTTGATATCGCCAGATAAATCCATTTCAACAACATCATCGGTAATTAGCTCTGCGCCGAAACGTTTTGCTTGTTTGCGCATGCTGTCCATTAGATCTGGACCCATCACGCCATCGACAAAGCCTGGAAAATTTTCTACCTCAGTGGTGTTCATCAACGCGCCACCTGCAGTAACTGAACCCTCGTAAATAACTGGATCTAACTGGGCGCGGGCAGCGTAGATAGCAGCGGTATATCCGGCAGGACCAGAACCAACGATTACGAGATTTCTTACCATGGGCTCAGCGTATCCATTCGAGATTACTTTGCGCGGGCAGCACGGCGCTTACCCAAAAGTGAGATTGCAAACTCTTTCATCGCAGTGATTTCCGTGATTTTCAAGGCATGCGCAACGAGCAAGAACCCGACCCCACTTCCAATCAAAACAACTAATAAACGAGCTACGCCAATGAGGGGCGCGGCATCATCATTCATCCAATTAAAGAAGAAGGCGAGAAGAAAGAAGGGAACCATCGCGATCGCCGATGCTAGATATAGGCGCGCATGCTGACCTGCAAACTTCGACATCTCTAGAGGCCCGGTGTGTTTCTTTAAAAGCGCGATCGTTACAAATAGACCGAGGATGTAACTAACCGCAAAGGCCACGCCCAAACCAATTGTTACAAACTCACTCTTTAACGTTGCCAAGAAAACATACGAGAGAACTGATGAGATTATGTTGATTATCAAGATAGATACAACTTGGGTCTTGGTATCTTCAAAAGCATTAAAGCCACGGATCAAAACTAAGTTAATTGAGAATGCAACCAAACCTAAACTTAGCGCCGATAAGACATAACCAATGTAACGAGAGTCTTCAAGTGAAATACCAAAGTAGAGAACTTCAGTCATTAGTGAACCAAAGAGCAATAATGCGACAGAGCTTGGAACTGTTACAACACCACACATGCGGATTGCACGAATCAACTGCTTCTTAACTTCTTCGACATTCTTATCAATCGCTAACTTAGATAAATGTGGAAGCAAGGCGGTAACGATTGAAATCGTGACGATTGAATACGGCAGCAACATAATGTAGTAAGCGCTGGTAAATGGTGTGAAACCAACACCAGTTGTTATTCCCGCTTGGGCGCTTCGCACCGCGGCGCTAGTAGCGACATTTACCGTAATTAAGTAACCAAGTTGAGAGATCAAAACATAAACCAAGGTCCAACCGGCTAGAGAGAAAGATTTACCAAGCCCTGCAACACCGAAAATTGGGCGCAGACGTATTCCAGATTTCTTAACAACCGGGATCAAGATAAGTGCCTGAATAACAATTCCGAGAGTTGTTCCCCAACCGAGAAGTTGGATCTGGGCGTCGGTAATGTTTTCAACGGAGATGCTTTCTTGAAGGAATAGAACACCGCTAAAAATCACTATAACAACGAGGTTATTAGCGATTGGCGCCCACATTAAAGGAGCGAAAGAACCACGCGCATTAGCAACTTGCCCCAACATCGTAAATAGCCCTAAAAAGAAAATCTGCGGCAGGCAATAACGGGTGAAAGCAACTGCGATAGAGAATTCGCGCTCAAAACCGTCAGTTGCAAACTCTGGCGCATAGAGTTTTACAAGGTACGGCGCAAAAATTACGCCAACTAAAACAAGGAGTAAGAGAATTCCAGAAATTGTTGTAACTAAGCGCGAGGCAAAACCATGTCCACCATCTTCATCAGAGAATGAGCGCACTAATTGCGGAACGAAGATCGCGGTTAGCGCTCCACCAACAAGTAAGTTGTAGAGAATATTTGGCATTGTGTTTGCCACGTTGTATGAATCTGCAAGTAGCGCTGTGCCCAAGACAGCAACGGCAAGAATTGCCCGGAAGAAACCAGTAATACGCGAAAGGATTGTTCCGATCGCCATAACACCTGAGGCGCGAAAAAGCTCATTGCTTTTCATTACGCCCCCTTCGTATTCTGCGAATAGTCTGGGTTAAAGCCGCTACAAATAGCAAGAGCGCCGCACCTATCGTGAAGTAAGTAACCCGCGAATCAAAGAAAGTTACTTTAATTGCTAAGCGCGATGCTGGACCAATTTCATCGCCTTCCGCATTTGTGATTTGTGCGAGCACAGTTGTTGCACCAGGAGCGATAGCGTTAAATGGAATTGAGAGCTGGGTTCGCGAATTTGCACCGATGGTGAAAGTTGGAACATCCGATACCTGTACACGTGAGTTGAGTGGAGTTAAATTGACTGCAACACTTACAGGAACGCCAAAATCATTTGTTACAGTGACTGGAACTTTTCCGGTTTCGGATGCGATTTGATATTTTCCTGAAGAAACACGTAAACGATTTAAGGTTTTTGCTACCCCATCGGCTGCGTCATATGAGAAAAATTCGCGATCTTTCTGATTAAGCGACGGCGAAAGTAAAACCGCTAACTTCGCGCGCTGGGCTTTAACTTCAGGAGCGCTCACAACCGATGACAATGCAGTTAACGCTTGGCGATTTTGCGTATATTTCTTACGCAATACAGGGCTTAAACGTGATTTACCGGTGCTCCAAACACTGCTATCTCCGGGCGAAACCTTACGGTTTAAATGAAATTCAACTCGCTCTATGCCATAACTTTTATATAGGCGAAGCTCGCTAGGAGCTGAGCGCGTAGCTAGTGATAAATCAGGATTTCCATAAGGCAGCGCAAATACTTTATCGCCAGCCGTTAAAAGAATTAAGCGAGAGATCCAACCTTTTGCAACGAGCTGTCCAGTGGTTAACTCACCATTACTTAACTCGTATCCATCTGCCATAGCTGCAACTTCATCAAGTAGTGCCCCATCAATAACCCAAGTACGCGGCCCTTTAGGCTTACTTTCAAGTGGCTTACCCAATCGGCCTGTTGGAAGTAGATCGTTAGTTAGATCATCATTTCTAAAAGTGCCATCAAATAGTTGGTATGGCTTACTAGTTAACTTTGTTACGGTTACATCAGCAACAGAATGCGGAAAACTTATAAATAGAAAAGCTAAAGATAAGAAGAGTGCGGATAACTTCTTCATTTAGCGCCAACTTCAGCGGTTGCGTCAGTCCGTGCAATCAATTTCTTCTCATCTGGATAAGCTAAACGATCAACAATTTCAGCAAGTGGAAACCAACCGACCTCATCAACTTCACTCTCTTGCGGTGCTAATAACCCACCAGTCTCGCGAAACAAGTAATGGTGAACAGTTTTATGAATTCGCTTACCGCCTGCCATAAACCAGAAATCAATCACACCTAAAGATCGCTCGATCTCAGACTGGATTCCGGTTTCTTCGGCGACTTCACGGAGCGCAGCCTGTTCAGGAGTTTCACCTTCTTCTATATGGCCCTTTGGAAGGGACCACAAAATTCGTTTTCCGCTGGCATCTTTATGATCAATGCGACCGATTAAAAGACCGTTCTTACCGCTGTGATCAATAACCAAACCGCCAGCGCTGACTTCATCTACCCGTTTGGCGTAATTTTTTGCAGGATTCTTGGCAGGGCTCTTTGCAGGGCGTTTATTCTGCGCCTGCGCATCTTTGGCAGGTGAATCACTTGCAAGTGGGGCGCGATTTGCGGGGCGTCTACGCCTGCGCTTTTTCTTCGTACCTTCGCTGCCCGCACTAGGTGCCGGGGTCATAGACCAAGGGTACTGCTCTAATCTTGGTCTTGTGACGAGTGCATTAGGAGCCGCGGGAGAAGTTGCGATCGCCTCACTCATTAAACGGGCACCGCTGGCAAGTTCACTCGCCCAAAGTTTTGCCGCCCAAGGATTTCGCTTGGCTTTAGTTGGCGGACCAGTTCGCGATGCGCTGCTTGGCCGACTTGGAAATGATTTAGATTTCACAACCGATGCGCGACCAGAAGTTACAAAGAAAATTCTGCAAGGTTGGGCGGAAAACGTTTGGGATACCGGAATTGAATTCGGAACTGTTGCTGGAAAACGCGGTGACACAACTGTTGAAGTTACAACTTACCGAACTGAAAGTTACGATCCCGATAGTCGCAAACCTGAAGTTGAGTACGGTGATTCAATCGAAGGTGATTTATCACGACGTGATTTCACAGTTAACTCAATGGCGCTAGAGCTAACCACAAAAACTCCTGAATTTATCGACCCCTTCAACGGCTTGGAAGATTTAGCGAAGAGAGTTTTACGCACACCAGCAAAGGCGGAAAACTCTTTCTCTGACGATCCACTGCGCATGATGCGCGCAGCGCGATTTGCTAGCCAATTAGATTTCGAAATTGCACCCGATGTTCTGCAGGCGATAAAAGATATGGCTGGAAGAATCTCAATAATTTCAGCTGAACGTGTTCGAGACGAATTTACAAAAATGTTAATGTCGAAGAACCCACGAACCGGAATTACAATTTTAGTTGAAACGGGCCTTGCCGAAATAGTTCTTCCAGAGATACCTAAACTCCGCCTCGAAATTGATGAACACCACCACCACAAAGATGTTTACGAGCATTCAATAACCGTTCTAGAGCAGGCGATTTCTCATGAAGACCGCCTAGGTGGTCCTAATTTAATTATTCGCCTGGCAGCGCTACTTCACGACATTGGTAAACCAAAGACGCGTAATTTAATTCCAGGTGGAGGAGTGTCCTTTCATCACCATGAAATTGTTGGCGCACGTCTTACCAAGTCCAGGTTGAAAGCGTTGCGCTTTGACGGTGATACGATTGAACAAGTTGAAACCTTAGTAGCGCTACACCTGCGTTTCCATGGCTACGGAGATGGCGAATGGACTGATTCTGCAGTGCGCCGTTATGTGCGCGATGCAGGGGATTTACTGGTTCATTTACATGTTTTAACTCGCGCTGATTGCACAACACGTAATGCGAAGAAGGCAGAGCGATTAGCCAAGACTTATGACGGGCTCGAAGCGCGCATCGCGAAATTAATGGAGGAAGAAGAACTTTCTAGAATCCGTCCAGATTTAGATGGCGCGCAAGTTATGAAGTTACTTAACATCAAACCATCTGCTGCAGTTGGTAAAGCATTGGATTACCTACTTGAGTTGCGCCTTGAGCATGGCCCGCTGGGTGAAGATCGCGCTACTGAAGAACTACTTAACTGGTGGAGCAAAGAAAACCCCACTACGAAGTAGGCGAAGCCCGGCGATTAAATAAATCGTTGAGACGATTAGCGGCACTAGATAACTATCTCCAGTATTAGGTAGAAGCAGTGCTGCAATAACAGCGCCTGAAACAATTGCGCCATTTACGACCACGTCATAAACAGAGAAGACGCGACCGCGATAAATATCATCGATCTTTGATTGAACTAGAGCGTCATTGGTAACTTTTAAACTCTGCCCAAATAACGCGGTCACAAAGGCTGCGCAGATCAAAGTTAGGGGTGTTCGCACAAATAAGATGAATAATGGGCCACAAGTGCTGGCAATTAATGAAAATCTCATCCAACGATGGCGCCCAACCAGGCGAACTCCGTAAGGTGCGGCCACTGCGCCAACAACGAAACCGATTGCTGCAATAGATAAGGTAAAACTAAGTCCCGCCAACCCCGCCTCATTATCGGCCGGATCGTTAAAGGTGTTTCGCTCTAACAAGAGAGCAATAAGGGTCAAGGCAGTTATTCCACCGCGATGAATTGCAATCGCACCGATACCGCGCGCCGCATCCATATGTTGGCGAAGAAAACGGACACCTTCGCGCATTTCAATTAAGCCTTGGGTAAAGCTTGCGTTCTTTATCTCGTGATCTAACGGGCCAATCTCTTTTCGCTTTAACAACGAAGCAAAGAGCGCGGCAATTAAATAACCCGCTGCCGCCACCAAGATTATGAAGCCATCTGCTTTATCTGCAGTGGTTGTCTCGTTGATTAATCGGCGTAAACCAAGGCCAATTCCGCCACCTAAAACCACCCAAACCGAACCACCAGTCACAGCAAGAGCGTTGGCGCTAATGAGAGATTTACTTTCAATCATCAGCGGAATACCTGCAGAGAGTCCGGCAAGAATTAAACGATTAACTCCAAAAGCAACGAGAACAAAGACGGTCATCTCAATACCGGTTCGCCCTTGAAATATCAGAAGCGAGATAATCGATAAAGTCGCTGCTCTAGTTAAGTTGGCAAACATGATCGCTCGTTGTCTGGAAACGCGATCCAAAATCGTTCCGACAAATGGACCAATTAAAGAATATGGAAGAAGAACCACAGCAAATGCTAAGGCGGCGTTAAGTGCATTTGCTTGGCGCTCTGGTGAAAATAAAACGAATGAGGCTAAGGCGCTCTGGAATATTCCATCGGTCATCTGACCTGTCCAGCGTAGGCGGAGTAACCGAGAGAATTTGCGATCGGTCAAAATCTGCCAGACGTTCATAGTTAAAGGGTAGTCGCGCAAAGCCTGCAAAAGAGGTTTATCCTTCTCTCATTATGAAATCCAAGCGTGCGTTCATTGATTATTCACTTGATAAGCGCGCCACTTTATTGGCGCTCTTTCGCGGAGTAGTTGATGCCTGTGATGCTGACCCTTATTTGATGCGCGCCGCTAAATATCACGGTGAGAAAGCGCAACGAAAATGTCCAGTCTGTAAAAAAGAATCGCTAGTTGAACTGCGTTATACATTTGGTGATCAACTCGGACAATTCTCAGGTCGCATAAAGACTGAGGTTGAGTTGTTGGAAATGGAGAAAGAGTTCGGGGAGTTTGCCGTTTATACCGTTGAAGTCTGCCGTGAATGCTCTTGGAACCATCTCTGCTCTTCATATCTATTAGGCGATGGAAGTGAGCGAAAGCCACCCCGTCGCGTACGCACCTTGGAAGATGAAGATTGGGTTAAAGGGTAACCTTAAGAAATGATCCGCAGAAAACTTATCCGCGCCGGTATTTTCTTAGCCGGCTTTGGTTTTATCGCTGGATCAACGCTATTCGCATTTGCTTGGTTTACCGTTTCAATTCCAGATCCGAATGCATATGTAAATAGCCAATCAACAATTATTCAATATTCAAATGGTCAAGAGATTGGGCGCATCGGATCTCAAAATCGCCAAATCTTGCCACTTGCCAAAATTCCGCTAGATCTACGTAACGCAGTTCTGGCCGCCGAAGATCGAAACTTTTATTCAAATAAAGCATTTAGCATCACTGGTATTACGCGCGCACTACTTAACAACTTACGCTCCGGTAATTTAAATGGTGAAGGCGGATCAACAATCACCCAGCAATACGCCAAAACCGCCTTTCTCTCTCCCAGCCGAACGATCCAAAGAAAGATCAAAGAGCTAGTTATCTCTTTGAAGTTGGAGAATTCTCTATCGAAAGATCAGATTCTCGAAAATTATTTAAATACTATTTACTTCGGCCGCGGTTCCTATGGCGTGCAGACCGCATCGCAGCAGTATTTCAATCGCAACGCAAACCAACTCAACTTATCTCAGATGGCGGTGATCGCAAGTATTTTGCGCTCTCCTGGTTATTACGACCCGTCACTGTCTAAAGAGAATGGCGTACGTTTAGAGAACCGATTTAAATATGTAATTGACGGCATGTTAGAACGCGAATGGATTACAGCCGAAGATGCCGCTAAAGCGAAATTCCCAACCGTTATCCCGCGTACCAAAACTGGACAATTGAGTGGACCTAAGGGACATATCGTCGCCGCAGTTCAAAAAGAGATGGGCAAGTTAGGTTTTACTGAAGACCAATTACTTGTCGGCGGCCTAGTAATCAAAACAACTATCGATCAGCGCGCACAGCAATCAGCAGTTGATGCGGTAACTAAGTTCTATCCCAAGAAGGCCCCCGATAATTTAAGAATTGGTTTAGCTGCGATCCGTCCCGGAACGGGCGAGATTGTTGCGATGTTCGGTGGCCGCGATTATTTGGAGCGTCAATTAAACGATGCCACCCAGTCAATTGCGCTAGCCGGCTCTACTTTTAAGCCCTTCGCACTTATCGCAGCACTTGAAGCTGGTATTCCACTTACTTCAATGTGGAACGGTGATTCACCACAAATCTTTGATGATCTAGGTAAGCCATATGAAGTTTCAAATTATGGAAATGAAGGTTGGGGCCAGATAGATCTTCTGCAGGCAACGAAACATTCAATCAACACAATCTATGTTCCACTCGGACAAAAAGCAGGTCTGGATAAAGTTGTCGATGCTGCACGTCGCGCAGGTATTCCAGAATCGGTTGCCATGGTTCCATCACCGTCTG
This sequence comes from Candidatus Planktophila lacus, assembly GCF_002287925.1. Taxonomy (GTDB): domain Bacteria; phylum Actinomycetota; class Actinomycetes; order Nanopelagicales; family Nanopelagicaceae; genus Planktophila; species Planktophila lacus. The sequence goes on along the minus strand of NZ_CP016769.1, from coordinate 1,443,475 downwards.
TTTCACTCGGTGTTGCAAGCCCACACGTAATCGATGTTGCAAATGCCTATGCCACATTTGCTGCCCAAGGTGTTTATGCAAAGCCGTATCTGATCACATCAGTTACAGGACCAAATAAAGGTCTGCTCTATGAAGGAACAATGCAGACCCAAGAGGTTTTCTCTAAAGATGTAATGGCTGATTTAACTTATGCTCTAAAGAGCGTTGTAAATGGTGGAACAGGTTCAGCTGCTCTTGCACTCGGTCGTCCAGCGGCTGGAAAGACCGGAACTAGCCAGTCAAATGCATCTGCTTGGTTTAGTGCATACACACCACAACTTGCTGCATCAGTTGCGCTCTTCCGCGATAGCGCATCAGAATCACTAAACGGAATCGGTGGACTGACATCTGTTACAGGTGGAACTTTTCCAGCGCGAATCTGGACTGCATTTATGAAGGGTGCGCTCAGAGGACAACCTGAGATGAGCTTCCCGGCGCCAGCAAATATTGGTGGGCTTGATCCAATAGTGATGACCAGCGGCGGCGTTCAGGTAAGAAAAGAAGACTAATCCGTGCGCACAAGTGCACGCGCGTTAATTGCGCTAGCGATACTTGCTTCACTGTTAAGTTTCGCAAAATTTAGCCCTTGCATATCAACTGACTGGTCAACGCCTGGCCAATATGTTCATGCCTGTTACTCCGATCTTCCAGCCTTATACGGCGAAAGAGGCTTAAATAAAGGCGAATGGGCCTATAGCAATGGCGATGCTTCTGTTGAATATCCAGTTGTAACTGGTGCGATTATGTGGGTGGTTGCAAAAATAGTTCCAACGGGTGATAACGCACTGCAGAATTATTTCTACGCAAATGTTTTTTTTCTAGCGCTGTTATTTATCTTCATCTCACTAATCGTCGCCAAGATGCGCCCTGAGTTTGCCTACTTAACACCACTTGCACCGGCTGCAATTGCATCGCTTTACATAAACTGGGATCTCTGGGCGATTATCTCGATGTTAGGTGCGATCTATTGGTTTGATCGAAAGAAATTAGATTTAAGCGCACTTGCACTTGGGCTTTCAATATCAACTAAGTTCATGCCGATCTTCTTACTGCTTCCGATCGCCTTTATCTTCTTGCGACGTAACCAAATTTCTGGGGCGCTGCGTTATCTCTTAATCACAGCTGCCACATTTACTGCCATCAACCTGCCGGTTTACTTAACAACCCCTGAAGGTTGGTTACGTTTCTATCAATTAAATCTTTCACGCGGTTCGGATTGGGGATCGCTTTGGTATGCCTTCACTGCACTGGGTATAAATCTGGCAAACCTTAACTACCTTTCAATTTTAGTTTTACTGGCAGCTTTTGCGGCAATCATAATTTACATTCTTGAACTCCGCACCATTCCATCACTTGCTTCGCTAAGTTTCATAGTTCTCGCATCGGTGATGGTTGCTAGCAAGGTTTACTCTCCACAATATGTTTTATGGCTAACTCCACTTGCGGTAATTGCGTTAATTGATAAACGTGATTTACATGCCTTCTGGATCTGGCAAGGCGCCGAAGTTATTTATCACGTAGCAATTTGGCAGCACTTGGCGACAGTCACCGGCGCAAAATTTGGTCTGCCGCTCTACGGATACGCGCTAATTACCTTGCTGCGAATCGCAGCCACCATTTACTTAATAGCCATCTTTGTGCGCCGCGGGCTGGCCGGAGGCACCCAGGGGCCAGCCGCCCACAGATCCCTGCGTGAATTTCTCTTTGAAAGCGGCAACGCGTACCCTTAACCCTTCAGCGTGAGGCTCCCATCGGGGGCTAAACAAAGAAGCACTAACCCTCCTGTCACGGAAATACCGTGGCCGTCTTAGTCCAGAGGAGGTCGGGTTAACGCATGCGTCACTATGAATTAATGGTCATTCTTGATCCAGAACTTGAAGAACGCACAGTCACACCAAGCCTTGAGACATATCTCAAGATCATCAAAGATAGCGGTGGCACAGTAAACAAGCTTGACCTTTGGGGCAAGCGCCGTATGTCTTTTGAAATTCTGAAAAAAGGCGAAGGTATCTACGCAGTCATCGATATGAATTGCGAACCAGCAGCAATCAAAGAGTTGGATCGCCAACTTAATTTGAATGAATCTGTACTCCGTACAAAGGTTATGCGTCCCGAGTAATCCACAGTTAGGGAGCGTCGCTCCTTAACTGTCACTCGTTGACGATAATTTAAAGCAAGGACTCCACCAGTAGATAAGTCTCAGTGAACTGAGAGAAGAGGTAAAAAATGGCAGCAGGAGATACAACAATCACAATGATCGGCAACCTAGTTGACGATCCCGAGCTTCGTTTCACACCATCAGGTGCGGCCGTCGCAAAATTTCGCGTTGCCTCAACACCTCGTTATCTAGATAAGACAACTAACGAATGGAAAGATGGCGAGAGCCTCTTCCTTCAATGTCAGATCTGGCGTCAAGCTGCGGAGAACGTTGCAGAGTCGCTAACAAAGGGAATGCGCGTCATTCTCTCGGGTCGACTAAAGCAGCGTTCATATGAAACTAAAGAAGGTGAAAAGCGCACTGTTTTTGAGGTAGAAGTTGATGAAGTCGGTCCATCACTACGTAACGCAACCGCGAAGGTGACTCGTGCACAACGCGCAGGCGGAACAAGTGGCGGATTCTCTGCACCAGCTGCAACCGGCGGAGAGTCATTTAATGACGATCCATGGGCTGCTGCTTCAACAAGCAATGCAGGCGGAGGATGGGCAACCACAACCTCTGAAGAACCACCTTTTTAAGCCTTATAAACCTAACCATCCATTCCTAGCTTAAACACCTAGGGCCCACTTAAAAGGAGCACCACAATGGGAGCAAGAAATAACCGGAACCTCAAGGAACCGAAAAATAAGGGCGCAAAAGCTGCAGCCCTAAATAAGAAGTTCAAGAAGAAGCCTTGCAGCTTCTGCCGCGACAAGGTGACATATATCGATTACAAAGATATCGCCACACTTCGCAAGTACATTTCCGATCGCGGCAAGATCCGCGCTCGTCGCGTCACTGGCGCATGCACACAACACCAACGCTCGGTCGCAACAGCTGTTAAGAACAGCCGTGAAGTAGCGCTCTTGCCTTACACATCGACAGCTCGCTAAGGGGGAATGAGAAAATGAAACTTATCCTCACTCGCGAAGTTACAAAGCTCGGTTCAGCCGGCGATGTAGTAACTGTTAAAGATGGCTACGCACGCAACTTCTTGTTGCCACGTGGCGTTGCAATCGCATGGTCACTTGGTGGCGAAAAGCAGATCGAAGGAATCCGTCGCGCTCGCGCTGCACGTGAAGTCCGCGATATCGATCACGCCAAAGAGATCAAGGCATCACTTGAAAAGGCAACAATCACTGTCTCAGTTAAAGCTGGAACAGCTGGTCGCCTATTCGGTTCTGTCACAGATAAAGACATCGCAGCAGCTATCAAGGCAGCAGCAGGCGTCGATATCGATCGTCACAGCATCAAAACTGCTGGACATATCAAGAAGGCTGGCGAGCACACAGTTAAGGTCTCACTTGCACATTCAGTTGTTGCAACGGTGACCGTAAAGGTTGTTGCTGGTAAGTAAGTTATTGATAAAAACCCCGGCCGTTAATTCGGTCGGGGTTTTTTCTTTTGCAAAGCTAAATCTCATCAGTTGAGAAGTGAGAATTTACTTTCATGCACAGCCAATAGTGAGTGCTACCCCTATCTGACCTGCGCTTTCCTTTAAATTGTGCGAAAAGTAAATAGTTACCCACACCCTGCACACAGGGATTTACACAGGAAAAGGCGCTTATCCACCCCTTTATACACAGCCTTATCCCCAGGTGCCTTCGCTTTTGTCAGTGCAAGGTGGGAAGTTACACCCGTGAGTATCGCCGAACTACCTAACAGCTCTTCGCGAGCCAACGCCTCCTATAACAACGTTGGCGCTGAGTTCGAGCGCACTCCACCACAGGATTTAATTGCAGAGCAATCTGTTCTAGGCGGAATGCTCTTATCAAAAGATGCAATTGCAGATGTTCTAGAAATTTTACGCGAACGCGATTTCTATCGTCCGGCGCACGAGTTAATTTACGATGCAATTCTCGATCTCTACGGTCGCGGCGAACCAGCGGATGCAGTCACAGTTTCTGCTGAGCTTACAAAGCGCGGCGACATCGCACGTGCAGGCGGCGCACCTTACCTACACACTTTAATTTCATCTGTTCCAACTGCAGCAAATGCAAGTTACTACGCAAAAATTGTTCGCGAACACGCGATCATGCGCCGCCTTGTTGAAGCCGGCACAAAGATTGTGCAACTCGGTTACAACGTCGAAGGTGAAGTTGACGACGCAGTCGATCAAGCGCAAGCCGAAGTTTATGCAGTTACCGAACGCCGCACCTCAGAAGATTATGTACAACTTGCAACGCTGCTACCTGAAGCGCTCGATGAGATCGAAGCGATTCAAAAGGGAACAGGCATTGAAGGAGTTAAATCTGGTTTCCGCGATCTAGATCTCTTAACGCACGGCTTCCATCCCGGCAACATGATTATCTTGGCGGCTCGTCCTGCAGTTGGTAAATCAACTCTCGGCCTTGATATTGCACGACATGCATCAATCCACGACGGCAAAACATCAGTTATTTTCTCGCTCGAAATGTCGCGCTCTGAAATCACAATGCGTATGTTGTCTGCTGAAGCGCGAGTTGGTTTAAATAATATTCGCGCCGGTCAGTTAAGCGATGAAGAATGGTCGAAGCTGGCGCGCCGTATGGGAGAAATCTCTGCCGCACCTCTATTTATCGATGACTCTCCAAACCTTTCGATGATGGAGATCCGCGCTAAAGCCCGCCGTTTAAAGCAGCGCCATGATTTAAAGCTCATTGTTATCGATTATTTGCAGTTGATGACTAGCGGCAAGCGCGTAGAAAACCGCCAACAAGAAGTATCTGAATTCTCTCGCCACCTAAAACTTATGGCGAAAGAGTTAAACGTTCCGGTTATTGCGATCTCACAGCTTAACCGTTCACCAGAACAGCGTTCAGATAAGAAGCCGATGCTCTCTGACCTTCGCGAATCTGGTTCTATCGAACAAGATGCCGACGTAGTTATCTTGCTCCACCGCGATGATATGTATGACTCTCAGAACCGTTCAGGTGAAGCAGATCTAATCGTTGCTAAGCACCGTAACGGTCAGACCAAGACAATTACCGTTGCTGCACAACTTCACTTTGCGCGCTTTGCAGATATGGCGCCAAGTGCCGGTGCAGGTCGCGACTTTACTGCGCCGCAAGAACCACAAGATGGCGCTTGGAACGAATAAAACTATTTAGCGTTTGTCTTTGCTCTATCTGCAATATAGATACCGATTAATACAATAAGTCCGCCAAATAATTGAATCGCTGTCCATGATTGCGATAACCAGATCCAAGCAAATGCTCCAGCCAAAACGGGTTCCAACATTCCGATAACGCTAGATGTTGAAGCACTTAACCTGCGAATTCCACCGACCACAAATAGGTACGGAACCAACGTTCCAAAAACAATTACATAGGCAATCAATAACCAACCTGGTGCGCTGTAGTCGCTAAAGCGTCCCTGCAAGTTAATTTCAGTTGTGAAAATTGCCGTAGGAAAATTCCAGATCGGCAGCACTAAAGACCAGAAAAGCCCTGCGACTCCCATTCCCCAAACAACCATCGCTTGCGCAGAACGTTTTGTGCCTTGCGATTGGCTCATTAAGAAGTAAACGGCCAAAGCCAACGCGGCGCCAAGGGCACCAAAAGATCCGATTAAGTCGAATGAAAAACCTTGCCAAACTTTTGCAACCAGAATTAAACCGAGCAATGAAAGTGCAATTGCCACCCACATATCTTTAGCAACGACTGATTTGCGAACAAATTTAATCCAGAGAACGATCCAAATCGGCGCTGTAAATTCGATAATCAGCACCAAGCTAAGCGGAACACCGCGAGAAATGCCGATGAAGTAACCGAGTTGCACCATCGCGTAGCCGAAAACGCCATAGAAGAGCAAGGTTGGGATTTCGCGACGTTCGGCCTTTAGGGAATTTCGATCCTGAATAAAGGTAATAAGAAAGAGAAGGAAGAAGGTTCCAATTGCGCGGACTTGGGCCAAGCGAAATGTCGTCATATGGTCGAGGACCAAGGTGACGACTACACCGTTCATGGAGAAGAAGATCGCACCTATAACTAGGTAGAGCTCGCCCCGATGCTTATTTAGCATTGGGTGAGCCTATCTTAAGTTAGATATTCGCCTAATTAGCAAAAGTTATTTAGAAGGCGTTTTCAGAGATCTCCATAATTGAACTATCGGTGGCCTCAACAATCTTACGATCAGCGGTGATATGTGGCAGATAATTTGTCACAAAGAACTTCGCTGATGCGATTTTGCCGGTGTAGAAATCGGCATCCTTTGCAGATGCGCTCGGCAAACGCTCAGCAGCGATATCTGCTTGGCGTAGCAATAACCACGAGGTGATGATGTCGCCAACTGCCATCAATACACGCGATGTATTTAAACCAACTTTGTAAATCTCTGGCGCAGATTCTTGTGATGCCATGGCGTGTCCAACAAGAACTCCAACCATGCCATTTAGATCACCGAGAGCTTTAAGTAGAGCTTGCTTCTCATCAAGATGTGCACCGCCTGCTTCAGCAAATGTTTGGATCTCTTTACCAAGAAGGCCAAGTGCTTTTCCGCCATCTTTAACAACTTTGCGGAAGAAGAAATCAAGACCTTGAATTGCAGTTGTGCCTTCATACAAAGTATCGATCTTGGCATCGCGAACATATTGTTCTAGTGGCCAATCTTGGGTAAAGCCGGCGCCACCAAATGTTTGCAGCGATTCAGTACCAAGAAGTGTCCAAGATTTTTCAGAGCCGTAACCCTTAACAACTGGCAGCAAGAGATCGTTAAGCGCTTCCATTGTCTTTACTTTTGCCTCATCGCCAGCTGCACGAGCGAGTTCAATCTCATCTTGAATAGTTGCGGTGTAAAGCACTAGCGCGCGCATACCTTCGGAGTATGACTTCTGTACCATCAAAGAACGACGCACATCTGGGTGGTGAATAATCGTTACGCGCGGGCTCGCCTTATCGTTCATAACCTTCATATCCCCGCCTTGTACACGGGTTTTCGCATAGCTAAGTGCTTGCTGATATCCAGCAGATAAAGTCGCGATCGCCTTGGTACCGACCATCATGCGCGCAAATTCAATTACCTTAAACATCTGCGCAATACCTTCGTGTACTTCACCTAACAAATAACCAACTGCTGGCTCTTTCTCTCCCAGGTTAACTTCACAAGTAGCAGAAACGTTTAGACCCATCTTGCTTTCAAGTGAGGTTACAAAAACACCGTTACGCTTTCCAAGATCACCGGTCTTGAGATCAAACATAAATTTAGGAATTAAGAAGAGCGAAAGACCCTTAGTTCCTGGTCCGCCACCTTCGCGACGAGCAAGAACGAAGTGCATAACGTTCTCGTAGAAGTCTGCATCACCTGATGTGATGTAGCGCTTTGTGCCGGTGATATGCCAAGTTCCATCAGGTTGTTGCACCGCCTTGCTTCGACCTGCACCAACATCTGAACCAGCATCTGGTTCTGTTAACTGCATTGTTGCGCCCCAGTGGCGATCAACCATTAACTTCGCCATCTGCTTCTGATCTTCAGTACCCAAAACATATGCAACTTGCGCAAACGCGTAACCTGATGCATAAATGTGAATCGCAGGGTTTGAACCTAAAACCATTTCGGCGATCGCCCAGCGAACTGCTGCCGGAACTTTTGTTCCGCCTAAATCAACCGGTGCATCAAGACGCCACCATTCGCCATCGATATAAGCTTTGTAAGATTTTTTAAAACTTTCTGGAAGAGTGACATTTCCAGTTTCTTTATTGAGAATTGCACCAACGCGATCGCCTTCAACGAAAGATTCGGCGAGATCATTCTCGGTTAAGCGCTTCATCTCTTCCAACATCCCCATCGCAGTTTCGCGATCGAGTTCGCTAAAGATGGAAGTTCCCAGCACCTTCTCGGTTTGGAAGAGGTCAAAGAGGCAGAATTCGATATCGCGCAGGTTGGCGTTGTAATGGCTCATGGGCAAATAATGCTACCCACCAGTAACTTACGCAAGCCCTAACTAAGCGTTTCTACCGCGGTCAGATAGGCTCACGCCGTGCTTCTAAGTGATCGCGATATCCGCTCTGAAATCAACGCCGGCCGCGTCGCCGTCGAACCATTTGAAGAGGCGATGATCCAACCTTCATCGGTTGATGTCCGCCTCGATAAATTCTTCCGCGTCTTCGAAAACCACAAGTACTCAGTCATCGATCCATCGATCGAACAAGCCGAGCTAACTCGCGAAGTCGTCGCCGAAGATGGCGAAGCATTTATCTTGCACCCAGGTGAATTCGTTCTAGCCAGCACCTACGAAATCATCACCTTGCCAGATGACATTGCCGGTCGCCTAGAAGGAAAATCTTCACTCGGCCGCCTTGGCTTGCTTACACATTCAACTGCTGGCTTTATCGATCCGGGATTTTCTGGACACATCACCCTTGAACTTTCCAACGTAGCAAATCTGCCGGTAAAGCTATTCCCAGGAATGAAGATCGGTCAGCTCTGTCTGATCAAACTCTCATCTCCTGCTGAGCATCCATACGGCAGCGCGAAATATGGCTCTAGATATCAGGGTCAGCGCGGACCAACCGCAAGCCGCTCCTTCTTAAATTTCCACCAAAGCAAGATCAAGTAATCCACCACCGATCCACAAGCTAACCTGTAACGGGAATACATCCTTTACTTAAGGGGTTGAATTAATTATGGAAATCATTATCGCGCTCGCAGTTGTCGGTCTTCTCGTACTTTTCTTCGTTGCTCAATACAACCGACTCATCCGCTTAAATATCAGCGTCGATGAATCATTTGCTCAGATCGAAGTGCAGTTAAAGCGCCGCTCTGACTTAATCCCAAATTTAGTTGAAACCGTAAAAGGTTATGCCGCGCACGAACAAGGCACCTTCGATGCCGTTGTTACAGCGCGCGCTAAGGCGACCACTGCTTCAACGGTTGCCGATGTTGCAGCCGCTGATGGAATGTTGACGCAAGCGCTCCGCGGATTGCTCGCAGTCGCTGAGGCTTACCCAGATCTCAAAGCATCATCAAACTTCTTATCTCTACAAGAAGAACTTTCAACAACTGAAAATAAAGTTGCCTTCTCACGTCAGTTCTATAACGACAACGTTCGCAACCTCAACACCGCTGTAAAAACCATCCCCACCAACTTTTTCGCAGGTTTTGCCAAGGTTACAGAGCGCGAATTTTATGAAGTTGAAGATCCACAAGATCGCAACGTGCCAAAGGTAACTTTCTAAGAAACAATGGCAATAAATGATTTTCGCTCCCAACAGAGCGCAAATAAAGGAAAGACTTATTTCCTTCTTGCCTCAATGGGTTTACTCACCGGTCTAGTTGCATATGCAGCGCTAACTTACTTTGGCGCCGGCACATCAACGTTCATGGTGCCACTTGCAGTTGGTATATCTCTGATTGGCGTATGGGGTTCGTATTACGGCTCAGATAAATTAGTTTTAAAGATGACTGGCGCAAAGTTAATTCAGCGCGAAGATAACCCCGAACTCTTTAACGTCATTGAAGAAGTTGTTATCGCAAGTGGACTACCAATGCCACAGGTTGCAATTGTTGTCGACACCGCGCCAAACGCTTTTGCAACAGGGCGCGATCCCGATCATGCGCTAATTGCATTTACAACTCGCATCTTGGAAGTTATGGATCGTGACGAACTGCAAGGCGTTATTGCGCACGAGATGGCGCACGTAGCCAATCGCGACACTCTTGTTTCAGCAGTTGCTGCGACAACTGCAGGTGCAATTGCGATCTTGAGCGATTTCCTAATGCGCATGATGTGGTTTGGTGGCGGTCGTCGCGATCGCGATAGCAACGCCAACCCAATCATGTTGGTAGTTTCGCTCTTTGTTTTAATCTTGGCGCCAATTGCGGCAACACTACTTAAGAGCGCAATTTCACGCCGTCGTGAATCACTCGCTGATGCCACTGCTGTTTCATTTACTCGCAATCCTGCCGGACTTCGCAAGGCACTTGAAGTACTTGCGGCAGATTCAACGGTCGTGCAACAGAAATCAAATGCTGTTGCTCATATCTGGATTGAATCACCGCTGGATGGCAAAGCAGTTTCCAAGATGTTCTCTACTCATCCGCCAATTGAAGAGCGCATTTCAACTCTGCGTGCGATGGAGTCTTTGGGAAACTAGCTTCCCAGCGGGAAAAAGAGGGTAAATACCGCGCCTTTTCCGACATCGGATTGAACGCTTACTTGGCCAGCATGGGCGCGCATAACTGCATCAACAATAGAAAGTCCTAAACCTGTTCCTTCACCATCGGTGCGAACACGCGAAGCATCAGCGCGATAGAAGCGCTCAAAGATTCGCGCTTGATCCGCATCCGTTAAACCAGGGCCGTTATCTGCAATACGTATACGAACCCCATCAGTATCTTGTTTTAGTGAGACATTTATAACCGTTCCGGCAGGTGTATGTGCTCGCGCGTTAGCAAGTAAGTTCGCGACAACTTGATGAATTCGATCTTTATCACCGAGCGCGTAAATTTCTTCAGCTTGCTCATTAAAGTTGACGGTGTGATTTTGTCCGGCGGCGCGTGCAGAAGCGACTGCATCGGAAACTATCTGTGTGAGGTTAACCGGATCTGATTTCATTTCTCGCGATTGATCAAGGCGGGCCAAGAGAAGTAGATCCTCTACAAGTGAACCCATCCGCTTTGATTCGTTCTCGATACGGCCGATTAGCTCCTTTGTCTTCTCTTCGCCCGTAACTGCTCCTTGACGATGGAGTTCGGCAAAACCGCGGATAGCGGTAATCGGTGTACGAAGTTCGTGTGAAGCATCGGCCACAAAGCGGCGTAACTTACTTTCGCTCTCTAAACGCGCAGCAAAAGATTCTTCAATTCGCCCCAACATCGTATTTAGCGTGCCAACCAAGCGACCAACTTCAGTATTTGGTTTTACATCTGGAAGACGCGCAGTTAGATCTCCTTCAGCAATTCTTTCGGCTGTGGCTTCAACGTTTGCCAGTGGCTTAAGTCCAACGATAATCATCTTGCGAGAGGCGAGTGCGATAAAGAAGATCATGAATAAACCAATAAGTATAAAGAGACCTTGCAGGCGAGCGAGAATACGATCGATATCTTCAAATGAATGTGCGATTACTACATTTCCTAAACCAGAAGGAAGTGTTCGCAAAAGAACGCGGAAATCATGTTCTTCAGTTTCAATAGTGAACGGGCGATCTCCATTTTCAGAAGCTTTTTCAGGGGTAATTGCCGTTAAATAACTAGTTATCTCGGTGGCATTTAAATCTCCACCAATTTGGCCGAGAACTATTCCTGCAGGTCCAATCAAAGTTACTGAAGTTGAAGTTGGAATACTGCGCAGTGGCCGCATCTGCATTGAACGAGCTTCGTTGTCGCTGAAATCATCGTCATCAGATTCGATTCCTGCGCGTTCTAGCCGCGGGATAGAACCACCAGCGACACTTAATAGTTCGTTATCTACCTCATGAGTTAAGTAAGTTCGAAGTAGCGATTGAGCAGCGATATCTGATGCCACCACACCTAGTGTAGAAAGCAGAACAACACCTAAAGTCAGGCGGTTGAGCAGACTCCAACTAGAGAACGATGGCATTGCTCATGCTACTTCGCTGCTGGCAAGCGCAAGCGGTAACCAACACCGCGAACTGTGTGGATAAGTGGTGGATCGAAGATATCGATCTTCTTTCGTAAGTAGGAGATATATGTTTCGACAATTCCGGCATCACCGCGGAAATCGTATTGCCACACATGATCAAGGATTTGAGATTTAGAGACTACGCGATCAGCGTTAATCAATAAGTAACGCAGTAGTTGAAATTCAGTAGGTGACATCTCAAGTAAAACGCCGCCGCGACGAACTTCATGAGTTGCTTCATTTAGTTCAAGGTCGGCAAAGCGAATCTTTTCATCATCGGTGTTAATCTCAGCAACACCGATACGGCGAAGCAGCGCACGCAAACGCGCAACAAGTTCTTCCAAACTAAATGGTTTGGTCATGTAATCATCGCCACCGATTGTTAACCCAGCGACTTTATCTTCCATGCCATCTTTAGCAGTTAAGAAGAGAACTCCAACATTTAAACCTTCGCTGCGCAATTGGCGACAGACTTCAAAACCATCTGAATCTGGAAGCATTACATCGAGTACGACGGCATGCGGTTTGAATTCTTCAGCAACTGTTAAAGCTTCTGAGCCGGTTGCGGCGGTGCGAACTTCAAAACCGACGAAGCGCAGACTTGTTGAGATTAGATCGCTGATACTGGATTCATCATCGACGACGAGAATTCGGTAATTGGTGTTTTCAGAGCTCTTAGGCATGGTTTGAGAATGCTCTCATAGGCTGAGAGAAGACTGAGAATAGGTGTAAAAAAGAGGGTTATTCGCCTAACGCCATTTACTCAGGCGATGACGCTGAGCTCTATCGCCATTTACTCGGTCGATTACGCTGCGCTTATCTCCATTTAGTGGCGAGGCTGAATCCAACCCCAATAAAGCTAAAGCCGATAATCATGTTCCATGCGCCGATACCCGGAATTGGATAGGTGGTCTGGCTTACGTAGAAAACGACGATCCAGAAGAGGCCGACCAGGAAGTTGGCGACCATAACTGGAGCAAGCCAGCTCGGGCTCTCGATCGGGCCGTGTGGCTCAGCATCAAAGATCTGCTCTTCGTGAGCGTGCTTTTCTTGAACCTTTTTACGCAATTTCGACTTTGGCATAGGTAGAAGGCTACATGGAAAACCCAATCCTGGAAACTGCTGCACTGAAAAGAACAAATCTGGAAACAGCCCACCCGCCAACCCTGCAAGAATTGCCCCATGTCCCGCATCCTCGTCATCGATAACTACGACTCGTTCGTATTTAACTTGGTGCAATACCTCGGCCAACTTGGCGCCGAATGCATCGTTAAACGAAATGACGAAGTAAGCGTTGAGGAAGCCGGCGAATATGACGGAGTACTTATCTCTCCCGGGCCTGGCACCCCAGAAGATGCCGGCATCAGCATCGCGATGATCAAATACTGCGCAGATAAAAATATTCCACTCTTTGGCGTCTGCTTAGGACATCAAGCAATTGGTGTGGCATTCGGTGCAACTGTTTCTCGCGCACCAGAGTTACTGCATGGAAAAACTTCACAAGTGTTGCACGAAGGAAAAGGTGTTTTAACAAGCCTTCCCTCACCATTTACGGCAACTCGTTACCACTCACTCGCAGTAGAACGTGACACGGTTAGCAGCGAATTAGAGATTACAGGTGCAACAGAATCTGGCGTTGTTATGTCGATGCGCCATAAAACTTTGCCAATTGAAGGTGTGCAGTTCCATCCCGAATCAGTACTGACTGAACACGGACATTTAATGCTCGCTAACTGGTTAACACAATGCGGAGATAATGACGCGCTCGCAAAGTCAGTGGGCTTATCTCCAGTTGTTGGTAAGCGCGCTTAAATTACGGCGCTTTATTAATTGTAATTGTTACAGGCTTACCAATAGTTTGAGTTGTGCCCGCATCAGGTGCTTGGCGAATAACAACACCAACTGCCTGCGCGGCATCGTAATCATTGAATTCGCGAACCAAGAAGCCGGCCTGAATCAAAAGCGTTTTCGCTTGAATCGCTTCAACGCCAATCAAATTAGGAACTTCAACTTCTCCGCTAGCGATAGTTAAGACAACCCCAGTGCCGGCGGTAATTGTTGAACCAGGTTCAGGAAGCACGCTCAATACAGTTCCTTGCGGTTCATCTGATGGCGCAGCTTCAGTTCGAGAGATAACTAAACCTGCCGCAGCAAGTGAGGTTCGTGCATCAATTAAAGACATTCCAACTAAATCATCGGGAACGATCGCATCACCTGGACCATCAGAGATGGTTAGCGTTACCGCAGAACCCTTTGTTGCTTGGCTAGTTGCAAGTGGAATTTGGCTGGCAACGCGATCTTTAGGAATCCGTGGATCAGGTGCGCGCTGCACCGTGACCGTGTAATCACCTAACAGAGCCTGAGCTTGATCTTCGGTAAGGCCAACCACGTTAGGGATTTCATTGCCTAGCGATGGAGTTGAACCGCCGTTTAGCGAAAGACCTACCACGGCAAGCACGCCAACTAGCAGAAGAGATATTCCAGAGATAACTGCGGTGCGACGAGAGACAAGTGGCCCGCGCACAACTTTCGTTGAAATACTTTCTCCGGCGCGAATTTTATTTAAATCTTCGAGCATCGCGCGCGCAGAAATATAACGATCTTCTGGTTTCTTAGATAGAGCAACTTCCAACATAACTTCAACGCTTTCAGGAAGATCAGGTTGAAGTTGACGAGCTGGAGTTAAATGACCTGAAACATGTTGGTAGGCGATTGAAACTGGAGTCTCACCGGTAAATGGGGGACGGCCAGTTAACAGTTCGTATAACAAGCAACCAGTTGAGTAAATATCTGTTGGAGTATCTGCAACCTCACCAAGCGCTTGTTCAGGAGATAAGTACTGCGCAGTGCCGACAACGTTCCATGTGCTCGTTAAAGTTGCACCGAGATCATCCATGGCGCGTGCGATTCCGAAATCCATCACCTTTACATCGCCACCGTCGGTGATCATCACGTTTGCAGGTTTGATATCGCGGTGAACGATGCCGCGCTGATGTGAGTAATCAACCGCTTCTAGAATTCCCGCGCCAATTTCAAGTGCGCGATCAAGTGGCAAACGCTCGCCACCATGAATTAACTCGCGCAGGGTGTGGCCAGTGACTAATTCCATAACAATGTATGGCGCAGGTTCTTCACCTGAGTCATAAACAGCAACCACGCCAGGGTGGTTTAAACCAGCGGCAGCTTTCGCTTCTTTACGAAAGCGCGAAACGAAGGTTGGATCTTTCGCGAGATCACTCCGCAGAATTTTTACGGCAACTTCGCGAGATAAACGTTGATCCTGCGCAATATAGACATCGGCCATTCCGCCGGTGCCGATCATCGCGCCGAGTTGGTAGCGGCCGCCCAAAATTTTATTCATCATGGTTTTGCCGCTCCTAACTTTTCTACTTGGGTGGAACTTTCTTCGACAATATCAGCGATTACGATCGTGACGTTATCTGGTGCTCCATTTATATAAGTCGCATCAATTAAGGCATCAACTGCTTCAGCGGCATCTTTACCCTTGATAAGAGTTTTTATCTCTTTCTCAGTGAGAACCCCACTTAAGCCATCGCTGCACAATAGGTAGCGATCCTGAACTTTTCCTTCGAAAACATGAAGTGATGGCTCAAGATTTCCCTCACCCATCAGCGCCTGCGTCAGCATTGAGCGTTGTGGATGTACTTGCGCCTCTGATTCAGAAATTACGCCTTTATCTAACAACTCTTGCAGAACGGTGTGGTCGGCGCTGAGCTGCTCGAGAGTGTTTCCACGCAGACGATAAGCGCGGGAATCTCCGATATGGAGCAAAGAAACTTCAGTACCACTTATGAATAGAGAGGTAAGAGTTGTTCCCATCCCGGAAAGGGCTGGTTCATCGTTTGCAACAGCGCGAATTTGCGCATCGATAGTATGTAGCGAATTCAAATAAAGATCGCTCGCCGAATCAACGTCAATGTTTTCGGAAGTAAAAGTTGGAGCGATTTCTGCAAGCGTATTTATCGCAACGCTCGATGCAACTTCACCACCTGCGTGGCCACCCATTCCATCAGCGACGGCGATAACTTGCGCGCCTATAAGTGCAGAGTCCTCGTTTCCGTTGCGCACCAAACCTAGCGCTGAACGTGCAGCGCATTGGAAGTACAAGGCCTTCATGGCGCTTAGCCTACCCAAGCCGATTGGTACTGGGGTATTGGTGTTAATCTCGAACTATGAAGATCTACGCTCACCGCGGGGCATCTCATGACTTTCCTGAGATGACTATGGTCGCCTATGAAAACGCAGTCAAGCAGGGCGCCGATGGTTTCGAATGCGATCTGCGCCTAACTAAAGATGGCGTCGCGGTTCTTTGGCATGACGCAGATTTAAAGCGCCGCGCAAATAACGCCGCCGTAGTTCACGAATCAACGTATGCGCAGTTAGTGGCAATCTATCCGCAGATTGTCACACTTGATCAATTCATTGATTTCGGAATTACCGAGAAGAAATCTCTATTGCTGGAAACTAAACATCCAGTTCCTTCACGTACGGAAATCGAAAACCATGTGGTTCAGAAATTACATAAAGAGGCAAAGCGAATTGAAAAAGCAGGTATTGATATAACGGTTATGTCTTTCTCTTGGTTTGCAGTTGAGCGCGTTAAACAACTTGATAAATCGATTGCGCTGACTTATTTGATTCGCGAAACTACTCCACGCCTATCCGTTAGATATTCATCAGCGCATTCAATCGGCCCCGGTATTGCGCAATTGCGCAAAAAGCCAGCGCTAGCGCAGCAGATTAAATCTGCCGGCAAGAAGTTAAATGTCTGGACCGTTGATGAACCATCCGACATCATCTTGTGTCGCCATCTCGGCGTCGATAATTTGATTACCAACCGCCCCGCCTTTGCGCGTGAGGTGCTTGCCGCTAATTAATTACTGGAAATCATTGGCTATGGAGCAGGTATCCTTAGCAAGTGAGCGCCGCAGATAGCCATAGATTCGCCTATTTAGGTCCGGTAGGTACCTTCACTGAGGCTGCGCTAAATAAGATCACTTGCGATACCGATGTAAAGATTCCTTATGCAAATGTCACTGCTGCACTTAACGCGGTTCGCACCGGCGAAGTTGATTACGCCCTTGTCCCAATTGAAAATTCCGTGGAAGGCGTTGTCGCGCGCACTCTCGATGAACTCGCAACGGGGGACCCTCTAACTATCTCTGGCGAAGTTACCCTGCCAGTCACCTTTGCGCTTATGACTAAGCCAGGAGCCACTGAGATTAAAAGAATTGGCACCCACCCACATGCTGAGTCACAGTGCCGCAGCTACATTGCGAAAAATTATCCGCACGCAGAAGTTGTCCCAACGAATTCAACATCTGCAGCCGCCGAGCTAGTAAGTAAAGGTGAGCTCGATGCCGCGATCGCATCAAGCGTTGCAGCAGAACATTTTGGTCTAGAAATCCGCGCCGAAAATATTGGCGATACCAATGGAGCAGTCACTCGCTTTATCGCAGCCCAGAAACCAGGATGGATTCCCGAACCAACTGGCGATGACCGCACCTCAATGGCGATCTTTATCGATATCGATCACGCTGGAGCGCTCCTTGAGATCCTGCAGGTATTTGCCAAGCGCAACGTCAACTTAACTTTTATTCAAAGTCGCCCTACTGGACGCGAACTTGGTCACTACCATTTCATTATTGATGTCGAAGGACATATAAACGATGAAGCAGTCGGTGGCAGCGTTGCCGAGCTTCGCGAGATTTGTGATGACATCAGATTCTTAGGTTCTTACCCACGAGAGGTGCGTTAAAGCATGATCGATATCAAACTCCTTCGCGAGAATCCAGATCTAGTTCGCGCATCACAAAAAGGTCGTGGCGAAGATGTCACGATCGTGGATCAAGTACTTGCGATCGATGATGTGCGCCGCGCTGCGATTACCGAATTCGAAACTTTGCGCGCTGAACAGAACACGCTTTCCAAGTCTGTCGGAGCCGCAAAAGGCGATGAAAAGGCTGCTTTATTAGAGAATGCAAAAGCACTGGCAGATAAAGTAAAAGCTGCCGATGCTAAGCGCGCGGAAATCGAAGCGAAAGCCAACGCACTTGTCATGCAACTTTCAAACCTATTGGACCCAGAAGCGCCAATCGGTGGCGAAGCAGATTTTGTAACCATTGAACACGTTGGCACGCCACGTGATTTCACCAAAGATGGTTTCGAAGCAAAAGATCACGTTGAACTTGGAAAGCTACTTGGCGCAATCGACACTGAACGTGGTGCAAAAGTTTCTGGTTCTCGTTCATATTATTTAACCGGCGTTGGAGCGATGCTGGAATTCGCACTTGTTAACTATGCGATTCAAAGCGCGCTAAAGGCTGGATTTACACCAGTTATTCCACCAGTACTTGTAAAGCCTGCGGCGATGGAAGGCACCGGTTTTCTTGGACAAGCAGCAGAAAATGTCTATCACCTTGAAAAAGATGACGCGTACTTAGTCGGCACAAGCGAAGTTCCACTGGCCGCATTCCACATGGATGAAGTACTACCAGCGGATAAATTGCCGATGCGTTATGCCGGATATTCAACTTGTTTCCGCCGCGAGGCCGGAAGTTACGGAAAAGATACCCGCGGAATTATCCGAGTACATCAATTCGATAAGGTTGAAATGTTCTCCTTCTGTAAGCCAGAAGAAGCCAAGGAAGAACATAAGCGTTTACTGCAATGGGAGAAAGATTTCTTAAATGCGATGGAGATCCCTTTCCGCGTAATCGATGTGGCATCTGGTGATCTTGGATCAAGTGCAACGCGTAAATTTGATATCGAAGCTTGGATCCCAACACAGAAGGCATATCGCGAAGTTACAAGTACTTCTAACTGCACCGAATTCCAAGCCCGCCGCTTAAATATTCGCTATAAAGATGCTGACGGCACAAAGGCTGTCGCAACGCTAAATGGCACCTTGGTTGCGATTCCTCGGATGATCGTGGCGATACTTGAGAACCACCAAAATGCAGATGGCACAGTAAACGTGCCTGCTGCACTGCAACCATTCCTTGGCACCAAGCGATTTGAGCTTGTGTGAGCGATCGTCGCCCAAAGTTAATTGCAACAGATTTAGATGGAACGATCGTTCCGCACGATGAAGCAATTTCACACCGCACAATCGCCGCATTTACCAAGGCGCGCGATCTCGGCGTAGAAATATTCTTTGTCACCGGCCGTCCGCCACGTTGGATGGGCGATGTGCGAGAAGCATTTGATTTCGGTTCTGCAATTTGCTGCAACGGTGGACTTCTCTACGATTTGCATAACGATAAAGTTTTAGAGCAGTGGATGATTGCGCCAACTGAACTTCAAAAAGCAGTTGATATCTTGCGCGTAACTATTCCCAATGTTTCATTTGCTGTTGAATCAAATGATCACTTCCACCGTGAGAAGGCATATATCCCGCGCTGGGATGTTGGCATGGACGATATTGGCGTTGACACAATAGACACAGTTACAAATCGTCCGGCGCTAAAGTTATTAGCTCGCCTTTCACAACAAGAAATTTCGGCAGATGAAATGCTGGCTTTAGCAACGCCTGCGCTACAAGGCGTTGTAAATGTTACGCATTCGGCAAATAACGATTCACTGCTTGAAATTTCTGCCCTTGGCGTTTCCAAAGGTGAAACGCTTGCAATGATGGCAGCGCGTATCGGAATTACTGCTGAAGATTGCGTCGCCTTTGGTGATAATCCAAATGACTTTTCTATGTTGCAATGGGCTGGACGCTCTTATGCAATGATCGATGGACATCATGCAGGACCTGCAAATGCCAAAGATGTGGCACCGCCTCATAATCAAGATGGCGTAGCCATCGTTATTGAACGACTGCTCGAACTACCCCAGTAATTAGCGCCGATTTTTAATGCCTTCCAACTTCGGGTAATCTCTCCCACGGAGGGCTCGCATAGCGGCCGAGTGCACCGGTCTTGAAAACCGGCAAACGAAAGTTTCGTGGGTTCAAATCCCACGCCCTCCGCCATTTTTCTCTCGCTGTGGCTGACTTCATAGCCACGATGCGGGCAACCATCTGGCGAGTTTTGCCTCAGAAGCGGACACTTCTCCTTAAGCAAGAACAATCCTGCCAAGGGTTAAAGGGCTTAAAGGTTAAAAAAAGGGGTAGAAATGTCCGGAGTCTTTTCTCCAACACGCGCCAAGATTAAAGAGCGCACGCTGCGCACAGATAAATGGTGGTTGCAACCGGCAATTACCTTTGGAGTTTTATTTAGCTTCATTGTCTATGCAACATTCCGCGCATTCGAAGGTGCGAACTACTACAAAGATCACCTGATCTCTCCTTTCTATTCTCCATGTCTTTCCGAAGCATGCGTACCTGAAGCAACGCTTTTTGGTTGGACTCCAGTTAGCGCAGAAATTTTTAACTTCGCACTTTCACCAGCGTTGATTATTTTGATATTCCCACTTGGTTTCCGTATGACTTGCTACTACTACCGCAAGGCTTACTACCGTGCCTTCTGGTTGTCACCACCTGCATGCGCCGTTGCGGAACCACACAGCAAATACACAGGCGAAACTCGTGCACCACTTATCTTGCAGAACGCCCACCGTTGGTTCTTCTACGCAGGTTTGGTATTTAACGTAATCCTTACTTACGACGCAGTTATTTCATTTAAGAACCCAGCAGGTGAATGGGGCCACATGAGCGTCGGCTCAATCGTTCTTACCTTGAGCGCAACAATGCTCTGGATGTATTCATTGTCTTGCCACACCTGTCGCCACACAATTGGCGGCCGTTTAAAGCACTTCTCTAAACATCCAGTTCGTTACAAGCTTTGGAGTTGGGTCTCAGTACTAAATCATTCACATCAGCAATATGCCTGGTATTCACTTGCCGCAGTTGCCTTTGCCGATATCTATGTCCGCCAAGTTGCAACTGGCGCCTGGACCAACTTCTACTTCTTCTAAGGGATGCCGACTGATATGACAAACGCTCTAGAACGTCACAAATACGATGTCTTGGTAATTGGTGCAGGCGGTGCCGGTCTGCGTGCAGCAGTTGAAGCTCGCGAATCAGGTCTGCGCGTAGCAATCATCTGTAAATCACTATTCGGCAAGGCCCACACCGTTATGGCTGAAGGTGGCGCTGCTGCCTCAATGGGTAACGCGAATTCAAACGATAACTGGAAGGTTCACTTCCGCGACACTATGCGCGGTGGAAAGTTCCTTAACCATTTCCGCATGGCAGAACTTCATGCCAAAGAATCTCCAGATCGCATCTGGGAACTTGAAATGTGGGGCGCGCTCTTTGATCGCACCAAAGAAGGAAAGATCAGCCAACGTAACTTCGGCGGACACGAATATCCACGCCTTGCACACGTTGGTGACCGCACTGGTCTAGAACTTATTCGCACCATGCAACAGAAGATCGTTGCACTGCAGCAAGCAGATAAGCGCGAACACGGTGATTACGAATCACATATTAAAGTTTTCTCAGAACTTACGATCACAGAAATTCTCAAAGAGAACGGCAAGATCGCTGGCGCATATGGTTACTGGCGTGAATCAGGATCTGAAGTTCTATTCGAAGCACCTGCAGTAATCATTGCCACTGGTGGCGTCGGAAAGACTTTCAAGATTACCTCTAACTCTTGGGAAGGCACTGGCGATGGCCATGCACTTGCCCTAAAGGCCGGCGCAAACTTGGTTGATATGGAGTTCTTGCAATTCCACCCAACCGGAATGGTTTGGCCTCCATCTGTTCGCGGAATTCTTGTAACTGAATCTGTTCGCGGTGAAGGCGGAATCCTTACCAACAACAAGGGTGAGCGCTTTATGTTTAAGTACATCCCAGATGTATTTAAAGATAAGTACGCCGACAATGAAGAAGAAGCCGATCGTTGGTATGTCGATCAAGACAATAACCGCCGCCCACCAGAGCTATTGCCTCGCGATGAAGTTGCGCGCGCAATTAACTCTGAAGTTAAAGCGGGGCGCGGCACCGAACACGGTGGCGTATTCCTAGATGTTTCAAAGCGTTTATCTGCTGAAGTAATTAAGAAGCGCCTGCCTTCTATGTGGCACCAGTTCTACGAACTAGCTGGCGTGGACATTACAAAAGAAGCAATGGAAGTCGGCCCAACCTGTCACTACGTAATGGGTGGCGTGGAAGTTGAGCCAGATACTGCAGCAGCAGTCGGCGTTCCAGGGCTCTTTGCTGCAGGCGAAGTTGCTGGCGGAATGCACGGCTCAAACCGTCTTGGCGGTAACTCACTTTCAGATCTTTTGGTCTTTGGTCGTCGCGCCGGAATGGGAGCAGCTGCCTACGTTAAGCAGACAACTGCCGCACCTGTATCGGATGCAACTATTGCAGCAGCGGCTGCGCGTATCGAAGCGCCATTTGCTCGTAGCGGCGGAGAGAATTCATATTCACTCCACGCAGAGCTTCAGGAAGTTACACATAACTTGGTCGGAATTATCCGTACCGGCACGGAACTAAAGGATGCGATCGAAAAGATTGCTGAAATTAGAAAGCGCAGCGCAAACGTTGCGGTAACTGGCGGACGTAAGTTCAACCCAGGATTCCACTTGGCCTTCGATCTCGACAATATGTTGTTAGTTGCCGAGAGCACCGCAAAGTCTGCGATCAGTCGCGAAGAATCTCGTGGTGGTCACACACGAGATGACTTCCCAGGTATGGATTCAGCGTGGCGTCAACACAACCACATCTCATCATTCGATGGCAACCAAGTAAATGTGCGCAAGCAAACGCTGCCATTTATGCCTAAGGAACTCTTCGACCTCTTTGAGGTTGATGAACTTAAGAAGTACATGACACCGGAAGAAATTGCGAAAGGCGGTTCCAACTAATGGCGCGCAAAATAAATCTTCGCATCTGGCGAGGAGACTCAACTAACGGTGGACTTCAAGATGTTCAGGTTGAAGCCAACGAAGGCGAAGTAGTCCTCGATGTAATTCACCGCGTACAAGCAACCCAAATGGGCGATCTCGCTGTGCGCTGGAACTGTAAAGCCGGCAAATGTGGATCTTGTTCTATGGAGATCAACGGCAAGCCTCGTCTGGCATGTATGACACAAGTTGCTGCATACGGCGAAGACGAAACTATTACCGTTACCCCACTTCGTGCATTCCCAGTTATTAAAGACCTCGTAACCGATGTCTCCTTTAACTACCAAAAGGCGATGGAGATTCCGGCATATGAACCGCCTAAGGATCTAAAGCCTGGTGAAGCACGTATGGAGCAAGTAGATGTTGAGCGCTCACAAGAGTTCCGCAAGTGCATCGAATGTTTCTTGTGCCAAGACACATGTCACGTAATCCGCGATCATGAAGAAAATAAGAAATCATTTGCTGGCCCACGATTCTTTATCCGCATCGCAGAGCTTGATATGCACCCACTTGATATGTTGAAGAATCGCAAGCGCACTGCGCAAGAAGAGCACGGCCTTGGGATGTGTAACATCACTAAGTGCTGTACTGAAGTTTGCCCAGAGCACATCAAGATCACCGATAACGCAATCATTCCTATGAAGGAACGCGTTGTAGATATTAAATACGATCCAGCTCGCATGTTCGCAGGATTGCTAAAGAGAGAAAAGCGCAACTAAATATGAAATCCCTGCTGCTTGTCGCGATTGGCGGCGTAGCAGGAACCCTAGTTCGCTTTGGCCTTTCGAATGTTATTCCCGATGATCGCAACGGAACCCTTGCTGCAAATTTGCTAGGTGTAGCACTCGCTAGCGCGCTCTTGGTTTTAATGGAGCGTCGCGGGGTTACCGAACTTCGTCATTTATTGTTGCCGGGATTCTGCGCAGGCATGACAACATTCTCTGCAGTTACCGTACAAGTTGTAGAACCAATTTCTGGTGGATTTCTATTCTTAATTGAAAATATCGTTTTAAGCCTGCTAATCGTCCTTTTAGTTCTGCCAGTTAGCCGCAAGTTGATTCCGGTACGTGGATGAATACTTTATATGTGATTCTTGGCGCCGCAGTTGGCGCACCCGCGCGCTTTGCGATTGATCAATACATTCGCCGCTACACCAGCAAGCCCTACGGAATCTTTCTCGTAAATGTAATTGGCTCATTTATCATCGGATTAACTTTTACAAAATCTGAAACCATTTACGATTTATTGGCCGTTGGCTTTGCCGGCGCATTTACAACTTGGTCAACGTTTATGCTCGATATCTACCTAGGGTTTGAGCTAAAGCGCTATCGCGAGATAACCATAAACTTAGTTATGTCACTCGGCTTTGGTTTAGCCGCTGCTTACCTCGGTTTACAGATAGCTGGTTAATTAACCGAGAATTGAAGCCATCCAAGCTTCGATTGCATCAGGATGGCGCGGAATATCTTCACTTAAGTTACGGCATCCATCTGCAGTAACAATGACATCGTCTTCGATGCGGATACCGATTCCGCGATATTCAGGAGCAAAGAGTTCGTCATCAGGCTGGATATATAGACCTGGTTCAACGGTTAGAACCATTCCTTCCTGCAGCACGCCATCGCGGTACATATCTTGACGAGCATGTTCGCAATCGTGAACATCCAAACCTAAATGATGACTTACTCCGTGCAAGGTCCAACGTCGGTGCAGACCAACTTCTGGCTTCATTGATTCTTCTGCGCTAACGGTAAGCACGCCCATATCTGCTAAACCTTGAGCAAGTACTCGTTGCGCTGCGCGGTTGATCTCTAAGAATTTAACTCCCGGCTTAACTGCAGCAAAACCCGCAAGCTGTGCCTCGTAAACCAACATGTATAAAGCGCGTTGCGCAGGTGTGAACTTTCCATTCACCGGCAAGGTACGCGTGATATCGGCGGTGTAATAGGAATCCATTTCAACACCGGCATCGAGTAGCAAAAGTTCACCATTGCGAACCGCGCCATCGTTGCGGATCCAGTGCAGCACGCAGGCATGCGAACCGGCCGCAGCAATAGTTGTATAACCAATGTCATTACCTTCAAGGCGGGCGCGACCAAAGAATGCGCCTTCCACAATGCGTTCACCGCGATGATGATCGGCAGCAGCAGGCATTGCCGCGATTACATCTGAAAAACCGCGACCGGTTGAATCAACGGCAGCCTGCAGTTGGCCTACTTCGTACTCATCTTTTATAAGGCGCTGTTCAGATGTAAATGTCTGGAACTCAGCTTCGCGGGCATGAACTGAGATCAACTTATCCATCAAGGCATCTTCACCACGAATCAAAAGTGTTTCTTTGCTAAAGCGCAGCAGGCCTTCGATGTTATCTACATTGCGAGTTTCAATCTGATAAACAGTCGCGGCTTCTTCAAGTGTGAAATGGCGACCAACCCAGAGTTCTCCATATTTACGATCTGTGTAGAAAGCATCTGTTTCGCGAGTCGAACGTGGATGCAAGTAAAGATAAGCATCATGTCCGCCCTCAGCCTTTGGTTCCAAGATTAAAACTGAATCAGCAACTGCATCAGCGCCTTGCACACCGCTGTAATAAGCAAAAGCGCTATGTGGGCGATAGACATATTCGGTGTCATTGGAACGAGTCTTGTGATTACCAGAAGGAATTACCAAGCGAATATTTGGAAAAGCCTCTGACAATACCTGGCGACGAGTGAAGGCATATGTCACAACTTCAAGTGGTTGCAGACCTTCAAGGTCAGAAGGTGCCCAACCAGTTCGCATGAATTCAGTAAATTGCTCAGGCGGTGCAACATCATAAGGACGTGCATTCTTTACTTCTGGGGCTTCAACCTTCTCATTCATAAGACTTAGAGTACATAATGAACCTATGAAATTACGAGGGGTTACAGCAGCCCTTATTGGCGCAATATCAGCAGCTTTGCTCACCCCTTATGCAGTGCAAGCGGCAGAAACAACAATTACCGTGATGTCACGAAATATCTATCTTGGTGCAGATGTTGGGGTTGCCCTCGAGTTAATTCCCAATATGCCGGCGGCCGCACAATTTATGTGGGATCAAGTAAATAAAAATGATTTTTCAAAGCGCTCGATCGCACTTGCCGCCGAAATCAAGGAATATAAGCCAGATGTAATAGGTCTGCAGGAAGCCACTATTTGGTACTGCAAGAAGAACGCCTGGAGCAAGAAAACTGAAGTCTTTAACTTCACCGATCAGCTACTTGAAGCCCTCGGTGGAGATTATGTCTTGGCCAGTAAAGATGGAACAACTGCATTTAATCCCGGATATTCCATCAACCCAATTCCATTTTTAACGATGGTAAAAGATCCAACGCGTTTCCAGAAGTTATTTGGCCAAGATAAAGCTGCCTGTGGTTTCCAGATTGGCGATGCTTTAGCGATCAAAAAGAGCCTGGCCGATCAGGTTATTCGGGTTGGTAATACCGAATATGAAGATAGTTACAGCATCGTTCCAACGCTAATGACTATCTATCGCGGATATACCTGGGCCGATGTTAATATTGAAGATATTGCAGTGCGCTTTGTTACAACTCACCTAGAATCAATTTGGGATGAAAATAAAGTACCTAACGCGGCTAAACAAGCAACGCAGTTGATTTCAGATCTTAAAGAAACCAATATGCCACTAGTCGTAATAGGCGATTTCAACGCTGATCCGCGTGATCCGCGTCCCGCAAATGCGGCTAATCCAGGTTTACAACCAACTGCCAGCGAAGAATGTCCTGCAGGCGATAGCAATTGCAATGCATTTAGCCTAATGGTTGAAGCCGGATTTACCGATGCCGGCCCAGATTCAAGTGAACCAACTACTTACACCTGGGGAATGAACGCACTTTTAACTGGCCCAGATCCAGATCGATTGAAATCTGCACAAGGCATGGGAAATGAGTACGGATTTACAGATCGCTTGGATTACATCTTCACAAAAAATGGAGTTGCTGTAACCACATCGCAAATCATTGGTTATAAAGCTCCATATGCAACTGATCACGCTGGTGTATTTGCTGAATTTACGATTCTTAATACTCTTGCAGGAGAAAGTGAACCCTTGCCAGAACATAAACCATTTCCAATTTCATTCTGGCAATGGGTGGGGATCGCGTTATTAACGTTGATAATCTGGAGAATTAAACGGCGCTTGACGCGAGCCTAATTACGCATAGGGTTAAGACACTATGGAGATGAATACGCGGGAAATTGCTAATTTAGCCCGTGAAATCCGCATACAGATTCTGCACACAATTAAAGGTGCAGGCATGGGCCATATCGGCGGAGATTTTTCAGTCACCGATATCTTGGCAACTCTCTTTGGTGCAGTTCTTAAAGTTGATCCTAAAGAACCAAATAAAGCCGACCGCGATCGTTTAATCCTTAGTAAAGGCCATGCCGCAGTTGCGCTTTACTCAACTCTGGCACTCCGCGGCTTCTTCCCGGTTGAAGATCTAAAAACTTTTGCAAAACCTTTAAGCAACTTAAATGGACACCCAAACCGCAATAAAGTTCCGGGCGTTGAATCAAATACTGGCCCACTAGGCCACGGCTTTCCCATCGCGGTTGGTACTGCAATTGGCGCACAGCTTGCAAAAAGCGGTTCGCGCTCCTTTGTAATTATGGGAGATGGCGAACTTCAAGAGGGAAGCAATTGGGAAGCAGCGATGTTCGCTGGCCATCGCAAACTTACAAACCTTATTGCAGTGGTCGATCGCAATGGTTTCCAGCAGGGAAGTCCAACTTCAAAGACCAACGAACTTGACCCGCTAGATAAGAAATTTGAAGCATTTGGCTGGGAAGTCTGTGTAGTCGATGGACATAACTACGATGCGCTGCTTAAAGCTTTCACCGACCCGCAGACCAAACCAAGAGTCATAATCGCGCAGACCACTAAAGGTAAGGGCGTGAACTTTATGGAAGGTAAAGCCGAATGGCACCATAAAGTTCCATCCGATGAACAATATGAACAAGCGCTCGAGCAGGTAGGTAAGCAATGAGCGAAAAACTCGAAGAGTTCGATAACAGAATTATCTTTGCCAAGACTTTAATCGCGCTGGCAACCGAAAATCCAAAGATTGTTGTTGTCTGCAATGACTCAGTTGGTTCAAGCAATTTAGGCGAATTCCGCGATCTCTTTCCTGATCGTTTAATCGATGTCGGCATCGCAGAACAGAACATGGTCGGTGTTGCCGCAGGCCTAGCAAACGCCGGATTTACCCCATTTGTATGCGCCGCAGCCCCGTTTTTGACTGGTCGCGCGCTCGAGCAAATCAAAGCCGATGTTGTTTATACTCGCACAAATGTAAAGCTCTGCGGCATGAGCCCCGGAGTTTCTTACGGAGAACTCGGACCAACTCACCATTCAATTGAAGATATTGCTTGGATGCGCGCCCTTGATTCACTTCCAATTGTTCTACCTGCCGATGAAGCACAGACTAAAGAAGCTGTGACGTGGGCTGCAAATACAACTGGCCCAGTATTTATGCGCATCGGAAGATTTAAAGTTCCATCAGTCTCGCAAGGACAGAGCCCAGCATTCGTCCCCAATAAAGCGATGCGCATCATCGATGGTAACGACATCACAATTATTGCAACCGGCACCTTGGTTTCACGCGCAGTTGCTGCAGCACACCAATTAAAGAGCGAAGGCATTTCTGCTCGCGTGATAAATCTTTCAACAGTTTCACCACTTGATACCGCTGAAATCCTTCTTGCTGCGAAAGAAACTAAAGCGATTATCACTGCAGAAGAATCTGTAACTCGCGGCGGAGTCGGTGGCGCAATTGCCGAGTTTGTTGTCCAGAACCACCCAGTTGCCATGAAGTTACTTGGCACAGATACCTTTGCACCAACCGGATCAGTTTCCTATCTTCTTGAGCATTACGGACTCACTGCAGATTCAATCGTTGCCTCTGCCCGAGAACTCTTAAAGCATGGAAAATAGTTCGCCAATAATTCTGGCTATCGATCAAGGCAGTGGTTCCACCAAAGCCCTAGCCATTAATTTAAAGGGCGAAGTTCTTGCCCAAGCAGAGGTAAAGATAGAGACAACTTTTCCGCAACCAGGTTGGGTAGAACAAGATCCCGAAGAAATTTGGCGCTCGGTAGTTGCAGCATCACTTCAAATAACTAAAGCTCATAAAATTTCAGCAGTTGGTTTAAGTATCCAACGCGAATCAGTTCTCTTCTGGGATCGCACAACTGGCAAGGCGTTAACCAACGTAATCACCTGGCAAGACCGTAGAGCCTCTGAATTAGCTGAAAAATCAGCGAAAAACGCTGCCCGCGTGAAGGAGATAACTGGTCTTGAACTAGATCCCATGTTCTCAGCGCTTAAAGCGCAATGGTTGTTAGAGAACCAAAACTTCACCGGGGATATCTGCATCGGAACTATTGATTCATGGATCGCATTCAAATTAGGCGCCGGCCACATCATCGAATCAGGCAGCGCTAGCCGCACCCAGTTGCTGGATATCAAAACTGGTCAGTGGAGCCAAGAACTTCTCGATCTCTTCAAGGTAGATCTCAAAACATTGCCAAGGGTCTGTTCTTCGGATGAGAAACACCTCTGCACGAATATGCAAGAGCTCGGCCTTACTAACGATGTACCGCTTTCGGGCATCATGGGGGATTCGCACGCGGCGCTCTTTGCGCACAAAGGTTGGATTTCCGGTAACTTCAAAGCAACTTTCGGGACCGGTACCTCGCTCATGGGGCTTACCGATACAAATCCACAAACAATTGCCTGGTCACTCGGCAGTGAAATAACTCGAGCTGCAGAGGCAAATATTCTTTCAACTGGCTCGACCCTTGTTTGGTTGGCACAACTACTCGATACAACCCCCGATGAACTAGCTAAACTTGCACCAGAATCAACACAGCAGGTTGAAATAGTTCCTGCCTTTAACGGTCTTGGTGCGCCTTGGTGGGATCGTGAAGCAACTGGAATCATCGCAGGGCTTACCCGAGGTAGTAGCCGCGCGGATCTTGCATCAGCTGCGCTTAGATCAACCGCAGCACAAATAAACGATGTCCTCGAAGATTTTGCTAAATCTGGAATCAAAATAGATTCGCTCTATGCCGACGGTGGTGGAGCACGCAATCAATATCTAATGCAGATGCTCGCTGATCTAAGTGGCAAGAGAATTAAATCTTCACAACTTCTTGAACTCTCCGCATTCGGTGCAGCGATGGTTGCCGCATTAGGTGCCGGCCTTTCCACCATTTCAGATATCGAAAAGATCGAACTTAAATACGATGAATATTCACCGCGCCTTTCTGATGAAGAGCGCGAAAAAGCCCTTAAAACATGGCGAAAAGCCTTGGCCGCATCCCGCATGAAAGATCGCTAAAGCCCTATTCACCAACTGTTTTAACTCGTAAGATTTCAACAACAAAGAAGAGAGAAGGCGCGAAAATGGGAAAACTAACTTACGGAGCAGGCATCTGGGCCTTTGGCCAATTTGTTGATCGCTATGCCGGAGACGGTTACGGACCAACGCGCACCAGCCAGCAGATGATTGAGGATGCCGCCAAGGTCCCTGGCCTTAAGCACCTAGATATAAATGTGCCATTTGATATTCCAGAGCGCACCGCAGTTGAGATCAAGAAGATGCTTGATGACAACGGACTTATCTGCCGTGCGACAACTCCACATATTTACATGCGCGAATATGTAAAGGGTTCATTTACCAACCCAGATACCAAGCTTCGTTCACAAACTAAAGATCGCGTTCGAGAGGCAATTGCTGCTGCCGAAATCCTTGGAGCGACTTACGTAAAATTCTGGCCGGGCCAAGATGGTTTTGATTTCCCACTTCAAGCAAATTACTTACAGATCTGGGATTACACCATCAACGGTATTCGCGATCTGGCAAATGAAAACCCTAAGGTGCAGTTTGCGATTGAATATAAATGCAAAGAACCGCGCGTACGAATGACACTTGCAACCGCGGCAAAAACTCTTCTTGCAATCAGCGAGATGAAAGTTGATAACGTCGGAATCGTGATGGACTTCGGCCACTCGCTTATGGCGCAAGAGACTCCAGCTGAATCACTTCTTCTTATCCACCGCCATGGCAAGTTAGTTAGCGCTGAGCTAAACGATAACTGGCGCGGCTGGGATGATGATCTACCTGTTGCATCTGTGCATTTATTTGAAACCATCGAATATATGTTGGCGCTTCGCAGCATCAATTGGACTGATCCAGTATTACTTGATCAATTCCCATTCCGCGAAGATCCAGTGCGCGCACTAACTCGCAGCATCGAAATCATTACCTACCTTGAAGAAGTCTGCGATCGCGTAGATATCGCAGCCCTCAATCAGGCTCAGAACTCGCAAGATGCGCTGGCCGCACAGGCGGTTATCTGGGATGCCTTGATGCAAGAGAAGCGTTTCACGCGGTAGTCATCTACCTGTAAACTCACACCTGTACTTGGAGACGTCGCATAGCCCGGTCGAGTGCGCCTCACTGCTAACGAGGTAAGGGGTTAAACCCTTCAGGAGTTCAAATCTCCTCGTCTCCGCTCTCAGGGATTCTTCATCTAACTTGTGTACTCTCCCGCGAATGAAGCGTAAAAAATCTGCCGCGATCGTTACAACAACTGCCTTTGTTCTTTTAGGCACCGCAGCGCTAGTTGCCGAAAGTGCGGTCTCATCAAAGATTGAATCCCGCGTACAACAACGGCTTCCAAGCGCCTCAGGAATAAGCGCCTCCATACCTCTAACAGATTTACTAAGTATTTTAAATTCAGATTCAATCAAAGCAGTAAAAATCGATATCGCTGACTACACGTTGAAGAGCAGCGGCAGAAAATCCTCACTAGAAATTTCTGCTAAAGAAATTAGTAAATCCGCATCCACGCGGATCGGATCTTTGGATATCAAATCAACAGTCGACATTTCTCAGCTACTAGCTGAATCTGGTTTCAACGATGCGGAAATAGTTGATAATGCTTTGCAAATATCAGTCGGCGCCGGAGGACTTGGTAAAGCCTTAATTGTTCCAAAGTATTCGAATAACCAGATTTACTTCCAAATTAAGAGTGTTTCGATAATGGGAAGTCCAATTCCAGCCTCATCGCTTCCTGCAGATATTCAGGAGCAAATCAAGAGCCGAACCGTAAAGGACTTAAAGGTTCCAGCGGGCTTAAAAGTTAAATCTGTATCCATCGGGCCAAAAGGACTTTCGGTAAGTTTTCAAGGAAAAAACCTTGATTTAGATAGTCTTGCTTTGTCTCTATAGGGGGGCGCCTTGCTAATTAGCGCTAATGTGTAAACGATGTAAATTCACTTTGTGGAAACTTTCACTTTCTATAAATTTCGCGCCGGTGGCCAATATCGATTACAAGAACTACAAGGATGCTTTTCTGGATCTCATAGATTATTCGAAAGTCTCCGACCCTTATTCTGTAGCCATTTCTCCCTGAAAGTTTCTTAGCCTTAGGAGGGATTGGGTTTTCCGAAAGCAAAGAAAGTGCGGCGTCGATCCGTCGTTTATCGCTGAGATTTAGCGTTTTCAGAAACTTGCGTGGGGTTTTTTCGATTCTTAAAGTGAACTCGCTCAAACCAAGCCAAGTTCCTTACGTGCATCTTGCCAAAGCGTTGAATCTTCACGTCTGGCTTTAGCGGCATCATAGGCGGCGATATCTTCAAGTTCTTCCATGGCATCAAGCATTTTTTCGTAAAGTGAAGGAGAGAGCAGCACTGCAGCTTCCTCACCATGGCGAGTGATAAGAATTGGCTCTTTCGCTGATTTATCCACGAGCGTGGGCAGCTCACGACGAGCATCGGTTAAAGGAAATGACTTCATAAATAAAGTGTACATAAAAACCTAAAAAATGTACAGAGATGCCAGTAGCCATGAATAGAATAGGCACATGCAAAATTACAAAGTAGCGATCGTCGGTGCAGGTCCAGCCGGCTACTTTGCAGCGCAAGCACTTCAGAATCTGCAGACCGATGATCTGCAATTTTCTATCGACATGATTGAACGCCTGCCAACCCCATGGGGCTTAGTTCGCAGTGGTGTGGCACCCGATCACCCAAAGATTAAGACTGTTGCAAAGGTGTTTGAAAAGATCGCGACTGCAGGAAACTTCCGTTTGTTCGGCAACGTTGAGCTCGGCACTGATGTTTCAATCGAGCAGCTAAATGAGATGTATGACGCGGTAGTTATCGCAACAGGTTCAGCAGTGGGCAAAAAGCTGGGTATTCCTGGCGAAGATCTACCAGGATCGATATCTGCGGCTCACTTTGTCCCCTGGTATAACGCACACCCAGACTTTGCAGATTTCAAAATTGATTTAAATTGCACAACCGCCGTTGTTATCGGTGCCGGAAACGTGGCCATGGATGTGGCGCGAATGTTGGCACTTGAACCAAGTGAACTAGATCCGACAGATACTGCAGATCACGCTATTGCAGCGCTTAAAGAGTCCTCGATCCGCGAAGTTGTGATTAGTGCACGCCGCGGACCAGAACATGCCGCCTTTACTTCTCCAGAACTTCGTGAACTTCCGAAGTTAGAGCACACCAACGTTTTGATGGCTAAATCAGATATTGAAGCGGCTATTTCGCGCGTAGGGGATGAGATCGAAAAAGACACAAAGAGCAATCTCGATGCGATGTTGTTGATCTCTGAAAAAGAGGCGACAAACCACGATCGCACAATGAAGTTTCAATTCCTTGCCACCCCAGTTGAATTCAAAGGCGCCGGCAAAGTAGAAGAAGTTATATTTCAAAAAACCGGTAGCGATGAGACTTTTAGTATTAAATGCGGACTAGTTATCACTGCAATTGGCTATGAAGCAGCAAGCATTCCTGGCATTCCTTACGAGCGTGGAAAAGTAGTAAATAACGAGGGCCGCGTCAGCGAAAACCTTTACGTAGTTGGATGGGCAAAGCGCGGACCATCAGGTGTGATCGGCACAAATAAATCAGATGCTGCAGATGTTATGAAGTTATTGGTAGAAGATTTAAAGGGTGTAAAAAACGGTGGAGATATTGCAGATATTTTGCCCGCAAGCAAAGTGATTTCTCAGTCCCATTGGGAAGCAATTAATGCGGCAGAAGTGGCAGCGGGAGAGCCGTTAGGTAAACCTCGGGTAAAGGCAGTCACACGCGAGGAACTACTTAGTTTGGGTGGTATTTGAAAAGGTTGTAGTATTCACAGTCTGGCGTGCGTAGCTCAACGGATAGAGCATCTGACTACGGATCAGAAGGTTAGGGGTTCGAATCCCTTCGCGCGCACGAGATGAGCCTTTCGGTGCCTTTCACACCGGAAGGCTTTTCTTTTTATTTAATTCGATAAGAGATACCGTTGCGCCATGAGCAAAGTCTTTCTATTCGTTGAAGTAAACGTTAAGCCTGGCCAATTTGATGAGTTTGTTTCTAAACTCAAAAGCCATATCGCTGTTATCCGCACTGAAGCCGGTTGCGAATTCATTGATATCTACCGCGATACCCAGAAGCCAGATGTTGTAAATGTCTGGGAGATCTGGAGCGATCGCCCATCTTGGGATGCCCACATGGTCAACGAAAACAGCAAGGCGTGGCAGGCGATCGGCCCGAACTATGTCTTTGGCGAGACTATTACCGTAATGGATGCCCTCTAGAAATTAGCTGTGACCTGTCTTAGTATTCCTGCATGACTTATCAACTAAGAGATATCAAAGGATCAGTAGTAGTAATCACTGGCGCAACAACCGGAATCGGTGCTGCAGCTGCCAAGCAACTCGTTGAGTTAGGTTGCAAAGTAGTTCTAAATGCGCGCAACGAAGCTAAGTTGCAAGAGATGGTTGCCTCACTTGGTGCAGATAATGCTGCGTACCTGGCTGGAGATTCATCGATTCCAGACGTTGCTCGAGCTGTTGCAAAGAAGGCGTTAGATGCTTTCGGAACCATTGATTGCGTAGTACCAAATGCTGGCATTGGTATGTATGGGTCAGTCCTTGATTACAGCGATGATGAAGTAAATCGAATGATGCGCACTAACTACGAAGGCAGCGTGCATATTGTTCGTGCAACTCTTCCAACGATGCTTGCTAAAAAGGCCGGCGATATAATCATGGTTTCATCAGTTGCGGGCTTCCGTGGCGGTGGAGATGAATCTATTTATGCTGGAACTAAGCATGCACAAGTTGGTTTTGCAGGCGGACTCGATCGCGAACTCCGCGAAAAAGGTGTGCGCGTAGCGTTGGTATGTCCTGCCGGAACAGATACTCAGTTTGCAATTGAAGCTGGACGTACAGCGGGTGAGCCAAAGCTTGCTAGCTATTTGCGCCCAGATGATGTTGCTTTCCAGATCGTACAAATCATGCGTCAACCACTAACGGTGCGCACACATATTTGGACGCTTTGGTCTATGCAGCAGCAGTCATAAAACTTGGTTTTACAGATCGGCTAGAGAGAGGCGATTCCTTTTTCGCAAGCGATGCTTGCGGCGATGCCATCATCGACAGTTGCGAGGTTTGGATTTACAACGCCATCTTTAATTGAGGCTACCCAAGCGCGTAATTCGCCGATGTAGGCATCGGTAAAGCGACCGATCCAGTTATCGTGCAAGCGTCCTGATTTGCGTGCAGGTAGGTCGAAGTCAAAGCTGATTGTTAAATCGCCTAGGTTATTTAGCGCGAGTGAACCGTTCTGCATAAGAACTTCAACGCGCACGTCGTAGCCATAGGTGCTATTTGCGCAGTTATCTACCGTCATAAGCACGCCGGATTCGGTGTGGGCCAAAATGCTGATCGCATCTTGAATATCTGGGTTAGCGTGTGAAGTCTTCTTTGCATATGCCACAGAAACGGTTGTGAACTCCTCTTCAAGCAACCAACGTGCGATATCAAATTCGTGTACAGCAGAGTTAGAGATCATGCCTGCTGTGGTTGCGCCAGGTGATGAAACGTTGCGGCTTACGGCGCGGATCTGAATAACTTCGCCGTACTTGCCTGACTGGATTTCCTTCTTCATTTGAACGTAACCTGGATCAAAGCGGCGCATAAAACCGAGCGCAACAGGAACACCTGATGCCTTAACGATTTCAGCGATCTTCTTCGCATCTTCTAGGCGTGGAGCAAGAGGCTTTTCGCAGAGCGTTGGCTTCTTTGCTTTAACGCAGAGTTCTAGGTGTTCTGGGTGCAGACCATCGGGAGAACAGATGATTACTGCATCAACAGTTGGATCATTTACGAGCGCATCAACTGATGAGTGCAAGTTGATCGTTGCGCCAGATTTGGCAGAGAGCTCTTTAGCAAGTGCATCCATACGTGCGGCATCAAGATCGAAGAAGGCTGTAACAACTGCGCCATCTACTGAATCAGTGATGTAACGCGCGTGACCTGCGCCCATGATTCCAACACCAATAACGCCAACACGAATATCAGACACGAAAGACTCCCTAGTTATTGAAAGAATATTTAATGATCGCCAGTCTACTCAAAAGCCTTTCTAACCGATAGGGACTATTCTTATTAATTATGAATTCGACTAGGGCAACCCTGGCGATAGATGTCGGGGCTTCCAAGATTGCTGGCGCCCTAGTCGGCGATACTTTTGAAATCTTGCATCACGAGACGGTGCCTGCACGAACGGCGCTGTATGGAGACGCAGATCCAGATTTGGCTTTAACAAAAGGTTTAATCAATGCGCTGCTACAGGTAGCCAAAGATAAGAATTTGGAAGTAACTAAAGGTGGCGCATGCTTTGCCGAATATGTAACCCCAGATCATCTGTTAAATAGCAAAGATCAGATCGCTTGGTCTGTGCAGCCGAAAGAAGATTTTGCTGCGCTAACCGGGTTTGCCTGGGTTATCGAATCTGATGTGCGCGCTATGGCGCTGGCTGAAGCACGCGCAGCAAATGTCAAAGATTTCTTATTTATAACTGTTAGTTCAGGAATATCGCATGCGCTGGTAATCGGCGGAAAACCTTGGGCTGGGGCAACTGGTGAGGCGATTGGTTTTGGAATTACACAGATTGATAACTCGCAAGAGAGCCCGATCCTTGAACAATTCTCATCTGGACTAGGAATTGCTCGTCGCTATCAAAAGGCGACGGGGACAGATGTAACAAGTGCTGAAATAGTCTTTGCGCAATACGAAAAGGATCCAATTGCTAAAGAGATTATTGGTTCCGCAGCGGCTGTTCTAGGTAAATCACTGGCAGCAATGGTTGATTTTCTAGATCCAGCAAATATAGTTATTGGCGGCGGGTTATGGCTCGGCAGCGATTTATATCGCAACTTAGTTCTGGCCAGTTATGAAAAGAGCGTGACCAAGCGTAGAAAAGCGCCCGAAGTTATTAACTCAGTTGCCGGAAACAGCGCTGCCGTAATTGGCGCAGCGATCGCAGCTAATTAAGAGTTAGCTGCAGCATTGTCAGCAAGGATGTAGTAATCCTTACATTCGCGCACAACTGTAGAAGGCCAATCACTTTCATATCCGGTTGCCGCCGAGATACGTTTAAAGGCTTTATTTTTATGGGACCCGATGATCTCCATAATCACAATGTCAGATACATCAATCATTGTGGTTGGACCAACGCTAACTCCGTACATTGGCACTTCACTTACATCCTTAAAATCTGGAAAAGTTCCTAGGTTATCCTGGCGAGTTTCATCTGCAATTCTCACAATGCGGGTACGTGCGCTTTTTTCAGTCCCTGGTGGATTAAATGCGACGTGGCCATCAGATCCACCGCTAGCCATAAGAAAGACGTTCACACCAACTTTGCGTAGGTAATCTTCATAGCCTTGTGGATCTGAGGCATCGGGAAAGCGCACGTTTTCTGCAGGAATTTTTCCGCCTTCAGGAGCTCCCGAATTGAGAACATCAAAGATTTCTAACTTGGCAAAGCGCACACAACTAAAGTGTTTATCTTCGCCATGATTTGAATGTGAGCCGTCAGCGTTATCTTGCAGATATTCATCCATCATTGCAATTACTACATGTGAAATATCTTGCTTACCGGCCTTGATCATTCCAGCAAGTGCGTTATATGTACTGCGTGGAGTGCGTCCGCCTGGACAACCCAGAACAAATGGGCGTCCTTCAGATTTAGCGCGAACTAATTCGGTGAAGATAATTTCAGCGGCGTAGTGGCCAACCGAGAAATCATCGGGCAAAACAATGGGATTTATCTGTTGCAATTTTTTATTTGCCGATTTTAGCTAGCGCTGGTGCTACAACGTTATGAAGATAATCAACTGATTGCTTCATTCCGCTAATTGGGCCCTCGCCAATTCCTGGCATTTCACCAGTAATTGCGACATCTTGTTCGATGACATACCAACCCTGATATCCGGCCGCTTCCAGCGCGAGAATTGTGTCGAGAATCGGAACATCGCCTTGCCCAAGAGGTGTAAACAAACCTTTCTGTACACCTTCCATGATGCTCTGCTGACGCGATAGAACTGGCGGAACAGATTTCATATTTACATCTTTAAGGTGAACGTGACCAACGCGGCTGGCGTACTTCTTCGCAAATTCAACGGTGTCTTGTCCGCCGATGGTCATGTGACCGGTATCTAGGCACCACATAACTTCAGAGTTGTCGACCACCATATCAATATCTTTTTTAGTCTCAACAACAGTTTGTAAATGTGGGTGAACCACTTGTACAAGGCCGTGATCTTTACAGATCTGATCTACCTCAGCGAGCATCTTAAAGAATTGCGTAACTTCATCTTTGCTTAACTCTTCAGGGTTGGCCCAATCCCAAGTCTGTACTGGACAGGAAACGAAGTGAGTTGCGCCTATCTCTTGAAACTTTTTGCTAGTGGTCAGAGCCATTTCAATTGTTGCTTTTTCTTGTGACTTGTCATGCAGCACAACGGGTGTGAAGCCACCAATCATCGACATATTAAATTCTGCTAGCTGATCCTTGAGTTCTGCAGAATCATCAGAGAAGAATCCAGGTGCACCGAGTTCGGTAGCAGGTAACCCAAGACTGGTCATCTCTGAGAGCACGCGCTTAGTTGGCAACATTGCGCCCCAACCCGGTACTTCACAGATTCCCCATGAAATTGGTGCAGATGCGATGCGCTTTAAGAATGAAGTGGTCATTGGCTGATCATAACTTGCAAGGTAAGGTCTGAACATGACCATGGATATCGGCGGATCTTTTCGACATGAATTAACTGGAAGCTTTTCACAGGGTTCTGACTCCAACCCAACAGTTGCCATGGTGGAGGCCTCTTACAAGGCCAATAACCTGCACTATCGCTACGTTAACTGCGAAGTTAACCCAGACCAATTGGAAGCGGCTGTAAAAGGCGCCAGAGCGATGAATTGGAAGGGTTTTAACTGCTCTATCCCTCACAAGGTCGAAGTTATTAAGTACCTAGATGGCTTAGGGGAGTCAGCTGCTCTAATCGGTGCCGTTAACTGTGCGGTCAATCGCGACGGCAAGTTAATCGGTGAAAATACCGATGGCAAAGGATTTTTAAAATCATTTCTAGAAATTACACCGGCAACAGGTAAAACAATTGTTCTGCTCGGTGCAGGTGGTGCTGCGCGTGCAATTGCGGTTGAACTCGCGCTTGCTGGTGCGACTAAGTTCTATGTTGTAAACCGTTCACGCACTCGCGGTGAAGAGCTAACAGCGCTGCTCAACGATAAGACGTCTGCCACTGCAGAATTTGTGGAATGGAATAAGACTTATTCAATCCCACAAGATGCTGAAGTTGTCATTAACTCAACATCAATGGGCATGGTTAATACTGAGGGCAAGCAGGATATTGATTTCGAATCTATTCGCCCAGGAATGTTGGCTGCCGATGTAATTGTTAATCCACCACAAACTTACTTCTTGGATGAAGCCGGTAAGCGCGGAGCAACGACCCTGCAAGGCTTGGGTATGGTTGTAAATCAAGCGGTGATCGGAATTAAGTATTGGACTGGCGTAGATGTTGATGCCAAGGATTTAAATGACGAACTATTGCGCGTCTTGGGTCTTGCTTAAACTTTAGCTAGATCTGATTGCTCAACAACGCGCAGCGCCTGTGCGGCGATTGTCAGCGCTGGGTTCATTGCTGCAGATGATGGGAAGAATCCACCATCGATTAAGTAAAGATTGTGGTGATCGTGGCTGCGGCAATAGCCATCGACAACGCTGGTGCGCGGATCGTTGCCGGCAACGGTTGTTCCGCATTGATGTGAGTTCATCGAAATATCAAAAGGTTGTCTAAAGATTGCTTGGTAGCCAGTTTTGCGAAGTACTTTCTTAGCCCGGCGCAGAAGTTCAAAGTGGGTCTTCATTCCGACTGATTTGCGAGCAATCTTGATTGCGCCATTTTTATCAATAGTTACGCGGTTATCTGGGTGTGGCAGGTCCTCAGACATAACCACAAATTCCACGCTGTGATCAGAGACTAAGTTAAGTATCGGCAGTGGCACGTGCTTAGCGAAAGATTTCATCATGATGCCTTGCACCTTGCCGATTAATTGCACAGCGCCAAGCGGGTAACCCTTACCACCATCTAGATACCAATCGGTGAAAGAAAGTGTCTTCTGGAAAGTGACATCGTTCTTGCGACGCATATCCACGGCAGCGATATGGCTGTTGTTATGCATCATAAAGTTACGGCCAACTTGATCTGATGAGTTAGCAACACCGGAGCGAAGAAGTAACGCTGCGGTATTTACAGAGCCAGCTGCGATAACAAAGTTTTTTCCATAAATCTCGAGGGCTTCATCGCCTCTAGTGGCCTCTAAATGGCTGACTGACTTTCCATCGCTAGTAAGCACAATGCGATTTACCTGTACTGAAGTCATGAGAGTTACATGGCCTGTTGCAATTGCTGGATTAAGTGCATTTACTTCAGCATCGCTCTTGGCATCCAACTTACAAACAAAGCCATCACAAGTTTTGCAGCGAATACATTTTCCACCAGGCCCAAGATCAATTCCCATTGAATTTGAATGTGGGTGCACGCCAGCTTTAACTAGCCGCTTTCCGAGCTCTTCAACGTATGGCTCATGTTTCATCGCAGGGTATGGAAATGGAGTCATGCGGTTGTTGCCATAAATATTCTGCGCATCGCCATGGACGCGGTATAGCTCTTCGGCTTTGTAGTAGAAAGGCTCGAGGTCATCGTAGGTAAATGGCCAGGCGGGCGAAATACCTTCCTGATGTTTGATTACGCCAAAGTCATAACGGCTAAAGCGCGGCAGAGATGCACCGTAAACCTTGCTATTTCCACCAACGAAGTAATGAACGCCGGGAACAAACTCATTTCCCTTTTCATCAACCCATTTTTCATTTGGCTTGTAGCGAGTCTTCATAAAGATCTCAGATGGCGACCAGTTTTCAGGCTCACGTGGCATTCGTTCGCCGCGCTCTAAAACCAGCGTTTTAACACCCTTTTGCGCCAAAGCAAAGGCAGTTGTGGCGCCACCTATCCCAGAACCAACAATGACCACATCCGATTCAATACGAACCGGAGTGGCCATTGTTTTAATCTCTTTTAGCTAGTTGCTTGTGATTAACGAATTGATGAAAGCGCTTGGTCTTTCTTATCAACTGTCATCGCACCAGTCATGATCGCAACAACATCGTTCATGGTGTGGGTCTTTGGAGTAACAACTGCAGCGCGCTTTCCGAGGCGTTGAACCTGGATGCGATCTGCAACTTCAAATACCTGAGGCATGTTGTGTGAAATCAAGATAACTGGCATACCGCGTTCGCGTAGGGACTCAATGAGTTTAAGAACCTGACGTGATTCACGAACTCCGAGTGCAGCTGTTGGCTCATCAAGGATGATCAACTTCTGACCGAAGGCAGCGGCGCGAGCAACTGCAACAGCCTGACGCTGACCACCTGAAAGTGTTTCAACGGCTTGTGAAATATTCTGGATAGTTCCGATACCAAGAGCAGAGATATGTTCTTTCGCTGCCTTGCGCATTCCAGAGCTATCGATCATACGAAGAACAGATCCCAAGGGACCTGCCTTGCGCATTTCGCGGCCAAGGAAGAGGTTTGATGCGATATCTAAAGCTGGTGCAACAGCAAGTGTCTGATACACAGTTTCGATTCCGGCATGACGTCCATCTTGTGGTCGCTTAAATGACATTTCTTGGCCATCAAGAATGATCTGACCGTGATCAGGAATTTCAGCGCCTGAAAGACATTTAATCAGAGTTGATTTACCAGCACCGTTATCGCCTACTACTGCGAGAACTTCACCAGGAAAGAGCTCAAGGTCTGCGCCATCAAGTGCGATAACGCGACCATAAGCCTTGGTAACTCCAACTGCTTGAAGAACGGGAGCCTTACTCATTTGCGTGCCTTTCTGATCCATTGGTCGACAGAGACAGCGAAGATAATCAGGATTCCGATAGCCATTAGCTGGAAGTAAAGATCCACACCAGCAAGTGTTAGACCGTTACGGAAAACACCCACGATTACCGCTCCGATAAGGGATCCGAAGATTGTGCCGCGGCCACCGAATAGAGATGTACCACCGATAACCACCGCAGTGATCGCATCTAGGTTTAGATCACCACCGGTATTCGGGCTAGCAACGGTTACGCGGCCGATAACGATCCAGGCTGCGAGTGCGAAAGTTAGACCAGCAACTACGTAAACGCTCATGAGAACGCGGTTAACTGAGATACCAGCTAAGCGAGCTGCATC
Organism: Candidatus Planktophila lacus; assembly: GCF_002287925.1. Classification (GTDB taxonomy): domain Bacteria; phylum Actinomycetota; class Actinomycetes; order Nanopelagicales; family Nanopelagicaceae; genus Planktophila; species Planktophila lacus. The sequence continues at coordinate 1,401,133 of NZ_CP016769.1, read as the reverse complement.
GATGTCATCACCGACTGCGTATACGTGGCGTCCCCATGCTGTGTAACGCAGAGCAAAAGCTAAGACGATATACATAGCGATCATAAAGAGAACACCAGTTGTCACGCGGAATGGTCCGAGATTTACATAGTGTCCAAGAGTAAGAAGGAACGGAGGCATCTCGTTTGCAGGAACAGTTCCCTTGGTGAAGGTAAGCGTGAGTGCAAGGAAGATATTGAAAGTTCCCAAGGTAACGATAAATGGTGGCAATTTAACTTTGGTTACGAGCGCACCGTTAATTGCGCCGGCGAGCATTCCCACCAAAAGTCCCGCAGGGAATGCGATCCAGATTGATAGGCCATCGCCTTCAACTGCCGGAGTGCCTTGTGCAAGTTTTGCCATAGCCATTGAAGAGAAGATCGCGATCGCACCACATGAAAGGTCGATACCCGCGGTAAGAATAATTAAAGTCTGACCAGTTGCAACAGCGCCAACGATCGCTACTTGCTGCAAGATGAGTGAGAAGTTAGATGGTGTTAAGAAGTTTTCATTGAAAAAACTAAAGGTAATTGATGCTACAACAAGCACCATTGTGGAGCTAAGCCACGGATACTTGTGAAGAACCGCCTGCATCTTCTGACTAAACGTTGCGCGGTCCTGGAACTCGGACGCCGCATCGTAGTTTGTCGTCTCTTGACTCACTTTTGGTCCTTTCGAATATTTATTTGAACTGTAACTTACTTTAGCCAAATCTTGAACATTTAAATTGTGTTAAAGAGGGCGACTGCCGAAGCAGCCGCCCTCTTTAAACACTCTTCTTTAGTTATTCACTAAAGAGCTGGGATTAACCCCAAGCGTTTGCTAGACCGTATTCAGTTGTCTCTGATGGAACACCCTCTTGTGGGTCATCAGTAATCAACTTAACGCCGGTGTTGAAGAAGTCAAGGCCTTCTGAAGTAGTTGGCTTTGTACCGTTCTTCACGATGTCGTAGATAGCTTGGACGCCAAGGTCAGCCATCAACAATGGGTACTGCTGTGAAGTTGCGTTGATGCAACCTGACTTAACAGCGTTGATACCAGCGCCGCCACCGTCAACAGAAACCATTACATCGAGCTTGATACCAGCAGCAGCTGCTGCAGCACATGCACCGATTGCTGTTGGCTCGTTGATTGTGTAAACAACGTTGATCTTCTTGTTCTTAGCAAGAAGTTGTTCCATACCTGTACGGCCGCCGTCTTCGTTAGCACCTGTTGCTACGTTTCCAACGATCTCATAGTCGCCGCCTGAGTACTTGCCAGTCTTGGCTTCGTCACCCATCTTGTTTGGATCCTTAACATCAATTCCCATACCTGCAAGGAATCCGTTATCGCGCATGTAGTCAACAGACACAATGCGGTCATCGAAGATGTCTAGAAGTGCAATTGTTGCCTTCTTGCCAGCAAGCTTTGCAGCTGTCCACTGACCGATTAGAAGACCAGCTTCGCGGTTATCTGTTGCGAAAGTGATATCTACGATGTCAGCAGGATCTGGTGCTGTGTCAAGAGCGATGATGTAAAGGCCAGCTTCGCGTGCCTTTGTGATCGCTGCGTTAACTTCTGTTGATACTGGAACGATCAAGATACCAGCGTGCTTTGCAGAGATTGCGTTTTCAATCGCTGTGATCTGTCCTGCGTAATCTGACTCATCTACACCAGATGTAACAGTTAGTTCTACGCCGAGAGTTTCAGCCTTCTCAGTTGCACCCTTGATCATCGCAACGAAGAATGGGTTTGACTGATCTTTAGTAATTAGTGAGACCTTTACAGTGTCTCCGCTTCCGCTGTCGCTATTTGAACATGCAGAAAGCACAAGCATTGACGCTGCGGCTACAGCAACAACTGCTGCAGTGCGGCGTGAGAAAAGCTTTGCCATATGTATTTCCTCCTATAGGTGGGGTCAAGCGATACCGATAGTACATAGCCGCCCACCGCAATAAAAGGGTTTTTGGGCGAAAATTCGATCGTTACCGAACCGTTACGAGCGGCAGAAAAGGGCGTTATAAAGCCGGATTAGCCACGCAGGAGGAGGATCTCAAAGGGGGTGATCGATAGCGGGATATCGCCGATAAGTGGATTTATCTCAGCATATGACCACCAATCCATAATCTGGCTCGCCTTTTCGCACTCATTGGCGTGCAGGCTTTGAATCGATTTGTAGCCGGCCAAAACCTTTGGGGTAATTTCAACAACCCATGGTCGCTGCGAGGCGACAACCATCTTTCGCGATTCACGGTCTTCGAAGGCCACCCACGAACTATCGAGTGAAGTTGCGATTGTAATTTCATGTGCGTGATGCGCACCTAGCGCTGACAATGCATGAAAAGTTGGTGAGAACTTAATTGCAGAACCTTCGTTGTAAATAACACCGTGTTCACCGAAGAGTTCGTGCCATGTTCCCGAATATGCACCGGCGCTCGCAAGTGCAAATACAGAACCTAAAGTCCAAGCGGCAGCAGATAACTCTTTGATCTGTTCTGCCATCCCGGGCTGGGCAAAGTTAATTCGGTTATCCCGCAGGTGTCCGGTCTCAGGATTTCCGCGAGTAGAAAAGGTAATTGGAGAGACTGATACTTGGGGTGCAACAAACTTCTTAGCAAACTCAATCGACTCTTTCTGGGTGTAGAGAGTTTTAAAGATAGTTTCCGGATCAGATGAATGAACTGTCGGGACCATTGAATATGAAACCGCGTCACCGAACTCAAATTTCTCGCGATGTAGATCAACTAAGTAAGCATCGCTGCCAGGAATGTAAGAATTTAAGGTTGTATTCTTTGGTAGATCAGAGCCTTGAACAATTTGACGGCCTTGGCGATGAATCAATAAACGTGAACCTGCCGGAACTCGGGCGCTTAAATGTTCAACTTCTCTAGCTAGTTCGCCACCGTCATTTGATGAGAGCAGTGCGGCTTCAAGGGCAAGGCCGCTCTTACTTATCGTTGCGATCTTTTGGGCAGTTAGCGACTCTTCATTTACGCGGATGTGGTCGATTTCGAGAATAAATAGCGCCTTTTCGAGGTCATCGCTCGGCAGTAAAGGCTCACCATTAAATTGCACGCCAATGCGCGGTAGTGAAGGAATATCTCTTGCAATGATCTTTGATCCATCAGGGATCGAAGTTGCCGGCGGAGTCACTTCAAATTCGACCCGTTGTTCCCATTTCATACCTTTTTCAATTACAAAAGGACGGGGTTCGGCTAACGAACCGCTATAAATTTTGTAGGTGTTATCGGTCCAGTTGCGTTGATCTTCCGCTTCTAAAACCTTGCCAGTTGATATAACTTTTAGCGATCTCTTATCTGGGGCAACGAAGTACATATCGTTGCTGGCAGGAAATAGCCCTTTTGTGACGCCATCGATAACGCGCTGTGGCGAGATCTCTTTAAGTAATGAATAGGTATCTCCGTTGGCGTTAACGGTTGAACCCATCCAGTCGCCAGTGTGTAGACAGAAACAAACACCCCACCGTTGGATTTCAAATTTCCCTAAACCAGTTAGCTGGTAGTCAATTGTAAATTTCCCGTTAGGTTGCAGAGTTAAGACCGTCTTCCCCTGCATCGATCCTGCAAATAAATCAGTAATTGTTATAAGACAATTTTCTCCTGATATCTCAACAACTTCGCTATGTTCATCGGGATCAAGAGTTGACCAATCCCAAGGACGAATTGCGGTGTAGAGCAGATCAATTATTTGCGCGCCTTGATAAGTAACGTTTCTGATAGCAGCGCGTGCGATATCAACTGTAAATCCAGCGTGCTCAACCCGTTGGGTATCCGGCCAGAAATTCTTACTCATCGGGCAGTCATTCCGCCATCGACTGCGTACATTGCACCAGTTGCAAATGAAGATTGATCAGAGACCAACCAATTAACTAAACCAACCAAATCACTTGGCTTACCCATTCGTCCAAGCGGAGTTCGGCGAATTAGATCAGGGCCTTTCTCTGGGTCATCCCAAATCTTCTGAATCAAAGGAGTCGACATAGTTCCGGGAACAACCACATTGGAACGAACGCCTTGCTCTTTGTAATCAACGGCGATGATGCGCGAAAGCCCCATCATTCCGGCTTTAGATGCGCCATAGGCGGTGTAGCCAGCGCCCTCCATCGTCATACCAGTTGGAGAACCGATCAAAACAACTGAACCTCTGCCAGATTGGATAAGGCCGGGCATTGCATGCTTAACCGATAAAAAAGCACCAGTCATATTTATATCAATAGTTTTCTGCCAGGTATCGAGTGAAACTTCTGCAATCTTGGAATCGGCGCCAACCAACTGCACACCTGCACAAACAATTAGCGCATCAATTGTTTTGATAAAAGAGAGAGATGCCTTTACAGAATTCTCATCAGTTAAATCAGTCTTATAAAACTTTGCATCTGAAGGGGCCGGGCTTTGTAGATCCAAGTTATGAACAGTTGCGCCAGATTGGATAAGGCCAGTAATTAAAGCTGAGCCGATACCGCCGCTTCCGCCGGTTACGACAACGTTATAGCCCGTTAACTCCATAGTTAAGATCCTATCGATTTCCGTAAATTAGTAACACTGATCTCTGCCCATTCGTTCTCTAAAGCAACAGTTGCTTCATAACTATCTTGGCGTGGAGTCCAAAGTTCGATAACCGCGGTGATCTCGCGTTTGGTTCCACCTACCGCGGTGATGACTTCAGCGACATCTAATCGACCTTCGCCGAGCGCTGTTCCTCGAACGGTAAATCCCATCTGCCCGTTGGTGCGAACAATTTCAAAATCTTTCAAATGCACATTAATTGCACGAGGTGCCAGCGCCGGAATCACGGTATTGGGCGCTTCGACTGCGCCAAGTGAGTTAACAGTATCTAGACAAATTCCGACCCAATCAGAGCCAACTTGATCAATGATCTCGTTAAATTCTGCGCAGGTTAAGCGATCGTGATTTTCAATCGCTAGCTTGATATTTGCTTCTTTAAATTTAGCTTCGAAAGGTTTAAGTAGTTGAACTATCTCCGGAATTGTGGGTTCGTGGCCTTTGCTATCAATGACAACTCGCAGAATCGGCGAACCCAGTAACTGTGCGATACGTAGAAAATTCTCAATGTTCTCGCTTTTGATTCCGCGAGTTCCAATTTCTATTGATATTCCATAACTAACTGCTTGCGCCTTTAACTTAAGAAGTTCGGCCTCTGCAAGCCCGCCAATCGGCAAATTATCGGCGATCTGCAATACATCAGCCTTTAAATTGTGGGCGCGCTCCAAAAGTTCAAAGGCGCTCATCGCAACTGGATAGTCAGGCTCGATCCCGCCGATCGCCCAGGGAAAGGTGAAACTGGATATACCGAGTTTCATCTACTTACTTATCTCCGCCAGTTATCTGCTTAACGCTAGCGAGAACATTCTCGGGCTTAAAGATGGCATCCCAATCATCGCGAAAGAGCGAACCTTGAGCGTTCTTTAGCGCCATAAGTGCGCCATCAGATAACTTCCAATTTAACTCTTCAAACAAGAGCGCGATGCTGATCTGCAAATGGCCCATGCAGAAATCTTTGGCAGCAGCTTCAGGAACGCCAAGATCAATAACCTTTTGCAAACCTTGAGTAATTACTTCGACGCAGCCGTTAATTAGAGTTTCGCTAAGCGCCGGCTCAAGAAGTGCCATCTGCTGAACGGTAATACGGTGGCTTGCGCTAATTGGTGCAAACATTTCAGTTGCAATTGTTTCGACGAGATCTGCTTCTTCTTCAGTTCCCCAGGCAATTGCAAACACCAAGGCTTGAGTTGCAAGTCCGCCACCCCAGTAGTCACGACGCGCTGCAGGATCTGTTTCGCCGAGCAAACTAAATACCGGTGGATGAGTCGGATGGCAGACGAAGCAACTGATATCTGCGCGATGCTTAACGCGATCTGCAGCAATTGCTGCAGGGTCAAGGAAGAGAATCTTTGTACCAGGATCTAACTTTGGAACAACTTCATCAGAAATTTGGCGTACCAAAGCATCAGGAGTTGTAAAGATAACTACATCAGTTCCTTTAAGGGCATCATCTAATTCCATAACTGTATTTCCGGCTTCGCGGATTCGCGCTTGGCCAGCCTCAGATTTTTCTACGAAGCGAAGCTCGTACTTCTTTGTATCAAGAAGTGGCTGGGTAACACGATTACCCATTTTGCCGCCGGCGCCTAAAATCGTAATGACAGTCATGAAAACTCCTTATTAATTGGTAACAGTTAACTTTTTCAACTCTAGCAGCAGAGATTAGCCCTGCGGTAGGCTCTGCGAGTGCCAGATTTAACTAGCGATCTAAGTAATAAATATGTAATAGGCGTTGATTACGGAACGCTTTCTGGTCGCGCTTTATTGGTGCGCGTCTCTGATGGCGCCGAAATTGCAACAGCGGTTTATGAATACCCACACGCTGTAATAGAGGAGAAACTCCCAACATCCGGTGCAAAGTTGCCACCTGATTGGGCGCTACAAGTTCCATCTGATTATGTTGATGTTTTAAAAGTTACCGTTCCTGCAGTTCTTAAGGAATCTGGAATCGATCCTAAATCTGTTATCGGGATAACCACAGATTTCACAGCTTGCACAGTTCTTCCAGTAAAGAGCGATGGAACCCCACTCTGCGAACTTCCAGAATTTTCTAAGAACCCACATGCCTTCGTTAAATTGTGGAAGCACCATTCTGCGCAGCCACATGCCGATCGCATAAATGAACTTGCACATGCGCGCAAAGAACCTTGGATCTCTCGCTATGGCGGCAAAATTTCTTCGGAATGGGAATTTGCTAAAGCGCTACAAGTTTTAGAAGAAGCACCTGAAATTTATCAAGCGATGGATAAATGGGTAGAAGCAGCCGATTGGATCATCTGGCAACTCTGCGGCAAGTATGTGCGCAATATCTGCACCGCAGGATATAAAGGTATTTATCAAGATGGAAAGTATCCAACCAAAGAATATTTAGCGGCGCTCAATCCAAAGTTTGAAAACTTTATCGCGGAAAAATTAGAGCATGAACTCGGCGCTCTAGGTGCATGGGCTGGAACGCTAACCGCTGAAGCTTCAAAGTGGACCGGTCTTCCTGAAGGAATTGCAGTTGCAGTTGGCAACGTAGATGCACATGTAACTTCTGCCGCGGCAAACGCTGTTAACCCAGGACAGATGGTTGCGATCATGGGAACTTCTACTTGCCACGTAATGGTCTCTGAAAAATTTGCCGAAGTACCGGGCATGTGCGGCGTAGTCGATGGTGGAATTATTGATGGCGCACTTGGTTACGAAGCGGGCCAATCAGGTGTGGGAGATATCTTCGGATGGTTTGCTAATAACTATGCACCGGCTGAATACACCGCAGCTGCAGCCGCAAAAGGCGTTGATATACATACCTATCTATCTCAACTAGCTAGCGCGCAACCAGTTGGCGCACACGGGCTAGTTGCCTTGGATTGGCAGAGCGGCAACCGCTCAACTCTGGTTGATCACCAACTATCTGGATTGATTATGGGTTTAACTCTTTCCACCAAGCCAGAAGAGATCTATCGCGCAATCGTTGAATCAACGGCATATGGTGCGCGCAAAATTGTGCAGACCTTTAATGAATCCGGCGTGCCAGTTAAAGAATTTATCGCCGCTGGCGGGCTCATTAAAAATAGTTTCGTTATGCAGATCTATGCTGATGTTTTAAATATGCCAATAACGATTATTAAATCTGCCCAAGGTCCAGCGCTTGGTTCGGCAATTCACGCAGCTGTTGCCGCAGGTGCATATAAAGATGTACAAACTGCCGCTGCTGCGATGGGCGGAGTAGCCGATGAGCGTTATCAGCCAAATCCTGCAAACGCCAAGGTCTATAACGATCTTTACAAGCACTACAACGATCTTTATGAAAGCTTCGGCCACAACGGCGCGATGCATTCACTTCGTGCGATCCGAGATCGTGCGCTCACATCTACGGAAGGAAAGTAATGAGTTCCAAGAAAGAGTTGCGTGTAAAAGTCTGCAAATTAAATATTGATCTACAGCGTTACGGATTAGTTGCTTGGACCGCCGGCAATGTCTCAGAGCGAATGTCAGATGGCAAACGTTTTATGATTAAACCAAGTGGAGTTAGTTACGAAGATTTGAAACCTTCGCAGATGATAATTTGTGATCTTGATGGAAATGTTCTAGAAGGTGAACTTTCACCATCGAGTGATACCCACACCCATGCTTATATTTATCGTCATATGAAAGATGTGGGCGGAGTTGTACACACTCACTCAAATTACGCTGCTGCGTGGAGCGCGGTTCACAGCGCAATTCCATGTGCCCTAACTGCAATGGCTGACGAGTTTGGTGGCGAAATCCCTCTCGGTCCATTTGCACTTATCGGCAACGATGCAATTGGCAAAGGCGTTGTTGAAACCCTTACAGGACACCGTTCTTCCGCGGTAATAATGAAGAACCATGGCGTATTTTCGATTGGTAAAGATGCAACTGCAGCTGTTAAATCAGCGGTGATGTGTGAAGATGTTGCAAAGACAACCTGGATTGCGAAATCACTTGGGACCTTGCAGTTAATTGATCAAGAGAGCGTCGATAAGTTGTTTGACCGCTATCAAAATATCTATGGCCAACGCGGTAAATAAGCCTAGCCAAATAAGAATTTCAGTTGTAGCAAGGGTTGTGGGAGAATTTTCCAATGGCCAACGATGAGCGCTTAACGCTATCCGTCGACTGCGGTGGACTCTTTCTAAAGAGTTGCGTACTCGATGAGTCAGGCACAATGCACTCAAAGCCAAGTCGAATTGAAACTCCTTACCCGCTTTCACCAGATCGCTTTATCGAAACCATTAAGGGAATCGCCGATTCACTTCCATCGGCATACCGTGCAACCGTTGGTATGCCCGGAATGATCCGTCATGGCGTTGTTATCTCGACACCGCATTACATGACTAAATCTGGTCCACGCACAAAGATCGATCCAGAACTCCAAGAACAGTGGAGCGGATTTGATATGCAAAACGCACTAACTAAAAAGTTAGAGATGCCAACTCGCGTTTTAAATGATGCTGAAGTTCATGGCGCCGGAATTATCTCGGGCTCTGGTTATGAAGTTGTGATCACGCTTGGAACTGGACTTGGCTTTGCAATTTTCTACGGTGGATCACTCTCACCACACATTGAGTTTTCACATGCGCCAGTTCGTCGCGCAACTACTTATGACACATGGATCGGCGAACACGAACGTCGTCGCCTCGGAAATGCATTCTGGTCACGTCGCATTCGCGCTATGGTCGATGAACTTCGCCCAGTGTTTATGTGGGATCGCCTTTATATCGGTGGCGGTAATGCGCGCTGTATTCGCCAAGCAGATTTAGATCGTATGGGCGATGAGGTAGTTATCGTTCCAAATGCAGCAGGAGTAGCCGGCGGTGTTCGCGCCTGGACTCTTGAGCAATATAAGTAGCTAACTTCTTAACTTAAGTATTCCTGCAGCGATTCCCGCGAACTGCGCGGCACCTGTTGCGCCAGCTTCTGTGGCATCAGAGACTTTATAACTTCCAAATTGTTTCTTCTTGGCGCTGGCAATCATTGGATTTTTTACCCAACCACCGGCGATAACTACCTCTGTAGCAGGTCCGGTGAACTTTTCAATTAGAGAGACCATCTTTGCTGACTCATCAACGAGATGTTCAGCAGTTGCTCGAAAGAGCGCGGCAGGTGAGACGGCATCATCGAGATTAGTGACAGAGAGACCGTGATAATCATTGTTAACACTCAGCGCACTAGCCTTTGGATCGATTTTCAGTGCTGCTTCACCAAGTGCAATCTTCTCGTCGCGCGTTGAAACGCCAACCAGCGAACAAACTCTTTCTAGAGTTAGGCCAGTTGGCAGTGCACCAAGCAAGGTGAAGTGATCTGCAATAACCGAAGCGCTTAATCCAACATTAGCCGCCGCTAATTCAGCAATCGCATCTCGAGATAACGGCTTCTTAAATGTGCGTAGTAAAGCCTCAGCGGTTCCCATCGAATCAACGAGCGATCCTTCATTTATAGCACCACAGTAATACGCTGCAGTGAAATGATCATGTCCAGCAATAGTAATGACTGCGCCACGCAAAACCTCTGGGGCATCGTTACTAACAATTCCAATTGGTTCGCCTGCAACAACTAAACGAGCTAAGAAATCTTCTCCACCGCCAACTAGCGCCATTGCTTCACGCCAAGGCGCACGCGCTTCGACATCGTAGAAACCAGTTCTGCTTACTAGTGAAAGTTCATTTACCAAATCTGCACCAAGGCAGTAAGCAACCCATTCTGGCGCCGAGAGAAAGTGTTTGGCTTTGCGAGTTTCGGGGTATTCCTGATTTAGCCAGAGCGTTTTTGAAATCGATGCAATTTCATTTAATAGCGCACCAGCGCGCGCTCTAAATTCGTAATCGCCAAGTTCCTTAATGATTGGTTCAGTTAAGCCGCGCGGATCGTGCCACGCTAAACCAGGTGCCAGTGGCTTACCAGCACCATCAATCAAAACTCCGGTTTCGCTAAAGCCGGTGAAACCAATTGCTGCGACTTTCCCACCAGCAAGTTCTGCCGCTTTCGCTGCAACTGCGGTGACCGTCTTAGCCAAGAGCAACATATCTATATCGCTAGCGTTTTTCTCATGGCGCCAAGGAGTTGGCTCGGCATATTCAGCGATTACCTTTAAATCAAAATCTGTTGCAACTGCCTTGATTCGAGAAGTGCCGATATCTACACCGATCAAAATTTGTTGAGACATTTTAATCGTGACGCTTACGGCGCAACTCGCGCCAGTTCTGCAAGTGGTGGGCGACAGACAACCGCGTTCGCTCCACTGAAAGCAAAAGCACCAGCGCTATGTGGAATCACAATGGCATCGCCTTTAGTTATAGCCATTTCTGGTGCGCTAGCGAATGAAATTGATCCTGATCCATCTAAGACAAGTGCGACAGCAAAGCCAGCTGGGAAATCACCAGAACCAGGCGCTAAATGCGCTCGGAAGTAGCCATCTGATTTCAGAGGCAGAACCGAACGAAGCGCCCCACCCGAAAAGACGTTATGAGTAATTAGTGAATCAAATTCAGAATCAGATAGCGGATCAAGCATCAACGCATCAGTAACAATTTCAAAACCTAAACCGAGATGACCATCTTTGATTCCATCTACTGCAAAGCCTTCCCATTCAAGGAGCGCAGATAAATCAGTTGGCTCTTGTAGTTCTAAAACAAATATTCCGGCATCAATTGCATGAGCCACACCTGCTGGCACCAATACCGCATCGCCAACTTGAACTTCAGTGCGACGAAGTGATGCAAGAAGAGCCGCAGAATCTTGCGCGCGAACCAATTTAAGTAGATCTTCTTTATTCTGTTTCTGTGCGAATCCGAGTCCAACTCCAGAACCGGTTGGCGCTTCCAAGATAATCCACGCTTCAGTTTTTCCATGATCTAAACCGAGATGAGTTTTCGCAAAGGCTTTATTTGGATGGTAATGAACTGGAAGGCGCTGATCTGGATCTAGTAATTTAATTAAAATTTCTGTACTTAAGCCAAAGTTCTTTACGTGATCTGCGCCCAACCAACCATCAGAATCGTTCTTGATTGCATCGCGTAGCAAAGTGCCGTCACTTAAACGTGAAAGACCTTGCTCTGCTTCACCAAAACGAGTTGTGATCGAACCGATCCACTCTTCAGGACGCATTGGTCCTCCGGGGCCGTGACGTAAGGCGCCGATTCGATTGCCACCGCGATAAAAGTGATCAAATTGATTAGAAGGTAGCTTGGAAGGGGTGGTTGAACTCTGTGACATGGTTCTAGACTACTTGCAGAGTTAATGAAATTACCAGCGAAAATGGAGCCACTTAATGTCTGATGTATCAATTCGCCTAAAGCGCTTATTTAACAATGGCCGCTGCTTCGATATCGCAGTTGACCATGGCTTCTTTGGTGAAGGAACATTCCTTGCAGGCATTGAAGATATGGGCGCTGCAGTTAATACCTTGATCGATGCTGCACCTGATGCGATTCAATTGACCCTAGGGCAAGCCAAGCACCTACAAAACAATCCGAAACCAAATAAACCGGCGCTGGTGTTGCGCACAGATGTTGCAAACGTTTATGGCAAGGTGATTCCGGATCATCTCTTTAGTATTTTGCTTGAAGATGCGGTGCTGCAGGCAGTGCGTCTTGATGCCGCGATTGTGGTTGTGAACCTACTTGATCTGCCGGGCCGCCCCGAACTTCGCGATTCTTGTATTCGCAACATCATGACTCTTAAGGCGCAGTGCGAGCATTACGGAATGCCGCTAATGGTTGAGCCTCTAGTTATGAAGGATGCCACAACCGGCGGATACACATCAGATGGTGAGCTTGAAAAAGTTGTCCCACTTGTGCGCCAGGCAATTGAATTAGGTGCAGATGTAATTAAGGCAGATCCAACAGATATCGCAGCGGATTATCACCACGTTATTCAAACCGCTGGATCAGTACCAGTTCTAGTTCGCGGTGGCGGACGTGTCTCTGATGAGGAACTGCTAAATCGCACCGCCGAAGTTCTAAAGCAGGGTGCTGCCGGAATTGTTTATGGTCGAAATATCATCGCTCATCCAAAACCAGCGAAGATGACACAAGCGTTGATGGCGATGCTACATAAAGGCACTTCAGCACAAGATGCGCTAAAGATTGTCTCTGCTTGATATGTCTGCACAGAAGAAGGTAAAGGTCGGAATTATCGGCGGCGGTCTTATGGGCCGTGAACTCCTTGCTCTAGTTGGGCGCTGGGATGCGCTCTTAGATCACCCAGTTCGCCCAGTAATAACCGCAATCGCAGATACTTCCGATGCAGTGCGCGAATTCTTTACCAACGCCGGAATTTCTGAGTCATACAGTGATTACAAAGAGTTATTGGCTAGCCCTAACGTTGATGTGGTTTACATCGCCGTTCCGCATAACCTGCATGAAGAAATTTATATTGCCGCGATAAACGCTGGTAAAGATTTTCTAGGTGAAAAGCCCTTCGGAATCGATCTAGCAGCTGCAGAAAAGATTGAGGCAGCGCTAGTTGGTAAGAAAAATTTCGTACGCGTATCTAGCGAACTGCCATTCTTTCCGGGTGCACAGGCTGCTATTCGCGAAGCGCGCAGTGGCAATCTTGGAGAAATAGTAGAAGTTCGTTCTGGGCTACTTCACTCATCGGATATCGATCGCAAGAAGAAAATAAACTGGAAGCGTCAACGTAAATTCTGCGGGGATATCGGCGTACTTGGTGATCTCGGAATGCACGCGGCGCATATCCCACTTCGCTTGGGATATAAACCAACTAAAGTCTTTGCAATTCTCGATGACATCGTTACCAATCGCGAAAACGCTGCGGGAGAAAACGTCGCCTGCGATACCTTCGATAACGCTGTGTTAGCGATGCGCGCTGCCAACCCCGGCAATAGCCGCGAATTTCCAATGTTCTGGGAGATGAAGCGAATCGCACCCGGCGAAAGCAACACCTTCTTCTTTAGCGCAATAGGAATGACTGGGGGAGTTCGCTTTAGTACAAAGAACCCTGCGGTTTATCACACCTTTGCGCTGCGTAACGGAGAACAAGTCTGGTCAGAGATCCAACCAGGCCACGTTTCAAATTGGCCAGTAATCACCGGACATATCTTTGAGTTTGGTTTTCCTGATGCGCTATTGCAGATGTGGGCTGCATACTTCGCAGAACGCGAAGGGAAACTTGGCGATAAATTTGCTTGCGCCTCCGTTCCTGAAGTTGTTGATTCACATCGCACATTTGCAGCAGCGATGAAATCACATGAAACCCATACAGAGGTTGCGTTGTAGAAATGCAGAATTTTTCAAATACCAAGATCGCAGTAATTGGCAGCACCATGATGGATTTAACTGTCTATGCAGACATTCTTCCGGCCGCCGGTGAAACCCGCTTTGGAGAAAGTTTTACAACTGGATTCGGTGGAAAAGGCGCCAATCAAGCGGTAATGGCAGCCCGTACTGGCGCTAAAGTCACAATGATCACCGGCATCGGAAACGATGGATTTGGTAGCGAAAGCTTGGTTAACTTTAAGAACTGTGGAATGGATACAACTTCAGTTCTGCAATTGCCAACACACACTGGCGTGGCACATATCTGGGTGGATGGCCAAGGCCAGAATCGAATTTCAATTGTTCCAGGCGCAAATTTTGCGCTGACACCACAGAATGCAATTGATGAAGTCTCCAAGTTAAAAGCAGTCAGCGTATTAATTGCACAATGTGAAATTCCACAAGAAGTAACACTGGCTGCTTTTCGTACCGCTCAGGAACTTGGGATCACAACAATCCTTAATCCTGCGCCTTATCAACCACTTACAGATGACCTGCTCGAGTTAACAGATTGGTTAATACCTAACGAGATTGAATTTGCTGAACTCGATAAGACCCATCGTGCACCGGATTCAGATGCAGTTATTGCATCGCTTCGCAAAACTGGCCGCATGATCGTAACTTTGGGAAGCGATGGGGCAGCGCTAGTAACTGCAGACGGTTCTGTTAAGCGATTCGCAGCTAAGAAAGTAACGGCGACGGATACAACTGGTGCAGGCGATTGCTTTATTGGCGCATTTGCCGCTGCGTTAGCATCGGGTGCAAGCGAAGAATCAGCAGTTCAATTTGGAATCGATTGTGCAACCAAGAGCGTTACCCGAAAGGGAGCGCAATCTTCTTATCCAAAAATTGAAGAGATAGATTTCAGCCTGATCGCAAAATAACGCTGCTGTACGGAACAGCATCGCCGGTATGAATAATTCCTAGCGCTTGGCCAACTTTAACTTTAAATTCTTCATGAGGAATTACCGTAGTTGCTAATCCGCGATGATGAGTTTTGTACTCAGCAACTGTTGCGGCATCAACCTTCGCCTCAAACTCTGCCGCCAAATACATTCCAGTTAAATCTAGGTGCGGCAAAATCGCGTCGAGTACCTGTGAAACCGTTGGAGTTCCCATGACTAGTGCGAGGTCGATGGTTTCAACGTTCGGATAAGTCGGAAATGGGCCATCAACAATCGCAATGGTGTTTACATGGCGAAATCTGGCTAGAAGTGAGGCGAGATCTCCGTTGATGATTCCGTTTTTTATCATGAAATTATGATTCCCTAGTATTGCGTTAAGTTCAAGCGCTAAACTTGAAAAGTGCCCGAACAATTAGCAAACCAACAGGCGGCTTTAGCAAGGATTCAAAGCTTTCTCTCTGACTCAACTGAGCGCGTGCTTATCGGAATAATTGGCAAACCTGGCGCCGGAAAATCCACGCTCTCAAAGTTCTTAATGAGCAAACTTCCCAAAGAGTTTGTAACTGTTGTCCCGATGGATGGTTATCACTTAAGTAATAAGGTTTTAAAGGATCTAAAGCGCGCTGATCGAAAAGGCGCTCCAGATACCTTTGATGTTGCAGGTTTTGCATCCCTTGTAAAGCGAATTAGATCTGAGCAAACACAGAATATTTACTATCCAATATTTGATCGTGCTATTGAAGAATCAATCGCGGCTCAGGGCGTAGTTACATCAGATACCAAGGTTGTAATTATTGAAGGTAATTACTTATTACACGATGCTGGCGGTTGGGAAGCGGTAAAAGACTTATTGGATGAGAGTTGGATGGTTGATGTAGATGACGATAAGAGAATTGCTCGCTTAATCTCGCGCCATATCGCTTACGGAAAAGAACCAGAAGCTGCCAAAGCGTGGGCAAAGGGAACTGATGAAGCAAATGCCCAATTAATCGAACGCGGGCGTGCGCGAGCAGATTTCGTAGTTCGGATCGATTAGCTAAAAAGTAATTAGCTACGAAGCGCTGCGGCAAGTGAACGGAAATCTTCGACCAAGATGTCGATCTCTTTCTGTCCGTGAGCCAAACTGATCAACCATTGCTCATCAAGTCCCGGAGGCGTAATGATTCCGCGGTTAAGTGACCAGAGCCAAGAGAGTTCGGCTACGCCAAAGTCGGTTGCTTTGTAATCGCGGTAGTTGCGCACTGGAGTTGTCGACCAAGTAATACAGCCCTTAACACCGAATCCAACGGTGTGTGCAGGAAGTTGATACTCCTCGATAATCTCTGAGATGCGCTCAAGTGCTTGTTGATTAAGCGCTTCAGCAGCAGCCAAAGTTTCGGCGGTACAAATTTTATCGACAGCGCGAATTCCGGCCATGGCAAGCGGGTTGCCGTTAAATGTTCCGAAGTGAGCCATCTTTCCATTTACAACGAAATCCATATATTTCTGCTTGCCACCAAATGCAGCGAGAGTTAATCCGCCACCAATTGATTTTGCAAGAGTAATCAAATCTGGCTTAACGCCAAGACGTTGCGCTGCACCTTGATGGCCAGCAGTTAAACCAGTCTTTACCTCATCAAAGATTAAGACAATTCCGTATTGATCGCAGAGTTCGCGAATACGTTCTAGGTAACCGGCATCTGGAAGAACAATTCCGATATTTTCGAGAACTGGTTCAACGATGAAGCAAGCGATGGTAGATGCGTGCTTAGCGAAAATTTGTTCTAGCGATTCAGGATTGTTATAAGGAACAACGTGAACATTTCCAGCAACTAAATTCTCATCAACCACAGCGGTTGGGAAATCAGAATCGCCAGCAGTATCAAGTTTTGGTTTTGCTGAAACTACAAATGGGTCGTAACTTCCGTGATAACCGCCCTCAACTTTTACGATATCGCGTTTACCAGTTGCAGACCGAGCCACGCGAACGGCATACATAGTTGATTCGGTGCCAGAGTTAGTAAAGCGAACCTGATCAATACCGAAGCGACGGCAGATACGTTCAGCAGCATCGGTTGAGATAGGTGAAGGGGTGACAAAGAGCATCCCGGTATCGAGCGATGCCTTAACTTCTTCAACGACGACTGGGTTTAAGTGGCCAGCGAGCATTGCTCCGAAGCCCATTGAAAGATCGAGCAGCTGACGACCATCAACATCGGTCATCCATGCGCCTTGCGCAGAGACAATTGAAATTGGATATGGATCCCAGTGTTGGAAACTTGAGGTAACGCCTAAAGGAAGGGATTTCATGGAGCGTGCGCTCTCAGCGAGCGATCCCTTAGTGTTCTTAGTAAATAACTCCCACTCTGAGGCAAGTAAAGAGGCTACTTTTTCAGGCGAGACAGGCGTTGATGTTGCTGGTACTAATCTAAAACTTTCCGCATGATGCGATTGTGTAATCATTTTAAAGCTGTACGGCAAAGGTTTCTGATTTAGAAACTCGTTTGAGAAGTACTCTCCCGATCCTTTCATTCTTTCGAATGTGGGTTAAGTATCTCTGAAGTCAAAAAAAGTTGCAACCCCTAGGCCATTTTATGCGAGAAGTTCGGGCGTTTCTCATAAACTTTAGGGCGTTATGGAAAAACCAACAATAATTCTTGCAACAAGCAATGGCGTAGGAATGGGCCATTTAGCTCGTGCATCTGCAATTGCATATTCTCTAAAAGAGATTGCAAATCCAATTATTGTTTCTATGGCTGGCGGAATAGCAGAAGTTCCGGACTTTATGGGAATACGTTGCGAATACATTCCTGGTAAAGATCGAATGTGGATGACGCGCGATAACTGGGATATTTACTTGCGCGATCGTTTACTAGCGTTAGTTGATGAAACTGGTGCACGAGTTCTATCTTTTGATGGAGTAGTTCCGTACCCAGGTGTTATTGCTGCAAAATTTAGCCATCCAAAACTTTCTTTAGTATGGGTACGTCGCGGTCTCTGGCAGAAGAAACCGCAGAGATTTGTCTTAGGTTTGCAATCAAAGATGATGGATCACATCGTTGAACCAGGAGATATTGCGCGCGCATATGATTTTGGGCCAACTGCAACTCGCAAAGATGCAACGCTAACTTCGCCGGTTTCACTCTTTGAAAAGAGCACAGCATTTAGCCGCGATGAGGCCCGCCAGATTCTGGGGCTAGATTTAAACCGCCCTGCTGTATTGGTTCAGCTCGGAACTGGCGATAGCGATGTCAACGAGAAGATGACCGCAGCGCTTTCAGGTCTCTTAGGTTGGAAAGATCTGCAAGTAATCCTTACCAAACAACCTTTAGATAAAGATGGAAAATCTCTGGCTCCAGAAGGGCTAGATATCCGGGTGGTTCGCTACTTCCCGCTAGCCAAAGTTCTACACGCATTCGATGCCAGTGTTTGCGCCACTGGCTACAACGGTGTCCATGAATTGTTGCCAGCGTTGGTGCCAACGGTCTTTGTCTCAAATATTCGTGGGACAGATGATCAAGATGCCCGCGCCAAGTGGTGCCATGACTTTGGCTTTGCACTCCGTGCAGACCAAGCAGATTTAACAGATATTTCTGCAAAGGTGCGCCAACTTCAGAACCCACAAGTAAGGGCTGCGTTAAGCGCTAAATGTGCAGAACTTCCTGAAACAACTGGGGGCACAGAGATTGCAAGGATTCTTTATGAGTTAGCAACTGCAAAAGAACCGGTACGTCCATCGCGATCGACCTTTATTCGTTTAAATATCCAAGAACACTTAAACCGTGGCTTGCGCCATGTTGCATATCTTGGTTTGCGCAGACTTGCACTTGTTTATCGCAAACTGCGCCCACACGCTAACGTTGAAACAACTCGTGAAGAACCTCCAATTTGGGGAGAAGAGAACACCGCAAAAGGTCTTCACCCGCTAATTAAGGGCAATAGACGTTTTGAACATTTGATAACTGGTGCCTCTGAAAGTTATAAAATGCGACGTAAAGAGATTGCAGATGCCGCTTACGGAGAACTAACTGAAGGAATAAGAAAAAAATGAGAATCAGAACTTGGTTTAAGAAAACACCAATTGGTCGTCTAGTTTGGCGAGTAATAATCGGCTTGATCGGCGGCTTAATTACAGTCTTTGGTGCGATCGCTTTAGTTGGACCAGGACCTGGAATTCTGATCGTTTTAGCTGGACTAGGAATCTTGGCGACAGAATTTGCATGGGCGGCGCGAGTAATGGTTCACACAAGAACTTACGCCCAAAAAGCTGCAGATAAAGCCGGCATACCAAAGTGGGCTCAATTAGCGCTGATCGCCGTAGGTGCTGTTCTTTCTATAATTGTGATTATCTTCCTTGTCTCAACGGGAAGAATTTAACTACTTATTAAAATTGAGATCGGATTTCCCAGAGATCTCTAAAGACCGGATTAAATAAAGTACTTGCTAAGTATTTAACGCCATCTGAACCACCCGTGCCCACTTTATGGCCAATAGTTCGCTCCACCATTTTCACGTGGCGATAGCGCCATTCTTGTAAGCCCTCATCGATATCTACTAATCGCTCACAAACCATTGCAGATTCAGGATCGCTACGGTGTACTTCAAGGAGCGCCTCGAGTACTCGTGGATCGGATTGGTAATGAGTGCTTTTATCGCGTTCCAAGACATCGCTAGGAATCTTATGTCCGCGATTTGAAAGGTAAGCGAGAGTTGAATCCCAGATCGAATTTCGTGAAGTGATTTCGTGGATTTCTTCCTGAACATCTATAGGAAGGTGCGAAGCCATCTTGGAATCTCTGCGACCTAAGAGCGCCTCAACTTTTCTAAATTGTGCAGATTGAAAACCACTTGATGATGAAAGATAACCGCGGAAAGCGTTGAACTGAAGGGGAGTCATAGTTTCTAAAATATCTACCTGCGTTACGCAGACTTTTAAGATCGTGCGAATACGCCCCAGAATTGCGAGAGAGCGGTGGGTATCTCCGGCTTCAAGAGATTTTGCAGCCGCCTCAAATTCATGAATTAACTGTTTAAACCAGAGTTCGTAACTTTGATGGATGATGATGAATAACATCTCATCGTGCTCTGGACCTTCTGAATCTGTACTTTTAGATAGTGGCTTTTGTAACTTTAAAAGTTCATCGACTGCCAGATACGAGGTGTAAGTAAGTGCAGAATCGAAATCTTGATCGCTCATGTCACACGCGAATCTGTTTTTTCAATCTTTTCGTATTGCCGTGATGAAACTAGATCTCTAATGCGCGCAAAACCATCCCAAACTTCAACATAAGAAGTTGGCAGTGGCGCTATCGCTAGACGTATTGAATCTGGAGTGCGGTAGTCAGGGATTACATCTGCGAACTCGCGTAGCGCAACACAAATACGCGCAGCATCTGGATGGCCAAGTGAAATGTGCCCACCACGTTCTTGGGGATTTCGTGAAGTAAGTAAAGTGAATCCAAGTTCTGCCAGCCACGCATCGTAAAGCTGAATCATCATCTCGGTTCCGATCGCTGCTTTTTCAGAGATAGCGCCGATACCTGCTTCTTCGATCATCGTAAACGCGCTCTTTATACAGCGAAGCCCAATTAGCGAAGGGCTAGCGATTTGGAAACCACGAATCCCTTCCGCCTTTTCAAATACTGGACCCATTGCAAATTGATCACCTTGAGAGAACCAACCTTGAATTGGAACCTGAAGTTCGGCCTGTAACTTCTTATTTACATATAACCAAGCGGGGGAACCAGGTCCTGAATTTCCATATTTATATGTACAACCGACCGCGATATCAACGCCATTCTTATCAAAGTCCATCTCAATCGCACCAACTGCATGACTGGCATCCCAGAGCATGAGCGCCCCGTATTTGCGGACTAAGTCAGTTAAGGGCTTGATGTCATTGCGCGCACCTGAGCGATACTGAATAACTTCGAGGGTAACTAGTGCTACATCGTCACTTAAGTAAGGTTCCAAGATTTCAGGAGTTATTCGCTCATACTCTGCTTTGCCTGGCGTTTCGTTATCAATAATTATTAATTCAAGCCCTAACTGTTTTGCAATTCCTTCAAGTATGTAGCGATCTGTCGGAAAATTTGCAGCATCGGTAATTATTGTTTTGCGTCCTGGGCGGGCGTTAATTGCAGCCAGTGCTAACTGATAGAAATTTACGGATGTTGTATCGCAAGCCAAGACTTGTCCGGCCGCAGCTCCAAGAGTAGAACGACCGATTAGATCGCCAGTTGGTTGCGCTTCATCAACCCAGTGTCCCCAACCGGTAACTACTTCGGGACCCCATTCATCTCGCATAAAGGAGTTGACTGCCTCAATCGTTGAAAGAGGCAAACGACCTAGCGAATTGCCATCCAGATAACAGATATTTGGATCGCTGATCACAAATTGCGAACGGAAGCGCGCTAATGGATCGCGTTCATCAAGATCGATGGCAAATTGTCGGTCAGTGGCTTTCATAGTTGAAAGGTACGCTCTCCCATCGTGGCGCGCAATCTTGTCAATATCGAAGAGGTCTCAAAGGCCTTTGATATTAGAGCGCTGCTTGAAAGAGTTTCACTTGGCGTTTCTGAAGGCGATCGCATCGGAATCGTTGGCCGTAACGGTTCTGGAAAAAGCACGCTAATGAAGATTATTGCTGCTGTTGAACAACCAGATCAAGGCCGCGTAACTAAAGCAAATAGCGTGAAGATCGGGCTGCTTTCCCAAGTTGATAAAGCAGATCCCAATTCAACAGTGGGTGATGTTGTAATTGGCGATAGAGCAAAACATGAATGGGCTAGTGATTCTGGAATCCGCGAGGTGTTTACCGGGTTATTCGGTGGCTTTGATGACCACTTATTTGAAAGAAAATTTGCCACACTCTCTGGCGGTGAAAAACGTCGTGTTGGATTAGCCAAACTTCTGATCGATGACCTTGATCTAATTCTGTTGGACGAGCCGACAAACCATTTAGATGTGGAAGGCGTTGCTTGGTTGGCAGAGCATTTAAACCAACGAAAGAATTTAGCGGTCCTAGTTATTACTCACGATCGTTGGTTTCTTGATGCGGTCACTGATAGAACGTGGGAAGTTGTTGGCGGCAAAGTAGAAGAGTATGACGGTGGCTATTCTGCATTCGTCTTGGCTAAGGCTGAACGTTCCCGACAAGCAAGTGCGATGGATGCGCGCCGAAATAACTTGATTCGTAAAGAATTGGCGTGGCTGCGCCGCGGTGCTCCTGCGCGAACAACAAAACCGAAATTTAGAGTAGATGCCGCAAATGTATTGATTGCTGAAGAACCTGCGCCGCGCGATCAAGGTGAGCTCTTGAAATTTGCACGTAACCGATTAGGTAACACTGTTTATGAAGCTCACCATGCGCAAATTCGCGCCGGTGAGAAAGAGTTGATCGACGATCTCTACTGGAACGTTGGTCCTGGCGACCGCATCGGAATTGTCGGCGTAAACGGAGCTGGAAAAACCACCTTAATGCGCACGCTGGCGGGGGAAATTCCACCATATGCTGGAAAACTCGTAACCGGTGTCACTGTTAAAGCGGCATTCCTAACGCAGCATCTTGATGAGTTAAATCCAACTTGGCGAGTTTTAGAGGCGGTTGAAAAGGTTGCTTCACATATCGAACTTGGAAATGGTAAGTCACTTTCTGCATCACAACTCTGCGAACGTCTTGGCTTTGATAAAGACTCGCAATGGACTCCTGTAGGAGATCTATCTGGGGGAGAGAAACGTCGCTTACAACTAACGCGCTTGTTAATGGATTCCCCAAATGTTTTATTACTTGATGAACCAACAAATGATTTTGATATTGAGACGCTAACTGAACTTGAAGATCTTTTGGATAGCTACGGTGGAACACTAATAGTCATCTCACACGATCGATATTTCTTGGAACGCGTCTGTGATCGTTTCGTTGGGCTGCTAGGAGATAAAGAATTACGCGATCTGCCACGCGGTGTTGATCAATACCTGGAACAACGAGCGCAGTCTCTGCAAAAACCAGCTGAAGCAGTAAAAGGAAAATCTCAATCTTCTGCGGCGGAGCAGCGACAATTGAAAAAAGATTTAGTTCGCGTCGAAAGACAGATTCAGAAGGCTAAGGAAAAGATCGTAGAGCTTGAAAGCGCGCAAGAGAAAGCCGCATTCGACCCGACAGAGTTGATTCGGATCAGCGCAGAACTAGAAACACAACGCGCAGAAATCAACTCTCGCGAAGAAGAATGGTTAGAAATTACCCTTCAACTTGGCCTTTGAGTTAAAATAAAGTTATGAGTCGTATATCCCATGCCGTTGAAGCCATTCTCTTTCGCAGCCGTTTCTTACTGGCGCCTCTTTACTTAGGTTTAGTCGGGGCGCTCGGACTACTTGCCTACCGCTTCGTAATTGAATTTTGGCATTTGGCGGAGAAGACAGCTTCAATGAACGCCAGCGAATTCACCTTGGCGCTTCTTGCACTTCTCGATTTAACGCTACTAGCTAACTTGATTTTGATGGTTATCTTCGCCGGTTATGAAAACTTTGTCTCTCGAATTGATATTGCAACTGAATCGAAAGATCGTCCACATTGGATGGGAACCATTGATTTTAGTGGGCTTAAGATCAAGTTAATTGGATCGCTAGTTGCTATCTCGGTAATCGAACTTCTCAAAGATTTCATCGAACTAGCTGGTGAAGCTGAAGTCGGTGAAGGCACCATCTGGCGAATCGCAATCCACCTGACATTTGTTATTTCTGGCGTTCTCTTCGCTTTGATGGATTGGATCGCAGATAAGCGTGAATTTGTTGGCACTCATAAGTAGTGAATAAAAGTAATCCCCGCCTAAATTTTTTAGCGGCCATCTCCGGTGTAATGATCGCGCTCCAAGCGCGCGCCAATGGCGAACTTTCACATCGCATGGGAAACCCAATTGAAGCAGCGCTAGTTTCATTTGGCTCTGGATTAATTGTGATTTCGTTAATCGCCGCCTTCAATCCTGCAATCAAGCAAGGTATCCGCAATCTAAAGAGCGCTGTAACAAAGAAAGAGATTCCAGTCTGGACTCTCTTTGCAGGAATGCTCGGTGGCAGTTTTGTCGCTTTTCAAACGCAGGTAGTTCCAATAGTTGGCGTTGCCATCTATTCAGTGGCATCTATTGCAGGGCAGACTGCATCATCGCTATTTGTTGACCGGATCGGGTTAACTGGCGGTGGCAAGAAAGCGATCACCAAGCGTCGAGTTTTGGCAGCGTTTGTAACTGTATTTGCCGTCTTGGTTTCGGTAATTGATCGAATTGATGCGCGAAATCTCTCGCTATTTGCAGTCTTTTTCGGTGTTTTTGCAGGAGCGATTGTTGGCGTTCAAAGAGCGTTAAATGGTCAGATTAACGAGAGCACCCAACAAAGTTTCACAACTTCTTTGCTCAACTTCATCATGGGTACAACATTTCTACTTGTATTCCTAATCGTTGTGGCGCTACTGACTCAGGTTGAAATAGTCGCACTTCCATCTGGTCCTTGGTGGATGTATACCGGCGGAACTATCGGAGTTATTTACATCGCATTTACTTCAACAATTGTTCAACATTTAGGTGTTCTGACATTTACTTTAATTAGCGTGGGTGGGCAGCTCGTTGGTTCTTTACTTATTGACCTTTACTCACCAACTCAAGGTGTGCAGATTAGCGCTTACTTAGTAACTGGAATTCTTATGACTTATCTGGGCGTGGTTGTCGGTGGCGTCGGTAATTCACAAAAGCGGAGATTGCTGAAGCGCCAATAAAGAAAGCGGCGATTGCGTAGGAAAAACTCTTAACCCAAGGAATGGATGCTGCGTAGTACCCGGCGAGAGTTATTCCCACGCCCCATAAAAGTGCGCCAAGAACGTTTGCGGATAAGAAACGGTAGTAATTCATCTTCGCTGCACCGGCGATTGGTGGAACGAAAGTGCGAATCCAGGGGAAGAATCGAGCGGCGACAACAGCCCACCAACCAGTTCTTTCATAGAAATCTTCGGCGTTTTTAATCATTTTCTGTACGCGCAGAGATTCGCGCTTATCTAAATAAGGACGACCTACAACTCGACCAATTACGAACCCAACTTGATCACCGAAGAATGCGGCGAGAAAGATCGCAGTTACCAGAATTACGATATTTATATTTCCATGGATAGCCGCCACAAGTCCGGCGCTAAAGAGAATCGAATCACCCGGCAAGAAGAACCCGAATAGCAGGCCCGTTTCAATAAAGACAATCCCGGCAACTACTACATAGAAGATAAATGGTGCGAGCGTAGAGAGTTGTGCATCAAAAGAGGCTGCAAACTCCATTTAAACGCTCTTTTTAACTGCTGCCGCCACCTTTGCGACGACCTGAGAATCGAAGACGCTAGGAACGATAAAAGAAGCATTTAACTGAGATTCGGAGACACAAGATGCGATCGCCTCAGCTGCTGCAATCAGTAACTCATCTGTGATCTTGTGAGCCTGAGCATCTAAAAGACCACGGAAAATTCCGGGGAAGGCGAGAACATTGTTAATTTGATTTGGTTGATCGCTGCGACCGGTTGCAACAACGGTTGCATACTTGCGAGCAATAACGGGATCAATCTCTGGATCTGGGTTAGCGAGTGCAAAAACAATAGAGCCCTTAGCCATTCCAGCGACATCTTCTTCAGTTAATACATTTGGAGCGCTAACGCCAATAAAGACATCAGCGCCCTTCATGGCATCTGAAATTTTCCCCGAAAATCCAGCGGTAACGCAACCATCTTTATCGAAAGCAATTATCTTTGAGGCGCCACTCTTTGATAATAGCCGCGCAATTGCAGTTCCGGCAGCGCCAGCGCCGCTCATGACGATAGTGATCTCATTCATCTTCTTATTGACCAGTTTGAGTGAGTTAGTGAGTGCCGCAAGAACAACAATCGCAGTGCCATGTTGATCATCATGAAAAACTGGAATATCTAACAATTCGCGCAAACGTTCTTCGATTTCAAAACAACGTGGAGCGGAGATATCTTCCAAGTTAATTCCACCGTATACAGGTGCAATCAATTGAACCGTACGGACAATCTCATCAACATCTTGGGTATCAAGGCAGACTGGCCAAGCATCCACATCTGCAAAGCGTTTAAAGAGCGCAGCCTTTCCTTCCATAACCGGCAAGGCAGCTGCTGGTCCTATGTTTCCAAGCCCGAGAACTGCAGAACCATCAGTGACAACAGCGACGGTATTTCGCTTCATGGTTAGGCGACGCACATCTGCTGGATCATCAACAATCGCCTGACAGATTCGCGCAACACCAGGTGTGTACGCGCGCGAAAGGTCGTCACGAGTCTTTAGTGGGACCTTTGATTGAACTTCGAGTTTCCCACCAAGGTGGAGTAGAAATGTTCGATCGCTAACCTTGCGAACCGTTAGCCCTTTATGTGCGGTTAAAGCCAGATTGATTTCTTGTGCATGATCAGCATCAATGGTGTCGCAAGTTACGTCGATGACAACTCTTTCAAGAAGTGACTCAACAACGTCAAGTGCAGTAATTGTTGCGCCGGCACCTGTAATCGTTGCGGTAATTAGCGCAACAGGTTGTAAATCAGGTGAACCTTCAACGCGGATTGTGATTCCGTATCCTGGGGAAGTTGAGGCCACTTAAACAACACCATAAAGACGATCGCCGGCATCGCCAAGACCGGGAACGATGTACCCGTGTTCGTTTAGCTTTTCATCAAGTGCGCCAGTAACTAAAGTAATTGGAACGCCAGATTTTGCAAAGGCATCTTCCAAAACTTTAATTCCTTCAGGCGCTGAGAGAATACAGATTGCAGTTATGTCATCTGCACCGCGCTCGATTAGGAAGTTAATTGCAGCAACTAAAGTTCCACCAGTTGCCAACATCGGATCTAAAACAAAGCATTGACGCCCAGCTAAATTTTCAGGGAGACGATTTGCATAGGTGCTTGCCTTTAAAGTTTTTTCATCGCGAACCATGCCTAAGAATCCGACTTCTGCAGTTGGAATCAAACGCGTCATGCCTTCAAGCATTCCAAGGCCAGCGCGCAAGATTGGAACAACAACCGGACGGGGATCAGAGAGTTTTAAGCCAGTCGTCTGCGTGACTGGAGTCTTTATAGAAACTTTTTCAGTTCTGACTTCACGCGTAGCCTCGTAGGCAAGCAGGGTCACAAGTTCTTCTACCAAGTGACGGAAAGTTGGTGAATCAGTTCTTTCATCGCGCAGGACGGTCAACTTATGAGTGATAAGCGGGTGGTCGGCGACGTGAACTTTCATAGCGCTTACCTTACAGGGGTTTTCATCTAGCCCAATGAGTGCCAATATGTCTGATGTGAGTGATGCAAATTACGAAGCAAGTTCCGACGGGGCTGTCGCGGCTAACGAGGTTGATATCGCCGTTGCTGCCTGGCACGAGGAGGGGCGCTGGAACCTAGCGTTGTTACCTGACGCACATGATCTGCCGCACATTATTGATCGACTTAAATCACAACAAACAAATGGCGGCGCGATAGCACTTCTAGCAATTGATGAAGAATTTTTTATGTTGATTCGTGTTTTAGGTTCACATATAAGTATGTTTTTAAGCGATGTAACCTGTGCACTTGATTATGAAGTTGCTGCAGAATTCTTAGAGCTTTGTGATTTAGATTCACCAGAAGAAGATGATGAACCACTTCCGGTTGGACATCTAGAAATTTTGGCAGACCTTGGCGTTAACTCAATGGAGATCTCTGCTCTCTGTGATGATGCAGAACTTTTCCCTGATGAACAACTCGAAGCAATTGCTAGTCGCTTAGGATTCGCAGATCAATTTGCGGAGTTATTGGAGCTATAAGAATTTCTACCCACACGCCTGAATCGCTGATGCAAGAAGCGATCGCAATTGCACGTCAAGCAACCGCTACTGGAGATGTTCCTGTCGGTGCTTTAGTAATCAATAAAGATGGCGTAGTTATCGGCACTGGATCTAATGAAAGAGAAGCAAATAATGATCCAACTGCACACGCTGAAATTGTTGCTATTCGAAACGCTGCAGCACGATTACAAAATTCACGTTTAGATGGCTGCACACTTGTTGTGACCTTGGAACCTTGTCCAATGTGTGCCGGGGCAATTGCCCAATCTAGAATTTCCCATTTGATATTTGGCGCTTGGGATGCCAAAGGTGGCGCAGTTGGCTCAGTTTGGGATGTTATTCGTGATCCACGTTCGCTTTACAAGCTAGATGTAACAGCAGGAATCTGCGAAAGTGAATGCGCTGATTTACTGCGAGATTTCTTTGAAGGTCAGCGCTAAACAAGAAGTTCGTAAGAAGGGTTCAAGATAGTCAAAGCGCCTTCTTCTTCTCCGACCATTCCTTCGGCGCGTAGTTGCGAACCGACTTCTAAGCCAGCAATCTCGCGACGTCCCAAGAATTGCAGAGTAACCCCACCGGTCTGATCCCAAACTTCTACCTGAAGAATTGGCGCAGATCCTCGCGGCGCGCTTTTAATTGCAGTTACGCGACCCTGAACATGAGCCCGCTTGCGCCACTGGATTTCACCAATTGGCGTCATATTTTCTGCGTAATGGCTAATTGGTTCGACGTTCTTTATTACATCTTCAACAGGCTTAAATTTTGCAACTGGAGTTGCCGCTGGTTTTGCTTCACCTTGAGGCGCAACTGTTAATTGTGTTGCAGATGTAATGCGATCCACGTCGAAAGGAACGATAGTTGCAACAACGCGCTGCAATTGAGAAATAGGTGCGGCAATTTCTTCCGCTGTTTGATCATGCAACAAGCGGCCAAGGAAACCAGAATATGCACGACGAGGAAGCAGAAGCGTCAACTCGACATCATTCTTTTCCGTCATGCGGATTGCATAGTCGAGCGCTGAATTTGCAAGTCGTCTATCAGGGCAGTCGATTAACTCGAGAGTGACATCATCTAGCGCATCTGACTTGGCCCAGGCCTCTTTAATTGCTTCTGCTCGACGATCATCGATTACAAAGTGAACAGCGCTGAGATTTCTTGGTTTCAAACTACGCGCATACCGAATGGCTCCAACTGTTGCCAAATCCACGTTATCGACAAGAACTGTCACGTTGTGGCGAACGATCGTTGTAGCACGCTCTTGTTCACGTCGGACTAATAAAGCATCTTGTTCGCGAGTGTATTGGCGACGTAAGCGTAAGAATGAAACAACCATGATCGGAGCAACCACAAGAACCAACCAAGCGCCTTGTGTAAATTTCACAACAGAGAAGATGATCACAATTACGAGTGAGACAGATCCCGCAAGGAAATTAATTACAACTCGTACTCTCCAGCCGTCGGGTTTTACTCGAATTGAATGCTTGGTCATACCGAAACCGGCCAGTGCAAAACCAGTAAATACGCCGAGTGCATAGAAAGCGACTAGATGCTCAACCGAACCTGCGGTAATCAAAACCAAGACAATTCCACCACCGGCAAGTAGCAAGATGCCATTTGAGAAAGCCAGGCGGTGGCCGCGCTTAGTTAATTGGCGTGGAAGGTAGCCATCAGTTGCAACAAAGTTACAGAGCAGTGGGAAAGCACTGTATGTGGTGTTAGCGCCAGCAAAGAGAATAAGCATCGTTGCAAGCTGAACCATTACGAACATAAAGCTGCCGAAAGCACCACCACCGATTGCAGCCTTGGCGATCTGCGAAATAACTGTAGGAGTTCCTGATTCATAAGGCATTGCTTGAATGTGATGAGCAAAGTAAGAAACTCCAAGTACGAGAGTTCCAAGGATGCAGCTCATGATCACGAGTGTGCGTTTTGCGTTTACATGTTCTGGTGTCTTAAAGAGCGCAACGCCATCGGAAATTGCTTCCAAACCAGTTAGTGAAGATCCGCCATTTGCAAATGCACGAAGCAGGATAAAGATTGCAGCTGCCGTTAAAAGTCCTTGCTCTTGTCCAACTTCAACCGCACCGGGTAGATCAGTTGCAAGAACTGGAAGCGTTCCGTTGAAGAGTCGCCAGAAACCCATTCCGAAGACAATCAACATACAACCGACGAAGAAGTAAGTTGGGAATGCAAAAGCTTTTCCGGCTTCTTTAACACCGCGAAGATTTCCGTAAGTAAGTAGAACGATTACCAACAAGATCATTGGAATTTTCCATGGATCGAGTGATGGGAATGTAGAAATGATTGCGGCAACACCTGCTGCAGATTGAATTGCAACTGTTACGACGTAATCAAGAATCAAAGCAACTGCTGCAATCTGCGCTGTTACAGGTCCGAAATTATCTCGCGCGACAATGTATGCGCCACCAGTTTTTGTATAAACATCGATCACATTGCGGTATGAAAGTGTAATTATGGTAAGAATTACCAAAACAACCGCTGTCATTGGCATCAATATTGCGAAAGCTGCTAATCCAAATGCTGGCAAGAGCGCAATAAGAATCTGTTCAGTACCGTAAGCCGAAGATGAAATACAGTCGGAAGAGAGAATTCCGAGTGCGTAGCGCTTTGATAAACGTTGATGTCCGAGCGAATGTCGGTTAAGCGCATTACCTAAAAGACGGCGCTTTACCTTGTAGCTAAGCGGATCTTTTACATGCGCAGTTTCTTGGAGAGCAACTGGTTCAGGCGCACCATCTGTCCACGACTTGGGCACAAAAACTCCTTCAGTTACCGCGGCTAGCGCGTCCATTTAACTATTTAGTATGCTCATCTTATGCGCACTCAGTTATATATAGATGGTCAATGGGTAGATGGAAATGGCACTTTAGATGTAATTGATCCCAGCGACGGCTCAGTAATCGCCAAGGTCTCTACCGCCGGAGATGCGCAGATCGAGGCCGCCCTAGCTGCCGCCCACCGCGCCGCACCTGCCTGGGCCAAGACCGCGCCCCGCGTGCGCGCAGAGATGCTCCGCAAAGCATTTGAGTTAATGATTCAAGAAGCAGATTACTTAGCAGAGTTAATTTCCAAAGAAAATGGCAAGGCGCTACCTGATGCAAAAGGTGAAGTTGCCTACGCCGCAGAATTCTTCCGCTGGTTCTCTGAAGAAGCAGTACGCATTGCAGGAGATTTCCGCATGTCACCTAGTGGCGATAAGCGAATTTTAGTTACACACCAACCTGTTGGTCTCTCACTTCTTATTACTCCTTGGAACTTCCCTGCCGGAATGGCAACACGTAAAATTGGTCCCGCAATTGCTGCAGGTTGCACAATGATTTTAAAACCAGCCGGTGAAACACCTCTGACCGCGCTCGCCATCATGGACATCCTTGATCGCGCAGGCGTTCCAAAGGGCGTAGTTAATTTAATTCTTCCAACACCAACTGGTCCTGCGATCGCCAAGATGTTGCATGATCCACGTGTTAAGAATCTTTCATTTACTGGTTCTACTGAAGTTGGTCGAATCATTCTTAAAGAAGCGGCCGATAATGTAATTCGTTGCTCTATGGAGCTCGGGGGAAATGCACCGTTTGTTGTTATGGATGACGCCAATATTGATGAAGCAATTAAAGGTTTGATGTTGGCAAAGATGCGCAATGGTGGAGCTGCTTGTACTGCCGCAAACCGAGTTTATGTGCAACGCAAGGTAGCCGCAGAA
This sequence comes from Candidatus Planktophila lacus, assembly GCF_002287925.1. Taxonomy (GTDB): domain Bacteria; phylum Actinomycetota; class Actinomycetes; order Nanopelagicales; family Nanopelagicaceae; genus Planktophila; species Planktophila lacus. Next base: position 1,369,815 of record NZ_CP016769.1, on the reverse strand, counting down.
TTTATGCAAAAGTTTGCTGAAGCAATGGGAACTTTTGTTATGGGACGCGGTCGCGATGCTGGTGTACAACTTGGCGCAAGTGTTTCAATTAAAGAACGCAACAAGATTGCAGAGCTAGTTGATAACTCAGTTAAGTCTGGAGCCAAGGTATTAACAGGCGGCAAGACCCCTGATGGTCCAGGCGCTTTCTACCCAGCAACAGTTCTAGAAGTAGAAAAAACAGCGGAAATTCTTAACCACGAAGTCTTCGGACCGGTTGCACCAGTGGTTATCTTCGATACCGATGCTGAAGCGATTGAACTCGCAAATAGCACTGACTTCGGACTAATTAGCTACGTTTACTCTGAAGATCTAAAGCGCGCGATCCAGATTTCGGAAGCCCTTGAATCCGGAATGGTTGCAATCAACCGCGGAATGATTTCAGATCCAGCAGCGCCATTCGGTGGAGTTAAGCAGAGCGGTCTTGGCCGCGAAGGCGGCTTCGATGGCATCCACGAATTCCTCGAGACCAAATACATTGGCGTCGAAATCTAACTTACATTTAAACCAATTTATTTCATCAAATAGATTAAATCACTGTTCGAAGCTTTGTAAGAATCTCGTTGTCATTTGTCCTAAGTTTTTTGACTATTCCCTTTATGTAGTTCCTACCGTCGGCGTAATAAGCAAGAGTGTAGAAAGGGTATGTATTAAAGCCGTATCCTGATTCTGCCTTCGGAATTTGTCCAGGGATAGGAAAGTTCGAGATTACGTCTACATCGCATTGCGCGAAAAACTTCTCAAGTTTTCTAATGTTGTATTTTCTAATCCTAGTCAATTTGATTTCCCGAACTTCAGATTGAATTTCATCAGAGTTTAACTCTCTTGCGGAGTAATTCACTTTTCTACCCTTAAGGAAATAAGTAGCTTCACCATTAGCGATACTTCTACTTGTAATACCTTTCTCTAGAAGCATGTTTGCTTGATTAACATAAAAGTCCTTGTTTATTTCAAGCAGGTACTTATAAAGAGCTCTTCTTTCTTCTTGGAAAAGAAGACCACCAGATGTTAAGCACTCTTCAAAATAACTCACACCTTTATTGTGCACCTATCAAGCATCCTGCCGCTACAAATTTTCCTGAGTCTCCCTTAACAGGCAGTTTTTTGCCATTTTCTAAGTACACATAACCCTGGGCGGTGCCACGATATGCGGCGGATACCCCCTTCTGACATGGACCGAAGAGCTCTTTGAAGCTCGCGACATTAGGTGATTTGGTGGTCGAGCTCCTTCTTTCATTTACAAATGAGTAGGCAGTGATTTCGCGGTTATTCTTAATTTTTTGTATAGATGCGCTTAGTTGAGTGTATTTTTGTGAGACATTACAAATCGAGGTGATATTCAGTTTAATGGCATCGATGTTTTGATTTTCAGACAAACTTGTTGAATAGTGTGGCCTCTCGACATTTAAAGTGCACTTAGGTTCAGTACCTCCAATACTTTGAAGGATAAGAAATTGGGCTGCTAGTAAACCAACAACAGCGATGCTGGGGATTTTAGGTACGAGAAGTAATGATTTAGGAATAGTTATTGGCATTCCTGAAAAATAGAGAAAAGCTCTGACGACCTTAATCAGGTTATCCCCACCCATTGGCGATGGCTGAAATACACCCTGCGGAGGATGAGGGATTTGAACCCTCGAAAGGTTGCCCTTTACACGCTTTCCAAGCGTGCGCACTCGGCCGCTATGCGAATCCTCCTGGCGGGATCGCTCCCGACTGGCTAAGGGTATAGGTGTAACAACTATCCTTACGCCAGATCCCTCACGCGGCATTACCGCGCTGAACTCCCCCAGGGTAGGAATACAGCAAGGGTAGGCGTGCTCTGATGGGTGCGTGAGGGGTCCCTTAAGTATTGTGAACTCTGTTTAGTTTGTGATGTAGTTGAAGCCGAGAAGAGAGGAGTGAATATGTCACTCGCGTTGTATCGCAAGTATCGACCATCTGTATTTGCAGATGTGATCGGACAAGAACATGTAACTGTTCCACTCTCTAACGCACTTACATCTGGAAAAACACATCACGCATATTTATTTAGCGGACCACGTGGTTGCGGAAAAACTTCTAGCGCTCGCATTATGGCGCGCTCCCTTAACTGCGAAAAAGGCCCAACACCAACTCCATGTGGACTTTGCCAATCTTGTAAAGATTTAGTTGCAAATGGTCCGGGTTCACTCGATGTTATTGAGCTCGATGCTGCCACCCACGGTTTAGTTGACGATGCCCGCGATCTGCGCGATAAAGCATTCTTCGCACCAGTACAAAGCAAGTACAAGATTTACATCATCGATGAAGCACACCAGCTCGGACCTGGTGCAGCGAATGCCCTTCTCAAAGTTGTTGAAGAACCACCTCCTCACGTAATTTTTATCTTCGCAACAACCGAACCTGAAAAGTTGATTTCAACTATTCGTTCACGTACTCACCACTATCCATTCCGTTTAGTTCCACCTGGAATCTTGGCTGAGCACCTTGAAAAGATTTGTAAAGAAGAAGGCGTAACCGTTGCTAAAGGCGTAATTCCACTAGTTGTTCGCGCCAGCGGTGGATCAGTTCGTGATGCACTTTCTGTACTTGGCCAACTGCTTGCTGGTGCCGGCCCAGATGGAGTTAGCTACGAAATCGCCATTCAATTACTCGGCTTCACCGACGGTGCGCTACTAGATGATGCAGTTGATGCACTCGCTGCCCGAGATGGTGCAACGTTGTTTAAAACCGTAGATCGTGTAATCGAATCCGGCCACGATCCCCGTCGCTTTGCTGGCGATTTACTAGAACGGCTGCGCGATCTAATGATCGTTGATGCACTTGAAGCAACCAATGCAAATTCAATCTTGCGCGGACTTCCTGATGATCAACTAGAACGCATGCGCAAACAAGCCGCCAACATTGGCGCTGCCAACTTATCTCGCTCTGCGGATATTGCTGCAGAAGGTTTGACCCAGATGCGCGGTGCAACAGCGCCCCGATTAATTCTCGAACTTATCTGCGGCCGCATGTTGTTACCTGGCGGCGATAACTCCGAAGCGGGATTGCTTTCGCGCATCGAACGCCTCGAACGAGTCGAAAACATCGCAACACCTTCACCAACGCCAGCAAAGTCCACGGCACCAACCCCACCCGCAAAGGTTGAAGATGCGCCAAAGGCTTCAGAGAAACCAGCAGCAAAAGCGAAAGTTGCCGAAGAACCTGTTGCCGAAGTTATTTCTCCGAAAGCAGTTGGCGGAGGAGACTCTAAAGAAGCTTTTCCCGAGTCGACGAGCCAACCTGCTTCGGAGAAAAACAAAGTTATGGACATCGCTGGTTTACGTCGCCTTTGGCCAGATGTAATCGAAAACGTTAAGAAGCGCCGTCGTCTAACGTGGTCTTTGCTCTCCGCCTCCGCGCAGATAATCGCCGTAGACGACAAACTAATAACGATCGGCATAGTCAACGCCGGCGCCCGCGACTCATTCGTGCGCTCTGAATCAGATGAGATCCTGCGCCAAGCATTTATTGAAATCGTTGGCATCGATCGCAAGATCGAAGTAGTTGTTGATTCATCGATTGATACAACTTCAACCCCTGAAGCGCGCGCAGTTCGCAAGGATGAAGCGCCATCAGATAAGAACTTGTTATCAGGTGCAGCGCTGCTCGCCGCCGAACTCGGTGCAACTGTGATCAGCGAAAAGAATAAGGACTAATGAGCACAGGCATGTATGAAGGTGCGATCCAAGATCTCATCGATGCATTAGGTCGCTTGCCTGGAATTGGTCCAAAAAGCGCACAACGAATTGCCTTCCATATTTTGCAAACTGACGGAGATGCAGCCCTTGCACTTGTAGATGCGATTCGCACCGTTAAAGAACGCGTTAAGTTTTGCAGCCAATGCGGAAACGTTTCTGAAGAAACCGAATGTCGCATCTGTCGCGATCCACGTCGCGATCCTGCACAAATTTGTGTTGTTGAAGAAAGTAAAGATGTAATCGCAATCGAGCGCACCCGCGAATTCCGCGGGAAGTATCACGTACTCGGCGGAGCCATTAGTCCGATCGATGGAATTGGCCCTGACCAACTTCGCATACGCGAATTAATGGTTCGTTTATCTGATTCAAATATCACTGAAGTCATCTTGGCGACCGACCCGAACCTGGAAGGCGAAGCAACGGCTACTTACTTAGCTCGCTTGATTAAGCCACTCGGCATCAACGTCTCACGCCTAGCCAGCGGGCTACCGGTCGGCGGAGATCTCGAATATGCAGATGAAGTAACCCTTGGTCGCGCTTTTGAAGGCCGTCGTAACGTAGAAAGCTGATCGTCTCACTATTTGATCGAATGGCTGTTTCATATATTGAGATTTTCCCTAATCGGGTGGAAAGCAGCGCCAAATTAGTTCAATATTGAGCCATGGGACTAATCGTTCAGAAATATGGCGGATCCTCCGTAGCCGATGCCGAGGGCATGAAGCGCGTTGCCGCTCGCATCGTGGCGGCGAAGAAGGATGGCAATCAGGTCGTTGTCGTCGTCAGCGCGATGGGCGATACCACTGACGAACTAATCGATTTAGCCAACGCTGTTACCCCAATTCCTGGTGGCCGCGAACTAGATATGTTGCTGACTGCCGGTGAGCGCATTTCAATGGCGCTACTTGCAATGGCAATTTCAAATTTGGGACATGAAGCTCGTTCTTTTACTGGTTCACAAGCCGGAGTGATTACAGATTCTGCACATGGTCGCGCACGCATCATCGATGTAACACCGGGAAGAATTCAAGAAGCGCTCGCCGACGGTGCGATTGCAATCGTTGCCGGCTTCCAGGGAATTTCGCAAGATACAAAAGACATTACAACTTTAGGTCGCGGTGGTTCAGATACAACTGCGGTTGCACTTGCTGCAGCGCTCGATGCCGATGTCTGTGAAATTTACACAGATGTTGATGGAGTCTTTAGCTCTGACCCACGCGTTGTTCCTGCAGCACGCAAATTAAAGACTGTTACATATGAAGAAATGCTTGAACTTGCTGCAGCTGGTGCAAAAGTTCTGCACTTGCGTTGCGTCGAATACGCACGTCGTTACAACTTACCAATTCACGTCCGTTCATCATTTTCACCAAACGAAGGAACCTGGGTGGTTGAAAACCATCCTGAAGGAGGAAACATGGAGCAAGCAATCATCTCGGGTATCGCACACGATAAATCCGAAGCCAAGATCACCATCGTTGGCGTACCTGATCGCACCGGTATTGCTGCACGCATCTTCCAGGCCATCGCTGATGCCGATATCAACATCGACATGATCGTGCAGAACGTATCTGCTGCAGCAACCGGCCTAACGGATATTTCATTTACAGTTCCAAAGGCAGAAGGCGCTAACGCAACTGCGATTTTGAAGCGCATTCAGGGAGAAGTCGGTTTCGCCTCAATTCAATATGACGATTCCATCGGCAAACTCTCACTTGTTGGCGCCGGAATGCGTTCGCACCCAGGCGTAACTGCAACGTTCTTTGCAGCAATGGCTGAAGCAGGGCTCAATATTGAAATGATTTCAACATCTGAAATCCGAATCTCAATCATCTGTCGCGAAAGCGATCTCGAAAAGGGTGTTCGCGCAGCGCATACCGCCTTCGGATTAGATGCCGATCAAGTCGAAGCAGTCGTATATGGAGGAACAGGTCGATGACTCAGAAAAAAGCCAAGGTCGCTAAGAAAGCAAAGTCAGCGAAGAAACTTCCATCATTAGCAGTAGTCGGTGCAACCGGCGCCGTCGGAACCGTGATGCTCGATATCTTGAGCAAGCGCAAAAATGTTTATGGTGAAATCCGTCTTATTGCATCAGCTCGTAGCGCTGGTAAGAAATTGGTTTGCCGCGGTGAAGAGCTAACTGTTGTCGCACTTTCTCCTGAAGCATTCGATGGTATCGATATCGCGATGTTCGATGTCCCAGATGAGATCTCTGCCGAATGGGCGCCAATTGCCGCAGCTCGTGGCGCAGTAGTTGTCGATAATTCTGGCGCGTTCCGCATGGATAAGAAAGTTCCTTTGGTTGTTCCAGAGGTAAATCCAAAAGATATTAAGAAGCGCCCTAAGGGAATTATCTCTAACCCAAATTGCACAACACTTTCTATGATCGTTGCGATGGGTGCGCTAGATAAGAAGTTCGGTCTAAAGGAACTTGTTGTTTCGTCTTACCAAGCAGCATCAGGCGCCGGACAACCAGGAATCGACAGCCTACGTGCGCAAATTGATCAGGTTGCCGGTAAAGGTTTAGGTGATGTCGCAGGCGATCTCCGCACCGTTGTCAAAGATCTTGGACCGTTCCCAGCACCACTCGCTATGAATGTTATTCCATGGGCAGGTTCGCTTAAGGAAGATGGTTATTCATCTGAAGAACTTAAGGTTCGCAATGAATCACGCAAGATTCTCGGTATGCCTAAACTAAAAGTCGCTGTGACTTGCGTGCGTGTACCTGTAATCACTACTCACTCACTTACCGTGCATGCCGTCTTCTCAAAGACAATTACACGTAAAGCTGCACAAGCCGCACTGAAAAAAGCTGAGGGCGTTCTCCTTTACGACAATCCAGAGAAGAAGGAATTTCCAACTCCTGCTGATGTCGTAGGTACTGATCCAACTTGGGTCGGTCGCGTGCGCCAATCTTTGGATAATCCTAAAGCGATTGATTTATTTGTCTGCGGCGATAACTTGCGTAAGGGTGCAGCGTTAAATACTGCACAAATCGCAGAGCTCGTTGCCGCTGAATTCACTCGCTAATTCCACAACGCTTCGCCTGTAGACTCACTTCATGACCATCGTTGTCGCAGGTGCCACCGGTCTTGCTGGTTCAGCAATCGTACGCGCCTACGAAAAAACTGGTGAAAAGGTTATCGGCATTAATCGCAGCGTCTGCGATCTTCTCGACCGCGATGCCACTATTGATTTCATTAAGAAGGCTAAGCCTGCGATCGTTGTCGATGCTGCAGCCAAGGTTGGCGGCATCGGAGCCAATAACGCTTTTCCAGTTGAGTTCCTGGCCGATAACGTGCGAATTCAAAGCAATCTTATGGAAGCTGCACATGCGGCAGATGTAGAAAAATTCATCTTCCTTGGATCAAGTTGTATCTATCCACGCGATTGCGCACAGCCAATCAAAGAAGAGTATTTATTAACTGGTCCGCTGGAAGAAACAAACTCTGCATATGCAATCGCCAAGATTGCCGGCATCGAGTTAATCAAGTCTTTCCGTAAAGAGTATGACCGCAAGTGGATCTCACTAATGCCAACAAATCTTTACGGTCCGAAAGATAATTTTGAGCTTCAAGGTTCGCACGTACTGCCAGCATTTATCCGCCGCTTTGTTGAAGCGAAAGAGTCTGGTCGCGCTAAAGAAACTTTATGGGGCACTGGTTCACCAATGCGCGAGTTCTTACACGTTGATGATTTGGCTTCTGCAGTTGTTCTCGCGGGTGAAAAATATGATTCTGCGCAGCACTTAAATATCGGCAGCGGCGAAGATCTAACGATCAAGGCTTTGGCTGAATTAGTCGCTGAAGTTGCGGGTTTTACTGGCGAAATCGCTTGGGATTCATCGAAACCTGACGGAACGCCACGCAAGGTTCTTGATGTTACGAAGGTTAAATCGCTAGGTTGGTCACCTGCGATCTCGCTAAGAGACGGAATCGCTTCAACAATCGAGTGGTACATCGATGCAACTGCAAAGGGAGTAAGTCGACGATGAGTAAAAAAGTTGCCTTCATAACTGGTGTTACCGGCCAAGACGGTTCATACCTTGCAGAGTTCTTGCTAGCTAAAGGCTATGAAGTACACGGACTTATCCGCCGTTCTTCAACGTTTAACACCTCTCGTATCGACCATATCTATGAAGATCCACACGCTAAAAATCCAAAGCTCTTCTTGCACTACGGAGATCTAATTGATGGCGTTGGACTTACAAATTTAATCCGTGAAATCAAACCAACTGAGGTTTATAACCTTGGCGCACAGTCACACGTGCAGGTTTCATTCACGATGCCGCAGTACACCGGACAGGTAGATGCGGTTGGCGCAGTTGGTCTCCTTGAAGCGATTCGCTCTGCAGATATCGATACCCGTTTCTACCAAGCATCAACATCTGAACTCTTTGGTTCAACTCCACCACCACAGAACGAACTTTCTATGTTCCGCCCACAATCTCCATATGCAGCAGCAAAGCTAATGGCTTACTGGTGCACCGTTAACTACCGCGATGGCTATGGCATGCACGCGACAAACGGAATTTTGTTTAACCACGAATCACCGCGTCGCGGAGAAACATTCGTAACTCGCAAGATCACTCGCGCAGTTGCGGCGATCAAAGCTGGCAAGCAGGACAAGTTATTCCTCGGAAATCTCGATGCGGTTCGCGACTGGGGCTATGCCAAGGAATACGTTGAATCTATGTGGCTGATGTTGCAGCAAGATAAGCCTTCAGATTACGTAGTTGCTACAGGTGTTGGCGCGAAAGTTAAAGACTTTGCTGAAGCAGCATTTTCACGCGCAGGTTTAAATTGGCAAGACCACGTTGAGACCGATAAGAAGTACATCCGCCCAACAGAAGTAGATGCACTTATCGGAGATCCATCAAAGGCAACCAAAGCCCTTGGTTGGAAAGCCACAACTCATTGGAAAGAGTTGGCTGAATTAATGGTTGACGCTGACATTAAAGCTTTGCAGTAAGCGTTACTAAACTTACTTCTGGCGGACTAGCAACACGAATACGTGCAAAGGGACTTGTTCCCATTCCTGCTGAAACATGTAGGTAAGGCTCGCTTCCAAACTTTGTTAACCCGCGTGCGCGCCAAGTTGGTAAGTCACAGTTAGTTGTTAGTGCACGTGAACCACCAGGCATCGGCAGACGAACTTGTCCGCCATGTGTGTGGCCTGCAAATATTGCATCTAAACCATCACGAGTCATTCCTTCAAGAATTCTTAAATAAGGTGCATGCGTTACGCCGATCGCAATGTCACACGGACCAGGTTTTCCAGCAACTAGTGAGTAATCATCAAACTCAAGGTGGGCATCATCGGTGCCGCGAGTTTCGATAGTTGTATCTTTAATTTTTATTGTGGCACGTGAGCGATTTAGATTTATCCACCCCCGCGATTGCAGACCTTTATCTAGATCTGGCCAAGGTAGATCTTCACCGTGAATTCTTTTTCCGTGATTTGGCAGTAAGTACTTAAGTGGGTTCTTTGGCTTTGGTGCGTAATAATCGTTAGAACCGAAGACGAATAAACCAGGAAGGTTTAGTAGTGCATCAAGGGCATCGAGTGCCACGGGAACGGCTTGCATATGAGCTAAGAAATCACCGGTCGAGATAACTAAATCGGGGGATAGATCGATAAAGGATTTGATATCGGCTATCTCGGTCTTGCGCGCAGGGGTCAGGTGCAGATCCGAGAAGTGCAGAACGCGGATCGGTGCGTGGCCAGTGGGCAGGATTGGGATCTCGGCCTGGCGAAGTTGATAACTCATTGCATGAGAAGATACACCTAGGCAATTCAAGGGTTCGAGCAATTCAAAGGTTTGGAGCAACAATCAAGTGGGACTCAAAGAGACACTTAAGAGCGACCTAACTGAGGCGATTCGCAGCAGCGACAAGGTTGTATCAGGCACGATCCGCATGGTCTTGACCGCGATCACCAATGAAGAAGTTTCTGGCAAAGAAGCGCGCACACTTAGCGAAGACGAGATCATCGCGGTTCTATCGCGTGAGGCAAAGAAGCGTCGCGAAGCTGCTGAAGAATTTGCAAAAGGTAACCGCCCGGAAAAAGCTGCAGAAGAAAAGGCCGAAGGCGAAGTAATCGCAAAGTATTTACCTGCTCAACTTTCAGAAGATGATGTTAAGAAGTTGATTGCTGCAGCGATTGCATCAACAGGAGCTGCCGGACCTGCCGATATGGGCAAGGTAATGGGCGCGATCAAGCCACAGATCGCAGGAAAAGCAGATGGCTCAATGGTTTCATCACTTGTTAAAGCATCGCTAGCCGGAGGAAATTAATGAAATTCGAATATGCAACCGTCCCACTTCTATCTCACGCAACTAAGCAGATTCTCGATACTTGGGGTTCTGATGGATGGGAACTAGTCACAGTTATTCCAGCACCAGGCGGCGAACAACTCGTTGCTTACATGAAGCGAGAGGTTAAGTAAAAATGGCAGTTGATGTCCGCGCCAAGTTGGCCGAAAAAGGTTTAACACTTCCAGTTGCAGCAAAGCCAGTAGCTGCATATGTCCCTGCAGTACGCACCGGAAATATAGTTTTCACCGCAGGCCAGTTGCCTCTCGTTGATGGATCAATGGCTGATACAGGAAAAGTTGGCGCTGAAATTACTCAAGAACGAGCAAAAGAGCTTGCAGAAATCTGTGCACTTAATTGTTTAGCAGCAGTTGAGTTAGTGGCACCAGTTGATTCAATCGTCAAGATTGTTCGCATAGTTTGTTATGTAAATGGCTCCCCAGGATTTATCAGCCAACCATTTGTTGCAAACGGAGCTTCAGAGTTATTTATGCATATCTGGGGAGAACCAGGAATTGCTGCACGTAGCGCACTTGGCGTTGCAGAGCTTCCTTTGAATTCACCGGTTGAGGTTGAACTCACCGTTGAAGTTGCTTAGTTAATTTAGCTAATTACTTAGCGAGAGCGCTTGCTCAGACGTTCGACATCAGTAATTAGCACTGAGCGACCGTCAAGCTTTAGCCATCCGCGACCAGCAAAATCGGCGAGAGCCTTATTTACTGTTTCGCGTGATGCGCCAACAAGCTGTGCAAGTTCTTCTTGAGTTAGATCGTGGTTAACGAGCAAACCTTCAGCAGTAGTCTTTCCAAAGCGATCACCGAGATCGATCAGGGCTTTAGCAACGCGACCTGGAACATCAGAGAAAACTAAATCGCCGACCGCTTCATTGGTGCGACGTAGGCGCTGTGCCAAACGTGCAAGCAATTGCAGTGAAACTTCTGGGTTCTGCTTAAGCCAAGGAATAACTTTTTCATGGCTAAGTGAAAGTAATTTTGCATCGGTCACTGCAGTTGCAGTTGAAGTGCGTGGGCCGGGATCAAAGAGTGAAAGTTCGCCAAACATTTCGCCAGGCCCGAGGATAGAGAGCAAGTTTTCGCGACCGTCTCCGCTGGAGGTTCCGAGCTTTAGCTTGCCTTCGATAATTACATAAAGGTGCTCGCCGTCATCGCCTTCTTTAAAGAGGATTGAACCCTTCGCGATCTTTACAGTATCCATCGAGGCGCGCAGGGATACTGCGGCAGCGTCATCGAGGGCGGTAAAGAGCGGGGCTCTGCGTACGACTTCATCTTCTTGAGGCACGTGGGTAGTTTACTCGCATGGCCCCCGATAGCGAAACTCGTAAAAGCGCAAGGGCTATATATCGAATATTGACCAAAACTTATCCCAATGTGCGCTGCGAACTAGATTTCTCCAACCCATTAGAACTCACGATTGCAACAGTTTTATCTGCGCAGTGCACTGATAGGCGAGTCAATGCGGTTACACCAGCGCTCTTCAAAAAATATAGGAACGTGCGCGCTTACGCCAAAGCTTCGCTAAACGATATTGAAGATTTGATTTATACAACCGGTTTCTTTCGAGCCAAGGCTCGTCACATTCAGGGCCTTGCTGTAAAGATCATCGAGGATTTTGACGGTGACGTTCCACAAACTTTGGAAGAGTTAATCACTCTGCCCGGTGTAGGTCGAAAGACTGCCAATGTTGTTCTAGGACATGCCTTTGATATTCCCGGAATTACAGTCGATACCCATTTCGGTCGCCTTTCTCGAAGATTTGAGTGGAGCGAATCGAAAGATCCCGTTAAAGTTGAATTCGAAGTGGGAGAGTTAATCCCTCAAGAAGAATGGACTAATTTGTCGCAACGGATGATCTGGCACGGGCGGCGCATCTGCCATTCACGCAAACCAGCGTGTGGAGCATGTCCTGTGGCAAAAATTTGTCCTTCATTTGGAATTGGCGAAATGGATAAAATAAAAGCCAAGGCTTTGGTTAAAAGCGATGAGGATTTCCGATGAAGCGCGCCTTATTTGTTGTCGCAGCGCTAATTCTTACTGGATGTTCTTCACCAGAACCCGTTGCGATAAAAGGCGAAGTAATTTCCTGTGCGTCAATTACTTTCGATAAATCAATTACCAAAGGCGCAACTATTGAATGTCTAGATGGCACGGCCGGTGCCAGCATGGAATCTCTCCGCGGTCCGATGATCATCAACATTTGGGGTTCTTGGTGTTCAACTTGTTTGGCCGAAACACCTGAATTTGTTAGCTTTTATAAGAAAGCTAAAGGCAAAGTTCAGTTAGTCGGCGTCGCTGTTGAGGAATCTTCCCCTGATAATTCTCGTAAATTCATAATAGAAAACGGCATGACCTGGCCTAACTTCTATGACCGCGAGAATAAAACACGTAGTTACTTCGGAATGGGCGTTCCTGTGACTTGGTTTATCGATGCTGCTGGAAAAGTAACCTTTAAGAAGATCGGCGAAGTAAAATCTGAGCAAGAGTTAATAGATTTAACCGAGAAACATCTAGGAGTGAAGATTTAATGGTTGCTGACTTAGTAATTATCGTAGCGCTAATTTTTTCAACAATTATTGGCTACCGCAATGGCTTGATCCGCACCCTCTTTAAATTTGTCGGATTTGTTGCAGGCGGAGTTCTTGGAATCTACCTTTCCCTTAAGTTCTCACACGATTGGTCGCTGGATATAAAGCGAATTGGCTTTGTTATCGCATCAATTGTTGGCGGTGGCTACCTATGTTCATTTATCGCAGGAGCGCTAGCCAAGGGTCTGCGGGCCTCAATTTTTCGTGGCCCAATTGCTTTCTTAGATTCAGTTGCTGGTGCTCTTCTGGAAATCGCGCGCACCGTAATCGCGCTTTACTTGATCGCAACGGTTCTGCTCTGGTCACCATGGCAGGCAGCGCAAAATCAGATCACAGATAGCCAAATACTTCCCAAAGTTCAGCCTTACATTCCAGGGCTAATCACCCAAGCAAATGATTGGGTTAAGGAAGAGTTTCTTAATCTTCGTCTTTAGAAGAATTTAAACCTTCGGAAATCAACTTCATAACATTTGGATCTGCCAAAGTTGTGGCATCGCCAACTGCGCGATTTTCAGCGACATCTTTGAGTAAACGGCGCATAATTTTGCCGCTACGAGTCTTCGGCAATTCTGCAACAACCATGATCTGACGTGGACGGGCAATAGCGCCAATTTCCTTAGTTACATGGGCGCGAAGCTCTTTCACTAACTCTTCACCGCCAGCGTGAGGAATACCGCCGCGCAAGATAACGAAGGCAACAATTCCTTGTCCGGTCATCTCATCTGCGGCGCCTACAACAGCTGCCTCTGCAACTGCTTCATGTGAAACAAGTGCAGATTCAACTTCTGTTGTTGAAATACGGTGTCCAGAAACGTTCATGACGTCGTCGACTCGACCCATCAACCAGATCGCACCTTCGTCATCTAACTTTGCGCCATCTCCTGCAAAGTAAATTCCTTTAAAGCGCGACCAGTAGGTTTCTTTGTAACGCTCATCCTCGCCCCAAACGCCACGCAACATAGAAGGCCAAGGCTTATCTAAAATCAAGAAACCACCATGTCCATTTGGTACAGGGTTTGCGTTGTCATCTACAACAACAGCGCTAATACCTGGGATCGCTTTCATCGCAGATCCTGGTTTAGTGGATGTAACACCAGGCAGTGGCGAAATCATGATCGCACCAGTTTCGGTCTGCCACCAAGTATCAACAATCGGACAATTGTTGGCACCGATAACTTCTCGGTACCACATCCATGCTTCAGGGTTAATTGGTTCACCAACTGAACCAAGCAAACGAAGCGAAGACAACTTGTGCGCCTTAGGAAATTCATCTCCCCATTTCATCCAGGTGCGGATCAAGGTTGGTGCGGTGTACAAAATAGTTACGCCGTACTTTGCAACGATCTCAAACATACGTCCTTTATGCGGCGTATCAGGTGTTCCTTCATACATAACTTGAGTTGCACCATTGATTAGCGGACCATAGACAACATATGAGTGCCCGGTAATCCAACCAACGTCTGCGGTGCACCAATAAACATCTTTCTCGGGCTTGATATCAAATACCACGCGATGTGTGTATGCCGCCTGCGTTAAATAACCACCTGTTGTATGGAAAATTCCCTTTGGTTTAGCGGTTGTGCCAGAGGTATAGAGAATAAAGAGCGGGTGCTCGCTATCGAAAAATTCAGGTGTGTGCTCACTGCTTTGGCTATCAACGAGCTCGTGCCACCAGATATCGCGATCTGAGTTCCACGCAGTTTCTTGTCCAGTGCGCTTTACAACTAAAACTTTTTCAACGTTATGTTTTCCCTTTAGCGCTTCATCAACTGCGGGCTTAAGCGCAAAAGCAGCACCTTTGCGAAATCCACCATCTGCGGTGATTACCAATTTTGCATCTGCATCTTGAATTCTTGAAAGAAGAGCGTCAGCGGAAAACCCACCGAAGACAACTGAATGCACTGCACCGATTCGCGCACATGCCAACATCGCAACCGCTGCTTCAGGAATCATCGGCATATAAATCGCAACGCGATCGCCGGCTTTAATTCCGATTTGCGTTAAGGCATGTGCAGCTTTGCTGACATCTGCCAACATCTGCGCATAAGTGATTGTTCGAGTATCGCCAGGTTCGCCTTCAAAATGAAATGCAACGCGATCTCCACGACCTGCTGCAACATGACGATCGAGTGCATTTACTGAAGCATTTATCTTTCCGCCGACAAACCATTTTGCATACGGAGAGTTCCACTCAAGAACTGTCTCCCAACTTTTATCCCAAGTAAGTTCGCGCGCTTGTTCTTCCCAGAAAGCAAGTCGATCTTTTTCAGCATGTGCATATAAATCAGATTTGGCATTGGCCTGAGCTGCAAAGGCTGGGCTCGGAGGAAAGTGGCGATTTTCTTGGGAGAGGTTTTCTATTGAATCGCCGCTGGAATCACCGGTTGATGGGTTGCTCATAACTCAGCAGATTACCCGTGAATATCAACAGGCGGAAGGCTTCAGCGATGTGGCAAAGAAGATAAGAGGGATGATCCCCAGTCTCGAGAACAAGATAAGAACTATTTAAGAAAAGGAGAAAAATGCTTACAACGTTTCTGGCGCTCTTACTAAAAATCATCAGCAGCCCTGCTCTGCTAGCTGGCCTAATCGCCTTCCTGCAGAAGACCCTCAATCCATAAAGGCCATCCCCAATTGCTCTAATCGGGCTGGAGAATCGCCATTTCTTACGCGTAAAGGGGATGGCGATTTTTCATCCGCCCGCAGAGGTGGTTGGATTAGGCGTAAGCCTGAATGCGGCCCAATGAAGCGCTCGGTCAGGGATTACGCCCCGAGATAATTTGGAGTCATCATGGCCATTGCAACCCCTGAAATTTACGCAGAGATGCTTGATCGCGCGAAAGCCGGCGCATTCGCATATCCCGCAATTAACGTTTCATCATCTTCAACCATCATCGCCGCGCTTCGTGGTTTCGCCGAAGCCGAATCAGATGGAATCATCCAATTTTCATGGGGCGGTGCGGAATACGCATCTGGCTCAACAGTAAAGAACATGGTTGATGGTGCAGTTGCGCTCGCTGAGTTCGCACACGTTGTTGCAAAGAACTACAACGTAAATATTGCAATCCACACAGATCACTGCCCAGCAGAAAAACTAGATGGCTATATGCGTCCGCTTCTTGAAATTGGCGCACAGCGCATCAAGAACGGCCAAGCACCACTCTTTAACTCACATATGTGGGATGGCTCAGCAGTTGATATGAATGAAAACATGAAGATCGCAGATGAACTTCTAACAAAGTCAGTTGCTGCGCGCACAATCCTTGAAATCGAAATCGGCGTTGTCGGTGGCGAAGAAGATGGCGTCGAAGCCAAGCACGATGCAAAGTTGTACTCGACTCCTGAAGATGCGCTGATGACTATCGAAACTCTTGGACTCGGAGAACGCGGTCGCTACATGGTTGCTGCAACATTCGGTAACGTGCACGGCGTTTACAAGCCAGGCAACGTTGTCTTGCAGCCAAAGATTTTGCAGACTCTGCAAGATGCAGTTGTTGCCAAGAAGGGCCTTGCGGCAGGTAGCAAGCCAATGGATCTCGTATTCCACGGTGGTTCGGGCTCACTTCTCTCAGAGATCCGTGACTCACTTGATTACGGCGTAATTAAGATGAATATCGATACCGATACTCAGTACGCATTTACCCGTCCAGTCGTTGATCACATGTTTAAGAACTATGACGGCGTTCTAAAGATTGATGGCGAAGTTGGAAATAAGAAGACTTACGATCCACGTGCGTGGGGTAAGGCTGCTGAAGCAGGAATGGCAGCTCGCGTTGCACATGCTTGCGAAGATCTTCGTTCAACCGGCACATCACTTAAAAAGTAAAGTAATAATCGTTAACACCTGCGGAGAGGTTTTGCCATGCCAGCGTTAGTTCTGCTCGGAGCTCAATGGGGCGACGAAGGCAAGGGTAAAGCCACAGATATTCTGGGTGACCGCGTTGATTATGTTGTTCGCTATCAAGGTGGCAACAACGCGGGCCACACCGTAGTTATCGGCGATCAGAAGTACGCACTTCACTTACTTCCATCCGGAATCTTGAGTCCTAACGTTGTTCCAGTAATTGGCAATGGCGTTGTGATTGATCCAGGTGTTCTGCTTGAAGAAATTCGTGGCTTAACTGAACGCGGAATCGATTGCTCCAAGTTAGTTATCTCAACTAATGCGCATTTGATTACTCCGTATCACCGCACCATCGATAAAGTTTCTGAACGCTTCTTAGGTAAATCAAAGATCGGCACAACTGGTCGCGGCATCGGACCTGCATATGCAGACAAGATCAACCGCATCGGTATCCGTGTACAAGATCTCTTTGATCCATCTATCTTGCGTCAGAAAATCGAAGGTGCACTTCGCGATAAGAACCAAGTACTAATCAAGGTCTTTAACCGCAAGAACATCGATGTTGATGAAGTTCTAAACGAATACCTTGCCTATGCCGAAATCCTGCGCCCATATGTTGCAGACACTGTTCTGCTGCTAGATGAAGCTTTAAAGGCTGGAAAGCGCGTATTACTTGAGGGATCACAAGGCACTTTGCTCGATGTCGATCACGGTACCTATCCATTCGTAACCTCATCAAACCCAACTGCAGGCGGTGCTTGCACAGGTTCCGGAATCGGACCAACCAAGATCGATCGCGTAATCGGAATTGTTAAGGCCTACACAACTCGCGTTGGTTCTGGCCCATTCCCAACTGAACTCTTCGATGAAGATGGCGAAAAGTTGCGCACTATCGGCGGCGAAATCGGTGTAACAACTGGTCGTGCACGTCGTTGCGGTTGGTATGACGCACCCATTGCGCGTTATGCAGTTCGCGTTAACGGACTTACCGATTTCTTCTTAACTAAGCTCGATGTCTTAACTGGTTGGAAAGAAATTCCAGTCTGCGTTGCATATGAAATTGATGGCAAGCGCGTTGAAGAACTTCCCGCATCACAATCAGATTTCCACCATGCAAAACCAATTTACGAAAACTTGCCAGGTTGGACTGAAGATATCTCTGGTGCACGCAAGCTGAGCGATCTGCCAAAGAATGCTCAGGATTACATCGCCTTCTTGGAAAAGATTTCTGGTGCGCCGATGAGCGCAATCGGCGTCGGGCCGGGTCGCGACCAAACAATTGTCGTGAAGGATTTCATCTAAACCATGAAAATCCTCCTAGTCGGAAGCGGCGGTCGTGAACACGCACTCGCACTAGGGTTACAAGCAGATCCAAGTTGTACCGAACTTCATTGCGCACCTGGAAATCCAGGTATCGCAGAAATTGCAACGCTTCATCCAATTGCAATCACAGATAACAGTGCAATAGTTGAACTCGCCAAGAAGTTATCCGTTGATCTCGTTGTAATTGGTCCTGAAGTTCCGCTAGTTAATGGCGTAGCAGATGAGCTGAGAGCAGCGGGATTGGCTGTCTTTGGCCCATCAAAAGCGGCAGCACAACTTGAAGGATCTAAGAATTTTGCAAAAGGTGTCATGCGCGATGCCGGCGTTCCAACAGCGCGCAGCTTTACCTGCGAAACTCAAGTAGAAATTGAAAACGCTCTCGATGCTTTCGGCGCTCCATACGTTGTTAAAGATGATGGTCTCGCCGCAGGTAAAGGCGTTGTTGTCACTGACGATCGCGCAAAGGCGCTAGAACATGCCCTTGCATGTAAGCGTGTTGTGATTGAAGAATTTCTAAACGGCCCAGAGATTTCATTATTTGGAATTTCAGATGGGCGCAATGTTCTGCCGATGCAACCAGCGCAAGATTTCAAACGCGCCTACGATCGCGATGAAGGCCCAAACACTGGTGGCATGGGTGCGTATTCACCGCTGCCTTGGGCACCCGATGACATCATGGAAGAAACTTACGAAAAAGTATTGGCGCCAGTCATAGCCGAAATGGCTGCACGTGGAACACCATTTGTTGGACTTCTCTACGCAGGCTTAGCTTTAACTGATCACGGATTACGCGTTATCGAATTCAATGCGCGATTTGGAGATCCCGAAACACAAGTTTTGATTCCGCGACTTGCAACACCGCTTGCACAATTACTCTACAAAGCAGCAACTGATTCACTTGATGATGTTGCTCTTTCTTGGCGCGATGAAAGCGCGGTAACTGTTGTGCTTGCAGCGCAGGGATATCCAGAATCTCCAAAGACCAAAGGCGCGATTACAAATATTCCAGCGATTTCAAAGACGCAAGTTTTTCATGCTGGAACTTCCCTTAATGGCGTTGGTTTAATTTCTAGTGGCGGTCGTGTATTAACAGTGACTGGGCTAGGTTCAGATCTAACCGAAGCCCGCGATCGTGCATACCTCGCAATCTCACAGATTGAACTCGAAGGCTCTTTCTATCGCAGCGATATCGCTTTCAATGCGTCGGTCGCTGAGAAGGGCAATTAAATGGGGGAGAATAAGCCAGTGAGCGTCCTTGCTGATCGTTATGCATCAACTGCAATGCGCGCCATCTTCGCACCTGAAGAGAAGATCATCGCCGAGCGCCGTTTATGGCTTGCTGTGGCACGCGCCCAGAACAAGTTGGGCCATGCGATTTCAGATGCAGTCATCGCCGATTACGAGAAGGTAATCACTAAAGTTGATTTGGCTTCTATCGATGCTCGCGAAAAACAGACTCGTCACGATGTGAAGGCGCGCATTGAAGAGTTCAACGCACTAGCTGGCCACGAAGCAATCCACGCCGGCATGACTAGCCGTGACTTGACTGAAAATATTGAAGCGCTACAAATCAAAAACGGTTTAGCGATTGTCCACGACAAAGTTGTTGCAGTTCTGGCACAGCTTGCTGACAAATCGGCGCAGTATTCAGATCAAGCAATTGCCGGTCGTTCGCACAATGTGCCCGCGCAGATCACAACGCTAGGAAAGCGCTTTGCATCTGCTGCTGAAGAACTGCTCTTCGCATACGAGCGTTTAGCATCACTGCAAGATCGCTATCCAATGCGTGGCATCAAGGGCCCAGTTGGTACATCACAAGATTCAATTGACCTGCTTGGTTCATCGAAAGCGCATCACAGCCTGGAACTCGAGATCGCTAACGAACTTGGCTTTAACCGTGTTCTTGATTCAACTGGTCAGATTTATCCACGTTCTTTTGATTACGATGTTGTGACAACTCTTGTACAACTTGCTGCTAGCCCATCGTCACTTGCGACTTCAATCCGCTTGATGGCTGGTGCCGAACTTGTCACCGAAGGATTTAAAGCCGGACAAGTTGGTTCATCTGCCATGCCGCACAAGATGAACACTCGCTCTTGCGAACGCATCAATGGTTTAAGCGTGATCTTGCGCGGATATGCATCGATGGTTTCAGAACTTGCCGGCGATCAATGGAACGAAGGCGATGTCTCTTGCAGCGTGGTTCGCCGCGTTGCACTTCCTGATGCGTTTTACGCAATCGATGGCTTGCTTGAAACAACGCTCACAGTCCTTAGCGAATTCGGTGCTTTCCCTGCAGTAATCGCTGCAGAACTCGATCGTTATCTACCTTTCTTAGCGACAACCAAGATCTTGATGGCTTCAGTTAAATCTGGCATTGGTCGCGAAGTTGCACATGAAGTTATTAAGGAGCACGCCGTAAAGGCCGCGTTGTTGATGCGCGAAGGTAAGGCAAACACACTGCTCGATGCACTCGCTGCAGATGAGCGCTTACCGCTTGATCGCGCTGCTCTTGATGCGTTGATTAGCCAACCAATAGAATTTACTGGCGATGCTCGCCAACAAATAGCTCGAGTTGTAGATCGCATCGATGCGATTACATCCGCGCACCCTGCCGCGGCGCAGTACAAACCGCACTCGATCCGGTGAGCGGCTTCGGCGTAGCTGGCGCACCGCCAGCACCAACTATCAAAGGTTGGCAACACCTACGCACAGGAAAAGTACGCGATCTTTATACGAACGATTCTAATGAAATCTTGCTAGTTGCTTCAGATCGCATCTCGGCATTCGATTGGGTACTGCCGACCACAATTCCAAATAAAGGCGCGATCCTTACTCAGTTATCGCTTTTCTGGTTTGAACTCCTTGAAGATATCGTCCCTAACCACATCATCAGTGATGATGTTCCAGATCAAGTTGCAGACCGTGCAGTAATTGTTAAACCACTTGATATGTTTGAGATCGAATGTGTAGCGCGCGGTTATCTAACTGGCAGCGGATTAACAGAATATAAAAGCAACCAGGCAGTATGCGGGAATGCTCTGCCGGCTGGCTTAGTTGATGGATCAGAACTTCCAAATAGCATTTTCACACCAGCAACGAAGGCAGAAATCGGCGATCACGATATAAATATTGATTTCGACCAAGCGGCGAAGATTGTTGGTGCAGACGATGCCGCCAAACTTCGCGACTTAACTCTTTCGCTTTATGAAACCGCTGCCGACTTTGCCCGCAGCCGCGGCATCATCTTGGCCGATACCAAATTCGAATTCGGTCGCGATGCTAAAGGCGCAATAACCCTTGGAGATGAAGCGCTAACTCCTGATTCTTCGCGTTTCTGGGAGTTATCAACCTGGCAACCGGGTAGCGCACAGGGCTCATTTGATAAACAATTCGTTAGAGATTTCCTCACTCAAAGCGGCTGGGATAAGAAGAGCCCACCACCAGAATTGCCGGCAGAGATCGTAGAAAAAACTGCTGCGCGATATGAAGAAGCGTATTTCCGAATCACCGGCAGCAAGTTCTAATCCAAGTTCTAAAAGGAGATAAAGATGGCAAAGATCGTGGTTGATGTAATGCTTAAGCCAGAGATCCTCGACCCACAAGGTGTTGCCGTATCTGCTGCACTTCCTCGCCTGGGCTTTAACTTTGCCAAGAGCGTGCGCCAAGGAAAGCGCTTTGAAATTGAAGTAGATGGCGAGCCAACTCCTGCACAGCTTGCAGAAGTTGAGAAGGCAGCCGAAACACTTCTTGCAAACCCAGTTATCGAAACTTTCACAGTAAGAGTTGAGAAGTAAATGAAAGTTGGCGTTGTAACTTTTCCGGGTACGCTAGATGATCGCGATGCTGCGCGCGCGGCAACACATGCCGGCACAACTGCGGTTTCGCTTTGGCACGGAGACGCTGATCTCAAAGGCGTTGATGCGGTCATCTTGCCTGGCGGATTTTCTTACGGTGATTACCTGCGCTGTGGTGCAATCTCACGTTTTGCGCCAGTGATGGAAAAAATCATCGATGCTGCAAATGGCGGAATGCCTTTACTCGGAATCTGTAATGGTTTCCAAGTCTTATGCGAAGCGCATTTGCTTCCAGGTGCGTTGACTCGCAACCACGAGCTTCACTTCTTATGTCGTGATCAGAAGTTAGAGATCACAAATAACACCACTGCTTGGACATCTTCTTACCAAGTGGGGCAAGAGATTGTGATCCCGCTAAAAAACGGTGAAGGCTCCTTCCAATGTGATGATGCAACGCTGGCCAAACTTGAAGGCGAAGGCCGCATCATTGCGCGCTATGTAGGTGAAAATCCCAATGGTTCACGCAATAAAATCGCCGGTATTACCAATGAACGCGGCAACGTGGTCGGCCTTATGCCCCACCCAGAACACGCGATAGACACGTTAACCGGCCCAACCGCAGATGGTCTTGGCTTCTTTACCTCTGTATTAAATGCGATGGTGAAATAGATGGCTCTCGATACCGTCGCGATTGCAACTGCAAACTCTGAAACAACCCAACCTTTCGCTGAACTTGGATTGAAGCCCGATGAATATGCGCGCATTAAAGAGATTTTGGGGCGTCGCCCAACTTCTTCCGAGCTCGCGATGTATTCAGTTATGTGGTCTGAGCACTGTTCTTATAAATCATCGAAAGTTCATTTAAAACAATTCGGCGACAAGGCAGTTAAGACCGATGCGCTTTTAGTTGGCATCGGTGAAAATGCGGGCGTTGTCGATGTTGGCCAGGGATATGCCGTTACTTTTAAAATCGAATCACATAACCACCCATCTTTTATTGAGCCGTATCAAGGCGCTGCAACCGGCGTCGGTGGAATCGTTCGCGATATTTTGACGATGGGTGCGCGCCCAATTGCAGTTATGGATCCACTTCGCTTTGGACCGGCAGATCATCCAGATACGCGTCGCGTCTTGCCTGGCGTTATCGCTGGCGTTGGTGGTTATGGAAACTGCTTAGGTCTGCCAAATATCGGTGGCGAAGTTGTCTTTGATCAGACTTACTTAGGTAACCCACTTGTTAACGCACTCTGCGTTGGCGTTATGAAACATAGCGATATCAAACTTGCTAAAGCTGCGGGTGCCGGAAATCTAGTTGTTTTATATGGCGCAAAAACTGGTGGCGATGGAATCGGTGGCGTATCCGTCCTTGCATCGGAAACATTTGAATCAACCGGTCCTGCAAAGCGTCCAGCGGTTCAAGTCGGAGATCCATTTGTTGAAAAAGTACTAATTGAATGTTCGCTAGAAATTTTCGCCGAAGATTTAGTTGTAGGCATCCAAGACCTTGGCGGGGCAGGCTTATCTTGCGCTACCAGCGAGCTCGCCTCTGGCGGCAGCGGCGGCATGAAGGTAGAACTCGATCGCGTTCCGTTGCGCGATGCCACGCTTTCACCTGAAGAAATCTTGATGTCTGAATCACAAGAACGCATGTGCGCAATTGTCGAGCCAAAGCACATCGATCGCTTCCTGGAAATCTGTAAGAAATGGGATGTCACGGTCACGGTTATTGGTGAAGTTACTGATGGAGACCGCCTAGAAATTACCTGGCATGGAGATTTGATCGTTGATGTACCACCACGCACCGTGGCGCACGATGGACCAGTTTATAACCGCCCCCTTGCCAAGCCTGATTACATTGATCGCGTTAACGCTGAAGTTGTTGATGTGGCGCTTCCAAGCAATGGAGATGAAATTAAAGCTGCGGTTTTGAAGTTGGCTGCAACGCCAAACTTGGCAGATAAATCTTGGGTGACATCACAATACGATCGCTATGTACAAGGCAACACAATTCAGGCACAACCGGATGATTCTGGAATGGTACGCATTGATGAGAAGACACATCTAGGCGTTGCTGTAGCAACAGATGCCAACGCAAACTGGTCTTACCTAAATCCATATGAAGGTGCGAAGTTGGCGCTTGCTGAAGCCGCCCGCAATATTGCAACTGCTGGCGCTAAGCCACTTGCTGTCACCAACTGTCTTAACTTTGGTTCTCCTGAAGATCCAGGTGTAATGTGGCAATTCGCTGAATCTGTGCGCGGATTAGCTGATGGCTGTTTAGAGATGGGCCTACCTGTTACAGGTGGAAACGTTTCTTTCTATAACCAAACAGGTGCAGTTGCGATCTTGCCTACGCCAGTTATTGGCGTACTTGGCGTAATCGATGATGTGCGCACCCGCACGCCGATGAGTTTTGATAAAGCAGGGCTTGATCTTTATCTACTTGGTGAAACCAAAGCAGATATCGCTGGCAGCGAATGGGCATACATCCACGGACAACGCGGAGGATCTGCACCAATCGCTGATTTACAGCGTGAAATGCGCCTTATTGAAGTCTTGGTTGCAGGGCGTACCGAGAAGATTTTCATCGCCGCACATGATTTAAGCCAAGGTGGTTTATCAGCAACGCTTACTGAGATGGTCTTGCGCCATAACGTAGGTGCCAAAGTAACTTTGGAAAATGTGGGCGTTGCACTAATTAGTGAGACTCCAGGTCGCGTAGTTGTTGCAGTTGATCCAAGCCAGGCTTCTGCACTTACTGCGCTAGCAAATAAGCACTCAATTGCGATTACCAAGATCGGATCAACTGGGGGAGATGCGTTGGAGATAAATGACGCAAAGATTTCTCTTACCGAACTGCGTAAGGCTCATACCGAAACTTTCCCAAAGTTGTTTGGATAAAAAATGCGCGATCCTAAAATCCTCGAAGCGGTTAAAGAGAGCCTTGCGCTCTTAACCGAACGCGCACCGGGTCGCGCAATCGAAGTCCGTATTCCGCCATATGCCGCGGTGCAGTGCGGAGATGGTCCGACTCATACACGTGGCACACCACCTAATGTGATCGAGATGAACGCGGAAACTTGGTTGGCACTTGCCAGCGGTGAGCGCAGCTGGGCAGATGCCATGTCTGCTGGTTTGATTTGCGCATCTGGTGTTCGCGCAGATTTAACTGAACTATTGCCGTTGGAGGTGAAGTCATGACTCGTCGCCCTGATGGTTTGCTCAATCACAACGTTTTAGATGACGATAAAGCCCCACAAGATGCTTGCGGAGTATTTGGTGTTTGGGCACCTAGCGAAGAAGTTGCCAAGTTAACTTTCTATGGACTTTATGCGCTGCAACATCGCGGGCAAGAATCTGCAGGTATCGCAGCATCTGATGGCGAACGCATTTTGATCTACAAAGATATGGGTCTGGTATCGCAGGTCTTTACCGAAACCGATTTAGCATCACTCACTGGTGATCTAGCAATTGGCCACTGCCGTTACAGCACCACTGGATCAAGCACCTGGGTTAACGCACAACCAACGCTAAGACCCACTAAATACGGCACTTTGGCGTTAGCCCACAACGGCAATCTCACCAACACTGGCGATCTCGCCGAAATGGTGCAGAAGCTCGAAGGCGAGAACGCCAAAACCGGACGCGGTGCCACAACTGATACCGAGATCATGACCGCGTTGATTGGTTTGCAGGATGAGAAGAACGTTGAAGCAAGTGCAATTGCTGTGCTGCCAAAGCTAGAAGGCGCTTTCTCGCTTGTCTTTATGGATGAAAAGACTTTATATGCCGCTCGTGATCGTCACGGTGTTCGCCCACTGGTAATCGGAAAACTAGAACGCGGCTGGGTAGTTGCCTCTGAAACTGCAGCGCTGGATATTGTCGGCGCTGCATTTGTGCGCGAAGTTGAACCCGGTGAGTTCTTAGCAATTAATGAAGATGGAATTCGTTCGCAGATGTGGGCTACACCAGATCCCAAAGGCTGCATCTTCGAATATGTTTATTTAGCACGCCCAGATACTTCTATTGCGGGCCAAGGCGTTCATGCAACTCGCGTCCGGATCGGCAAGCGCTTAGCAATCGAAGCGCCAGTTGAAGCCGATTTAGTTATTCCAGTTCCTGAATCCGGAACGCCAGCTGCGATTGGTTACGCACAACAATCAGGAATTCCATACGGTCTTGGTTTAGTTAAGAACTCTTATGTTGGTCGCACCTTTATTCAACCTTCACAAACTATTCGCCAGCTTGGCATTCGTCTTAAGTTAAATCCACTACGTGAAATTATTGAAGGCAAGCGCATTGTGGTTGTAGATGATTCGATTGTTCGCGGAAATACCCAACGCGCAATTGTGCGAATGCTGCGCGAAGCCGGAGCCCTAGAAATTCACGTTCGTATCTCTAGCCCGCCAGTTGAATGGCCTTGTTATTACGGAATAGATTTCGCTTCCCGTGCTGAATTAATTGCGAGCGGTCTAGAAATCGAAGAGATTCGCCGCTCCATTGGCTCAGATTCGCTGAGTTATGTATCGATGGAAGGCTTAATTGCTGCAACAACCATCGATGAAAATAAGCTCTGCACCGCTTGTTTTACAGGCAAATACCCGATTGCAGTACCTGCAGATATGTCAGAAGGAAAGATGCGCCTTGAAGTCACCGAGGTGGTGAAAAACCATGAGCACATATAAAGATTCAGGCGTCGATATCGATGCTGGAGATCGCGCCGTTGAATTGATGAAAGCTTCGATCGCAAAAGCCACACGTCCTGAAGTGCAAGGTGGCATTGGGGGATTTGCTGGTTTATTTGATGCCAGCGCGCTAAAGAATTATAAGAAGCCACTTCTTGCAACATCAACTGATGGTGTTGGAACCAAAACTGAGATTGCACGTTTGATGGGCAAGTACGACACCATCGGCGAAGATTTAGTTGCGATGGTTGTCGATGATCTAGTTGTTTGTGGCGCAGAACCACTTTTCATGACTGATTACATCGCAGTTGGCAAAGTGATTCCGGAACGCATAGCTGAAATTGTTGGCGGTATTGCACGCGGTTGTATTAAGGCCAATACCGCGTTAATCGGTGGCGAAACTGCAGAACATCCAGGTTTACTTAAAGAAGATGAATTCGACATTGCAGGGGCGGCAACTGGTGTAGTTGATGCTGATAAGCAACTTGAATCTCATCGTGTTAAAGCAGGAGATGCAATCATTGCGATGCCGGCAAGTGGTTTCCATGCCAATGGTTATTCTTTGGTACGCCATATCCTGGCCACACAGAAACTGGATCTCAATAAAACTTATGAAGGTTTAACAAAATCGCTTGGTGAAATACTTCTTACGCCAACCGAGATTTATACCTTGGATTGTTTAGCGTTAATCAGAGCGCAGCAAGAAAACCTTCGCACTTTTTCTCACATCACTGGTGGCGGTTTAGCCGATAACACCGCACGCGTTATTCCAGATGGTTTGATTGCAAAGTACGACCGCAGTACTTGGGCACTTCCTGCCGAAATGGATTTCATGGCAAAAATCGCCGGAGTTCCACAGCCCGATCTCGAGCGCACCTGGAACGTCGGCATCGGTATGGTCGCCATCGTCGACCCCGCTATCGCCGATCTGACCATCCGTTCACTTGCCGCCCGTGGCATGAATGCCTGGGTGGCAGGCTCAATTCACGCTCAAAACGGCCCCGGCGCCGCTGCTTTGGAAGGTAACTACAGGACGCGATAACCTTCGCGTCTTGACGAATTTCACTTTGGTAAGGAGGTCGCCCTATGGGTCGCGGCCGTGCAAAAGCTAAACAGACAAAAGTCGCCAGAGATCTCAAGTACAACTCTCAGGAGATGGACCTCGATCGTCTTGCGAAAGAACTCCATGGCGAAGATCCTGCAAATAAATCTCGCGATGACGAAGATCCCTTTGCTGAAGGAAATTATATTCCGCGTGCTTAATTTCTCGCGGGTAAAGTAAAAGCCTTGAGACCAACTCCGTACGTAGCATCACTTCGAATCTACGAACCACTTTCTGCATTCGAACCAGCAGATCGTTTGCGCTGGCAAGATTTAGTTGCAGATGAAAATTCAACTCGCAATGAACAAAAGTTAGCCTTGCGCCGTTTAGTTTTTCCAGAACCTCCTGCCGGTCGCCCCGATGGCGCACATATTTTAGATATCGATGGCGTTCGTTATGTATCTCCCTGGTCGACGGCAACTCGTTGTTGGGCAGCACTCGATGATTTCAAAGATTCACTTCCATCCTCTGTCACACCATTTTTCTTGCCGCAGAATTTAGAGGATGTAATCACCGCTGGTGTTGATCTGATGGAAGATCGCGTTCCGCATATCATCACCGAAAATTGGCTTATTCCTCCACGCTGGTTCTCGATGTTTATGCCAGAAGAACGTGCGCGCGGTGTTGATCAAGATGGACCTTTCTGCATTATGCGCGCCAAGCTTTCTGATGCGATTGCTCGTACCCAAGTTGCCCACCAAACAGTCTTGGGCGCATTTGGCGAAGGATCAGTAGAAGCGGAGATCGAACATTTACTGGAATGGCTTGAGATGTTCCATCAAAAATCGCTCGTTGAACTCGATTACGGCGGGCTAGCTGGATATCTCGATCTCGGAATGAAATTAGCGGGAGAAGAAACTGGCATCGAAGCAGATACTTCAGTTGAAGATGTCTTGCACTCACTCTCTGGCCTTGCTGCAGGCGATGGACAGATGGCAGGTCAGGGCTACGAACGTTTAGTCACGCGCTGGCGCATGGTTCAAGGCTTCGAATCGGCAATCTAGCCGCACTTCTGGCTATTGCTATTTACGCTCACTTTGGCGGATACTTCCGACACTCGTTACAAATCGGACATCGCCTTTAAGCGTTGCCTGAGCTAGTGGAAAAGGTGCGTTATGAATCGTCTGCCAGATGCGGAAATCTTGCTCACCCCACGCGAAGTTGCTGAACTATTCGGTGTTGATCCAAAGACAGTTACACGTTGGGCAAAAGCCGGCAAGTTAACTTCGATCCGCACACTCGGCGGCCATCGCAGATTCCGCAAATCCGAAGTAGATGATCTTCGTAATAACTATTTTAAGAGTGAAGATAAGTAACTAACCAGATGGAATATTCAGTTTCGCAATTCCTTTTACTTGGCGCGCTCACATTTATCTTTGTTGGTGCAATTACGCCGCTGATGCGCAAGATCGCAATTAGCGTTGGCGCAGTCGATGCCCCCAACTTGGCACGTAAATCTCAGAAGGAGCCAGTTCCCTATTTAGGTGGCGTTGCAATCGCGATTGGCGTTGTCGGGGCTTCTTACGGTTCTCTGCTTGCAGTCGATTTTTCAATGGAGACTTTTCGCTTAGCAAGTTTCGTATTGGTTCCAGCGATGGCAATTTCGCTTATGGGATTAATTGATGATCTAAAAGGCTTAGAACCATGGCCGCGTTTAATAGCACAAACTGCAACCGGTGTAATCGTTGCGGTGATTCTGACTTCGACCGACACCATGGGCGTAGCCTTCAATAATACTTTTCTAAACTATGCAGTCTCTGTTCTCTGGATTGTTGGTGTTTGTAACTCAATTAACTTCTTCGACAACCTAGACGGTGGAGCTGCAGGCACAGTTGCAGTTATTACCTTCTTCCTATTCTTTATTGCATATGACCGCCAACAGATTTTGGTGAGCGCCCTTGCAATAGTTACCGCAGGCGCCACAGCAGGATTTCTTATGTGGAACCGTGCTCCAGCCAAGATCTATATGGGCGATGCTGGCGCGCTCTTTCTCGGAATCATCATCTCGGTTTTAACTATTCGCCTCAGCCCAGGCGTTGTTCCGCAGATTAAATCTTTTGCGATTCCATTGGCGCTAATGGCAGTTCCGATCTTGGATACAACTGTGGCTGTCACTTCGCGCATTTATCGTGGTATTTCACCGTTTCAAGGCGGTACCGATCACCTTTCACATCGCCTAATGCGCGCTGGCTTACAACGTCGGGCAACTGCATTTACTTTGTGGGGATTTGCCGCCTTCTATGGCGCACTCGCACTCGCTATCTACACCTGGCCAGATACCTTGGGTTATCAATTAATGGCACTTGGTGGAGTTGCTTGGCTCGTTAAATTGGTTTACTTCTTACGTATTCCATCTGAGGGGTAGACTGCACACATGGCTAACAACGACGACGTAAAGGCGAGAATGCTCGCTGCCCTTGAAGCGAAAAAAGGTAAAAAGGGCGCACCAGGAACACAGACTCACGCCGAGGGCGGTTCCAAGATTCGTGGTGGTCAACGCAGCGGCGGCGCCCCACAAGTTCAGCGCAAAGCTGGACCATCTGGTTCAGGATCTGCTGGTTAATTCCCGCTTAATTTTCAAGTGAAAAGTTTTAAAGCTCCTAAACTTTTTGCAATTCTTCTCGTTTTTTCAATCGCTGGTGCATCTGGTGCGACTGCAGAAGATTCGAAGAATGTGTTGAATGGAAAACTTCTACCGCCTAAAAAAGGCCAGTTCCAAATAACTTTCAATCAATCAGCAGATGGTTTTTTTGGCGAGCGTTACAGTTATCGCGTTAGACCCAGCGAAGATGTTGACCCCACAAGATCCCTGCCGCACTATCAAGCAATTTTGCCGGCATGCCTCAAGCCATCAGATCAAACATGTATTGAATCTGTTGAAAGTAGAAAAGTTGGCGAAGGAACCTGGACCAAGGGAACCCTTTCTACATACCAACTAGATGTAAAAAAACTGCAAATCTCTCAAAGTAGATTTCCACGTGAATTTGAATATGGAACATGGCCTGCGGACAAGTTGTCGCAGATGGCTGCAGGCGGCGTCGCCTCATCTTGGGACTTTCCAGCTAATCCTCACAGAGATGGAGTTAGCTACTTAGCGATCGTCCAATTCAAAAGTTCCCTTATAAATGAACGCATCGCCTTCAATCCAGAGTTAGGCTTTTCAGAGCTAAACGGAATGATTCAACCCTGGTCATGGAAATGTGCTGAAATGGGTTTCAATTGCGATTCCCTTGGAGTTGAACTGGGAGCTTCTATTTTTAGCTTTCCTCAAGATTCTGAGTTCAGAATGACAATTAGAACAGATTTCTTGTCCTCAAGAATTGGGACCTGGGCAGTCGGAAGATTAGAAAAACCCACGGTTGATTTCAAAGCAGAAAAACTCACAATATCGGGAAGACCTGTGGTTTATCCCATGGGATTTTCAATGCTTGAGTCTCAAGAAGAATGTCTAACAAAAATCAGTTCAGTAATGTCCAAGTTTTTTCCGAGAGCACCCGAAATTTGCACTTTAGGAAGCTCCATGTTTTTCACCAACTCAAACGATGAAGTCGCCTTAGCACTTTTTGATGCAACTGAGGAATCCGTAATTCAAAACGGCGAATTAGAACGATGGACATTTTCCAATGCTAAGAATAGTAATAAGTTGGATTCCTGCGCCGATCCAAAGAGTTTCAGTTTCGCAACTAGCAATGCAATGTTGTATTCAGTAAATCCGCCTGTATGGGATAAACAGACCAGCACGCTTAGCTACCGGATCGCATCTACTCACTTGGACAGAAACGGTAATGTAAATAAAGGTAGCTACAGCTTGGCTATCTCAAAAAAGAAGGCTGATTGCCTTTGGAACTTTGATACTACAAGAGCATCAGCGACTATCAGCATTACCAATTCTGAAGGTACTCGGAATATTGCTGTAAGTTCGCTAAGAACTTCGAAGGACTGGATCTACTTCGATGCCAGTGGCTTTACGTTCTCTGCACCCGAGATAAAGATAAAACTGATCAACAAAGCAGCAAAAGTCGCAACTAAATCAATTACCTGCAAAAAAGGAAATAAAAGCAAAAAGGTTTCTGGATCTAACCCCAAGTGCCCTGCGGGATTTAAACTTAAAAAATAATCTTGTGGCTCGGGACAGGATCGAACTGTCGACCTCACGATTTTCAGTCGCGCGCTCGTACCAACTGAGCTACCGAGCCAATATTCAATTGTGATTTCAATAGTTAAAAACTATTAAAAAAGAAGAGAGTGTGTGGACACTCTCTTCTCGCGACCCGGACGGGACTTGAACCCGCGACCTCCGCCGTGACAGGGCGGCGCGCTAACCAACTGCGCTACCGGGCCTTAAAGAATGAAAACATAAGTGGCTCTTATGTCACCTTAAAGCCGTTGCACCGAATAAATTCGGCCTTGCGTGCCCCCAACGGGATTCGAACCCGTGTTACCGCCGTGAAAGGGCGATGTCCTAGGCCCCTAGACGATGGGGACGTTTGAGGCTCGCAAATCGTACCCGTTAGAGGGGCGCTAACCCAAATTGGTTAAATGCCCGCGCAAAAGCGCGAATTACAGCGAGAAAAGGCGATGTATTTTAAAGAAGCGCCCACTGAATAGTGATTGAGACAGTTACATCTTGCTGACCTAAATCAACAACAGTCGCTTCTGAATCTGCAGCCTTTGCCATCGCCATTACTGGTGGATAGTTAACTGGGCTTGAGTTCTCAACTAAGTAATTAACGCGACCAAGTTTTGTATCGAGCAACTTCGCATATGAAGCAGCCTTCGCCTTGGCGTTCTTCACCGCATTTGCACGCGCTGATTCTGTTGCCTTTGATGAATCGAGAACAAATGGAGTTACGCCTTGAATCTGCAAGTTATCTCCACCAGCTGCAACTACAGCATCTACAACTGCACCAGCGTTTTCAGCGTTCTTAATAGTTACGACAAAACCTTGTGATCCGCGGTAGCCGATTAGAACTGAACCTTTATCTTGGGTGTAGTTGTACTCGGGATAGACGCTGATGCTCTGGGTTGCGATATCTGCCTTAGCAATACCTGCAGCAGTTAAAGCAGCGCGAACAGCAGCTGCTGAAGTTGAGGTCTTTGCCAGCGCTTCTTTATTTGATCCTGCGACAACGCTTACATTCGCATTTAGGCGAACCGCATCTGGAGTGACCTTTACAGATCCATCAGAGTTAACGGTGACATAGCGAGTAGCAGTGGTTGCTGCCTCTGCGGGAAGTGAAGCTGCAATTCCCCCAACTAATGTCAGTGCGATTAGTGCGGCGGCTATTTTGCGAGTACGTGTAGTTATCATGGGATAAGTATCTCCTATTTAGTTATACGTGACTGTGGAGGTTCTGTGAAAAAGGTGTGATTTATAGCGAGCGATATAGATCTGAGTGGTCTTTGATCATGCGATCTAGCGAGAAATAGCGCTCGGCATGTGCTTTTCCTGCAGCGCCCATCATTTGGCGAAGTTGTGGGTCACGCACCAATTTCTCAATCGCATCAGCCATTTCTGTGGCAGTTGTTGCGGTGAGATAGCCCGTGCTCTCATTTATGACGATATCCGAGATCGAACCAACGTTTGTCGCAACAATTGGTAGACCAGCTTGTGCTGCTTGGATCAAAGTAAGTGGAATACCTTCATTATCTGAAGTCAGAATCGCGATATCACTTGACGCAAATATCTGATCGATATCACTGCGCCAGCCAAAGAAGGTCACATTTAATTGATCTTTCAGTGCGCGCTGCTTTGAACTCTCAAATAGTTCGCCTTCGCCGGCAACCAAGAAACGAAGATCAATTCCACGGCGCTTACATTCAGCGGCCACATCTAATAAACGATCGGGGCGTTTAATCTGCGTTAAGCGACCAACGAAAGTGCAGTACAAGACTTCAGAAGAAATACCTAGCGCGCTCTGGGCCGCTGCTTTAGAACCAGTCTTTGGCGCAGGCAAACCGGGGAAGAAGACTCGGTACTTATGGGCGCGACCAATTCCGGCTGCCAATAGATCTTCTTTTACTTTGCTGCCAATTGCGATTAACACGCTGGTGCGCGCGGCAAGGAACTTCTCAATCAATATAACTAATTTAGTTAACGCAGAACTGAAATACCCATGCAGTAAGTGTCCGTGGAATGTATGAACGCGCACTGCTCCGCGACCCCCTAACAAAGATGCCAATCGACCCAGCACTCCGGCTTTAGCGGTGTGGGTATGAATTACATCTGGTTTGTATTTACGAATTAGTGAAACCAGACCAAAAAATGCTTTGAGGTCAGCAATCAAAGAAACTGATCGCCCCAAACCTGCAATGCGCGTCGCTTTAACATCTTTGGCAACGGTATCTAAATAATCTGCTTCATTCTCATCGCAATAACCAGTTACCAAGATTTGCTCGAACTGGCTTTTATCTAGCCCGCGCATGAGTTCGGCCACGATCACAGCAGGACCACCCACATTCATGCGGGCGATTATCTGCATTACCTTTACCTGCGCGGCCATGTGGTTATCTTCTCGCAAAAAGGCGCGATAATTGCGCACATGACCAGTGGTGAATTCGTCTCAAATTGCACCGCTGACGCTCTAACAACAGCAGCCCAGTTGGTTAAAGACGGTGGCCTTGTCGCTTTTCCCACCGAAACTGTTTATGGCCTTGGCGCCGATGCCACAAACGCTGCAGCCGTTGCTCGCATTTATCAAGCAAAAGGTCGCCCCGCAGATCATCCGCTAATTGTTCATATCCATTCAATGCAAGCAATAGGTGAGTGGGCAGATGAAATCCCTGACTACGCAATCGCACTTGCTCGCAACTTCTGGCCGGGTCCGATGACGCTAGTTCTAAAGCGCTCAATACTCGCCGAAGATTTTGTAACTGGTGGCCAACCAACAGTTGGTTTACGAGTACCTGACCACGTTGTTGCACTTGCCTTGCTATCTGCTTTTGAAAAGATTGGCGGCAAAGGAATTGCTGCGCCCAGTGCCAATCGCTTTGGCCATGTTTCGCCAACGACTGCAGATGCAGTGCGCGAAGAGCTTGCTAACTATCTAGCGCCAACCGATCAAATCCTCGATGGCGGTTCATCATCGGTAGGAGTTGAATCAACGATCATCGATTGCACATCTACCGCTCCTCGTATCTTGCGCCCAGGAGCAATCACAACCGAGATGATTGAAGAAGTCACTGGATTGAAAGTTCTAACCGAGGCAACAGATATCCGTGTTAGTGGATCGCTTGAAAACCATTACGCGCCAAGTGCAACCGTTGAATTAAATCGAACACCAATTGCCACAGAAGGTTTTATTGCTCTCGCAGAATTTGAAACACCCGAAAGTGTTATTCGTTTAGCTTCACCAAAAACAGTAGAAGAATTCGCACGCGTTATTTACTCAGCACTTCGCGAAGCTGATAAAAAAGGCCTCAAAACTGTTGTAGTTCAAGAGCCAACTGGCAATGGATTGGCCCTCGCCATCCGCGACCGCTTATTGCGAGCGTCAAAGGGGAGATAGAACTCTTTTGGAACATGAAGATTTTGCGTAGGTCTAGTGATCAAAATAAATATGGTTTTCGTAAATCAGGTTGGTAGGCTTTCGGCTATGCGTAACAGTCAAGAAATACGTGAAAGTTTCCTAGCCTGCGATCGCACTACCCAGTGGCAACTTGAAGATTCAATTTCATTTAAGTTTCCTACATATCATCCGCAAGGCTTAGTTGTTACAGAAAATTATGTCTTTCTCTCATCTGTTGAAGTTAATGAGCCCCCACAAAATGTTTTTGATCCAAATAAATCAACACCGGGTAGCGGTGTTGGTCACCTATTTATTGCGAATCGGTCTGGGTCGCTAATAAAAGACCTGATTATCGGTGAAGGATCTATGTACCATCCGGGTGGAATAGATTTTGATGGAGAAGATATTTGGATTCCAGTTGGAGAATATAGACCTCATGCACGCAGCATGGTTGTTGCAGTTAATGCATTTGATTTTTCAATTCGTGAAGTTTTTCGTATAAATGATTCCATTGGCTGGGCTGTGCCAGACCCAGAAAAATCATTGATTTATGGAGGCAATTGGGGATCCCGTGTGCTTTATGTGTGGAATCAAAAAGGTGAAGAAATTGAACAATGGAAAAACCCCAGCCACTTCGT
Source organism: Candidatus Planktophila lacus (assembly GCF_002287925.1). Lineage (GTDB taxonomy): Bacteria > Actinomycetota > Actinomycetes > Nanopelagicales > Nanopelagicaceae > Planktophila > Planktophila lacus. Next base: position 1,334,247 of record NZ_CP016769.1, on the reverse strand, counting down.
TGATTATCAAGACGCGATTTTTCTCAATTCTGGTGAAGTGATCGCTAGTGGGATTTCAGTACTCTTATCCAATGAAGAAGCTGAAAAACAAATGGCATCAGAACTTGGCGGCCTAGCCTTACTAGATTTTAAAACCAAAAAAATAGTTCATGAAATACCGATCTATTCGCACACAAAGGCTGGGCATGTGCTCACCAGAAATCCATTTTCCCTGTCGATTACAGGAGAAGATCTTTTTCTCCACGTTGCACCCGATGACGGGGATGATCTCGGTGGCACCTCACTTAGCACCTATAAAGCTGTTAGACGGTGATAAAACTCCGCTAAGATACGGCGAGTGTTCGGTGCTACTTTCGCCGAAATACAGTGGGGCCTTTAGCTCAGTCGGTAGAGCAACGGACTTTTAATCCGTGGGTCGTCGGTTCGAGCCCGACAGGGCCCACGTGTCATCCTCGCAGCCACAGAAAGATAGTTCGTGGCTACCGATCTACCTAGCCTTAGGAGTTGTCTGGGGCTGTTCATTCATATTTATCAAATTGGGCCTTGAATTTCTAACTCCATTTGGAGTTGCCTTTGGTCGCTGTGCACTTGGTGCGCTGACTTTGCTGGCATGGGCTAAGTACAAAGGAATTGCACTTCCCGAATCAAAGAAGGTTCTATTTCACCTTTGGGTTGTTTCACTACTTTTAAATGTTATTCCAGGGGTCTTCTTCGCGCTAGCCGAAACGGAAGTCACTTCTGTTCTAGCGGGAATTATTAACGCGGTAACACCTCTAATGACTTTGCTAGCAATTATGGTTGTTACGCGAAAAGAGAAACCGAAACTTCATCAGGTAGTAGGTATCTTGATTGGGTTTACTGGAGTATTAACTGTTTTAGGTGCTTGGAAAGGTCTTGGTGACAATCCGCTCTGGGCAATTCTAATTTTGCTTGCTGCTGTTACTTGTTATGGGTTTTCATTTCCTTATTCACGCCGCTTCGTTCTACCGCATAAATTGGCGCCAGAATCTATTGCAGCTGGGCAAGTAACTCTTGGTGCGCTCACCTTGCTTCCCTTCTTTATCTACAACGGTATTGATACATACGAATACAAAGCAGCTCCTGTTTTTGCGATGATCGCACTTGGCGTATTTGGTAGCGGGTTTGCATACATTTGGAACTTTAAAGTTATGGCGCTGGCAGGAAGTGCAATAGCGAGCAGCGTCACGTATTTAACGCCAGTTGTAGCGGTGATTGTTGGTGTGATCTTCTTACAAGAGAAGATTCATTGGTATGAACCAGTTGGAGCACTCATTGTTTTACTGGGCGCTGCAATCGGTCAAAATCGCATCAAACTTCGGCTAGTTAAATGAAAACCCAACCGGTAGTTCTAGGCGATGCGACTTCAGTAACTTCTCATCGTTGAGAATTTGGCCTGTCTTGCCATCTGCAACGATGATGCCGCCAGAGAGAATTACCGAACGCTCACAGAGTTCAAAGGCATAGGGCAGATCGTGAGTAACCATGACGATAGTGATATCTAACGAACGCAAGATATCTGCAAGTTCGCGCCTGCTAGCAGGATCTAAGTTAGAAGATGGTTCATCAAGGACCAAGATCTCAGGCTTCATCGCAAGCACTGTTGCAACAGCAACACGGCGACGTTGTCCGAAAGATAAATGGTGCGGTGGGCGATCGATGAAATCCAACATGCCAACCTGGGTTAACGCTTCTTGAACAACTTTATCTAGCGCTTCACCGCGGAGCCCCATGTTGTACGGTCCAAAGGCGACATCTTCTCCAACGGTAGGCATAAATAGTTGATCATCTGGATCTTGAAAGACGATTCCTACTTTGGAGCGAATCGCTTTTAGAGACTCTTTATTTTTGCTATCGACTAGCTCGCCTGAAATACGTACTTCACCCTGCATTGTTGGGTGAATTCCATTCATATGCATAACCAGTGTTGTCTTGCCGGCACCGTTAGGACCTAGTAGTGCAACGCGCTCACCCTTTTGGATTGTCAGATTTACGCCATACAACGCCTGGTTGCCATCGGGATAAGCAAATGCCAATTCGGTGATCTGCAAGCTTGGGACGTTAGACATTTCTACCAACCAATCAGTGATGCGGTTATTGAAGCAATTAAGGCGAGGCCTGGAATTGATAGCGCAGTGAACCATTCACGTGTAGTTACGGAATGAGAATCTAGCGATGGAAGTGCGCCATCGAAGCCGCGAGAGAGCATCGCTAAGTGAACTCGTTCACCGCGCTCGTAAGAGCGAATAAAGAGAGCAGCTGCTGCGGTTGCTAAAACTTTCCAATGTTTGATCCCAGTTGCAATAAAGCCACGTGACTCGCGGGCAACTTTCATCCGCTCCATCTCATCGCTAATCACATTGATATAGCGCAACATAAATGAGGCGATCTGAACCATGATCATTGGAAGTTTGAGTTTTTCTAAGCCCCGCAGGATTTCGCGCGCCGTTGTTGTAGTTGAAAGAATCACCGCGGCTAGAACGCCAAGCGTTCCCTTAACCACAATAGAAGTTCCAGCCAATAAACCATCGCGATAAACCATTACGCCAAAGATGGAGAACTTTTCACCTTCACCAAAAAATGGCATCAGGATTGCAAAGAAGACAAATGGAATCTCAATTAACGCACGCTTAAAGAGCAGAAGAATCGGAATCTTGCTCATAACTGCTGTGAAGATAAGCAGGCTAAAAAAGGCGATAAATGCAGGCCAGCGAGTAATTGGCGTTGCAACAGAGACTGAGATGAAGACAAGAACGGTCAGAATCTTTACGTGTGAGGGCAGTGAATGCGTTACTGAATGGCGGTGTAGATAAAGTCGCTCGCCCACATCGTGGCCGTGGTGGTGGCCATGGGTATGTACGAGATCAAGTTCTGTGGTCTGAAGTTTTATTTTTTGTCACCAGATTTACGGCGAATTAAGAAGAAGAGTCCAGTTGAAATTGCTCCCGTGGCAACAACACCAATTACACCTGCTGCACCTGTTGAAAGACGCTGGTTATCTACGCCCTTGACGCCATAGTCAGCAAGTATTCCTTCGCTATTGGTGTTCTCTTTCGCCGTATCAATAAAACCAATGTCACCAGCAACCTTTTCTAGGCCATCAGGATTGGACGATGCGTAGAACGAAACAATTCCTGCAAGAAATAGTGAGGCAATAAACCCCGTGATCAAAAATGTTTTCTGCTTCATTAGTTGGCACGAATCTCTAGTTTGGAACTCTCGTTCTTATATCCGTAAACCAAATCTGAGCGACTGGCTAGTACTGCACCAACGGCGAAGAAGGTAATTAGCGCTTCACCGATTCCGATAAGGAAGTGTGTACCGATCATCGCAGTGAAGACTGCAGAGACTGAGAAAGTGGCATTGGCACCGATTGCATATTGCAGAACAAATCCTGCGGCAGCAGCTGGTACAGATAACAACGCTGCGATTGCCGCTGCGATGCTGATTGAAAGTTTCTTCTTCGGTGCAATCTTCTTAACCAAGAGAAAGACGCCGTAACCAAACCAGACGGCAACGAGTGACATATTAAAGATACTTAAGCCAAGTGCGCTTAATCCACCGTCTGCAAAGAGCAGGGCTTGCAAGATCAAAACAATTGTTATCGCCAAAGTTGCTGCATAAGGACCAATCAATACTGCAGCAAGTCCTGCGCCAAGTAAGTGTCCGCTAGTTCCGGCAGCGACCGGAAAATTGAGCATCTGCACCGCAAAGATAAAGGTTGCAGTAAGTCCGGCTAACGGCGCGGTCTTCTCATCAAGCGAAGATTTTGCGCCACGGATGGAGATGGCAACGCCTGCTGCGGCTACCGCGGCGAAGGCGGCAGAGGTGGGCAGGTCGATAAAGCCATCAGGGATATGCATGCGTAAATTGTAAGCCAGATGCAAATCATTCGCATCTGCAAAATCCTTGGTTGGCTCACAGGCGCTACCCAATAAGGGCGCCTATCCTTTCGCACATCATGCGTAAATTGATCGTTAGCGTCCTTGTAGTCCTTGCTGGAGCGACAGCTATGGCAACGCCTGCTCGTGCACAAAGCTGCTCGCAGCCGGGGCAGGGATGGGTTCAATCTGAGAACGCTCGAAAGGGCGATCCCACCTGGAGCAAGGGTGTGCCATTTCGCCTCAGCGCAGATTTCTCAAGGCGCAAGGCAATTGATCGCGCAGAAGGTTATTTCGATACCACCTCACTTCGTTGCGGAGAAAGTGCGAAGTTAACCCTTGTTGAAAGTGAAAAAGCCAAGGTCACTATCTATCGCATGGGTTACTACGACGGCATTGGCGCTCGCCGTTTTGCATCTTTATCTGCAAGAGATGGTTGGAATTTTGTCGCCTCTGAAAAGTATCTGCCTGGTCAATATTTGTTTAAGTTACAGGCTCCAAATCGCGAAGCAACTTTTATTCCGCTAGTCATAAACAATCCTGACGTTGAAAGTGATTTAACTTTTATCTCATCAGTTATAACTTGGCAGACTTACAACCAGTGGGGTGGATACAGCCTTTATAAAGGCCCTGACGGAAAACGCGAAACTCGCGCCAGCGAAGTTTCCTTTGCGCGTCCTTACGATGGTGATGGATCGGGGCAGTTCCGCTACATGGAATACCCCGTAATAAAAGCAGCAGAAAAGCTAGGTCTTTCCATTAACTATGCCACCGACTTTGATTTAGATCGCAACCCTGATTTAACAAGTAAGACCAAGGCACTGGTCTTTGGTGGACACAGCGAATACTGGACAACGCAAATGCGCAATGCAGTTGAAGCAGCGGTTGACCGTGGAGTTAATCTAATTGTCCTTGGTGGCAATACCGCCTATAACCGGATTGATATAAATGGCGAAACGATTTCTGGCGTTACACCTTGGCGTGATTTAGGCCGACCAGAAGTCACGCTCTTAGGTTCGCAATATCTTTCACTCGGTTTTAAACGAGATATGGTCGTTGAAACCAGCCTCTGGCCTTTTGATGTATTAAAACCTGGGGCAGTTATCAAAGGCGTCGTTGGTTATGAAGCCGATACTCCGATTACATTTAACGGTCCGCCAGTTGAGACGATCGCGCGATCTTCAATTCTGCCTTTTGAAAAATCCGTCCCATCAATGGCCACTTATTACACCCGCCCATCCGGTGCGGGCGCCCTGAATATGGCTACAAATGGCTGGGTTTGTGCGATGGAAGATCGCTGCCCATGGGGACACCGCTTCGATAAGGCGACCCAACGGCAAATCCGTGCAGTAACTGAGAATATTTTGAAAGGCGCAGCGCTTGGCCCGTTGGGAAATTGGCGCATGGCGTTTACACAATATAACGCGCCTTCCTAATTATTTAAGAGTAATCTCGCCGCCATGAGCGATGATGAAAGCCAGGACGAGCTCGTAACCGAAGAGATGCTCTGGGATCGAATTCCAGAGGTCCATGGCGCAGATCGTGCAAATACATATTACGAATTAAGTGCGCGAATTTTTGCACGCGGACAGTACGACGAAGCTTTAGCACTTGCCGAAACCGCGCGCGATATCTTCTCTGAACTCGGCGCTGCTGAATCTAGCGAAGGACTTGCGCAGGCTTACTCTGCAATTGGTTATAACTTAAATCAGTTAAAGCGTATGGATGAAGCGGCCACTGCCATGAGCAAAGCTGTGGAAATTTTGCGCGAGAGCAAATCTCCACTCTCATTAGAACTTGCCTGCACATTGGGTGAGTGGTGGTATGCCTCGAAGAACTTTGTAAAAGTTGTCGAGATCATGGATGAATGTGCGCAAGAGCATTTAGTTGATGGAAATCAAATCGGTGCCGCTAATGATCTCCATTTGCTTGGTTGCGCATATCGCGAGCTAAAGCAGTACGACCAGGCAATTACTACCTTTAAAGAAGCTCGTTTGATTTTTAAGACCGAAAAAGAAGTTATTCAAGTTGCACGCTGTGATCAGAAGATCGCATCTTGCTATGTCGAACTCGGCGATGGCGAAAAAGCGATCGAAGCTGCTCGCAAGGCGATCGATGTCTTTGAAACCGGCCATGATCACCGCCGTGAAACCTTTGCGCTCTACGAATACGGAAAAGCCGAAGTTCTACTCGGAAAACTCGATGAAGGTCTGGCGACGTTAGATGGTGTTCTGCAGATTATTTCTGAAGAAGAACCAAAGGATTTCGAACTAATTGTTGATATCGAAACCCGTATGACCAAAGTGCTTCGCGCTCTTGGTCGTATGGCTGAAGCAGATGAAATCGACCGCCGCTTGGTTGCTGTGCGCGAGGCGATGGAAGATGTCCCCGTCTCGGATGATTTAGGCGACTAAATAACTCGTGCCTGATTTATCTCATCTGCGAAATCGCGATGAACTTTTAATCACCATGGTCTGTCTAGGAAATATTTGTCGTTCTCCAATGGCGGCAGCGGTTTTAGCAAATAGAACTTCTACTTGGAGCGCACCGAAAATTCTGGTCGATAGTGCGGGAACTTCAAATTGGCATGTAGGTGAAGGTCCAAATCCACCTTCCAAGAAAACTTGGGAAGCAGCAGGTTACAAGTTCGATCACATCGCGTCGGAAATGACTGCTGCACGAATGGAGAAATCTGATTTGATTTTGGTGATGGATCGCAGCAACCACCGAAATGTTTTGTCGCTTACTGAAAATCAAGAACTGCACGGTAAAGTTCATTTCTTGCGCGACTTTGATTACACAATTGCTGGCGATCGCGAAGTTCCAGATCCTTATTCGCTACCTGATTCGGCATTCGAAGAAGTTCTCGGAATGGTGGAACGTGCGATAGATGGTTTGCTGCAGGAGTTAACGAGGTAGGTGTTGCAGCGCCCAGTGATACATCGCTATCGCGCCAGCAGCTGAAGCGTTCATGGAACGAGTAGATCCATATTGGCGTATCTCATAGAGCACTTCGCAGACTTCAATACCTTCATCTGACATTCCGGCGCCTTCTTGTCCGAATAAAAGCACACATGATTCAGGTAATTGCGCTCCTTCAAGTTGTTTAGAAGTCGGGACGTTATCGATTCCGATAATCGGCAGGTTATTTTCTTTACACCAAGTTGCAAAGTCGGCGATTGTGGGGTGATGAATAACGGTTAGGTATCTATCTGTAACCATTGCGCCACGCTTATTCCAGTCACGCTTTCCAACGATATGTACGGCCGAAACATTAAAGGCATTTGCAGTTCGAACAACTGAACCGATATTTAAGTCATGTTGCCAATTTTCAATAGCGATATGCAGTTTATGGCGCTTAGTATTGAGATCAGCAACAATTGCTTCAACGGACCAATAGCGATAGTGATCTAGAACATTGCGACGATCACCATTCTCAAGCAATTCTGAGTCATATTGAGCACCTGTTGGCCAAGGTTTTTCATGAGGACCAACACCTACAACAGGAAAAAATTCTCCTGGGCCGATCGTGGCAGGTGTATTTATTTCCATGTGCGCACTCTAAACTTAATATGCAAGAAAGGCTAGAAAGGGCTAGAAACTATGGAGACTGTATTTCTGATCGCATATATCGCACATATGTTGGCGATCGCTGGAATTCTTATTCTGCTTCTTATGCAATGGAATAAAAGCCCTCGCAAACTTTCTAAAGGTGTAATGCATTCCGCAGCGACTGCGCTATTGGCAGGTCTTGTGATGGTTGGTACTTATTCATCGGCAAAACCAGATGAGACCTTAGATCACACCAAAGTTGGAATAAAGCTCTTGGTAGTCCTAGCCATTCTGGTACTTAGCTACATAAACGCGAAGAAGAGCGAATTAAAGAAGAGCATCTGGCTAACGTTAATTGGCCTAACAGTTCTCAATATTCTTATCGCCACAGTTGGGTAACACAGCGCTTGTTTAATAGTTTTGTTAGGCGCTCTGCGCTGCTGACCGCAGCGGTATTGGCTATCACTCCTAGCGCTTCTGCATTTGATCCCATCTCAGCAGCCAGCGTTTTCTCGCGTCTAGCGGTAGAGCCAGAGTTAAGTAATCCATCGGTGTCGTTAATTGATGTAAGCACCGGCGAGATCGTCTTTGAATCAAATGCATTTTCACAACGCAAGCCCGCTTCGACAATGAAGATTCTTGCAGCCGCGGCCACCTTAAAACACTTACAGCCTGACCAAGTCTTTACAACTCGAGTTTCACTCGGCACGGTTCCTGATTCAATTGTTATCGATGGCGAGTTTGATCCTTGGATTTCGATGGATCATCGGGTTGCAACAAAGATGAAGCGCACCTCTTTTCCACGGATTGCCTTTAATAGCCTTAGTAAAGTTAAAGAGAGCTCAGGCGGTTCGATAAAGAAGTTAAAGGTTTATTACAACGGTATCTATGCCAACGAAGTTGCAAGTTATAAAGCCTTCTACAAGAAACGTGGAGTTACCGCTGCATTTATCAAGGTAAGCGATGAAAAGGCTACTTCATTAGTTAGCGAAGAGATTTTAACTTCAGAATCACCACAAGTTATAAAGATGCTTGATTGGTTCTTGCTTTGGAGTGATAACCAACTTTCAGAACGCATGGCTAAGATCGCCGCAAAGTATGCTGGCAATGAATTTAACGATGAAGGCGTAGCAGTTACCTTCGCAGAGATTTTGATTTCATTTGGGATAAATCCAGCGCAGATAGTCGTTATTGATGCCAGTGGTTTATCTCGACAGAATAAAATAACTGCACACGTACTTGCACAACTGCTCTACAAAATTCATTCCGATCCAGTTCTTTCAAGGTTGATTGAGAGTCTTCCGGTCGGTGGAGAAAGTGGAACGCTGCGAAATCGCTATATCGAGACGGCTCCGGATGCGGTTGGTTTGGTTAAGGCAAAGACTGGCACGCTTACCGGAACCGTAAGCCTGGCTGGCTATGTGCAATCTGGCGATCGTGAATACGCATTTGTAATCATCGCCGACAAGATTCGTAGAACTAATTCAGCAAGTGATCGTGCACGCAAGACTTTAGATCGTTATCTAGCCAAGATTGCTGCGCCGTTGGCTATTCCTGCACCGGAAAGCGCAACTGTTGTTACTGAGGTGCAAATACTTTAATTGAACCGCCGTAACAAGCCACCCAGGTCTTTGATTCGGTTTGATCGTAAGTAACTCCGATAGGTTCGCTACAAACCTTGACGTTCTGCAAGACTTTCATTGTTTCTGTACTGACGACAGATAAAGTCCCGCTTCTAAAATTGACTACATAAAGCGCTGAGCCATCTGTTGAGATCGCCAAACTACGTGCGGATTTTCCAGTAGCCACGCTCTTAATCGCCTTATTTGTAGCTAAGTCCCAAGCGATAACTTTTCCCGAGATATTCAAAGTTGCATAAAGTTTTGTGTTATCTGGGGAGAGCACAATTGCACGAGGGTTTGATCCAATTGGTATGTAGTTAACTGAGAAATCTTCCAGGTTGATCTGGTGGATTCGGTTTCCACCCATTTCGGCAACATAAGCGAATTTGCTATCGCTGGTGATTGCAATGCCCCGCGGATATCGACCAATTTTTATAGTTTTTACTACCTGTTGAGTTTCTACAGAAATGATTGTGACTGTGTAGGAACACCAATTCGATATAAGAATATATTTATTATCCGGTGAGACTTTAACAACCTTAGGAACTGAACCGACAGGATAGATCGCATCAATTTTCTTAGTTGAAAGTTCTACGCGCGATAGAAAACTTTTATCGTAGTTATCGCTAGGAGAACAAGTGTCGGTTCCTTCTCTGTTAAAGCCTTTGCCATACATCGCATAATTTGTGAAGTAAAGATAATTGCCATCAGGAGAGAAGGCGCCTTCTACAGGTGAGCCTTTATATGTTCCAGAATATTTCGAGTAGCCAAAATCTGAGAGTTTTACCGAATCAGGAATCGTAGCTTCAAGCTCCATCGTCTGCGCGTTATAAAGGGTCACGCTATGGCGATACATCATGTTATGGGCGCTGACTAGCCCGCTATTTGATGCCTCAACCGATTTAGGTGCAATCGCACCGTTAATGGTTTTTACTAAAACGATCTTTTTCGAAGCAGAAAGATCTTGGCTATTCGCCTGGCTAATCGGGCTAGCGATGCCAGTTAGGAGCAGACAAGTAACTGCCAGTGAAATCTTCTTAACTAGTTTGCGAGGCACTCGCTAACTTTACTGGCATTAATGATCGTCACGGTCGTCATCATCTTCGTCATCACCTTCGTCCTCATCTTCGTCCTCATCTTCATCATCGTCATCTCCGCCATTCATATTTGGTGGGGTAGCAATGGCCGGAAGAGTGTTTTTGCCAATTGAAGGAGCTTTTATCGACGGTGATTGCACAGAACTAGATAAATTTGGAGATGTTGATTGTGGCGTTACGGCGCTTAGCGCCGGAGTCGCCATTGTGGCTGATTGCGATGCCTGCACCAATTGAGGCTGCTGAGTATCCCCAGTCCCACCTTGATTTGTTTGGGCTACAACAGCGCCACCGAAAGTCAGAACCAATGCAGTCGCAGCAATAAGTACTGGACGGCTCTTCTTTGCCTTAGGTGCTGGTTGATTTAAACCGCCATCGTTTTCGGCGATCTCGATCCAGTCAGGCTTCTTTGGAGGTGTCATTGGTCATATCCCTATCTTTGATAGCAAGTTTTAGCGTCAATACGCACAATAGGCGTCCTTCCTTAGAGGACCATGAGAACGCGGCACATTAATGCTGAGTAATCTTTGCCTGTGTCCACGAATTCACGCGTAAAACCTTCTGTAAAGGTTCGCGGATTTGTAGACCTCATGAAGTTACGCGTAGTCGAGCTTTTATTGGTTTCAACTCTTCCTTCGATGGTCTTAGCAAATGAAGGTCTGCCTTCACTCACCTTAACCATGGCAACTTTAATTGGTGGAACCCTCGCTGCCGGAAGTGCAAATGCATTTAACATGGTGATCGAATCCGAATCAGATAAGTTAATGAAGCGCACGGCAAAGCGGCCACTTGCAACTGGTGTACTTACAAAAGCCGAAGCGCTAATCTTTGCAACTTTAATTGGCTTGATATCACTTCTAATTTTTGCGGTATATACAAACGCGCTAACAACCGCACTAACTGCAACTGCAATTGTTTTCTACGTTTGGGTTTACACAATTTTGCTAAAGAAGCGCACTCCGCAGAATATTGTTTGGGGCGGGGCAGCAGGATGTATGCCAGCGCTAATCGGTTGGGCTGCTGTTACAAATTCGCTCTCGGTTACCGCGTGGTCTTTTTTCCTAGTTATCTTCTTCTGGACACCGCCTCATTTTTGGGCTTTAGCAATTAAATATAAGGATGACTACGCTGCCGCGCATATTCCAATGCTGCCAGTTGTAGCCAGTAAGACACATCTACTTCGTCAGATGTGGATCTATACAATTGCCATGATTGCTTCGTCAGTAGCGCTAATAATTAATGCAGAGCTACAGAACTGGGCGATGGCGGTTACGGTTGCACTGGGATTAGTTTTCGCCGCTCAACTCCGTGGCTTAAATGAAAAATCAGTAAATTATGAGAAAACTGCAGGAAAAATTTTTCAATGGTCTATTACTTACTTGAGCCTGCTATCTGTTTTGCTTGTTGCGGCTCAACTTTTAAAGGCTTGAGTTAAATCCTTTATCAAATCATCTACATGCTCTAGCCCAACTGACAGGCGAAGCACTGAAGGAGTAATACCCATCTCGGCTTGAACATCTGGCGCTAAACGGCGATGAGTTGTAGAAGATGGGTGGGTAATAAGTGATTTGCTATCGCCTAAATTGTTAGAGATATCAATAATTCGCAGAGCATCCATAAAGGCGAAAGCATCTTTTTGGCTGCCAGCAAATTCGATCCCGATTGTGCTTCCGCCGCCAGTCATTTGCTTCTGAACAGTTACATAATCTGGATGCGACTTTAGCCCAGGGTATTTAACAGATTTAATCTCTTTGCGAGTCTCTAGAAATTCAGCAATCGCATGGGCATTTTCACACATACGTTGAACGCGCATCTCCATAGTTTCTAAAGATTTTAAAAGCACCCAGGCGTTAAAAGGACTTAGTGATGGACCAGTGTGGCGATTAAATGGAATTAAATGTTCGTGAATATAGGAGAAGGAACCAAGAACTGCTCCAGCAAGTACGCGCCCTTGACCGTCAATATGTTTTGTTGCGGAGTACATAACTACATCTGCACCGAGTTCAAGGGGTTTCTGCAAAACCGGAGAAGCCATAACGTTATCAACGATCACAGTGGCGCCAACTTTATGAGCCAGATCGCTAACCATACGGATATCAACTATTTCCATTAAAGGATTACTTGGAGATTCGATAAAGACGACTTTTGTCGGTTTGCTTAACGCTGCAGCCCAAACTGTTGAGTCATTTCCTTTTACAAGCTCTACGGTAACGCCCCACTTGGGCAATATCTCAGTTAACACAACGTGGCAAGAACTAAACATCGCAGCTGATGCGACTACGTGATCTCCAGCTTTAACAAGACAGGCGACAGATGCGAACATGGCGGACATTCCAGAACCTGTTGCAACGCAATATTCTGCGCCTTCAATTGCAGCCAAACGCTTTTCAAACATCTGCACTGTGGGATTATGGAAACGGCTATACAAGTAATGATCTGTCTCATCAGCGAATGCATCAAATGCTTCTTGAGCGGAGGAATATGTAAAGCCACTATTTAAATAAAGGGCCTCAGATGTTTCGCCAAAACCAGAACGAGCAAGACCGGCACGCACTGCTGCAGTTTGAGGGTTGATTTCCCAATCTGGTGCAGGCCGTTGATTGGTTGGTTGGTAACCCCAGATCTCATTACTCACACCGAGAATTCTAAGGTGCAATTGCTATATTGAGTACATGCCTCAATTAGCGATATCCGTTAGCGATTTAAGTAAGAAATATGACTCTGGCTTTGCCGTTTCACATACCAATTTTCAGGTACCAGCCGGAACGATCTGCGGATTTGTTGGCCCAAATGGCGCTGGCAAGACAACGACGATCCGCATGTTGCTCGGACTAATCTCACCTAGCGGTGGCACTGGGCGCATCTTGGGTGAGCCCATTACATCTCCAGAGAAATATCTCTCTCAAGTAGGGGCGATGATCGAAGGCCCTGCTTTCTATCCAGCTCTATCTGGCGCTGAGAATCTAAAAGTTCTAGCAACCCTTGGAGGCTTTCCCCTTGAACGTGTAGATCAATTACTCGCACAAGTAGGGCTCGCTGATCGCGGAAAATCAAAGTACAAAACTTACTCACTTGGTATGAAACAGCGCTTGGGTATCGCAGCTGCACTTCTGCCAAATCCAAAGCTTTTGATTTTAGATGAACCAACTAATGGATTAGATCCTGAAGGAATTCAAGAGATTCGCCAACTTCTTCGTTCGCTGGCAGATGGCGGTACAACAGTATTTGTTTCATCACATTTACTTTCAGAGTTAGAAATCATTAGCGAGTATTTGGTTATGTTGCGAAAGGGAGAAGTAGTTTTTGCAGGCGCAATGCAAGACCTTTTCGATGCGCAGCAACCATTTATGCTGGTTAAGACTGAAAAGTTAAGCGATTTAGAAAAAATTATTTCTCTTGCCGAAGGCGCTGGGCATAAAGCACATATTCGCGATGGAGTTGCACATATTGAAGGACCTGCAGAATGGGCGGGAGTTCTAAATAAGTTGGCGTTTGAGGCCGGAATATTACTTACCCAGCTTTCACCACAACTACCCAACCTAGAAGAGACATTCTTTGAAATGACAGGAGATCAGAAATGATCCGCAGCCTAACGAGAATCTTCTTTGCCGAATGGCGCAAATTACGACGTCCTACCTTGCTACTGGGCACAATGGGAGCAGTTGCATTCTTTAGCGTCTTGGTTTCTTCACTTCTCTTCTTACTTATCGATTCCCCACAAGGCAATGGCGATCGCGGTGTAAGAATTACCCGCGAAATGCTCGCCTTACCAAGTGGTTCTACACAAGCATTTACGAGTATTGGCAACCTGCTCGGAATCATCGCACTCTGTGTATTTGCGGCCCAAACCGCTCAGGAATACTCACTCGGAACGCTGCGCAATCTTTTGGTGCGCCAACCTGGCCGTATCCGCTTATTGATCGGCAAATTGGCATCGATGAAAGCCTTTGCAGTCATTATGACTTTGGTCGGAGCTGTAATTTCAATCGGTCTCTCTTACATTCTCGCCGGAAGTAAAGATGTCAGCACCACGCTTTGGTTCAATAGCGATGGACGTATCGAAATAGCGAAAACACTGCTAAATGTATTCATCTCGATCTTAGGCTTTGGTTGGTAACCCCAGATCTCATTACTCACACCGAGAATTCTAAGGTGCAATTGCTATATTGAGTACATGCCTCAATTAGCGATATCCGTTAGCGATTTAAGTAAGAAATATGACTCTGGCTTTGCCGTTTCACATACCAATTTTCAGGTACCAGCCGGAACGATCTGCGGATTTGTTGGCCCAAATGGCGCTGGCAAGACAACGACGATCCGCATGTTGCTCGGACTAATCTCACCTAGCGGTGGCACTGGGCGCATCTTGGGTGAGCCCATTACATCTCCAGAGAAATATCTCTCTCAAGTAGGGGCGATGATCGAAGGCCCTGCTTTCTATCCAGCTCTATCTGGCGCTGAGAATCTAAAAGTTCTAGCAACCCTTGGAGGCTTTCCCCTTGAACGTGTAGATCAATTACTCGCACAAGTAGGGCTCGCTGATCGCGGAAAATCAAAGTACAAAACTTACTCACTTGGTATGAAACAGCGCTTGGGTATCGCAGCTGCACTTCTGCCAAATCCAAAGCTTTTGATTTTAGATGAACCAACTAATGGATTAGATCCTGAAGGAATTCAAGAGATTCGCCAACTTCTTCGTTCGCTGGCAGATGGCGGTACAACAGTATTTGTTTCATCACATTTACTTTCAGAGTTAGAAATCATTAGCGAGTATTTGGTTATGTTGCGAAAGGGAGAAGTAGTTTTTGCAGGCGCAATGCAAGACCTTTTCGATGCGCAGCAACCATTTATGCTGGTTAAGACTGAAAAGTTAAGCGATTTAGAAAAAATTATTTCTCTTGCCGAAGGCGCTGGGCATAAAGCACATATTCGCGATGGAGTTGCACATATTGAAGGACCTGCAGAATGGGCGGGAGTTCTAAATAAGTTGGCGTTTGAGGCCGGAATATTACTTACCCAGCTTTCACCACAACTACCCAACCTAGAAGAGACATTCTTTGAAATGACAGGAGATCAGAAATGATCCGCAGCCTAACGAGAATCTTCTTTGCCGAATGGCGCAAATTACGACGTCCTACCTTGCTACTGGGCACAATGGGAGCAGTTGCATTCTTTAGCGTCTTGGTTTCTTCACTTCTCTTCTTACTTATCGATTCCCCACAAGGCAATGGCGATCGCGGTGTAAGAATTACCCGCGAAATGCTCGCCTTACCAAGTGGTTCTACACAAGCATTTACGAGTATTGGCAACCTGCTCGGAATCATCGCACTCTGTGTATTTGCGGCCCAAACCGCTCAGGAATACTCACTCGGAACGCTGCGCAATCTTTTGGTGCGCCAACCTGGCCGTATCCGCTTATTGATCGGCAAATTGGCATCGATGAAAGCCTTTGCAGTCATTATGACTTTGGTCGGAGCTGTAATTTCAATCGGTCTCTCTTACATTCTCGCCGGAAGTAAAGATGTCAGCACCACGCTTTGGTTCAATAGCGATGGACGTATCGAAATAGCGAAAACACTGCTAAATGTATTCATCTCGATCTTAGGCTTTGGAATCATCGGCATGGTTCTGGGAATTCTCTTCCGCTCACCAATTAGCTCAATTTCACTTGGCGTACTGTGGCTATTGATTGTAGAAAATATTGTGGGCGCAGTTAAATCCAGCACTTTGGAATGGTTGCCCGGAAGTCAGTTGGCAACAGTTGCTGCCGGTGGAACCGAGACAATTAGTTATACCCATGCACTTTCGCTTTCTGGGATTTACGTGGGAATCGCATTGGTTATCGCAACCGTTCTATTCACAAAACGAGATGTAGCCAACTAGCGACACTCACCACCTTTTAACGGAGTTCCACAGGTTGCTCACTTATTCTGGGGGCTTAACACTTGGGGGTTTTGTGTTGCATCGCAGAAAAGCGCTAGCGCTAGCCTTGATTTTTGGGCTCGCGCTACCGATTACTCCTGCCATCGCAGCAACTCCGAAACCAACTCTGGCGCAGATTGAGGCGGCGAAGAAAGCTGAAGCCGCGAAGAAAAAAGCCGCCGATGTAGCCGCGAAGAAATTAGCAGCAGCCAATCAAACTCTTCGAACCTTAACCGCCAAAGCAAATGCAGCACAGGCGTTATATGTAAAGGCAAAGCGTGAACTCGCTGTAGCAACTGCTGCTGCGGTAGCTGCCGCGGAATATGCTCGCGAGACACAAGAGGCAGTTGCACAAGCACATCGTGTAATCGGAAAACTAGCAGCGAATGCATACATTATGGGTGGATCGATGACAGATATCGAACCACTACTTAGCGCTAACGGCCCACAAGATTTAATTGATCAGATTTCAACTTTAGATAAGTTGGGCGTACAGAACACAATGGCGCTTGATCGCTACAAAGCTGCGGAAATTGTGGCGCGCGAGGCAAAGGTAAAGGCCGATGCGGCAAAGGTTGTGCAAGAAACCGCAACTGCAAAAGTTGCGGGGGCTAAAAAAGTTGCAGATGATGCAAAAGCGCTACAACAAAAAGAAGTAGATAAGTTGCAAGCGATTCAGGATAAGTTAGCGCGCGAACTTGCCAGCGCAAAGCGAGTCCGAATTACGCTAGAACAGCAACGCGCACTTGCACTCCTTGAAGAAAGCCTTGCTAATACCGCGGCTAATACTGCGGGCCAGAAAAAGGTTTGGGCAGATACCGGGTTTAAGGGACGTTCAACAATCCGCACAACTGAAGAACAACGCGCAGTTGCGGTCGCTTTCGCAAAGAAGCAAGTTTTAGCGCGCAAGCCATACATTTGGGGTTCAGAAGGACCAAACTCATTTGATTGTTCTGGCTTGGTTTACGCCGCATATAAAGCGGCAGGACTCGGTTGGCCAAATTGGGATCGCCTAAACTCAGCGCTTTATGCGGGATATACCAAACATGTCTCTTTAAATGAACTTGTTCCAGGCGATCTATTGTTCTATTCATATAAAGGAACAATTTCATCGATCCACCACATCACTATTTATGCTGGTAACGGAATGATGTGGGAGGCCAATTCAAAGGGGAAAGGCCTGCTCTACTCGAATATCTACAGCATTAAAGGACTTATGCCATTTGGTGGTCGGGTCTAGAGTTAGCGCATGACCAGCGCGCTCGTTGACCTACGAAACGCTGTCCGACCATTTTTAGAAAACCTAACCGCTGGTGATTGTGCGCTAGTCGCGGTTTCCGGTGGTGCAGATTCACTTGCGCTTGCTTATGCCCTTATTAAAGAAGCGCCAGCTTTAGCAATCACCTTAATTGGCGTAACCGTTGATCATCAATTACAAAGCGGTTCGGCAGATCAAGCTAAAAAAGTACAAAGCACTTTAAAAGATATGGGTTATCAAGAAGTATTAATTGAAAAAGTAGATATTGTCGAAAAATCCGGATTAGAAGCCGATGCGCGCGCTGCACGATATGCCGCTCTTGATTCTGCTGCACATGCATTTGGCGCTTCTCAAATTTTCTTGGGACATACTCGCGATGATCAGGCCGAAACAGTTTTACTCGGGTTAGCGCGCGGTTCTGGCACACGTTCACTTTCCGGAATGGCAGTTGTTAATGGAAAGTACGCACGACCGCTTTTAAGCCTTACTCGTGAACAAACAGTTGCTGCATGCACCGAAGCAGATCTGAAACCCTGGAACGATCCACATAATGAAAATGAAAAGTTCACGCGCGTTAAAGTGCGCAATAAAGTTTTGCCAATTATGGAAACAGAGATCGGCCCAGGAATTGCTGCAGCGCTTTCCCGCAGTGCAGCGATCTTGCGCGATGATGCTGATGCTTTAGATGAGATGGCGCAAGCAGTTATCTCTCGAGTTGACCTCAAAGATCTAGATTGCGCAGCCCTTGCCGAACTTCCCAGAGCGATCCGTTCTCGGATTTTGAGGGCTGCGATCTATGCAGCAGGGGCTCCAGGTGGCTCAATAAGCGCAGATCACCTCGCTGCCGTTGAGGCGCTGGTCACTTCTTGGCACGGACAAGGGGAGGCGAGCCTGCCGGGTGGTGTGAAGGTTGCCCGGATTTCGGGCAGACTTTCGCTCTTGGCCCGTCCAAATTGATCACCTCATAACCACATGAAGGAGTCCTTAAGTGGATCTAGCTGCAGTCGGCACAGATGTAGAACGCGTAATCGTTACCGAAGATCAACTTCGCGAAAAAGTTGCGGAGCTTGCAGCACGCGTTGATGCAGATTACAAAGACCGCGACTTACTTCTTGTAGGAGTTCTTAAAGGTGCAATCATGGCGATGGCAGATCTTACTCGCGCGATGCAACGCCATATTGAAATGGATTGGATGGCAGTTTCTTCCTATGGATCTGGCACAAAGTCCAGCGGCGTTGTTCGTATCTTGAAAGATCTAGATCGCGATATCACTGGCCGCAATATCTTGATCGTTGAAGACATTGTTGATTCTGGTCTCACGCTTTCTTGGCTTCGCGCAAACCTAATGTCACGAGGCGCAGCCAGTGTTGAAATTCTCGCGATTCTGCGTAAACCAGAGGCAGCGAAAGTAGAAGTTGATTGCAAATACGTCGGCTTTGATATTCCTAAAGATTTCGTAGTTGGCTATGGACTTGATTTTGACGAGAAGTATCGCAACCTCTCCTTTATCGGTGTGCTCGCAAAGCACATGTATTCGTAGGGACGGCGCTCTCGCTAATGGAAAAGAAGAAAATTGCTGGCAAGAATTTGCTGAAGAAGAAAAGTTCTACAGCGCCAAAGAGCGATAAGAAGACCCCCAAGAAGGCGCCGACTTCCCGCGCTGGAAAGATTTTTCGCGGTCCACTCTTCTGGATAGTCGCAGCGATCTTGGCCGTCACCATCTTCGGACAAGTTACCGGCGCCGGTAATCGTTATACCCAAATCGATACTTCACGCGCACTCGCTGCAATTTCACAATCCGAAGTTGAATCTGCGGTCTTGGTTGATCGATCACAAAAGATTCGTTTGATCCTAAAGCCAGGTGTATTAATCAAAGGCGATAGCAAAGTCGAAGCTTCATATATTGCCCGCCAAGAGCCAACGCTTATCGATGCTTTAAGCGCGAACTCTCCTGTAAAAGGCTGGACCGTTGAAGTTCCATCACAATCGCTATTTCTTTCTTTTCTATTCTCAATATTCCCAATTCTCTTAATTGGCTTCCTGTTCTTCTTCTTGATGAGCCGCGCGCAAGGTGGAAATCGCGTCTTCTCATTTGGAAAATCTCGCGCCAAATTACAAGATAACGATGTTCCACAAAATACCTTCGCCGATGTAGCTGGCGCTGATGAAGCGATCGCTGAACTAGAAGAGATAAAAGACTTTCTCGCTAACCCACCTAAGTACGCACTCCTTGGCGCGAAGATTCCTAAAGGCGTCCTTCTCTACGGCCCTCCCGGAACCGGTAAGACACTTCTTGCTCGCGCAGTAGCAGGAGAAGCGCAAGTTCCTTTCTATTCAATCTCTGGTTCAGATTTTGTTGAAATGTTCGTTGGTGTTGGTGCAGCGCGAGTTCGCGATTTATTTGCGCAGGCAAAGACCAATGCACCCGCAATTGTCTTCGTAGATGAAATTGATGCAGTTGGTCGCCAGCGCGGCGCCGGTATGGGTGGCGGTCACGACGAACGCGAACAAACTCTTAACCAACTTCTTGTCGAGATGGATGGATTTGAAACTGGTGGTCAAGTTATCTTGATCGCAGCAACTAACCGCCCAGATGTACTTGATCCTGCGCTATTGCGTCCAGGTCGTTTCGATCGCCAGATCGCAGTTGATCGCCCAGATCTAAAGGGTCGCGAAGAAATTCTCAAAGTGCATGCCAAGACCAAACCACTTTCAGATGAAGTAGATCTAATTACTTATGCACGTCGTACTCCAGGATTTACTGGTGCAGATCTAGCAAACGTTCTTAACGAAGCTGCGCTTCTTGCCGCACGCGAGGAGAAGAAGGTAATTTCAAATAGCCAGATCGATGAAGCAATTGATCGCGTAATGGCTGGTCCGCAGCGTAAATCAAGGATTATGTCTGATGATGAACGTCGCGTTACCGCTTATCACGAAGCTGGCCACGCACTTGTTGCGCATGCACTTCCACATACTGATCCAGTTCACAAGATTACGATCATGCCGCGCGGTCGCGCACTTGGTTACACAATGGTTCTGCCAGATGATGACAAGTACTCAACAACTCGTAATCAGTTGTTAGATCAACTTGCTTACTCACTCGGAGGACGTGCTGCTGAAGAGTTAATCTTCCATGACCCATCAACTGGCGCATCAAATGATATTGAAAAGGCAACCGCACTAGCCCGCGCTATGGTTACGCAATACGGAATGACCGAAACTATTGGTGCCATCAAGCTCGGCGCAGATGCATCAGAACCATTTATGGGTCGCGATTATGGTCACCAACGTGATTACTCTGAAAACGTTGCGGCAACCGTTGATGCTGAGATCCGTAAATTTATTGAAAATGCGCACCAAGAAGCCTTTGATATCTTGGTTGAAAACCGCGTGACTTTAGATGCGATGGTGCTGCAGCTTCTTGAGAAAGAGACTCTCAATAAAGAAGAAATTGCAAAGATCTTTAAGAAAGTTAACTCTTGGCCACGCCGTCCGGCCTGGACAGGTTCAGCAACGCGTATTCCTTCACAGCAACCACCGGTTGATGTTCCAGAACGTATTGTCATCGAACCAGAATCTGAAAAGAAACCTTCACGAGTTCGCAAGAGCGCAAAGAAAGATTCCGATCAAGAGTGAACGATGTAACTCCGGTTTCAATGGGACCTGAAGATGGGCGCGCTCTGCACCCATACGATGAAGCGCGCGCAACTGCTGCAGTTCGCGAACTTCTTCTAGCTCTCGGTGAAGATCCAGATCGCGAAGGTTTAAAAGAGACTCCAGCGCGCGTTGCCCGCGCCTTTAAAGAGAACTTTGAAGGACTATGGAAGGCGCCAGAAGAGGTATTAACAACTACCTTTGATATCGGCCATGAAGAGTTGGTAATCATTCGCGATATCGAAGTATTTTCACATTGCGAACACCACTTAACTCCATTCCACGGAGTCGCACATGTTGGATATATCCCACGCGGCAAGATCACCGGACTTTCAAAGGTTGCTCGCCTAGTTGATTTATTTGCCCGTCGCCCACAGGTGCAAGAGCGTTTAACAACTCAGATTGCTGATGCGATGGTGAAGATTCTCGATCCGATGGGCGTGATTGTCATTATTGATTGCGAACATTTATGTATGTCGATGCGTGGGGTTCGCAAATCACAAGCGCGCACAACCACAAGCGCGGTACGTGGTGTTCTGCGCGATCCAGCAACACGAGCTGAAGCGATCAGCCTGATCACCAACCGATAACCAACCGATTAACCAATCCATAAATCATGAAGATCATGGGCATTTTAAATGTCACACCTGATTCATTTGCAGATGGCGGCAAGCATGACACTTACGAAAAGGCGGTTGCTCGCGGTTTAGAGATGATCGCCGAAGGCGTAGACATAATCGATATTGGCGGCGAATCAACTCGGCCGGGTGCGGATCGGGTATCCGCCGCAGAAGAACAATCTCGAGTCTTGCCAGTTATAAAAAAACTTTCGCAAACCGGAGTTCCCATAAGTATCGACACAATGCGCGCCGAAACAGCAGCGCTAGCAATTGAAGCAGGTGCAAGCATCGTCAACGATGTAAGTGGCGGGCTTGCTGATGACCTGATGCATGAAAGCGTTGCCGAAATGGGTTGCCCATATGTTTTGATGCATTGGCGCAGTCATTCCAAAGATATGAATTCGCTTGCGACATACGGCGATGTAGTAAGTGAAGTAATTGCAGAAATGCAGTTGCAGATCGATCTAGCGTTAAAGGCTGGAATTGCCCGCAATAACTTGATAATTGATCCAGGCTTAGGTTTTTCTAAAGAGGCCGAACATAACTGGGAGATCTTAAATCGCATAGGTGAATTCACTGAACTTGGATATCCAGTGCTAATTGGAGGATCGCGCAAACGTTTCCTTGGGGGCAGCACTCCTGATGAGCGTGAAGAAGCGACGATAGCGCTCACCAAATCTTTACTTGATAAAAGTATTTGGGCAGTTAGAGTTCATAGCGTGAAACCACATAAAGATTTAGTTGTAAACCATGGCTGATCTAATTCGCATCACTGGAATTAAAGGCTTTGGTTATCACGGAGTCTTTGAGGCAGAACGCGCCAACGGCCAAGATTTCTATGTCGATGTAGAACTGGAAGTTGATCTGACCCGCGCCAGCGTTAGCGATGATGTGAAAGACACAATTAACTACGCGGAAGTCATCGATTTAGTTGTTGAAGAGATCACCACAAATCCAGTTTCACTAATTGAAAAACTGGCCGGTCGTATTGCAGAACGAATCAAGATTACATTTGCTCAAGCAGCACGAGTAACTGTCACTGTTCATAAACCACAAGCGCCAGTTGCGGCTGAAGTAAAAGACATCTCGGTCACCATCTCACGATGAAAGCGGTAATCGCGCTAGGTGCAAATATTGGAGATCCCAAAGCACAGATGGATTTAGCGGTAGCGATGTTGCGCGAGGCCACGGATGTAATCTCTGTTTCTGAGTATTTCTCCACAAAACCCGTCAGCGATATCGAGCAACCTGATTATCTAAATGCGGTCTGTATCGTTGAAAGTGAACTGCCTGCGATGGATTTACTCTCTTTACTTCATGGCATCGAAAAAGCACTTGGCAGACAGCGCCTAGAAAAATGGGGACCACGCACTATTGATTTAGATTTGATTCAATACGGATCACTTTTAAGTTCTGCTGATGAATTAAAGCTGCCGCACCCGCGCGCACATGAGAGGCGTTTCGTACTTGAACCCTGGGTTTCGATTGACCCTGAGGCAATTCTTCTTACCCACGGCAAGATTTCTGAGCTTTTGGTGCAATTGCCGTAAAGCCTTAAACTTATAGTCATCACCGCCCGGTACCTGAAAGGACTGGAGCC
The DNA here is from genome assembly GCF_002287925.1 of Candidatus Planktophila lacus. Classification (GTDB taxonomy): domain Bacteria; phylum Actinomycetota; class Actinomycetes; order Nanopelagicales; family Nanopelagicaceae; genus Planktophila; species Planktophila lacus. The sequence continues at coordinate 1,311,026 of NZ_CP016769.1, read as the reverse complement.
AAGATCATGAAGATAGTCACTAGTTCTACCGAACTCGCTTACGGCTGCGCATTTGTTCCGACGATGGGCGCGCTTCATCAAGGCCATGCTTCGCTATTTAAATTAGCGCGTGAAAAATCTGATTTTGTTGTCGCCAGCATCTTTGTAAATCCACTGCAATTTGAAGATCAAGAAGAGTTAACCAAATATCCTAAAACGCCAGATCGGGATATTGATTTAGCTAAAGAATCTGGCGTTACTCATCTCTGGTTACCTACCTACGAAGAGATTTATCCAGCAGGCTTTGCAAAGCGTTCTGCTGGCGCTTTAGGAGATCTCTATGAGGGCGCTTCTCGTTCTGGACACTTTGATGGCGTTGTTACGGTTGTTGCAAGGTTATTTCAATTGGTTAGACCAAAAACTGCGATTTTTGGTGAGAAAGATTTTCAGCAGTTAACACTTATTCGAAAGCTCATCACAGAGCTCAAATCAGATATTGAAATTGTTGCCGCACCAACAATCCGTGAAGCTGATGGACTTGCGATGTCATCTCGCAATGTGCGATTGGATGAAAAAGCGCGCGAGCAAGCACAAGTTCTCTACAGTGCACTAAATGCTGCAGCGGATTCTCCTGATTTATCAGCAGCGCAGGCAGCGTTAACCACTGTGGCAAAATCGGCAGCAGGTTTTACTCTGGATTACGCCGAGATCATCGATGAGAAGGATTTTTCAAAGGCGATAGATGCGACGGCAAATAAGCGTGCGATTATCGCCGGTTGGCTAAATGGGGTGCGTTTGATCGACAATATGGAGATGAAGTTAGGAGCTGTGCGATGAAGTTGTTAGCGCCCGCTCCTGGCTGGACCGCCCAAGCAGATGTCATTGTTGTTGGTTCTGGAATCGCTGGGTTAACTACCGCTCTACAGGCGCGCACTTATGGACTTACGGTTTTGATTGTTACTAAATCAAAGGTCGATGAAGGCTCTACCAAATGGGCGCAAGGCGGTATCGCTGCAGCACTTGGCCCAGGAGATACACCTGATCAACATCTAAAAGATACCTTGGTTGCAGGCGCAGATTTATGCGATGAAGAAGCTGTCCGCGTACTTGTTACCGAGGGACCAGAAGCCGTTCGCAAGCTAATCGAACGCGGTGCAATCTTTGATACTGAAGCAAGCGGTGAAATCTCGTTAACTCGCGAAGGTGGTCATCTACGTAATCGCATCTTGCACGCTGGTGGAGATGCAACAGGTGCTGAAGTTTCACGCGCACTTCTTGCTGCTGTTCATGATGATCCAGAGATTGAAGTTGTTGAACATGCACTTGTATTAGATGCAATTAAAGATGCCAGTGGTTCTGTTTGTGGTGTTACCTTGCACGTAATCGGTGCAGGTAGCCGTGATGGCGTTGGACGCGCACTTGGTAAAGCAGTTGTACTTGCCACTGGTGGCCTCGGACAAGTTTTCGCACAAACCACAAACCCATCAGTCTCAACTGGCGATGGAGTCGCGCTGGCACTTCGCGCTGGTGCAAAAGTTGCTGACGTGGAATTTATCCAATTCCACCCCACAGTTTTATGGCTTGGCGATAATACCCAAGGTCAGCAACCGCTAATTAGCGAAGCGGTTCGTGGTGAAGGCGCTTACCTACTTAACGATGCTGGTGAGCGCTTTATGGTTGCCGAACATGCGTTAGCCGAACTTGCACCACGAGATGTTGTTGCAATCGCATCTATGCGCACCATGAATAAAACCGGTGCACATCACGTCTGGTTAGATGTTCGACACTTAAGTGGTTTTGAAGCGCGCTTTCCAACTATCTACGCATCATGTATTGCAAATGGAATTGATCCCGCAAAAGATTTAATCCCAGTTGCTCCTGCTTCACATTACGCATCAGGTGGAGTTCGCGTTGATTTAAATGGCCGCACCAGCGTTAAAGGCCTCTATGCCTGCGGTGAAACCGCTTGTTCTGGAGTTCACGGAGCCAACCGTTTGGCATCAAATTCTCTGCTTGAAGGTTTGGTTTTTAGCGCACGAATTGCTGCAGATATCGCTGGCAATCTGCCCGAACATAGCGAACCTATTGAGAATAATTCCGAAAGCGTTCTGCTAGACCCAGAAACTCGTCGCGAGCTGCAGCTAAGCATGAGCCGCGGTGCCGGTGTACTTCGTTCTTCCGATTCACTACTGCAAACCAGCGCTGATCTAACTCGTATTCAAGATCGCACGAGTTCGAATCCATGTGTTGAAGCTTGGGAGACCACCAATCTCTTCCAACTTGCGCAAGCGATTCTTAAAGCAGCGTTGATCCGCCAAGAAACCCGCGGTTCGCATTGGCGAGAAGATTTTCCAAACACTGAAAGTAATTGGCGAAAGCGCATTGTCCAGCAACTAGATAATCGCGGCGATTGGACTACTAGCTATCAGGAGGTAGGAAAGTAATGACACTTTCTAAATCTGATTTTGATTTGATTAAAGCAGCTATCGTTGAAGATTTGGCGGGCGGCGAAGATATAACTTCCGTTGCCACCATTGACGAAAAGGCAACTGCGAAAGCTGATTTCACTGCTCGCAAGAGCGGAGTAATCGCTGGAATAGAAGTTGCGGAAGCGGTATTACGTGAAGTCGGGCTTACCGAAATTAAGCGAGTAAAGAACGATGGTGATCAGGTAAGCGCTGGAGATATTTTGCTCAGCGTTTCTGGAAATACCCGGGCAATTTTATTGGCCGAGCGCACCGCACTTAACTTCTTTAGCCAATTAAGCGGAGTAGCAACGCTAACGAGTGCTTGGGTTAAAGAAGTTGCTGGAACTAAGTGCCAGGTTCGCGATACCCGCAAAACAACTCCAGGTATGAGAGTGCTTGAAAAATACGCAGTACGCATGGGTGGCGGTACAAATCATCGTATGAACCTAAGTGATGCAGCGCTTATTAAAGATAATCACATTGCCGCAGCGGGCGGCGTTGTAGAAGCCTTTGCCAAAGTGCGCGCTTTATACCCAGATTCAGAGATTGAAATCGAAGTAGATACGCTCGATCAGTTGCGTGACGTTTTACCGCAAAAGCCTGACTTAGTTCTACTCGACAATATGAGCCCTGCACAATGCACTGAAGCAGTTGCGATCGTAAACGGCGTCTGCAAACTCGAAGCATCAGGTGGAATTTCACTAGAGAACGCACGTGCCTATGCCAAAAGCGGCGTTGATTACATCGCCATCGGAGCCCTTACACATTCAGCGCCAGTTTTTGATATCGGTCTAGATCTGAGAGCGGAGTAGTTATGTTGTTAACAGTTGATGTCGGAAATACCAATACGGTCCTAGGAATCTTTGATGGCGAAGAACTTGTGCGCTCATGGCGCGTAAAGACCGACCCACGCACAACCGCTGATGAGCTCTGGTTGCAGTTCAACGCGCTAGTTGCAGATTACGAAGTTACTGGTCTATCAATCTGTTCGACTGTTCCAGCAACATTGCGCGAACTTCGCACGATGATCGCCTCTTACTTTTCAAAGATTCCAACAACAATTGTTGAACCTGGCACCAAGACCGGCGTTCCGCTGTTGGTTGATAATCCAAAGGAAATTGGCGCAGACCGCATTGTTAATACTTTGGCTGCACATGTTCTCTATGCTGGCCCAGCGATCGTGGTTGATTTCGGAACTTCTACAAATCTCGACGTTGTTTCACCAAAGGGCGAATTTCTTGGTGGCGCACTTGCACCCGGTATTGAAATTTCAGTTGATGCCCTTGCTGCGCGCGCTGCCCAATTGCGCAAAGTTGAGTTGATTCGCCCAAAGAGCGTTATCGGAAAGAACACCGTTGAAGCGCTGCAATCTGGAACTATCTTTGGATTTGCTGGCCAAGTAGATGGTTTGGTCGATCGCATTACTGCCGAATTAGCGCAGAGTTATGACCAAGCACCAACAGTTATTGCAACCGGCGGATTAGCCCCGCTAATTATTGGCGTTGCCGAAACTATTGATGAGCATGAGCCTGATCTCACGCTAATTGGCCTGCGCCTGATCCACGAGCGAAATATCTAATAGGTAGACTCTCGTCATTATGAGCAACGAACCACAAGCGCCAATCGAAGACGATCTGCCAGAACAACTGCGCATCCGTCGCGAAAAGCGCGCTGGCTTAATCGAGCGAGGCGTTGAGCCTTACCCAGTTGCTGTTGCTCGCACCTCATCACTGGCTGATATCCGCGCTAAGTACGTAGATCTCGAAATAGATAAAGCCACCGGAGATATTCAAAGCCTTACGGGTCGCGTAATTTTTAAGCGCGATACCGGCAAGCTCTGTTTTGCAACTCTGCGCGAAGGCGATGGCACTGAACTTCAAGCGATGCTTTCTCTAGACAAAGTCGGTCAAGAAGTTTTAGATTCCTGGAAGAGCGATATCGATCTTGGAGATATCGTCAGCGTTACTGGCGAGATCATCACTTCAAAGCGCGGTGAACTTTCAATCTTGGCAAACTCATATGCAATTGCAGCAAAGTCACTTCGTCCGTTGCCTAATGATCACAAGCCAATGTCTGAGGAAACGCGTGTGCGCATGCGTTATGTAGACCTCATTGTTCGCGAAGAAGCGCGCTCTAATGCACGTCTGCGTCCAGCGGTAATGCGTTCACTGCGCGAGACTTTCCATAACGAGAACTTCATTGAAGTTGAAACACCGATGTTGCAGGTAATGCACGGTGGCGCAGCAGCTCGTCCCTTCAAATCTTTCTCAAATGCTTACGATATGGATCTCTTCCTGCGTATTGCGCCAGAACTTTTCTTGAAGCGTTGTGTGGTTGGTGGCATCGAGCGCGTATTTGAAATTAACCGTAACTTCCGCAATGAAGGCGCTGATTCTTCACACTCTCCTGAGTTTGCAATGATCGAGAGCTATCAGGCATATGGTGACTGGCGTTCGATCGCAGATTTAACTCGTTCACTAGTACAGAACGCTGCGATGGCAGTTGCCGGTTCGCACACTGTTACTCATCATGATGGTCGCCAGGCTGACCTTGGCGGAAAGTGGAAAGAGATTTCGCTCTATGACGCTATTTCAACAGGCGTTGGGGAAACCGTTACAGCGCTTACTCCAATTGAAGATCTAAAGAAGATTGCAACCAAGCTCGGTATGAAGATCGATCCGAAGTGGATCACTGGCAAATTAGCCGAAGAGATCTTTGAGCACGTGGCAAAAGATCAGTTAATTGAGCCTACATTTGTCATGGGATTCCCAGTTGATACATCACCACTTGTTCGCGCACATCGCGAAATTCCAGGAGTTGCTGAAAAGTGGGATCTCTACGTCGATGGCTTCGAACTAGCAACTGGTTACTCTGAATTAATTGATCCAGTTATTCAGCGCGAGCGTTTAGTAGAACAAGCAACGCTCGGTGCCAAGGGTGATTTAGAAGCGATGCAAGTCGATGAAGATTTCTTGCGCGCGATGGAATTTGCGATGCCACCAATGGGCGGAATGGGAATGGGCGTTGATCGTTTGCTGATGGCGCTTACTGGTCTTGGTATTCGCGAAACAATTCTCTTCCCACTCGTTAAGCCAGAAATCGAATAACGCAAAGTTTTCTCATGGTAAATATTCGTCCGGCGCGCACTAGCGATGTAAAAGCAATTCGCCAGTTAGTAGATTCTTATGCAGCCCCGGGTCAGATGCTTTCTAAAGAGACAGTTACTTTGTATGAAAGCGTTCAGGAATTTACCGTTGCTGAAGTAGATGGAAAAGTTATTGGTTGTGGTGCGCTCCACGTCTTGTGGGATGACCTAGCTGAAGTTCGTACCGTTGCCGTTGAAAAAAGTTTTCATAACCAAGGCGTTGGACATCAAATCCTGGAAAAAATTATCGAACGCGCCCGCGAAGTTGGCGTTGCACGAATTTTCTGTTTAACATTTAGAACCGAGTTCTTCGGCAGCCACGGATTTATTGAAATTGAAGGAACTCCAGTTGCACCAGATGTTTATCAAGAGCTCCTTCGTTCTTACGATGCCGGTGTGGCTGAGTTCTTGGATCTCGAAGCGGCAAAGCCAAATACCCTTGGCAATACCCGCATGCTCCTGACTCTCTAATCCATCAAATAGCCCCACAAGTAGGCCTAATTGGGAATATCCCCGCTAAATCTGGGGTTCTAAGGGGTACCAGCCATCCACCTCGCGTCTTCCCTGCGTTGGGTTATAGGCTTGACGCAGTAACCAATAGAAGGAGCCTTGCCCATGTTTGAGCGCTTTACCGATCGAGCCCGACGCGTTGTTGTCTTGGCTCAAGAAGAAGCACGCATGCTCAATCACAACTACATCGGCACAGAACACATTCTCCTTGGTCTCATCCACGAAGGTGAAGGCGTCGCTGCAAAGGGCCTCGAAGCTCTCGGCATCTCACTTGAAGGCGTTCGCGCACAAGTTGAAGAAATTATCGGCCAAGGACAACAAGCACCTAGCGGCCATATTCCTTTTACACCTCGCGCCAAGAAAGTTCTTGAACTCTCACTTCGCGAAGCGTTGCAACTCGGCCACAACTACATCGGCACAGAACATATTTTGCTCGGCCTAATTCGCGAAGGCGAAGGCGTTGCTGCACAAGTTCTTGTAAAACTCGGCGCTGATTTAAATCGCGTTCGTCAGCAAGTCATCCAATTGCTTTCCGGTTACCAAGGAAAAGAAACTGCAACATCTGGCGGTCCTGCAGAAGGCACACCATCTACTTCACTTGTTCTCGATCAATTCGGTCGCAACCTGACACAGGCAGCGCGCGAAGGAAAGCTCGACCCAGTAATCGGTCGCGAAACCGAAATCGAACGCGTTATGCAAGTTCTTTCACGTCGTACCAAAAATAACCCAGTGTTAATTGGCGAACCAGGCGTTGGAAAGACAGCAGTTGTTGAAGGACTTGCTCAGGCGATTTACAAGAACGATGTTCCTGAAACTCTTAAAGATAAGCAGCTTTACTCTCTCGATCTCGGCGCACTCGTCGCCGGTAGCCGCTACCGCGGTGACTTCGAAGAGCGCCTAAAGAAAGTTTTGAAAGAGATCAAAACTCGCGGCGACATTATTTTGTTTATCGATGAAATCCACACACTTGTAGGCGCAGGCGCTGCAGAAGGTGCGATCGATGCTGCCAGCATCTTGAAGCCGATGCTTGCTCGCGGTGAGCTCCAGACAATTGGTGCAACAACTCTCGATGAATACCGCAAGCATGTTGAGAAAGATGCTGCTCTAGAACGTCGCTTCCAACCAATTCAAGTTAAAGAGCCATCAGTTGCTCACACCATTGAAATTCTTAAGGGACTTCGCGATCGTTACGAAACCCACCACCGCGTATCAATTACCGATGGCGCACTTGCTGCAGCTGCAAATATGGCAGATCGCTACATTTCAGATCGCTTCTTGCCAGATAAAGCGATCGATCTAATTGATGAAGCCGGTTCACGTCTTCGCATCAAGCGCATGACCGCACCTGCCGAACTCCGCGAATTCGATGACAAGATCGCCGAAGCGCGCAAAGCAAAAGAATCTGCGATTGATGGCCAAGACTTTGAAGGCGCTGCCGCACTTCGCGATAAGGAAAAGACTCTTATCGCTGAGAAAGCAGAAGCTGAAAAGAATTGGAAGGCAACTGACCTCGATAAGGTCACCGAAGTTGATGAAGAGTTAATTGCACAAGTTCTCTCTGCCTCAACTGGTATCCCAGTATTTAAGTTAACTGAAGAAGAGACTGCACGTCTGCTTCGTATGGAAGATGAACTACACCGTCGCGTTATCGGACAAGATCAAGCGATCAAGGCGTTGTCACAAGCAATCCGCCGTACTCGCGCTGGCTTGAAAGATCCAAAGCGCCCTGGTGGTTCATTTATCTTCGCCGGTCCTTCAGGTGTTGGTAAGACCGAACTTTCTCGCACTCTTGCCTCATTCTTATTTGGTGATGAGACCGCACTTATCCAACTCGATATGTCTGAATACTCTGAGCGCCACACAGCCTCACGACTATTTGGTGCACCTCCAGGATATGTCGGTTACGACGAAGGTGGACAGCTAACTGAAAAGGTTCGTCGTCGCCCATTCTCCGTTGTGCTTTTCGATGAAATCGAAAAAGCGCACCCAGATATCTTCAACTCACTTCTTCAAGTACTTGAAGATGGTCGACTAACTGATTCACAAGGTCGTACCGTTGACTTTAAGAACACTGTAATCATCATGACTACCAACCTTGGTACTCGCGATATCTCTAAGAGCCTCGGACTTGGCTTTGCCAACATTGATGACGATCTAACAAATTACGATCGCATGAAGGGCAAGGTTCAAGATGAACTCAAGAACCACTTCCGCCCTGAGTTCTTAAACCGTATCGATGATGTAATCGTCTTCCACCAGTTGACGAAGGATCAGATTATTCAAATCGTTGATCTCATGATCGCAAACCTTGATGATCGCTTGAAGGCAAAAGATATGGGTATCGAACTTACTCAAGCAGCTAAGGATCTCCTTGCTGCTCGTGGTTACGATCCACTTCTTGGTGCGCGTCCTTTGCGTCGCGTTATTCAGCGCGAGATCGAAGATTCACTCTCAGAGCGAATTCTCTTCGGCGAGCTAAAGGCCGGCGAGATCATCGTTGTAGATGTTGAAGGCGTCGATGCTGAAGCTAAGTTCACTTTTGCTGGATCACCAAAGGCAACCTTGCCTGATTCACCAGAAGATCTAGCTGAAGCTGCCAAATAAAATATTTGGTAATTAAATCTTCTTACCGGGATTTAAAATCCCGTTAGGGTCAAAGGTTTTCTTAACTTCTCGCTGTAGCGCTGCAACTTTTGGCGATATTTCATTTGCCACAAAGCCTTGCTTAATCGAACCAATTCCGTGTTCGCCACTTGCCGTTCCGCCTAGTGATTGAGCGATTTCAACGATCCGCGCAAAGGCTTGCTTAGCGCGATCAGCCGCTGCTGTATCTCCGTGATCGTGAACAATTGTTGGGTGCATATTTCCATCGCCAGCATGGCCAAAGATTCCAATAACCAAATTGGTCTCGCGACTTAGCGCTTCAACCTTTTCAACAAATTCAGCGATCTTGGTAATTGGCAACGCAACATCATCGAGCAGCGTTGCACCCATGCGTTCTAGCGCGGGGTAGGCCAACTTTCGCACGCGAATTAAATCAGCAGCATCGGCTGGATCATCTGAGTAAACGCCATCGATTAGATCGAACTTTTTACAAGTCTCTAACGCTGCTTCGCAGAGCGAATGGTTTTCATCTAGCTGCATCAACAGAACACTGCCCGCTACTTCAAAGCCAAGTGGGTGCCAAGCTTGGACAGCCTTCAAGGTTGTTTGATCAACTATTTCGAGCATTGATGGACGATATTTAAGCAGCACCGCTGCAGCGGCTGCAGCTTTGGTAACGCTCGGAAAAGTTGCGATTAGCGTTGCTGGGGGAGCCGGGCGAATTTCCAGGTTAAGAGTTAACTCAGTAATGATTCCTAAAGTGCCTTCAGAGCCTACAAAGAGATGGACTAAGTCATAAGTCGTAACAGATTTCTTTGTTGCACTGCCTAACTCAATGATTTCACCAGTTGCCAATACAACTTGCAGTGCACGTACATGGGCTGTGGTGACGCCGTACTTAACGCAGCACATGCCACCGGCATTGGTTGCAGCATTTCCGCCAAGAGTTGACCATTCGCGGCTTGCTGGATCAGGCAGATAGGCCAGACCATGTTCTTTAGCGGCAGTATCTAGATCAATATTGATTACACCTGCTTGCACACGTGCAATTTGATTTGCTGCATCAAGGCTAAGAATCCGATTCATCTTTTCAAGAGAGATAACCAAGCTTTGCGCATCTGAGTTTGCGCCTCCTGATAGACCACTTCCGGCGCCACGCGTAACAACCGGGATCTTATTTTCGTTAGCAAAAATTAGCGCCTTAGAAATTTCCTGTGCGTTCTTTGCGAGTAAAACGGCAAAAGGCGGAGCGCTTACTGCAAATGGTGCGTGATCACGAGAATAAGAAGCGGTGATATCTGAATCGGAGATCAGTGTGGCATCTGGTCCAAGCGCTGCTGATAGCGCTACGAGATGGCTCATACCCGCAACTTTATCGCGCTTTTAAAGAAGTATTAATCGCCGGTAATTTTGACGCGCTGCAGCGCTTGATCAAGGCGAGATACTTCAACAATCTCCATGCCATCGATCTTTACATCACTGCCTGCAGGAACAAGAGCTCGTTTAAATCCAAGACGATATGCCTCGGCTAAGCGACGAGAGACACCACTGACTTTACGTATTTCTCCAGCAAGACCGACTTCACCGATTGCAACCAAATCTGCGGGTAGCGCTAAAGCCTTTGCGGCAGATGCAACGGCAAGAGCAAGCGCTAAATCAGCAGCGGGTTCAGACATCTTCATTCCGCCAACTGTTGCAGCGTAAACATCGCGACCACCAACACGTACGGCTGCACGAAGTTCGAGAACAGCCAAAGTCATTGCGGTGCGAGCAGAGTCGAGTCCGCTGGTAACGCGACGTGAATTTCCGAAATCATTTTCGCGACCTTGGCTTACCAGCGCTTGAATTTCGGCCAATAACGGGCGGCGACCTTCGAGAGTAACTGTTACGCATGTACCTGGAACTGGTTCGGCATGGCGTGATGTAAATAAACCAGTTGGATCGAGAACGCTTTCAATGCCGGTATCGCTCAAATCAAAACAACCAACTTCATCGGATGCACCAAAACGATTTTTAATTGCGCGAATTAAACGCAGACGAGAGTGACGTTCGCCTTCGAATTGCAGAACAACGTCAACGATATGTTCGAGCAGACGAGGACCGGCAATTGAGCCATCTTTTGTAACATGTCCAACTAACAACAATGTGATGTCGCGATCTTTACAGATTCGGATAAGTGCGCCGGCAACTTCGCGTACTTGCGTTACACCACCAGGTGAGCCATCTGCTGCCGCAGAACCAATGGTCTGCACGCTATCGATAATTAAAAGCTCAGGCTTAACTGAATCAATGTGTGCGATAACTGCGCCGAGATCGGTTTCAGATGCTAAAAATAATTTGGGATCGACTGCGTTAATTCGTTCGGCACGTAAGCGAACTTGGGATGCAGACTCTTCGCCGCTGATGTAGAGTGCAGGAATTCCTTTAGCGGCAGTTTGTGCAGCAACTGAAAGCAGAAGTGTTGATTTACCAACGCCGGGTTCGCCGGCGAGCAAGATTGCAGCACCAGGAACAAGACCGCCACCGAGTACGCGATCTAATTCAGATACGCCCGTTGCACGTGCGCGGGCAGATGAAAGATCGACATCGCCAATTGGTGTTGCGGCATGTGTAACTTTGCCGGGAACAAGTGAGAGTTTCTTCGGTGCAGCAAGTTCTTCAACGCTGCCCCAAGCCTGACATTCACCGCAGCGACCAACCCATTTTTGGGAGCCCCAACCGCATTCAGAACAGCGGAATGGATCTTTCTCTACCTTGGCCATGACCAAACTCTAGAGGGTTGGACTGACTACTTCCCAGCGGCAATAGATGCTGGGTGTTGGATGACAAAGAGCGGAAGTGAGCGCGCTTTAGCATCGTTAATTCCCTGAACGCGCTTATCGCAATGTTCGGCGAGTACTGCATATGCAGCTTCGCCCATTAGCGCTTGGAGTTCGGTGCGGTTAGAGATGTACACCGGTTCGCTTCCGACGTGTGCATCGGTATTGCTGGTGCAGTACCAATCGAAGTCATCTCCGCCATCGCCCCATGCAAGTCTTTCGTATTCACCGATTACGGTAATTGAATATTCGCGTTCGCCGACTTCGCGCGTTTCAAAACTACGACGCAACGGCAACTGCCAGCAAACATCTGGTTTGGTATCAACGAAGTGGCGATTTTCTTTTTGAGCTAAATGATGCAGAACGCAACCGAAGTTTCCGGTAAAGCCAGGCGCTTCATAACCTTTACGGTTTAAGAAGATACATCCATCATCAATGGTGCGAGTCTTACGTTCTTTATCTTCATCTAAATCTGAGATACGAAGTTGCCCATTTGGTTTCTTCGGGCGCGCTTGATCGTAGAACTGCCACATCTCGGGAGTTAGATCAGCGGCGGCTTTGCGAACGCGTTCTTCGTCATCTTCATCGGAATACATCGCACCTTCTGTGCAGCATCCTGCATTGGGACGGTTTTCAAATACGCCCTTGCAACCATCACCATAAATACAGGTCCAATATGAAGTCAGCCACGTTAAGTCACATTTAAAGATTTCCTCAGGATCGTTGGGATCTGAGAATTCGACCCAATCGCGTGCGAAACCTGGCTTAATTTCTGACATAGTCGCAGAGCCTACGCGTACTCTTTCGCTATGGCTAATTCAGAGAAATCTCTAATCGACTCCAAGGTCGCAGTTATTGGGGCCGGAGTAATGGGCGAAGCACTGATCTCTGCCTTGATTACCTACGGAGTTAAGCCAACAAATATCACTATCTCTGAAAAGCGCGAAGAACGCGCTGCTGAGTTAATTTCTCGTTACAAAGTGGCAAACGCTGATTTAGCCACGAACGTTGCGCAGAGCGATCTAATTCTTCTAGTCGTTAAGCCACAAGATATGGCCACGGTATTGGCTGAAATCGCGCCTGTGATCAGCAAGGGCGTACTAGTTATCTCATTCGTGGCCGGTAAGCAGATCCGCGGTATTGCCGACATCATCGGAACTTCTGCCAACCCAGTTATTCGCGTGATGCCAAATACGCCAACTCTGGTCGGAGCAGGTATGTCAGCTATCTCTTGCTGCGGACTTGTGTCGCCAGAGCAGAGAGCTTTCACTCTTGGCTTCTTAGGCGCAGTTGGAAAAGTGATCGAGGTAGATGAGGATCTGCAAGATGCCGTAACCGCAACTAGCGGATCTGGCCCAGCATATTTCTTTAGATTTGTAGAAGCGATGGTCGATGGAGCGGTTGCACTCGGGCTCTCGAAAGAGGATGCAACAACGTTAACAATTCAGACGATTGTGGGAGCAGCAAAGCTACTTGATCAATCTGGCGATTCCCCAACTACGCTTCGCGAAAAGGTAACTAGCCCTAACGGAACAACTTTTGCAGCGCTCAATTCTTTTAACGATTCTGAAATCTCGGCAACCGTTGCTAAAGCTATGAAGGCGGCACGTGATCGCTCACAAGAACTTGCGTAAATTATTTGTCCTAACTCTAATTTCGGCGTTGGTATTTCCGACAACTGCCAGCGCAGCACCAAAGTTAGTCACAGTAAAAAGCGCTGTTAAATGGGCAGAGAGCGCTGAAGTTGAACTTTTCGCTGTTACTGCAGAGTCAGTAATCACGCTTAAGAACGTATTGACTAACACGTCAAACATCGAGATTCAGGCGAGAGATTTTGCTGGCACCAGCCTTTGGTCAAAAACCATTGATTCAGGCAGCGATGAGGTTGCAACGGCAATTGCCGCAGATAGCCAGGGAAATATCTGGTTTGCTGGAAATTCTGCAGCTGCGGCAAGTGCAGATACAGCTACCGCAACAGGTAGCGCGCTAAACCCAGATAACGTAGCAATAGAAAATGTGACCCCACTTCGCCAAGATATGCGCCAGTTAACGCTCTGGAAGATAAGCAAGGTTGGTGAAGTTATTGAAACCTTTTCTAGCGTCCAAAGTGAGATTTCAATTGTCGATGCGATATCAATAAGCCCAACTGGTGTTTCGGTTATTGGCTCCCGTGAATCAGGGCCATTTCTTATCTCAACCAATATCAAAGGCGAATTTGGTAAAGAGTTAAAGATCGGAACAGCCAAGACCAAGTTGAACTCGGTCGTGCGGCTTGGTGATGGAACCGTTAACTTATTTGGATCAAGTACCGAAACGCTTTCGGGTAAGAAATTGGTTGGACGCGAAGACGGAGTCCTGATCAAAGTTTCAAAGACCGGCGCAATCTCTTCAGTTGTCCGTAGCTCTGCGCCGAGAGCCCAACGCAGTTGGACTAGCGCAACTAGCACCTTATTTTTGACTGGCTCAGTTAAATCTGGAACAACAAGCGAGAGTGCAATTACCAAATTCACGAGTTCTTTTGCACCGACCTGGACAACTCGTTTCGCATCTACTGGAAGTACGCTCGCATCAAATGGCCCCAATAACTCCTTCTATGCTGTTCTCGAACCCACCGCTGCAGTTAAAGGTTTAACTCCAACCAAGTTAATAAAAGGTCAAAGTATTGTTCTTCAGTTTGATAGTAAAGGTTCACTGATTAACGCCTTTACCGCTGCAGAATTGAGTCAAGTTAAATCAACAGGTTTCTCAGCTGGCGGTGGACTATTTCTATTAACCGAAACTGGAATATTTAGAGTGGGCGCAGCGAAATAAGTTGGTTACCAACGCCGGCAATTAAATTACGCACTTTATTTAAGACTATCCAAGTTGAATCAATTCCATCTGAGCTCTGCTCTTTAGAAACGAGCGAGATTGTCTTCTTCGAGATATCAATTGCGCAGAGTCTTTCCTGACAGTTGAAGGCCGTTGTCGTTCCATCGCTACTTAGAAACTTAGAGGGAGTTCCATAGTTAGTTGGTGGCAAAGTTGTAAATACCGTTGGAGCACCTAAATATGCCCAACGAATCTGTTCCGCCTTAGGAATCGTAAGAATTGAAGAGGTAAGCCAAGTCGCAAGAATTCCACGCGCACCCTTGTGCAGTGCAACGTCATAGCCAACGACTGAGATCGCATTCCCTGAGGTATCAAGAGTTTGATAACGCCAACTACTTGCCGCCAGGCCAATTCGCTTAGCAACTCTTATCGCACCCGAGGTTGCTTCCTTGCGAGTGTTAATTGTAAGGATCGAGTCATAGAGCAGAACAGTCTCTTTGCCATCAAAGAGCGCATCTAGATGGAAGCCCACATCTCCAGTTGTTCGATCATCAGTTTTACGATCACCATCAACGAGTTCATATTTCCATTCGGTACTAGATTTGGCTTTTACGGCGCCCAAGAGAATTCCTTGAGACTCATCGCGATAGAAGACTTGGGTACCAGCTGAGCTAATTGAGCAGGCGTTTGAAACGCTGACATCGCTAGCTGTGCGCACGCGAATTGGATCTTCGTAATTATTTACCGCTGCGCCATTGCCGTCAATAATTTCATATTTGAAACTCTTGCCATCATATGTGGCATAACGCAGATCTTTATCTACCGAATCAGAGTAGAAGATATGCAAGGTTTGCGCTTTGCCAAATCCACTGACGCAAGCAGAGACATCTCCTGCAATGGGATTACGCGTACGACCTGCAGATCCGCCGCGACCGTCAACAGTTAATTTGCTCCACAGCTTGCCATTCCAGAGCGCAACTTTAAGCGATCCATTTATCGCATCTTGATAAATAATCGCAGGATTAGCGTTAAAGGTAGTGCTGGTGAGATTACGCGCATCTACCTTCGGATCAATCACCGTCTTCTTCCAAGGCTCTTGCGGAGTTATGGAATTTGTTGTGACTGGATCAGAAGTTCCTAATGAATTAGATGCAGTTATTTCAAAGGAATACAGCGTGCCGTTCTTTAACCCTGTCATAACAGCCGGGCCAGATGTGAAACTCTTCTCTGCACCAGTCTTAGTGTTCTTTACGGTGTAGCTAGTAATTTGTGCAGCACGAGCATTGGCAGGTGGATCAAAGCGAATGATCGCTGAACCTTCTGAAACGAGTGCTTGAGCGTTACGAACTTGCTGCGGAATGCCAACGGCAATACCCACAGGTGGCTTGTTGCGTAGATCTTGCATCATCGCAAGTAGCAGTGGCCCTGGCTCGTGGAAAATTTCTCCGGCGTCAAGATTAGGAGACATCGCCGCATCTTTACCGGCGTTAGAAAATGTTGCTTCATCTAAATGGCTTACTGAAGAACCATCTTCATATTTCTTAGGCGTATATAAGAGAGGTTTCACGCCACCATTTGCTGCTATTCCAAGTGGTCCTGACCAAACTAACTTCGAAGTTAGCGCTTCACCAAGTTCAAGAGAAGGAGAAGGAAGATCAGAAAGTCTGCGGCCGTCTCCTGTTTGCGCATATGCATCATATGGAGTTGGTTGATCAATTGATCCGTAACCAAAGAAATCGTCATAACTATCGGTTGAGAGAAAACCCAATCCATGTGCCATCTCGTGCAGGATGACAGATTGCAGATCGTATTCAGTTCTACTTGGACCAGATCCAGTACCACGGTACCAACTTGCTAACGAGTTAACGGTGATAATCATTTCGGGGTTATCGCCATCTAAATCTTTACCGGCAAGTGCATTTGCTAGCGCCGATGGATACCAGAGACTGGAATCAGGAGCGCCTTTAAAGTTTGCGAAGTAACTTCCAGGTCGGGCACTTCCTAAGACGCTATACGAGGAAGATCTTCCCCAAGTCGCATCAATATAAATTGGAACGCTGGATTCAAAGTTTGCCGCCCAAACATCAACGGCGGCTTGCACCTGAACCTTGGTCCATTCAGGAAAGTTGTTGTACTTAACAATTATCTTTGATTTCTTCTCTAGCTTTCCAACTTTCGGAGTTGGAGATTGGAGAATATTGGTTGCAGGACCGGCATAAACGTTGCCCCAATGCGTTGCAGGACGAACCAGAACTAACGCATCTGCTGATGTTGGTGCAACTAATCCCAGAAAAAGCGCGGATATCGCTGTGAGTATGGCAACAGAGCGAGTGGGAATTCGCATAAATTTCCTTGCCATAGCGCCTAACGCTATCAGGGTGCGAGAATGTCGCCATGACCCCTGAGTCCCAAGAAGAGATAGCGGACATAGATTTCACAGAAGTAATCTCAAGGATGAAATCTGAGCGACCAATTACCTTGGATTTCAATACTTCTGCAGCGCGCCCAGAACCAACCTTGGATGAAGCTCGCGCCGAGTTAGCAAATTCGATCGGCGAGTTCGCTCACAAGGTTTTCTCAAAGAAGTATGGTCCATTAGTAGGAACTGTCACAAAGACAACTGCCGAGACGTTATTGAAGAACGCGGAAGATAATCTTTATCGCGCCAAAGGTGATGCCACCTTAATTATTCAAGAGTTGGTTGACCGAGCATTTACATCACCAAAGAAAAAGAAGAAGTGAAACCGCTAGTAACTGTTTATTCACGCAGCGGCTGTCATTTATGCGAGAACGCTGAAGTAACTTTGGCGGGGCTTACCGAAGAATTGAATTTTGAATTAGAGATAAAGCTAATTGACGGAAGTCCAGAACTAGAAAAGTTATACGGTCACGAAGTTCCTGTGATTCATATTGATGGTGAGCATCATGACTTCTTCAGAGTAGATGTAGAGCGTTTTAAATCTTGCCTTTATACACATCGTCAGCGTCAATAATTTGGTATGAATAACCTTGTTCAGCAAGGAAGCGTTGGCGGTTTTGGGCAAAGTCTTGATCGATAGTGTCGCGCGAAACAACTGAGTAAAACTTAGCGCCACGGCCATCAGCCTTTGGTCGCAAGATGCGGCCTAAGCGCTGTGCTTCTTCCTGACGAGAACCAAATGCTCCAGATACCTGGATAGCAATTGTTGCTTCAGGTAGGTCAATTGAAAAGTTAGCAACTTTCGAAACAACTAGACATGTGATCTCACCGGTGCGAAATGCGGCAAAAAGCTTTTCGCGCTCTTTGATTGGTGTCTCACCTTTAATTACCGGAACGCCAAGCGTTTCAGAGAGGTCATCCAACTGATCGATATATTGCCCGATCACAAGAATCTGCTCTCCTGCATGTAGACCAACAAGTTCTTCAACAACATCACGTTTAGTGCGGGTAGTTGCGCAGTAGCGATAACGCTCTTCCGGCTCGGCAGTAGCGTATAAAAGACGCTCTGCTTCAGTGAGATTTACACGTACCTCTATACATTCAGCAGGTGCGATATACCCTTGCGCTTCAATCTCTTTCCAAGGAACGTCAAAGCGCTTGGGACCAATTAGAGAAAAGACTTCGCCCTCCATGCCATCTTCGCGCACTAACGTTGCGGTAAGCCCTAAACGGCGGCGCGATTGAATATCAGCGGTAAAGCGAAAGATCGGCGCTGGAAGCAAGTGAACTTCGTCGTAAATGATTAAGCCCCAGTCGTGGGTATCGAAGAGATCAAGGTGTGCGTAAACACCGTTCTTCTTCTTCGTCATTACTTGGTAAGTCGCAATTGTGACCGGGCGAATCTCTTTCTTAGCACCTGAGTATTCGCCGATCTCATCTTCATTAAGCGTTGTGCGACGAAGCAACTCTTCACGCCATTGGCGCGCTGCAACTGTATTTGTAACCAAAATCAAAGTTGTTGCCTTGGCGTGCGCCATTGCTGCAGCACCGACAATTGTCTTTCCGGCGCCACAAGGAAGTACAACAACGCCAGAACCACCGTGCCAGAAACCTTCTGCTGCTAACTCTTGATAGGGACGAATCTTCCAATCGCTCTGCTTTAGCGCGATTTCATGTGCTTGGCCATCTACATAACCTGCGAAATCTTCTGCCGGCCAACCTAAGCGCAGTAGTGATTGTTTGATCGCACCACGTTGGCTGGGATGAACTGCAATAGTTTCCGGATCGATTCGCACACCGAGTAGCGGTGCAATCTTCTTGGCACGAATAACTTCTTCAAGTACACCGACATCTGTAGTCACAAGAATCAAGCCATGTACTGGGTCGGCTTCAAGGCGTAAACGGCCGTAACGCGACATAGTTTCGGCAACATCTACAAGAAGAGAATGTGGCACCGCGTAACGCGAGTATTTAATTAAAGTATCGATAACTAGTTCAGCATCATGGCCGGCAGCGCGCGCATTCCATAATCCAAGGTTTGTTAAACGGTAGGTATGAATATGTTCAGGCGAACGTTCGAGTTCAGCAAAAGGCGCAATAGCGCGACGACATTCTGTCGACATCGGATGATCAATATCTAGCAGGAGCGTCTTATCGCTCTGAACAATTAGCGGGCCTTCGCTCATTTCAAGAGATCCTTTATTAGAGCATGCAGAAGCGCACTTCGTTCTTCGATCGATTTCAGACTTAACCATTCATTTGGTGCATGTGCTCCGCCGCCAACTGCGCCTAAGCCATCTAGTACTTGCGCACCAGCTGCCGCGGCAAAGTTGCCATCGCTTGCGCCACCGACTTCGGCACAACCAAGAGGCGCCATGCCGATCTCTTTTGCGACACGTTCTGCACGCTCGTAAAGTTCTTTCGTTGATGAAGGTTGTAGCGGCGGACGATTTAAGCCACCGGTTACTTCAATACGCGCCCCAGACACCGTAGAAGGCAGCGCTTTAATCGCCTTATCAATTCGCTCTAGTTCGGCCTTTGAGAAAGATCGGGCATCAATTTCTAGCACTGCTAAATCAGGAACTGTATTTGCGCTATTGCCAGAACGAAGAAGTGTTGGGACAACAGTTGTTCCATGAGCTGAATCCTCTAACGCAGATAACTTCAGAATTAAATGCGCGATCTCAACAGTTGCGTTGACACCCTTTTCTGGTTCAAGGCCGGCATGTGATGCCAGACCATGTGCGCTGACCTTGTACATCGCGGTGCCTTTACGCCCGGTCTTAACTTTTCCGTTAAGCGATGCTTCTAGAACTAATACCGCCTTCGCTTTGGCGGATAAATCCATAATTAATTTGCGTGATGCAAAACTTCCGGTCTCTTCATCAGTTGTTGCAATAAGTGCAACGCGATCGCCAACTTCAGAGATTCCCTTCAGCGCATAGAGGGCTTGAACAAATCCCGCCTTCATATCAAAGACGCCAGGGCCGCGAACTACATCGCCATTTACTTCCCAGAGCGGTGAATAAGAACCATGTGGCCAAACGGTATCGAGGTGAGCCAAAATTAAAATTTCAGGAGTATCTGATCCCCACCAGAAAACCGGGCGGCCTTCGATCTCTTTTATCTGGGCAGGTGTTCCAAGCACGCGCGTTGAAATATCGCTCGCTAAACGAACAACGTTGCGACAAGCTTCAATATCTTCGCTCGGTGATTCACAACGAACCAACGCTTCTATCGCTGCCAACATAGGGTCAAGTCTGCCGTATTTATCGCTATTGGCGCTCGTCATATCGCTGCCACACCTGTAATACGAGCGATCCTGAAGCTTTGAACTTCTCCTGTCGCATGATCTCGCGCGACAAGTGAGCCAGCAGAGAGTTTCAACGGATCGATTATTCGATGAGAAACCAGACCATTGTTATCGGCATAACCGATTGAAAGAGATGTGGCTGGTTGGTTCTGCAGATAATCAGCCAAGATATCTAAAGTCTCGTTCGCTGTTGTTCGGGGGAGTGAACCAAGAGCGTTAGCGGCAATATTTCGCATCGTGCTTTGGCGGTGGCTAGATTTTTCTCCAGTACGTAGTGCACGAAGCGCACCTTCTAGTTGAATCTCATCTGGTCGCTCGAACTCACCGATAATTCTTGGTGGGCGTGCTTTTGTTTTAGCGCGCTGAATTCGCGGTCCGCTCAGCAAAGCGCCTTGTGAATCTTCACCGGCTGGAAGGTAACCAAAGCTGCGCAGAATATTCATAGCATCGCCGGCATCGTGTTGGCAGATTAAAACTTCTGGCGCGATTTGGCGTAGCGATAAGAGATCTAAACGCTTATCGTTCATGATCTGCGCGATTAGCGAAGCATCCTCACATCGAATAAACGCAGATGTATTTCCAACGCGCAACTTGCCGTGCTTCTTTGCAACATCTGCAATCAAATACTCAAGCGGCTGTGGCATCGGAGTCTTAGAAGTCTTCTTTAAGAACGCCTTAATTTCATCGCCACTGCGGCCGTGATCTAAACCACGGCGAATAGTTGCTTCACTAAAACGGTAAACGGTTGCGCCACCGCGACTTTCAATCTCTGCCAAGATCGCAAGCTCTTGCGCGATTTCATGTTCCAACGGCCCTGGGGCGATTGCGGTGTGATCGCTCTGAATAAGTATGTGATCAACTGGTTTAGGTAAATCTTCATTAATACTTTCTAACTCACCACCAGCTAAGAGCTCTAAGCCATATTTGGAAATTACACCTTGGCCAGTAATTCCAAGCCATTCTGATTCGCGCAGCGCCCACTGCAGATAATCAGTTGGGATTCCGTTGCTGCGCTTAGCCGGCATATGCCAAGTGGCCAGGGCTGCAAATGAGTTGAACTCAGGTGCTACAGATGGGTTTTCGGAAAGTAAGCGCAGAACTAACTTACGGATTGGTGCAGCAGATACGCGATCTAACTCTGGGCCAAGTGGAGCAACGTTCTTACTTTCATCTTTACCAACTAGACCGCTCACGCGAGAAGTTATTAGCCAAGGTGAAACAAGAGATTGCCATCTCGCAGATGGCGTTTGCATCAACCAGATATCAAATTGGGTAGTTGGAAGAATTCGATCATCCGCATCAATTGTCACAAGTCCGGCCAAATAAGAAACCTCGGCGATAAAGGCAGCACATGATGTGTCGACACCAAGATGGGCCGAGAGAACTTTCAGATCGCGAACTCCCAAGCCACCAGAGCGCAGCGTATCGGCAGGCTCTTGCGCCCAGAAATTTAGAATCTCCTCTGTCCATCTAAGGAAGGTGGTGATATTTGCGATCGCAGCTAACTGCACGCTCTTGAGATCGCGTTTCTCAGTTTTCAAAGTAGGTTCTTGGACTTGTAACTCTTTATGTAACTTGCCACCTCGAAGCGCAAGAGCTACTTCGCGCACTAAAAGAACTGTCTTGGTATTAGCGGCAACTACAAAGTTATTTTCAAGTAACCAAGCAACGCCGGCACCAGGCTTCTTAACATCTGCAACAGTTCCGCGCGGTGGGCCCCAGACCATCGCTTCCAAAGCTTTCTGTGCAGCAGGTGGTGCTTCATCTAACTTCTTTAGATTTAACTTAACGACAGTCTGTGGGCCAAGTCCTTGTATTTCATTGCCAAGGACTTCGCGAACGGTGGTTGGAAGATAGAAACCATCTTTACCTTGATAGATAAGGCCGCGTTCGAGCAGGCCTGGAATAACAAAGAGCGCTGCTTTATCAGTTAGCGCTGCCATGGTTTTTTCGGTAAATGGTTCGGCAGCGATCGCGCAGGCTTCTAGTACTTGGTATTGCCAAGCGTTTAAGGCATCAATGGCTCGCGCCAGGCTTGGCGCAGAAGATGCGCGCACTGCAAGAGATGCCACATCAGGTGGAACCGGCGTTATTAAATCTGGGCGATGTGAAAACAAGGATATTAGGGCAGCGTCATCCAAGGTACGTAAGTAATCTGCAAAGGAGCGCGTTTCCATAACTTGCCTACATTACTGGCAAGTGACCGCTTCGCGCGAACTGTAAGAGTTATCTGGATTCTCTGCGTGGAGTTAAGCGAGTTCCCAGCCAGGCAGCGCGCGAGACGATCGGACCCAGATAGCGATTGATAGAGCGCATTCTGCGGAAGTCATGGATCGGCCAATTCTCCTTAAGTGCACGAATTCTTAACTTTGCATCAGGATTAATTGCAGATGGATGGCCAACGCTTTGAAGTAAAGGAAGATCATTGTGGCTATCGGAATATCCAAAGCAATCGGCTAGAACAAATCCGCGCTCTTTAGCAATCTCTGCAATTGCAACCGCTTTCTCTTTACCGTGCAAAAGCGGACCGTTCATTGCACCGGTGTAGTGGCCATCAACTATCGCCGCCTTACTGCCGAGAGCGCCAGTAAAACCAAGTCTTTCCGCAATAAGCGTTGCCATATCTTCCGGAGCTGCGGTGACCAACCAAACTTCTACGTCATCATTTAGATGTGCTTGCGCGATTTCGATGGTGCCTTCCCAAAGTGAGGGAGAGACATATTCGTCATAAATTTCTTGAGCAACAGTTCTAATCTCAGAAACGTTATGGCCGCCGATAAAGTCTTGGGCAGATTTTTGAAAGCGATTTATCTCATCCTGCTTTTCAGTCCCCGTTAATCTAAATCTCAGATTGGCTAATACAAATCGCGAAATATCTGATTTTGTGAAGAAACCGCGTTGGTACATGCCGCGGCCGAGGAAGTAAATTGTTGAGCCACGAACCAAGGTGTTATCGACGTCAAAGAACGCTGCGCGTCTGACGGTGAGTGACATGTCACTACCCTAGCGATTTTCAGCGCTATTTCTCGTTTAATCCTTAGCCTTCAGATGCTTTATGCTTAGCGCTATGAGTACAACGGTTCACGTCGCGCGACATGGAGAAGTAGAGAATCCTGAGAAAATTCTCTATGGACGACAACCAGGTTGGAGACTTTCAACTCGCGGACAGCAAATGGCGCAAACTCTTGGTGAATGGTCTAAATCGATAAACCTTGGCGCACTGCATGTCTCACCTCTGCAACGTGCGCAAGAAACCGCAGCACCAATTGCTCGCGCGCACGGTATTGAGATAACAACTGATGAACGTTTAATCGAAGCCGCCAATGTCTTTGAAGGAAAAAGTTTTGAACTAGGCAGTGGAGTGCTAAAACACCCATCTTCGTGGCGCCATTTATATAACCCATGGAAACCATCTTGGGGAGAACCTTACGAAGAGCAGATCAACCGCATGCTCGCCGCAATCTTTGCTGCTCGCAAAGCTGCCAATGGAAAAGATGCGATCGTTGTTTCTCATCAACTGCCAATTTGGATTTTAAGAAGTGCAATCGAAGGTCGCTCTCTTCTGCATGATCCAAGAAATCGAATCTGCACACTCGCTTCAGTGACTAGCGTTCACTTTGATGACGAAGGCGTTATTTCAGGACTTTCCTATTCTGAACCAGCCGGACATTTACTGCCCGAGAAGAAATAAGTAATGCGCAAAAGACTTTCTAGCCTCGCGCCAATTCTGATTATCGCCCTTACCGTAACTGCGTGCGGTGGCGGAAGTTCGATCGCGGAAGAAAGTTTCATTGAAGGCAGTGGGGCAGTCACCAATATAAATTTGGAAGATCGCAAAGCAGCGCCGGCGTTATCGGGAATGACTCTCACGGGCAAGACTTTTATCTTTAACCCTGGACAAGTTGCGGTAGTAAATGTTTGGGCTTCTTGGTGTTCACCATGTCGCGCAGAGATCCCAACACTTATCGAACTTTCCAAGCAATATCCCAACGTGCAATTTATGGGGATATTGACTCGCGATAACCCAGTAAATGCGGAAGCTTTAGCGCGCAGATTAAATATCCAATATCCAACATTTATCGATGATGAGCTCTTGCTGGGCTTTAAATCTACGCTTCCTGCAAATGCCATTCCTTCCACTGTTCTGATTGATAAGAACGGAAATGTCGCTGCACGAATCTCTGGTGAAGTAACGCTGACATCGCTAAGCAAGATAATTAGAAAGTTAGAAGCAGAATGAGCGGCTTCGTTGTAGATCAATTAATGGGTGGCTATTTGCTGGCAGCGCTGCCTTTCGCCATCTTCGCTGGCATCATCTCTTTTCTATCTCCTTGTGTACTTCCGCTAGTTCCGGGCTATCTCGCCTATGCGGCAGGTTTTTCTAAATCTCGCGGCCGAGTCTTCTTAGGATCGATTCTCTTTGTTGCCGGCTTTAGCGCGCTCTTTATCTCTTATGGTGCGCTCTTCGGCGGAATCGGCTCTGAAGTATTTGCGCGAGAAGAGTTGATCACTCGCATCCTGGGTGGCTTAACAATTCTCTTAGGCCTGCTCTTTATGGGTATCTTTCCGATGGCTCCAACTTTTCATCCCCGTATCTCAACAACTGGCGGGCTAGTTGGCGCTCCGCTTCTGGGATTTCTCTTTGGTATCGGCTGGACGCCATGCATTGGACCGGCGCTAGCAACGGTACAAACTCTGGCATTTCAAGAATCAAGTGCCGCACGCGGAGCGATTTTATCTCTGGGATATTGCATCGGTTTAGGTGCACCATTTATCGCAACCGGACTCTTTCTAGATAAATCCGAGAAGTTACGGAAGTTCTTAGTTAGACGCGGTGATTTGATCTCCAAGATCGGTGGAGTGATTTTGATTCTTATCGGAATCGCACAACTGCTTGGTCTCTGGTCTGATTTGATGGCCTCACTTCGCTCAGTAATTTCAGATTTTGCGCCGGTGATCTAATGAGTAGCCAAGTAGAAGTTCCCGAACTCGGTGCAGGCGGTTTAGCGCGCTTTGCTTGGCGCCAGCTAACAAGTATGCGCACTGCGCTAATTCTATTGATGATGTTGGGCGTTGCTGCGATTCCAGGCTCGCTCGTCCCGCAGCGCAGTCAGAACCCAATGGCGGTGCGGCAGTACTTTATTGATGATCCGCAGTTAGCTCGCTGGATTGATCGCTTCTCTGGTTTTGAGGTTTATTCATCACCTTGGTTTAGCGCTATTTATATTCTGCTCTTCATCTCACTAATTGGTTGTGTTCTGCCAAGATCGGTTGAGCATTTCAAGGCGATGCGCGCGGTGCCGCCGGCAACTCCAAAGAATCTCTCTCGCATGGAGTTCTTCACTTCTTTTGTTGGCGATAAATCTAACTTCGATAAGGGCGCTGCTTGGTTAAAGCGCAAGCGCTTTCGAATTCGCTACGAAGATGGAGCAGTTTCTGCCGAAAAGGGTTACCTGCGCGAAACTGGAAACCTCTTATTCCACCTCTCACTTATCTTGATTCTGGTTGGCGTCAGCGTTGGATCGCTCTTTGGAATGCGTGGCGAAGCGATCGTAAATAAAGGAGAGCGGTTCATTAGCGTTCCGACTTCTTATGACACCTTGTCATTTGGAAAGTTAGTAAATGAAGATGTAATCGATCCTTTTATTATTGAAGTTGAAGATTTCCAAGCAGATTACGATCCAGTTACTGCAGCCCCAAGGGATTACACCGCAAATGTACGGGTAACAAATCCTGGAGAAAAAGTTTCTGAAGAGAAGGCTTTGAAGGTAAATAGCCCACTTACATTTGGAAATACTCGCGTTTATTTGCAGGCCAATGGTTACTCGCCCATTGTTACAGTTAGAGATACCGCTGGCTTTGTTGTCTTTCAAGGTCCAGTGCCATTCTTGCCGCAAGACGGATTTCTAAAATCAATTGGTTCGATCAAAGTTCCTGATGCTCGTCCCCAACTTGGATTTGTTGCAAGCTTCTTACCTACTTATGCGCGTTCGGCAGTCGATGGCGGAATCTCACTCTTTCCTGAAGCGCTAGATCCCAGACTTCTATTCTCTATTTGGGAAGGTGACCTCGGTTTGGATTCAGGAATTCCACAGTCCGTCTATCGCATTGACACTTCAGAGATGTCGCGGATCGCACTTGATTCGCTTAAGCCTGGTGAAACCTTCAATTTCAGCGCGGGATCAATCACCTTTGAAACTTTTGTACCTTGGATAAACCTGCAAATAGTTAACGATCCCGGCAAGGAATACGCGCTCTATGGCGCGATCGCCGCAATCCTTGGTCTGCTTGCATCGCTCTTTGGAAGACGCCGTCGTATTTGGATCAGGATCACACCGTCTGGAGTTGTGGAAGTAGCAGGGCTAGCCAAGAATGGTGCCCCAGGACTTGAAGAAGAGATCGCTTCATTAACCGCGCATATGAGAGATGAGAAGTAATGCAAACAACTTGGGCATATATCTCTAATTACTCTATTTATTCGGCTATGGCAGTTTTTGCGCTCTCTTTCTTAGCCCATGCCTTCGAGACTGCTTGGGCAGTTCGCTCACCAGAGCTTGCTGATAGCGCGATAGGAAATACTTTAACTAGAACTTTTGATTACACGCGAACCGAACGTGCAGCGCGAATTGCAACTGCGATGATGGTCTTAGGTTTTCTCCTTTTGCTCGCGGGTGTAATCGCGCGTGGAATTTCCAATGGACATGTCCCATGGGGAAATATGTATGAATTCTCAATCACCGGTGCTCTGGCTTTTACCGGCGCATATCTAGTCGCGCTGCGCAAGCACGATCTGCGTTGGCTCGGACTCTTTATCTCAATCGCCGCGTTGTTAACTTTAGGAACTGCAGTAACTTTGCTTTATCGCGATAGCGCACCGCTAGTGCCAGCGCTGAAATCAACTTGGTTGGTAATCCACGTAATCGCAGCAATTATTTCAGGCGGAGTCTTCTTGCTTTCGAATGTAATTGCCGGAGCGTTCCTCTATCTCGATGCGATGGAACGTCGCGGCGAACGTAAACCTTGGGCGAAACGTTTTCCTGAATTAGAGACTTTGGATCAACTCTCTTATCGACTCGTTGCATTTGTCTTTCCACTTTGGACCTTCTCGGTAATCGCGGGTGCAATTTGGGCAGAGAGCGCATGGGGTCGTTACTGGGGTTGGGATCCAAAAGAGACTTGGGCCTTCATTACTTGGGTTGCCTATGCCGCATATCTTCACGCGCGCGTAACTATTGGTTGGCGTGGACGTCGCGCTGCTTGGCTCTGCTTATTTGCAGGCTCAACATTTCTATTTAACTATGTATATGTAAATGTATGGGGAACTGGAAAGCACACATACAGCGGTCTTTAAGAGTTAAATACTAAAGGCGACGCAAGAAATCTGGGTCATCATCCGGAGGCAAGATTCTGCGCTTTGGTGGACGAGGGCCTTTATCTCTGCGGGTGCGACCAATAAATAGATAAGCGATAGCTCCAAAAGCTGAGAAGAACAAAATAATTAGCAGCCAACCCCATTTAGGAAGTTTCTGAATTAGCGACTCATCACGTTTTGCACAATCAATAAACGAGTAAAGAGTTAAGGCAAGAGATGCGATAACGAAGAGCGCTTGAAATCTGAGCATGGGTAGAGTCTAGCGAAAGTTAGAGGACTAGGCCGAGTGCAAATAGAGCGGCAAAGAGCATCTGCAACTTGCCGGTCTTTGCCAGAAGTGGAATCAGCGCTGCGCCAGTTGTCCCAGCCCAGACCGAACTTGCCAGAGATGTGCTGAGAGGTAGCGCTAACAAAGTAAGTAAAGCAAAAGGCTCGAAGGTAAGCAGAGCAAAGAGGTGGGCCGAAACTAGTAGAGATATGTAAAGAGCACGCGCACCTTTATCTCCCAGCCGCACCGCCATCGTGCGCTTTCCAACTAATTCATCTTGGCCGCGATCTCTTAAGTTGTTAATTGCCAGGATGGCACATGCCAGAGCACCCATCGGAACTGCCACGATAAATATCTGCAAATTCAACTCTTCGGTCTGCACGTAATAACTTCCGACAGTTGCAACAATCCCAAAGAACACAAAGACTGAAAAGTCGCCTAAACCTTTATATCCGTAAGGGTTAGAACCTCCGGTGTATCCCCAAGCAGCCGCAATGGCTAGCGCACCAACAGCAATTAACCACCAGGAAGTTTGAAGAGCCAGAACTAAGCCAGCGATAGCCGCAACGAAGAAAGAGATAAAGGCAGCGTTCTTTACAGATTTTGCACTAGCCAGACCGCTTGCGGTTAAACGGATCGGCCCGATACGAGAATCATCAGTGCCACGGATTCCATCTGAATAATCATTTGCGTAATTAACGCCAATTTGCAGCGACAAACTAACTAAGAGTGCGAGTGCTGCAGGGACGGGTTTCCAGTCACTTCCTGCAAATGCGGTAGCAACTAATACCGGAGCAATAGCTGCAGCCAGTGTGCGCGGGCGCGCACCAAGGACCCACTTATTAGCCATGGTTTGCCTCAGTCGCGAGCTCTGCAAGTTTGCGGCGATCAATTTTGCCAAGGGCGGTACGGGGGAGTTGGCTTACATATAAGAAGTTCTTTACCTTTGCCGCTTTTGAGATTTGTGAAGAGAGATATTCGTTTATCGCAGATTGCTCTGGCTTAACATCGCCAGCAATCGCTAATTGAAGTGATTGCCCCCATTGTGGATCAGATACCGCAAATGCTGCACAATCAATTCCAGAAAAAGTTGTCGAGACAATTCTTTCTACTTCAGCCAACGAGATATTTTCGCCACCAGAGATAATCAGATCATCGCTTCTGCCGGTTACGACAAGTTTTCCATCTTCGATATATCCAAGATCAGTTGTGACAAAGTATCCGTTACGGATCTTCTCATCCCAAGATTTTGGATCATTTAGATAAGTTGTGGCTAGCGATTTGCTAAATATTGAAATAACTCCAAGATCGTCAATTTCAAATTCGGTTCCGTCAAGCGGTGTTCCGTTGTAAATACATCCACCTGAGGTTTCGGTCATGCCGTAAGTCTCAACTACCTTGATACCTGCTTCATGTGCGGCTTCACGTAGCTCTGAAGAAAGTGCCGCACCTCCCACCAATACCGCTTGCGCAGAAATCAAATGTTCCAGCAGATCGCTGTCGTCATTTAGCGCACGAAACAATTGAGTCGGCACAACTGCAGTGAAATCAGCGAACGGGTATTTGCCAGTAATTTCTCGGGCATCAATTGGCACTGTTCCAAGTTCTAAACTTCTAACTAAAATGTTTATGCCTGCGATATGAGTTAACGGCAGCAACAACGACCAGATCTGCCCTGGCTTTGCACCAACAAATTTATTTGCACTCTTGGCGCTCTCTAAAAGTGCGCTGGCCGATAAACCAACTTCTTTAGCTATCCCAGTTGATCCGCTGGTATTGACTACTAGCGCCACGCGATCTGGGGCGCCGGCGACTGAAACTGGGCCAAGGGCCAGGGCCGAACCATCTCCAATAAGGGCTTTGGCAAGGCGCGCCATTAACTCGGCGAGGTCCCACGTGGGATCTATCGCACGAATCTCTCGTTGTGACGTCTGCTCCATTGCACGCGTAGGCTATCGCTCGAAGTCGAAGATGGAGGAATCGTGAGCAAGCCGATCAAGCGTGAATTTGGTAACCGTTCTA
The DNA here is from genome assembly GCF_002287925.1 of Candidatus Planktophila lacus. Taxonomy (GTDB): domain Bacteria; phylum Actinomycetota; class Actinomycetes; order Nanopelagicales; family Nanopelagicaceae; genus Planktophila; species Planktophila lacus. The sequence goes on along the minus strand of NZ_CP016769.1, from coordinate 1,281,296 downwards.
TCCCTGCGTGGGCAACTGGCGCAGGTGGAGAGAAATTTACCGATATCACCTATCAAGTAGGCGACGGCATGGCCAAGATCGCGATCAATCGACCAGAGGTGCGTAACGCATTTCGCCCCCAAACAATTATTGAATTACAAGAAGCATTCTCACTCGCGCGCGATAACTCAGATGTCGGCGTAATCATCTTTACCGGAACCGGCGATGAAGCCTTCTGTTCTGGCGGAGATATCAGCGTGCGCGGAGATGATGGATATCTCGGCGAAGATCCCTTGGCACAAAAGGGCATCGGCCGCTTAAACGTTTTAGATCTACAAATTCAAATTCGTCGCACCCCTAAGCCTGTTGTTGCAATGGTCGCTGGTTGGGCAATTGGCGGTGGACATGTTCTGCACGTTGTTTGTGATTTAACAATTGCTGCCGATAACGCCAAGTTCGGTCAGACCGGCCCAATGGTTGGTTCATTCGATGGCGGTTACGGTTCAGGTTTACTTGCCGCAAGTGTTGGACAGAAGAAGGCGCGTGAAATTTGGTTTATGACTCGTCAATACGATGCGCAAGAAGCGCTCGCCATGGGCCTTGTTAATACCGTTGTTCCGCTTAAAGAACTTGAAGCTGAAACAGTTTCTTGGTGCCGCGAAATGCTGCGCAATTCTCCACTTGCACTTCGCCTACTTAAATCTTCAATGAACGCAGCCGATGATGGCCTTGCTGGAATTCAACAACTTGCTGGCGATGCAACGCTGCTCTTCTACTTAAGTGAAGAAGGTCAAGAAGGCCGCGATGCTTACAAGGAAAAGCGCGCGCCAGATTTTGGAAAGTTTCCCAAGCGTCCCTAAATATGTCGCAAGAACTCTTCTCCACAATGCGCGTTGTTGCGCTACCTACTAAGACAAACTTCCGCGGGATAAATATTCGCGAAGTAGCGCTCATTCAAGGCGTCGCTGGATGGGGAGAGTTCTCACCATTTCTGGAATACCAACCAAGTGAATGTGTACCTTGGCTGCAATCTGCAATTGAAGCCGCAACCAAGCCATGGCCAGAACTCAAGCGGAGCAAAGTAAAAGTAAATGGAACCATTCCTGCGCTGAATGCGCCAAGTGATATCGAAAGAATTGTCGAAACTTTCCCAGGAGTAAATACTTTTAAAGTAAAGGTAGGCGATAACTTAAGTGAAGATATCGCTCGCCTTGCCAAAGTTCGCGCGCTTCGACCAAACGCTAAATTGCGAATCGATGTAAACGGGAATTGGAGCGTTGCAACTGCAATAACTAACTTGCGATCAATCTACGAAAACATTGGTGCGATTGAATATGTCGAACAACCTTGCCAGAGCGTTGACAAGCTGCGCGAATTAAAGGCAAAGCTAAAGGTAGATATTCCAATCGCTGGCGATGAAATACTTAGAAAATCTGCTGATCCATTTAAAGTAGATCTAAGCGGCGCCGTAGATATCTTGGCACTCAAAGTGCAACCACTAGGTGGAATCGTGCGCGTACATCAATTAGCGCAGCGCCACAATTTACCGATCGTTATTTCTAGCGCCCTAGAAAGTGCTGTGGGAATTTCCCACGGATTAGCTCTGGCTGCCTCAGTTAGCGAGATGAATTTTGATTGCGGACTTGCCACAGGCTCACTACTTTCAGCAAATGTTGGCGATCTTCCAATTGTTAACGGCGAAATTGAAGTAAAGCGGATTAAGCCAAACTTCGAAGGTCTTGAAGTTTCACCAGAGAGATATAAATGGTGGCAGGATCGCCTCATGAAGACTTGGGAGCTAATCGCATGAACCAAGCAACTCAACTTGCTCGCGTAATCATTCGCCAAATTCTTGAGGCGGGAATAACTGATGCAGTTATTTCACCAGGATCCCGCAATGCACCTTTATCTCTTGCACTCGTTGCGGCACAAAAGCGTGGCTTGATTAAGTTACATATCCGCATCGACGAACGCACCGCTGCTTTCTACGCACTTGGTTTAGCAAAGGCCAGTAATCGTCCTGTGCCAGTTATCTGCACTAGCGGAACAGCGGTTGCGAATTACCATCCTGCAGTTCTGGAAGCATCACATTCAAATATCCCACTCTTTGTAATCACTGCAGATCGTCCAGCCGAACTACGTCGAACGGGCGCCAACCAAACCACTGAGCAAGCACGCATCTTTGGCAAAGCAGTTCGTTACTTCTCCGATGTTTCTGGTGGGGCCTATCCGCTAGAACTTCCACTTAACGCACTTCAAACCGGCCCAGTACATATCAATGTGCAATTTGAAGAACCACTTCTTGGTGACGATAACGATGCGTGGCTCGATGGTTTAAAGGTAAATCCACCAAAAGTCTTTGATCGCAAGAAAGCCGGAACTCTCGCCAGTAAATCAACACGTGGCTTACTAGTAATTGGCCATGATCGTGGTGGACTTGAAGTTGCCGCAGTTAGAGCATTTATTGAATCTCTCGGATGGCCGGTAATCAGCGAGGATCCACTTACATTTGCAGAGGCCAACGCCCATGCCAGTTTATTTCTAACAGCAACTCCAATCGCTAAAGATTTGGCTCCAGATACCGTCATTGTCATTGGCCGCACAACACTTTCCAGATCGGTTAACGCACTCATTAAATCTGCGCGGTCAACATTTGTTATTGATCCGCGAATTGCAACAGTAGATACAGATCGCACGGCAGATAAGCGTTTTACCGATCTCCCCGAACTTTATGTTGCGCCTGCCGATCTGGAATGGATTGCTAAATGGCAGAAGTATTCTGAACGCACTGCAAAAGTTGTGAAAGAGATTTCAATCTGGTCTGAACCAGTTATCGCTCGTGAGATTGCAGCCAACCTTCCTGCAGAAACGGCAATATTTATTGCATCATCGCGTCCGATTAGAGACCTTGAAGCTTTTGCAGCTGCACGATCAGGAGTCATTACCTATGCCAATCGTGGGCTTGCAGGCATTGATGGAAATATCTCAACCGCAACGGGAATTGCAACACATCACGGTTCGGCAATTGCAGTACTTGGAGATTTAGCTTTCTTACATGACTTAACTGGGTTAATTCATCACGACCAGGTAAACCTCAAGATCTTCGTTGTAAATAATGATGGCGGTGGAATTTTCTCAACTCTGCCACAACGCGGAGTTGAAGGATTTGAAGAAGTTTTTGGGACACCACACGGGCTAGATCCTGCGGCGATTGCCAAATCAATGGGTATCAGCACAAAAACTATCGATAACTCCGCAGATTTAAGTAAGGAATTAACTGCACCAATTAAGGGGCTAAGCGTTGTAGTCCTGGATGTTCCTAACCGAGAAGCAAATGCCGATCTAATTAAAGATCTGGCAGGGAAGATGAAATCGCTTTAAAGCTTAAGAAAGTGCGCTTCGCATTGGCGCAAATTTAGCGTTGCTCTCAGTTAACTCTTTCTCTGGGTTCGACCCAGCCACAATTCCGCAGCCCGCAAAGATGCGGAGTTCATTTCCCGAAATCTGTCCGCAGCGAAGGGCGATTCCAAGTTCACCGTCACCGCGCGCATCTAGCCAACCAACTGGGCCGGCGTAGCGGCCTCGTGGCATCCCTTCGATATCTTTAATCAGCTTTGCAGCAATCTCAGTTGGTGTGCCGCATACAGCAGCGGAGGGATGTAATTTCTCAAGAATTGTAAAAGCATCAACGCTCTTCTTGCTTTCAATTAAAGCACCCGTGACGTCAGTCGCAAGGTGCATAACATTTGCTAAGTGAAGAACAAAGGGGGATTCAGGAACGTTCGTTGATGTGCAGAAAGGATCGAGCGCATCTGCAACTGATCTGACTGCATATTCGTGTTCTTCGAGATCTTTAGATGATCTCGCCAACGATGCGGCAAGTGCTAAATCTCTCTCATCATCTCCAGTTTTGCTGATCGTTCCAGCAAGAACTCGTGACGTAACCATGCCGCGAGATAGGCGGAGCAATAGCTCGGGAGTTGCGCCGATTAGCCCATCGACTGCAAAGATCCAAGTAGATGGATATTCAGCGCTTAGGTTGCGGAGAATTTTTCGTGGATCAATTGCGCGATGTGAGTTAACTTTCAGATCGCGAGCAAGAACAACTTTTTCAAGTTTGGTACTTTCAATCTCTTTAATTGCTTGTGCAACGCGAATCTGCCATTCGGCCGGGCTTATCGATCCATCTCCCCAGTTGTATTCAGCATCTTCCAAAGTTTGCGCACTTTCAGCGAGTTTCGGCTGGGCTTGATCGCCGATCCAAGTGATCCAAGAGCTGCCATTGCGCATGCCGACGACGATTTCAGGAATTACAAGAACTGACTCTTCGTTCGGGTCAAAAGAGAAAGAGGTAAAAAGTATTGGGCCAGTTCCGCTGACGTGAACTGAATCAGAGATTGCTAGTTTTTCTAGCTGCAGATGCCACCATTTGCGAGCATCGTTAAATCTATTTGGGCCACTTACTGCTGTGGTTGCGTAAGAGCCCCAGCCAACTAAGCCATCGCCGCCGCGAACCCATGTAACAGGTGCGCTATCTGGAAGTAGCTCCAGCAGCGGTAAGTGCTCGCCCAGGCGCGCAGTAGTAACGGGGATAAGTTGCGGCATAAAGAATTAGGTTATCGATTTAACTTTTGTGAAATCTTGCGCCAAATCAGTGGCAGAGAAGTTGCAGTGATTGCGATCTTCAAAAGTTCGCCGAAGATAAATGGAGTAAGGCCTGCGCTAATTGTTGCTGCCCAAGAAAGATCTAGCGATGTTTTTAACCAGATCAATCCAAAGGCAAAGACAATGGCGCTTCCCAAAGTTAGCGCTGGAAATGAAGTTTTAAATTTCTGATCGGCTTTGCGATCTGCGAGCGCGCCAAGAACAAAAGTGGCTACAAGCATTCCGATTAGATAACCGCCGGTTGCACCAGTTAAACGGGCAATACCGTGGCTAGTTGCACCTGTTGCTGCAGCAAAGACTGGAGCGCCTGCAACTCCGGCAAGTAAATATGTTGCAAAAGTTGCAAACCCAAGTCGTGCACCGTAAGTGGTTCCGATTAAATAAACGGCAAGTGTTTGACCTGTGACGGGAACTGGGGATCCCGGAACTGGAACTGCGATTTGTGCCAAAGCGGCAATGAACAAAGTTCCGCCGACGATGAAGGTGGCATGGGTTAGCGCAGTGCTGCGAGGAAAGACCGTTGCCCGAAGTGATCCGGTTGAGATCGACATTTACTTCCCCTTTACCGCTTTGGAGTTGTGAGTGAGCCTACTATTGCGAGAGACTTGGCCTATGTCGCGCGCAAATATGGATAAAAACCCCGATGAAGTCGCCGCAATGTTTGACGGGGTGGCCAAGCGCTACGACCTCGTGAACGATCTGCTCAGCCTGGGCCAGACCAAGGCTTGGCGCCGTGCGACCACCGCGATCATCGCCCCAATGCCTGGGATGAAGATCTTGGATTTGGCTGCAGGCACTGGATCTAGCTCCGAACCCCTAGCTGCTGCTGGCGCAGACGTTATTCCAGCTGATTTCTCTGAAGGAATGCTGGCTGCCGGCCGTAAAGCCCGGCCCCACCTGCCCTTCACCTTCGCCGATGCCTTGAATCTGCCTTTTGCCGATGGCGAATTCGACGTTGTGACCATCTCTTTCGGCCTGCGCAATACCTCAGATGTAGATAAAGCCCTCGGGGAAGCCCTACGCGTTACCAAAAAGGGCGGCCGGATCGTTATAGCCGAGTTTTCCAGCCCAACCTGGCGCCCATTCCGCACCATCTATACCAATTACTTAATGCGCGCCCTGCCCGCAATCGCAAAGCGGACCTCTTCAAACCCAGATGCCTATATCTACCTGGCTGAATCGATCCGGGCCTGGCCAAATCAGAAGGCGCTCGCCGCCAAGATCGAGGCCGCGGGATGGAGCCAAGTCGGCTGGCAGAACTTAACTTTCGGGGTTGTTGCAGTTCACAGAGGCGTAAAGGCCTAACGGTCGCGACCACCCCCGTGGCCACCTTAGGATTTCGCTTGTGATCGGTAACCCATATATTCCAATTCTGGCGATTGCCGCCGTTGGCTTTGGGTTCGCAATTTTCTCTCTTGCCGCAGCCGCCCTCACCGGACCTGCACGTTACAACCGCGCAAAGTTAGAGGCGTACGAGTGCGGAATCGAACCTTCACCGCAAGCAGCACAGGGTGGACGTTTTCCAGTTAAGTACTTCCTAACCGCGATGCTATTTATCATCTTTGATATTGAAATCGTTTTCTTATATCCATGGGCTGTCACCTTTGATCAACTTGGACTATTTGGTTTAGTCGAAATGGCGATCTTTATCGGAACAGTCTTCGTTGCATTTGCATATGTCTGGCGTCGCGGAGGCCTCGAGTGGGATTAGAAGAGAAGTTACCTAGCGGAATCGTTTTAACCTCAGTTGAAAAACTTGCAGGTTATATGCGTAAAAATTCACTCTGGCCAGCAACTTTCGGTTTGGCATGTTGCGCAATTGAGATGATGGCTGCCGGTGCAGGTCGTTACGATCTCGCACGTTTTGGCATGGAAGTTTTCCGCGCATCCCCACGTCAAGCAGATTTGATGATTGTTGCCGGTCGTGTTTCAAACAAGATGGCTCCAGTGCTTCGCCAGATTTACGATCAAATGGCTGCACCAAAGTGGGTTATCGCAATGGGTGCATGTGCATCTTCAGGCGGAATGTTTAACAACTACGCAATCGTGCAAGGCGTTGACCACGTAGTACCAGTTGATATTTATCTGCCAGGTTGTCCACCACGTCCTGAAATGTTGATGGATGCAATTCTTAAATTGCACGATCAGATTTACGACGAAAAACTCGGACCTAACCGCGAAAAAGTTATCAAGGAAGTTGAAGCTGCAGCTATGGCCGCTGTTCCAACCCATCAGTTAAAGGGGTTGTTGGCTTAAATGTCTGATGAGCAACACGGAATGTTTGGTGCTGCCGGCACGGGGGATACCTCGGGTTACGGTGGGCTAGTTCGCGCAACCGCTTCTGCAGGCTCTTCACAGCGCCCATTTGGTGGCTATTTTGATCAGGTTGCTGATGATTTAGAGCGCGCATATCCAGATTTCGCTGATGCAATCGAACGCGTTGTTGTTGATCGCGGCGAGCTAACTCTGCACATCAAGCGCGAGCGTTTAGTAGAAGTCGCACTTATCTTGCGCGATAAATTGAAATTTGAAATGTCGATGGGCGTATCTGGTGTGCACTATCCAGAAGATACCAATCGCGAACTTCACGCGGTTTACCACTTGTTATCAGTGACAAATAACCAACGAATTCGTTTGGAAGTTTCTGTTCCAGATGTCGATCCACACATTCCTTCACTTGTTGAAGTCTGGGCTGGATCTAACTGGAACGAACGCGAAACTTACGACATGTTTGGAATCATCTTTGATGGCCACCCAGGACTTACTCGCATCTTGATGCCAGATGATTGGCAAGGACATCCACAACGTAAGGATTACGCACTTGGCGGAATCGGCGTTGAATACAAGGGCGCTGTTACACCACCTCCATCAGATCGGAGGTCTTACAAGTGAGCACGTACGCAGATCCATATGCATCATCACGCGAAACCACTGAAGGCACTGTCTTCTCGGTAACCGGTGGCGATTGGGATTCACTCGTAACTGAAATTGGTCAGGCGAAAGAAGAACGCGTTGTTGTAAATATGGGTCCTCAGCACCCATCAACTCACGGCGTACTTCGTTTGGTTCTAGAACTTGAAGGCGAAACTGTTACTGAAGTTCGTTGCGGAATTGGTTACCTGCACACAGGAATCGAAAAGAACATCGAGTTCCGTAACTGGACTCAGGCCACAACATTTGTAACTCGTATGGATTACTTGGCACCGTTGTTTAACGAAGCGGCTTACTGCTTAGGCGTTGAAAAGCTTCTCGGAATTACAGGCGATGTTCCTGAAAAGGCCAACGTTATTCGCGTAATGATGATGGAGTTCAACCGTATCTCTTCACACATGGTTGCACTCGGTACCGGAGCACTTGAATTAGGTGCACTTTCACCAATGATCTTCTGCTTCCGCGAACGCGAAAAAGTTCTAGATATCTTCGAATTTATCTCAGGCCTTCGTATGAATATGGCCTATATCCGCCCAGGTGGAGTTGCTCAAGATCTTCCTGCCGGCTCTGTTGAGAAAGTTTTGGCAACGGTAAAAGATCTGCGTCATAGTTTTAAAGATAACGAGAAGTTGCTCGTTGGAAATAGCATCTGGATGAAGCGCACCGAGGGAATTGGTTACCTTGATCTTGCTGGTGCAACAACACTTGGAGTCACAGGTCCAGTTATTCGCGCAACTGGATTGCCACTTGATCTACGCAAGATTCAGCCTTACTCAGGTTACGAGAATTACAAGTTCGATGTTGTAACAGCAGACACTTGCGATGTTTACGGCCGCTTCTTGATTCGTATCAACGAACTAGAACAATCACTTCGCATCATCGAACAATGCGCTGAAAAACTTAAATCACTTGAAGGCGCACCAGTAATGGTTGCCGATAAGAAGATTGCATGGCCAGCACAGCTTGCAATTGGTGCAGATGGAATGGGTAACTCGCTTAACCACATCCGCGAAATCATGGGCACATCAATGGAGTCTTTGATCCACCACTTCAAACTTGTTACCGAAGGTTTCCGCGTTCCAGCAGGTCAGGTTTACACAGCAGTTGAATCTCCACGTGGCGAACTCGGTGCACACGTAGTCTCTGATGGCGGCACACGTCCTTACCGCGTTCACTTCCGCGAACCATCTTTCAATAACTTGCAATCAACATCTGCAATGTGTGAAGGCTCAATGGTTGCCGACATCATCGGCGCTGTTGCCTCAATCGATCCTGTGATGGGAGGAGTTGACCGCTAATGGCTTACTCACCAGATCAGATCGAAATCATGAATTCGATTATCAAGCGCTACCCACGAAGCCGCTCTGCCATCATGCCTTTACTTCACTATGTGCAATCACTTGCCGGTTATGTAACCAACGAAGGCATTGAAGAGATTGCAAAGTTGCTTGAATTAGAAACTGCTGAAGTAACTGCCGTTGCAACTTTCTACACCCAGTACAAGCGCCGCCCAGTAGGCGAGTACCACGTAGGTGTTTGCACCAACACCTTGTGCGCGGTTATGGGCGGAGATGCGATATTTGCAGCGCTTAAAGATCACCTCGGCGTTGAAAACGATGGCGTTACCGCTGATGGAAAAGTTTCTCTAGAACATATCGAATGCAACGCAGCCTGCGATTACGCACCAGTTGTTATGGCTAACTGGGAGTTCTACGACAACCAGAACGTTGAGACTGCAAAAAATCTAGTTGATTCAATGCGCAAGGGAACACCTAAACCACCAACTCGTGGACCTAACTCTTTGGTTACTTGGAAAGAAGCATCAGCTGTTCTTGCCGGTTTAAGCGATGGAAAAGCCAATGAAGGATTGCAAGCTGGCGAACCAACACTGCTTGGTTTAAAACTTTCGAAAGAGGGCAAGTAATGACAAAACTAGCTCCAGTACTTTCTGCACATTGGGATGAGAAAGATTCATTCACAATCGATGCATACACACGTCATGGTGGATACAAGGCATCTGCCAAAGCACTTGCTATGGATCCAGATGCAGTTATTCAACTTGTAAAAGATTCTGGACTTCGCGGTCGCGGCGGCGCAGGCTTCCCAACCGGAATGAAGTGGGGCTTTATCCCACAGGGCGATAACAAAGATCACTACTTAGTTGTAAATGCTGACGAGTCTGAGCCAGGTACTTGTAAAGACACTCCACTTTTGATGGCTAACCCACATGTACTTATTGAAGGCTGCATCATCGCTTGCCATGCAATTCGTGCAAAGCATGCCTTTATCTATATCCGCGGTGAAGTTACACATGTTGTCCGTCGTTTAAATCAAGCGATCGAAGATGCTTACAAAGCTGGCCATCTTGGTAAAGGTATTGATGTTGTTCTCCACGTTGGTGCCGGCGCTTACATCTGCGGTGAAGAAACTGCTTTGCTTGATTCACTTGAAGGTTTCCGCGGCCAACCACGTCTGCGTCCACCATTTCCTGCGATCGCAGGTTTATATGCACGACCAACGGTTGTAAATAACGTCGAATCAATCGCTTCAGTTCCTGCGATCATCGCAAACGGCGCTGAGTGGTACCAATCAATGGGCACCGAAAAATCAAAGGGAACCACGCTTTACTCACTCTCTGGCCACGTTGTAAATCCTGGTCAATTTGAAGCCCCGCTTGGAATTACCCTTCGTGAAATCCTTGAGATGTCAGGTGGAATTCGCGCCGGACATAAGTTGAAGTTCTGGACACCAGGTGGATCATCAACGCCACTATTTACAGATCAGCACCTTGATATTCCACTTGATTACGAAGGCGTTGCCGCTGCTGGCTCAATGCTCGGCACTAAAGCGCTACAGATCTTTGATGAAACAACTTGTGTGGTTCGCGCAGTACTGCGTTGGACTGAGTTCTACAAGCACGAGTCATGTGGCAAGTGCACACCATGTCGCGAAGGCACATGGTGGTTGGTTCAGATTCTGCGCGATCTAGAAAACGGCGTGGGTACTGAAGCAGATCTAGCTAAGTTGCTCGATCTCTGCGACAACATCATGGGCCGCTCATTCTGCGCACTTGGTGATGGCGCAACTAGCCCAATCACATCTTCAATCAAATATTTCCGTGACGAATACATCGCCCACTTAACAAACGGTGGATGCCCATTCGATCCAGTTAAATCAACTCTCTTCTCTGGAGCAAACGCATAATGACTACGACTCAAGAGAACACAACCGCGCAAGCAGTAGAACTCATCACCGTTGTTATCGATGGTTTTGAAGTCAGCGTTCCAAAGGGGACTTTGGTTATTCGCGCTGCAGAAAAACTAGGAATTCAGATTCCACGTTTCTGCGATCACCCACTTCTTGATCCAGTTGGCGCTTGTCGTCAATGTTTAGTTGATATCGAAATCAATGGTCGCGCATTTCCAAAGCCACAGGCTTCCTGCACGATTCCTGTAGAACCAAATATGATCGTAAAGACTCAACTAACTTCACCAGTTGCTGAAAAAGCACAGCGCGGTGTGATGGAACTTCTTCTTGTTAACCACCCACTTGATTGCCCAGTTTGCGACAAGGGCGGCGAATGTCCATTGCAGAACCAAGCGATGAGCACCGGAAATGGTGAGACTCGCTTCGAAGGCGTAAAGCGCACATTTGAAAAGCCTGTTGCAATTTCATCTCAGGTTCTGCTCGATCGCGAACGCTGCGTTCTCTGCGCTCGTTGTACACGTTTCTCTGATCAAATTGCTGGCGATCCATTTATTACTCTCAACGAACGCGGTGCGCTGCAGCAAGTTGGTATCTACGAGAACCAACCATTCGAGTCTTACTTCTCTGGAAATACAGTGCAGATCTGTCCGGTTGGCGCGCTTACTGGCGCTGCTTATCGCTTCCGCGCTCGTCCATTCGATTTAGTTTCAACTCCATCTGCTTGCGAACACTGCGCATCAGGTTGCGATATGCGCACCGATGTTCGTCGAGGAAAGACTTTACGTCGCCTTGCTGGTGATGATGCCGCAGTTAACGAAGAATGGAACTGCGATAAAGGTCGCTGGGCATTTAAGTACGTAACTGAAGTTGATCGTCTAACAACTCCAATGGTTCGTGGCGCTGACGGAGTTCTTGCTCCTGCATCATGGCCAGAGGCAATCGCTGCAGCTGCAGCAGGTCTTAAGGGCAAGCGCGCTGCGGTTCTAGTTGGTGGACGCGCAACTGCAGAAGATGCTTACGGTTACAGCAAGTTTGCACGCATCGCACTTGGCACAAACGATATCGATTTCCGTGCGCGCGTTTCATCAGATGAAGAACGTGATTTCCTTGGCGCGAAAGTTGTTGGATCAGCAACTACCTACCGCGATATCGATATCGCAGATCATGTGGTTCTCATTGGTTTTGAACCAGAAGAAGAATCACCAATCGTCTTCCTTCGAATCAACAAGCAGGTTCGCAAGCGCGCGCTAAAGGTCAGCGCAGTTGCAACTAAGCTTTCAATCGGCGTTGAAAAGTTAAAGGCTGAATTTATTAAGGTCGCACCAGGATCTGAAGTCGCTGCACTTTCAGCGCTTTCCCTAACCGGTAAGTCAGTTATTTTGGTTGGCGAACGCGCTGCTGAAACTACTGGTCTACTTTCTGCAGCCGCTGCGCTTGCTGAAAAGACTGGCGCAAAGCTTGCTTGGATTCCGCGTCGCGCAGGCGAACGCGGCGCACTTGAAGCTGGTGCAATTGGCACACTTCTTCCAGGTGGCCGCCCTGTTGCCGATGCTGCAGCACGTGTAGATATCGCGGCTGTTTGGGGAGTTCAAACAATTCCTACAAACGTTGGTCGCACAACTTCTGAAATTATTGAAAGCCTTGGCAACGGTTCACTTGATGCAGTTGTTGTTGGTGGCGTTGATCCACAAGATATGCCAAATAGCGCAGCCGCACTTGCCGCACTTTCAAAGTCATTTGTTGTCTCACTCGAGATTGCACACTCTGCAGTTACCAATGTGGCTGATGTAGTTCTGCCAGTTGCTGCAGTTACTGAAAAATCTGGCTCGTTCCTTAACTGGGAAGGCCGCGCACGTGCTTTCGATGCGGCAGTTGCAGATTCACTAAATCGTTCTGATCTTCGTATCTTGTCGGCTATCGCTGATGAAATGGGCGAATCAATCATGCTCGGCACAGTTACCCAAGCAGCGCGTGAGATTTCATCACTCGGTAAATGGGATGGCGCACGCGCTAACTTCGCAGCAGTTTCTGCAGCGGGTGCAAATAAGGTTTCTGGAAATGAAGCTCTACTTACTTCATGGCGTCGCTTGTTAGATCTTGGTACTTTGCAAAAAGGTGAAGCCAACTTAGCTGGGACTGCACGTAAATCTGTTGCAGTTATCTCACCAAAGCGCGCAGAGGCAATGGGCGTTAAAGATGGCGATATCTTGCGAGTCTCTAACTCACACGGATCAATCTCACTTCCGGCGCTAGTTGAAGATATTCACGATGATGCAGTTTGGGTGCCACGCAACTCATTCGGTACACAAACTTTGATCTCATTAAATGCCGTGCACGGCGATGTTGTATCGGTGGTGAAGGCATGAATAACGCTCAGTTATTGCTAGATGATCCGGGTTGGATCATCACCCTTAAGGCAGTTATTGTCTTTGCCGTTTGCGTTGTCTTGACGATCATGTCTGTATGGGGCGAACGTCGCATCGTTGCTCGTATGCAGATGCGCGTTGGCCCTAACCGCGTTGGAAAATTCGGCTTAATTCAGGCGCTTGCAGATGGCGTAAAGCTTGCGCTCAAAGAAGATTTGATTCCGGCTGCAGCCGACAAGGTTGTTTTTGTAATTGCTCCAGTAATCAGCACCACCGCAGCATTTATGGCCTTTGCGGTTATGCCAATGACTGGCCCAGTTAACTTCTTCGGCGAAGAAACTGTTATGCAGTTAACCGACCTTCCAGTCGGTGTTCTCTATGTTCTTGCCACCGCATCAGTCGGTGTCTACGGAATTGTTCTCGCTGGTTGGTCATCAGGTTCGACTTATCCGCTGCTTGGCGGACTCCGCTCAAGCGCGCAGGTTGTTTCTTATGAAATCGCCATGGGACTTTCACTTGTTTCAGTCTTTATCTACTCCGGATCAATGTCTACATCATCAATCGTTGCCGCGCAGCAGAGCACTTGGTGGTACGGACTAGTTCTCTTCCCATCCTTTGTTATCTATGCGATCTCAATGGTTGGCGAAACAAACCGCGCGCCATTCGACCTAGCCGAAGCTGAAGGTGAACTCGTTGGTGGATTCCATACTGAGTATTCATCACTTAAATTCGCACTCTTCTTCTTGGCAGAATATGTAAATATCATCGCTGTTTCAGCACTAGCAACAACGTTATTCCTTGGTGGTTACCACGCAATTCCAGGTCTGGGCTTTACAGAGCAATGGCTCGGCGGTTGGTTCACACTCGTTTGGTTCTTCTTAAAGGTTCTCTTCTTCTTCTTTGTTTTCGTATGGTTACGTGGAACTCTTCCTCGTTTGCGTTACGACCAATTTATGCAATTCGGTTGGAAAGTCTTGATTCCGGTCTCGTTGCTCTGGATCTTGGTAGTTGCAACGCTTCGTCTAATTTCTACTACCAGCCAATCTCGTGTCACCACATTTATTTTTGCTGGCGTCGTAGTCCTCATCGTTATGGGAATTTCTACAGCAGTTGATGCCTCAAAGAGAAAGCGCGCTGCACATGTTTACCCAGAAGCAGCAGCTCCAAGTTTTGCCGTTCCATCGCTTCCATCCGAAATAACCACAATCAATGTTTCAAATAGTGTTTCAGACAAGGGAGGCGATCGTGGCTGACCAAAACGAATTTCAACCACTCGTAAATAAAGAGAATAAAGATGTAGATATCACCAGCGTTGCCTATGAAAAAGTAGAGCAACCTGGTCCAAAGAGTTTGCTCAAGCAGGCGCAGGGTTTCTGGGTCACCTTCATAACCATGTTTAAGAAGGTAAACACTGTTCAATACCCTGAAGTTAAAGAGCCAACTGCAGAGCGTTTCCACGGTCGCCATCAATTAAATCGCCACCCAGATGGACTCGAAAAGTGCATTGGTTGCGAACTCTGTGCGTGGGCATGTCCTGCTGATGCGATTTATGTTGAAGGTGCAGATAACACTCCTGATAATCAAATGTCACCAGGAGAGCGTTACGGCAAGGTCTACCAAATTAACTATCTACGTTGTGTTTTCTGCGGGCTTTGCATTGAAGCATGTCCAACACGTGCGCTAACCATGACAAATGAATACGAGCTAGCAGATTCAACTCGCAGCAAATTGATCTTCGAAAAAGACGATTTACTAGGTCCACTTCGCGCAGGCATGTTGCCACCTCCACATCCAATGTATCCAGGTATGACCGATACCAACTATTACAACGGCGATGTTAAGGAAGCTCATCCTTCACAGGAGCAAAAATAATGGAACCTTTACTAACTATTCAGACGCCAGAGACAGTTCTCTTCTGGTTCTTAGCACCACTTTCAGTTCTTGCTTCACTTGGAATGTTGTTAGTTAAGAAGGCAGTTCATTCAGCGTTGTTACTGGCTTGGGTTATGGTCTCGCTCGCAATTTTCTACATCGCACAAGGTGCGCTCTTCCTCGGAATTGTTCAGGTGGTTGTCTACACCGGTGCGGTGATGATGCTCTTCCTCTTTATCTTGATGTTGGTCGGTGTTGATTCATCTGATTCGCTAACCGAGACAATTACTGGACTTCGTCCTATTGCAATCACTGCAGCAGTCGGCTTTGGCGGACTAATGGTTTCACTCCTTGGTCGTGCAACTTTGGGTCGCGAACCAATTGGATTAGATGCTGCAAATGGACCAGGAAATGTGCAAGGACTTGCTGCACTCTTATTCTCAAAGTACGTATGGCCATTTGAAGTTATTTCAGCGCTGCTAATTACCGCAGCAGTTGGCGCAATGGTTCTGGCACATCATCAACGCACAACCCCGCGCCCAACTCAGCGCGAACAATCAGTAAATCGTTTCCGCTCAGATTCTTTAGCAGGCGCTGCTGGACTACCTGGCCCAGGCGTCTTTGCTCGTCACAACGCAGTCGATGTTCCAGCGCTTTTGCCAGATGGAACGCCAGCCCCTTCTTCAATTTCTGCAACGCTCAAGGCGCGTGGAGATGTAATTGATTCAGCTCAGTTCCAACTCGACAATGTTGATACATCAGTTGTGGAGGAGAAGTAATGAGCCTCGATAACTATCTCTACCTTTCCGCGATTCTTTTTACGATCGGCGCCGTTGGCGTAGTCGTTCGCCGCAACGCCATTGTTGTCTTTATGTGTGTTGAGCTAATGCTCAACGCAGCAAATCTTTCACTAGTAACTTTCTCAAGAATTAACGGAACGCTAGATGGTCAAGTAGTTGCCTTCTTCACGATGGTTGTTGCAGCCTGTGAAGTTGTAGTAGGCCTTGCGATCATCGTCACGATCTACCGTTCACGCCGATCAGCATCTATCGATGATGCCAGTTTGTTGAAGCGATAAATATGGCTACCAATAACGGTCTCGTTTATTTAATCGCGCTTCCACTCTTTGGCGCACTTGCCCTGCTGCTTCTTGGACGTAAGGCTGATAAGTGGGGACACCTACTTGCTACTGCGATGTCTGCTGGATCATTTGCAGTTGGTTTAATTCAACTTTCACAGATGCTTGATCGCGAAGCAGAGCTTCGCCCGGTGACGCAGAAGCTCTTTACCTGGATCAGCGTTGGAAGCTTTAACGTAGATGCATCGCTTTTGTTAGATCAGTTATCGATCTGCTTTGTACTGCTAATCACCGGCGTTGGAACTTTGATTCATATCTATTCCATCTCATACATGTCTCACGACAAAGATCGCCGTCGTTTCTTTGCATACCTAAACCTCTTTATCGCAGCGATGTTGCTCTTGGTTCTTGGCGATTCATATCTCAACCTCTATGTCGGTTGGGAAGGCGTAGGACTTGCCTCCTATCTATTGATCGGTTTCTGGAATCAAAAACCAGCGTATGCAACTGCTTCTAAGAAGGCATTTGTCATGAACCGTATCGGCGATATGGGGCTTTCCTTTGCGATCATGATCGCCTTTGCCACATTAGGCACCGTTTCATTTAGCGGAGTAAAAGAACATTCACATCATGCATCTGAAGCAGCGATGACTGCCATCGGAGTTATGTTGCTAGTTGCGGCAGTCGGAAAGTCTGCGCAGTTCCCATTGCAGGCATGGCTGGGCGATGCGATGGCTGGCCCAACTCCAGTTTCTGCTTTGATCCACGCCGCAACCATGGTTACAGCAGGCGTTTATCTAATTGTTCGCTCTAACTTTGTATTTGATGCCGCGCCAACCGCACAACTTCTCGTTGTTATCGTTGGAGCAATCACTCTCTTGTTCGGTGCCATTATCGGTATGGCTAAAGATGACATCAAGAAAGCACTTGCTGCTTCAACGATGTCTCAGATCGGTTACATGATCTTGGCATCAGGTCTTGGACCTGCCGGTTACGCATTTGCAATCATGCACTTACTTACCCACGGATTCTTTAAAGCCGGAATGTTCCTTGGCGCAGGTTCGGTAATGCATGGCATGAACGATGAAGTAAATATGCGCAAATATGGTGGACTGCGTAAATTTATGCCGATCACATTTGTGACCTTTGGTCTTGGCTACTTAGCAATTATCGGAGTTCCACCATTCGCTGGTTTTTACTCCAAAGATATGATTATCGAAACGGCGCTAAATGCCGGTGGTGCAAAGGGAATTATTCTCGGTTCAGTCACGCTCTTAGGTGCAGCGATCACCGCCTTCTATATGACGCGTGTAATGATCTTGACCTTTACCAGTCCAAAGCGTTGGGACGATAACCAACATCCACATGAATCCCCTGCTTTGATGTGGGTACCGATGGTTATCCTTTCAATCGGCTCAGTTATTTCAGGCTATCTGCTCTATCGTGGAAAAGCGTTCAAGCATTGGCTAGAGCCACTCTTTGAAGAACATGGTGAGCACACCGAACTTCTGCCTCCAATTGTTGTCTCTGGACTTGCTCTCACAATGGTTGCAATTGGCGTTGCAATTGCAGTCATCAAGTACCAACTCTCTGAAATTGATAACGTGGCACCTGAGAAAGTCTCAATCTTTACTCGCATCGCACGACGCGATTTACTCCAAGATGATGTAAACGAAGCGCTCTTTATGCGCCCAGGACAAGCGTTAACTTCTGCCCTAGTCAAGATTGATGGCTCAGTTGTTGATGGCGCAGTTCGCGGTGTTGGAAAGATGGCGCTCGGCTCTGGATCTGCGCTCCGCGAAACTCAGACAGGTTTTGTTCGTAGCTATGCAGTTCTAATTTTGATTGGCGCAGCAGCGCTGATCGCGGCAATTTGGGTGGTAACAACGTGAACCTGGCAGATATGAACATCCTCTCTTTCTTGATGCTGCTGCCGCTGATTGGTACCGCTTTCATCGCGCTAGCTCCTAAGACAAACGTTCTTTTAACTAAACAGATCGCACTTGTGACCACAATATTGGTTGCTCTTGTTGGCATTTACATGACGATCTCCTTTGACTTCAACGCTAAAGGTTTTCAATTCGTAGAATCTCGCGAATGGATTCCTGCCTTTGGTATCAAATATGCCTTGGGTGTTGACGGTATTGCCCTCGTATTGATCTTGATGTCTGTTCTCTTAACCCCAATCGTCGTAGTTGCGGGCTGGAATGAATCTGAAGGCGGACGTTGGAGCCCCAAGGTCTTCTACTCACTACTTCTAGTACTTGAAACAATGATGATCGGCGTCTTTGCTTCAACTGACGTCTTCTTGTTCTACGTCTTCTTTGAAGCGATGTTGGTTCCGGTTTACTTCTTAATTGGTGGTTTTGGATCCGGCGAACGCGCTGCCGCAGCAGTTAAATTCTTGCTCTACAGCCTCTTCGGTGGCTTGCTAATGCTCGCTTCAATTATCGGCATTTATGTAATGGCAACTCGCTACGGCAACCGCACCTTCGATATAACAACACTTTCTCAGCTACATACAGTTCTGACTCCGATGATGGAGAACGTCTTATTCCTCGGATTCTTTATCGCATTTGCGATCAAAGCTCCGCTCTGGCCGCTACATACATGGCTACCAGATGCTGCAAAATCAGCGACCCCTGGAACTTCAGTATTGCTCTTAGGTGTTCTAGATAAGGTCGGAACATTCGGAATGATCCGTTACTGCCTAACTCTCTTCCCAGAGGCAAGCAAGACATTTACTCCGATGATTATTACCTTGGCAGTTATCTCCATTCTCTACGGTGCATTTCTTGCAATTGGTGCGAAAGACATTAAGCGCCTGATCGCATATACCTCGATTTCTCACTTCGGATTTATCACCATGGGAATCTTCGCGATGACTTCGCAAGGTATGTCTGGTTCAACGCTTTACATGTTTAACCACGGATTCTCAACTGCAGCGCTCTTCTTAGTTGCTGGATTTATGATCACTCGCCGTAACTCATCGACAATTTCAGATTTCGGTGGACTACAACGCGTCACACCAATCATGGCTTGGTCATTCTTTATCGCCGGTCTATCGAGCTTGGCGCTACCGGGTCTTTCTAGCTTCGTTAGCGAATTCCTAGTATTAGTTGGAACCTTTACGCGATATCCAGTTGCAGCGGTTATCGCTACCTTCGGTATCGTCTTAGCGGCTCTATACATTTTGATTCCGGTACAACGCGCGCTCCATGGCCCAACAACTCCGGGCAATGAGAATTTAAGCGATCTAACTCTGCGCGAGAAAATTGCGATCGCACCTGTTATCGCAACGATCGTCGTTCTTGGTTTCTACCCATCACCGTTGTTAAACATCATTAATCCAGCATCGCAGACCATCATTTCGCAACAAGGATTTAGCGATCCAGCGCCAACCATGAGTGAGGGCAAGTAATGATTGAATTCGTATCTCCAACCCTTGATTATGCACTTCTTGCACCGATTCTGATCGTGCTTGGTGGCGCTGTTCTTGGCGTGCTCATCGAAGCCTTTGCTCCTCGTAAATCACGCGCTTCATCACAACTATTTATTACTCTGGCCACTTTGGTCCTATCGCTAGTTTCGCTAATTAGCGTGCGTGATCGCTCATCATCAGCGGCTGCGATGGAGTCAGTAACCTTCGATGGCGCAGGAATGTTGATTCAAGGTTCGATACTTCTTATTTCAATTATTGCGGTCTTTTTGCTTGCAGATCAAGAGAACTTCACCGCGCTGGCTGCTGCTCTTCCAGGATCAGATGAAGAACGTGCATCACTGCAGCAAGATTTAAGAGTCACTGAGGTCTACCCGCTAACTCTCTTTGCAATTGCCGGAATGATGCTCTTTCCAGTTGCTACCGATTTAATTACTCTCTTTGTGGCGCTAGAAGTTCTTTCGCTTCCACTTTATCTATTGGCCGGACTATCGCGCCGCCGCCGCTTGATGTCGCAAGAGGCTGCTCTTAAGTACTTCTTGCTCGGCGCTTTCGCATCTGCTTTCTTCTTGATGGGAATCGCATATCTTTACGGATATTCATCATCCGTTACCTTCGCTGGAATTCACTCAGCGGTAATCGGTGGAAGTGGAAATGATATTTATCTACTTCTCGGAATCGCATTTATCTCAATCGGACTTCTCTTTAAAGTTGGCGCAGTTCCGTTCCACGCTTGGTCACCAGATGTTTATCAGGGCGCACCAACTGCAGTTACCGCCCTTATGGCAGCTGCCACCAAAGTTGCCGCGTTCGGTGCAATGCTCCGTATCTTCTATGTTTCATTCGCTGAGGCTTACTGGCAATGGCGTCCAGCGATCATCGCAATTGCGTTGATAACTATGGTCTTTGGTTCACTAGTTGCAATCGCACAGCGCGATGTAAAGCGCATGCTTGCTTACTCATCTATCGCCCATGCAGGCTTCTTGCTCTCAGGTGTAATTGCGCTTAGCAAATCAGGTTTGGAATCTTCAATCTTCTATCTCTTTGCATACGGAATTGCCACAGTAGGTGCCTTCGGTATCGTGACTCTAGTTCGCGATTCTGCTGGTGAAGTTACCGATCTAAATCGCTGGAGCGGTCTAGGAAAGCGTTCTCCTTGGGTTGCCACAGCTTTCGCTGGTTTCTTACTGGCCTTTGCAGGAATTCCGCTAACGAGCGGATTTATCGGAAAGTTCTCGATCTTCTCAGCTGCCTACGAAAGTGGATCAACAGCAATTTTGATTACCGGTGTTCTTTCATCAGCAATCGCAGCGTTCTTCTATATCCGCGTAATTGTTCTGATGTTCTTTAAAGATCCAGTCGAAGATGGAACTAGCGTTGTAATCCCGTCAATCTACACACAGATCACAATCACGGTATCTGCAGTAGCAACATTCGCACTTGGAATCTACCCAACTCCTTTGATTAACTTTATTCAAAGTTCAGCTGCCTTCCTTCGCTAATGTCATCATTCGGCATTCCTGATCTAGATCCGGCACTTGAGGCAGGTCTTGCTACAGGTATGCAAGGCGTTGAACATTTACTCCGTGAACACATTAAAGGCGATTACCCGCTTGTTGAAGAAACCTCTCGCCACTTAGTTGCAGCCGGCGGGAAGCGTTTGCGCCCACTATTAACTCTTATCTCATCTCACTTTGGTGATCCAACTCGCAAGGAAGTAATTCCTGCAGCGGTGGTCTGCGAATTAACGCATCTGGCAACGCTTTATCACGATGATGTAATGGATGAAGCGCCACTTCGTCGCGGTGTAGAAAGTGCAAATAATCGCTGGGGAAATACCATCGCAATTTTGACCGGTGATTACCTTTTCTCAAAGGCATCAGATCTACTCGCCGACTTAGGCCCTGAAGCAGTTCGCTTACAAGCGCGAACTTTCGAACGTTTAGTTATAGGTCAGATCATGGAAACCCAGGGACCACAGAACGGTGAAGATCCACTCGCACATTATCTGCGCGTTGTGGGGGATAAGACAGGTTCGCTAATTGCAACTAGCGCCCGCTTTGGCGCACTTCTATCGGGAGCACCGCGTGAAACCGTTGAAACGCTAACTAAATTTGGAGAACAGATCGGTATCGCATTCCAACTGGCTGATGATGTAATCGACATCGCTAGCGAATCTAGCCAATCTGGAAAAACTCCAGGAACTGATCTGCGTGAGGGCGTTCCTACCCTTGTAACTTTAAATGTAATGGCTTCAAATAAAGCTGAAGATGCTGAACTTAAAGAGTTATTAAGCGCACCTATTCATGACGAAGTTGTGGTGCAGCAAGTTCTTCGCGCATTGCGCACCCATGATGGCTTGCAACAAGCCCGTCAACAGCTTGGAAATATTGCTAAAGATGCGCGCACCGCACTTGGCCCACTGCCTCTTAATTCAGCAACTAGCGCTTTATTCTCGCTATGCGATGCTGTTGTCGACCGATCTGCCTGATTTCAAAAGATCCGTTGCCAGTGTCATTAGCGCTAACCAGATAAAGATAAATCCCACCCAACGCGCTGTCGGCATCGCTTCATGGTTTACCCAAACACCGATCGAAAATTGAATCGTTGGAGTTATATACTGCAAGAGCCCGATCGTTGAATATGGAAGGCGTGTAGTAGATCCGTTAAATAAGAGCAACGGAATAGCGGTAACTGCGCCCGCACTAATCAAGAGAATGGTTAAACCTGCGCCGCTGCCAAACTGTCCTTCACCCTTAGATCCAATAATGAATAGATATGCGCAGTAGGGAATAAAGGCGATCATTGTTTCGATCGCTAGACCTTCTAGCGCACCAAGACCGAGTTGTTTCTTAACAAGTCCATAAGTTCCCCACGAAAGGGCAAGCCCCAAAGCAACCCAAGGCAGACGACCGTAATCAACGGTAAGGATGAATACTCCAACTGTTGCAATTGAAACTGCTCCCCATTGAAGCCGGCGCATCTTCTCTTTCAACAAGATCACACCGAAGGCGATAATTATCAGCGGATTTATGTAATAACCAAGTGAGGCCTCAACAACGTGCCCGTTATTGGTTGCCCAGATATAAATCAGCCAGTTTATTGAGATCAGAACTGAGGCAAGGAACAACTTGATTGCCACCTTTGGGCGACGAAAAGTGGCCAGGGTTGATTTAAGGGCGTGAGTGATTGCCAGAACAATTACACAGAAGATCAAAGTCCAGACAGCGCGGTGCGAAACGATTTCAAGCGGGTTAGCAGGCTCGAGCAGCGGCCAATAGAGAGGAAACATTCCCCACAAGACATATGCGCTAACCCCATATATGAGGCCAAGCTTCTGCTTTTTCAATTAACGGAAATTCACAAATTGAACTGCGAACTCCCACTTACCTTCTTTGATCATCGCCATCGTGGCTTGCAGGTCGTCACGGCTCTTACTAGTGACGCGTAGTTCATCACCTTGGATCTGAGATTTAACTGACTTTGGACCCTCATCACGTAAAAACTTAGCGATCTTCTTTGCATTCTCTGTAGAGATACCTTCTTTAAGCGGGCAAGAGATCTTGTAGATCTTTCCAGAAAGTTGTGGCTCGCCTGGATCAATATGCTTAAGTGAAACCCCGCGCTTAATCATTTTATCTTTGATGACGTCGAGAGTTGCCTTGGCGCGTTCTTCGGTATCAGCTTCAATATTTATCTTTTCGCCGGCCATTTCAATTTTTGCGCCGGTATTTTTAAAGTCAAAGCGCGTATCAATCTCGCGGATCGCCTGGTTGATCGCGTTATCAAGCTCCATACGATCAATCTTTGAAACTACATCGAAACTGCTATCAGCCATGGGGCCCTCCTAAAAGCGGTGAAGATCACTTTGAATAGCGCTAGGTTATCGCGCTTAGAAGGATTAATAAAGTTTATGCGAAGTAGAATTGATCCATGCGCTTACGACAGATTATCGCTTTAGCGGGAGCCATTTTCCTTGCATTTTCGGCATCTCCAGCGCCAGCGCACACAGTGCTAGTTAACTCAATTCCTCAGAGTGAATCAGTGATTAATTCGCTTCCACCAGAAATCAACATCACCTTCGCAGAAGAGTTGATTGCTATTGGAGATTCGAATTCAATAAAGGTTTTTGACTCCACCAATAATGATGTAAGCCAAGGTGAGGTTTTAGTTGCTGGTCCAACGCTTTCTAAAGCGCTAAAAACCAGCGACAAAACTGGAGTATTTAGAGTCGAGTATCGCGCAGTTGCTGCTGATGGCCATGTGATTGAGGGCGAATTTACTTTCACAGTTGAAGCATCGGCAGTAACAACTTCAGAGATTAAATCTGAACCTATAACCACTTCACCATCTCCTTCAGGTAATAAACTTTCTATCTATCTAATTCTTAGCGCTACTGCGATTGTTGGTGGCTTACTAATCTTGATTTTTATCTGGAAAAAGCGGGCAAAATAGCCGATTACCCCTCGCTAAATATTTGAGGTAATCTTGCGCCCGCCGTAAAAGAATGACCCTGGCGGGTTGCCCGAGCGGCCAATGGGAGGGGACTGTAAATCCCCCGGCTCTGCCTTCGAAGGTTCAAATCCTTCACCCGCCACCAGTAACGCCTATTTTGCTCACTTTTTCTTATGAGCCCAAAGTTGTAGCATCCTTACCATGAGCGCATTTAATCTTCGGATCCAACCAGTACGAGATTTAATGGCTGAAAAAGGGCTTGATGCATTTGTGCTTCGCCGTAATCCAAATCTGGCTTGGGCCATTTCTGGACGAGCACATGTTCCAACAACTATCGATGCGGCGTGTTTTGATTTAATCATTACAAAAGATTCAGCTGTTGCAATAACAAATGTTGTCGAAGCGCCACGATTAATTGCTGAAGAGTTTCCTGCAGAAGTTTCAGTACAAACCGTGCCGTGGTCACAAGGACGCGATCCGTTATTGCCAACAGGAGCAAAAGTTGGTTCTGATCAACCTGGTGGCGACCGAATTGATCTCGGCGTTGAGATCGAGATTATTCGCGGCTCACTTATTGCAGATGATGTAGAGCGCTTTAAGAAGATCTGCCTGGAAGCCGCATCAGCTCTAGGAAGCGCTATGAAAGAGGTAAAAAGTAGCGATCGAGAAATCGATGTGGCAGCGCTAATAACTAGTTCCTTATGGCGCTCTAATTTAGAGATCGCATTTCTAGGCGTTGCCGGCCAAGAGCGAGTCACCAAGTTTCGCCATCCACTACCGACCTCAACGCCAATTGGAGACCGCGTCTCGGCCTCAATATGCGCAAAACATAAGGGGCTAATCGCATCAATAACCAGAATTGTCAGCTTTGGGCAGTTATCTCGAGAGGAGATAAGCGGCTACGAATCAATATTTAAAGTTGAGGCCGCGATGTTCGATGCCACTGTGGTTGGTCGGCCTTTCTCAGATCCAATTAACGCTGCGATCGCTGCTTACCCGCTAAATGGTTTCGATAAGGATGAGTGGCAGAACCATCACCAAGGTGGACCGACCGGATTCCTGCCTCGCGATTGGCCAGCAAATCAGGGAACAACCAGATTGATTGCGCACAACCAACCGATCGCATGGAACCCAAC
Organism: Candidatus Planktophila lacus; assembly: GCF_002287925.1. Taxonomy (GTDB): domain Bacteria; phylum Actinomycetota; class Actinomycetes; order Nanopelagicales; family Nanopelagicaceae; genus Planktophila; species Planktophila lacus. The sequence goes on along the minus strand of NZ_CP016769.1, from coordinate 1,256,168 downwards.
GGGTAAAGGCTGGAAGGCTGAGGATACGATCTTGGCGACCAAGTCGGGGGTTGAGGTACTTACCAACGATCCGAATTGGCCCGCTTTTGAGGTCAATGGTCGGACCAGACCCTTCATACTTCAAAGATAACCCCTTCGCCTTGCTCATAACGGTCTCATAACAAGCGAAAAACTCGCGCTTTCCCATTGACTCGCTAGGTCGCCAGTGGCACCCTTCACCAAGAGGTCTTACCACTGGAGGCAAATTGAGCACTGTAGCTCTCGTCGCGTTAGCGCGACCTACCTTTGATCTGACCTGCGCCCAGGCTAATTTTGATAGCGCGCGTGCGCTGTTAAATGAACTAGGCGCATCGGTAGTTGGACCAACCGAACTAGTTATGACAGTTGAAGATCTCGCTGCGGTAAAACTTCCAGCGGCTGACATTCACATTTTATTTATGGCCTCATTTGCAGATGCATCACCTGCAGTCGAACTCTTTGGAAAAGTAAAGGGACCAATCCTTGGTTGGTCAATGCGCGAGCCAGGTGAAGTTGGCGAAAGACTTAAGTTAAATTCAATGTGCGGCGTAAATCTTGCGGCACATGCTTTGATGAATGTTGGGCAATCAATTCGACATATCCATGGAAACGCCGATGAAGCGAATGTGCGCAGTGCAATTCGTGATGCGCTCGCCGGCAAACTTCCAGAGGCGACTGCTCCAAAATCTATTGTTGGAGAATTTGCACCTGCTGGTGAAGTAGAAAAAGCTTTCGCTTGGTTAAAGGGCAAGAAGATCGGCGCTGTTGGAGATGCTCCAATTGGATTTACTCCTTGCGTATTTGATGGCCAGCAGTTAAATAAGTATTTTGGACTTGATGTTCGTCAAATAACAATTACTGATGCATTTGGCCGAATTGCTGAAGTTAAGGAAGAAGAGCGTGAATTAGCCTATGCAAACGCAGTGGCAGCACAGCCTTCGCTATCTTCAGTAAACGTTGGTGAAGCGAAGAAAGTTTATGGAGTTGAAGTTGCGCTAGATACCTGGCGCGAAGAAGAGTCGCTGGATGCGATTGCTATCCGTTGCTGGCCAGAATTTCCAACCGATATGGGTGCTTGCATCTGTTCATCACTGGGACGCCTTTCAGATCGCGGCACAGTTACAACCTGCGAACGTGATGTACTGGGCGCTGTAACCATGATGGTTTGCGAGTCACTTGGTTCAGATGAAAACTACTTGGTTGATATCGTCGATCTAGATGCAGATAAAGGTTTAGTTCGACTCTGGCATTGTGGGTCCGCCGCGACAAAGTTAGCTGCAGATCCACAGAATGCAACGCAAACAACACACTGCAATCGCAAATTAGGCGTTGCAGGTAATTTTCCGCTCAAGACCGGACCAGTAACGCTGTTCCGTATTGATCGGGATGTAGATCCGAGCAACAGCACGGGTTTACGAATGGTTGTGAGCCGAGGGGAATCTATCCCTGCTCCCAATCACTTCCAAGGTAATACCGCAACGGTTATCACTCAACCTGATGCTGCTGCGTTAGTAAATGGAATAGTCACTGGCGGATATCCGCATCATCTAGTCATCTCGTGGATAGATGTGCGTCCGGGTATTCGTCAAATGGCAAAGATGTTAGGGATACCCCTCACAGAATGGTAAAACAACTAAAACCCTCGATTAGCAAAGGACTACCAATGATGAAAACTCAAGGAATGACTTCCTTTAGTGCACGTCGCCTTGGCGCAGTAGCTGTGGTTGCATTCGCAGTCGCTGTCTCGACATTGCCATCGGCATTTGCAGCTGGAGAAGTCTTAGGAAAGGCTTGCAAGGTTGAAGGAGTTTCAACAGGAACAAGTTCAACTTCACTTGTTTGCAAGGCTGGATCAAATGGAAAACTGACTTGGCAGAAGGTACGCCTGAGCTCAAGCCTCGGTGCTCCAATTAAGGAAATTGCTCCACCAGCTGGAACAATTGAATTCTGGCACTACCGCCCAGAAGATAAGGCTCACTTCGAAAAGATCATTACAGCTTACGAAGCAAAGTACCCAGGTACAAAAATCACTCAGGTAATCAAGACAACAACTGATTACAACGCAACTGCACGTGTGCAGATCCTTGCAAATCCAAAGGCTGCGCTATTCGCTGCAGCACGTGGTTCAATCTTCAACGACTTCGTTAAGAGCGGACTTGCTGCAGATCTAACTAACGAGCGTTTCGTAAAGCGCAACCTCGTATCAAAGGGTCTAACAGCAGGAGTCGATAAGGGTCGCGTACTTGCAGTTCCTTATCACTACCTATTTAACAACCCTGTCTATAACACTGAACTCTGGGCAAAAGAGAAGTGGGATATTCCTAAGAACCTAACTGGTTGGGTCGCCTGGTGTAAGGATGCCAAGGCCAAGGGATATGTTCCTCTTGCATGGCCAGGAGCAACACGTGGACAAGCAGCGCAGATCTCAAACTCTGCTCTGATGAACTCTGCAGCAGATTACGAAGCGCTATCTGAAAACTTGGCAGATTTGAACTCAGGAAAGATCGATCTGACTTCAACTTGGTTCAAGGGCGTTGCAGATATCTACGTCAAGCTACGTAACGCAGGATGCTTCCCAGATAACCCAACAGGTGTTACTGAAGCTGCTGCTTACAACTTGTTCGCGACAGGTAAGTCACCAATTCTTCCTACCGGTACATTCTCAATGGGATCTATCAAGACTCTGAACCCAGCGCTAACCGGCAAGATGCAGTTGATGAGCATGGTTCTAACAGATGGCAAAGTTGTCGCTGAAGGAATTATGAACAACACCTTCAACCTAAGCGTAAATGCTAAGTCAAATCCGAAGGATCAGCGCATTGCTAAATCCTTCCTTTCATACTTGGCTACAGGTCCAGTTGCAGCAATTTACGCAACTGCAACCACACAGCACGTAAACGTTCTCGATGTTGATTACTCATCAAACGTTGACTTGCTAAATACATCTGCCTTCCAGGCTAAGAACACAATGTTGGCTCCACGTTTCTTGATTCTGAACACTTCGGTTTCAGATTTGACTCAGGATGCCCTCATTCAAATCGTTGGTGGCAAGAGCCCAGACGATGTTCTGCCTGACTTCTCTAAGCAGATCAAGCAGAAATTGGCTGGCTGATTAAAACCAAACTAGCTACCGGTACCGCTCCCACCAATGGTGGGAGCGGTACTCCTGCTACCCGTAAAAAGCGTAAGAAAGATGCGCTTGTTTATTATGTAATGGGCGCACCAGCGCTAATCCTTTTTCTTGCCTTCTATCTATATCCAGCGCTGCAAAATCTGCAATTTGCCACACGCCGCTGGGATGGCATCACCGAGCCTGAAAATGTGGGCTTTAGAAACTTTACAAATTTACTTACCAATGACGATCTCTTTTACAAAACTTTAGGAAATAACCTCGAGTTCACCTTCCTGGTTGTTATATTCCAAACCGCGCTAGCTTTGATATTTGCCGTCTTCTTAGTTAAAAACTCCAAAACCAATATTGCTCTTCGCACTCTTTACTTCTTCCCAACAATTCTCTCTTCTGTCTCTGTCGGAATGATCTGGCTCTTCTTATACGACCCTAATTTCGGTGCGATCAACCTATTCTTTAACAGCATTGGATTGCCATCTTTTGCACTTAACTGGCTAGGCAGCGAAAGCAGCGCGCTCTACGCAATCGCCTTTAGCCAAGTCTGGTTCCACACCGGCCAGATGATGGTTGTCTATATCGCCGGCTTGCAGCAGATTCCAAAAGAGTTGTATGAGGCTGCTGAAGTTGATGGCGCATCTCGCTGGAAGCAGTTCACCAGCATTACCTGGCCGATGGCTATGCCAACAACTCTGGTTGTTATGGCCTACACAACAATTCAATCATTCCGCGCCTTCGATTTGATCATGGTTATGACAAATTCAACCGCGGGACCAAATAACTCAACAAGCATTTTCAGCACCTTGGTTTATTTCACATTGTTTAACGAACTTCGCCTTGGTTACGCAGCAGCTCAGACAATCTTTATGGTGGCCACTATGGTGCTTATAACTTGGCTACAACGCCGAGCATTTAGCGGACGATACGAGAAGTAGGGGATAAGAAATGATCTTTAAGAGTTCTCGAATAATCTCGCTTACTTTCTTTGCTGCGCTAATTCTGATTCCTTCGCTTATTGTGGTCTTGGGTTCCTTTAAGACTGACTCTGAGGTCTATAACAAGCCGCTTTCTCTCCCAGAAAATTGGAATCTAGATAATTACCAGCGCTTGATCTTTATTTCACATTGTTTAACGAACTTCGCCTTGGTTACGCAGCAGCTCAGACAATCTTTATGGTGGCCACTATGGTGCTTATAACTTGGCTACAACGCCGAGCATTTAGCGGACGATACGAGAAGTAGGGGATAAGAAATGATCTTTAAGAGTTCTCGAATAATCTCGCTTACTTTCTTTGCTGCGCTAATTCTGATTCCTTCGCTTATTGTGGTCTTGGGTTCCTTTAAGACTGACTCTGAGGTCTATAACAAGCCGCTTTCTCTCCCAGAAAATTGGAATCTAGATAATTACCAGCGCTTGATCAGTGAAAGCGATTTAGAGGTCAGCTTTAGAAATAGCGTGGTTGTAACCCTGTTATCTGTAATTTTCACCTTGCTATTTGCCAGCCTGGCATCATTTGCTATCGCCAGAATGATCACAGTTTCCGGAAAAGTCTTGGCAACTTTATTTGCACTCGGTTTGGCAATTCCTGCCCAGATCAACCTAGTCCCGATCTATTACATCTTCCGAGATTTGGGGCTGACTAACTCGTTCTTTGGCTTAGTGATCATTAATGTGACCACAACCCTGCCAATTTCTATCTTTATTCTTACCGCTTTCTTTCGCGAGATATCTCGAGATATGTATGAAGCTTCTGAAGTAGATGGCGCATCGCCACTTCGCATCTATCGCTCTATCGCCCTACCGTTATCCCGACCTGCGATGGGTGCAACAGCGATATTTCTCTTTGTAATCAACTGGAACGATCTTCTCTGGCCACTGTTGCTTATTCAAGAATCAGATAAGAAAACTCTGCCACTTGCGATGTTGGCATACCGCGGCGAATACTTTGTTAGCTTCTCGATGCTCTTCACTGCGGTAATGGTGGCATCACTTCCGATGGTTATCATGTACCTCATGATGCAACGCTCGTTTATCGCTGGTCTTACAGCAGGAGCGGTAAAGGGTTAAATGATGAGCGCTGTAACCCCGCTTGCTCCACAACGTGCAGCGCGTATTGCTACACAATTAATCGAACTAATTGAAATTCAGAATCTAAAGCCCAACGACCGCTTGCCATCAGAGCGAACCCTTGCGGAATTGTTAGCAGTTAGTCGTCCATCTCTACGCGAAGCTCTGCATATTCTGCAGGCGCAAGGTCTGGTTCAAATAAAGCATGGACAAGGCACTTTTGTTCAAGAACCGATTGTTGCGCAAGAACTACGCGCTTCGATGATGGCCACCACCCATGGCTTAAATGAGCTCTTTGATGCTCGTGAAGTTCTGGAAGTTCCGGCATCAAAGTGGGCAGCGGCAAAGGCAACCAAGGAAGATATCCGCTTACTTCGTGCAACTTTAAATCAGATCGAGACAGTTACTTCAACGACGCCAATTGATTACAACCAATTGCAGGCGTTAGATGCGAAGTTTCACCTAACAATCGTCGGAATCGCCGAAAATAGATTTATCAACCAGACTCTCAACGTCTTACAAGATGTTATGAAGATGTCGATGGAAACCACTTTGCGTTTGCCAGGCAGATCAGATGTATCAAAGCGCGAGCACAACGCTATTTTGGATGCCATTGAAGCAAGAGATGGAGAACTGGTCTCTAAGTTAACGCTGCAACATATTTCTGGCGCACGTGCAGTAGCCCTTGCCGATGCAAATGAAAAGAATGAGCGTTGAGCAATATTCAAGTTGTTTGTCTCGGCGTAATAACTATCGACACAATTGCCTTAGTCGATAACTACCCAGGCGAAGACGAAAGAGTTTTAGCCCACCAGATAGCGCGCGCAGGAGGTGGCCCAGCAGCTGTTGCCGCAGTGACGCTAAGCCGCCTCGGAGTTTCAACGGCAATAGCCGGAACAATTGGCGATGATGAAGATGGCGCAGAAGTTCTGCGGATTTTTGCCCGTGAAGGCGTTGATACTTCAGGGATTTCAATCGGTGATAGCGCAACATCAGGAAGCGTAATCGTTGCTTCGAAGGCCCATAGCGCACGCGCAATTAGTACCCGTCAACCAATGCAACAAGTGAATCTAAGCGCACAGGCGAAGAAGTTGATTAGTCAGGCTGAGTGGCTCCATGTAGATCACGTTGGAATTAATCGTTTAAAGTCTGAAAAGATCGCTCGTGGAAACGGACCGAAGATTTCATTTGATGCCGGCTATAACGTTGCTGATTTCGATGCTTCAGAAGTAGATCTATTTGTTCCAACTGATCGACAGATGGCGCTTCGTTATCCCGACCTTCAACTGGGCGCAGCAGTTGAAAGAGATTCGGTTAACGCAAAAAATATAACGGTTGCAACGCAAGGTTCTGCGGGAAGTACTGGTTATTCAAGTGAATCAGGCTTAGTTCACGCAGATGGCTTTGCCGTTGATGTTGTAAGCACGCTAGGCGCCGGCGATGTTTTTCATGGAGCGCTTCTCGCTCAAGTAATTCAAGGCCACACTCTCGAAGCTTCTTTAATGCGCGCCAATGCCGTCGCCGCACTTTCTTGTCGTGGCCTAGATGGTCAATCGAAGATTCCAAATACCGCAGAGTTAGATAAATTCCTAAAGGAGAGATCATGAGAGCACCACTTACCAAATTAGCCCGTCCATCTGGTGCACTTGCAATGGTTGCCGTGGATCAACGTGAAGCTCTGCGCGGAATGTTTGCGGCACATCAGAGCACACCGGTCCCTGACTCACAGTTAACTCAATTTAAAGTAGATGTCGCTCGCGAACTTTCACCATATGCATCAGCGCTCTTAGTTGATCAAGAGTTTGGCATTGATGCGATTATCAATCAGGGTGCGCTAAAAGGCTCGTGCGGATTAATCGCTGCGGCTGATTTATTGGTGGGGCCCGCTGGTGGTGCAGCTACTGATACCGCTGTCGATCCTGATGTTGATCCGATCAGAATGCGCGATATCAATAGCGTTGGATTGAAATTCTTGGTGCTGTGGCGCAACGATGAATCTCCGGATAGCCGCGCCAAACTCGTAGCCGAATTTAACAAGTTATGCGAAGTATCTGGTCTGCCATCGATTATCGAAATAATCGTGAAACCACCAACTGATTCTTCAAGATCTTTTGATCGCGAAGAAGAGTTAATTCTTGCCGCTAGAGAAGCTGCAACCTGGAAGCCAGATTTGTATAAAGCAGAGGTTCCCTTTCATGGCGAAGGAGATCTTGCTTTAGTAACCAAGAATGCAGAACGAATTTCAGAAGCGATTGGATCTCCGTGGGTAGTTCTTTCTAATGGAGTTAAGCAACCGTTCTTTAATGATGCGGTAAAGGCTTGTGCAATTGGGGGAGCCAGCGGTTTCCTTGCCGGACGAGCGGTTTGGGCCGACATTGTTGGAGCCCCTGATATTCCAAAGGCGCTGCGCGAAATCTCTATTCCACGCTTGGAAAAGCTCGCTGAAACCGTTGATACCTACGCAAAGCCTTGGAGCAGTTGGTAATTAGCCCCAAAGCTCTTTGATTTCAACGACGCGACCTTCGTTGATGCTCTTGTGTGCAGCAAGCCCCGTAACAACGCTTGTTACGCCATCTAGCAAGGTAACTTCAGCGGCAGTGGAATTTAAAATCGCATCGCGGAATTTTGTATGTTCGATATATGAAGCACCGTAGTGGTGGCCCATGTACTTAACATCGTAGTTATGGACAATCTTTGTTTCGCTGCCACGCGCACGGCTAGCACCACTTGCCCAGTTATCGAGGTTTCCAACTGAATCACGACGTGAAGCTTTAACAATTTGTGAAGGAAGGAATGATTCAATCTTTCCCTGATCTCCAATGATTGTTAAAATCTCTTTATCGAAGGAACCTTCGCCAAACATACAGAGATCGAGCATTCCACGAGCACCGCTGGCATATTCTAAAATTACATATGCGTTATCGAGCATATTTGCTTGGCGACCTTCATATTTTTCATTTAAGTGATTAACGCTCTGGCCGCCTGAAGCAAATACGCGGATAGGTTGTTCACCAATAACTAAATCCATCAAGTTAAAGTAATGGCAACATTTTTCTACTAGCGTGCCACCAGTTCTTTCGGTAAAGCGGTTCCAGCTATCTACCTTTGGGTAGAAAGGTTCGCGATGTTCGCGAATCGAAATCTGATGTATTTTTCCGGCTTCACCTTCTTTTGCTCTCGCAATCGCTTCAGTGACCGGTGGCATAAATCGATATTCCAAGCCCATCCAGGTAAGAGCGCTGCGCTTTTCATCCCAAGACAGAATTGATTTCAAATCTTCGACCGTTGTAGCGAGTGGCTTTTCAACAAAGACTGCTAAATCTGTAGCGAGCGCAACTTTTAAGACCTCAGCATGAGTGTCATTTGGAGTTGCGATTACGACGGCATCGATTAAGCCAGAATCCAAGAGCGCGCGGTGATCGCTAAAGACCTTTGCCCCCGGGACCATTTGTAGAGCGGCTTCAATTGAGGGCTGATGAGGGTCGCTGATCGCTGTGACGACAGCCCCGCCCATCACCTTGATGTTGGAAATATGCTCGCGCCCCATACTGCCGACGCCTATAACCCCATATCGAAGCTCGCTCTTCATAGCCACAGGTTAGACCACTTACGATAATTTGGGCAGAGGGCTAGACGAAATACGCTCACCTAACCTAGACTCCACCAAGAGGTCAGACCACTACCCCCTTTATGCGAGAGAGGAAAGTCAGATATGGCAATTACGCCACCGCAATATCTGCTCCATCACGACGGTGACAATGTCGCTGTTGCTATGGCGGATATGCAACCAGGAACTCTTCACGGGCGATCCGTGAAAGAAGGAACAGAGAGCACCGCGATCTTAAATCACGCGATTCCGCTCGGCCACAAATTTGCCCTTGCAGATATTGCAGAAGGCGAAGCGATTATTAAATACGGAATCAAAGTTGGTCTCGCATCAGCTGCGATCAAAAAAGGCGATTACATTCACACACACAACATGAGGAGTTATCGATGGGAAGCAAGCCGCGCTTAATGGGATACCGCCGCGAAAACGGCGCTATGGGTATCCGCAATCACGTCATTATTTTGCCCCTTGATGATCTTTCAAATGCTGCTGCAGAAGCTGTTGCGAAGGTAATTCCAGGAACTCTTGCACTCCCACACGCATTTGGGCGTTTGCAATTCGGTGAAGATCTAGAGCTAACTTTTAATACGCTAATTGGAACAGGTGTTAACGCAAACGTTGCCGCTGTAGTTGTAATTGGCATCGAACCAAAGTGGACACAGAGAGTTGCCGATGGCATCGCTAAGACTGGTAAGCCGGTTGCAGCGTTCTCTATTGAAGGTAAGGGCGATCTTCAAGTTATTCAGGAAGCTAGCCGCGTTGCTGCAATGTTCTTGCAAGATGCATCTGGCCTAGAGCGTGAAGCAGCCGAAATGGGCGACATGATTATGTCGATCAAGTGCGGCGAATCAGATACAACATCAGGTCTTGGCTCATGCCCAACAACATCACAAGCAGTCGATCGCTGGGTAGCAGCAGGGGGAACCGTATTCTTCGGTGAAACATCTGAGCTAACTGGTGGCGAGCACTTGATCGCTGACCGTTGCATCGATGATGCTTGCCGTAACTTGTTCCAAACAACTTACGACAACTACATCAAGGTAATTGAAGCAACTGGTGCAAACCTTCTAGGTTCACAGCCAACGCAGGGAAATATCGCTGGCGGGCTAACAACTATTGAAGAGAAGGCGCTTGGAAATATCGCTAAGACTGGTTCAGTTCCAGTTGTTGGCGTTCTCAAGCCAGCCGAAGCTCCAGACCCAAAGAAGAAGGGCCTTTACTTCATGGACTCTTCATCAGCAGCTGCAGAGTGCGTAACTCTGATGGCGGCAGGCGGCGCAGTTATCCACTTGTTCCCAACCGGACAAGGCAATGTGATTGGTAACCCAATTATTCCGGTACTCAAGTTAACAGCGAACATTAAGACTGCTAACTCAATGACTGAACACATCGATCTAGATGTTTCAGGTCTATTGCGTTATGAATATGACTTAACTAAGGCTGGCGACATGATGATGGATGTCATCAATCAGACCGTTAATGGACGCCTCTGCAAGGCTGAAGTTATGGGCCACCGTGAATTCACCTTCACAAAGTTGTATATCTCCGCATAATGATTCTCATCTCTGAAGATGTATGGGGAACTCCCTTCCAGAAGCTGGAGGGGAGTTTTCCCATTGTCCGAAACGACGATCTTTGGAATAACGTTGATGAGTTAAAGAGCGCACTAAAAGATGCAACCGCTCTAGTTGTAAGAAATAGAACCAAAGTAACTGCAGATGTAATTGCTGCGGCACCTAATTTAAAGGTAATTGCGCGTGCAGGTGTCGGCTTGGACAACATTGATATCAAGGCAGCCGATGCCGCCGGTGTTGTAGTTGTTGCTGGTCTTGGTGCGAATGCAGTGAGTGTTGGCGAGCTAACTCTCGGTTTAGCGCTTTCCTTGTTACGAAATATCCCAGGGCATGATCAGGTCACGCGCGAAGGAAATTGGAATCGCACTCCAGGCCGCGAGCTATCGGGCTTGACTTGGGGGTTACTTGGATGTGGTGCAACTGGCATAGCCACTGCAAAGTTACTTCAGGGATTTGGCTGCAAAATGATCGGCTTCGACCCTTACGCAAAAAATCTAAGCGGTATCGAATTAAAGTCTTTTGAAGAAGTCTTAATGGAGAGCGATGTAATCAGCATCCATATGCCATCGACCCCCGAAACAAATGGCTCAATTAACGCTGCAACTTTGAAGTTGATGAAGCCAGATGCCGTATTGGTAAATGTGGGACGCGGTGAAGTAATTAACGAAGCAGATTTAATCGAAGCGTTAAAAGCCAAGGTCATTGCTGGAGCTGCCCTAGATGTGCGCGCTCAAGAGCCACCAGTTAAGGGCGAGATGGAGCAAATCGCGAATTTGATCCTAACTCCACACGTTGCAGGGATTACTAAGGAAAGCCAATTGCGTATCAATGAAATCCTTGTTTCAAATATTATGAAAGTCTTAAGTAACGAAGTTGCCACACATGCGGTTGGCGCAATCAAAGAAAACGCAAAATAATGGCGCAGCTAACTGTTGGCTCGGCAACCGAATTAGCGAAATCACTTCTTAAAGCCGCCGGTGTTCCTGATCAAGAAGCAGATGTAACCGCACGTTGCATCGTTGCCAGCGATCGTTGGGGAATCGGAAGCCATGGCTTAATGAGACTTCCTTTCTATCTTGCACGCTTGCAAGCAGGTGGAATTAAAGCCGATGCAAAGTTAAAGGTAGTAACAGATCTACCAAGCCTTGTGGTCTTTGATGGCGATGATGGCCTTGGACATTGGCAGTTACAGAAGGCGGCAGAAGTTGCTGCTGAACGCGCTGCAATAAATGGAATTGCCGCTGTCGGAGTTGGACGTTCAAACCACTGTGGCGCTCTCGGAATTTATGTCTGGCCGATGATTAATCGCGGGCTAGTTGGAATCGCATTTAGTACAGGACCTGCGGTTATGCCGCCATGGGGTGGAAACTCTGCGCTACTTTCAACTTCACCAATCGCTGCGGGAATTCCAACAAATCCACCAACTGTTGTTGATCTAGCAACTAGCGCAGTTGCACGCGGAAAGATTCAAGCAAAAGCGCAAGCAGGTGCCGAACTTGAACCTGGCTGGGCATTTACAAAAGATGGCAGCCCGACAACCGATGCCAAGGAAGCACTTGCCGGAATGCTCGCGCCGCTCGGTGGAGTTAAAGGTTATGCAATTGCAGTACTTGTTGAATCGCTAACCGGAATGTTGGTTGGACCATCACTGGCAAAAGACATTCCAGATATGTTCGCTAGCGAACAAGATGCTAATCCTCAGAAAATTTCACATTTCATTATCGCTATCGATAGCGCGAAGCTTTCGGTAGATGGCGAAAACACAAGAACTGCAGACTTTTCAGCGCTGGTGAACGCTGCTGGAGGCCGCTTACCTGGAGCAAATCGTTCTAATCCAGAGCGTCCCGACAATGCAGAAAACATCACGATCACCGATTCGGTTGCTGATCAGCTAGCGCAATGGTCAACGAAGTTAGGGATCTAAATGGTTAAGAACCTTCCCGGTTTAGGTCTGATAGCTGCAATTGTTGGCGTTGCCTTTCTAATAAATGACTTTCAACCAGCGGTAAGCCCGCTAGCGCTTTGCGTCGCATTTGGATTTGCTGTTGCAAACTTTGGTAGATGGCCAAGCTTTGCCGCTGCCGGAACAGGGCTAGCGAGCAAGAAGTTAATGCGCATCGGAGTCGCACTTCTTGGCGCACAAGTAAGTCTTGTCTCGCTCAAGGCAATTGGCTTCAAGGGAGTACTAACTGTCATCTTGGTTGTAACCTTCACAATTTTTGGAATCCTGGGGCTATCAAAAGCATTCAAAATGAGCGGTGAACTTGGACTTTTGATTGGCGTTGGATTTGGAGTCTGCGGTGCAACTGCAGTTGCTGCGATCCGCCCACAAACACGCGCTACCGAAGAAGAAACCTCATATGCAATCGCTTTGATTTCACTCTGCGGCACCCTCTCTATTTTTACCTTGCCATTTATTGGCCACCTAATTGGGCTAAGTGATCAGACTTTTGGTGCCTGGGCTGGTGCTGCCGTACACGATGTTGGTCAGGTAATTGCGACTGCATCTGTCTGGAGCGATGAGGCGGTGCAATCTGCCGTCGTAATCAAATTGGCGCGAGTATGTATGTTGGCTCCGATTGTTCTAATTCTTTCGATTCGCCACCGCCGCTACTTAACTTCAGTTGCAATGCAAAATGAAAAAGATGGAATAGCGGTTAGTACCAAGACAACGAAAGTGCCACTAATTCCATTCTTTGTAATTGGCTTTATTGCAGTTGCAACGATCCAAAACACACTTGATATTCCCTCAGGAATTCATGATGCAGTCGTTCTGGTAAGTAAGTTACTTCTTGGCGCCGGTTTAGTTGCACTTGGTTCAAGCGTGCGCTGGAAATCCATCCGAGCAATCGGCCCACGCCCCATGGTGATGGGGTTAATCGCTTGGGTAATTGTTGCCGGCGTTGCCTTGGCGGCAGTTCAAATTACTGGTCTTTAAGAACAAACTGCGCCGTAGGTTGCAGAACCAACCAGCTTCACATATTTAGAAAGCACGCCTTTTGTGTACCTTGGTGGAAGCGGCACAAAGCTCTTGGCACGTTCTTGCAACTCTTCGGGTGTAACGAGTAGCTCCAAAGTTCCATTTGGGATATCGATCGAAATTTGATCGCCATCTTTAATTAACCCAATCGGCCCACCATCTACAGCTTCCGGTGAAATATGGCCTACGCAAAGTCCAGTTGTTCCACCAGAGAATCTGCCATCGGTTACGAGCAATACATCTCTTCCGAGGCCTGCGCCCTTTATCGCACTTGTGATCATCAACATTTCGCGCATACCTGGCCCACCCTTAGGACCTTCGTAGCGAATAACAACTACATCACCCTTTTTAATCGTGCCATCAGAGAGCGCCTGCATCGCTGATTCTTCGCGATCAAATACACGAGCAGCGCCTTGGAATTTCTTCTCATCAACACCGGCGTTCTTCACAACCGCACCCTCAGGAGCGAGAGATCCTTTAAGAATAGTTATCCCACCATTTTTACCAAAAGGCTTTGCGGCTGGATAAATAATCTTTCCATCAGCAGCAGGAGGATTAACATCCTTGAGATTTTCAGCAATTGTCTTTCCGGTTACGGTCATGCAATCGCCGTGGAGCAGACCTTCATCAAGCAGAATCTTCATTACTGCAGGTACGCCACCGACCTTATCTAGATCAAACATTACATATTCACCGAATGGCTTCAGATCTGCAAGCAATGGAACGCGTGCGCCAATTCGCTTGAAATCATCGAGTGATAAGTCAATGCCTAGTTCGTGAGCGATCGCTGGCATATGAAGCACTGCATTTGTAGATCCGCCTAGCGCCATTACAACTGTGATGGCATTTTCCAAAGATTTTTTAGTAATGATGTCGCTGGTTGTGATTCCAAGTTTAAGTAAGTTGATTACAGATTCGCCCGCTAATTTTGCAAGCGGTTCGCGGCGATTATCAACTGCAGATGGAGATGAAGAGCCTGGAAGTGACATTCCCATCGCCTCTGAAGCGCTAGCCATCGTGTTTGCCGTGTACATACCGCCGCATGTTCCGGCACTTGGGCAGGCAGCCTTTTCAATGCGATCGAGATCTTCATCAGACATTAAGCCACGCGCATTTGCACCAACTGCTTCAAAAGAAGTGACGATATTTACTTTGATTTCCGTGCCATCTTGAAGAGTGGTTTTTCCCGGAAGTAATGAACCGGCATACATCAGAATACTTGGCACATCTATACGCGCAGCTGCCATAAGCATCGCCGGAATACTTTTGTCACATCCAGCGAGAGTTACCATCGCATCTAGGCGTTCTGCTTGCATAACAGTTTCCACAGAATCTGCAATTACTTCGCGACTAACAAGGGAGAAGTGCATTCCTTCGTGTCCCATAGAAATAACATCTGAAACGGTGATCGTTCCAAACTCCATAGGGAATCCGCCGTTAGCGCTTACTCCTGCAGCAACATCCTCAGCAACGGTGCGCAGCGACATATTGCAAGGGGTAATGGTGTTGTAAGAAGATGCAATACCAATCTGCGGTTTCTTAAAATCATCGCCCTGCATGCCCAGCGCTCTTAACATCGCGCGGTTTGGGCTTCGGTCACGGCCTTGTGTTACAAGCGAACTTCTCGGAGTCAGAGTCACTGTAGTACCCTAACCACAACCCAATACCTTGTGAAGAGTGTGCAGCAATGAGTTATACAACGTTGATATCCACTAGCGATTTGGCGCGCAACTTAGAAAATTCTGAGTTTGTAATTTTTGATGTTCGCTTCACATTAGATGACGAATCCTGGGGAAGAAAGGTTTATAACCAATCCCACATACCAGGTGCACATTACGCAGATTTATCTACTGATATGTCTGGAGAAATTATTCCGGGTGTAACTGGTCGCCGACCTTTTCCAACGGTTGCAGCGTTCACTAAGACTCTCTCTAACTGGGGAATAACCCCAGATACCCAAGTAATTTGTTACGACGCAGAATCAGGTTTGATGGCGGCATCACGCCTTTGGTTGATGTTTCGCTGGATGGGACATGAAAAAGTTGCCGTTCTAGATGGCGGCCTAAATGCATGGAACCGCGAATCTTTACCTTTAAACCAAGAGAAGAAAGTTTTAACGCCTACAAATTTCATTCCAAAGCTACGTAACGATCTCTTAGTCGAAGTCGAAAAAGTTGAAATGGCCAGAAATGATTCCAATTACTGCGTATTTGATTCCAGAGGTGCAGAGGGATATCACGGGGGCGGAAAATACTATGACCCAATACGCGGACATATCGCTGGCGCTGGTCTGGCAGATCGCGCTGAAATTACAGATGCGCAAGGGCTCTTTAAGAGCAAGGCTGATTTAAAGAAGCACTACGAATCACTTACCAACGGTGTTAGCGCCGATAACACAATTTTCTATTGCGGCTCTGGCGTAACTGCTGCACAAAATGTCTTAGCTATGGAGCACGCTGGTTTCACGGGAAGCAAAATGTATGTTGGTTCTTGGAGCGAGTGGATCACAGATCCAAGTAGAGAAATTGCGCTATGACCCAGAAGAAATATAGATATGCCTTAATTGGATGTGGCTTCTTTGCCCAGAACCACCTCCATGCATGGAGCCAAAATCCCGATGTCGAACTAATTGCAACTTGCGATGTTGATTTTGAAAAAGCGAAGTTGGCTGCTGCCAATTTCGGAGGCAAGGCTTATGCAAGTGCGGAAGAGTTATTTGCCAATGAAGATTTAGATTTCGTAGATATTGCTACGACTCCACCAACTCATAAATATATGGTCGAACTAGCGGCAAAGCATGGCGTTGCAGCAATCTGTCAGAAACCACTTGCTTGGGATATGGCTGATGCAAAGTCAATGGTTAAGGAGATGTCAGATAAAGGCTTGCCCTTTATGGTTCACGAGAATTTTAGATTCCAGACCCCAATGCGAAAAATCAAAGAGATTATCGATAGCGGCGCAATTGGTCGCCCGTTCTTCGGGCGAATTTCATTTAGAACTGCGCACGATGTTTACTCGGCACAATCTTGGCTAGTTGAAAGCGAACGAATGATTATCGTTGACGTTGCAGTTCACCTCTTCGATCTTGCGCGCTACTTTATTGGTGAACCAAATACGATCTTTACTTCGGCACATCGAGTAAATCCAATAATTAAAGGTGAAGATTCAGCCACGATATTGATGGATATGCCAGATGCCAGCTGCATCGTTGATGCTAGTTACGAGACTAGATCAGATCACAGCACCTATCCGCAGACCTTCGTAATAATTGAGGGAACCAAGGGGGCGATCACCCTGTCCGCTGATTACCATCTTCAAGTTGTATCGGGTACTTCTGTAACTAATGAAGTTGTTGTAATTCCGGATCATGGTTGGACTTCTCAGCCCTGGAATGGAATTCAAGATAGCGTCGTAAATGTAAATAAGCACTGGATTGAATGTTTGAAAACCGGCAGAACGCCCGAAACCAGCGGCGAAGATACTCTCAAGTTATTGGATATCACCTTGGGCGCATATGAATCAGCCGAGTCAGGTCAAGTCTTTAACGTTGGCTCACTACTCAAGTAGTAGATAAATGAGAAAACTTGTCGCTGGTCCGTTAACTCTGGAGTATTCCGAGGGAAGTCTTTGGAATATCAGTAACGGCAGTGAAGAGGCAATTCGCCGGATCTACCTCGTATTCCAGGATATTAACTGGACTTCTCGACCTTTTGTTATCAAAGATGAGATTTGGGATGTTGCTGATCGTTCGTTCAGTGCCAAGATCAAAGCGCAGGGTTCGCACGACGCTAAAGATTTATCTGTTGAGTTAGAGATAACCGGCTCGGAAAGCGGAGAAATCACCTACGGGTTTAGCGCATCTACAGCAGTGTCATTTATGAGAAACCGCTTGGGGCTCTGCCTGCTTCATCCCATTGCAGGCTTAGCTGGCCGCGAATGTGAATTAACTAAGGCAGATGGCGCTGTAGAAATATCCAGATTTCCAGATGCGATTTCTCCAAATCAACCATTCTTAAATTTATCTGGAATCAGTCATAAGCTTCAAAGCGGGCAAGTTGTATCAGTTAATTTCAAAGGTGAGATATTTGAAAGCGAAGATCACCGTAACTGGAGTGATGCCTCATATAAGACTTACTGCACACCAATTTCTCTACCCTTTCCTGCGCAAGTTACTCCGGGGGAGGTGCTTAGCCAAAAGATAACCATCTCAATTTCCGGCGAGCACACGACAGCAATTTCAAAGAATGAAAGCGCCGTTATTACAGTCGGAGCCGAAGAGATTAAACTTCCCGAAATTGGTTTGGGGCTAAGTGAAGATCCCGCACATTTAATCGTCAGTGAGTATGCGGGGTTTGAGGACCTTGCGATTAAACATCTTCGCCTGGCACTTAACGGCAATTCTCAAATTCGCTCTGCAGTGGAGAAGGCGTTACTGGTAACTCAGAAGCTAAAGATTGATCTTGATCTTGCGATAACCGCCGATAGCCCGCAGCAACTTCAAGCAATACTGCAGCCAATAGCTGAATTAAAGGATCAGGTTCGTTCTTTCTATATCTTCTCGGTAAGCGATAAAACAGCGCCACTTGGTTTTATTCAAGCGGCCGAAGAGTTACTAGGGGATAAGTCGAAAATCATTGGTGGTACAGATCTGTACTTCACCGAACTCAATCGCAATCAAGGCTCAGTCGATTTCGTTGATCAAGTCAATTTTTCAATTAACCCCCAGGTGCACTCATTTGACGATCGAACTCTTATACAAAACACTGCTACCCAGAAAGTGATTTCCACAAATGCTCATCGGATTGCCAAAGGAAAAAAGGTAAGTATTGGGCCAATAACGCTACGTCCTAGGTACAACCCAAATGCAACTCAACCCGATAAAGATGTCAGCAATACACCTCTGCCATCGTCGGTCGATGCCCGCCAGCGCACTTGGTTGGCGGAAGGCTGGACAGCAATGTCTATCCGCTCGATTGCAGAGTCTGAGTCAATTTCAACCGTGACTTACTTCGAAACTCTGGGATGGCGTGGCATACGCGAGATATCTACTGGAAGTGAAGATGCACTCAACTTTGCTAGTAAAGCAGGTGAAGAATTTCCAGTATGGCGCTTGTTCAAGCATCTCAAAGGGTTTACTCATGCCAGGCCAACTGCTTCATCTCTTCCAGAGTTAGTTGATTGCCTGATCATTACATCAGCTGAAAAAACAGAGGCTATTTTGGTGAATTTCAGTACCATTGAGCAGGAAGTGAAATTCTCTGGAATTGATTTAAAGCCACAGACTTTAACTCCCGAGAGCGTTACTTATTTAGAAATTACAGGGGTAGCAAATGTTTGATCCACTATTTGATCTTAAGCAGAAGCGCGTTCTCATAACTGGTGGCGCCGGAACGCTAGGTGCGTTGATCGCCAAAGCCT
Organism: Candidatus Planktophila lacus; assembly: GCF_002287925.1. Taxonomy (GTDB): domain Bacteria; phylum Actinomycetota; class Actinomycetes; order Nanopelagicales; family Nanopelagicaceae; genus Planktophila; species Planktophila lacus. Next base: position 1,237,377 of record NZ_CP016769.1, on the reverse strand, counting down.
TTGCCGAACGCGGCGCTGATGTAACTATCCAAGATCTAAATGAAGAACGCCTCGATGAAGTCCGCAAATCCATTTCTGGCGAATCAGGCAAGGCTTTCTCAATTAGCGCTGATTTATCTAGCCCTGATCAATGCGCCAGCGTTGTTAATGAAGCAAATGCGTTGATGGGTGGCCTAGATATCGTTATCAATACTGCGGGAATAAATCGTCGCAAACCTATAACTGAAGTAACCGAAGAAGATTTCAACGCCATAGTTTCGGTAAATATGAAGGCGATCTATTTTATTTCGCAGGCGGCACATCCGATCATGAAGGCGGCCGGCGGTGGAGTGATTGTAAATATGAGCTCTCTAAGCGCTCGTTATAGCTTCAATACGATCTCTGTTTATGCAGCGACCAAAGCAGCGGTTACTTCAATAACCCGCAGCACCGCTCGTGAATGGGCAAAAGATAAAATTCGAGTTAACTGCATTGAACCTTCAGTTATCAAAACTGATTTCACCAAGCCGCTATGGGGCGAACCCCACCGCACAAAATGGTTTGATGAAACAACTCCGATTGGTCGCCTCTCAAATCCTGACGAAATCATCGGATCAGTAATCTTTCTGGCAACGGATGCATCTTCATATATAACTGGTCAATCTATTGTCATAGATGGTGGAATCTTGAGTGGTGGCGACTGGGATTCATACGCTTAGCAATCTCTATTTGCGAAGCGAAGTGATAAGTTCAAGACCTTGAATAAGGAGCATTTAAATGTCTAGCGGGTTCGAAGCGATTGTCTGGAAAGAAAACAAGATTGTTCTGCTTGATCAAACACAGATTCCCATCTCGGAAACTTATATTTCTTACGACGAACTAGCCCCATATATCGATGCCATTCAAAGGTTGGTTGTTAGAGGCGCCCCTGCGCTCGGCGTCGCTGGTGCCTACGGAGTCGTCTTGGTTATTGATGAGGCTGCACGTAAAGGTCATAGCGCGCAAGAGTTAGAACATAACCTTGATTTACTTCGCGATGCACGTCCAACGGCAGTTAACTTGGCCTGGGCTGTTGAGAAGATTCGTAAACATTTGCCAGAAGGACGCGATGCAGTTCTTGCCGCAGCCCACCAGTTAGCGAGTGAAGATAAGCAATCGAGTACTGATATGGGAAATATTGGCGCAGATTGGCTGATCAATAAACTGGGAAGTAAGCCAATGACTTTGTTGACCCATTGCAACACTGGTTCGCTTGCTACAACTGGCACCGGAACCGCGCTAGGTGTCATTAAAGAGATGCATAAGCGTGGCTTTGTTAAAGAGGTTTATGCAGATGAAACTCGTCCGCTTCTTCAAGGCTCACGTTTAACCGCCTGGGAGTTAATGAAATCCGATATCCCTTATCACATCGAACCAGACGGGGCGGCAGCGATGGCGATTCTCAGTGGTCGAATTGATGCTGCTCTAATTGGCGCAGATCGAATTGCTAAAAACGGTGATTCTGCAAACAAGATTGGTTCGCTAAGCGTTGCACTTGCTTGTCACGCTGCAGGAATTCCATTTCTAGTTGTCGCTCCCGAATCAACGGTTGATCGCAGCATTAAAACCGGAAGTGAAATACATATCGAGATACGTGGAGATGAAGAGTTAACTCATTTCAAGGGAATTCAAGTAGCACCAATTGGAGCCAAGACCTTTAATCCAGCTTTTGATGTAACGCCAGCAAAGTACATAAGTGCAGTCATAACCGAGAAACATTCCTACGAAATAGCAGAAGGCCAAACACTATGAGTGATCTAAAGCCATTACACGACCTAGTCGCACGTTCACAGAAGATCGGTGCCGACCAATCAATGGTTGTTTACGGCGGTGGCAACACATCTAGTAAAGGTGAAGTTAAAGACCATCTCGGTCGCCTTAAGAAGGTTCTCTGGGTTAAAGGTTCTGGCGCAGATATGCAATACGCGATCGATCGCGATTACCCAGCGCTTTATCTTGAAGAACTACTAGCGTTACGGGATTTTGACGCTTTAGATGATGACACGATGGTTGATTATGTAACTCGAGCTCTGGTTGATCCAACTTCACGCCGTCCATCCATCGAAACACTTTTACATGGTTTTCTTCCCGCTAAACATATTGATCACGTTCATGCCGATGCGATCTGTGCGCTGACCAATCATCCACAAGGAGAAAAAGCAGTTCGTGAAGCACTCGGTGAAGAATTCGCGTATGTCGATTGGATTCGTCCGGGCTTTGAACTGTCTAAGTTAGTTGGCGGTTTAGGCGATTATGCCGGTGTAGTTCTTGCTCATCACGGCCTAGTTGTCTGGGATGAAGATTCAGATCGTTGTTACCAAAAGACTCTTGATGCAGTGGCGTTGGCTGATAAATACCTCGATTCACTTAATAAACGACCAGCGGCGAACTTCCAACATCAAGATCTGCCCGATGAAGAGTTAAAGGATTTGCTTCTAAAGTTGCGCGGAACTCTTGGTAAGAAGCAGTTACTTAGAACAGATACTCGTTTAGCTGAAATTGCATCGCGCCCAGACCTGAAGAAGGTCTTGGCTCTAGGTGCATCTAGCGCAGACCATATGTTGCGTATCCGCCCTAAGTCAGCAACAGTGACTTTGGAAGATACTGAAACTGGAATCAATGAATTCCGCGAGAACTACAGCGCATATTTTGAAGCGAATAAGTCACTGCTACCTGCTGGTTATTCAAGCCATGGGAATGATCCACGCGTAATTATTGTTCCAGGCGTAGGTGCAGTTACTGCTGCAACAACAATTAAAGAGAATGTGATGCTGGCAGATATCGCTTCACATACTCACAAAGTTGCAGCGCGAGTCATCGATGTATTTGGTGATGGAGACACAATCTCTGACGCGGAAATCTTTGGTTTTGATTACTGGCCAATGGAGCTATTTAAGTTAAAGAACAAGCCAGCCCCCGCACAACTAGATGGACACATCATTATCGTTACGGGCGCCGGCAGCGGCATTGGTAGAGGCGTGGCACTTGAACTCGGAAAACGTGGCGCTCACGTAGTCCTTGCCGATATCGAAGAAAAAGGACTTCTAGAAGTTGAGAAAGAGTTCGCTGAGAATAAATGTAATCCGCCGCTATTGGTATTGGGTGATCAATCAAAGGAAGCAGATGTTCAGGCGACAGTTACAAAAACCATTAAGCACTTCGGTGGACTTGATGGCGCTGTAATTAACGCGGGTATTGGTATCAGCGACAAGCTTGAAGACTTGGATATTGAAAAATGGCGCCGCGGTTTAGATATAAATCTTTCCAGCGCGTTTATGTTGACCAAAGAAGCTATGAAGGTAATGCGCAAACAGAAAATGGGTGGCTCGATCGTTTACATCGCAAGCAAGAACGCATTTGCACCGGGCGCAGGATTTGGTGGATATTCAGTTAGCAAGGCAGGAATGTTGCAGTTGATGCGCATTGCAGCTCTTGAAGGTGGAAACGCTGGAATTCGCTTCAACGGAATCAACCCTGACGCAGTCTTCGATAACAGCAAGTTGTGGGAAGGCGGTATTCGCGAACAACGTGCAGCTGCACATGGTGTGAAACCAGAGGAACTTGAGGACTTCTATGCCTCTCGAAATCTTTTAAATGCACGCGTAAGAAGCCTAGATGTGGCTCGTGCTGCAGCATTCTTCTTAAGTGATGAATCTTCACGCACAACAGGAAGCGTTATCGCCGTCGATGGTGGTGTTGCGGCGGCATTTCCTAGGTAGATAATTGCCCATGGCAAATGGGGAGGCGCTTAAAGTGGATCGTATCTACGTAACCTATAAATTCACTGGCGAAGACCCAAAGTCGATCGCTGATGTAATTCGTGCTGAACAGACGATCGAATTTCCCTATGAATTAGCTCCAAGTTGGATTCAGGAAGAAGTGGTTGGAAAAGTTGAGGAGATTTCATCCTCAGATAAAACTAGCCACTTAATTACTATTTCTTATAACCCAGATGTAACTGGCGGAGAGTTAAACCAGTTTCTTAACGTGCTCTGGGGAAATGTTTCGCTATTCCCTAATGTAAAGATTGTTGGCTTAAAACTGCCTGATTCTTTCCTCGCGAAATTTAGTGGACCTCGTTTTGGAATCAGTGGATTGCGTAAATTACTTGGCGCAGAAACCCGCCCCCTTGTTTCAACTGCTCTAAAGCCAATGGGATCTTATGCGCAAACACTTGCAGAAATGGCCCGCACCTTAGCCTTAGCGGGATTTGATTTGATTAAAGATGATCACAGCCTTGCTAATCAACCTTGGGCGACATGGAAAGAGCGAGTCACTTTAATTTCTCGTGCAGTAAAAGAGGCAAATGCTGTCACCGGTGGAAAATCTGTTTACGCACCGAGCCTTAATCTTCCATTTGATCAGATAGTTGACGCTGCACACACGGCAAAAGATTTAGGTGCAGGTGCGCTGTTAATTCTTCCCGGAATAACTGGCTTTGATTCGTTGCGCAAGATCGCATCCGATGACTCGATCGCACTTCCTATTCAGGGACACCCTGCCATGTTGGGATCACTAATAACCTCTAAAGCAGAGGGAATTTCACACGGAATTGTCTTGGGCACTTTGATGAGACTTGCAGGGGCCGACATCACGATCTTTCCAAATATCGGTGGACGTTTTGCCTTTAGCAGCGATCATTGTCTAGATATAACAGAGCTTTCACGTGAAAAACTTGGCAAGTTAAACCCAATGTTTGTCGCTCCTGCAGGTGGAATGAATTTAGGGCGAATTCCAGAGATGATAAAGATGTATGGCAATGACAGCGCGCTACTGATTGGTGGAGCCCTTTCGCGCGGAAACCTTGCAGATAACGCGGCTCGCATGTGCGAATTGGTGCGCGCCTACTAAACTTAGCCACATCATGTGGAAAAAGTTAAAGAAGTTATTTGCCGACCGCCGGGTTTGGGTACGTCAAATACTCGTGGCCGGCCTTGCTGGAGCAGTCGCCTGGCAAGTTGGAGATCTACTCGTTGAAGATGGCGGCGTAGTTGCGGCAATTGTCTGCACCTTGTCGATCCGCATCTCACTTCATAAATCTGTTCGCGAAGGCTTTGGGCAGATAGTCGGAACTGCCATTGGTGCAACCGTTGCTTTAATCAACGTTTCTATCTTTGATTTTGGCTTTATCGCAGTCGGTTTAACAGTTATCTTCTGCGCAGTTGTTGCGCGCGCACTTCACTTAGGTGAGGTGGCATCGGTAAATGTCCCGGTTACTGCACTCATCGTTATCGGCCCAGGAATCAGTGGAACAACTGCAGCGCATCGCCTTGGTTCCACTCTTATCGGCGCAGCAATTGCAATTGTCTTCTCCTATTTCTCTCACGCCAAGACACCAGTTGATCGTGCGATCGATCAGATCACCGATGTATCTGCCAAAGCTGCTGAGTTGTTAGCGAAAATGTCTGAAGGCGTTGCCGCTGGTTACACCCAGAAAGAAGCGGGTAATTGGTTAGCTAAAGCAAGGTTGTTAATGGAAGCAGTTCCCGCGATACGTGCACAATCAGTTGAAGCGCGCGGACATGCCAGATGGTTCCCAACAGCAGAGAAAGATGTAGCCGAAGACGTTTACGTTCAAGGAATTGCGATCGAGCACACCCTCGTTCAGGTGCGCACAATTGCCAGAACTCTCTTTGACTCTGCCGTCAGCGGAGGTATCGCAGATTCCACCAAGAAGCAGATCGCAGTTGCGCTATCTGCGGCAAGTTATGCCATCTCATCCAAAATAGATGATGAAGAAGACTTTGAAACTACAACCACGGCAACTGATGATGCGCGCGAAGCCGGTGCCGCACTTGCCGAATCACTAATTGAAGATGCAAAAGATGCTGACCAAGAGCAGATCATTCGTGGACTTTCGATGGTTGCCAATATCGAACGAATCGCTGATTCACTAGATCAAAACTCTCCAGCACTTAAAGATGTGATCACTCCTGATGAGCCAGCCCATGCCAAAGTGATGGCGGTATCACCGATTGACCAGACCTTAAAAATTAATAAGCGCATAACTAAGCGTTTTAAGAAGATTTTCCGCAAGTATTTCTAACGCTAGAATTTAATATCGGCTACAAGGGAGAAGTAAATGTGTTCACGTGTTGTATGCAAGAAGTGCAGTAAATACACCTGGTCAGGTTGCGGCGAACATATTGAAGAAGCGCTTCAAGGAGTGCCTGCCGACCAACGCTGCACCTGCGATAACTAATGAAAGCTATCCTGATAACGAAATTTGGCGGACCAGAAGTACTCGAACTAGTTGAACTGGCTGATCCTCAGCCAAGTGAAAACGAAGAGTTAATCGATGTCTCTTGTATCGGAGTCAACTATGCCGATACCCACCAAACTGAGAATTCATATCTTTCCAAGCAAGAGCTACCGTTAATTCCTGGCCTCGAAGTTGTCGGCAAGACCCAATCTGGTCGCCGCGTTTTAGCAAGTGTTAGCACCGGGGGATATGCGCAGAAAGCTCTGGCACATAAAGCGATGTGCGTTGATATTCCAGAAAGTGTTTCTGATGCGCAAGCTGTTGCAATGCTTGTTCAGGGAACAACTGCTTGGCATATCTTGAAAACCATGGCGCATGTGCAACCAGGTGAAACGGTTGTGGTTCAAGCTGCAGCCGGTGGCGTTGGTTCTCTGGCAATTCAATTAGCCAAGATGTGGGGCGCAAAAGTTATTGCAGTTACATCAACAGCGGAAAAGAATGAACTTGCTAAATCATTGGGCGCAGATGAAGTTGTTGATGCAAATTCCAACGATTTGGCTGCTGCGATGATGGCGGCAAATGGTGGAAAGAAAGTAGATATTGTTTTAGAAATGGTTGGTGGAAAAACTTTCGATGCCAGCCTTGAAGTACTTGCACCTTTTGGTCGATTGATTACCTACGGAATGGCATCGCGAAATGCGCCAACTCCAATTCATCCGGGTGCGTTAATGGGTGGAACAAAAACTGTTGCAGGCTTCTGGTTGGCACATTGCTTTGGAAAGAAAGAGTTGCTCGGCGATGTTCTGATTGAGCTATTTGCTTTGATTTCATCTGGCGCGCTAAAACCTGTAATCGGTGCAACTTATGGATTATCTGAGGCAAAAGCGGCTCATCAAGCGATGCTGGCTCGGGCTACAACCGGCAAAGTCACGCTTGATCCTGCTCGCTAATTTTTAACTTTCCCCGCACCTGTCGTACACTCACACCTCTACCTATTGCCCCCCTAGCTCAGTCGGTAGAGCGTTTCCATGGTAAGGAAAAGGTCACCGGTTCGATTCCGGTGGGGGGCTCGAAAGTGCACAACCCTTGGCGGGGTAGCTCAGCTTGGTAGAGCAAGCGGCTCATAATCGCTGTGTCGTGGGTTCAAATCCCGCCTCCGCTACTAGTTCGACCAGCAGTTGGCAGTTAAATAAGCGTGAATTTCGCGCAACGAGATCGCTCAGGTAACCTAAGCGCCTCGTACTAAACGAGATACAAACCGATAGAAGGAGCAAGACCATGGCAAGCAAGAGCGCGGACGTTCGTCCAAAGATCACCATGGCATGCGTTGACTGCAAAGAGCGCAACTACATTACAAAGAAGAACCGTCGCAACGATCCAGACCGTATGGAACTCAAGAAGTTCTGTCCACGTTGCAAATCTTCAACTCTACACCGCGAAACTCGCTAATGCTCGCACCCGATTCTGTCGGGCGCACCTTCGCTGGTGCTGATTCAATCTCTATTTCGCAATCAGAAATCGATGCCTTCGCTGCCGTAATTGGCGAGACCGATACATCCATTGCACCCCCAACATTTACGATCCGCATCTCATTGGATCAATTTCAAAACATTCTCACCCAACCTGAAATCGGTTTGGATTGGTCGCGCTTAGTACATGGCGATCAAAAGTTTGAAATCTTCGCCCAAGTTAAGGCAGGGGATTCACTTAGTTGCTCAGCAACAATTGAAAGCTATCGCGTAGCTGCCGGAAACGAGATCGTTAGCGTGCGTTCTGACCTACATCGCGGCTCTGAATTAGTTGTCTCTTCATGGTCAACTTTGGTGGTGCGCGCATGACTACAAATATTGAAGTTGGCTTCGCAATTCCCGAAAGAGTTGTCCTAGTTGATCGTGAAATGCTCAAGGCTTATGCCGATGCATCTGGTGATCAAAACCCAATTCACCAGAGCGAAGAAGTCGCGGTCTCTGTGGGACTTCCAAATGTAATTGCCCACGGAATGTTGACTATGGCCCTCGTTGGTAAATATGTGACCGATTGGTCTGGCGGCACAGCCAGCGTTAAAGAATTCGGCGCTCGCTTCATTAAGCCAGTGATCGTGCCCGCAGGCGAAAAAGTGGATTTAACAATCAACGGAACAGTCACTGAAGTAACTGCTGATCAAATCAAAATCGATCTAGTTGCCACATCTGCCGGCGTCAAAGTGCTGGGCATGGCTAAAGCTGTTGTAATTAAGAAATGACTTCTAAAAGCAAAGAAGAGTTAGCGCAGGAAAGACTCGATGCGCGTGCAGCCAAGGATTTTATAAAGGCTGATCAAATTCGCGATCAAATAGCCGCACTCGGCTTTGAAGTAATCGATGTTGCTGGTGGCTTTGAATTCCGCGCCAAAGAACGCTTTCCAACTTTTGCATCTACTCGCGACCTACGCCCAATCAAGATAACTGGCGATATTGCAATTGCCATGATCGTTGATGGATTCACAGCAGATGCAGCCGAAACTGTACGCACCATAAAGGCTCATACAAATACGCCAGTTATCGCCTTAGTAATTGGTGATCCGGCAGAACTTGTCAATGAGATAAATACACAATTTCAATTGATTGCGATTACCGAAAACTTTGGCTGGGGCGAGAACGCCAACGCACTTCTTAAAAACATCTCATCCAAATACCTAGTCATCATGGATCCATCAACGAGATTTACCAGCGATGCTATGGCCCCAGTCCTAGCCGAGTTAAGCAAGGGCCAATACAGCGCAGTCGGATGGCGCGGAGGACTTGTTAATACTGAAGATGAATGGCGAAGTGTGGACGACAAAGGCGCCGGTGAAGTCGATGTCTTATTTAGTTACTTCTTAGCGATTAACTGTCTGGATGCCACAAATGCCGGCGGATTTAACAACCGCGCAATTTATTATCGCAACGCAGATATCGAATTTTCGTTGCGCTTGCGCCATGCCAATGGTCGACTTTTACAGATAGACCTACCCCTAGAACAAGCGCGCCATCACGGTTATTACGATACTGATGAAGAATTCCGTGAAGTTCAATCAAAGAAGAACTACGACCGTATCCTCGAGCGCTTTAGAGGCAAGAGCGCAATCTTGTCTCCACGCAGGTAAACTAACTCAATGGCCGAACTCCGTAATTACACCAGCTTGCGCGTAGGCGGCCCCGCAAAGAACTTTGTCGATGCCCACAATGAATCTGAAATTATCGCGGCGATCGAAGCTGCAGGAGATACCCCAGTCTTAATCATCGGCGGCGGTACCAATATCTTGGTTGCCGATAGCGGTTTTGACGGAACAGTAATTCGAATTACTAATCACGCGCTGAAGTCAGAGGTCGATGCATGTAGCGGTGCAACGCTGGCAATCGGAGCCGGTGAGAACTGGGATAAATTCGTTCAAATCGGTATTGAAAGAGGTTTCGCAGGACTGGAAACTCTTAGTGGAATTCCAGGAACAGTTGGCGCTGCTCCGATTCAAAATATCGGCGCCTATGGCCATGAAGTAAGTGAATTCATTACACAGGTACGCACTTACGATCGCCAAGCAAAGGCGATTAAGACTTTTACAAACCAAGAATGCGAATTTTCCTATCGCAATTCTTACTTTAAATCTCATCCGGGTCGCTACGTTGTAATCGAGGTGCAATTCCAACTTCGAATCGGTGTTGAAACAACACCAATTACTTATGCAGAACTCGCCACTAAATTAGAGATCGCAGTTGGCGAAAAAGCTCCGGTAGCCGCAACGCGTAAGGCAGTCCTTGAACTTCGTGCAGCAAAAGGCATGTTGTTAAACCCAAGCGATCGCGATTCTTGGTCAGCTGGTTCTTTCTTTACAAACCCAATCGTTTCCGCCGAAGTTGCGGCAACTTTGCCAGAAGGCGCTCCTCGTTGGCCGCAAGCAGATGGACGGATTAAAACTAGCGCTGCTTGGCTCATTGAAAACTCTGGAATTAAAAAAGGAGATGCTTTTGGGGGAGCGCGAGTATCAACTAAACACGTCCTTGCACTAACAAATGCAGCGAATGCAACCGCGCAAGATATTGCATCCCTTGCAAAGAGCGCTCAGCAGCATGTTCAGGATAAGTTCGGAATCACCTTAGAGCCTGAAGTAAATCTGATCGGGCTTAACCTTCAGTAATTAACTTCTTGATGCGGCCGATACCTTCGACGATATCTTCATCGCTAGTTGCATATGAGAAACGCAAGTAACCAGATGGACCAAAGGCTTCACCTGGAACAGCGGCAACTTCAACTTCTTCCAAGATAAGCGTTGCAAGTTCTGCAGAAGTTTTTGGAGTTTTACCGCGGATAGTTGTTCCGAGTACGCCCTTAACCGATGGATAAACATAGAAAGCACCTGTTGGTGTTGGGCAGACAAATCCTGGAATCTCATTGAGAAGTCCAACAATTAACTTGCGTCGACGGTTAAATGCCTCGCCCATCTTATGAACAGCAGATAAATCTCCGGTGAGAGCTGCAATCGCGGCGCGCTGTGAAACGTTAGAAACATTTGAAGTTAGATGTGACTGCAAGTTAGTTGCCGCCTTGATTACATCCTTTGGCCCGATCATCCAGCCCACACGCCAACCAGTCATCGCGTAAGTCTTAGCAACACCGTTGATGATGATACAAGTATCGGCAAGTGCTGGAACCAGAACCGGAAGAGATGGCGCTGTTGCACCGTCATATAAAAGGTGTTCGTAAATCTCATCTGCAATGATCCAGATGTTGTTTTTGACTGCCCATTCGCCGATCGCCTTTACCTGCTCGACAGAGTAAACCGAACCGGTTGGGTTAGATGGAGAACAGAACAGGAGAGCCTTGGTCTTTGGTGTGCGGGCTGCTTCTAATTGTTCAACAGTTACTAAATAATTCTGTGTTTCATCGGCAAAGATTTCGACAGTCTTTCCACCAGCAAGTTGCACGCACTCTGGATAGGTTGTCCAAAATGGTGATGGAAGAAGAACTTCATCGCCTGGATCGATAATCGATGCAAATGCTTGGTAGACCGCTTGCTTTCCACCATTAGTTACAAGTACTTGATCAGCGGTAATTTCATAATTTGAATCGCGCTTTGTCTTTGTGACAATTGCTTCGCGAAGTTCCGGAAGACCAGCAGCAGGTGTGTAGCGATGATTTGCAACAACGCGCGTTGCAGCAGCGGCTGCTTCAACGATGTAATCAGGCGTTGGAAAATCAGGTTCACCTGCTCCGAAACCAATAACTGGACGGCCTGCTGCCTTTAGCGCTTTGGCCTTTGCATCTACCGCCAAAGTGGCTGATTCTGCGATTGCGGCAATACGTGCGGAAACTCTGCTCATAGGCGAAGTCTGCCCTATGCGCGGGCAGAATTGAGCGCGAGTTTTACCTACCCCCCTTTGACCCTCTACACTTCGACGCTCACGAGGATTTGCAATTCCCTAGGGTTTTGTCATGCCCTCGCGAAGGGCAGTAGCTCAATTGGCTAGAGTTGCCGTCTCCAAAGCGGCCGGTTGGGGGTTCGAGTCCCTCCTGCCCTGCAAGAAGTTGTAAAAGATTAGTAATAAAGATGTAAAAGTTTTACGAAGTACTTAACCGATTGCTTTACCGATTGAAAGGAACGACGATGACAGAGTCAACAGAACAAGTTGCCGAGAAGCTCGGTCTATTTGCGCGCGTTGGCCTTTTCTATCGCCAAGTCGTTTCCGAACTTACCAAGGTAGTTTGGCCAACACGTAAGCAACTGAGCACATACACAGCCGTTGTTTTGGTATTCGTAACCTTCATCATCGCAGTCGTTTCTATCTTTGACTTGGTAATCACCAAGCTTGTCTTCTGGGTATTTGGGTAAGGAACACAATGACCGAGAACCAGACACCTGATGCTTTCGAAGCAGCGCTTGCGGCTAATGCCGACGAGATCGTTGCTGAGGTTGCTACACCAGAAATCGTTGAGGAAGTAGTTCTCACCGACGCACCTGTTGATGATCTTGCGCTCGCCAGCGATGAAGATGGCGATCTCGAATCAGATGAGAACGATCCAAATGCAGAATTCCGTCGCACCCTTCGCGCAGCGATCGGCGACTGGTACGTAATCCACTCTTACGCAGGTTATGAGAAGAAGGTTCGCGATAACCTCAACAACCGCAAAGTTTCACTTCACATGGAAGACTTCATCTTCCAGATCGAAGTTCCTGAAGAAGAAGTTATGGAAATCAAGAACGGCCAGCGCAAGCAGGTTAAGCGCAATATCTACCCAGGCTATGTTCTTGTCCGCATGGAGCTAACTGACGAGTCTTGGTCTGCAGTTCGCAATACACCAGGCGTTACAGGCTTCGTCGGAAACGCACATCACCCAAGTCCACTAAGCATGGATGATGTAGAAAAGATTCTTGCTCCACGCCCTGTTAAGAAATCTGACAAGGCCGATATCCGCGTCGTTGATTTCGAAGTTGGCGAATCAGTCACCGTTATGGATGGCCCATTTGCAACGCTTCCAGCATCAATCTCCGAGATCATGCCTGAGCAAGCAAAACTCAAGGTTCTTGTTTCAATCTTCGGACGCGAAACACCAGTAGAACTTTCATTCGCACAAGTACAGAAGATTTAACGAAGATCCAAAGAGACCAAGATTTAATTACCGGAAAACTAGAAAAGGAATAAAAAATGGCACCAAAGAAGAAGGCAACCGGATTCATCAAGTTGCAGATCCAAGCTGGCGCAGCAACACCTGCACCACCAGTAGGTCCTGCCCTTGGTCAGCATGGTGTCAACATCATGGAGTTCGTGAAGGCTTACAACGCTGCCACTGAATCTCAAAAGGGTCAGATCATTCCGGTAGAGATCACTGTCTACGAAGATCGCTCATTTACATTTATCACTAAGACTCCACCAGCATCACGTCTTATCTTGAAGGCTGCCGGAGTTGAAAAGGGATCACCAGTTCCACACAAGACCAAGGTTGCAAATATCACCATGGCTCAGGTTCAGGAGATCGCAAAGGTAAAGATGGCTGACCTCAATGCAAATGACATTGATGCAGCAAGCAAGATCATCGCCGGTACTGCTCGCTCAATGGGTATCACTGTCGGATAACTAAATTTCTACTTCTCACCGTGAGAAGTAGATGTGGGAGAACCTCGCTGGTTCGTTAACCACAACCACTAGCTAAGTCGAAAGACTTAGGAATGAGGAAGAAATGAAGCGCTCAAAGAAATATACAGCGGCAGCAGAGAAGGTTAAGAAAGACCACCTTTACACACCGCTTGAGGCAGTAACACTTGCCAAAGAGACAACAACTACCAAGTACGACTCAACTGTTGAAGTTGCACTCGTTCTTGGCGTAGATCCAAAGAAGGCCGATCAAGCTATTCGCGGAACAGTTAACTTGCCACACGGCACAGGAAAGACTGCTCGCGTTCTTGTATTCGCAAACGGAGAGCGCGCTGACGAAGCTCGCGCAGCCGGTGCAGATATCGTCGGTGGCGATGAACTCATTGAAGAAGTTTCAAAGGGTCGCTTGGACTTCGATGCAGTTGTTGCAACACCAGATTTGATGGGTAAGGTCGGTCGTCTCGGTAAAGTTCTTGGAACACGTGGACTTATGCCTAACCCAAAGACGGGAACAGTTACAACCGATGTAACAAAGGCAGTTAACGACATCAAGGGCGGAAAGATTGAATTCCGTATCGATAAGAACTCAAACCTTCACTTCATCATCGGTAAGTCATCATTTACTGCAGCACAGCTTGCAGATAACTATGCAGCAGCTCTCGATGAAGTTCACCGCGCTAAGCCAAACTCATCAAAGGGTCGCTACATTGCGAAGGCAGTTGTTTCAACAACTATGGGACCTGGAATCCAAGTAGATCCAAACCTAGTTCGCGAACCATCAGCTAACTAATCTCTTTAGGAAAAATCCGGCCCCGGCGGGCTTGGGACTTGCTCGTTAAAGTCCCTTCGCTCCACCGGTAGCCGGATTTTTTACGCTCGGATTTGACCCCGCTTTACGCAAACCCTTAAAGTTCTGCCATAACCAAAGACCGCAGGTCTGGTTCTTAAGAACCAGATAATTGAGGAATCTCAGCCCGCGTAGGTGTTCACATTAATCCGTGCGCATTTACGCGTCACGGATTTTTTCTTTTATTGACCAAAGTCGTAATGTAAAAGGAAAGGTGAACCGAATGGCTCGCCCAGTAAAAGAAGCAGCAGTTGCTGAACTGACTGAAGATTTCAAGTCAGCTAATGCAACCTACCTAACCGAATACCGCGGTCTAACCGTGACTTCGATGAAGGAATTGCGTCGCAGCCTTGGTTCAGATACCAAGTACAGCGTCGTTAAGAACACCCTTACAAAGATTGCAGCTAAGAACGCCGGCGTAGACATCTCTGATGATCTACTCGTTGGTCCTTCAGCACTTGCTTTCATCAAGGGAGATCCAATTGATGCAGCTCGTAATCTAAAGAACTTCCAGAAGGAGAACCCACTACTTGTTGTTAAGGGTGGAATCTACGAAGGCAAGTTCGTTACAACTGCAGAAATCATGCAGCTTGCTGATCTTGAGTCCCGTGAGGTTCTCTTGGCAAAGCTTGCTGGTGCAATGAAGGGATCGCTTGCTAAGGCAGCGCGTATCTTCGATGCACTTCGTATCAAACTTGAGGCAGGTGCTCCGGCATCTGCGCCAGTAGCGGAAGCAGCTCCAGCAGTTGCAGAGGCTCCAGCGGTTGAAGAAGCAGCACCAGCTGCTGAAGCAGTTGCAGAAGTAACAGAAGAAGTTGTCGCTGAAGTTGCTCCTGAAGCAGCAGATGCAGCAGAAACTCCAGCGGAATAAAGAAAAGGAAAATATAAAATGGCAAAGCTCTCATCAACAGATCTAATGGCTCAGTTCAAGGAAATGACACTTGTCGAACTTTCAGAGTTCGTTAAGGCATTCGAAACTGAATTCGATGTAACAGCAGCAGCACCAGTTGCAGCAGCAGCAGCAGGCGGCGCAGCAGCAGGTGGCGCAGCAGATGCTGGTCAAGATGAATTCACAGTTATCCTCGAAGATGCAGGCTCACAGAAGATTGCAGTGATCAAGGAAGTTCGTAACCTCAATTCAAGCCTTGGCTTGAAGGAGGCAAAGGACCTAGTTGATGCAACTCCAGCAACACTTCTTGAGAAGGCAAACAAGGAGACAGCAGAGAAGGCAAAGGCAGCTCTCGAAGCAGCTGGCGCAAAGGTCACACTCAAATAATCAGTTGGGGGAAACCCCCTTGGTCGGGCTTGGGACTTGCTCGTTAAAGTCCCTTCGCTCCAACCAAGGGGGTTTTCTCTTTCTCTGAATATTTTTCGCTCAATTTAGGAAATCCCTCGAATGGGGAAAAGGGGACTTTAACGAGCAAGTCCCCGGCCCAGTCGAGGGATTTTCTTTCCACAATCGCCTGACAAAGGGGAGGGTTTGGGGGTATAAGAGGCCGGTTGGACAGGCTGAGGGGGTGAGCGTTACTCTTGCCCTTCGCATAAATCTTCTATGGTCAGGGCATATAGCGGCTGAGACCTAATAGTTGTGCGTTCTCGCACTTTGTGAATCGACATTGTTAAAAAAATAATGTTGTAAGTGAACATTGTCTGGAAGGACATCTCTTGGCCGCGAAAAAGAATTCTGTAGCTCCGCAACGTATTTCATTCGCCAAGATCCGCGAACCCCTAGAAGTTCCAAACCTATTAGCGCTCCAAGTTGAGAGCGTTGACTGGCTATTGGGCAACGACTTGTGGCGTTCACGTCTTGCGCAATCAACAAATACAAATCGTGGAGAACTTCCATCAAAATCAGGTTTAGAAGAAATCTTCGAAGAAATTTCACCGATCGAAGATTTCCAGGGCACTATGTCGCTCTCATTCCGCGATCACCGCTTCGAGCCACCTAAGTATTCAATCGAAGATTGCAAAGAACGCGATATGACTTACTCGCAGCCACTATTCGTGACTGCTGAATTCACCAACAATGAAACCGGTGAAATTAAGTCACAGACTGTCTTCATGGGTGACTTCCCTGTAATGACAAAGCGCGGAACATTTGTAATTAACGGAACCGAGCGCGTTGTTGTTTCACAGCTCGTACGTTCACCAGGTGTTTACTTCGAACGCACAATCGAAAAGACATCAGATAAAGATGTATTCACTTCAAAGATCATCCCAAGCCGCGGCGCTTGGCTTGAATTCGAAGTTGATAAGAAAGATCTCGTCGGTGTTCGCATCGACCGCAAGCGTAAGCAATCTGTAACTGTCTTCTTGAAAGCGCTCGGTTGGACTGAAGAACAAATTCTTGAAGAGTTTGGTGACTTCGAATCAATGCGTGCAACTCTTGAAAAAGATACAGTCAAGACACAAGATGAAGCGCTGCTAGATATCTACCGCAAGCTTCGTCCGGGCGAGCCACCAACTAAGGAAGCTGCTCAAAACCTTATCGAGAACCTCTATTTCAATGTAAAGCGCTATGACCTGGCCAAGGTCGGTCGCTTTAAGGTAAATAAGAAGCTCGGTCTTGATCAAGAACTTTCACAGAGCATTCTTACAATCTCTGACATCGTTGCAACGCTTCGCTACCTCGTAGCGCTACACCGCGGCGATCTAACAATGGATTACGGCCGCGAAGTTCGCGTAGAAAAGGACGATATCGATCACTTCGGTAACCGTCGTCTTCGCACAGTTGGTGAGCTAATTCAGAACCAAGTTCGCATCGGTCTATCTCGTATGGAACGTGTAGTTCGCGAACGTATGACAACTCAAGATGTAGAAGCAATTACTCCACAGACTCTGATCAACATCCGTCCGGTTGTTGCATCGATCAAGGAGTTCTTCGGAACATCTCAATTGTCACAGTTCATGGATCAGACAAACCCACTTTCAGGTCTTACACACAAGCGTCGTCTTTCAGCGCTCGGACCTGGTGGTTTATCTCGTGACCGCGCAGGCTTCGAAGTTCGCGACGTTCACCCATCTCACTACGGACGTATGTGCCCAATCGAAACTCCTGAAGGACCAAACATTGGTCTTATCGGTTCGCTTGCAACTTACGGTCGCGTAACAGCTTTCGGATTTATCGAAACTCCTTACCGCAAGGTCGTAAAGGGTCGCGTTACAGATCAGGTTGATTACCTAACTGCAGATGAAGAAGATGAACACATCATCGCGCAGGCAAACGCACCACTTACAGATGACAACCACTTTGCTGAAGCGCGCGTACTCGTACGTCGTCGTGGTGGCGAAGTTGAATACATCATCGGTGATGAAGTTGATTACATGGACGTTTCACCACGTCAGATGGTTTCTGTTGCAACAGCAATGATTCCGTTCCTTGAGCACGACGATGCTAACCGCGCGTTGATGGGCTCAAACATGATGCGTCAGTCAGTTCCTTTGATGCGCGCAGAAGCGCCACTTATCGGTACTGGCATGGAATTCCGCGCTGCAGTAGATGCCGGTGATGTTGTTACAGCAACTCATTCAGGTGTTGTTACTGAAGTATCTGCCGATGAAGTAAAGGTCATGGGCGATGACGGTACTTACCAGACATACTCACTATCTAAGTTCTCACGCTCTAACCAAGGAACTTCATACAACCAGAAGGTTGTTGTCTCTGAAGGTCAGAAGCTTGAAGTTGGCTCAGTAATTGCAGATGGTCCATGTACCGAAAACGGTGAAATGGCTCTCGGTAAGAACTTGCTCGTGGCATTTATGTCATGGGAAGGCCACAACTACGAAGATGCGATCATCCTTTCGCAGCGTCTCGTTCAAGATGATGTTCTTACATCAATCCACATTGAGGAATACGAAGTCGATGCTCGCGACACCAAGCTAGGTGCCGAAGAAATCACTCGCGATATCCCTAACGTTTCTGAAGAAGTACTTGCAGACCTCGACGAGCGCGGAATCATTCGCGTCGGCGCAGATGTCGTCCCTGGCGATATTTTGGTTGGAAAAGTAACTCCAAAGGGCGAAACTGAATTAACACCTGAAGAGCGTTTGCTTCGTGCAATCTTCGGAGAAAAGGCTCGCGAAGTTCGCGATACATCTCTTAAGGTTCCACACGGAGAATCAGGAAAAGTTATCGGCGTAAAGATCTTCGAATCAGAAGAAGGCTTCGAGCTTGCAGCTGGCGTTAACCAATTGGTTCGCGTCTACGTTGCACAGAAGCGCAAGATTCAAGATGGTGACAAGCTTGCTGGTCGCCACGGTAACAAGGGTGTTATCTCCAAGATTCTTCCAGTTGAAGATATGCCATTCCTTGAAGATGGAACTCCTGTAGATGTAGTTCTTAACCCGCTCGGTGTTCCAGGTCGTATGAACGTCGGTCAGGTTCTTGAAATGCACCTCGGCTGGGTTGCAAAAACTGGTTGGGATCTCTCTGGCGTCGATGAAGCGTGGCAGAAGCACATGCGCGCAATCGGTGCAGAAAAGGGAACTCCTGGAACTAAGTTCGCAACACCTGTCTTCGACGGTGCACTTGAAGATGAAATCTCAGGTTTGCTATCAAGCACTCTTTCAAACCGCGATGGTGTTCAACTAATCGGCAAGAGCGGAAAGGCTAAGTTATTTGATGGCCGTTCCGGTGAGCCATACCCAACACCAATTTCAGTTGGATACATGTACATCTTGAAACTCCACCACTTGGTTGATGACAAGATCCACGCACGTTCAACTGGTCCATACTCAATGATCACGCAGCAACCACTCGGTGGTAAGGCTCAATTCGGTGGTCAGCGATTTGGTGAAATGGAAGTTTGGGCACTTGAAGCCTACGGAGCTGCTTACACACTCCAAGAACTCCTCACAATTAAATCTGACGACGTTCTCGGACGCGTAAAGGTTTACGAAGCGATCGTTAAGGGCGAGAACATCCCTGAGCCAGGTATCCCTGAGTCATTCAAGGTACTTATCAAGGAAATGCAATCACTCTGCTTGAATGTCGAAGTTCTCTCTTCAGAAGGTGTCGCAATTGAAATGCGCGATAACGACGAAGAAATTTTCCGTGCCGCCGAAGAGTTAGGTATCAACTTGTCACGAGTTGAGCCAAGCTCTGTAGAAGAAGTTTGAGAGAGGGATAAATAACTATGTTAGATGTCAACTTCTTTGATGAATTAAGAATCGGTCTCGCATCGGCTCAGAACATTCGTGATTGGTCATTTGGCGAAGTAAAGAAGCCAGAGACAATCAACTACCGCACACTCAAGCCAGAGAAGGACGGACTCTTCGACGAGAAGATTTTCGGACCAACTCGTGACTGGGAATGTTATTGCGGTAAGTACAAGCGCGTTCGATTTAAGGGAATCATCTGCGAGCGTTGCGGTGTTGAAGTAACACGTGCCAAGGTTCGTCGCGAACGTATGGGACACATCGAGCTTGCCGCTCCTGTAACCCACATCTGGTACTTCAAGGGCGTGCCTTCACGTCTTGGATACCTACTTGATCTTGCTCCAAAGGATCTTGAAAAGGTTATTTACTTTGCTGCATACATGATCACAGAAGTTGATGCAGAAGGCCGCGAAGAAGATATGCCACAGCTCGAGAAGAAGCTGGCTAACGATCGTAAGAAGATCGAAACACGTCGCGACAATGATCTCGATGCTCGCCAGAAGAAGCTCGAATCTGATCTTGCTGAACTCGAAGCAGAAGATGCAAAGTCAGATGTAAAGCGCAAGGTTCGCGAATCTGCAGAGCGTGAGCTCAAGGCACTTCGTGATCGCGCTGAACGCGAAATAACTCGCTTGGAAGATGTTTGGGCTCGCTTTAAGAACCTCAAGGTTCAAGATCTAGAAGGCGACGAGAACCTCTACCGCGAAATGCGCGATCGTTACGGAATCTACTTCAAGGGTGACATGGGAGCTGCTGCAATTAAGAAGCGCCTAGAAACTTTTGATCTCGAAGCTGAATACGCGATCCTCACCGACCTTTCTGAAAATGGAAAGGGCGCAAAGAAGACTCGCGCTATCAAGCGTCTTAAGGTCGTAAATGCATTTATGACAACAAGCAATCACCCAGCATCAATGGTGCTCGATTGCGTTCCGGTTATCCCGCCAGATCTACGCCCAATGGTGCAGCTCGACGGTGGACGCTTTGCGACTTCAGATCTAAACGATCTCTATCGCCGCGTTATCAACCGCAACAACCGTTTGAAGCGTCTTGCTGATCTCGGTGCTCCTGAAATTATCGTCAACAACGAAAAGCGTATGTTGCAAGAAGCAGTTGATGCTTTGTTCGACAACGGTCGTCGTGGTCGTCCAGTAACTGGTCCCGGCAACCGTGCGCTTAAGTCACTATCTGACATGCTCAAGGGTAAGCAAGGTCGTTTCCGTCAGAACTTGCTCGGAAAGCGCGTTGATTACTCAGGTCGTTCAGTAATCGTTGTTGGTCCACAGTTGAAGTTGCACCAGTGCGGTCTGCCAAAGCAGATGGCGCTAGAACTCTTCAAACCATTCGTAATGAAGCGTCTAGTAGATCTCAACCACGCGCAGAATATTAAATCTGCAAAGCGTATGGTTGAGCGCGCACGTCCAGTTGTTTGGGATGTTCTTGAAGAAGTAATTGCAGAACACCCTGTGCTCCTAAACCGTGCTCCTACTCTTCACCGTCTAGGTATCCAAGCTTTCGAACCACAACTGGTTGAAGGTAAAGCAATTCAGATCCACCCACTCGTATGTACAGCATTTAACGCTGACTTCGACGGTGACCAGATGGCTGTGCACTTGCCACTATCTGCTGAAGCGCAAGCAGAAGCTCGTATCTTGATGTTGTCTTCAAACAACATCTTGTCTCCTGCTAACGGTCGACCAATTACATCTCCTACACAGGACATGGTTCTTGGTTTGTACTACCTCACCATGGAACGCGAAGGCGAACTCGGCGAAGGCCGCGCATTCGGTTCTGTTGCTGAAGCGATCATGGCTCATGATCAGCATTCAGTTTCATTGCAGGCAAAGATTAAGATCCGCCTCACAAAGACTGGCGAAACAATTGAAACAACAATTGGTCGCGCACTCTTTAATGAAGCACTGCCTGCTGATTACCCATACGTCGATCTTGATGTCACTAAGAAGCAACTTGGTGCAATCGTCGATAAGTTGGCTGAGTTCTATCCAAAGGTCACAGTTGCTCAAACTCTTGATGCGCTGAAGTCACTTGGATTCCATTGGGCAACTCGCGCCGGTGCAACAATCGGTATCGAAGATGTTGTTACACCTCCTCGTAAGAAAGAGATCCTCGAAAGCTACGAAACACAGGCTGACAAGGTTCAATCACAATACGAAAAGGGTCTCATCACAGATGACGAGCGTCGCCAAGAGCTCATCGAAATTTGGACCAAGGCAACCGCTGAAGTTGGTAAAGAGATGGAAGAAAACTTCCCTCGCGTCAACCCAGTTTGGATGATGGTCTACTCAGGTGCTCGCGGAAATATGATGCAGATCCGTCAGATCGCAGGTATGCGTGGACTTGTAGCTAACCCAAAGGGTGAAATTATTCCTCGCCCAATTAAGGCTAACTTCCGTGAAGGTCTCTCAGTACTCGAGTACTTCATTTCAACGCACGGTGCACGTAAGGGTCTTGCAGATACAGCGCTTCGTACCGCTGACTCTGGTTACTTGACTCGTCGTCTCTGCGACGTTGCACAAGATGTAATCATTCGCGAAGAAGATTGCGGAACCGATCGTGGTCTCGTACTTCCAATCGCAACACGTCAGCAAGCTGGCAACCTTGTAAAGCACGATCACGTTGAAACATCTGTCTACGGTCGCACCTTGGCTGATGACATTGAAGTTAACGGAACCGTTCTCGCTAAGGCTGGCTCAGATCTTGGTGACCGCGTCATCGACGAACTAGTTTCTGCTGGTGTCGACGAAGTTAAGATCCGCTCAGTTCTAACTTGCGATAGCAAGGTCGGACAGTGCGCAGCTTGCTACGGTCGCTCACTTGCTGCAGGTCAACTTGTTGCAGTCGGCGAAGCAGTCGGAATTATCGCTGCACAGTCAATCGGTGAGCCTGGTACACAGCTAACAATGCGTACCTTCCACACTGGTGGCGTTGCAGGTGATGACATCACTCACGGTCTTCCACGTATCGTCGAGCTCTTCGAAGCACGTACACCTAAGGGTGTTGCGCCAATCGCAGAGACCGCCGGCGTTGTTTCATTCCGTGAAGATGCAAAGGGTAAGAAGATCGTCGTAACACCAGATGATGGTGGCGAAGAAGTTGCTTACCCAATCACACGTCGCCAGAAGCTACTTGTAGAAGAAGGTTCACGCGTTGAAGTTGGCCAGAAGATGGTCGTCGGCGCAATTGATCCAAAGCAGGTACTTCGTATTCTCGGACCACGTGCAACACAAGTTCACTTGGTTAACGAAATCCAATCTGTTTATCGCTCACAGGGCGTAGGCATTCACGATAAGCACATCGAAGTAATCGTTCGCCAAATGCTTAAGCGCATTACAGTGCTTGAAGCAGGAGATGCGGATCTACTTCCTGGCGAACTCGTAGAACGCGGTCGCTTTGAAACCGAAAACCGTCGCGTAGTCACAACAGGTGGCAAGGCAGCCTCTGGTCGCCCAGAACTTATGGGTATCACCAAGGCATCACTTGCAACTGAGTCATGGCTATCAGCGGCTTCATTCCAGGAAACAACTCGCGTACTTACAGATGCTGCGTTGTCAGAGAAGAGCGATCCATTGCTTGGTCTGAAAGAAAACGTCATCATTGGTAAGTTGATTCCAGCTGGTACCGGCCTTGCTCGTTACCGCAATATCCGCGTTGAACCAACGGAGGCAGCAAAGGCTGCGGTCTACGCTGCATACGATGAGTACGACTTCACACCATTCGATCAGGGTGGTTCAGGCGAAGCAGTTCGCTTGGATGAAGTCGAGATTCCTCGCTAGTAATTAAAAAACGAAAAAACCCGTCACTATTAGTGGCGGGTTTTTTCGTTTAAGATCGCACAATGAGCGATGGCAAAAAATTCCACGTTGCACGTCACGATGAACGCGAACTATTTGATCGCGATGCAATAAATCGCCTGTTAGATAACCAATATGTAGCCCACGTGGGCTTTATCGATCAAGATAACCAACTGCCTTTTGTAATCCCAATGGGCTTTGCCCGCGACAATGACCGCATCTTGCTCCATGGATCAACTGGTTCACGAATGATGCGCCAGATCGCACAGGGGATTGACTTATGTGTGACGGTAACCCAGCTAAATGCAATTGTCGTAGCGCGCTCATCATTTAACTCATCTATGAACTACGAATCGGTAATGATCTTCGGGGTTGCTCGCGTACTTGAAGAGTCCGAGAAAGATCTAGCGCTGGAGCGAATTACCGAAAAGTTGGTGCCTGGCCTTTCAAAATACGGTCGCCCCTTGGTAAGTAAAGAGATTGCTGCAACGATGATCGTTGAACTCTCGCTCAATAAAATCTCGGCAAAGTCACGCGAAGGTGATCCTTTAGATGATGACGAAGATGTAGCTCTACCGATTTGGGCGGGCATACTTCCGATTGAAACAAAGCTCGGTGCACCAATTACCGCAGCAAATGCTGCTGGTATTGCTGTTCCTTCACATATCGCTAATTAATTAGCGCTTAGCGCAGCGAGTGCAACTTCCACCATGTCATTGAGAGTGCGCTCTCTGGCATCTGCATCCATCGCTTCATGCGTGATCACATGATCGGAAACAGTTAGCACAGCAAGTGCTTTCTTTCCCTTACGTGCAGCGATTGAGTACAACTGACTTGCTTCCATTTCAAGAGCTAGTACACCGTGCTTGATTAATTTTTCGTTGGCATCGGTTTCATCATAGAAATAATCCATCGATGAAACTCCACCAACATGAACGCGATCAAATTTCTTGGAAGCTTCATGTGCTGCTTGCAATAAGCCGAAGTCGGCATGCGGTGCGAAATCCAAACCGTTTGTGAAGCGACGATTGATATTGGAATCAGTCGATGCCGTCATCGCCAAAATTAAATCTCCGACTTTTGTCTTCTCTTGGATCGCACCGCATGTGCCGATACGGATCGCTGACTCAACGCCGTGTTCATTGAAGAGCTCAGTTACGTAAATAGATAGAGAAGGAAGGCCCATTCCGGTGCCTTGGACCGAGATCCGCTCACCGCGGTAGGTGCCGGTATAGCCGAACATATTTCGGATCGAGTTGTACTGCTTGGCCCCATCGAGGTAGTTCTCGGCCACCCATTTCGCCCTTAAAGGGTCGCCTGGGAGGAGGATTTTCTCGGAAATTTCGCCCTTTTGGGCTCCAATGTGAAGGCTCATGGGTTGATTATGGCCCCAAAAGAGGCCAGAAAAGAGACACGCCCGACTTCGAATTTTGGGGATTTTTGAGGCCAGGGGAGCCCTAGAAGAGTAAAAGGGCCGTTTTGACCTTTACGCCTGAACCCCGATACCCTTCGCGTCTGCTCTTTTAAGAGCTTTTTGCCTTGCCCCTGTTAAGAAATTATCAGTTGCAACTGCGCATCGGGTGCAACACACCCGACCGCGTGGGTCGGACAACGAGCGTAAAAAAGCAGTAACCGAAATGGAGACGAAGTGCCAACGATTCAACAACTAGTTCGTCGTGGTCGTGCAGAAAAGACTACGAAGACAAATACACCTGCGCTAAAAGGTTCACCACAGCGTCGCGGTGTATGTACACGTGTTTACACAACAACACCTAAGAAGCCTAACTCTGCGCTTCGCAAAGTGGCACGTGTTCGTTTAACAAGTGGCATGGAAGTTACTGCATACATCCCAGGTGAAGGTCATAACCTACAAGAGCACTCCATTGTTCTTGTTCGTGGTGGTCGCGTAAAAGATCTACCTGGCGTTCGTTACAAAATTATTCGTGGATCACTCGATACACAAGGTGTTAAAAACCGTAAGCAATCACGTTCACGTTACGGTGCTAAGAGAGAGAAGAAGGCTAGCTAATGCCACGTAAAGGTCCGGTCGTAAAGTCTCCAGTTGTTGCAGATCCTGTTTACAACTCACCAGTTGTTACTGCACTAATCAACCGCGTATTGCTTCACGGCAAGCGTTCAACTGCTGAAAGCATTGTCTATCACGCACTTGAAGGCACACGCACAAAGACTCAGGTTGATCCAATCATCACTTTGAAGCGCGCTCTCGACAACATCAAGCCTGCTGTTGAAGTACGTTCTCGCCGCGTTGGTGGAGCTACTTACCAGGTTCCTGTTGAAGTAAAAGCTGGTCGCTCAACAACTTTGGCACTTCGCTGGTTAATCGATTACTCACGACTACGTCGCGAGAAGTCAATGGCAGAGCGTCTAATGAACGAACTAATCGATGCATCAAACGGTCTCGGAGCAGCAGTAAAGCGCCGCGAAGATACCCACAAAATGGCAGAAGCAAACAAGGCGTTTGCTCACTACCGCTGGTAATTAAGAAACTAAAGAATTCAAAAGTTGAGAAGAGGATAATTAATTGGCAACGTCAACAGTAGAAAAGATCGATCTAGCTACGGTTCGCAATATCGGAATCATGGCTCACATCGACGCGGGCAAAACCACTACTACTGAGCGCATCCTTTTCTATACAGGTATCTCATACAAGATCGGTGAAGTGCACGAAGGTGCAGCAACGATGGACTGGATGGAACAAGAGCAAGAGCGCGGTATCACGATCACCTCTGCTGCAACCACATGTATGTGGAAAGACCATCTCATCAACATCATCGATACACCTGGCCACGTTGACTTCACAGTTGAAGTAGAGCGTTCACTCCGTGTTCTCGATGGCGCAGTTGCTGTATTCGATGGCGTTGCCGGTGTTGAACCACAATCTGAAACAGTTTGGCGTCAAGCAGACCGTTACTCAGTTCCACGTATTTGTTTCATTAACAAGCTAGACCGTACAGGCGCTTCATTCGATAAGTGCGTAGGCATGATCAAGGATCGCCTAAATGCAGTTGCTCTAGTTCTACAGCTTCCAATCGGAAACGAATCAGATTTCATTGGCGTTGTCGATCTTCTAGCAATGAAGGCCCTTGTATGGCGCGGCGAAACCAAAAAGGGTGAAGATTACACAATTGAAGAAATTCCAGCAGATATGTTGGAGAAGTCAAAGCAAGCTCGTCACGAGATGATCGAAACTCTCGCAGAAAATGACGATGTCGTAATGGAGAAGTACCTCGCAGGCGAAGATCTCTCAGAGGCAGAGCTAATCGCAGGTATCCGTCGCGCAACAATCGCTGCCAAGCTTTCACCAGTTCTTACTGGTTCTGCATTTAAGAACAAGGGCGTTCAGCCAATGCTCGATGCAGTAACTCGTTACCTTCCATCGCCACTAGATATCGATGCAATCGTCGGTACCGACATGAACGATAAAGAGAAGGAAATGAAGCGTCTTCCAAAGAATGACGAGCCTTTCTCAGCGCTTGCATTCAAGATCATGACTGATCCACACCTTGGAAAGCTCACATTTATCCGCGTGTACTCAGGTGTACTTGAGACTGGTTCAACAATTCTTAACTCAACAAAAGATCGCAAAGAGCGCATCGGCAAGATCTACCAAATGCACGCTAACAAGCGCGAAGAACGCGACAACGTTGGCGCGGGCATGATCGTTGCGGTTATGGGACTTAAGGACACAACAACAGGCGAAACACTTTGCGATCCTGCAAAGCCAGTAATCCTCGAGTCAATGGACTTCCCAGCGCCAGTTATCTCTGTTGCTATCGAACCAAAGACCAAGGGCGACCAAGAAAAACTCGGCGTCGCGATCCAGCGTCTATCTGAAGAAGATCCAACTTTCCACGTCAACACTGACGAAGAAACCGGCCAGACAATCATCGCTGGTATGGGCGAGCTCCACCTTGAAATTCTCGTAGACCGTATGCGTCGCGAATTTAAGGTTGAAGCAAACGTTGGTAAGCCACAGGTTGCTTACCGCGAAACTCTTCGTAAGCCAGTTGCACGTCACGACTACACACATAAGAAGCAGACCGGTGGTTCAGGTCAGTTCGCAAAGATTCAGATCGCAATCGAGCCACTTCCAACTGGTGAAGTTGAAGGCGGTTACGAGTTCGTAAACAAGATCACTGGTGGTCGCGTTCCACGCGAGTACATCCCTTCAGTTGATGCAGGTTGCCGTGAAGCAATGACCGCAGGTCCTCTTGCTGGCTATCCACTTACAGATGTACGAGTAACTCTTCTTGACGGCGCGTATCACGATGTTGACTCATCGGAGCTCGCTTTCAAGGTGGCTGGTATCGCAGCGTTTAAGGAAGCAGCAAAACTTGCTGATCCTGCAATTCTCGAACCAGTGATGCGCGTCGAAGTTGTTACCCCTGAAGACTTCATGGGTGATGTCATCGGCGACATCAACAGTCGTCGTGGCCAAATTCAGGCCATGGATGAGCGGTCAGGTGCCCGCGTTGTTAGGGCGCTAGTTCCGTTGTCAGAGATGTTCGGCTATGTCGGAGATCTCCGCTCCAGAACACAAGGTCGCGCGAGCTACAGCATGGAATTCGATTCTTATGCCGAAGTTCCAGGCAATGTGATGAAAGAAATCATCGCAAAAGTTCGTGGCGAATAAAACTCCCTAAACAAAGCACAACCCCTAATAACTAGCACTAGAAAAACGAAAGAGGAAACAAAATGGCAAAAGCCAAGTTCGAGCGCACTAAGCCGCACGTAAACATCGGCACCATTGGCCACATCGATCACGGTAAGACAACTCTTACTGCTGCGATCTCCAAGGTGCTTCATGACAAGTTCCCAGACCTTAACGCTGCAACAGCATTCTCTGATATCGATAAGGCGCCAGAAGAGCGTCAACGCGGTATCACGATCTCTATTGCACACATCGAATACCAGACTGAAAAGCGTCACTACGCACACGTTGACTGCCCAGGCCACGCTGACTACATCAAGAACATGATCACTGGTGCTGCACAGATGGACGGCGCAATTCTCGTAGTAGCTGCAACAGATGGTCCAATGCCACAGACTAAAGAGCACGTTCTTCTTGCTCGCCAAGTTGGCGTTCCATCAATCGTTGTTGCTCTTAACAAGTCAGATATGGTCGATGACGAAGAAATTCTTGAACTCGTTGAAATGGAAGTTCGCGAACTTCTATCTAAGTACGAGTTCCCAGGCGATGACACTCCAATCGTTCGCATCTCAGCACTTAAGGCACTTGAGGGTGACCAGAAGTGGGCAGATAAGTTGATGGAGCTCATGGATGCAGTAGATGCATTCATCCCACAGCCAGCACGCGAAATCGACAAGCCATTCCTTATGCCAGTTGAAGACGTTTTCACAATCACAGGTCGTGGAACAGTTATCACCGGTCGTATCGAGCGCGGCGTTGTAAAGGTCAACGAAGAAGTTGAAATCGTTGGTATCCGCACTGAAGCTCAGAAGACAACAGTTACAGGCGTTGAAATGTTCCGTAAGTTGCTCGACGAAGGTCAGGCTGGCGAGAACGTCGGTCTTCTTCTTCGTGGACTAAAGCGTGAAGATGTAGAGCGTGGTCAGGTTGTTTGCAAGCCTGGCTCAATCACACCTCACACAGAGTTCGATGCATCTGCATACATCCTTTCAAAGGATGAAGGCGGTCGTCACACTCCATTCTTTAACAACTACCGTCCACAGTTCTACTTCCGTACAACTGACGTAACTGGCGTAGTAACACTTCCAGAAGGCACCGAAATGGTTATGCCTGGCGATAACACTGAAATGGCTGTACAGCTAATTCAACCAATCGCTATGGAAGAAGGACTTCGCTTTGCGATCCGCGAAGGTGGCCGCACAGTAGGTGCAGGTCGCGTTACAAAGATCAAGAAGTAAACAAAAAATCCGTTGTTGATGCGCCGGCGGCGTTAAACCCGCCGGCGCAAAAACAGGGAAAGTTTTAAAAGAAGTAAAAGCTTGAAAACTAAAAATTAACTAGTAGTAAAAACGAAAGAGGAGAACGACATGGCGGGACAAAAGATCCGCATTCGACTCAAGGCCTATGACCATGAGGTGATTGACTCTTCAGCGAAGAAAATCGTTGAAACAGTTGAGCGCACAGGTGCAACGGTCGCGGGTCCAGTGCCGCTACCAACAGAGAAGAACACGTATTGCGTGATTCGCTCTCCTCACAAGTATAAGGACAGCCGCGAACACTTCGAGATGCGCACACATAAGCGCCTAATCGACATCATCGACCCAACACCTAAGACTGTTGATTCATTGATGCGTCTCGACTTGCCAGCTGGCGTCGACATCGAGATCAAGCTCTAAGGAAAGGACGAGAAACATGACATATACAACTCAATCTGCCGGCTCGTCCATTAAGGGCGTCCTCGGTAAGAAGCTCGGAATGACACAAGTTTTCGATGCCAACAACAAGATGATTCCTGTAACTGTAGTTTCAGTTGAATCATGTGTTGTAACGCAAATTCGCACACCTGAAAAGGATGGCTACTCAGCCGTGCAGCTTGCTTACGGTGCAATCGATCCAAAGAAAATTTCAAAGCCGCTAACAGGCCACTATGCAAAGGCAGGCGTCACTCCTCGTCGCTCCGTTGCAGAACTGCGCACACTGTCAGCTGCTGAATACACAGTTGGCCAAGAAATCGGCGCAACTACTTTCGCTGCTGGTGACATCGTTGATGCAACTGGCACAAGCACAGGTAAAGGAACTGCTGGTGTTATGAAGCGCCACGGTTTCGGTGGTCTTGGTTCATCTCACGGTGTTGATCGTAAGCACCGTATGCCAGGTTCAATCGGTGCCTGCTCTACACCAGGTCGCGTTTTCAAGGGAATGCGCATGATGGGCCGTATGGGTGCAGAGAAAGTCACAACACAGAACTTGTTAGTTCAATCAGTTGATGCAGAAAACAACTTGCTACTCATCAAGGGTTCAGTTCCAGGTCCTGATGGCGCATTGGTCTTTATCCGCTCTGCTGCAAAGAAAGCAATCTTTGAAACAGCATCAGGAAAGGTTGGTGCATAACCATGGCGCTTACCGTTGAAGTAAAGAACGCAGAAGGAAAGAAAGTTGGAAGCGTTGATCTTCCATCTGACATCTTTGATGCGCAGACAAATATTCCTTTGATCCACCAAGTCGTGACAGCGCAACTTGCTGCTGCACGTCAAGGAACTCAAAAGGCTAAGAACCGTGGTGAAACTTCTGGTTCAGGTAAGAAGCCGTTTAAGCAGAAGGGAACCGGCCGCGCTCGTCAGGGTTCGATCCGCGCTCCTTTGCAACGCGGTGGTGGTGCAGCACATGCTGTTCGTCCACGTTCTTACTTCCAGCGCACACCAAAGAAGATGATCGCACAAGCACTTCGCGGCGTCCTCTCTGATCGTCAGCGCAACGAACGTATCCACGTTATCGACTCTGTAACAGCGGCTCCTTCAACAAAGGCAGCGCTTGCAGCAGTTCGTCAGTTCTCAACACGCAAGAACCTTTTGGTTGTTGTCTCACGTAACGAAGACGCTGCATGGCGTTCACTTCGCAACGCTGATGATCTACACCTTCTAGTTCCTGATCAGCTAAACGCATACGACATCTTGAAGAGCGATGACGTTGTCTTCTCAGAAGCAGCGATCAACGATTTCCTTAAGGCAAAGAGCACAGCAAAGGCAGCCGGTAAGTCTGTTAAATCTGTTGCACGTGAAAGCGAGGTAACAGCATGAAAGATCACCGCGACGTCTTGCTAGCGCCAGTAGTTTCTGAAAAGAGCTACGGATTGCTAGATGAGAACAAGTACACATTCATTGTTGCTCCAGATGCCAACAAGACTGAGATCAAGATCGCAGTCGAGAAAGTTTTCGGAGTCAAGGTCATCAGTGTTAACACTATGAACCGCATCGGAAAGAACAAGCGCACACGTTTTGGTGATGGAAAGCGCAAAGACACAAAGCGAGCAATCGTTCATGTGGCCGCTGGCGACCGTATCGACATCTTCGGAGGTCCCGTTTCCTAAGGGCAACCTTACGAATAGGGATTTCTAGAAAAGGATCATCATGGCACTTCGCAAACTCAAGCCAACGACCCCCGGTCAACGCGGCGCAAGCGTTCCTGATTTCGCTGAAATCACACGCACAACTCCTGAAAAGTCATTGGTACGTCCAATCCACTCAAAGGGTGGCCGTAACAATCAAGGTCGCATCACAGTTCGCCACCAAGGTGGAGGACACAAGCGTGCATACCGTCTGATCGATTTCGTCCGTAACGATAAGGATGGAATTCCAGCGAAGGTCGCACACATTGAATACGACCCAAACCGCACAGCGCGTATCGCACTTCTTCACTACGCAGATGGAGAAAAGCGTTACATCATCGCTCCAAATAAACTTGAGCAAGGTGCAACAGTTGAGAACGGTCCAAAGGCCGATATCAAACCTGGAAACAACTTGCCTCTACGTAACATCCCAGTAGGTACAACTGTTCACGCAATCGAACTTCGCCCAGGTGGAGGAGCAAAGATTGGTCGTTCAGCAGGTGCATCTGTACAGCTCGTTGCAAAAGAAGGTCCATACGCACAACTTCGCATGCCTTCTGGCGAAATCCGTAACGTAGATGTTCGTTGCCGCGCAACTGTTGGTGAAGTTGGAAACGCAGAACAATCCAACATCAACTACGGAAAAGCTGGCCGCAAGCGTTGGTTAGGTATTCGCCCAACTGTTCGTGGTGTTGTTATGAACCCTGTCGATCACCCACACGGTGGTGGTGAAGGTAAGACTTCTGGTGGACGTCACCCAGTTTCACCTTGGGGTAAGCCAGAAGCACGTACCCGTAAGAAGAAAGCATCTGATTCCATGATCGTCCGTCGTCGCAAGTCGAACAAGAAGCGGTAGGAGAGAACCCTTATGCCAAGAAGTCTCAAGAAGGGTCCATTCGTTGATGGACATCTCACCAAGAAGGTGGATGCACAGAACGATGCCAACACTAAGAACGTGATCAAGACCTGGTCACGCCGCTCAATGATTATTCCTTCAATGATCGGACACACAATCGCAGTACACGATGGCCGCAAGCACGTTCCGGTTTTCGTAACTGACGCAATGATCGGACACAAGCTTGGTGAATTCGCACCAACTCGTACATTCCGTGGACACGTTAAAGATGATCGGAGAGCAGCTCGTGGCTAATACAACTCCTCAAGCAGATACTTTGATCGCTCGCGCAATTTTGCGCGACATCCGCCACACACCACAGAAGGCTCGTCGCGTTGTCGACTTGGTTCGTGGAATGCGTGCAGATGAAGCACTTAACGTTCTGAAGTTTGCGCCACAGGCTGCAGGTTCAGATGTCTACACACTCCTTAACTCTGCTGTTGCAAATGCAAAGGCTAAAAACCCTGCAATTCGCGATGCATCTGAACTCTGGGTTGTTGAAGCTCTCGTGGACGAAGGACGCACAATGAAGCGTTTCCGCCCACGTGCACAAGGTCGCGGTTTCCGTATCTTGAAGCGCTCAAGCCATATCTCAGTTGCAGTTAGCGATGTAAAGGCAACTAGCAAATCAATTTCACGTACATCAACAAAGACTCAGACACGTAATCCAAAGCGTGCTGATGATTCAGCGAAGGGAGCGACCAAGTAATGGGTCAAAAAGTTAACCCACACGGGTTCCGCCTGGGCATCACAACTGAATTCAAGTCACGTTGGTATGCAGACAAGCTTTACAAGGATTACGTCAAGGAAGATGTCGAAATCCGTCGCATGATGCAGAAAGGTATGGAGCGCGCAGGCGTATCTCGCATTGAGATCGAACGTACTCGCGATCGCGTCCGTATCGATCTACATACTGCGCGTCCTGGCATCGTCATTGGTCGTCGCGGACAAGAAGCTGACGTACTTCGTCAGAAGCTTGAGAAGCTAACCGGAAAGCAAGTACAGCTAAACATTCTCGAAGTTAAGAACCCAGAGATTGATGCGCAACTTGTTGCACAAGGAATTGCAGAACAGCTTGCTGCTCGCGTTTCTTTCCGCCGCGCAATGAAGAAGTCAATGCAGTCAGCGATGAAGGCCGGAGCACAGGGCATTCGTGTTCAGTGCGGTGGTCGTCTTGGTGGCGCAGAAATGTCACGTTCAGAGTTCTACCGTGAAGGTCGCGTTCCATTGCACACACTTCGCGCTGATATTGATTACGGTTTCTATGAAGCCGCAACAACATTCGGTCGCTTGGGTGTAAAGGTTTGGATCTACAAGGGTGAAGTTATTGGTTCACGCGCAGAGCGCGCTGAAAAGGCGCTTGCAGAAGCACGCGCTCCAAAGCCAGAACGTCGCGGACCTCGCACACCACGTGCACCACGTGCCGAAGTAACAACCTCTCAGGTTGAAACTGCACCAGCAGATGTTGCAACAGCACCAGCAACTGAAGGAGGCGAGGCGTAAATGTTAATTCCTCGTAAGGTCAAGCACCGTAAGCAGCACCACCCATCGCGTTCAGGCGCATCAAAGGGCGGAACAGCTGTTGCATTCGGTGACTTCGGTATCCAAGCTCTAGAGCCTGCATATGTAACCAACCGTCAGATCGAAGCTGCTCGTATTGCGATGACTCGCTATATCAAGCGCGGTGGAAAAGTTTGGATCAATATTTATCCAGATCGTCCAATTACAAAGAAGCCTGCTGAAACTCGTATGGGTTCCGGTAAAGGTTCACCTGAATGGTGGATTGCAAACGTGAAGCCAGGTCGCATCATGTTTGAAATCTCTGGAGTAACAGAAGCGATTGCAACTGAAGCTATGCGTCTTGCGATTCATAAGCTTCCAATGAAGTGTCGTGTAGTAAAGCGTGAGGAGGCATAAAGTGGCTAACGTTAATGAAGAACTACGCCAATTAACCGATGACGAATTAGCATCGAAGGTGCGTGAGGCTAAAGAGGAACTCTTTAATCTGCGCTTCCAGGCTGCTACTGGTCAGCTCGAATCACATGGTCGCCTCGGAGCAGTCCGCAAGGAGATCGCACGTCTTTACACAATTATCCGCGAACGCGAACTAGGAATCGGAGGCGCTGCCTAATGACTACCGAAAATCGCGCAGATCGCAAGACACGTGAAGGCATTGTCATTTCAGACAAGATGGATAAGACGATCACCGTTGAAGTATCAAACCGCGTAAAGCACGGTATGTACTCAAAGGTTATGTCTCGTTCAACAAAGCTAAAGGCTCACGACGAGACCAATAGCGCAGGTACTGGAGATCGTGTTTTGATCATGGAAACACGACCAATTTCAGCATCAAAGCGCTGGCGTCTAGTTTCAATCATCGAGAAAGCTAAGTAAGGGGCAGGATAAAAAATGATTCAACAAGAATCGCGCCTACGCGTCGCGGATAACACAGGAGCCAAAGAGCTTCTCTGTATTCGTGTTCTCGGTGGCTCCTCCCGTCGTTACGCCGGTATCGGAGACATCATCGTCTGTTCTGTTAAGGATGCAATTCCTGGCGGACAAGTAAAGAAGGGTGAAGTCGTAAAGGCTGTCATCGTTCGTACAGTTAAAGAACGTCGTCGTCCAGACGGTTCTTACATCAAATTTGACGAGAACGCAGCAGTCATCCTTAAAGCAGATGGCGAACCTCGCGGAACTCGTATCTTCGGACCAGTTGCTCGCGAACTTCGCGACAAGAAGTTCATGAAGATCATTTCACTCGCTCCGGAGGTGCTCTAACCATGGCGAAGATCAAGAAAGATGACACAGTGCTCGTAATCGCTGGCAAGAACAAGGGCGTTACAGGCAAGGTTCTCGATGTTGATAAGAACCGCATTCTTGTTGAAGGTGTTAACCGCGTACAGCGCCACACCAAAGAGTCAACAACCGAACGCGGCGTCAAGGTCGGCGGAATCGTTACTGCTGAAGCAACAATCCACATTTCAAATGTCATGGTCGTCGATGGCGATGGCAAGGCAACTCGCCTTGGCGTTCGTAAAGATGAAGAAGGCAAAAATGTTCGCATCTCACGTCGCACCGGAAAGGACATCTAATGTCAACAACGACTGATGTTCGTTTAAAGGCTCGTTACCGTAGCGAAATCGCTGGCGCACTTACGACTCAATTTGGATATAAAAATCCAATGCAGGTTCCAACGCTCGTAAAGATCGTTGTAAATATGGGTGTTGGCGAAGCTGCTCGTGATTCTAAGCTAATCGAAGGCGCAGTCCGCGATCTAGCAATCATCACAGGCCAGAAGCCACAAGTAACCAAGTCACGCAAATCAATCGCGCAGTTCAAGTTGCGTGAAGGTATGCCAATTGGTGCACACGTAACAATGCGTGGAGATCGTATGTGGGAGTTCGCAGATCGCTTACTCTCAATTTCTCTTCCACGTATCCGCGACTTCCGTGGACTTTCACCTAAGCAATTCGATGGCAAGGGCAACTACACATTCGGTCTAACCGAGCAGGTTGTATTCCCAGAAATCGAACAAGATAAGGTCGATCGCCCACGCGGTATGGATATCACTGTTGTAACCACAGCGAAGAACGACGAAGAAGGCCGCGCACTCTTGAAGTTGCTCGGTTTTCCTTTCCGGGAGGCATAAGAATGGCAAAGACATCACTCAAGGTTAAAGCTGCTCGCAAGCCTAAGTTCAAGGTTCGTGGCTATACACGTTGTCAGCGTTGCGGCCGTCCGCACTCTGTCTATCAAAAGTTTGGAATTTGCCGCGTCTGTTTCCGTGAAATGGCGCACCGTGGTGAACTTCCAGGTATTACAAAGGCTTCTTGGTAAAAATGATGGCGCCATCATTTTTACCGGAGCAAGCTAGTTAAAACTACAA
This sequence comes from Candidatus Planktophila lacus, assembly GCF_002287925.1. Lineage (GTDB taxonomy): Bacteria > Actinomycetota > Actinomycetes > Nanopelagicales > Nanopelagicaceae > Planktophila > Planktophila lacus. The sequence goes on along the minus strand of NZ_CP016769.1, from coordinate 1,201,401 downwards.
CGAAGAAAGTCCAGGCAAATTGCTTGGATACTGTTTCGAGAAAGGCCATAGGCCACGTATGACAATGACAGATCCGATCGCAGACATGTTGACACGTCTGCGCAACGCGAACTCTGCTTACCATGATTCGGTTTCAATGCCGTCTTCATCGGTTAAAGCACGCATTGCAGAGATCCTTCAAAAGGAGGGTTTCATCGCAGGCTATCGCGTTGAATCAGCAACAAACGGTGTTGGCAAGGACCTAGTTCTTGACCTCAAGTTCGGTGCAAACCGCGAGCGTTCAATCGCCGGTCTTCGCCGCGTAAGCAAGCCAGGACTTCGCGTTTACGCAAAGTCAACTGCTCTACCAAAAGTACTTGGTGGACTCGGCGTTGCAATCATTTCAACTTCATCTGGATTGCTTACTGATAAGCAAGCCAACAAACAGGGTGTAGGCGGAGAAGTTCTCGCCTACGTATGGTGATCGAATATGTCACGTATCGGTCGTATGCCAATCGCTGTTCCTGCTGGCGTTGAAGTAACAATCGCAGGTCAGAATGTTTCAGTTAAGGGACCAAAGGGTTCACTTTCACTAAACGTCGCTGAACCAATTCAAGTTTCACAAGCAGATGGTGTTATCACCGTTGCTCGTCCAAATGAAGAGCGCGTTACACGTTCACTTCATGGCCTATCACGCACATTGGTATCAAATATGGTCACCGGCGTAACAACTGGTTACACGCTAACTATCGACATCGTCGGTGTTGGTTACCGTGTTGCTGAGAAGGGTAAGGATCTCGAATTCTTGCTCGGATATAGCCACCCAGTTCCATTCCTAGCTCCAGAAGGAATTTCTTACAAGGTTGAATCTCCAACTAAGTTGCATATCACCGGAATTGATAAGCAACTCGTTGGTGAAGTTGCAGCCAAGATTAAGAAACTGCGTAAAGCAGATCCTTATAAGGGCAAGGGCCTACGTTTGGCAGGCGAAGTTGTTCGCCGTAAGCAAGGAAAGACAGGTAAGAAGTAATGGCAATCGGTGTAAAAGTCCGCAAGGGGTCAGCTACTAATGCTCGCGCCCGTCGTCACTTCCGTGTCCGCAAGAAGGTCTCTGGCACTCCTGCGCGTCCACGTCTAGTCGTTTCTCGCTCTGCGCGTCACCTCTTCGTACAGATCATTGATGACACACAAGGTAAGACTTTGGCTTACGCATCAACAATGGAAGAAGCCTTCCGCAAGTCAACTGGCGATAAGACTGCAAAGTCTCGCGAGATTGGCGCGTTGATCGCAAAGCGTGGAAAGGATGCCGGTATCTCTACCGTTGTATTCGACCGCGCAGGAAATAAGTACACAGGTCGTATCGCAGCACTTGCTGATAGTGCACGAGAGAACGGATTGGAGTTCTAATGGCTGAAAATCCAACAACCGCAACTGCACCAGACAACAAGGGCGCTGACAAGGTTTCTGAAAAAGGCCGTGGCCGCGGAAATGGCGAACGCCGTGAACGTCGCGACGATCGTGAGAAGGACAAGTCTCCATACATGGAGCGCGTTGTCTTTATCAACCGTGTATCTAAAGTTGTTAAGGGTGGACGTCGTTTCTCATTCACCGCACTAGTAGTTGTCGGCGACGGCAATGGCACAGTCGGTATTGGTTACGGAAAGTCTAAGGAAGTTCCACAAGCGATCGCTAAGGCTGTTGAAGAAGCAAAGAAGTCATTCTTCGTAGTCCCACGCATCCAAGGAACTGTTCCTCACCCAGTACAAGGAGAAACAGCAGCTGGCGTAGTTCTTCTTCGCCCAGCAAGCCCAGGTACCGGAGTTATCGCCGGTGGCCCAATTCGTGCAGTACTCGAATGTGCTGGCATCTCAGATGTATTGACCAAGTCACTCGGCTCGAACAATGCAATCAACATGGTCCACGCCACTGTTGCAGCGTTGAAGATGCTTGAGTCACCAGCAGCAATCGCTGCTCGTCGCGGTCGTCCACTTGAAGATGTTGCACCTGCAGCAATTATCCGCGCTTCACAGATGACAGTTGGTGCCTAATGCCACGTTTAAAAGTAACTCAAATTAAATCTAAGGTCGGTAACAAACCTGAGATTCGCGAGACCTTGCGTTCACTTGGTCTAAAGCGCATCAACGATGTTGTCGTCAAAGAAGATCGTCCAGAAATTCGTGGCATGGTGTACGCAGCACGCCACTTGATCAAGGTTGAGGAGGTCGAATAAAGATGACGCTAAAACTTCATCACCTTCGTCCAGCCCCAGGTGCAAAGAAAGCTAAGACCCGTAAAGGTCGCGGTGAAGCATCAAAGGGTAAGACCGCCGGTCGCGGTGGCAAGGGAACACATGCACGTAACACTGTTCGCCCAGGTTTTGAGGGTGGCCAGCTTCCGTTGGTTATGCGTTTGCCTAAGCTTCGCGGCTTTAAGAACCCAGCACGTATTGAGTACCAAGCAGTTAACGTTGCAACAATTAACGATCTCTTCCCTAAGGGTGGAGATGTAACAGTTGCAGATCTAATTGCTAAGGGCGCAGTACGCGATAGCTTGCCTGTAAAGGTTCTTGGCAATGGCGATATCGCCGTCAAGGTATCTGTAACAGCACATGCATTCTCAGCATCAGCAGTCGAAAAGATCGCTGCCGCTGGTGGTTCAACCAAAGTTCTATAAGTTTCAAAAAGAAACTTATAAAAGTTTCATTGATTTGATAGAGGGAGAAGATTGATGCTTTCAGCATTTGGAATGGCTTTTAAGACACCAGATCTGCGCAAGAAGATCTTCTTCACTCTTTCAATCATGGCTCTGTTCCGCTTCGGTTCAGTCGTCCCAACTCCTGGCGTTTCATACACAGCAGTTCAGACATGTCTTAACCAAGTTCAAACAGGTGGTCTCTTCGGTCTGATCAACTTGTTCTCAGGTGGAGCGCTAATTCAGCTCTCTGTCTTTGCACTTGGCATCATGCCTTACATCACCAGCTCGATCATTATTCAACTTCTTACAGTTGTAATTCCACGCTTTGAAACTCTTAAGAAAGAGGGACAATCTGGAACTGCGAAGTTAACTCAATACACCCGTTATCTAACAATCGGTTTAGCAGTACTTCAATCAACAGGTTTGGTTGCAGTTGCTCGTACACCTGGTCGTTTGATCTCAGGCTGTAATGAAGCGATCATTCCTGATACTTCATGGCAGCGCATAGCAACGATGATCATCGTTATGACAGCCGGTACATCTGTAATCATGTGGCTCGGTGAGCTAATCACTGATCGCGGTATTGGTAACGGTATGTCTATCTTGATCTTCACATCTATCGCAGCAAGCTTCCCTGGACAACTCTGGAGCATCCGCGTTCAAAAGGGCCTCTTCGCATTTATCGTTGTTTTAGCGGTCGGTATTGCAGTTGTTGCAGCGGTTGTATTCGTTGAACAAGCACAGCGCCGAATCCCTGTGCAGTACGCAAAGCGCATGGTTGGACGTCAGGCTTACGGCGGAACAAGTACTTATATTCCAATCAAGGTAAACCAGGCTGGCGTTATCCCGGTTATCTTCGCTTCATCACTTCTCTACATCCCATCTTTGATCGTTAACTTCACCAATAGCCAAGCGGCTTGGGCGGTATGGGTTTCTCGTAACCTCGTAAATGGCGATAACGTCTTTTATGTAACTGCTTATTCAGCTTTGATTATCTTCTTCACCTACTTCTATGTAGCGATTACCTTTAATCCAGATGAAGTTGCAGACAATATGAAGAAGTACGGCGGATTTATTCCAGGCATCCGTGCCGGTCGCCCAACTTCTGAATACCTGCAATACGTTCTCTCACGCATTACAGCGCCAGGTGCGCTATACCTCGCGCTCGTTGCGATTATTCCAATCGGTGCGTTGATCGTATTCGGTGCAACTCAGAACTTCCCATTCGGTGGAACTGCGATCCTGATCGTTGTCGGTGTTGGTCTTGATACTGCAAAGCAGATCGAAAGCCAGTTGCAACAGCGTTCATATGAGGGGTTCTTGCGCTAATGCGTTTAATCCTGGTTGGACCACCAGGTGCTGGTAAAGGAACACAAGCTCAATTCCTATCTGCGCACTATTCAATTCCGCATATTTCAACTGGCGATATCTTCCGCGCTAATTTGAAGGCCGGAACAGAACTCGGAAACCAAGCGAAAGCATTTATGGATCGCGGCGAACTAGTTCCCGATTCAGTCACCAACGATATGGTCAAAGATCGTCTAACCCATGACGATGTTGCCAATGGTTTTCTTCTAGATGGCTATCCACGCAACGTGGCACAGGCTGAAGTTCTTCGTGCATTTCTTGCAGAGGCCAAGACTCCGTTGCAAGCAGCTTTAGAACTTGCTATCGCATCTGATGAAATCATTAAGCGTTTATCTTCTCGTCGTACCTGTCGTGGATGCGGTGCATCCAATGAAGCGGGAGCTACAAACTGTGCTTCTTGCAATGGCAACGATCTTTATCAGCGTGAAGACGATAAAGAAGAAGTTATCGCACGCCGCCTTGAGGTCTATGAAGAGCAGACCGCGCCAATCATCTCTTTCTACCGCTCTGAAGGTTTATTGATCACTATCCCAGCAGTAGGAACCGTTGCTGAAATCACCGAGCATGCGATTACTGCGCTCGGTCGCCTCTAGTAACTAAAGTACTTTTATGGCGATCCAGATAAAAACCCTTGAACAATTAAAGGTAATGCGTCGCGCCGGTTTAGTAGTCGCCGAAATTCACCAAGCGATACGAGCTGCGATTAAGCCAGGAATGACAACTAGCGCACTCGATGCAGTTGCAGCAGCCTGCATCAAAAGAAACGGTGCAACCCCCAACTTTCTTAACTATCACGGCTTTCCCGCAACGATCTGTGTTTCAGTAAATGAAGAAATCGTTCACGGTATCCCTGGGGATCGCCTCATCAACGATGGTGATCTAGTCTCAATCGATTGCGGTGCAATCATCGATGGTTGGCATGGCGATGCTGCATTTTCTGTCGGAGTCGGCAACGTTGACGCACAAGATCAAAAACTTATGGATGTCTGCGAAGAGTCAATGTGGCGCGGAATCGCCGCGGGTAAATTAGGTGCGCGCCTTACTGATATCAGCGCAGCAATTGAAAATTACATCGATTCGCAAGGTAAGTACGGAATTCTGCAAGAGTACGGTGGCCACGGAATCGGTACCGAGATGCATCAAGAGCCACATGTTTTAAACTTTGGAAAAGGTGGAAATGGTCCTGAGTTAATTGTCGGGATGGCACTTGCAATTGAACCGATGATTACGCGCGGAACACATAAGACAAAAGTTTTAGGCGATGACTGGACGGTTGTATCTCAAGATAAATCTAGAGGTGCCCACTTCGAGCATTCATTTGCACTTTTGCCAGATGGAAAGCCATTTGTATTAACGGCTGCTGACGGGGGACGGGCAAAGTTAGCCTCTCTAGGCATTGAAATATCAAGCCTGCTTTCCTGACGCTCATAATCTCTTTTTGAGGTGTCTGACCTCACAAATTAGTATTAAATCGTTATGAAAATCCCTTTACCTGGCTAGCCAGTAACGCATAACCTTTCTCAAACCCCATCCCTCGTGGGCTAACTCTTAAAGGAGAGTCTTGATGTTAAAAAAGAAATTTGCCGGTGCACTCGTTGCATCATTGGCGCTTTCAGTACTTGCAACAGTTGCTCCAACAGCAACAGCAGCACCAAAAGCGGCAGCAATTGCAAAGGCTGGCGATGACTGCATTACCGCAGGTCGCGTAGCAAAGGCTCGTGGAGTCGAAGGCTCTGATCTAACATGTTTAGTAGTTTCAACTGGAACCCTAAAAGGCAAGTTGAAATGGTGGTACAAAGATGTAACCCCACTCTCAAAGCTTGAGTGGGTTGCTTCATCTGGCGTAGGTGGCGGTTACGGCACCACTGCAATCGCATTTGCTGATGCTATGAAGGCAGAAGGCATGCTTAGCGATTACACAGTTGCTTATAAGTCAGGCGGATCCGGAACTGTAGGTCTTGGATACTTCCAAGATCAAAAGGCTAAAGATTTTGCTTTCATTACAGGTTTTGCGATGGTTGCAGGCGTTGCTTCAACTAAGTCAAAGCTAAACCAAGCAGATTCAAAGGCAATCTCTGGATTGATGCGCGAATATGAAGCGATTGTTGTTCCTACATCTTCTAAGTACAAGACAATTAATCAACTACTCGCAGATATCGTTGCAAATCCAAAGCTACCTATCGCTGGTGGATCAAAGGGAACTGTTGACCACGTTTACATGGGTCTTCTAGTTGAAAAAGCTGGCGGAAAAGCCACTGAAATGAACTACGTTCCATACGCAGGTGGTGGAGAAGTAACAACTTCTGTACTCAGCGGACAGACAGTAGCTGGCGTTTCAGGTACATCTGAATTCGCTTCATTTGTAAAGGCCGGAAAGCTACGTGTTCTAGCCCTTTCATCACCATCACGTTTGAAGTCAATCAAGGGTCAGACATTGATCCAGCAGGGAATCAACTTCACATTCGGTAACTGGCGCGGAATTCTTGCTCCAGCAGCACTTACCGAAGCAGAGCGCGTTAACTGGCTAAAGGCTGTTGATGTAACTCGTGCAGGAGATGCCTGGAAGGCAACATTGGTTGCTAAGGATTGGCAGAACCAAACAGATTACGGCAAGGATTTCGAAGCATTCCTTGCATCACAAAAGAAGGACATCACAACCACGCTAGTTTCACTTGGCTTGGCATAAGTCCTCTTGAAATCTAAGAAGATTGGGGGAGAGCTCGCTTTTGCGGGCTCTCTCCTAATTCTTGGGTTGGTCGTTCTATACGACACTTCCAAGATGTTAGTTCCACCGGGATCTGGAACCGTTGGTCCGCAAATTTTTCCTTACGTAGTAAGCGGTTTTGTCATTTTTATTTCTCTGGGTTTATTTGTACAAATTTTCCGCGGAAATCTCGGCGTACCTGAAGGAACCGAGTTCGGCGAAATAGTTGAAAAGACAGACTTTAAATCTTTAGCCATGGTCGCCGGCTCAATGTTGACCTACCCACTTTTAATTGAGCGTGCTGGATTTATCATCGCGAGCACAGTGGTGTTCTTTGGCGTCGCCTTTGCATACGGTGCCAAAAATCTACTTAAGAATTTACTTATCTCGATCATCTTCTCTTTTATCGTTTATTTTGCATTTTCTAAAGGTCTAAACGTTGGCCTTCCAGCAGGAATCCTGGGGATCTTTGAATGAGTAGTTTTAACTCGCTTATGGAGGGCTTCGCCTCAGCCCTTACCCTAAACAATCTACTTTTCGGTCTACTCGGAACAATCCTTGGAACGCTGGTCGGAGTTCTTCCCGGTATCGGACCCGCACTTGCTATCGCACTCTTGTTGCCAATTACTTATTCAGTTAGCCCGGCATCTGCGCTAATTATGTTTGCTGCTATTTACTACGGCGCCATGTATGGCGGATCGACAACTTCGATTTTATTAAATACTCCTGGTGAATCCGGTTCAGTAATAACAGCGCTCGAAGGCCATCAAATGGCAAAGCGTGGACGCGCTGGTTCTGCCCTTGCGACTGCAGCTATTGGTTCATTCATCGCAGGCACAATCGCAACTGCGATCTTGGCATTTACCGCCCCCTCACTTGCCGAGTGGGCCTTTAAAGTTACGGCGGCAGATTTCTTTGCGCTGATGTTGATCGCTTTTACAACGGTCGGAACGCTCTTAGGAAATTCAATGTTGCGCGGTATGGCATCCCTTGGCGTAGGCCTAGTTATTGGCTTGGTTGGTTCTGATCTGCAATCTGGCGCAGTTCGCCTAACTTTTGGAAGCCTGCAAGCAATCGATGGAATTGAAACAGTGACTGTAATCGTTTCGCTATTTGCACTTGGCGAGGCTTTGTATATCGCAGGCCGCGCGAAGGCAACTGGTTGGTCGATCATTCCGATGAAGGGCAAGGCGATTATGTCTCGCCAAGACTTCAAACGTTCTTGGCGCCCCTGGCTTCGCGGAACAGCGATTGGTTTTCCATTAGGCGTTATCCCTGCCGGAGGCTCTGAAGTCCCAACATTTTTAAGTTATGCGGCAGAGAAATCTTTATCGAAGAATAAAGAGGAGTTTGGTCATGGCGCCATTGAAGGCGTAGCAGGCCCAGAGGCTGCTAACAATGCAAATGCCGCTGGTGCTCTTGTTCCACTTCTTGCACTTGGACTTCCAACATCTGCAACTGCTGCAGTAATTCTGGTCGCTCTTCAGACTTACAACATTCAACCTGGTCCGCTGCTATTTACAACAAACCCTGAAATCGTCTGGACCTTAATCGCTTCGCTCTTTATCGGAAACACCTTGCTCCTGGCGCTTAATCTGCCGCTAGTGCGCGTCTGGGCAAAACTTCTAAATATTCCACGCCCTTATCTCTTCTCCGGAATCACCGCCTTCGCATTGATGGGCGCGTACGTTGCGAACAATGCAATCTTTGATCTCTGGATCGCGCTGGGTGTTGGTGTAATCGGTTTTGCCTTCCGCCGTTTTGGAGTTCCAATTACACCGCTAATTATTGGACTAATTCTTGGGCCGATGGCTGAGCTTCAGATGCGTCGTGCGCTGCAGATCAGCGGTGGCGAACTTAGCGCGCTATATGCAACTCCAATGTCAAAAATCCTCTACGTAATCCTCCTTATTGTGATTATCGGTCCGATGATCTGGAACTTTAAGAAGAAGCTTGCACTAAAGAAGTAAATGGCGTCCCAAAAACTTTTGCCGTGGGCGCGTCCGCTCTTATTGAGTTCTACCCTTACTCAGGCCACGATCTACGTTCTTCGCCCGATGATTACCTATCGAGCGATTGAATTAGATGCCAGCACTTATGAAATCGGTGTAGTTGCCGCGCTCTACGCACTCTTTCCGGTTTTATTGGCGCTGCAATTTGGCCGATTAGTAGGAAAGATCGGTGAAGGTAAGTTCATAATCGCCGGAACTATTTCCATGGCGCTAACAGCCGTAGCCCTAATCTTTGCTAACTCGGTCTTTACTCTCGCAATCGCAACCGCCTTTGCTGGCATATCGCATCTGGCTTGTATGGTGGGTGGCCAATCTATGGTTGCACTTCGGGCACCTCGCGAAAATTACGACAGATACTTTGGCTACTACACATTTAGCGCATCTCTTGGACATTTAATTGGACCGCTAGTGGCTGCACTTGTTGCGGGTTCCGATGGAACACTTCCTAAATCAACATCTAACGCTTTTCTTTTAGGCTTTGTTCTTTGTGTGGTTGCACTAGTGCCGGTTATCAGATGGCGCAAGGAGAAGCCAAGCGTTGAAGCTAAATCTGATGAAGGCACCTATACCGCAGCGATTGCGCTACTAAAGAAGCCTGGCATTTTGGCTGCAATCTATGTCTCACTAGCTATCTCGTCAGTTGCCGATGTTCTTGTTGTTTTCTTACCGCTCTTCGGCACAGAGAATAATTTCTCTCCCTATGCGATCGGAATCATTCTGGCCATTCGTGCCGGTACAACGATGATCTCTCGCTTCTTCCTCGGCCGGCTAAGCGCACGTTTTTCTACGTATCAATTGTTGATGGTCAGCACCACAGTCTCTGTTATTGCTTGTGCAGGTATGGCTTTTGCAAAAACACCACTAACTCTTGGCGCCATTGTCTTTATCGCAGGATTTTCACTTGGAATTGGCCAACCGTTAACAATGTCCTTGGTTTCACAAAAGACTGCCGCTAATGAACGAGCGCTAGCCGTCTCAGCGCGCTTAATGGGTAATCGCTTTGGACAATTTTTAGTACCGGCCGCCGCAGGCGCACTCGCCGCATCGGCTGGCGCAAGCGGAGTATTTATCGGGCTATCAGTATTGCTGGCGACCTCGCTCTTTGGTGCAGCAAGCAGGTAACCTTCCTCTCATGGAGTGCGCATGAGCCAACAGAACCAAGTTGAGTTCACCCTCTGGTTACGCGAAAACCAGAAGGCGTTTCTGCGTGCTGCAAAGGTAATTTGTTTTGATACCCAGAACGCCGAAGATGTTCTGCAAGAAGCGCTGGCAGATGTTTACAAGCGCTGGAGCAAGATCCGCAGCCACGAAAATCCTGAGGCATATTTAATGCGTGTAATGGTTAGCAAGCATGCAGATATGCGTCGCAAATGGTTGCGCCGTCAGCAAGAGAAGGAAACTTCCTGGGATCTGGCTGAAAATATTCGCGACTTAGTTGATCAAACAGATGATGTAACTCAGCGCTTACTTGTCCAAGCAGCCCTAAAGTCGCTGAGTGCGGCACAACGCGCAGTTCTAGTTTTGATTTACGAGCACGGCATGGTCTTGCGCGAAGTCGCTGACGTTCTGCAGATTCCAATGGGCACTGCAGCTTCACACTTAGCCCGCGGCAAAGCAGCGGTAGCCGCATATGTCGAGTTAGTTCCAGAGCTAGAAAAGTCCGCAAATAAAGAGTTGACTGGAAGTTCTCAGCGACCATCTGAAATCGAAACCGTAATCGCAGAAGTGGTGGATAACAATGAGTGATGTAGATCCGCTAATTAAACGCGAGATGCAGTGGATGGCACTTGGCGTCCTTGAAAATCGTGACCTCGCTCCGATTATTATCGCCAAAGTGCGTCGCCAAAGAATTCGTCGCGCACTTGTTGCCTTACTTGGTGTAATTGCCGTTGGTGCGGCCAGTATTGGAATTTATGAAGTAATTCAAAAGCCAGCCCCAATTATTGTGGCCTCTGATAACGGAGTTACCGGCGCTAATTCAAATAGCCAGCCGGAGATCGTTGGCCTGCAATCTGATTACCCAGTTACATGGGAACAGAGCGTTGGCGATCTCGGTGCTATTAGTGGTGCTGGTGGAATCGGTGACACTCTCGGTGGTTTAACGGCAAATGGTCTGAAGATTTCTTGGGAACGTTGTGGCAGAGGACAGTGTCCGGTTACTTGGGTTTTAAGTCTGCAGAACAACACTCAAGATTTGATTTCGACTGCGCCATCATTGGGCATCTTCACCAATCACACCCCAATCGTCAGCGACTCACGGCCAACAACCGTTCTGCCTGGAGGCACTGCGCTGCTGGTCTATACCTTCCCTGAATTCAAGGATTCTTTGGAGACTTCTCCGCGTGAGACGTGGCAGTGGAACTGGTACTTAGCTCAACTCCGATAGGAAACCCCCTTTTTACCTGCCCCCAAAGCGCATAAATTAGCCCCCATAGTGCGGTAACCACTATGAAGCCATACCCGTGGCTTCACCTATCTCTATGGGGGAAATGTGAAAAAGAAGCTAATCGCTGGGGCTGCGTCCCTAGCAATGCTCGCGGGATTGCTCACTGCTACTTCAGCAAGTGCTGCAACCATCCGCCTGCCTAAGTCACCAATGAATGCCTGTGTAATTCAAAACGGTATTTATTGCATCGAATCAGTAACAATTGCCACAGGTTCAGGACAGAAAATTCCTTTGACCTATGTGCCAAGCGGAGCAGAAGTTCCAGCTAAGAAGACACCAGTTGATTTCTTTGCACCAGTTGCACAGATCAAGGGTGGAAAAGTAATCGACAACAACTGGTGGATGTCTCAATACCAGCGCGATGTACTTGCTTCAGGCAAATACGTAATGCAGGATCTCTCTTCACTTTTCGGGACAGCTAATCACCCAGAACAGGGTGCGAAGTTTGATCCAAAAACAAAGACCTATGACATTAACAAGCCGCTAGATTTCTATAGCTATCCAATGGATTGCTTTAATCCAGCGACTAAGTCATCAACTAAATCAACATTTGGTGCTTGCTACAAGGGCTCAGTTGCCTTCGTGCAAGATAATGAAGTTAAGTTCTTCTTCTTCTATCCAACAGCTGCAGATGCAGCAAAGCAGATTGCTAACTTTACTGGCGTGACATTTATTGATCTTGCTGAACTGTCAGCAACTCAACAGCGTCCAGTGTGGGGAACTACTTACGATGCTGCTACCAAGACATTTAAGGCTACCGAAGGAATTATCATTCCTATCTGGGTAACTCGTGATGCACTTGTTAACGGCTGGGCTGTTGCCGGTACACCTGCTGCAGTTCCTGCTGATCCAGCAGCTGCTGCAACTACAACAACTCCAACAACCGAAAGCGCAACTGCTGAAGCAACTGAATTAGCTGCAACAGCTCCACTTGCACCAGCTCCAGGTGTTGCCGTTGGAACGCCAGCTGAAGCCGGTCGCGCACTTGTCGGTCGCTGGACACACCCTGATTGGCAAGGTCTAAACCTTGGCGCACTTGGTTATGACGGACTTTATGTTGAAGCACGTACTCCTAACGAGTTCGTATCAAGCATGCTATTCGTCGATGTTCTTCCAACACTTACAGGTGCTGATAAGAAGACCAACCTCGCAGGCCAGGTCGGTAACAAGGCATATGCAGTAAGCCTTGATTCAGATATCGTAATTACAGTTAAGGTTCGCGTCGGCGAAATGCAGACTGGCGTTACCGTTGCTGTTGGTACAGATATCGTTGTTAAGCAAGAGCCAGGTGGCGAATACAACGCAATCTCAATCACAGGTACTCCTGTAACTGTTCCTCTTGCGAAGAACGTTAAGGATTGCGAAGGCGAAGAAGGCGTATCAAAGGCCAACGTTCGTCAATTCCAGATGATTGCTATGGCAGCCAACGACGACAACTCCGGCTTCGGTGTTGAAGGTACTTCCGGTGGAATGTACGTCGGCTCAAACGGTGTCTGCGGACTCTCAACTCCAGTCTGGAGCGAAGAGGATAAGGCATTCACATGGCGCGCAGCTGCTCCTCACTTTGCACCAGATGGTGTGACAGTGAACAAGGGCTTCTACAAGGCGGTAATTCCTACAGCAGATGCTGCACTTCTTTGGGGTATGACTAATCCAAACGATGCTGCATCAGCTCTAGAAATCTCGCTAACAACAGAAGAAGGCGGAACTGCAGCCTTCCTAAAGAACATCAGCGTGAAGAACGGCCGAATCATCATTGATGTATCTGGCTTCGAATACTCACGTCCAAAGCTCAAGATCGGCATCAAGAAGGGCTACAAGCCTGCTGCCAAGATCTTGAACAAGACAACCATCACATGCGTTAAGGGCAAGGCTGTAAAGAAGATCACTGCAGTTAAGCCAGCATGTCCAGCAGGTTATAAGAAGAAGTAGTTTCGACACTTCTTCCATATAGATAAACGAGGGCAAAACCGTTCCTCGGTTCACTAAGAGATTAGTGAACCGGGGGCGGTCTCTTCGTAAGTACTCTAAAAAACTTCTAAGACTGGGGATCGCGTGAAGCGTTTAGGAAAATTCGTACTTCTACTGATTTCAGTAGCGCTAATTGCTCCAACGCTGGCCCATGGCGCAGATTCGTATGATGAACAGCATCTAGCGTCTCCTGCTCCAGCTAAGAATTTCCAAGGATATTTACTCCAAGATTCAGCAGAAATAACTCGATTCAACTCAGGATTCATTAGCTTTAAAGTTAACTCAGCGCAAGGTGTCGAATCAATAACGGCTTGCTCTTCACTTGGGCAATCAGGTTGTGAGTTCACTTCAAAACAGTTCTACCGCGCAATCTTGCCAAAGTGCGACTCTGTTAACACAGTTGACTGCATTACCAAGGTGTTTGCTAAGACCGATGACGGCAAGGAACTAGACATTCAACCAGCTGGAATCTTTGCTGACAAAGGAAAGTACGACTTTCAAGGCGACCCTTCCCAGAATTTGCCAACAGGTGGTGGTGCGATACTTGTAAAAATTCCTGATGCGCCACATGCTGGTGGAGATTTATATTTAATTAAATCTGAAATGGTCGGCGTTCGTGATACCAATAATTCACCGACTGCCAAATTCTTGATGCAACGCATGCAGACTGGAATATTTGCTATTGCTATAGAAAAAGGCACTTTTGGTTTTAGCTCAATGTCTACTGATCCAAAGCAATATCCAACAACGGATTGGTTAATTGGAGCGCCAGTCGGAAATCCTCCAGAGACAGGAAAATGCGTTATGTCTTCGGTAACCGAATGCGCAAAAGGTTTTCCACTTCCACAAAACGTTGCATTCGGTTTGCAATTTAGAATGAACAACCAGTTAAACGGTTGGCTGCATGGACGCATGAAGGCACCATCAATAACATTGGTAAAAGAAGCCGCCGGAACTCAATTACTTACAGTTCAGGCAAATGCAATCAAGGTTCCACTTATTGATGTTTGGGTTAATAACGACGCCATGCCTGCAGGGCTAAAAAATTACTATTCAGGTATTCCCAACTGGGGAAGCACAACTTTTGGCACAAAAGATCAACCACTTTCAGAAATCGCTCTACGACGCGATGGCAATGATGGTAACAATGCCAACACAATGAAAGAGTTTGTTAATTGGCTTCCAGTTATCGGTGATAAAGCACAAGGTATGCCCACAGCTTGGATGCTCAAGACGATGATCTCTTTTGGTGACACCAAAAATGAAAGTCCATGTTTTGCTAAGAGTAATGGGTTCGCTGGAGTAGTTTCAACAAATGCTGCACAGTACTTAGACGGTCCACCTAGCTTTGATAAAAACGAAGGTGTGTTGGATTATAAAGTCGCAGCACCGCACTTAACTTCTACAGGGGATGTATTCAAGGGTACTTACGATTTAGTGATGAGTTCAGTAGTTGCAAGATGCCTATACGGATTCTCGCAAGCGCCAATTGGCGCAACTATTTCTATTGTCTCTGAATCTGGCGAACCGAACATTGCCACAACTTTGGTTCGCGAAAAAGATGGTTTCCTCAATCTTGCCGCCTATAACTTCACCTTCTCTTCACCAACAGTAAGAGTAAAGCTGACTCAAGAGGCAGCAGCCCCAGTGGTGCCGGTGAAGCCGGCCGCGATCAAGAAGAGCTCAATCACTTGCCTAAAGGGAAAGACAAGTAAGAAGGTGACCGCAGTAAATCCAGTTTGTCCGAAAGGCTATAAGAAGAAATGAAGAAGATATTCATTGCATTTTGCACAGTATTTGCGCTAACACTCGGAGTCTTTTCTCCAGTTAGCGCAGCAGATATTCCAGATGAGCAATTTGTGATTTCTTCACCGCCGGGGAATGTGCCTTCATTCGGGGTAGTGATAGAAGACTCTCAGAAATTGAAGAATACCTTTTCTACTCTTCAAGCATTCACTAGTGATGGCACTCAAGTTGGTACCAGCAAAGTCTTAAGCGTCAACAACTGTTTCGAGTATGGAACTGCAGAATGTGGCCAAGACAAATTCATGAATTTCATGGCTAATTTGGGTTATTGCAGCCAAGAACTCACAACTGATTGCGTTCAGGGGGTAACTGCTACCAATTCGGCTGGCAAGAAGCTTGCAGTGAATTACGTAGGAGCTTTCCCAGAGAAAATGGCTTACGCATTTAAAGGAAATCTCCAGGCAAACCTACCCACTGGTGGATCTACATTTTTAGTTGATATACCTGAGGCGCCTCACGTTGCCGGCACTCAATATTTGGTGGTCGCACAAGCGACAGGTATTAAAGTTGCAGGAAATCCGCTATTTAATGTAAATGACTTTTCTTTGGGAATATTTGCTGTTTCCAAAGTAACAGGGCGTTATCAAATTACTGGACCAACAACAGAGGTTGCCGCCTTCAAGGTTCTCGGTATGGTCTCGAACCAACGAGTCCCATTCGATCAGAGCACAGGCACAACAGCTCGTTGCGCACAATCTTCGGCGACTGAATGTTTACTGGCATGGCCACTACCGCTGGACATAGATTTTGGTCTGAGCTTGAAGATGCATGCAAAGATAAATGGCTGGCTACATGGAAGAACTAACAACACGGTTGCCGAAATAAATACAGCCGCCGATGGAGATCAAGTAATTCAAGTTTCGGGACGCGCTTCGATAGTCCCTAGCGTTTATGCTTGGTTTCCAAAAACTGATATTCCAAAGCAAGTAGCGGATTATTACGCAACGAGACCTGAAGAATCTGCATACGGCACAGGTTTTGGTGATCGCCTGGCAGGAAGTTTGGTCTCGCCGTCCTTATTAAAAGACTATTTGGATTATCGTGAAAGCCAATTTCCTGAAGCGATCGCATGGTACTCAGCACTCAAAGATAAAGCACCTATGGCGCCAACTCAGTGGTCAATTCGCAGTACAAATTCTGGATCGGATCAAAAGGGTTGTTTCAGAAATAATGCGAGCCTAAGTGGCATCGTTGCAACCAATTCGAACTTCTTCGTATCTGGTCCACCTGTTTACAATCAAACAGAGAATTCCTTAGATTATAAAGTTGCATCTCCTCACTTCCTTCCAAATGGCGAAGTTTTCAAAGGTACTTATAACTTACTTATGAGATCTTCTGTTGCTCGATGTATCTACGGATTCACCGCTGCCCCGGTTTCTGCAACAGTCTCCATCGTTGCCGCTGACGGAACGGCGCAAGTTGCTACAACAGTCCTTGGTGAGAAGAATGGTTGGCTTTACCTGACAGCAAGTGGCTTCACGTTTTCTTCACCAACAGTTCGAGTTAAGTTGACTCAAGCGGTCGAGCCAGCGGCTAACCCATCACCAACTGCAGCATCAAAGCCTGCGGCCTTGAAGAAGACTTCAATCAATTGCGTTAAAGGAAAAATGACTAAGAAGGTGACTGCCGTTAACCCAAAGTGCCCAACCGGATATAAGAAGAGATAGAGATATGAAAAAACTAACTTCAATAATCGTTGCTATCGCATTTATATTGGGCGGCTCTTCCGCCGTAGTTGCAGCAGGTGAAACGGTCGGCGATGCGGGACGAAGCTGGGCCATTCCGAACGATGCTGACCGTGGCATGCATATCCAGCGATTCCTGGATTCCCCTCCCGGAACTCCAGCCTCATATTTGATTGATTTTCAGAAGTACCAAAGCGATGCTTACAAAGATCCAACATGTAAGAGCGCAGAAGACCCTAATTGCACCGCAGGATCACTCGGCTTTAAATCGATGCTGCCTGTGTGCGGAACGTTAAGTACGGTTTACTGCATTGAAGATTTTGGAGTTATTAGTTCTGGCGGAGAAACTACTAAGGCCGCATTTTCGCGATACTTCCCTAATGAGGCGTTAAACAAATTTGAAGCATCCGAGAAATTAAGGTTACCGTTTGGTGCCACGGGAAGTATCTTTGATTTACCTAGTGCGCCACACGATGGTGGAACCTTGTATTACGTTTCCGCCTTAACGCAGGGTACTTTGAATAAATCAACGGGTGCTGACTTGCAGGCGCTAAATATCGAGATTTATCCGGTGAAACTTGAATCTGGCGATAGTGCAATCCAAGAAATTGATTCTGGTATGTCAAAAGAGACCAATGGCGGATCTGGACATCCTGTGGGTCAATGGCGATTTGCTAGCTTCGGTTTTTCTGGAACTAGCTTCTGTGTGGCAGGTAGCGCTAAAGAAAGATTGTGCGCTCAGAGATATTCATTCCCTGCCGATAAGAAGTTCTATATAAAGCTAAAGCTTCAAAATAAGCCAAAGGGCTGGTTGCACGGCAGAATTGCAAAGCCAGACGTGTCATTTACCGAAATTAGTAGTGGATATTCCTTCTATATCGCAGCAAATCCTGTCGCTGTTCCAGTGGTTTATAAGATGTATCGCTATCCAGAGATGCCACAAGCACTCAAAGATGAGTACGACATTAAAACAGGTGGATACAAACCAGAGGTCGCACTCCGATCTCCAAATTCAAATGGAGCGCCGCAAGGTTGTGGACGTAGCGCCTGTACAGAAGATCCAATGACGAGAAATGTGATCATCGCTCCTTCGGCTTCAAGTAAATTTGGTATGGATCAATTAAAGGTGTGGCTACCTTTTGTGGGGGATAAGGCAACAACTCTCATGGGTACATGGTCGGTTCGTACACTTGATGAAAATGAAACCCAAGGTGCTTCGCAGTGCTTCACCAGTGGCGATAAAGGTGTAACCGGAATTGTCACAACAAATGCAACTCAATATTCCGCTGGGCCACCATCTCTAAATAAAGGTGAAGGCACACTTGAATACCAAGTTGCTGCGCCTCACTTCACGACAAAGGGTGATGAGTTCCTTGGTACCTATGACTTGATTATGCGCTCAGATGTTGCTCGATGCGTTTATGGATTTACGAGTGCACCTATTAGGGCTGAGCTTTCAATTGTTAATGATCAAGGAAATCAAAAGGTTGCAACTGAAATTCTTGGTGAAAAGAACGGCTGGCTCTATCTTTCAGCAGGCGGATTCACTTATTCATCACCAACTATCAAGGTAAAACTTGAGCAAGATGCACCAGCGCCAACACCAACTCCTACTGCATCTGCTACTCCAACCCCGAGCGCCTCAGCCAAACCGGTTACGAAGGCTGTCACAATTACATGTATCAAAGGCAAGACCAGTAAAAAGGTGACTGCGGTAAAACCAAAGTGTCCGGCTGGCTATAAGAAGAAGTAGGGGCTCTTGTGAAAGTTTTCCGCACCAAGTTCTTTCAGACCTTTATCTTGATCACGGTTGCCTATCTCGGAATAGTTGTGGTGATTTCACAGAACCCAGCCGATGATGCAACTGCGATCGATGACAAGTTGATTGAGATGAGCTCGGATAATCGCCTCGAACTATTGGTTCAGATCACCGGAGTTAATCCACTTGAGGGAACGGCAAATGCACGTGTACTGCCTTGGCCAAATAGCGACGATGTTGGTTACCGCTTAAAGAGCGGTTGGGTGCCTAGTCAAGATGTTGATTTGATTGTTGACTCGGTAATCGGAGCCAGTAATGGTGGAAGTAATACTTATAGCTTTAAGAAAGATGTTCCAACTGGTGGCTTTGATGTTCAGATAGATGAGCAACCAGGTGCTGGTGCACGTTCTGATGTTGGCTGGTATCCAATGGATAAGTATTCATTTGAGATACCAATGAGCGCGATCGGTACTTTGGAAGATGGCGATCAAGCAACGCTAAACATCTTGCCACTGGATTACACAAAGAAGATCGACACTTTTGATATCCATATGATCCATGGCCTTTGGAACGATGCCTTCACCACCGTGACTATGGATGATGCAAAGTCATTTGATATGGCAGTGGAAGAATTCAACAACGGTCAATCTTCTTCAGTATTTGAGGCAGTTCGCTCAAATTCAACTAAGTTGCTCGTAACAATCATTCTGTTACTCATGATCACAGCGATGGTTTCAGTGACGATCATGACTTACATGGTGGTTACCGGTCAGCGCCCACCAACGCTTTCATCTCTTACCTGGGCTGCAGCACTTACCTATTCTTTGATCTCACTTCGCGGGCTCATGCCAGGATCTCCACCGATCGGCATCTTCGTAGACAAGATCTTCTACTTCCCAGCGCTGATCGTGACCTTGGTCTGCTCACTCTGGGTGCTAGTCACCTGGGTCCGCCGCGAGGATTTCCAGAGCTAAAACCGCCTTTTCGCCCGAAAGTCTGGGCGTGTCTAGGGGGTCCAATAGGGGCGATTTAGCCAATTTCCCTTTATAAGGGGCGGGGCTTTAGAATGCACCTTCGCGCCTAGCGAAAATCCTGAGGGTTTTTGGTGGGTGCAACCGCGCTCGCAAACGGGCGTGGGTTCAATTTGAAACAGAAGTGGGTGTTAGTGGCTAGCAAAGATGGCGCCATCGAGATCGAAGGTTCCGTTGCAGAAGCTTTACCTAACGCAATGTTTCGCGTTGAACTAACTAATGGGCACAAAATTCTTGCGCACATCAGCGGCAAGATGCGAAAGAACTACATTCGCATCCTTCCTGGTGATCGTGTGATCGTAGAACTAAGTCCATATGACCTCACCCGAGGTCGAATTATTTACCGTTACAAGTAACGAAGACTGGAGCAAGATCATGAAGGTTAATCCAAGCGTTAAGAAGATTTGCGATAAGTGCAAAGTCATTCGCCGCAAGGGTCGCGTCATGGTGATTTGCGAGAACCTTCGTCACAAGCAACGTCAAGGTTAAAACCTTTAGGTTTTAACCCGAAGGAATAGTTAATTAGTTAGTTCTACAACTTAATAAATACGCGTGGTGCAACTAAGTAAGTAATTACTTAGGACTCTCGGACCGGTAGGCCGAGACTCGACAAAGTTGAGAAGCACTGCGAAGGACCTCCGGATTACAGATCGGTTGATTAAATGGCACGTCTTGTTGGTGTCGATCTACCACGCGAAAAGCGCGTGGAAATCGCACTCACCTATATCTTCGGAATGGGTCTAACTCGTTCTCATGCAACTCTCGCGGCAACTGGGATTTCACCAGATACACGCGTTAAGGATTTGCAAGAATCAGAACTCGCACAGCTTCGTGAATACATCGAAGCTAACTACAAGATTGAGGGCGATCTTCGCCGCGAAATCGCTGGCGACATTCGTCGTAAAGTTGAAATTCAGAGCTACCAAGGTATCCGTCACCGCAAGGGACTTCCTGTACGTGGTCAGCGCACACATACAAACGCTCGTACTCGTAAGGGTCCTCGTAAAGCAATTGCTGGTAAGAAGAAGGTGACTAAGTAATGGCCGCTCCTAAATCTAAGACTGCTGCTCCTGCAAAGGGCAAAGTCAAGACACGTAAAAAAGAGAAGAAGAACATTGCTGTTGGTAAGGCGTTCATTAAGAGCACTTTTAACAACACCATCATCTCTATCACCGATCCAACCGGCGCTGTAATTTCTTGGGCTTCATCTGGCCAAGTTGGTTACAAGGGCTCACGTAAGTCGACTCCATTCGCAGCACAGCTTGCAGCAGAAGCAGCAGCTCGTCGCGCACAGGAGCACGGCCTTAAGAAAGTAGATGTTTTCGTAAAGGGACCAGGTTCCGGACGCGAAACTGCAATTCGTTCATTGCAAGCAGCAGGCCTAGAAGTTGGAGCCATCTCTGATGTAACTCCAGCTCCACACAATGGCTGCCGCCCACCGAAACCACGTCGAGTTTAAGGAAGGAAGAGAATAAATGGCTCGTTATACCGGAGCAGACTGCAAGCGTTGCCGTCGCGAAAAAGTAAAGCTCTTCCTTAAGGGCGCAAAGTGCGATGGACCAAAGTGTCCTATCGAATCTCGTCCATATCCACCAGGACAACATGGTCGTGGACGTTCCAAGGAATCTGAATACCTATTACAGATGCGTGAAAAGCAGAAGTGCGCACGTATCTACGGTGTTCTCGAAAAGCAGTTCCGTGGTTACTACGAAGAGGCAAACCGCAAGCAGGGCAAGACTGGTGAAAACCTTCTCGTTCTTCTTGAGACACGTCTCGATAACGTTGTATTCCGTGCAGGCTTTGCAAAGAGCCGTGACATGGCGCGCCAGTTGGTTCGTCACAGTCACTTCCTCGTAAATGGCAAGAAGGTAAACATTCCTTCATATCGCGTTTCTCCAATGGACATCATCGATGTTCTTCCAAAGTCACTCGATCTCACACCATTTATCGTTGCAAGCGCTGAACTTGGTGAAAAAGCTGTTCCAGCATGGATGGAGGTTGTTGGTTCGCAGATGCGCATCATCATCCACGGCGTCCCTGCACGTTCAGTAATCGATACCCAGGTTCAAGAACAGCTCATTGTTGAGCTCTACAGCAAGTAATTTTTAATTCCAAAAGAGGAAATCAAATAGTGGATTTCCGCGAGAAGAAAGAGGCTCAGCAGTGCTAATCGCACAACGTCCAACCCTCAGTGAAGAAGTAATCTCCGAAAACCGTTCACGGTTCATCATCGAACCGTTGGAACCAGGTTTCGGTTACACACTCGGCAACTCAATGCGCCGTACTCTGCTTTCATCTATTCCAGGTGCAGCGGTTACAAGCATTCGCGTTGCTGGTGCACTCCATGAGTTCACCACTCTTGAAGGCGTTAAGGAAGATCTCACCGATATCGTTTTGAACATCAAGAACTTGGTGCTCTCATCAGATAACGACGAGCCAAGCGTCATCTACATCCGCAAATCAGGTGCCGGAGCTGTAACAGGCGCTGATATCGCTGTTCCAAGTGGCGTTGAAGTTCACAACCCTGAACTCCACATCGCAACACTTAACGGCAAGGCAAACCTCGAAATCGAACTCACAGTAGAGCGCGGTCGTGGTTATGTAACTGCTGTACAGAACAAGCAAGCGGGTGCCGAGATCGGTCGCATTCCTGTTGACTCAATCTATTCACCAGTTTTGAAGGTTACATACAAGGTAGAAGCAACTCGCGTTGAACAGCGCACCGACTTCGATCGTCTTGTTGTTGATGTTGAGACAAAGCCATCAATGAAGCCACGCGATGCAGTTGCATCAGCTGGTAAGACTCTTGTTGAACTCTTCGGACTTGCTCGCGAACTTAACGTTGATGCAGAAGGTATCGAGATGGGGCCATCTGTTATGGATGCTGCTCTCGCTGCTGATCTTGCACTTCCAATCGAAGATCTCGATCTAACAGTTCGCTCATACAACTGCTTGAAGCGCGAAGGCATTCACACAGTTGGCGAGTTGGTAAACCGTTCAGAGGCAGACCTACTCGATATCCGTAACTTTGGTTCAAAGTCCATCGATGAGATCAAGGCAAAGCTTGTCTCAATGGGAATGTCTCTTAAGGACAGCCCAGCTGGATTCGATCCAACAAAGCACCAGAACTTCAATGCATCAGACGACGACTTCGCTGAAGCAGATCAGGCCTAGGAGATACGACAATGCCAAAACCAACTAAAGGTCCTCGTTTGGGCTCCGGCCCATCACATGAGCGTCTAATCCTTCGCACACTTGCTGAGCAGTTGTTCGAACATGGAAAGATCACAACAACAGAGGCAAAGGCTAAGCGCCTGCGTCCGTTGGCTGAAAAGTTAATCACCTTCGCAAAGAAGGGCGACCTACCAGCACGTCGTCAGGTCATGGCTCGCATTGCAAATAAGAGCGTTGTTCACACACTCTTTACTGAAATCGGTCCACGTTTTGCAGCTCGCGATGGCGGATACACACGTATCACCAAGATCGGTCCTCGCAAGGGCGATAACGCACCAATGGCAGTCATCGAAGTTCTAACTGAGAAAGATAACTAATTCTCAAGTTTTAACTAGTTAACAAATAATTAAATGACCGAGCCCACTCTCTATCCCGAGAGTGGGTTTCGTCGTTTACGGATAGATCTGGCATACGACGGCACTAACTTTTCGGGTTGGGCAATTCAACCTGATCGCCGCACCGTGCAAGAAGTAGTTGAAACCGCACTCAGCACCGTGGCGCAATCTCCTGCACCGACAATCGTTGCCGGTCGCACCGATGCCGGAGTACATGCAACGGGTCAAGTGATCCACGTTGATCTGCCAGAAACCCTAGAGCTCGAAGACCTTGCCTATAAGTTAAATCGAATTCTTGATGAAGATGTACGAATCAATGCGATCGAGATCGCACCAACTGCTTTTCACGCCCGCTTCTCGGCGCTACGTCGCTATTACGAATACCGAATCCTTGATGAAAATAAAGTTATTCAGCCACTTGCTCGTTTAAATACCGCATCTTGGTATCGCCCGTTGGATGTAGATGTCATGAACCGCGCCAGCGCTTTGCTGCTTGGCACCCACAATTACGCCGCTTTCTGCAAATACCGTGAAGGTGCAACAACGATCCGCACTCTTGAGACCTACCAATGGCGCCGTGACGAAGAAGGCTGCTTAGTGGCCGATGTTGTTGCAGATGCCTTCTGTTACTCAATGGTGCGCAACTTGGTTGGCGCAATAGTCTGCGTTGCCGATGGCCGCAAAGATCCCGAATGGATATCAACGTTGCTAGAAGATAAAGAGCGTGTAAGTGATTCGCTGGTGTTTCCAGCTCATGGCTTATCCCTTTATAAAGTCGATTACCCTGATGCGGCAGAGCTACTTGAGCGCGCTAAGAAGACCGTTGCCCGCCGCGAAGAAGAAGATAACTAATGGGCCACATTGATGTAAGCGCTGTTGAATACTCGCTCTCTGACGGCCGAGTATTGCTAAACGATGTTTCATTCCGCGTCGGTGATGGCGCCAAGGTTGCGCTAATTGGTCCTAACGGATCAGGCAAAACAACTTTAATCCGCATGATCTGTGGAGATTTAAAACCTGATGAAGGAGCGGTTGCCATTACTGGTGGCTTAGGTGTGATGCGCCAGTTCATTGGTTCGGTACGCGATGAATCAACAGTGCGGGACTTACTGCTTTCAATTGCACCAAAGCGAATCCGCGATGCCGCTGAAAAAGTTGTTACAACTGAAGCTGCGATGAACGCTAGTGGATCAGAGAAAGATCAGATGAGTTACGCCCAAGCGATTATCGATTGGGGCGATGCCGGGGGATATGACTTCGAACTAATTTGGGATGTCTGCTGCACCGAGATGCTCAATAAATCTTTTGATCAAGTTGCAGCCCGAAAGGTGAACACTTTATCCGGGGGAGAGCAGAAAAAATTAGTTCTGCGTGCCTTGCTAGAAGGACCTGAGGAAGTCTTGTTACTTGATGAGCCAGATAACTATCTTGATGTTCCTTCAAAGCGTTGGTTGGAAGAAGTTATCGGTGCAACTAAGAAGACCGTTCTCTTCGTTAGCCACGATCGTGAATTACTTGAAAATACCGCTAACCGAATTGTGACTCTCGAACAAGGCGTTAATGGAAATACCACTTGGGTGCATGGCGGAAAGTTTTCGACTTGGCATGATGCCCGCAAGGCGCGCAACGAACGCTTTGCTGAAATGTTGCTCCGCTGGGAACAAGAACACCAACGCCTCATTGATCTAGTTAAGACGCTTCAGGTACAAGCCGCAATCTCTCCAGATATGGCAAGTAAATATCATGCGATGCAGACGCGCTTGCGTAAATTTGAAGAAGCAGGTGCGCCAGAAGCCCCACCAATTGAACAAGATGTAAAAGTCGGTTTACGTGGCGGCCGCACAGGTCTGCGCGCACTTACCTTCGAAAACTTATCTCTTGCTAACTTAACTGAACCATTTAACTTCGAAGTATTCTTCGGCGATCGCATCGCAGTGCTGGGTAAGAACGGCACCGGCAAATCTCACTTCCTGCGCATGATCGCTGGCGATGAAACTGTTAAATACGGTGGCACTTTTAAAATTGGTGCACGCGTTGAGATCGGTTACTTCGCACAGACCCATGCTCACCCAGAATTTGAATCAAAGACTCTGCTAGAAATCTTGTGGGAGACGTATTCACTTCAACTTGGCCCCGCTAAAGGCGTGCTTCGCAAATATGAAATTGATAAGCAAGCAGAACAGAAATTCTCTTCCCTATCTGGTGGACAACAAGCGCGCTTTCAAGTCTTATTGCTAGAACTATCTGGCTCTACTTTGTTGTTGCTTGACGAACCGACCGATAACTTAGATCTAGCGAGCGCCGAGAGTTTAGAGAAAGCGCTCGATCGTTACGAAGGAACAGTTCTATCTGTAACTCACGATCGCTGGTTTACTCGTGGATTTACCCGCTTCTTGGTCTTTGGGGCAAATGGCCAGGTTTATGAGAGCCCAGAGCCGATCTTCGACCATTAAGGGGCGGCTGGTATGCGTGGATTTAGGCCATTTTGACCCTGCTACGCATGAAAGGTAAAGTTCATCCCCTGCGCCAGATAAGGCGCCGAAGGCAAAACCGCAGAACCAAGAGCTCAAACTAAGTTCAAACTAAGAAGAAGAAGGTAATAAAGCATGCGTACATATAGTCCTAAGGCCGGAGATGTCGTCCGTAAATGGCACGTCATCGATGCACAAGATGTAGTTCTTGGCCGCCTTGCAACACATGCTGCTGTTCTTCTTCGCGGTAAGCACAAGGCAACATTTGCACCACACATGGATATGGGCGACTTTGTTGTAATCATCAACGCAGAAAAGATTGCTCTTTCAGGAAACAAAGCGCTTTCAAAGTTTGAACACCGCCACTCAGGTTTCCCAGGTGGTCTTCGCTCAACTGTTTACGGCGAGCTAATCGAAAAGCACCCAACACGCGCTGTTGAAAAGGCGATCAAGGGAATGCTTCCAAAGAACCGTCTTGGCCAGCAGGTTGCATCAAAGCTAAAGGTTTACGCAGGACCTGAGCACCCACACGCTGCTCAATCACCAACACCATATGTATTCACTCAAGTTTCACAGATCGCAAAGTAAGGGACCCATAACAAATGTCAGATACAACTTATAACGAAGTTACAGATCTAGACGAGAACGAAGTTCCTACTTCATACTCTTCAGCAACTCCAGCTGCTGCAACTAACCGCCCAGCAATCAAGGCACCTGGTGCAGGCACTGGTCGTCGTAAAGAAGCAGTCGCTCGCGTTCGTCTCGTACCTGGAACAGGACGTTGGGTTGTAAACGGTAAGACCCTGGAAAACTATTTCCCAAATAAAGTTCACCAGCAACTAGTCTCTGAGCCATTCCGCACTGTTGGTGCTGAAAGCCAGTACGACGTATTTGCTCGTATCAACGGTGGCGGAGTATCTGGTCAAGCCGGTGCACTTCGTCTTGGCGTTGCTCGTTCACTTAACGAGATCGATGTTGAAGCACACCGTCCAGCGCTCAAGAAAGCTGGATTCCTTTCACGTGATGCACGTGTTATCGAACGCAAGAAGTACGGTCTGAAGAAGGCCCGTAAGCGTTCGCAATACAGCAAGCGTTAATTTCAAAGGCGCCCCAACGTGGCACTCTTTGGAACCGATGGAATACGTGGCTTAGCCAATCGTGATTTAACTGCTGAATTAGCACTTGATGTCGCCGTTGCCGCTGCACATATTCTCGTCGAAACAAATCCTAATAAATCACACCGGCCTAGTTCTTCTGGCGAGATTGCAAGCAATTCTCGACCTATAGCAATCGTCGGCCATGACTCACGCGCATCTGGTGAATTCCTAGAAGCAGCAGTTGTTGCTGGTCTAACTAGTGCCGGCGTTGATGTCTATCGCGTAGGAGTTCTACCAACTCCTGCAATTGCACATTTAGTTGCCGAATCCGGTGCCGACCTCGGCGTAATGATTTCGGCATCACACAATCCAATGCCCGATAACGGCATTAAGTTATTTTCACGCGGTGGCGGAAAGTTAGACGATTCCATTGAAGCAGCGATCGAAGCGCGCATCGGCGAACCATGGGAGCGCCCTACCGGCAGCGGTGTGGGACGTGCGATCAACGATGAAAGCGCTCGCGAACGTTATATCTCACACCTTCTCTCATCCGTTTCAACACCGCTAAAGGGTTTAAAGATCGTCGTCGATTGTGCAAATGGCGCATCTTCAACTGTTGCACCTGATACTTACCGCCGCGCAGGTGCCGAAGTAATCTCAATCTTCGATGCCCCAGATGGCTGGAATATCAACGATGATTGCGGCTCTACACATTTACACCAGCTTCGCACTGCAGTGCTTCGCGAAGGCGCTGATTTTGGAATTGCCCACGATGGCGATGCCGACCGTGCGCTAGCGATAGATGCGCAAGGCAATGAGGTCGATGGTGATGCAATCATGACTATTTTGGCGCGCGGATTTAAAGCATCTGGTTCGCTGAAATCAAACACGATTGTGGCAACTGTGATGAGCAACCTCGGCTTCTTCCATGCCATGAAGAACGCAGATATCAACGTTGAAACAACTGCCGTTGGCGATCGTTATGTATTAGAGAAGATGCTGGAAAAAGGCTATTCACTTGGCGGAGAACAATCTGGCCACTTAATCATGCGCGAATTCGCAACAACGGGCGATGGAATATTGACCGCTCTTGCACTTGCGCAAGAAGTTGTTAAATCAGGTCAACCTTTGCAAGATCTTGCATCAACATTGGTGCGTTTCCCACAAGTATTGGTAAATGTTAAGAACGTTGCCAAAGAGCGTCTTGCAGATTCTGCAGTGATTAAGGCAGCGGTTTCAGCGGCAGAGGCAAAACTTGGCGAACATGGTCGCGTTTTATTAAGAGCATCTGGCACCGAACCGCTTGTCCGCGTGATGGTTGAAGCCCAGAGTGATAACCTAGCCAGCGAAATAGCAAACGACTTGGCAAAGGTCGTTCAATCAGAGCTGGGGTAGATAACAGTGTGCGGAATTGTGGGTTACACAGGGCCACAGTCTGCAATTACTCCGCTCATCGAAGGTCTACGTCGCCTTGAATATCGTGGTTACGACTCAGCCGGAATCGCACTTGGTACATCGGGCGCTCTATTTATTGAAAAGCGCGCCGGTAAGTTAACAAATCTTGAAGGCTCACTGCCTGCAAATATGCCGGTTGTTCACTCTGGAATTGGCCACACTCGTTGGGCAACACATGGTGGACCAACAGATCGCAACGCACATCCGCACACTGACAATGAAGGAAAGCTTGCCGTTATCCATAACGGCATCATCGAGAATTATTCAGAGCTAAAGGCCGAGCTCCAATCACGCGGCCACGAATTTTCATCAGATACTGACACTGAATCAGTTGCACATTTACTCTCTGAACTTCGTAAATCTCATGGCGGCGATTTAACTGCTGCGATGTTAGATGCGGTAAAGCGCTTACGCGGCTCATTTACTCTCGTTGCAGTTCACGCCGATGCCCCTGAAGTAATTGTTGGAGTACGCCGCAATTCACCGCTCGTTGTTGGTTTAGGCGATGGCGAAAACTTTATGGCCTCCGATGTTGCAGCCTTTATCGATTACACCAAGCGCGCGGTAGAACTTGGCCAAGACGAGATCATCACCATGACGCCAGCTGGCATCAGCATCATTGGCTTAGATGGCAAAGCAGTAGTTCCCAAGGAATATGCAATTACTTGGGATTCAGCATCTGCGCAAAAAGGTGGATACTCCCACTTCATGCTCAAGGAGATCTTCGAGCAACCCAAGGCAGTTGCCGACACTTTGATTGGCCGCTTAACAGATAACGGCAAGATCGAACTCGATGAATTACATATGTCAGAGGCTGAAATTAAAGCGCTCAAGAAGATTGTTGTAATCGCTTGTGGAACCGCTTATCACGCAGGAATGATCGCTAAATATGTAATTGAAAAATGGGCGAAGATTTCTGTAGAAGTAGAAATTGCCAGCGAATATCGCTACCGCGATCCGATCATTGATTCCAACACTTTAGTTATCGCCATTTCTCAATCTGGCGAAACGATGGATACCTTGATGGCTATCCGCCATGCTAAGGCTGCGGGTGCGCGAGTACTTGCGATCTGCAATACAAATAGCTCAACGATTCCGCGCGAATCAGATGCCGTTCTTTACACACATGCCGGTCCTGAAATTGCAGTCGCTTCAACTAAAGCGCTGCTAACCCAGATCGTTGCCGTTGATTTAATTGGTCTGCATTTGGCACAGGTTCGTGGTGAGTTAACCGATGCTCAGGTTCGCGATCTTTACAACGAAATGCTCGAACTACCAGGCAAGATCGAACAAATCCTCGAAACCGTCGAACCACTTCGCGCACTTACTCGCACTTTTGCAAAATCTGAAACCGTTCTCTTTATCGGTCGCAATATTGGTTACCCAGTTGTTCTAGAAGGTGCTTTGAAGCTGAAGGAACTCGCATATATCCACGCGGAAGGATTTGCTGGGGGAGAGCTCAAGCACGGTTCGATCGCGTTAATCGATGCCGAAAAAGGCACGCCCGTAATCGCGATCTTGCCTTCCGGCAGCGATCACTCACTAGATGAAAAGATGCTTAGCAATATCCAAGAAGTGAAAGCTCGTGGTGCGCGCGTAATTGTCATCGCACACGAAGGCGCTGAAGTTGTTGGCGCAGAACACATCATTCGCATCCCAGCGTGCTCACCGCTCTTTCAACCAATCTTGGCCACAGTTCCCCTACAAGTCTTTGCCTACGAAATGGCGATTGCGCGCGGAAATGATGTTGATCAGCCACGCAATTTAGCTAAATCAGTAACGGTCGAATAATTATGCAGGCAGTCCTTGATTCGCGTCGCGCCCAGATGGTGCGCGCTGCGCGCTGGTCTGCAGCGCTATTTGCTGGATTTCTCCTAATTACTCATCAAGTAATCATTAATGGGCCGCTAATTGAAATCGACAAATGGATCCATGATCTAGAGCGTCCAGAATTTCGTGGAGTAAGTGGATTCATTATTCGCAGATTAGATGACCTTGGTTTGCGTGGCGTTACTGCTACCGCACTTCTTATCGCCGCTTTCTACATTGCGCGGAGATTTAAAACCTGGCGTCCACTGAATTTGGCAATTCTTTCGTTGATCTCTCTTAACTTAGTTGTAGGTCTATTTAAATTTGGCCTAGGTCGCACCAAGCCAAAGGTTGGAATCGATCTACTTCACTTCGGCGGAATGTCATACCCAAGTGGCCATGCCTCAAATGCACTTCTTACTTGGGGAGTCCTTGCATATTTAATTTATCGCTATGCCCACGTCGATCGTTATCGCGGCCGTCTGGCTAGCGCAGGCGTTGCCACAATTAGTTTGACCGTTTGCATAGTCTCTTTAGTCCGCGACACTCATTGGTTCTCGGATCTACTCGGCGGTTTATTCATCGGCGCATCTCTCTTGGTTTTGGTGATCGCGGTAGATCGCTATTACCCATCTAATAGCCAACTCTCCTAACGCCAATTAGACTCCATCCCATGATCGATGGGATTGGAATAGATGTCGTTGATATCGAGCGATTCTCCCAATCACTCGAGCGCACCCCATCTCTACGCGAAAAGTTATTTACTCCTGCTGAACAAGTAAAACCAATTCATTCACTGGCAGCGCGCTTTGCTGCCAAAGAGGCTTTAGCGAAAGCGCTTAACGCTGGCCATGGACTTTCTTGGCACGAAGCCGAAGTCATAAATCACGAGAGCGGTAAACCAGACTTTCTCTTTCGCGGCGAGATCGCAGTGCTAGTAGATGGTGCGCGCGTGCATCTCTCACTCTCTCATGACGCCGGAATCGCATCGGCGATGGTGGTGGTGGAGCGATGACAAATCGCGCAGAAGCAGTAGTAAATCTCTCTGCAATTAAAGCAAATGTGGCAACGCTAAAAGCGAAAGCTGGCGTTGATTTAATGGCAGTTGTGAAAGCAGATGCTTATGGACACGGGCTCGTGCCAGTTGCAAAAGCGGCACTTGATGGCGAAGCTACTTGGTTAGGTGTTGCACTCCTTGAAGAAGCGATCGCACTTCGCGCTGCTGGAATAACTGCACCGATCTTGGCATGGTTAGTTCCACCGGGATCAGATTTTCAAAGCGCGGTAGATAACGACATCGATATAGCAGTTGCATCAATAAAGGCGTTGGATGAAGTTAGCGCAGTAAAGAGCAGCAAGCGTCCGCGCGTTCATTTAGAAGTTGATACCGGAATGACTCGCGGCGGATTTCTAGATGAATGGCCGAAGATTGATGCGCTCCATCTGCACGGGGTTGAGATAGTTGGAATCTTCTCCCATTTCGCGCGCGCAGATGAACCTGGACAGCCACAAAATTTAAGTCAGTTAAATAGATTTAAAAAGATGGTTGCATCCCTTGAATCTTTTGGATACCCAAATTTGATTCGCCACCTTTCAAACTCTGCTGCCACGCTAGTTGATGAAGCATCCAGCTTCGACATGGTGCGTACCGGAATTGCGATGTATGGCCTTAGTCCAGATGTAAAAACACTCGGTACATCTAAAGAACTTGGGCTAATTCCTGCGATGACTTTGCGCGCCAAGTTACATCTTGTAAAGAAAGTTCCCGCCGGAAGCCCAGTTGGTTACGGAGCAACGGCTGTTACAAAGTCAGCGACCAAACTGGGTCTGGTAGCGATGGGATATGCCGATGGAATTCCACGTGTTGCACAAAGCGCGGGTGTGAGTTTTCTGGGAGGAAAAGCACAAATTATTGGACGAGTATCTATGGATCAATTCGTTGTTGATCTAGGAGCGGATTCCACTGCGCAATCTGGGGATTGGGTCACAGTTTTCGGATCCGGTGCAGATGGTGAGTACACGGCAGATGATTGGGGTGCAGCTTCGGGCTCAATTAATTACGAGATAGTTACCCGAATTGGCCCGCGTGTGCCTAGAATTTACGAACCATGAGCGTTTTAGCGATTGCAAATTTACGAGTCAACTTTGGTGGACTCATTGCCCTCGATGATGTTTTCATCGACGTTGCGCCTAATTCGATCGTTGGGCTAATTGGTCCAAATGGCGCAGGCAAGACCACTTTGTTTAATTGCATCTCAGGCTTAGTCGCACCGACATCTGGTGAGATCTCAATCCATGGCAAGAAAGTTGATTGGCTAAAAAGTTACGAGCTAGCAAATTTTGAGATAAGCCGTACCTTGCAAGGCGTTGGTCTATTTAGCGGGTTAAGTGTTATTGAAAATGTCATGATGGGTGCAGATAAGAAGCGTGAGAGCAATTTCCTAAAAGATCTCTTTGGGCTATCTGCAAAATCAGAACGCAAACTCCGCGCTAAAGCACAAGATGCGCTGGCCTGGGCAGGAGCGCTGGATTTAGCAGATAAGACGCCATCAGAGTTAACGTATCCCGAAACAAAGCGCGTATCCATTGCAAGAGCTCTAGTTTCAGAACCAAAGATTTTACTTCTTGATGAACCAGCTGCTGGACTTGGCCAAGATGATATTGATAAGTTCGCCGACTTGCTAAGGCAGTTAAAGCAACGCTGTGCAATTATCATCGTTGAGCACCACGTTGATTTCATTGGTGCGATTTCAGATCAAGTCTACGTATTGAATTTTGGCAAAGTTATCGCCAGCGGATCCTTCGATACCGTTAAGCGCGACCCAGCAGTTCTTGCGGCATATCTTGGAACTTCAAATCAAAGTGGCACCGATCAATTAGGAGTCAACAATGCTTGAAGTTAAAGATTTAGTAACCAGTTTTGGTTCGGTAATTGCACTCGACGGCGTTTCGTTTACAGCACAAGAATCGAAGATAACAACAGTTATCGGTGCAAACGGCGCCGGTAAGAGCACTTTGTTACGCACCATCTCTGGCCTAGAACATCCAGCGTCTGGCTCAATCACCTGGAGCGGAAAATCTCTAATCGGCAAGCGCGCCGAAGATATTGTGCGAGATGGCATCGCCCATGTTCCTGAAGGCCACGCCGTTATCTCAGAGTTAACCGTTGAAGAAAATATCTCAATGGGATCGCTATTTCGGCGCCGTAAATTCAAAGCAGATGTAATTGCTGCACAGGATGAGATGTTCGAACTATTTCCTCGTTTGAAAGAACGCCGCAAACAGTTGGCTGGAACTCTCTCAGGTGGCGAACGTCAGATGTTGGCCATTAGTCGCGCGCTGGTTTCGCGCCCCAAGTTACTGCTTTTAGATGAACCATCTCTTGGCCTTGCACCGTTAGTTGTAGAACAGATCATTGATTCAATAAATATTCTCTGTCGCACAACTGGTCTCACAGTTTTACTAGTTGAACAAAATGCCAATACGGCACTTGGCGTAGCCGATCACGGAGTTCTTTTGGCACTTGGCAAAGTCGTTGCCGATCGACCAGCAGCTGAGTTAAGGGCGGATGCTAATTTGCGCGCCGCATATTTGGGGTACTGATGGATACATTTCTAGCGGCCCTGTTCTCTGGCACATCTCGCGGAGCAATTTATGCATTAGTTGCACTGGGTCTTGTCATCGTTTGGCGCGGAGCTGGAATCCTTAACTATGCCCAGATGGGCCAAGCGATGTTTAGCACTTACATCGCATCGACCATGATTACCAATGGAAATTCTTACTGGTTGGCATTTGTTGTTGCAATTTTAGTAGGCGCTGTAATGGGAGCCTTGTTAGATATCTTGGTAATGCGCCCACTATCCAATAAAAAGAAGACCGAACTTTTGAGCAGCGAATCAATGCGCGCGGCGATTCCGGTAATCGCATCCCTTGGTATTTTGGGAGTTCTACAAGCTTTAGCAGGAATTATTTGGGCTGCTGAGGAACGAGGGTTTCCAGCGCCATATGCGCAAGAAGGTTTCACCGTTGCTGGCAATGTGATGCCATTTACCTCATTCGATGTATTTGTAATTACCGTTGTTTTATCTACCTTGGCTTTAACGACGCTCTTCTTTAAGAAAACCGGCGTAGGACTTGCAATGCGCGCCACAGCTTTGAATTCAGAGGTTGCTCGACTCAGTGGAATTAGAACTAACTTCACTCGCTCACTTAGCTGGGCGTTTTCTGGTGCGGCATCTTCACTTGCTGGCCTTCTGATTACGCCAACTTCAAACCTTTCACCGAATACTTTGGATTTAGTTTTGATCATCGGCTTTACCGCAGCAGTTGTAGGCGGACTTGATAGCCCGGCTGGTGCTGTAATTGGCGGCTTCCTTGTCGGAATGGTTATCTCATTTGTTAGCTTCTATGACACACCGGAAGATGTTTTCTTAGCGATCTTGGCGGTATTGATTCTGGTCTTGATTATTCGTCCACGTGGAATCTTGGGAGCAAAGGATGCGCGCCGTGTCTAAAGCCAAGAACCACTCGATCGCTCGCAAGAGTCTGCGCCGGACAATCTTTTTTGTCGTAGCAATTCTCTTCGCGGCATCTACTTTCGATGCCTACAACCAAGCCCAGTTGGCTTTAGTTCTCATACTCTTTATCGGAGTCCTTTCCGTAACTTTGTTAACCGGAATCTCTGGCCAACTCTCACTTGGTCAAGGCGCGTTAATGGCGGTGGGCGGATATTGCATGGCGCTATTGATGATCAATCAGAGCTACTCGCTATGGGTAGCAATTCCTTTGGCGATAGTTGGATCAGCACTTGCCGGTCTGCTCTTGGGAATTGCAGCAGCGCGCTTAACTGGGCCATATCTTGCAGGCACAACTCTTGTTATCGCTCTTGCGATCCCAACTCTGGCGAACCGATTTATGTCGGTGCTTAAAGGCGATGAGGGACTACCGGTAGATGTTGGTTATCCACCAGTTTGGTTTACAAATTTATTTGGCGAACCAAGTTACGAACAATGGCAGCTCTATGTAGCACTTCCATTTGCAGCGATCGCGTTGTTCTTGGCCTCCAATATTTTGCTCTCACGTACTGGTCGTATGTGGCGCGCGATTAGAGATAACGAAACAGCAGCAGCGCTAAGTGGCGTCAACTTCTCGCGCCAAAAAATATTTGTCTTCGTTGTATCGGCAACCTTCGCTGGTCTTTCTGGCGCCCTTTACGGATTGCGCGGTTTGGTCGGTCCCAGCGTTTACCCAGTTTCACTTTCGCTATTACTTCTCACAGCTGCAGTTCTTGGTGGCATTCGCAGCATCTTCGGAGCCTTTATCGGAACGGTAATCGTTGTATTCCTGCCGGATTGGATCGATGCGGTGCTTCACCAATTCGAATTAAGCGAGCAAGTCTCTAACTTCATGCCCGCCCTGGTATCTAGCCTCTTATTGATTTTGACCGTGGTTATCAATCCTGCCGGGGTCGCGGGCACCCACCTGCATAAACACAAGCATAAATAATTGTTATAAAGCGGCGCCCTCGGGCGTGAGATCACCCCACTACCTTCGGCGTTTCGTCGCCGCGCATTCACTTTACGTTCACATTCGGTTAAAGTGAAGCCGTTCAACCCAGTTCAGGGTTGGTGGCAATGGGGATACCTCGTTTTCTCCATTGCATTCATTGAATAGAGAAAGAGTGAATGTAGTGAGAAATCGTGCATCTCTGTCTAGATCACCGCGCAGTTTTATTTCAACTGCCGCTGTTGTACTTGCTGGCGCGCTAGCGCTTTCAGCAGTTCCAGCGCAAGGAGCAAGCACTCCTGGTGTTTCAGCCACTGAAATTGTTCTTGGAATGCAACTACCTCAAACAGGTCCAGCAAGCCCAGGCTATAACAAAGTAGATGACGCAATGCGCGCCTACTTTGATTATGTAAATTCCAAGGGCGGCGTTTACGGACGCAAGATAACTTTGGTCGTCAAAGACGATACATACAAGGCAGGTCTAACAGTTTCTACTGCATCTGCGCTGATCAACAAAGATAAAGTCTTTGCAATGGTCGGAAGCGTCGGAACCCAGACACATATCTCTGTTATCAAAGATATCAACCGTCGTGGAATTCCAGATCTATTCGTAAACAGCGGATACAGCGGCTTCTACACCGATCCAAAGAAGTACCCAACAACTTTCGGCGCCCTCGGCACATACGTCGTTGAAGCGAAGATCCTTGGAAAGCACATCAAGGAAAACTTCTCAAAGAACACTGTCGGTATCGTTTATCAGACAGATGACTTCGGCCGTAACACTGTTGAAGGTCTTGCTACAGCTGGTGTGACATTCACAGCGAAGAAGACTGCAGCAACATTTATTGCGGGTACTCAGGGTTCAGGCCTTGATGCTCAGATGCAGCAGCTCAAAGATAACAACGTAGATGTTGTTGTCGTTGGCGCAGTTGCCTCAGCATTTGCTGCAGCAGTTTCTTCTGCAAACAAGATTGGCTACAAGCCAGCACAGTGGATCGTAATCTCAGTAGGTGCAGATGCAACTACATTCCAGACAATCCTTGGCGCTCGCGGAATTGCACCTGCAGTTTCAGCAGCTCTTCTAGCCGGAACTATCTCAGCATCACATGCTCCATCACCAGGTGAAGCCGATGACGAGTTCGTGAAGGCATATAAGAAGATCAACGATGAGTTCAACAAGGGTCCAGATAAGCGTTGGGATAACAACGTTCTTCAGGGAATGAATATTGGATACCTAACTACTTCTGCACTATTGGGTGTTGGTAAGGATCTAACTCGTCCAGGAATCATCAAATATGTCGAAGCAAATGCTGCAAAGCTTCCAAGTGCGGCGCTGTCACCACTTGGTTACAGCACAAAGACTCACGAAGCTTTCACTGGTTTCTGGATCGGTAAATACGATGCAACAACCGTGCTAAAGCCAGTTGATGCAACTCGTAAAGTTTGGACAACAGACTCTGCAAAGGGACCTGTAACTGAACTCAAGTACACACGTCCTGCAATTGCAGCCGATGCCCTACCAAAGGTTGGTTAATCACATGAAATCACTAAAAATGCGTAAATCAATCGCAACACTTGGTGCAGCAACGCTTGCACTAACACTTAGCGTTGCGATTACACCTTCGGCAACTGCAGCAGCACCTACCTGTACAACTACAGCCGGTGTTGAGACATGTAATGGAACGCTTGCAAATGGCGCTGCATACCGGTTTATCGTGCCAACAAACTTCGGTGGAACAATGTTCTTCTGGGAGCACGGATTCCGTCCAACCTACCCAGGTGTTTCAGCTGTCCCAACTGGTATCGAAGAAATGACACCTGCAAGCGCTACTACTAAAACTGATGTCACAAAAGAGATGCTGCGCGCCGGTTATGGCATTGCAGCATACGATGGAACCGTCAAGGGTATGCGTGGTTGGAACAACACCTTCCGTGTAGAAATGCTCAAGGAAGTTATCGATACTGCGATGGCTAAGTACACAACCCGAATTACGAAGAAGGTTGTTTACGGCTCATCCCAAGCGGGAGCAATCATCACTCCATTCGTTGAAAAGTATCCAACTTATGCTGATTCAGTCGGCATCATGGCTGGACTTACTCCTTCTCCTGCTGATGCACTTCAATCTGCATGCGACATCTTCTATCTCTTGAGCATCTTTGCTGACCCAACCATCAAGGGTTGCGCGGCGATGGGCGTTAAGGGAGTTCCTGGCCATATGGCATCAGTTGGCGAACTTCTCAAAGTAGTTGCACTACTTACTACTTGGAGCAAGAACCTCGGTGCACCAGGACTTGAATATCCAGCACCACTTAAGGGATCACCAATTCCACAACGTTCAGCGCTACTTCTAACTGGTCTTCTAACTGGAGTTCCAACAAAGAGCGCTCACATGGATGGAATTTCAACTAACGCAGTTATTGCTGAACACAGCATCAACGCAACAGTTGCAATCCTTGAAAACATGGGAGAAGCAATTGCAACCGGCACACTTGCTGGTCAATCAATCTCTGAACTCACAGGTCCTGGCTTCTACGACAACACAAAGACTGATTGGGCAGCGATGCTCGATGAGGGCGATGCTGGTCGTTACAACCTCGGACTTTCAGGTGATGAAGCGATCGCAGCAATGCTTGGAGTTCTAGCTGTTGTGCCACGCGTTACAGGTAACGCTGATGCAATCGCCAAGTTCAAGGCGCTCGATAAATCAACATTTGCCTCAACGCATCCTACGATTCTGCTTTCTAATGAAGCAGATCGTCTTGTGTTCTCAGGTAACTCTGCTCGCTATGTAGATAAGAAGCGCGCAGTTTACGAAGCAGCACTTGCAAAGTGGGAAGCAAGCAAGTCTGGTAAGAAGCCAGTTTGGAACACACTTGCTCTCTATGCGATGACACCAGAGACCTACACAAAGTTCACAGCAGCAGGCTTGCCTGATCTTGCTGGAGCTCCATCACCATCTGGCGTCGGACACCAATCGTTCACCACGGACCAGACAATGGCCTGGGTTCGCATGTTGGCTGTCTCTGCTAAATCAGGAAAGATCCCAACTGGCAAGTATGTTCAATACATCGCCAAGAAGGTTCCTTACCTAAACGATGATCTCGATTATCGCCCAACTGATCTGAAGTACAACTTCGGATAAATCTGAAGTACGAAAGGGCCCTGAGGAAACTCGGGGCCCTTTCGCATTCTCTACTTTTTATAACCAACTATCCTTCGTGAGTGAAGATTTCTACGGCGCAAGAGATGTTCGGCCTGGGCCAACAACTCGGTTCTCAACTGCGCGCCGGGGATTTAATACTTCTAAATGGCCCGCTCGGCGCAGGTAAAACGGTTCTTGTACAAGGAATTGGATCAGCGTTGGGTTTTCACGAAGTTACTTCGCCAACCTTTGTTATCTCTCGTATTCATAAGGGTGCGCTCTCGTTAATTCACGTCGATGCCTATCGCTTACTTGAAAGCGGTAAAGCAGCGCTTTACTTAGATGATCTCGATTTGGATACGCCGCGCGAAAGCGCAGTTACCGTTATCGAATGGGGCGGCGAAGAATCTGCTCGCCTTTCCGATGATCGCTTAGAAATAGATATCGATCGCACCGATGAGGAACGTGAAGTCACTATTCGTGCGGTTGGCCCACGTTGGTCGGGTTTCAAACTATGACGATCTCACTTGCAATTGATACCGCAACCTCACGCACCATCGTTGGAATTCTCGACGGCGATAAAGTCTTATTTGAAGGCTTTCATGAAGGTGCAACAGAACACGGTTTTGCGATAACCGAATTAGTTGTTAAAGCCTTAGCGGTTTGCCCAAAGCCAGATCAAGTAGTTGTCGGCATGGGGCCAGGACCGTTTACTGGATTAAGAGTGGGAATTACATTTGCACACAGCTTTGCAATGGCCCGCGATATCCCGGTAATAGGAGTCTGTTCACTGGATGCAATTGCAGTTGATCAAAACGAATACACCGTTGCGATCGATGCTCGTCGCAAAGAGATATACTGGGCTAGTTATAAAGATGGGCAACGAGTTGCCGGCCCTGAAGTTAGTAAACCTGCTGAGGTATCTGGGTTCATCATTGATCAGTATCCAGATTTAAAGAAGTTAGTCGCGCTAAGTGCTTCACAAAATGTTTCAGAGCCAATGTACTTGCGTCGTCCAGATGCCGTGCCAACTGCGGAGCGCAAATGATTAGCTACCGTGCCGCGATTCAAATCGATCTTCCTGTTCTAGTTTCAATGGAGCGAGTTCTCTTCGCCGATTCACCATGGACAACTGGACAATTTAAAGAAGCCTTTCAAGGTGTTCCAACAATTCGCCACTTCTTAGTTGCCACAAATGAGCAAGACCAGATCGTTGGTTATGCCGCAGTATTGGTCGTAGCCCCAGGCGTAGAAGCCGATGTCTTAACGGTTGCGGTGCTGCCCGAATACGCACGGCAAGGCATCGCTACGCATTTCATGGGCGAACTTGAGAAATGGTCGAAAGAGAAAGAGGCATCGGCGATGATGCTGGAAGTCGGCGTTGAAAATAGTGGCGCTATCGCCTTGTATGAAAAGCTGGGTTATCAAACTATTGCCACACGTAAAAGCTATTACGGTCAAGGCCTTGATGCCTTTGTAATGCGTAAGGAGTTTGGCGCATGAGCGAGCCAATAGTCCTGGGTATTGAAACATCATGCGATGAAACCGCAATCGGCATTGTTCGCGGCCGCACCTTGCTTGCCAATGTAATTGCTTCCAGCGTTGACGAACATGCTCGTTTCGGGGGAGTCGTACCTGAAATCGCAAGCCGTGCACATTTGGAGGCGATGCTGCCTAGTATCGAAAAGGCAGTTAAAGACTCCAAGATTTCGCTAAAGGATATTGATGCAGTCGCTGTGACTGCAGGCCCAGGCTTAGTCGGTGCCCTTCTTGTCGGTGTTGCATCGGCGAGCGGTCTAGCACTCGGTCTTGGTAAACCTTTATATGGCGTTAATCATTTAGCAGCGCACGTCAGCGTTGATTTCCTAACTCACGATCAACCAACTGATCCAACGATCGCACTTTTGGTTAGTGGCGGACACTCATCGCTTCTACAGGTAGATGACATAACTTCATCAATTACCAAACTCGGTGCGACGATGGATGACGCTGCCGGTGAGGCCTTCGATAAAATTGCTCGTGTTATGGGCCTTAGTTTTCCTGGAGGCCCGGCAATTGATCGCACTGCTCTTTCTGGTTCACCAACCGCAATTGATTTTCCACGCGGTTTAACAACGAGCAACGATTGGGCAACTCGTCCTTATGATTTCTCTTTCTCTGGTTTAAAGACGGCGGTAGCTCGTTATTTAGAGAGCACTCCGGATTATGCAAAAGCCGACGTTGCCGCTTCTTTCCAAGAATCTATCGTCGATGTACTTCTGCAGAAATCACTTGCTGCATGCAAAGCCACCGGAATCGATTCACTGGTAATCGCAGGGGGAGTTGCTGCCAATTCACGGCTTCGCGCAGTAGCCGAAGAACGCTGTGCCCAGGCTGGGGTTCGCCTACGGATTCCAAGCCCAGCCCTTTGCACCGATAACGGGGCGATGGTCGCGGCCCTAGGCTCGCTGATGGTCGCCGCTGGCCGAGCCCCTGGCCCACAAGCCTTCGATGCTGACTCTGCGCTGCCAGTTGAGCGCGTAAGTCTTTAATTTGCCGCTGGGAATAACGCCCCCTAGGCTTAGCGTTAGCACTCAAGGGTCGAGTCTGCTAATTCGCGCAGGCTTCCCAAAGAGGAAGTTTTATCCGTAACAACTAGATAAAAGGAGCACCACCATGGCAGTTGCCATTAAGCCACTCGAAGATCGCATCGTTGTAAAGGCCTCAGAGGCTGAGACAACCACAGCTTCAGGTCTTGTTATCCCTGATACTGCAAAAGAGAAGCCACAGGAAGGCACCGTTGTTGCCGTAGGTCCTGGTCGTTTCGATGACGGCGTTCGCGTTCCTATGGATGTCAAGGTCGGAGACGTTGTTCTCTACAGCAAGTACGGCGGAACTGAAGTTAAGTACAACAACGAGGAGTACCTCGTACTTTCAGCCCGTGACATTCTCGCTGTAATCGAGAAGTAGTAATGGGAAAAATTCTTGAATTCGACGAGAAAGCTCGTCGCGCGATGGAGCGTGGAGTAAATATCCTCGCTGACACAGTCAAGGTAACACTAGGTCCTAAGGGACGTAACGTTGTTATCTCAAAGTCTTTTGGCGCACCAACCATCACAAACGATGGCGTGACAATTGCCAAAGAGATCGAACTTTCAGATCCAGCAGAAAATATGGGCGCACAGCTCGTAAAGGAAGTTGCAACAAAGACCAACGATGTTGCCGGTGACGGAACAACAACAGCGACCGTGCTTGCACAAGCCATGGTTAAAGAAGGCCTTCGCAACCTAGCCGCTGGCGCACAGCCAATGGATCTAAAGCAAGGTATCGAAGCAGCAGTTGCTGCCGTATCTGCACGACTTGCTGAAAATGCAACTGTCGTAAAAGACAAGGCGCAGATCGCTGACGTTGCAACTATCTCTGCCCAAGATCGCGCAATCGGCGAGTTAATTGCTGAAGCGATGGACAAGGTCGGCAAAGATGGCGTAATCACCGTAGAAGAAGCATCAACCACAGCGCTCGAACTCGAGTTCACTGAAGGCATGCAATTCGATAAGGGTTACATCTCTCCATATTTCGTAACTGATCAAGATCGTATGGAAGCAATCCTCGAGGATGCTTTTGTATTGATCTCTGGCAACAAGATCTCTGCGCTCGCAGAGTTGCTGCCAGTACTTGAAAAGGTTGCGCAAGCAAATAAGCCACTTCTGATCATCGCTGAAGATGTTGAAGGCGAAGCGCTTTCAACTCTCGTTGTAAACCGCATGCGCGGAGTATTTACATCAGCGGCAGTTAAGGCACCTGGCTTTGGCGATCGTCGCAAGGCGATGTTGCAAGATATTGCAATCTTGACCGGCGGCACAGTGATCTCTGCTGAAGTTGGTATGAAGCTAGATCAGGTAAATATTGAAGATCTCGGTAAGGCTCGTCGCATCGTTATCACTAAGGATGCA
The DNA here is from genome assembly GCF_002287925.1 of Candidatus Planktophila lacus. Taxonomy (GTDB): domain Bacteria; phylum Actinomycetota; class Actinomycetes; order Nanopelagicales; family Nanopelagicaceae; genus Planktophila; species Planktophila lacus. Next base: position 1,158,965 of record NZ_CP016769.1, on the reverse strand, counting down.
ACAACGATCGTTGATGGAGCAGGGGATAAGGCAGTTGTTGCTGCACGCGTCGCTGAAATCCGCAACGAGATCGCTAACACCGACTCTGACTGGGATCGCGAAAAGCTACAAGAGCGCGTTGCAAAACTCGCTGGTGGCGTTTGCGTAATCAAAGTTGGCGCACACACTGAAGTTGAGTTGAAAGAGAAGAAACACCGTCTTGAAGATGCGATCTCAGCAACTCGCGCAGCAGTTGAAGAAGGAATCGTTATCGGCGGAGGCGCAGCACTTGTGCATGCAGCTGATGCTCTAGAAGGCGATCTCGGATTCACTGGCGATAAGGCTGTCGGTGTTCGCCTAGTTCGCAAAGCTTGCGATGAACCACTTCGTTGGATTGCAGAGAACGCTGGCCTAGAAGGCTACGTTGTAGTTGCAAAGGTTCGCGCGCTTAAGGCCCATGAAGGCTTTAACGCAGCAACTGATGTCTACGGCGATCTTGCAAAAGATGGCGTAATCGATCCAGTTAAGGTCACTCGTTCAGCACTTGCTAACGCGGCATCAATTGCAGCGATGTTCATTACAACTGAAGCAGTTGTCTACGAGCGTCCAGCAGATGAAGTTGCGGAAGCAGCTGGCGGGCATGGTCATTCACATGGTCCCGGCGGCCACTCTCACTAAGTAGCCACTAATTTGTAAATAGAAAATCCCCCGTACTCATTGAGTGCGGGGGATTTTTATTTAATTTCTTATGATGCTTCGTAAATTGTTGGCTCTTCTTTGCCAAGCAATACTGCGCGATCATCTTCGGATAAACCGCCCCAGATTCCGTATGGCTCTTGCACTGCTAGCGCATGTGCGCGGCAGGCCTGGATTACTGGGCATGTTGCGCAGACAGCCTTCGCTGCATTCTCGCGATTGCGACGACGTGGGCCGCGTTCCCCATCTGGATGAAAGAACATCTCAGCAGGAAGTTCGCGACAGGCGCCTTCGTACTGCCATTCCCAATGATCTGCGATTGGAAGCGGAAGACGTGTTAGTTCAGCCATGTTTTTCTCCTTGCCTTGTTGATTAGCCCAACCATACAACCGCGCCATAGGTTGTTCAAGTACCTATCGGGTCAAAAGTTGTTCGTTTCGTCACGGTGCGAGCGTGTTTCAAGTGGTGAGGTGGGCCAGTTCACGCCACCATAGGCGCATGGAAGAGCTCCTGACGGTTGCAGCCGTTGCCCGCCAAATCGGCGTAGCCCCAGCAACTCTGCGGACCTGGGCTCGCCGTTATGGCCTGGGGCCCTCGAGCCACGAAGCCGGCGAACACCGCAGATATTGCGCCAGCGATCTCGCCAAGTTAACTCTGATGCGCCGGTTAATCACCGCAGGCGTTGCACCCGCTGAAGCTGCCGAACAAGCACTGGCACATAAGGGTGAAGTCAAAGTAGAGAAGATTTTAAAGACCTTTGAAGTTCGCGAAGATGTTGTCGCTGCAATTGTCAAAGCAGCCAATTCACTCGATCGAAATTTTGTAGAAAGTATCTTGCGTAAAGATATTGAAAAATATGGGGTTATTGATAGTTGGCAGGAAGTCATTGTTCCCGTATTAGTAATAGTCGGAGATGCCTGGCAAGAAACAGGCACCGGAATTGAAGTCGAACATTTACTCTCTGAAACCATTACTGCAATTCTGCGCGAACGTTCAAAGCAGCTAAAGACGCCGCTAAATTCTCGTCCAGTTTTATTGGCATCCGTAGGTGAAGAACTTCACTGCTTAGCGTTGCATGCACTTCATGCCGCCCTTGCTGAAGCGAAAGTTGATTGCCATTTCTTAGGTGCACGCACCCCGCTAGAGGCGTTATCAAATGTTGTCACCCGCAGCGCCCCACCTGCTGTTTTCCTTTGGGCACAACTTTCAAAAAATGGTGACCCAAAATTCTTCCGTGATATCCCTGCAATCCGCCCAGCGCCCCGCTTTATCTTGGGCGGTCCGGGATGGGATCGCGATCAATGCGGCGATGTGGCATTTGCTGATGATTTATCGCTAGCCTGCGCGCAGATTAAGCAGGCTTTAGGAGCCTAAAACTCAAGTTAGACTAGGGCGCTCAACCACAGTACGGAGGGCTCATGAGCAGCGATAACGACAAAGTCGCGATGCTCGGGCTGACTTACGACGATGTGCTCTTATTGCCAGATGCCTCTGAGGTTGTTCCTAGCGAAGTAAATACCGCAACCTGGTTAACCCGAAATATTTCGCTTGCCGTTCCCGTCGTTTCATCTGCGATGGATACCGTCACCGAATCAACAATGGCGATCGCTATGGCCAAGGCCGGCGGTATCGGAATCATTCACCGCAACCTTCCGATTGAAGAACAAGTAACCCACGTTAAATTAGTTAAGAACGTTGGTTTAGCCGGAGCTGCTGTTGGAGTTGGCGATGATGGGTTTGCTCGCGCCCAAGCTTTAATCGAAGCTGGCGTAGATGTAGTTGTAGTTGATACCGCACATGGCCATCACCGCGCTGTCTTAGATGCGATCGAACGCATTAAAAAGTTTTCGTCCACTATCGAAATAATCGGTGGCAACGTCGCAACTCGCGCCGGTGCGCAAGCGCTAATTAACGCAGGTGCTGATGCGGTAAAGGTTGGCGTTGGTCCTGGATCAATCTGCACAACGCGCGTTGTTGCAGGTGTTGGTGTTCCACAAATTACCGCGATCATGGAAGCAGCTAAGGCATGTAACAAGGCGGGAATTCCGCTAATCGCAGATGGTGGTCTTCAATATTCAGGTGACATTGTTAAGGCAATTGTTGCTGGTGCAAATTCAGTAATGCTTGGTTCACTTCTTGCTGGTTGCGAAGAATCACCAGGACAACTCGTTGAAATCGATGGCCGAAAGTACAAGGCATATCGCGGCATGGGTTCACTAGGTGCGATGCAATCTCGCGGAGAACAGAAGTCATATTCCAAAGATCGCTACATGCAAGACGATGTTTTATCTGAAGACAAACTTGTTCCTGAAGGTATCGAAGGAAGAGTTGCATACCGCGGCCCAGTTGCTGAAGTTGTGCACCAACTCGTTGGCGGTCTGCGCAGCGGAATGGGTTATGCCGGCGCACCCGATATCGAAACGCTGCGCCGTGAAGGTCGCTTGATTCAAATTACTGCAGCAGGGCTACAAGAGAGCCATCCTCACGATGTCTTGCACGTTGCCGATGCCCCTAACTACAGCAAGAAGAGCTAAGGAAGGCCGCTATGGATATCGAGATCGCACCAGGAAAACGTGCCCGCCAGGCTTACTCATTTGACGATATCGCCATCGTTCCAAGCCGTCGTACTCGAAACCCCGAAGATGTTTCAACTGCGTGGCAGATCGATGCTTATAAATTTGATATTCCAATGATGGCCGCGCCAATGGACTCTGTTGTTTCTCCTGAAACAGCAATTGAAATTGGAAGACTTGGTGGACTCGGAGTTCTGAACCTAGAAGGTCTTTGGACTCGTTATGACGATCCCCGCATTCCGCTCGGTGAAATCGCATCGATGCCAGATAAGCATGCAACTCGACGTATGCAAGAAATTTACAGCGCACCGATTCGCCCAGAGTTAATCAAAGAGCGCATCAAAACAATTCGTGATTCTGGTGTCACAGTTGCGGCATCACTTTCCCCACAGCGCACCGCAGAACTTCACAAGGCAGTTATCGATGCTGGCGTAGATATCTTCGTAATTCGTGGAACAACAGTTTCTGCAGAACATGTTGGACATGATGATTCATCTCTTAACCTCAAGAAATTCATCTATGAACTAGATGTGCCGGTAATTGTTGGTGGAGTCGCTACTGCAACAGGTGCGCTGCACTTGATGCGCGCAGGAGCAGCTGGTGTTCTAGTTGGTTTCGGTGGCGGTGCTGCACACACAACTCGCAAAGTTTTAGGTATCGAAGTTCCAATGGCATCTGCTGTTGCTGAAGTAGCTGCAGCGCGCCGTGAATACTTAGATGAATCAGGTGGACGATATGTTCACGTTATTGCAGACGGTTCAGTTGGTCGCTCTGGTGATATCGCAAAGGCAATTGCCGTTGGCGCAGATGCGGTAATGATGGGCTCTCCACTTGCAAAGGCAACACAGGCGCCAGGACTTGGCTGGCACTGGGGATCTGAAGCACATCACCAAGAACTTCCACGCGGTGAGCGCGTAAATGTTGGCACCGTTGGCACACTTGAAGAAATTCTTAACGGACCATCACATACATCTGATGGCTCAATGAACCTATTTGGCGCACTTCGCCGCGCAATGGCAACCTCTGGTTATTCAGATGTTAAGTCATTCCAGCGCGTAGAAGTAATCATTCACGGGGCGTAAATGAGTAATTCGGAGAACGGCGTACTGGTCGTTGATTTCGGTGCGCAATATGCACAACTGATCGCACGCCGCGTTCGCGAAGCAAATGTATTTTCTGAGATCGTTCCATCACATATCACCGCTGCTGAAGTTTCGGCCAAGGCGCCATCTGCAATTGTTCTATCGGGCGGGCCTTCAAGTGTTTATGCAGATCGCGCACCAAAGTTTGATGCTGAAATTCTCAAACTCGGTATTCCAGTATTCGGAATTTGTTATGGTTTCCAAGCGATGGCCGCAGCTCTTGGTGGCGTTGTAAGCCAGACAGGTAAATCAGAATTCGGCCGCACTGAAATTAAAGCGGAAGTAAGCTCTAAGATCTTTGCAACGCTACCTGCGTCACAGAGAGTTTGGATGTCGCACGGCGATGCGGTGACTCAAGCACCTGCAGGTTTTACTATCTGTGCAGTAACAGCAGATACTCCTATTGCCGCTTTCGAAGATGCCAGCGGAAAGATTGCCGGCGTTCAGTTCCACCCCGAAGTTCTACATTCTGAACACGGCCAAGCAATCCTGAAAAATTGGTTGATTAATATCGCCGGTTGCACACCAAACTGGACAACCGGAAACATTGCCGAGAATGAAGTTGCTAAAGCGAAGACGCTAATTGGCAGCAAGCGCGTTATCTGCGGACTTTCAGGTGGCGTTGATTCAGCAGTTGCTGCCGCAATCGTGCAGCGCGCAGTAGGTGCTCAGCTAACTTGTGTATTCGTAGACCACGGCTTGTTGCGCAGCGGCGAATCCGAACAAGTACAGCGTGACTTTGTTGCTGCAACCGGTATTGATCTAGTTGTGGTTGATGCGGTTGATCAATTCTTAAACGCTCTTGCGGGAGTTACTGATCCTGAGACCAAGCGCAAGATTATTGGCCGTGAATTTATTCGTTCCTTCGAAAAGGCAGCGCGCGACATTGCTGCTGGGGGAGATGTTGAATTCTTAGTGCAGGGCACCCTTTACCCAGATGTCGTTGAATCAGGCGGCGGTACAGGTACTGCAAACATTAAGTCACACCACAATGTTGGTGGTCTTCCAGATGATTTGAAGTTCACTCTTGTCGAACCACTTCGTACTTTATTTAAAGATGAAGTTCGTCAGGTCGGTTTAGAACTCGGTCTTCCTGAAGAAATCGTTTGGCGCCAACCATTCCCAGGTCCAGGGCTCGGTATTCGCATCATCGGTGAAGTAACGCAAGATCGCCTGGAAATTCTGCGCCATGCAGATTTAATTGCGCGCGAAGAGTTAAAGGCGGCAGGACTTGATCGTCAGATCTGGCAATGCCCGGTCGTTCTGTTGGCTGATGTACGTAGCGTTGGTGTGCAAGGCGATGGCCGTACTTATGGCCACCCAATAGTTTTGCGTCCGGTATCAAGTGAAGATGCCATGACCGCAGACTGGTCGCGCGTGCCTTACGAAACTCTAGAGAAGATTTCTACAAGAATCACCAATGAGGTTCGCGAAGTAAACAGAGTTGTGTTGGATGTTACGAGTAAGCCACCTGGAACGATCGAGTGGGAGTGAAATGAACACTCGCAAAGAGAATGAATGGGAGTGACCGTGAAAAAGTTTATTTCTTTGGCTCTGGTTTTCTTTATGTTGCCGATTTCAGCATCTGCTGCTGAGCGCCCAACTTCAGTTAAGGGTTGCGCAAAGCCAACGTCAAAGGCGCATGTGCCAGCAACGCTTAAGCAACCAACTAGCGTTGACAAGAAACTTGCAAAGACGATGACGATTACTACAAATTGTGGTGTTATTACTATCGCGCTTGATCCAGCAGCGCCACAAACCGTTACCAACTTAGCAACGCTTGCTCGTTCTAAATATTTTGATGGCTCTTTCTGCCACCGCCTAACTACTGAAGGCATTTATGTTCTGCAATGCGGAGATCCTTCAGCGCAAGGAAATGGTTCACCTGGTTCTTGGAAAGGCTATAAAGACGAGAACCTTCCAACTAAGAAGATTCTTACCTATCCCGCAGGAACAGTAGCTATGGCTAACTCTGGCCCAAATACCAACGGCAGCCAGTTCTTCTTGGTCTATAAGGACACAACACTTCCACCGAGCTACACAATCTGGGGCAAGATCAAGACGGGTTTGCCGCTACTGCTTCGCATTGAAAAAGTTGGCGCGTACCAAGTTGATCAATCAACCGGAAACGCTTACTACGCAGGCGATGGAATTCCGGTGCAGCCGATCGAGATCAAATCGGTAACTGTTCGATAATTTTTTAGATTTATTAATTGGTATTGATAATCTTAAAAGCTTCAGCAATGCGGCCTTCAGGTAAGCCGCCCATTCCAGCGTTGCGGTGACCCCACTCGCGCACCATATTTTCAAGTTCCTTATTGTGCGCAGTCTGTGATGCATGTGCGTTTAACGCCTTCATCTTCAAATCAAAGGTATCGGTGATATCAACCCAGTGATCAGGGTTTGCAAAGCCCATCATCCAAACTTCTTTAACGCGATGTGGTTGCAAACCTTCGTTATCTAATAAATCGGTAAATGCAAAAGGATTTCGTGCATCAGGGTAAACCGCTTGGATCGCAGCTTCACCGGCAGCCAGGTGATCAGGATGGCTTGCGCCGATACGATCCCAATTGCGCTCTGGTGATTGGCAGACCATGCGATCTGGTTTGCTGATGCGAATTTGGCGGACGATATCTTTACGAAGCCCAAGTGTTGGTTCGAGATGTCCGTCAACATAATTTAAAAATGTAATGTCGGTGACGCCGATTGCGGCACCTGCTGCGCGTTGTTCGCGCTGGCGGATCGCTGGCATCTCTTCTTTGGTGAAGCCCGATTCTTCGCCGCCTTGATCGCCATTGGTGCAGAAGACATAGGCGACTTCAATGCCCGCCTTGACCCATTGGGCGATAGTTCCGGATGCGCCAAAATCAGAGTCATCGGGATGTGCGTTGATGACAAGTACGCGCTTTATCTCTGAATTTGGTAGCGGCTCCATGACAGTTAAGCCTAATAGACTCCGCGCCATGGTTGATACGCAAGCGCTACTGGCGGGGCTCAATCCGCAGCAGCAGAAAGCGGTTGCCAGCGAAGGCGCACCTCTTTTAGTGGTGGCAGGTGCGGGATCTGGAAAGACGCGAGTTCTAACTCGTCGTATCGCTTACTTAATGGCGGCTCGTTCAGTTAAACCCTACGAAATTTTGGCGATCACTTTTACCAATAAAGCAGCTGGTGAGATGAAAGATCGCGTCACCGAACTTGTAGGTCCGATCGCAAAATCAATGTGGGTCTCAACTTTTCACTCTGCCTGTGTGCGCTTACTGCGCCAAGAGATAGAACGTCTGGGATATAGCAGCACCTTCAGCATCTACGACTCCGCTGATTCGCAGAAGTTGATTTCGCGAGTGATGGAGACTCTTAATCTTGATCCCAAGCGCTATCCCGCACGCCAATTCCAATCACTAATTTCAAATGCCAAGAACGAGCTGCAAACTCCTTATCAATATCTATCTGCGGCGCAAAACCAATTTGAAACCATCGTCGCCGATGTTTACACGATGTATGAAAAACGTCTGAAGCAGGCCAACGCTTTAGATTTCGATGATTTGATTATGAAGACCGTGCAGGTCTTGCAGCAATTCCCTGAAACCAAGGCGCGCTTTCGTTCCCGCTTTCGCCACATCCTTGTAGATGAATACCAGGACACCAACCACGCACAATATGTTTTAGTTAAAGAGCTCACCGGCACCGAAGGCGATGGTTTTCCAGTTGCCGAGCTTTGCGTGGTGGGCGATGCCGATCAATCTATCTACGGTTTCCGCGGTGCAACGATCCGCAATATTTTGCAGTTTGAAGTTGATTACCCGAACGCGGCCACCGTCTTGCTCGAACAAAATTACCGTTCGACACAAAATATCCTTAACGCAGCGAACGCAGTTATTACACAGAATGAATCTCGTAAAGAGAAGAACTTGTGGTCTGATGCTGGTGCTGGTGCGCCGCTAGTTGGTTATGTCGCCGAATCCGAATATGACGAAGCCGAATTCGTAAAGTCAGAGATTCGCTCACTGCAAGATATGGGTTACTCCAATCCAGGAGATACTGCGGTTTTCTATCGCACAAATGCCCAATCTCGTATCTTTGAAGAAATCTTTATGCGCGCTGCCATTCCTTACAAAGTCGTTGGGGGTTTGCGCTTCTACGAACGAAAAGAAGTTAAAGATCTCCTTGCCTACCTGCGCGTGCTGGCTAACCCAGATGATGAAGTCTCGCTGCGCCGCATCATCAACTTTCCAAAACGCGGGGTTGGCGATCGCGCCCTCGAAGAAGTGGAAATCTTTTCGCAGGCCAACGGAATCTCTTTCTGGCAAGCTTTATTAAGAGTAACCGAGGCAACCAGCGTTCCCAATAAAGCGGCGCAATCCATCGGCACATTTACCTCAATGCTTACCGCCCTTTCTGTACTCGTTGAGGCAAAGACCAAGCCATCTGTGATTATCGAAGCGGTCCTTGAGCAATCAGGTTTGCTCACCGAACTTGAAGCGAGCACCGATCCGCAAGATGAAGTACGAGTTGAAAACTTAAAAGAACTTGTCTCGGCATCAATGGAATATGAAGAACGCCCAATTGAAGAGCTCGGTGAAGATGAAGAAATTTCGCTATCTGGATTCCTGGAAAAAGTTTCGCTAGTTGCCGATGCTGACGACATTCCCGATAAGCAAAGCGATTCGGGATTGAATGGATTGCCCGATGGTGAAGATCATGGGGGAGTTGTTACCTTGATGACTCTGCACACCGCCAAAGGTCTGGAATTTCCAACGGTATTTCTTACTGGCATGGAAGATGGAATCTTTCCGCACGCACGTACCTTGGATGATCCCAAAGAGATTGAAGAAGAACGTCGCTTGGCATACGTTGGTTTAACGCGCGCTGAAAAAAGACTTTATATTTCGCGTGCGGAGTATCGTTTAACTTTCGGAACTCCTAAATACAACCCTGGTTCAAGATTCTTAGATGAAATTCCAACTGATTTAATCGAATGGAAGAACGAAGCGCGTTCCTCATCTTCATCTGGAAGTTCTGGACTTCGCCGTCGTACTCCGACAACACCTCCGCCGAGAGCGACCGGCAAAACATCTTCTGCGATGGTTCTTGAAGTTGGTCAGCGTGTGTCACATGACACATTCGGTCTTGGCACCGTTGTGGCGCTAGCGGGTGAAGGCGATAAATCAGAGGCGACGATCAACTTCGGCCAATACGGCGAAAAACGCCTCTTGCTGCGCTATGCCCCTGTTGTGGTTTTGTAGCCTTTCGCAAGGATTAGGATTATCCACATCCGCTAGCACAAAGACGAGCTAGTAATTCTTCGAATGGTAGTTATCTGTGGATCTCTTTGAATATCAAGCACGTGACCTCTTTGAAAAGCACGGCGTACCTGTTTTAGCAGGCGCTGTTGCGACTACCGCTGATGAAGCATTCGCTGCAGCATCTGCAATGGGTGGAAAGGTAGTTGTTAAAGCCCAAGTAAAAGTTGGCGGTCGCGGAAAAGCAGGCGGTGTAAAACTTGCCGTTGATGCATACGATGCGAAAGAGAAAGCCGGCGCCATTCTCGGAATGGATATTAAAGGCCACACAGTTCACAAAGTTATGATCGCGCAAGCTGCGCCAATTGTGGACGAGTACTACATGTCGATTTTGCTAGATCGATCAAACCGTACATTCCTTGTAATGGCATCAGTTGCCGGCGGTATGGATATCGAAGAAGTTGCACACACTGCACCTGAAAAACTTGCCAAGGTTCCAGTAACTGCTGTTGATGGAATCTCACTTGCGAAAGCGAAAGAGATCGTTGCGCAGGCTAAGTTCCCAGCAGATATCGCAGATCAAGTTGCAGATGTTCTTGTAAAACTATGGGAAACCTTCCAATCTGAAGATGCCACTCTCGTTGAAATCAACCCACTTGTTAAGACCGAAGATGGTCGCATCATCGCACTCGATGGCAAAGTGACTCTCGATGACAACGCGGAATTTCGTCAGCCAACACATGAGGCGCTTGTAGATCACGATGCAGCAAACGCGCTTGAAGCGGCGGCTAAAGAAAAAGGTTTGAATTACGTAAAACTAGATAACGGTCAGGTTGGAATCATCGGCAACGGTGCTGGCCTGGTTATGTCAACGCTCGATGTCGTTGCATATGCTGGCGAAAAATTCGGAGGCATGCGCCCAGCAAATTTCCTCGACATCGGTGGCGGAGCATCTGCCCAAGTAATGGCCGATGGACTCTCAATCATCTTGGGCGATCCTGATGTAAAGAGCGTATTTGTAAATGTATTCGGCGGAATCACCGCTTGTGATGCTGTTGCAAACGGCATTGTGCAAGCACTTGAGCTACTTGGCGCAAAGGCCACTAAGCCAATCGTTGTTCGCCTTGATGGCAACAACGTCCTTGAAGGCCGCGCAATCTTGAAGGCAGCCAACCACCCGCTTATTGAGCAGGCTGAAACTATGGATGGAGCAGCATCACGCGCTGCAGAATTGGCGGCAAAGTAATGTCTATCTTTATTAATTCTGCAAGCAAGGTAATTGTTCAGGGTATGACTGGTTCTGAAGGAACCAAGCACACTCGTCGCATGTTGGCATCAGGCACCAAAGTTGTTGGTGGAGTTACGCCAGGTAAAGGCGGACAAAGCGTCGATATCGATGGCCATCAACTTCCAGTCTTTAACACTGTTGCTGAAGCGATGGCTGCAACTGGGGCAAATGTTTCAGTTGTATTCGTTCCGCCAAAGTTTGCAAAGGCTGCGGTTATCGATGCTATTGATGCCAAGATGCCGCTAGTTGTTGTGATCACTGAAGGTATTCCAGTTCATGACTCTGCATACTTCTACGCATACTCATTGCAAAAGGGCACAACGCAGATCATCGGGCCAAACTGCCCAGGTCTGATCAGCCCAGAACAGTCAAATGTCGGAATCATCCCTGCGGATATCACCAAGCGCGGACCAATCGGATTAGTTTCTAAGTCCGGAACTCTTACCTACCAAATGATGTACGAACTCCGCGACATCGGCTTCTCTACAGCAGTTGGTATCGGTGGAGATCCCGTAATCGGTACAACACATATTGATTGCCTAAAGGCTTTTCAAGATGATCCTGATACAACTGCAATTGTTATGATCGGTGAAATCGGCGGAGATGCTGAAGAGCGCGCTGCTGCATTTATCGCTGAATATGTAACCAAGCCAGTTGTAGGTTACGTCGCTGGATTTACTGCGCCAGAAGGAAAGACGATGGGCCATGCAGGCGCAATCGTTTCTGGGTCATCTGGAACTGCGCAAGCAAAGAAAGATGCTCTTGAGGCAGCTGGCGTTAAGGTCGGACAAACTCCAAGTGAAACTGCGCGCTTAATGCGCGCCATACTCGGTCGCTAGCGGTCAAATGTTGCAACGTGTCCTAGCGGTCTCGTTTGCACAGGTTTTGCGTAGCGTCTTTGTAATCCTTCTTCCGCTTGCCTTTATATCTCTAATCGCCTGGGCGACAGCTGGAAGCGCAACTGGAAATACTTCAGATCCAATGCGGGCAGCGCTCTGGCTCTGGCTAGGTGCGCACCACATTCCATTTAACTTAAGCGGAACAACGATTGGGTATCTATCTTTCCTTCCGATTGGTGCGATGTTGATCCCATTCTTTGCGCTTCGAGTTGGATTCACTAAAGCCCTTAGTAAATTACACGGCGACTTTCATAACATTAATACCGTTCGTTCAATCTTTGCCGGTCAATATGCATTGGTCGCAACACTTCTTTCGCTCTTTAGCCGTTCAACCAACGTGTCACCACAGTGGTATCTAACGCCCATATTTACCTTTGGGATCGCCTACCTAGCGGCATTAACTGCCGGATCACGAGTTCGAATTTCGCAGGCAGCATCTTTAGCAAGCCGCGTTCTAGCAATCTTGCTTGGCTTCTCATTTATCATTCTTGCAATTTTGATCTTTACAAATACTGCGACCTTCAAGAATATCTCAATCGTCTTACAACCGGGGATTCTCGGCTCCTTCTTACTATTTGCGCTAAATGCTTTCTATCTTCCCAATGCGGCGCTATCGATACTCGGATACTTCACCGGAACTGGCTTTGCAGTTGGCGCCGGAACTTTAGTCTCACCATTCACGCATCGCTTAGGTGAACTACCCGCACTTCCTCTTCTATCAGTGCTTCCTACAACTTCTTCACGGTGGGCGCTAATTGCGGTCGCACTAGTTGTAGTCGTAGGCGCTGCTCTTGCGATATGGGCACAGAGCTCTAGTACCACAACACTTATTCAAAGTTTCGTGCAGCTCTTGATCGCAACCGCTCTTTTAAGTTATCTAGCCAGCGGTTCTTTAATGACGCCGGCAATGAGCGCGGTTGGCTTATCAATTTGGAAATTCACCCTTTCCATCGCAGTTGAGATTGCTTTAGGAATCGCGCTGGTAGTTCTACTGCCGCAGATAAGAATTCGCGCTAAACGATGACTAATCCGCGAATCGTCATACTGGCTTCAGGTAGCGGAAGTATCGCCCAAGCAATTATCGATGCGCAGCACAGCGATGACTTAAAAGCAGAGATCGCCTGCGTTATCTCTGATCAAGCAAGTGCCAGAGTTTTAGAACGCGCCGAAGCGGCAGGAATTCCAACCAAAATTATTGCGATGACCGAAAATCGTACGGACTGGGATAAAGAAATTGTTGCAGCGCTAACTGATCTACAACCCGATCTCATCGCAAGCGCAGGCTTTATGCGGATCCTTTCGGCCGATTGTGTATCTAAATTTAAGATCGTAAATAGCCATCCAGCTTTGTTGCCGCTCTTTCCAGGCGCCCACGCGGTTCGAGATGCGCTGGCCGCTGGCGCTAGAAAAACTGGGACCACCATCCACTGGGTTGATGCGGGAGTAGATACCGGAGCGTTAATCGCTCAAGAAGAAGTTGAAATCACGCCTAGCGATACTGAAGAGTCGTTGCATGAACGCATTAAGATTGTCGAAAGACGTCTCTATGTCGCGACGTTGCAACAACTACTGAACGAATCAGTGAGGTCTCATGACTGACCGCAAAGCTATCCGTCGCGCACTTGTAAGCGTTTACGATAAAGATCGTCTTTTAGAACTCGGCAAGGTGTTAACCGAAGCCAAGATTGAAATACTTTCAACTGGATCTACTGCAAAGACGTTAGCCCAAGCAGGTTACGCAGTTACCGAAGTCAGTTCTTACACCGGTTTTCCCGAGATTATGGGTGGTCGCGTAAAGACCCTGCACCCAAAGATTCACTCAGGCATATTGGCCGATCAAGATAATCCCGAACATTTAGCGGCGATAGCAGAATTAGATATCGAGCCTTTTGATTTAGTTGTTATCAATCTCTATCCGTTCTTGCAGACGATTATGTCGGGCGCTGAATATGTCGAGTGCATTGAACAAATTGATATCGGCGGTCCTTCGATGTTGCGCGGTGCAGCTAAGAACCACGGCTCAGTTGCTGTTATCTCAAAAGTTTCACAGTACGACGATCTGTTTACAGCGATTAAAGGTGGCGGAACTACGCTCGATGAACGTCGCCGCTTTGCCCTAGAAGTCTTTCGCACCACCGCTGAATACGATTTAACAATTGCATCTTGGCTTGGCACACAGATCAGCACCGATATTCCAGATTGGTTTGGCTTGATATGGAATCGCGAGAGTTCGCTTCGTTATGGCGAGAACCCACATCAAAAGGCGGCGATCTATCGCGGTGGTCCTCCGGGAATTGTTAACGCCGTGCAGAGCCATGGCAAAGAGATGTCATTTAATAACTACACCGATGCTGATGCAGCGTGGCGTGCAGCGTTAGATCACCAACAGCCTTGTGTTGCAATCATTAAACATGCCAACCCATGTGGAATAGCAACTGGTAAAGATATCGCTAGCGCTTATTTAGCAGCGCATGCATGTGATCCCGTTTCAGCATTTGGGGGAGTCGTAGCGGCAAATCGCAAAGTAACCGTTGCTATGGCCGAACCGCTGTCTCAGATTTTTACTGAAGTAATAATCGCTCCAGAGTACGAACCAGCAGCGTTGGAAATTCTGATGCGTAAACCTTCCATCAGAATTCTCACCTGCGCTAATACCTTTCTATCGCCCTTTGAAATTCGCCCCGTATCAGGTGGAGTACTTCTTCAAGATACCGACAAGATCAGCGCCGAAGGTGATTCTCCAGCTAACTGGAAGCAAGTGACAGGTGCTGCAGTTTCCGCTGAAGTGTTAGCTGATCTCGAATTTGCTTGGCGCTCGGTGCGCGCAGTTAAGAGCAATGCGATCTTGTTGGCACACAATGGGGCAGCAATCGGAATCGGAATGGGCCAAGTAAATCGCGTGGACTCTGCAAAACTTGCAGTTGCGCGCGCTGGCGATCGCGTTGCCGGAACAGTTGCGGCAAGTGATGCCTTCTTCCCGTTTGCAGATGGTTTACAGATTCTGATCGATGCCGGTGTAACAGCGGTTGTGCAGCCAGGTGGCAGCGTTCGCGATGAAGAAGTAATTGCAGCAGCAAACGCCGCAGGAATTGCAATGTTTTTTACTGGCACACGCCACTTCTCGCACGCCTAATTTCGCTAGCCACAACTAACTCGAATAGGATCTGGAGTTATGACAGCAACAATCCTTGATGGCAAAGCACTTGCCGCCACCATCAAAGGGCAACTTGCTGCACGCGTAACCTCGCTAAAGGCTAATGGGATTGCGCCAGGTCTCGGAACAGTTCTCGTTGGCGATGACCCAGGTTCTATTTCTTATGTTGCGGGAAAACATCGCGACTGCCAAGAAGTCGGAATCAATTCAATTCGCGTTGATCTAAAGGCAGATGCATCGCAAGCCGATGTGCTTGCAGCAATCAAGGATTTAAACAACGCTAAAGAGTGCACTGGATATATCGTGCAACTGCCGCTTCCCAAAGGGATAAATACTCAATTAGTTCTGGAATCAATTGATCCGGTAAAAGATGCTGATGGTCTACATCCAATTAACTTAGGTCGACTTGTCTCTGGTTTTGATGCACCACTTCCATGCACTCCGCGAGGCATCGTCGAATTAATCAACCATTACAAAATTCCGCTAGCAGGTGCAGAAGTTGTGGTTATTGGTCGCGGCCTAACAGTGGGACGTCCACTTGGGTTGCTGCTAACTCGCAAGCAAGAAAATGCCACAGTAACTCTGACCCACACCGGCACTAAAGATTTGCTTTCACACACTAAGCGTGCCGACATTGTTATCGCTGCAATTGGTAGCGCACATTTCTTAAAGGCGAGCGATATTAAACAGGGCGCAGTTGTTATTGATGTTGGAATCTCTAGAACTTCTGCTGGTTTACTCGGAGATGTTGACCCAGGTGTTATGAACATTGCCTCTTTTGTTGCGCCTATGCCTGGTGGAATCGGACCGATGACTCGGGCGATGTTGCTACAGAATGTTGTTGAAGCATGCGAGAGATAAATTCAATCGGTGTGCGTCTGGCATACCTAATCATTGGCCTTGGTTTTCTAGCTGGGGTGGCATCCTTTGTTCGCCTCGGCTCGATCGCGATCGCCATCGGTATGGGTGTGATTGCGATCGCACATTGGAAAACTGGAAAAGTTGAACGGTATTTAGCCCTCGGAATAGCGCTGGCTCTCTTGGCCGTGGCGATTTCACTTCCGCGCGGGTTGTAGAGTTTCTCTCGATATCAAGAGAACGTAAGAGAAAGAGTCGGTTATGTCTGCCAAAGCAATTTCCGGAAAAGTCACCGTTGTCGGAGCTGGTTTCTACGGCTCAACAACTGCCCTTCGTCTAGCTGAATACAACATCTTCGAAACCGTTGTGCTCACAGATATCCTCGAAGGAAAGCCTGAAGGCTTGGCGCTTGATATGAACCAATCACGTTCTATCGAAGGATTTGAAACCAAGATCATCGGTGCGACTACAACTGCTGATGGCGCAGGATATGAAGCAACTGCAAACTCTGATGTTGTTGTCATTACAGCAGGCTTGCCACGTAAACCAGGTATGAGCCGTATGGATCTGATCGGTGTAAATGCCGGAATCGTTCGCGGCGTTGCTGAAAATATTGCAAAGCACTCACCTAATGCAGTGATCATTGTGGTCTCAAATCCACTCGATGAAATGACAGCGCTTACTCAGCTTGCAACTAACTTTCCAAAGAATCGCGTGATGGGCCAGGCAGGAATGCTTGATACAGCACGCTTTACAAACTTTGTTGCTGAAAAACTTGGCGTTGCCGTTGGTTCAGTCAAGACGCTAACTCTTGGATCACATGGTGACACGATGGTGCCAGTCCCAAGCCGTTGCACTGTAGATGGCAAGCAACTCTCTGAACTTCTTTCACAGGCAGAAATTGATGAACTTGTAGATCGCACTCGTAACGGTGGCGCAGAAGTTGTTGCGCTCCTCAAGACCGGTTCTGCTTACTACGCACCATCAGCTGCAGCTGCACGCATGGCTAAAGCGGTAATCGAAGACTCAGGTGCAGTAATGCCAGTTTGTGCTTGGGTTGATGGCGATTACGGAATCTCAGGCGTTTACCTCGGAGTGGAAGCTGAGATAGGCCGCACTGGCGTAAAGAAAGTTGTCGAAACAAAACTCACCGATTCAGAACTTGCTGGGCTAAAGGAAGCTGCGGAAGCAGTCCGCGCCAAGCAAGCAGATGTTCAGACACTCTAGTAAGGAAAAGATATGAGCAAAATCAAAGTAACCGGAACTGTCGTCGAACTAGATGGCGATGAGATGACCCGCATCATGTGGCAGTTCATCAAAGATTCCTTAATCCTTCCTTACCTCGATGTAAACCTCGAGTACTACGACCTCGGCATGGAACATCGCGATGCCACAGATGATCAGGTAACTATTGACTCGGCCCGCGCTATTCAAAAGCATGGCGTTGGTATCAAGTGCGCAACTATTACCCCCGACGAAGCGCGCGTTGAAGAATTTGGCCTTAAGAAGATGTGGAAGTCACCTAACGGAACAATCCGCAATATCTTGGGTGGAGTGATCTTCCGCGAGCCAATCATCATTTCAAACGTGCCACGATTGGTTCCTCACTGGACTAAGCCAATCGTTATCGGCCGTCACGCATTTGGCGATCAATACCGCGCAACTGATTTCAAAGTTCCAGGTCCAGGAAAGCTAACGATCTCATTCGTTCCTGAAGATGGCTCTGCGCCAATTAACACTGAAGTCTTTAACTTCGAATCTTCAGGCGTGGCAATGGCGATGTACAACGTAGATGATTCAATCCGCGACTTTGCCCGCGCTTCACTTAACTACGGACTACTTCGTAAGTTCCCGGTTTACCTTTCAACCAAGAACACAATTCTTAAGGCATACGACGGTCGCTTTAAAGATATCTTTGAAGAGATCTTCCAAGCTGAGTTCAAGCCACAATTTGATGCTGCTGGCATTTGGTACGAACACCGCCTTATCGATGACATGGTCGCTATGTCACTTCGTATGGAAGGTGGATATGTCTGGGCATGTAAGAACTACGACGGAGATGTGCAATCAGATACCGTCGCACAAGGTTACGGCTCACTAGGATTGATGACCTCAGTACTTATGACTCCAGATGGAAAGATCTGCGAATCAGAGGCAGCGCACGGAACAGTTACTCGCCACTACCGCGATCACCAAGCAGGTAAGGCTACTTCAACTAATCCGATCGCATCAATCTTTGCTTGGACTCAGGGGCTTGCTCACCGCGCCAAGTTAGATAACAACGCTGAGCTTGCGAAGTTCTGTTCAACGCTAGAACGTGTCTGCATCGAAACTGTTGAATCAGGGAAGATGACAAAAGATCTATCTCTTCTCATCTCTAAGGATGCGCCATATCAAACGACTCAAGAGTTCCTCAATTCAATTGATGAAAACTTGAAAGTTGCAATGGCCTAAAGATGTCTGTTAACCAACCGGGTGCTTTAGCGCTAGTTGGTTCTGGAGAATATTTACCCGAAGCGCAGTTGCTCGAAACAGAGCTACTGCGCTTAGGTATTTCTCGCGGTAAATCAAATACTTATGTACAGATTCCTACCGCCGCCGGGAAAGAAGGCGACGACCGTTTAGATTTCTGGCGACGACGCGGCGCCGATCAAGGAGCGCGCATTGGCTGCGAAGTTAGATACTTGCCGGTGCTTAGCCGTGAAGATGCTTTCAATGAGCAGTGGATCGAAGCGATAAAGAGCGCCGGATTAATTTACTTTTCTGGGGGAGACCCAGTTCATTTATCTGAAGTATTTGCAGACACTCCTATGTGGGAAGCGATAGTTAGCGCATGGCGTGAAGGAGCTTCGCTAGCTGGTTGCTCTGCAGGAGCGATGGCCTTCTGCGGCAAGATTATTGGAATTCGCCGATCGCACATTAGTCCTGGGTTAAATCTCTTACCTGAAATCGAAGTAATTCCGCATTACGACAAATTTTTAGGATGGCTACCTGATCGCGTTACCGCGGCGATTATGCGTAAAGATGCCGGTACCGCCCTTGTGGGAATAGATGAGAATACCGCCTTAGTTCTTACTGATAATTGGCGCAAATATGGAAGTGGAAATGTACATATTTTGCGTGGGGATATTGAGATAGCCACGGATCTATTTCCCATTAACTAACGCTCATGTACTATCTGCAGAATGAAATCACTTAGCGAAAAAGGTTTAGAAGTTTGGTTTCTCACCGGAAGCCAGCCACTCTACGGCGATGATATTTTGGCTCAAGTTGCCGAACAATCTAAGCAAGTAGTAGCAACGCTAAATGCCGCAAGTGATCTTCCAATTAAGGCGACCTGGAAGCCAGTGCTAACAACACCTGAAGCGATTAAAGCGCTATGTCTAGAAGCTTCAGCGAATCCCAACTGCATAGGCGTAATTACTTGGATGCATACATTTTCACCAGCCAAAATGTGGATCGGTGGCCTTAACGCACTTCAAGTTCCAATCCTGCATTTAAATACTCAGGCGAATTCTGAACTTCCATGGGAAAGCATCGATATGGATTTCATGAATCTAAATCAGGCCGCGCACGGCGATCGCGAACATGGCCACGTGCAAGCACGCCTGCATATGGCGCGCAAAGTAGTTGCCGGGCATGTAAGCGATAAGAACGTTACAACTCGTATCGCACATTGGATGCGCGCTGCTATTGGTTGGCATACAGCGCAAAACTTAAAGCTCGCACGCTTCGGCGACAATATGCGTTATGTAGCAGTTACCGATGGTGATAAGACAAGTGCCCAGATTGCACTTGGCATGTCTATTGAGGCATACGGTGTAAACGCACTTGTCGACGCCGTTGCTGCAGTTGAAGAGAGCGCAATTGATTCGCTAGTTGCCGAGTATGAAAAGATCTTTGAAGTTTCTGCCGAACTTAAAAAAGGTGGAGCCCGCCACGATTCACTGCGCTATCAGGCATCTCTTGAAATTGCGCTCGAGCGATTCTTAGAAGCCGGAAACTTCACCGCATTTACAACTAACTTTGAAGATCTAGGAGCCCTCAAGCAACTCCCAGGTTTAGCAGTGCAACGCATGATGTCGAAGGGTTATGGCTTTGGTGGGGAAGGAGACTGGAAAACATCAGCACTACTTCGCATTATTAAGAGCATGACCGAAGGCCTGAAAGGTGGAACTTCATTTATGGAGGATTACACCTATCACTTCGGACCTGGCGAACCAAAAGTTTTGGGCGCACATATGCTCGAAGTCTGTCCCACAATTACAGATCAAAAACCAAAGTGCGAAATTCATCCACTTGGTATCGGTGGAAAAGATGACCCAGTTCGTTTAGTTTTCAACGCAACACCTGCACAAGGTCGCGTAGTTGGTTTAATGGATCTCGGTGATCGTTTTCGCATCGTTTCAAATGACATCGAAGTTGTTAAGCCAGATAAAGAGTTAAAGAAGTTACCTGTTGCATGTGCGGTCTGGAAGCCGGCCCCATCTCTTGCCACTTCGGCCGAATCCTGGATCTACGCCGGCGGCTCCCACCACACCGTCCTGAGTACATCTTTGGATATCGAGACCCTAAATGATTTCGCCAATATCGCCTCCGTAGAGCACTTGCGCATCAGCGCCGCGACCACCAGCGATGAGTTCCACAAGGAAATCAAGTGGAATGGCGCTTATTACAAGCTCTCTTCTCTTACCTAGAGAACCCTTCGTTGGGCGGGGTTTTTAGCCCGCCCTTTGTAACCTAAACGTTACCGCCAAAGGGCCGCAATGGGTTGACTCACCCCTAACCCCGAACAAAGATACCTATATGTAGATTCCTGGTCCCCAAAAAATCCAGGCTGATACATATCCCGTAGTAGGAAATCCCTCTACATCGAGAAAGGCGTTACATGCTAAAGAAGTCAAAAGTAGCAGCTGTCTTCGCTGCACTTGCACTTGTTGTAACAACAGCTCCAGCATCATCTGCTGCAACTGATAAGCAACTTGAAATCTTTACCTGGTGGGCATCAGGCGGAGAAGCTGCAGGTCTAGAAGGAATGACAACTGAGTTCAATGCAAAGAACCCAAAGACTCCATTTATTAACGCAACAGTTGCAGGTGCAGCTGGCGTTAACGCAAAGGGCGTACTTGTATCACGTATGCAAGCTGGAAATCCACCTGACACATTCCAGGCACATGCTGGTGAAGAACTTTCATCATATGTAAAGGCTGGACAGGTTGAAGACCTTTCATTCCTTTACAAGTCAGAAGGATGGGACAAGATTTTCCCTAAGGATCTCGTAAAGACCCTTACAACAAACGGAAAGATCTACTCAGTTCCTGTAAACATTCACCGTTCAAACGTTCTATGGTGGAATCCAGCAGCTGCAAAGAAGGCTGGAATCACTAAGGCTCCTGCATCACTAGATGCAATGCTCGTTGACATGGCCAAGTTCAAGAAGGTCGGAATCGACGGAATCGCACTTGCTGGTAACGGCGACTGGGCGATTGCTCACCTATTCGACTACGTACTACTTGCTTCAATGGGACCAGATAAGTTCAACGGTCTATGGACAGGTAAGACAAAGTGGAGCGGTCCAGAAGTTGCTAAGGCAATTGATTACCTTGCAAAGATTCTTGCATTCGGTAACTCAAGCAAGTCACTTGACTGGCCAGATGCAGGCAAGCTTGTAACAACAGGTAAAGCCGGCTTCTTCATCATGGGTGACTGGGCTTCATCACAGTGGCAGTCAGAAGGCCTAAAGCTAGGCAAGGACTACACATGGGCTCCAGGTCCAGGTACTAACGGTATCTACCAGTGGCTATCAGATTCATTTACATTGCCTAAGGGCGCTGTAAACCGCGATGCAGGTATCGCCTGGTTGAAGGTCTGCGGATCTTTGGCTGGACAGGATGCCTTCAACCCTAAGAAGGGTTCAATCGCAGTTCGTACAGATTCAAATCCAAAGCTATATGACAGCTACCTCCAGGCAGCAATGAAGTCATGGAAGAAGGATCGCCTAGTCGGTTCAACTGTCCACGGCGTTAACTGGGGCAATGCTGGAATGGCTGCGTACAACTCAGCAGTTGGACGCTTCTATTCAGGCGGAGGAAAAGATAAGAAGGGCTTTGCAAAGGCACTCGATGCAGCTCTAAAGGCACACGTAAATAGCTAATTAATTAGTTATTTAGGTAAGTGTTTTAAAGAAGTTGTCGAAGTTCTGGCGGAATCGAAAGGTTTCGCCAGAACTTCGACACTTTTAATATTTCTAGAGATTCTTAAGTTTCTAAATAGTCTAAATATTTTGAGAGGCGACACCTAAGTGAAAGTAAAGAAAAATCGAGTCCATAGCCCATGGGGCGGATTCTTTTTCGTACTCCCATCAATTATCGCGATGGCGGTTTTCGTATACGGAATGATTGGTTACACACTTCGTGAATCTTTGATGAATCGCACCAACTCATACACCGAAGATGTTAGCTATGTAGGTTTCGCCAACTATGTAGAACTTTGGCAAGATCCTGAATTTACACACGCACTCTCTAACCTTCTAAAATTCACTGCAGTATTTATGATCGGATGTTTGCTCTCCGGCTTGATTATGTCTTTATTGTTAGAAAAGGGAATCAAGGGCGAAGGCTTCTTCCGCTCTACTTATCTCTATCCAATGGCGATCTCATTTATCGCTATGGGAACTTCATGGCGCTGGTTGATGGACTCAGCCCGCGATGCAGATGCAACAGGCCTTAACTACCTATTGCAGCAAGTAGGTCTAGGCGCTCTTCAGAGCGACTGGTACACATCTGAGGCTGGTTCCATGTATGCGATGTCACTGCCTGCTATCTGGCAGATGGCGGGTTATGTAATGGCGCTCTTCTTAGCCGGCTTCCGTGGCATTCCAGATGATCTTCGCGAAGCAGCGCGTGTAGATGGCGCCAGCGAATTTAAGATCTATCGCCACATCTTGTTCCCACAACTATCACCAACATTCTTAACGGTCTTGATTATCTTGGGCCATATTTCGATGAAGGTCTTCGACCTCATCTTCGGTATCGCAACTAAGAGCTATGTAACCAAGGTTCTTGCGATCTATATGTGGCAAGTTATCTTCGATTTCCAGAACTACGCCAAGGGAGCTGCAATTGCGATCTTGATCCTCTTGATGATCGCTGTAGCAGTCATTCCATATCTAATCTATGTAAATAAGACAGAGGAGGCGAACAAATGAGTTCAGATATCGCATCCCGCGTCACCCGCAAGGTTGATGTTCGCAATAAGAAGAAACTCGATGGCGTCGGTCAATTCTGGTTGGTATTTCGCTATTTCGCGCTAACCATTCTCTTTGTAATCGCCGCTCTGCCTATCTACATCATGGTGATCAACTCAGTTAAGGGCATCACTGGCGTAACTCAATCGGCAGCATTTATTCCACCGACTTCCCTCGACTTCAGCGCTTGGGGTCCAACGTGGGAGATCTTGCGCGAGCCTATGCTCCGCACACTCTTCTTCGTAGTCCAATCCTCAGTTATCTCAGCGGTAATCGGTGCGATCAACGGGTTCGTCTTTGCTAAGTGGCGTTTCCGCGGATCTACATTTGTATTTACAACTTTCCTCTTCGGAATGTTCATTCCTTACCAAGCGATCATGATTCCACTGACTAAGTTCAATCAGTGGGCCGGAATCGGTAACACGATCTACGTATTGGTATTTGCCCACGTGATCTACGGTATTCCGATCTGTACCTTGATCTTCCGTAACTACTACGCAGCGATTCCAAACGAACTAATTGAGGCCGCACGTGTTGATGGCGCCGGAATGGTACGTATCTTCCGCACCATCTTCTTGCCACTCTCAATTCCGGGCTTTGTTGTTGTTCTTATCTGGCAATTCACATCTGCCTGGAACGACTTCCTCTTTGCGATCTTCTTAACTGGTGGTTCTCCGAAGTTATCTGTTGCAACAACAGCGCTTAACTTCATCACTGGTTCTGGCAACCAGGTTTACTACGGAAATAACATGACCGCATCGTTGATCGTTTCGATCCCAACGCTGCTGGTCTACCTATTCTTAGGTCGTTACTTCTTGCGTGGCCTCTTGTCAGGTTCGCTAAAGGGTTAAGTAAAGAAACCTCGTGCTCGATGAAGGTTCGGTAATTTCCTACCTTAATGAGCGCGGATTAATTTCAGGCAACGCCACCGTGGAAGTTCTCACAGGTGGCGTTTCCTGTGTTGTCTTAGCGGTCAAAAGTGCCGAGCGCGAGTTAGTTGTTAAGCAGGCTCTGCCTGAGCTAAAGACAAAAGCAAAGTGGGTGGCCGATCAACGCCGCGCAATTGTTGAGGCAGAGGCGATGCGCGTCTATCAATCGATTACTCCGGATAGCGTTCCAGAGTTGATTGATTGCGACGAAGCCAATTTCACTTTAACAATGTCACGTCTTCCAAACACCTGTACCAACTGGAAGCAGGATATGTTGGAAGGACGAATCCATCCGGAAATGGGTGAAAAACTCGGCAAGGTATTGGCGCAGTGGCACAACACAACTGCCGTTGATTCAGCGATTAAGGCGAAGTTTATGGAAGGCGAACTTTTTGAGCAGTTGCGAGTAAGTCCTTTCTATCGCGCAGTTGCAGATAAGAACCCTAATCTCCAACAAGTTATTAACTCATTGATTGAAGAGATTACGACCGAGAAAATCGCCTTGGTGCATGGAGATTTTTCGCCAAAGAACATCCTGGCAACGCCTGATCACAGCCCCATAGTCTTAGATTTCGAGGTCGCACATACTGGAAATCCTGTCTTTGATTTAGCTTTTGTCAGCGCACATCTGTTATGCAAAACTATAAGAACGCAGAGCGAAGCAGAGAAAGATGCGTTAGCCACTACTGCCTTGAACTTCCTAAATTCTTATCGCGAAACTAGTCGGATAAGCATCGCCAAGAGTCTTCCGCTACATGTTGCTCTCATCGCCTTGGCTCGGGTTGAAGGGGTATCACCAGTAAATTACTTGGATGAGCCTGCGAAGCAAAGGCTGGTAGCCACCACCAAGTCTGCACTGTTAGATTCGACTATGACTTTTGAGCAGCTATTTGAAGGCGCCAAGTAATGAATATTAAGAAGTTACTTGGCTATCAAGTACTCGATTCACGAGGCCGCCCCACTGTTGCGGTAACAATTACCTTAAGCGATGGCTCGCTTCACACCGCACGAGTGCCATCAGGGGCTTCAACGGGTGCACATGAGGCACGCGAACTCAGAGATGCTGGAACAACGAAGGCAGAGAGTTTCTACGCCGGAAAATCTGTTTACTCAGCTGTTGAAAATATTAATTCCAAGATTGCACCTAAGTTATTGGGCCACAGCCTGAATTTAGCTGCGATAGATGGGTTGCTCGTCGAGGTTGATCCAACTCCGGGTCATCAGGTAATTGGCGCCAATGCAACGCTAGCAACCTCACTCGCTGTTGCAAAAGCAGCAGCGCATGCATCAGGTAAATCTCTGGTCAGATACTTTCAGCCAGAAGGTGCGCTCTTACTGCCGATGCCGATGGTAAATATTTTATCTGGGGGAGCCCACGCCAATCGCAGCCTTGATATTCAAGATGTTCTAGTTGTTCCTCATGCCGCAAGTAATTTTGCCGAAGCCCTTTCCTGGATCGTTGCAATTCGTGAACGAGCAGCAAGTGATGGCAAGGCTCATGGCGTTACTCATTTAGTTGCTGATGAAGGTGGATTAGGACTCTCATTCCCAACAACCGACGATGCCTGCGAGTTTGTTTTGTCGCAGATCGAAGAACTTGGGCTATCTGGAAAAGTTTCACTGGCACTCGATATTGCATCAACCCAGTTCTTTGCCGATCACAAATACTCGTTAACTACATCTGGGCAGGTTTATTCGCCAGATCAATTCGTAGAAGAGATCCTTGATCTAGTTACTACCTACCCAATTTCATCGATTGAAGATCCCTTTGCCGAAGATGATTGGGCCTCATGGTCAGCCTTTGCCGCAAGCGCTCCTGCACATCTACAAATTCTTGGAGATGACCTCTTTACAACTAATTTACATCGCCTGGAACGCGGTATTGCAGAAAAGAGCGCTAACGCTATTTTGATCAAGGCCAACCAGAATGGTCTGCTTACCTCAACTCATCGCGTCCTAGATCATGCGCACGCAAATAACTTTGCAACGGTTGTCTCGGCCCGCAGCGGTGAGACTGAAGATTCTTGGCTGGCAGATATTGCAACCAGTTGGCGGGCGCAGCAGATTAAAGTCGGTTCTACACATGGATCAGAGCGCACCGCGAAATGGAATCGTTTACTTGAGTTAGAGGCAACTGAAGAAACAGAATTTGCCCGCCCCTTTAAAGCTCTTTAACTCTTAAAGTAAATAACCCCCGCCACATTGCGTGACGGGGGTTATTTACTACTTATTAATTACTTGTTTATTACTTTAGACGCTCTCCAGTTGTTGAGTTGAAGAGGTGAACTGATGCAGCCGCAGCGGTGACAGTGATTGTGTCGCCTGGCTTTGGTGGGTGCTTTGGATCCCAGCGAACAATTACTTGTGCGCCTTCATCAGTTGAGTTAGCAAAGTTCACAGATGAATCTGCAGGCTTGCCGTAGACGAATGCATCTGCGCCGAGTTCTTCGACAACTTCAACTAGAACCTTGAAGCCAGATGATGCAGGAGCAAAGCCTTCTGGACGAATTCCAACGGTTACTGATGAACCAGCAGATCCTGGAACGTCTACTGCGAGATCTCCGAGCATCGCCTTTCCGCCACTTACTGGAGCAGAGAGAAGGTTCATAGCAGGTGAGCCGATGAAGCCTGCAACGAATGCATTTGCAGGTGAGTCATAAAGGTTGCGAGGTGTATCAACTTGCTGCAATAGACCATCCTTAAGAACTGCTACGCGATCGCCCATAGTCATAGCTTCAACTTGGTCGTGTGTTACATAAACAGTTGTGATTCCAAGACGGCGCTGTAGCGCAGCGATTTGGGTACGAGTTGCAACGCGCAACTTCGCATCAAGGTTTGAGAGAGGCTCATCCATAAGGAATACCTGTGGCTCGCGAACAATCGCACGACCCATAGCAACGCGCTGACGCTGTCCACCAGAGAGAGCCTTTGGCTTACGCTCTAGATATGGCTCAAGGTCGAGCAACTTCGCTGCTTCATTAACGCGCTTTTCGCGTTCTTCTTTGGAAACTCCAGCGATCTTAAGTGCGAATCCCATGTTCTCTGCAACAGTCATATGTGGGTAAAGCGCATATGACTGGAAAACCATTGCGATATCGCGATCTTTTGGAGCAACATTTGTTACATCGCGGTCACCGATAAGAATGCGACCTTCGTCGATCTCTTCGAGTCCTGCCAACATACGTAGTGATGTTGACTTACCGCAACCTGATGGACCAACAAGAACCAAGAATTCACCGTCTTTAACGGTTAGGTTTAACTTGTCGACTGCAGGTTTGGTTGTGCCTGGGTAGATACGTGTTGCGTTTTCGAATACAACAGATGCCATTTAAGGTATCTCCTTCTCCGGGCAGGTACGTGCCCGACGGTCCGTAGGATGAAGGTGCTAGCCGGTTGGCTAGGCTCGCAAAGGATATGCCAAGCGTGGGCAAATAGGGAAGGGGCTAGAGAGATAGCCTCTGGGCGAGTTCACATCTCTCAGTTCTAAGCCGTAGAATTACCCCCATCATGGACCCTTACCCGATTGGTTCTTTAATCGGCGATCTCGCCTCCGTAGCTGGCCTGATCTTGCTCGGCTCATTCTTTGTGGCAGCCGAAATCGCCTTGATCTCACTTCGTGAAAGCCAAGTCCGCCAACTCTCAAGTAGAGGTAAACGTGGCGCCAAGGTTTCCGTCCTTACCTCTAACCCAAATCGCTTCTTAGCCGCTGCTCAAGTTGGCGTAACTGTTTGTGGATTCTTATCTGCCGCACTTGGCGCAGAAAGACTTGGCGTTTATGTCATTCCGCAGTTGGTTGATCTTGGTCTGTCAGATGATGCAGCAAATGTAACTTCGCTAATCGGCGTCACCTTAGTAATCGCTTACTTCTCACTTGTTTTTGGTGAGCTCGTTCCAAAACGTCTTGCGCTATTTCGCACTGAAGAGATATCGCTTTGGAGCGCTGGCCCTATTGATTTAACCGCCAAATTCTTTAGACCTGTGATTTGGCTGCTCTCTAGATCAACTGATGTTGTTGTACGTATCTTTGGAATTGATCCAAAAGAACAACGCAGCCAGATGTCTGAAGAAGAACTCCTTGATTTGGTAACTGGCCATGCTGCCTTGACTGCAGAAGAACGCGATATCGTAGAAGAAGTATTTAACGCTTCAGAGCGCCAGGTGCATGAAGTTATGGTTCCGCGCACCGAAGTTGATTTTATGGATGCCTCATTAACTGTAGGCAAGGCGATTGCGCTCGCCGTTGATCGCGCTCACTCACGTTATCCAGTTGTTCGTGGATCAACCGATGAGGTAATTGGATTTATCCACGTTCGCGATCTACTTGATACAACGTTGGTGAGCGCCGGCGGAAAGATTCAAGAGCTTGTTCGAAACATCATGTTTCTGCCTGGCACCAAGGGAGTTCTTCCTGCCCTTACCGAGATGCGCAATCAACGCCAACATTTAGCTATCGTGCTCGATGAATACGGTGGCACCGACGGCATCGTGACCCTCGAAGATTTAGTCGAATGCTTGATCGGCGATATCAAAGATGAATACGACACCGATGAAGCCGATGTTTCCATGGAATCGCGCACAGGTGATTTTGAGGTTGATGGACTGATTTCGATCGATGATTTACGTGAGCAGACAGGTATAGAAATCCCTGAAGGCCCATATGAAACAGCGAGCGGTTTTGTGATGCATTTCTTAGGCAGAATTCCCGTCGCACACGATGTAGTTGGCGTTAACGGGATTCGAATCACTGTTTTGACTATGGAAGGCAAGCGCGCTGGGCAGTTATTGATATCGCGTAACTAGCGATTCATGCGAGAATTACAACTATGACAAAGAAGAGAGTTCTATCGGGCATCCAGCCCACCAGTGACTCCTTCCACCTGGGCAACTATCTCGGTGCGCTAAAGCAATGGGTCGAACTCCAGAGCGGCAATGATGCCTTCTACTGCATCGTCGATCTGCACGCCCTAACCGGTGATATCGATCCAGCGCTGCTTCGCAAAAGAACTCTCTCATCTGCGGCGCAGTTGATTGCCCTAGGAATTTCTCCAGAGAAATCTACGCTCTTTGTGCAATCACATGTTGCCGAACATAACCAACTCGGTTGGATTATGGAATGCATAGCAGGCTTTGGCGAAGCTAACCGCATGACCCAATTTAAAGATAAGTCAGCAAAAGGTGGGGCAGATACTGCGCGCGTAGGACTCTTTACCTACCCAATGTTGCAAGCTGCCGACATTCTGCTTTATCAAGCAGATCAAGTGCCTGTTGGAGAAGACCAACGTCAACACATCGAGTTAACTCGTGATTTAGCGATCCGATTTAATACAAAGTTTGGCGATACCTTCAAAATACCTGAGGGTTACATTTTGAAATCTGGATCTAAAATTTACGATCTACAAGAGCCAACAAATAAGATGAGCAAATCAGCAGGCTCTGTCGCAGGTGTTTTAGAAGTTATGGATACGCCAGAGGCCAATACCAAGAAGATTAAGAGCGCGACCACTGATGCTGGCCGCGAAGTTACCTTCGACGAAAAAGGCAAACCTGGCATCAGCAACTTGTTAACTATCCATTCAGCCCTTTCCGGAAAGAGCGTTTCTGAATTAGAGAATGAATTTGCCGGAAAAGGTTATGGAGACTTTAAAGGCGCGGTTGCCGAAGTAGTTGTTGAGTACCTACGTCCGATCCGCACTCAGGCGTTGGAACTTCTGCAGGATGAGGCTCATCTAATCAAGGTCCTTCACGATGGCGCTGATAAAGCGCGCGCCGTCGCCAGCGCAACTCTGGCGCAGACCTATAAAAATTTAGGCTTGGTTCTCTAATGAAGTTTCGTGCAGCGCTAGCGATAGCTGCAATCGGGCTTTCGATTTTTAGCGCTCCACAAGCCAGTGCAGCAGGCAATATCTGTATCGCTTATGACACTGGTGGGCCAGGAGATCGCTCATATAACGATGCAACGCTAGCGGGCGTTAAAAAGGCGCAGAGTCAGTACTCATTTACATTCGAAAGCGTTGTTACTGATGGCACCAACGCCGATCGCAGTAAGCGAATCCGCACACTCACTACCAAGAGTTGCACGACAATAATTGCAGTTGGCGGTCAATACGCAAAAATTATCGAACCGCTCGCAATTGAATTTCCAAATACCCAATTTGCCATTATCGGGGATGCCTCAATTCCTTCTTTAAATGTCACATCAATTATCTTCTCTGAGAACGAAGCGGCATTCTTAGCGGGTTATAGCGCAGCGCTAGCCACTAAAAGTGGCAAGGTAGCGATGGTAACTACGCCTTCAAATGCAGATGGTTATGAAAATGGATTTCTCCTTGGCGTTACAGCAGCAAAGAAGAACGTTAGGTCTTTTGTAAAGTACACCGCAACTGAATCTGTGGTCTCCGCAAAGGCGCTTATTACCCTAGGTATAGATGTCATCTACGATGCCACAACTGGATCAGCTGATGGTTTGTTTGAGGCGATAGTTAAGGCGAACACCTCAAAGAGTCGCAAGAAGAACGCCCCTGAAGTTAATTTGATTATTACCGAACCTGATCTTTATCTAAGCGTCACTCCTGCAACTTCGAAGTACCTTATTGCATCTGTTGTTAAGCGAGTGGATGTTGCAGTATCTGCGATTATCGGCAAAGCAGTTAACAACAGCCAACTCTCGGATGTTATTGATGCTAAAGCCGGCATCTACGGACACCGTTACGGAATTAGCGATAAAGGAATTGAAATAGTTATTAAATCTAAGCCGTTAGCTGCCCAAAGCGCAGCGATCAATGCGGCAGCGAGTGCAGCATATGCAAATTAATTGGGAGCATCTTAAAGAGCAGGCAACTGCGGCGATGAAGCAGGCCTATGCACCGTATTCAAAGTTTCCAGTAGGTGTTGCTGCACTTGTAGATGACGGTCGCATCGTGACCGGTTGCAACGTGGAAAATGCCAGTTATGGCCTCACTTTATGCGCAGAATGCGGCTTGGTTTCTTCACTTATTAACTCTGGTGGAGGACGCTTAATTGCATTTACCTGCGTTGATATCTCAGGGAACTTGTTAATGCCGTGTGGTCGCTGTCGCCAACTTCTTCAAGAACACGGCGGCTCAAAACTGCAATTGGCAACAGATGATGGCATCAAAACTCTCGCTGAACTATTGCCTTGGGCATTTGGCCCAGAAGAGATGGAAAAGCGTCTTGACTAGCAACTCTGTTGAACCGTTTGCCGCTGTAGAAATTATCGCTGCCAAACGCGATCGCAACGAACTTACCGATAAACAGATTGACTGGACAGTTGATGCCTATACCCGCGGAGTAATTGCTGACGAGCAAATGTCAGCTCTCCTGATGGCGATCTTGCTAAATGGCATGAACTCCCGCGAAATTTCACGCTGGACGACTGCGATGATTAACTCTGGCGAACGTATGAACTGGTCGATGCTTGATCGCCCAACTGCAGATAAACATTCAACTGGTGGCGTTGGCGACAAGATAACTCTTCCTTTGGCACCGCTAGTTGCTGCCTGTGGTGGTGCGGTTCCGCAACTTTCAGGACGCGGCCTTGGCCACACCGGCGGAACGCTCGATAAGCTCGAATCAATTCCCGGCTGGCGCGCCTCACTCTCCAATGAAGAGATGTTAAAAGTATTGCAAGACACTGGAGCAGTTATTTGCGCAGCAGGTGCTGGCCTTGCTCCGGCCGATAAGAAACTTTATGCACTGCGTGATGTAACAGCGACAGTTGAAGCGATCCCACTTATTGCTTCATCAATTATGTCTAAGAAGATTGCCGAAGGTACTTCAGCCCTTGTTTTAGATGTTAAGACCGGTAGCGGCGCATTTATGAGCGATCCGAAGCAAGCCGCCGAACTTGCACGCACCATGGTTCAACTTGGCATCGATGCTGGTGTGAAGACACGTGCTCTCGTTACGGCGATGGATGTTCCACTTGGGCTAACGGCCGGAAATGCCCTTGAAGTACGTGAATCTATTGAGGTTTTAGCTGGTGGGGGACCTGCAGATGTTGTTGAGTTAACCATTCTTTTGGCGCGCGAGATGATCGATGCCGCCGGAATTGTTGGAAAAGATCCTGCAGTTGCCCTGCAAGATGGTTCTGCGATGGATCATTGGCGCCGCATGATTGCCGCACAAGGCGGAGATCCAGATGCCAAACTGCCAGTTGCACGCGAACAACATGTAATCACCGCTCAAAATTCTGGAACGATGACCACGATGGATGCGATGAAAGTCGGCGTAAGTGCATGGCGCTTAGGCGCAGGCCGTTCTAAGCAAGGCGAGAAGGTGCAAGCAGGTGCAGGTATCGAGATGCATGCCAAACCTGGAGATTATGTTCAGGCAGGTGCACCGCTACTTACTTTGCATACCGATGAACCAGCTAGATTTGAACGCGCCTTAGAAATTCTAGAAGGTGCAATTTCCATCAAGGAAGGTGGAACAGTAAATCGTCTGCCTCTAGTAATCGAGCGGATAGGTTAATGAGCACTTTAAATTTGATTCCAACCCCAGAACAAGTCAAGCGCTTACCTAAGGCTTTGCTGCACGATCACTTGGATGGGGGCCTTCGCCCGCAAACAATTATTGATATTGCCAAAGAGATTGGCCACGAACTCCCAACCTATGATGCAACAGAGTTGGCCGAGTGGTTCCGCGCATCATGTGATTCAGGTTCGCTAGTCCGCTATCTTGAAACCTTCGCGCACACTGTTGCAGTTATGCAGCGCCCTGCAGATATTGTGCGAGTTGCACGTGAATGCGTGATCGACTTAGCCGAAGATGGCGTTGTCTATGCCGAAATTCGCATGGCTCCCGAGTTGTTAACTGAAAAAGGTCTTACTCTTTCCCAAGCGATTGAAGCGATCTTGCAAGGTTTCCAAGAAGGCGAGAAAGAAGTTGCTAAAACTGGAGGCAAGGTTCGCGCAGTTCTGCTCCTGTGCGGAATGCGCCAGAATAAACTTTCGCAAGAAGTAGCTGAATTAGCAGTTAAATACCGCGATCGTGGCGTCGTTGGCTTCGATATCGCCGGCCCCGAAGATGGCTTTCCACCAAGTGATCAGTTAGATACCTTTGAATTCTTACGCCGCGAAAATGCTCACTTCACAATTCATGCGGGCGAGGCTTACGGACTTCCTTCAATCTGGGAAGCGATTCAACTCTGCGGTGCAGAACGTTTGGGTCACGGCGTACGAATCATCGACGATATTGACTTGAATCACACACCGGCTCGCCTTGGAAAACTGGCCGCCTATGTTCGTGATCGTCGCATTCCTTTGGAAATGTGTCCTTCTTCAAATATTCAAACAGGTGCTGCTGCAAACTTTGCAGATCACCCAATCGGAGATCTCGCCAAACTTCGCTTCCGTGTAACAGTTAATACCGACAACCGTTTAATGTCAGCAACTTCGATGACCCGCGAAATGAACGAGTTGGTTAAAGCCTTTAACTGGAGTTTCTTAGATCTGCAGCGCGTGACTATCAATGCGCTAAAGAGCGCATTTATTCCATTTGAAGAGCGTCTGGCGATTATCGATGAGATCGTAAAGCCAGGTTTTGCAAAGATTTCTGCTGAATAAGAGTTAAACCCCGATTGGGTGCCAGACCGTCTTTGCTTCCATAAATGCATAGATACGATTTGGGGTCTGGGCATCGTCAAAATGATGGATCCGCTTTAGATTTTCAGCGCCTGCTTCTTTAAGTGCGGTGCGCTTCTTCTTATCGATTCCAGATATATCCATGCCATCGATATCCATATGTGATGCCGCCCAAGGAGCAAGCTCGTCATGTGAACCAGTAAGGATATTTATAACTCCATGAGGTAGATCGCTAGTCGCTAAAACTTCGGCAAAGGTCATCGCCGGAACCGCTGATGCACCAGGCACTAGGGCGATAACTGAATTACCAGATGTAATAACTGGCGCGATGGAATCGATAAAGGCTAAGAATTCATCTTTTGGCGCAACTGCAATAACGCCTTGCGCTTCAGGGATAGTGAAGTTGTAATAAGGGCCAGCAACTGGGTTTGTTGAGCCAAATGCTGCAGCCAACTTATCGCTCCAGCCGGCATACCAAACCCAACGATCGATCGCAGCCATAAGTTGCTCATGCGCCTTCTTGGGAGTTACGCCAGATGTGGCAGAAATTTCGTTGGCAATCTGATCTGCGCGACCTTCGAGCATCTCTGCAATGCGATAGAGAATTTGTCCGCGGTTGTAGGCAGTTGCTTTTGCCCAACCAATCTGTGCAGCGCGCGCGGCAACAACTGCATCGCGTAGATCTTTACGTGATGCCAGCGCAGGATTAGCGATGAAAGTTCCCTTTGCATCGGTTACTTCGTAGATGCGCCCTGATTCACTACGTGGGAAAGCGCCATTGATGTAGAGCTTGTAAGTCTTCTTCACTTCAAGACGTGACATTTACTTTCCCTCCTTCAGATAAGAAGCCAGGCCATGTTTTCCGCCTTCGCGTCCCCAGCCGGATTCTTTATATCCACCAAATGGTGATGTTGGATCAAATTTGTTAAAGGTATTGGCCCAGATAACGCCGGCGCGTAGTTGTTGAGTGGCCCAAAGAATTCGCGAGCCTTTCTCACTCCATACGCCTGCAGATAACCCAAATGGAGTGTTATTTGCTTTTTCGATCGCCTCTTGTGGCGTGCGGAAAGTGAGAATAGAAAGTACTGGTCCAAAGATCTCTTCGCGCGCGATGCGGTGGGCTTGCGTAACACCGGTAAAGATAGTTGGTGCAAACCAGAAACCTTTATCGGATAAGTTGCAAGCCGGGCTCCAGCGTTCGGCGCCTTCAGAATCTCCTGCTGCAGATAACTCATGAATCTTTGCTAACTGCTCGCGTGAGTTAATTGCGCCAAGATCAGTGTTCTTATCTAATGGATCTCCTACGCGAATCTTTGACATGCGAGCCTTTAACTTTTCGGTAATTTCATCTGCGATACCTTCTTGCAAGATCAAACGTGATCCAGCACAGCAGACATGTCCCTGATTAAAGAAAATACCGTTAACAATGCCTTCGACCGTCTCATCGACAGGGGCGTCATCAAAGACGATATTTGCGCCTTTTCCGCCTAGTTCAAGGGTGGCTTTCTTATTGGTGCCGGCGATGGCGCGAGCAATCTTCTTGCCGACTTCAGTAGAACCAGTAAATGCGATCTTGTGGATGCCAGGGTGGTTAACGATCGCAGATCCTGTAGATCCATCGCCAGTAACAATGTTTACAACGCCATTTGGAAGTTCAGCTTGTTGGCAAACCTCAGCAAATAAAAGTGCGGTCAGCGAGGTTGTCTCAGCAGGTTTTAACACAACGGTATTTCCAGTTGCAAGAGCTGGCGCTACCTTCCACGCCAACATCAATAACGGGAAGTTCCAAGGAATTATCTGGCCGGCGACTCCATGTGGCTTTGGTGACTTACCCATGCCGGCGTAATCTAATTTATCGGCCCATCCGGCGTGATAAAAGAAGTGCGCGGCAACTAACGGAATATCGATATCGCGGGTTTCGCGAATTGGCTTACCGTTATCTAGAGTTTCAAGGACTGCAAATTCGCGGGCGCGCTCTTGCAAGATGCGCGCTATGCGATACAGGTACTTACCGCGTTCTTTGCCAGATAGTTTTGACCAAGTCTTTGTGTAGGCCTTCTGCGCAGCAATAACTGCCTTATCTACATCACTGGCGTTTCCGAGAGCGATCTGGCTAAGCACTTCTTCAGTTGCTGGGTTAATTGTGGCAAAGTGATTGCGCCCATTAACAAATTTGCCATCTATGAAGTGTCCGTACTTCGGTTTAATCGAAACGATTGCGCGAGACTCGGGTGCTGGTGCATATTCTAAAGTCATGACTGATCCTTTGCGCCTTCTCTTAATCGATCGTTACGTAGTTAGGGCTAGCGTAGTAGCCATCATCCATTTTCATGCGTTGCATCAAAAGGTCGTTTAAAAGAGCGCTGGCTCCAATGCGGAAAAACTCTGGTGTTAGCCATTCTGGGCCCGCGGTCTCATTAACGAGAACTAACTGCTTGATCGCATCTTTAGTATTTCTAATTCCGCCGGCAGGCTTTACTCCGATACGGCGATTTGTCATCGCATAGAAATCACGGACCGCCTCTAACATCACAAGGACAACTGGGGGAGTGGCGGCAGGTGCGACCTTTCCCGTTGAAGTCTTGATGAAATCTGCGCCAGCGAGCATCGCTAGATACGAGGCTTTGCGAACATTGTCATAGGTAACTAATTCGCCAGTTTCAAAGATAACCTTTAGATGCGCACGATCACCGCAAACTTCGCGGATCTTTACGATCTCATCAAAAACCAGCCCAAATTTGCCCGATAAGAAAGCGCCACGATCGATCACCATATCTATTTCGGCCGCGCCAGCATCGATCGCATCTTGGGTATCTTGGATCTTAACTTCCATCGATGCGCGACCTGATGGGAATGCAGTTGAGACAGCAGCAACTGGAACGTGCTTGCCGCCGATCGCATCTAAATGGGTTCGTGCAATCGAAACCATATCGTTGTAAACGCAGACCGCACCAACACTTGGAATCGTTAAATCAGTTGGATCAGGGCGTACCGCCTTTGTGCAAAGCGCGCGAACCTTTCCAGGGGTATCAGCACCTTCTAAAGTTGTTAGATCAACCATTGAAATGGCAGTGTCTATCGCCCAACGTTTGCTAGTTGTCTTGATGCTGCGAGTTGCCAACATGGCAGCGCGAGCTTCCGCGCCAACTTGGTCTACGCCAGGAAGTTGTGAGAGAAAGTTCTTAAGCGAACCTTCACTGCCATCGACTATTCCATAGAAGCTCATGCGAGAAAATCCTTAAGTGGTTGGCGCAATTGGTTCAAAAGATCGTTTGCCGACTTTTCATCTTTAGTTATGACCTCGATGTAGCACTTCATCTTTGCTTCAGTTCCGCTCGGACGGATAATGATGCGAATTCCTCCATCAAGCCAGATCCGTAACCCATCTGTTGGGGGAAGTCCATCTTTAGGCGCTGCCAAATCATCGATTGACGATACCGCACGGCCTGCAATTTCTGCAGGAGGGTTCTTACGCAATCCCGCCAGAAGTTCGGTAATGCGGGACATATCGCTAACTCGAATTGAGATTTGTTCAGTGCCATGGAAACCGTGACGAGCCCAAACCTCATTTAATAGATCTACGAGCGTTTTTCCGTCAGCGTTTAGATCAGTTGCAATTTGAGCTAAGAAAAGTGCTGCAGAAATGCCGTCCTTATCGTTAACAGTCTCAGAATCGACTGAGTAACCGATCGCTTCTTCGTAACCAAAGGCGAGATCTTCGATCTTGGCGAGCCATTTAAAGCCGGTTAAAACCTCTTTAAAGTCGATTACATAGTGAGCAGCAATCTTGCTCAGCGCCGATGAAGAGACGATCGAATTACCAAAGGCGCCGGTCTTTGTCTTATCTTGCACCATCGATCGCGCAATCCATTCTCCGAAGATTATGCCGAGTTCATCACCACGCAGCATTCGCCAGCCACCGCTTGGGCCATTTACTGCAGCAGCGCAGCGATCGGCATCCGGGTCATTGGCGATAACTAAATCGGCGCCAACTTGGCGCGCTTTTGCTAGCGCTAAATCAATCGCACCTGGTTCTTCTGGGTTTGGAAATGCCACAGTTGGGAAATCTGGATCAGGTTCTGCTTGTTCACTAACTAAAACCAAGTTGGGAAAGCCCGCTTTAGCAAATACCTTTTCTACAGTCTCAGTACCAACACCATGCATTGCGGTGTAAACAATTTTGAGAGAACCAGGTCGTGGCGCAAGTTTTGCTGTACGTGCAACGTATTTATCTACAACCACATCATTTAAGACAGTCCATGATTTACCTCTAGGTACAGCCTTGAGAGAGTTAACTAAATCAATCTCTTTTGCGATCAAGCCATCAGTTGGATTGATGATTTGTGATGCGGCGTATTCAATACCGTCGGCAGTTGGCCCGATATAAACCTTGTAGCCGTTATCTTGCGGTGGATTATGGCTAGCGGTGACCATAACGCCGAGATCACAGTTAAGTTCATGGGTAGCAAAAGCTAGTACTGGAGTTGGAAGTGGTCGCGGCAGGACAAATACCTCAAATCCTGCACCTGAAAATATCTGAGCAGATTCTTCTGTGAAATCTTCTGATCCGTAACGCGCATCGCGTCCAATTACCACGCGGCTGAGTCCGCGCTCTTTCATGTAAGCAACTAAACCGGCAGCGGTGCGCCCTACAACAGCGCGATTCATAGATGAAGGGCCTGGGCCGATTGGTCCGCGCAGCCCTGCAGTTCCGAATTGGAGAAACCCTGCGAAATACTTTCTTAAAGTCGTTTCGTCGCCTGATTCAATAAGTTTCGATAACTCCGCTGCGGTCTTTGGATCTGGATCATCGGCTATCCAGGCTTGTACTTCGGCCAAAAGCTGCGCGTTCATAGCCCCAGCGTAACTGGATTAAATCAACTTGTGAATTGCGAGTTAGGAAAGGAAATTATGCATCAAGAATGTCGCACAAAACTGTGCCACTTGAAACAATTTCGCCAATAACCGCTTTTAGATTAGCGATTTTGCCTGCTTTGTGGGCAAGCAGTGGTTGCTCCATCTTCATCGCCTCTAAGACAATAACCAAGTCACCAATCTCAACAAGAGCGCCCTCTTCAACTGCAACTTTTACTACTGTTCCTTGCATTGGGCTTGCTAAACCTGATCCACCTGCACCGCTTACCTTTGATTCTTTAGCACGATGGCGCTTAACAACAGGTTCTGGCGTATGCAGTTTTACCTCGAAGCGTTTGCCATTTACTTCAGCAACTAAATGTTCTGCCGCTACCTTAGTTGTTACAGGAATAGGTGTGGCGGAAAATGCCGGGATATCGTTCTTAAATTCATTTTCAATATAACTTGTATAGACCTTGAATTCTTCTGTGTATGCCGGATCTTCCAGAATCGCGCGATGGAATGGGATTGCTGTTGCTAAACCATCCACTTCAAATTCTGCAAGTGCGCGACGTGCTCTCTCGATGGCTTGTTTACGCGTTGCGCCAGTGACGATCAACTTCGCTAGAAGTGAATCAAAGTTGCCACCGATTGTGTCGCCTTTCTTAAATCCCGCATCAACGCGTACTCCAGGACCAGAGGGTAAATTCCATTGTGTTATTTGACCTGGGGCTGGCAGGAATGAACGTCCTGGATCTTCGCCGTTGATTCGAAATTCAAGAGAATGGCCACGAATTTCTGGATCCGTGAAACCAAGTTTCTCGCCCATCGCAATTCTAAATTGTTCACGTACCAAGTCGATTCCAGTTACTTCTTCGCTGACTGGGTGTTCGACTTGCAGGCGCGTATTAACCTCTAGGAAGGAGATAGTTCCATCCGCGCCAACTAAGAATTCGCAGGTACCGGCACCCACATAGCCAGCCTCTTTCATGATCGCTTTACTTGAGCGGTAGAGCTCTTCATTCTGCGCATCAGTTAAGAATGGAGCGGGCGCTTCTTCTACAAGCTTTTGATGGCGGCGTTGCAGCGAACAGTCACGCGTACTAACAACTACTGCGTTTCCATGTTGATCAACTAAGACTTGGGTTTCTACGTGACGAGGCTTATCCAAGTAGCGTTCTACAAAGCATTCGCCGCGTCCGAAACCAGCAATAGCCTCACGAACAGCAGATGCAAATAGTTCAGGAATTTCTTCCATGGTGTGCGCAACCTTTAATCCACGACCTCCACCACCGAAAGCTGCCTTAATTGCGACAGGTAAGCCATGTTCTTTTGCAAAGGCGGTGACTTCTTCCGCACCTGCCACAGGATCTTTAGTTCCGGCGACTAGCGGTGCTCCTGCTTTGGCAGCGATTCGTCGCGCTGAAACCTTGTCACCTAACGCGCTAATCGCGGCAGGAGGTGGGCCGATCCAAATCAATCCAGCGTCAATAACTGCTTGTGCAAAATCTGCTCGCTCTGAAAGGAATCCATATCCTGGATGAACCGCATCTGCTCCAGAAGACTTTGCTGCAGCGATAATCTTTGAAATATCTAAATAAGTTTGAGTTGCAGTAACGCCATTTAGCGAGAAGGCAAAGTCAGCGCTCTTAACGTGTAGGGCATCGCGGTCTTCCTCGGCGTAAACAGCGACGCTCTCAATTCCATGATCACGGCAAGCGCGAATAACGCGTAGCGCGATTTCGCCACGGTTAGCAATTAGAACGCGTTTCATCGCATCTCCTTAACTTCTGGCCAAGAGTATCCAAGTTGTGACATTGCAGATCGTAAGAACGGCATTGATAGCCCGACCACATTTGTGTAATCGCCTTCGATAACAGGAATAAATGGCGAACCAAAACCATCTAGAGTAAAACCACCTGCAACTTGAAGCGGTTCTCCGGATGCTATGTAATCCTCGATCTCGTGATCGGTTAACTCTGAAAAAGTCACCTTTGTTGTAACTCGATCTGCTATTTCTCGTCCCTGAGCGGTATCGATAATGCAGTGGCCGGTATGTAGCAAACCTGATCGACCGCTAATTTTCTTGGCGCGTTCGCGGGCTATATCTGGAGTTCCTGGCTTTCCGAATGAGACGCCATCAACATCAAAAGTTGAATCGCACCCAATTATCAGCGCGGGGTAATCAATCTGCTCGCGAACTGTGTGAGCTTTCGTCACGGCTAGCGCAATAACCATGTCAGCCGGTGACATCGCGTTAAAGAAAACGGTTTCTTCATCTACGTTGCTAACGATGATCGTCGGATTAATTCCAGCGCCCTCCAGCAAGCGGCGGCGCGAAGTTGATTGTGAAGCAAGAACTATCTTTGGCATTAGTGAGATTTTCTCCGGGCACCAAAGGTGATCTGATGGGGAAGTGGTTGGCGCAATTGTGGCAGACCAAAGACGCTGCGCTTAATTACTGGAACCAAATTCTGAATCTTATGGTGATCAATTGCAGCCTTTAGAGCAAGCAATTCCTCATCAGTTGGATTGCCAGATGTGATTGTAAATTTCATTAGAGCGGAATATTCCCATGCTTGCGTGCCGGCAAAGTATCGCGCTTAGTCTTTAAAGTACGGAAGGCTTTGGTTATGTAGGCTCGTGATTGATGAGGCTCAATTACGCTATCGATGGTGCCGCGCTCTGCGGCTGCATATGGATTAGATAGCGTCTCGGTGTAATCAGAAACTAGCTCTGCACGAACCTTCTCTGGATCTTTAGCATCGGCAATCTCTTTGCGGTACAAGATATTTACCGCACCTTGTGCGCCCATAACTGCGATTTCCGCACTCGGCCATGCAAAGTTAATATCGCTACCCAAATACTTTGAACCCATAACGATAAAAGCTCCACCGTAGGCTTTGCGGGTAATCAAAGTAACTAGCGGAACTGATGCTTCAGCGTATGCATAAAGCAACTTTGCGCCACGGCGAATGATTCCGTTCCACTCTTGTTCGGTGCCAGGTAAGAATCCAGGAACATCTACCAAGGTAAGAATTGGAATATTAAAGGCATCGCAGAAGCGTAAGAAGCGCGCTGCTTTTTCACTGGAATTGATATCTAAAGTGCCGGCAAGTTGCGAAGGTTGGTTGGCAATAATGCCAACTGATTCGCCTTCAATGCGCGCAAAGCCGACGACGATATTTGGCGCATACAAAGCGTGCACTTCTAAGAACTCTCCCTCATCAACCAGAGTGGTGATCAGAGTCTTCATATCGTATGGCTGGTTAGGGCTATCTGGAATCAAGGTATTTAGCGCAGCATCTGCCGCGTTTTCATCTAGGTTCTGAGTTGGAGGAAGATGCGGTGAGCCATCCATATTGTTAGATGGCAGATATGAAAGAAGTGCCTTCACATAATCAATAGCATCTGCTTCGCTATCAGCTAGGTAATGAGCATTTCCGGAACGCGTATTGTGAGTAAATGCGCCACCGAGTTCTTCCATATCGACATCTTCACCAGTAACCGTTTTGATTACATCAGGACCTGTAATAAACATATGAGAAGTCTCATTAACCATTACCGTGAAATCCGTTAAGGCAGGCGAATAAGCAGAACCACCGGCGCAAGGCCCAAGAATTAAAGAGATCTGAGGGATAACTCCAGAAGAACGGGTATTTAAACGGAAGATTTTTCCATATCCATTAAGCGATGCCACGCCTTCTTGAATACGGGCTCCACCAGAGTCATTTATTCCAATTAATGGGATACCGCTCTTAAGTGCAAACTCAGCGATCTTTACAATTTTTTCGGCATGAACTTCACCAAGACTTCCACCCATAACGGTGAAATCTTGTGAGTAAAGCGCGATTGGACGCCCATCAACTGTGGCAGTTCCGATTACAACACCATCTCCATAGGGACGGTTCTTCTCCATTCCAAATTGCGTAGAACGGTGGCGCGCAAATTCATCGATCTCGGTAAAGGAGTCAGCATCGACCAGTAGATCAATACGCTCACGAGCAGTTAACTTTCCTTTGGCATGCTGCTTTTCAACGGCGCGCGCTGATCCGGCATGGACCGCTTCCTCGACACGAAGTCGGAGATCTTCAATTTTTCCTGAAGTTGTATGCAGATCTGGGCTCATGGCTCTACGGTACTAGTCGTGGGTAGCCAAGCGCCAAGAGCGCCACTTAATAAGTCGATCATCGACGCAAATATTTCGCAGTACTGGCGGGTAAGCGTGGTTGATCTCACTGCATCCACACAAAGCGATCTTGCAGAGTTAGTTAACTCTTCAGTAGCAAAATCTGGTGAAGTAATTGCTGCAGAATTTCAAAGTAATGGACGCGGTCGCCTAGATAGAACATTCGAAGCGCCGCCAAAGAGCGCGCTCTTATTCTCTCTTTACGTTGCACCGAAGCGTGCTCGCAGCGATTGGAGTTTTATCTCTTTCTTAGCCGCTCTCGCCATGCGCGAAGTTATTTCAAAAGATATTAAAGATAAAGTCTCGCTAAAATGGCCTAACGATATTTTGATTGGCGACAGGAAAGTTGCGGGCTTGCTTGCGCAACAAATCGGCGATGGAGTAATTGTCGGAATTGGGCTAAATGTTGCAATGAGCGCTGATGAACTTCCGGTTCCAACTGCGACATCACTGGCGCTGGCTGGATCAAATAATTTAGATCGCAATTTATTGCTCAGCGCTTTCTTAAATCGCTTTGCAGATATCTTCGAAGCGTGGGATTCCGGAGGTGACTTTCTAGAAAAGTATCGCCAGGTAAGTTCGACTATCGGTCGCCAAGTACGAGTTGAAGTGCTTGGGCGAGATTCAATTGAGGCAGAAGCGGTAGCAATCACCGCACAGGGCGCGCTAATTCTTAGCGATGGCACTGAAGTTAACGTCGGAGATGTAGTTCATCTACGATAGTGACGTGAACGAGCGCTTCCCGACTGTCGGCATCATCGGCGCTGGCCAACTCGCTCGAATGACCGTAGCTCCGGCAGAAGCACTTGGAGTTAATCTCTTACTTTTTGCAGAAAGCGACCAAGATAGCGCTGCCCAAATTGCGCCGCATGTAGTCGGTGATTACCGCGACCTCGAAGCGCTAAAGGATTTCGCTAAGAAATGCGATTTCGTGACCTTTGAACACGAGCTAGTTCCAATCGCGGTAATAAAAGGGTTAGAAGCAGCTGGAGTAAAAGTTTTCCCAACTTCAGACTCTTTTCAGTATTCGCAAAATAAGGCGTTAATGCGCCAGCGACTAACTGAATATCCAGCGCCGAAGTGGAAGTTAATCAACGATGGCGATAACTTGTTAGATTTCCCATTTATCGCCAAGAGCATCAGCGGGGGGTATGACGGCCGTGGGGTTTGGAAGATAAAGAACCACGATGATTTAGATGAGGTATTAAACGAGATTCCTCAGTTGTTAATTGAGGAGCTAGTTGAATTCGATTTTGAGATTGCAGTAATGGTTGCACGTTCAGCGCATAGCCAAGCAGTTACGTGGGCGCCAACCCAAACCATTCAATCTGATGGGATCTGCACCAGCACAATTTCACCAGCTCCTAAACTTTCTCTCGATCTCGCCGAGAAAGCACAACACTTAGCCCTCTCGATTGCAAACGACCTAGCCTTAATTGGGGTTATGGCAGTTGAGATGTTTGTTAAGGGCGAACAATTGTTTATTAACGAGCTTGCCATGCGCCCACATAACTCTGGCCACTGGACTATCGAAGGCGCAAAGACCAGCCAATTTGAACAACACTTGCGCGCTATTCTCGATCTTCCGTTGGGAGATCCTTCAATGGTTGCCCCTTACGCAGTTATGGGAAATATCTTAGGCGGAGATAAAACAGATATGTTCCGGCCTTACCTACATTTAATGGCACGTAATCCGGATCTGAAGTTCCATCAATATAAGAAAGAGATCCGCAAAGGGCGAAAAGTTGGCCACGTTACCGTTGTCGGCGAAAACCTTCTAGAATTAACTGAAGTTATCGCCCACGCGCGCGACTATATGAGCGGAGAAATCGATGAGTGATGTAGCAATCATCATGGGATCAGATTCTGATTGGCCGGTAATGGAAGAAGCGGCGAAGGCCCTTGATTCATTTGGAATTAGTTACACCGCCGATGTTGTCTCAGCCCATCGCATGCCAGAAGAAATGGTTGAGTTTGCAAAGAATGCAGCGACAAAGGGTTACAAGGTAATCATCGCTG
This sequence comes from Candidatus Planktophila lacus, assembly GCF_002287925.1. Taxonomy (GTDB): domain Bacteria; phylum Actinomycetota; class Actinomycetes; order Nanopelagicales; family Nanopelagicaceae; genus Planktophila; species Planktophila lacus. The sequence continues at coordinate 1,114,297 of NZ_CP016769.1, read as the reverse complement.
GTGCAGGTGGGGCCGCACATTTACCTGGAATGGTCGCCTCGCTTACAACGCTTCCAGTAATCGGTGTTCCAGTCTCGCTTAAGAATTTAGAAGGTATGGACTCACTGCTATCAATCGTTCAGATGCCAGCAGGGATTCCAGTTGCAACTGTAGGAATCGATAACGCCAAGAACGCCGGAATTCTCGCTGCGCGAATCCTAGGAGTAAGTGATTCTGAAATTTCAGCAAAAGTTGCTTTAAATCTCGCCGAAATAAATAAGGAAGCTAAAGCAAAGGGCGCAAATTTAAACGCACGACGAAATACAAAAACTGGTTTTTAACTCTTAATCTGAGCGACCGAGAGCGTGAACGCGCCAACCTGCTGCGCGCCATTTATCGCGATCCAGGGCGTTGCGGCCATCAATCAGGAATTTAGATTTAACGAGTTGACCGATTACTGATGGATCTAGTTCGCGGTACTCCTTCCACTCTGTTAAGTGGAGGATGGCATCGGCGCCTTTAACGCAATCGGTAACTTTCTCGGCGAAATCTAGGTTTGGGAAACGCTTACGTGCAGGCTCAATTCCCTTTGGATCATGGACAACAACTGTGGCACCTGCTGCTTGAAGTTGTGCAGCGATATCAAGTGCGGGGGAGTCACGAACATCATCGCTATCGGGCTTAAATGTCGCACCGAGTACTGCAATTTTATATTGCGTTAAATCTTCAGAAAGATCAGCACGCACAACATCGATTACACGCTGACGTGCACGTAGGTTGATTGCATCAATCTCTCGCAAGAATTCGAGCGCTTGATCAGCGCCAAGTTCTTGCGCGCGCGCCATAAAGGCACGGATATCTTTTGGCAGACATCCGCCACCAAAACCAATACCTGCCTGCAAGAAGCGATTTCCAATTCGTGGGTCGTAACCAATGGCTTTAGCAAGCACAGTGACATCTCCACCGGCTGCTTCACAAACTTCAGCCATAGCGTTGATAAATGAAATCTTCGTTGCCAGAAATGAGTTTGCTGCAACCTTTACAAGTTCCGCGGTTGGAAGATCGGCGCGAATCCATGGGGTTCCAAGATCGATGATCGGTTTGTATACCTCTTTGAGAATCTCTTCAGCACGATCGTTAACCACACCAACCACTAGGCGGTTAGGGGTCAAAGTGTCTTCTACTGCAAAACCTTCACGAAGAAATTCTGGGTTCCAAGCTAAATCAGCCTGTGGTGCAGAAGTTGCCAAAATATCGCGCAGCGATTGGGCGGTGCCCACCGGAACTGTTGATTTACCAACAACGAGTGCGCCATCTTTTAAGTGTGGCGCGATCGCTGCAACGGAAGATTTCACATATGTTAAATCGGCGGCAAGGCCATCTTTACTCTGCGGTGTTCCCACGCAGATAAAGTGAACGTCGGCATCAGCAACTGCTGAAAAATCTGTTGTAAATGAGAGTCGGCCGGTCTTCATCTCTGCTGCGAGCAAGGTATCTAAGCCTGGTTCATAGAAAGGAAGTTCGCCACGAGAGAGTAGATCTACCTTGTGCTGGTCGGTATCAACGCCAACAACTTCAAAGCCAAGTGATGACATACATGCTGCGTGAGTAGCTCCGAGATAGCCACAACCAATAACTGAGAGTTTCATAGGGTTTTAGTCTAAAGCACCTTCTATTTGATTTCCCCGCATGGATTTTCCGCTGCGGTACGCGTCTTAAATTTATCGACAATAACTGGCTTGGCAGATGCTGATGCCGATGAAGATGAACTTGCTGATGGTGATGGAGTCACTTCATCTACTAGCGCTGCATCATCACGAATTCTTGTCCATAAATCAGCGCTTAACACTGGATCCCAAATTACTACCGAACCCGCGGTTGGATGTCTGCCATTTGCAGTCGTAAGTGGAACTGTCAAGGTACGAACATTTCCGGAAGAGAGTCCGCGCATCTGTTTAGCAAGATCCAATAAATCGTTCTTGCTTAAGTTCTCATCCATTTTCACGGTAGAGATCGCGGCATTTAAAAAGTTAACCAATTTAATTGGATTGAGAAGTACTCCAGTGCTTGTTGCCTTCTTGATTACAGAACTCATAAATTGTTGTTGACGTTGCATACGTCCGATATCGCCGCGCCCATCAAAGTCACGGGTGCGTACATATTTAAGGGCTTCAATTCCATCAAGGGTATGTGTGCCAGCGCTGAGGACTAGGTGGCTCTTTGGATCATCGATATCTACCTTGGTACAGACTTCAATACCGCCAAGAGCGTTAACAATTCCAGCAAAACCGGCGAAGCTCACTTCAATGTAGTGATCCATCTTTAAATTAGTCGCACGTTCAATGGTTTCGATAAGTAGTGGTGCGCCACCGAATGCGAAGGCCGCATTTAACTTATTCTCACGATCAGGAATCTGCGATTTTCCATCTGTGCTCAAATGTGCCGGAATTGTTACGAGCGAATCACGCGGAAGTGATACCAGAAAAGCTTTATCGCGGTTCTTGCTGATGTGAACCAACAACATCGTGTCAGATCTTCCGCCAGCTGCAGTCTTGGTACTTCCAACGCGCAGGGCTTTCATCTCTTCTTTAGTTAGACCTTCACGCGTATCTGATCCAACCAATAAATAGTTAAGAGCTTTAGATGTTTTCTCAGGGCGATTATCTAGCCCAGCGAAGACGCTAATGCGATCGATCCTGCCGCTTACTTGGCCTAATCCGATCCAAGATAGCGATGCGAGAAGAACTACACCCACAGAAAGTGATGTAATAACCTTTACTGCTCGCGTCGATTTCACATACGAACTCTACTTGGGCGATAGCGTAGAGGGGTTATGTCGACATCTATGGGCGAGTTATCTGTCTCACCAGCAGTTAGCGTGATTCTTCCCGTTCTAAATGAAGAGGCGCACTTAGCAGAATCCATTTCGGCAATCCTTTCCCAGGATTATCGCGGGGCTTTTGAAGTAATTCTCGCTCTCGGCCCATCTCAAGATCGCACAGATGAAATTGCAAAGTCGCTATCAGCCAGAGATCCGCGAGTTAAATTGGTAGCCAATCCAAATGGAAAAACAGCGACTGGGCTTAATTTGGCAGTAGCTGCTTCTACACATCCAATAATTGTTCGCGTTGATGGCCATGCAAAAATTCCACATGACTATCTGACTCTGGCAGTTGAAATTCTTAAGCAAACTGGCGCCGTAAACGTTGGCGGAGTTATGGCTGCAGAAGGAGTAAGTAGCTTTGAAAAGGCGGTTGCTCGTGCGATGCGTAGCCCTTTAGGAGTTGGAGCATCTCGTTTTCATACTGGTGGAGAAGCCGGAGAAGTAGACACCGTTTATCTCGGAGCATTTAAGCGTGAAGCAATTAACCAAGCAGGAGGCTTTGATGAGCGATATACCCGCGCACAGGATTGGGAGTTAAATTATCGATTGCGCAAAAACGGTGGTTTGATTTACTTCGATCCTAGACTTCAAGTTACATATCGCCCGCGCCCGAATTTAAGAAAGTTAGCAAAGCAGTATTTTCAGTATGGAACTTGGCGAAGAGTAGTTTCACGTAGCCATAGCGGAACAATTAATTTACGTTACTTAGCCCCACCGGTGACACTAATCGGTTGTGTAACTTCAGTAATCGGTGGAGCTTTGATTCATCCGATTCTCTATATTCCAGTCTTTGTTTATGGAGTTTTCGTAGGGCTATCTGCTGCGCTGATTTCGCGGTCAATGCGTGAATTTTTTTCACTTCTAGCGATTATTCCAACAATGCATTTCGCTTGGGGCGCGGGGTTCATCACCTCAACTAAAACGCTGCGGTAGCCTTTACCCATATGAGCGCTCCTGTAACCGTTTACGAACCCTTTCGCGCTGGCATGCCACCGCTGGGTTCATACCTGCGCTCCCTTTGGGCCCGCCGCTCATTTATCACAGAGTTTTCAAGGTCCGAACTACGTGAACAAAACTATGGCTCGGTCTTCGGCCAGCTCTGGTTGGTCTTAAATCCACTACTTCTTTCTGGCGTTTACTTTCTATTGATCTACATTATCGGTGGCCAAAGCGATGCCACTCGATACGGCCATCTAACTGCCAGCCTCTTTCTCTTTTATTTGATCAGCAATAGCTTAAGTGGCGGCGTTAAGTCGATCACCGCTGGTCAACGTTTGATTTTAAATACCGCCTTCCCACGCGTGATGCTTCCAATTTCTGCATCGGTGATTGCGCTATTTAAATTTATTCCAACCTTATTTATCTTCTTCATTATGCGAACAGCGCTGGGCCTTGAGTACTCGTGGAATATGTTCTGGGCTATTCCGATATTGCTGATCGCCTTATTGATGGGTCTTGGAATGGCGATTCTGATCTCTTGTATCAACGTCTATTTCCGAGATATCGCAAGTTTCCTGCCTTACATGACTCGCAGCCTTCTTTACTTATCTCCGATTCTTTATCAGGCAAGTGACTTAACGGAAGAGTTAAAGCGTTTTGAGATTGTAAATCCAATTTTCTATCTCCTCGATGCTTGGTCGCAAGTAATGGTCTATGCCCAAGCCCCAGATTTATTCTCGTTAGCGCATGCACTCATCTGGGCTCTGTCGATCTTCTTTGTAGGAACATATTTCTTCTTATCTAGGGAGCGTGATTTCGCTGTCCGCCTCTAATTCACAGAATTCAATTCACCCGAAAAATGGTCTTGCAGTTTCAGTGCAGAACGTTGGGCTTACCTATAAGACTTCGATCGTTAAGCGACCAACGCTAAAGGCTCGCCTTAAAACTATTGGACGCTCCAGCAAGCACACTCGTGTTGTAAACGCTTTAGATCACGTAAATCTTGATGTGCACTACGGCACGGTGCTCGGAGTCATTGGATCAAACGGCGCTGGCAAATCTTCACTGATGCGAGTTATCTCCGGAATCGTTCCCCCAACTCAAGGACGCATTGAAGTTCACGGTTCCGTTAGTACGCTCTTGGCTCTCGGTGTTGGGTTTAACCCGTCTATGACCGGGCGCGCAAATGTTTACTTAGGTGGACTTGCTGCGGGAATGTCGCGTACTGAAATTGATAGCCAGTTTGATGCGATCGCTGAGTTTTCAGAGCTTGGAGATGCAATAGATGCTCCTATGCGCACTTATTCATCTGGAATGTATGCGCGTCTGGCATTTTCAGTAGCGGCAACGGTGCAGCCAGATATTTTGATAGTTGATGAAGCCCTCAGTACTGGTGATGCCCACTTTAAAGAGAAGAGCCTGAACCGCATTAAAGAGCTGCGCACCGCAGACCGTGCACTTATTTTGGTGAGCCACGCAATGGCGACGATCGAAGATGTTTGTAATGAAGTTGCTTGGTTACATAAAGGTAAGTTGATGGCGCGCGGAAATCCAGCGGAGATTATCAAGCAGTATCGCGAATTTATGCAGGTCGGAAAGAGCGCAGCAGCAAATGAGGATGTCTAAAAAGCCTCTGATTGCACTTGCAATCTCAATTGCCGTCTCACCGATCACTTTCCTACCAAACGCTGCCAACGCTGAGACAGTTCCAGCAACTTTTGCATTTCAAGGAAGTGGCTACGGCCATGGCGTCGGAATGAGCCAGATCGGTGCCAGAGCGAAAGCTTTAGCCGGTGAATCTGCGACCGCTATTTTGCAGTATTACTACACCGGAACAATTGTTGAAACGGTTACTGATACGCAGATCCTTCGAATTAACCTTGGAAATTTACTCACATCTGCGAAGCTAAGAAGTGACTCTAAGGGTGCAGAACTTCAACTATTTGCAGGTGATTTAGGTGAAACACAAACGGCAACACCTTTACTTACCTTTCCAAGCAAGACCTCACTCAATTTGAATTTAACTGATGGGCTACTTGCAATTAGTACAACGCGGGGAACTACTAGCAAGGCAATTACGACCGGAAGTGCTTTCACTCTACGTTGGTCCGGAACTCGCTATCAAGCTGGTTCACCAACTGTTATTTCGCTGACAACTAATGGCGCAACGAAGAAATATCGCCATGGACAGATATCCCTCAAAGTAATTAGAGATAAAACCTTGGGAAAGCGATTGGCGATTATCAACTCTGTGCGCCTACAAGATGAGTATCTATGGGGGATTGGTGAGGTGCCCTCATCTTGGCCAACTCAAGCGCTCGAAGCGCAAGCGATCGCATCTAGAACATATGCCTATGCAAAATCTACAAAGATCCGCTCCGCCTGTGATTGCCATTTATACGCAACGATCAGCGATCAAACCTTTGCTGGTTATTCAAAAGAGAGCGAACCTAGATTTGGGGAAATTTGGAAGGCGGCAGTTAACCGAACTGCAGGCTCGATAATTACCTACGAAGGTCGTCCAATTACCGCTTACTTCTCTTCATCATCGGGCGGTACAACAGAAACATCTGAGCACGCCTGGGGTACTGCAACCGCTTACACAGTTAGCGTTCCTGATAGCGCAAGCGTTGATGTCGCACTTAATCCTCGCTTTGCTTCATGGACCAGAGAAATATCTCAAGCAGTTATTGCTCAAGCATTTGCGTTGCCGGATGTTATCTCGTTAACAGTTCTATCAAATAACCCTGCAGGATCAGTCGCGCTAATTCAAGCGATTAGTTCAGATGGATCATTTGCCGTACTTCGCGGTGAAACTTTTAGAAGCCGTAGCAAACTGCCTTCAGCTTGGTTTTCGGTAAATTAGTTAGCGTGCAGGATGGAATTCAACCCACCCCAAGTTCCAGTACGCATTACTACTTCTAAACCACCGGTTAGAGAATTACGACGGAAGAGCAAGTCACTGGCACCAGAAAGAGATGCAGCTTTCACAATTTCACCATCTGGAAGTTTGACCTTTGATGCCGAGGTTATATAAGTTCCTGCCTCAATTACGCAGTTGTTGCCAAGTGAAATTCCAAGTCCAGAGTTGGCGCCTAGCAGACACTTTTCGCCAACCGAAATCACTTCTTTACCGCCGCCACTTAAGGTGCCCATGATTGAAGCGCCGCCACCTACATCGCTACCGTCGCCTACGACGACGCCCGCTGAAATTCGACCTTCCACCATAGAAATTCCTAAAGTGCCGGCGTTAAAGTTAACAAAGCCTTCATGCATAACTGTTGTACCTGGTGCTAGATGTGCACCAAGTCGCACGCGATCAGCATCGGCAATTCGAACACCAGATGGAATTACGTAATCAACCATGCGCGGGAATTTATCGACGCCGAATACTGTGACGTGGCCATATTTGTTGCGCAGCGCTCCTCGAATCAATTCAAAACCTTCGACGGCACATGGGCCAGCAGATGTCCAAACAACGTTGGTGAGCAACCCGAAGATGCCATCCATAACCGCGCCATGTGGCTTGATTAAGCGATGTGAAAGTAAGTGAAGGCGCAAGTAGGCATCAGCAGCACTTGTCGGCGCCACATTGAGATCTATCTCAATAGAGATAACTTCACGTCTTACTTTTCTAACTTCATCAACTCCGGCAAGTTCATTTAGCGCAGCAGGCGCTTTTGAAGTATTCGTACCGAGAACTGGTTCTGGGAACCAGACATCCAAAAGTGTTTCTCCAGAATAAGTTGCAATTCCGTGGCCAGATGCCAGATGTGGCGAATTTTGCGAAGCAGACATGCGATAAGCCTAACCCCTATCCTTTCCCACATGCGCATCGCCGTTTACTGTTCTTCATCCCTTGCCATCGATCCCAAATACATCGACCTGGCTCATTCGTTGGGTGCAGGAATTGCCGCTCGCTCTTGGGAATTGGTCTCAGGCGGTGGACATATTTCGGCGATGGGAGCGGTATCCCGCGGTGCACGCGAAGCCGGTGGCAAAACAATCGGAGTTATCCCGCAGCGCTTAGTAGATATTGAATTTGCCGATAAAGAGTGCGATGAACTGCATATCGTGGATTCGATGCGCAATCGAAAGGCGATGATTGAAGATCTTTCCGATGCATTTATTGCACTACCTGGTGGCATCGGAACACTGGAAGAGCTCTTTGAAATTTGGGTTGGGCGATTCTTAAAGTTTCACAATAAGCCGGTCATCATTTTAGATCCTTACGATTTATATGCCCCGCTTGCTACCTTGATTGATCATCTAGAAGAGCATGGTTTTGTGAAGCCAGGGCAGCGAGAGCTTCTACATTGGGCAAAGAGCGTTGACCAAGCTCTCGATATCGCAACTATTAACTCGAGTAGTAAGTAGCGTAAGCAAATGTCAAACACACTTAGAATCACAATTGACCTACCGTGCCCTCAAGAACGCGCTTGGGCGGCGATTGCAGATTGGGAATCACAAGGCAACTGGATGCTGCATACTAAAGTTTGGGTTACTTCACAAATTCGCGAAGGCGCCGGAACTTCGATATCAGCATTTACGGGTCCGTTTTATAAGTTCTATCCGAAGTTTTCATCGCTCGGTCTTTTAGACACCATGGTTGTAACAAAGTGGCAACCACCTGAAATTTGCGATGTGGTGCACACGGGAAAAGTTCTTAAAGGAACCGGTTCTTTTGTACTTTCACCGATTAACTCCACATCAACAAAATTCAATTGGTCAGAGACAATTGAGTGTTCTCGCTTAAAGTTTCTAGCGATCGCACCGTTTCTCTGGGTTGGGGTGCGAATCTCATTGGCTCGCCTCTCCACATCACTGCGCCCACGCGAGTAACCTTGGGGCTATGACTGCGCCCCTTACCTTGGCTGAGGCCTTGGCGCAGTTGCCCGAGGAGGAGCGGATAATCCTCTCGCTCCATTACCTTCGCCAGATGGCGGTCGGAGATATCGCCACCCTTTTAGGCGTTCCTGAAAAATCAGTCTCAACGGTGATGGCTTCGGGAAAATCTCGCATTACCGCCCTGCTTGGAATGGGCTAATTCAACCTCCGATTTCATACTCAGCCAGTTCTGCGAGATACTTCTCCTCTTAAGTAACCAACGGCGCAATCTGGCCGACATTTATGTATCAAAGGAGTTCTCCCCATGGCAGCCATGAAACCCCGTACTGGTGATGGACCCATGGAAGTGACCAAGGAAGCGCGCTCGCTAGTTATGCGTATTCCGCTAGAAGGTGGCGGTCGCCTTGTCGTCGAACTCAACCCCCAAGAAGCAAATAATCTCAGCGCCGCCCTTGAAGCAGCTGTAGCACTTATCAAGAAGTAAGTAACTTTTGTGCTTCAGCCCATTGCTGTAGACCTTAAATCTTTATCTGATGCGCTCGCTGATGCGCAATCTATTGCAATTGGGTTTACGCAAGCAATTAAAAATCTAGAGAAAAATCTAGAGAAAAATCTAGAGAAAAATCCAGATAAAGAAGAGAAACCGGAATACAACTTCCCGTCGCACCTTAAGTTAATTGAAAAATTAGAAGAAACTTTTGAGATAGACCTGCGCGATGAATTGGCCTTCTTCGCAGCAACTGGAAAAGCTGGAGAGATTTTTGAAATTCCTGTTTCATTAAATCAATTTGTTGCCGATCGAATTCTCTTAATCGGACTTGGAGATGAGTCAAATTCTGCGATACGACAAGCAGGTGCGGCGCTTGGAAGAAAAGGTCGAGGCAAAGCGGTAACAATCGCATCGCTCTGCGTTTCAGACGAACAACAGTTAAAAGCCTTTGCCATCTCAGTCCAACTCGGTGCTTATATTTGGACACAGAAAACTGGACCAACCCAAGAAATCCCACTCTTTCTATTTCATACAGATTCCCCAGTGGTAATTAATGATGCATCAACGATCGCAAGCGCTATTTCTCGCACAAGAGATCTGATTCATACCCCATCAAATATCAAGACCCCGCTCTGGCTGGCAGATGAAGCGGTGAAGATCGCCGCCGATAGCGGTTTAGAAGTAAAGGTTTTAGCAGGTAAAGAATTGGCAGAGTTTGGTGGCTTGCGTGCAGTTGGTAATTCATCACCAAAGCCCGGACCACGTTTCGTTCAAATCTCATATCACCCAAAGGGTAAGAAAAAATCTGCAGGGATACTTCCGCACGTTGTAATTGTTGGTAAAGGAATCACCTTCGACACCGGCGGTGTATCCCTAAAGCGCCCTTACGAATTTATGACAGCGATGAAATCAGATATGGCTGGCTCTGCTGCGGCGTTAGGCGCTATCTCAGCTCTTCCATATTTCCAGCCACAAGTGCAAGTAACAGTCTTGATGATGCTCGCCGAAAATGCGCTATCTGGAACTTCCCAACGCCCAAGTGATGTCATTACCCACTACGGTGGCAAGACCGTTGAAGTATTAGATACAGATGCAGAAGGTCGCCTAGTACTTGCCGATGGCCTGGCCTATGCCGATATAAATTTGAATCCTGATTACCTAATCGATATTGCAACACTTACTGGCGCGGCAACACTTGGCTTAGGTAGACAACACGCTGCGATGTATACGCGAGATGAGAAAGTAGCGAAGAGTTTTTCAGAAGCAGGGGAGCGATCCGGAGACCGCGTCTGGCATATGCCGTTGGTGGATGACTATAAGGAAGCGCTGGAAAGTCCAATTGCAGATTTAAGCCACATCACATCGAAGAAACATTTCAGTGCAGGTTCAGTCACCGCAGCCCTATTCCTAGAGCACTTTGCGGGAGATCGCACCTGGATTCACTTTGATATTGCAGGCGTTGCGCGCAGCGAAAGCGACTCTGGAGAAAATCCTAAAGGCGGCACAGGTTTCGGCGTGCGATTGCTCATCGAATGGCTAACATCTCTCTCATGATCATCGATCCACATTCTTATGCTGAGAGCTTTATCTCCGAAGATGAAGTTAAGAAGAGCGCCCGTTCTCGCGGTGAAGAAATTGGCGTCATCGATGCGACATCTGGAGCAGGTGCATACTTAAAACATTTGGCACATAATCTTTCTGCGCAATCAGTAGTCGAAATCGGTACTGGCTCAGGAGTTGGTGCCCTTTGGGTGCTTGAAGGAATGCTAGCTAGCGGAACGCTGACATCAATTGATGACGAAATGGAACATAGCAATATTGCAAAGACAGCGTTTCAGGATGCTGATATTGCACCAGCGCGCTTTAGATTGATTACCAATCCGGTCATGGATGTAATGAATAAACTCGCAGATCGCGCTTATGACTTAGTTATTTTTCGCCACAACCCAGAAGATTTGCCTTATGCAATCACCGAAGCGCATCGCATATTGCGCAGTGGTGGAGTGTTTGTGATCGATAATTTCTTTGGTGGATCAAAGGTTTCAGATCCGGCACAGCGCGATCCAAAAACCGTAGCGCTGCGCGAATCTGGGAAATCCTTGAAAAACGAGTCAGAGAATTGGGTGGTTTCACTCATTCCAACTGGCGATGGTTTGTTACTAGCAACTAAGTTATAGGAAGATGGCGTAATGACTTCTCCGCAAATTGGTGGACCAAACACAGGACCTTGGTGGGTGCCGGCTTCTCGAAACGGTAAAGCTAATTTCATTACCCGCGCCAATGCCATATTGCTCGCCTTTGTTGCAGGTCTTGTCGGTGCAATTTTTGGCGCATCATCATCAGGTTCCCTATTTGGTCAATCAATAAACCTTTCACGCGTCACAAATTCTGTGGAACGCGCACCTGGATCAGTAGCCGACCTGGCGCAGCGCGTAATTCCTTCAGTTGTTTCAATTGAAGCCAGTTCAAAAGATGGTGGCTCAACGGGAACAGGATTTGTCATCGAAAGCAATGGATACATCCTCACCAACAACCACGTGATTGCTGAAGCGGCAACCAATAACGGTGATATTGATGTGACTCTTAATAATGGCCAGAAATACGTTGCCAAAATTATCGGAAGAGATGCCTCATATGATTTAGCGGTAATAAAGATTGCAACAACTGGTTTAACCGCCCTTCAATTAGGAGATAGCGACAAAGTCGCAGTTGGAGATTCAGTAATCGCAATCGGCTCACCGCTTGGACTTTCTGGAACAGTCACACTCGGAATTATCAGTGCAAAAGATCGCGCGGTAACTGCTGGTGAAACCGGAAGTGATAATTCATTTATTAACGCACTTCAAACAGATGCGGCAATTAATCCTGGAAACTCAGGTGGCCCACTAATTGACTCAACTGGTGCGGTAATTGGCGTTAACTCCGCAATTGCAACTCTTGGTTCATCATTTGGTTCGCAATCTGGATCTATCGGCCTTGGTTTTGCAATCCCGATCAATCAAGCGCGCAAGACTGCAGATCAGTTGATTAAGAACGGCAAGGCAACCTACCCAGTACTCGGCGTATCAATAGATATGAAATTTGAAGGTGATGGCGCACGAATTGCCGCTAACGATAAGGCGATCTTGCCAGGTGGCCCAGCAGCTAAGGCCGGTCTCAAAGCAGGAGATCTAATTACCAAATTTGATGGCCGAACAATCAAGACCTCGGAAGAGTTGATTGTGGCTATTCGCTCCAAGAGCGTCGGCGATAAAGTACAACTTACTTACATCCGAAACGATGTAACTGCCACCACAACCGTGACTCTCACCGCGGGCAAATAGTCGGCGTGTGGATCTTTGATTAAAGAGTAGTATCAACAACTATGTTCTTCGATTTTGGCGCCGGTGAGATATTTGGTTTGGGCGTTCTTGCTGTGATTTTGGTAGGACCAGAACGTCTTCCACAGTTAGCAGTAGATGCGGCAAAGCTGATTAAGAAAGTTAGAGCCATGGCAAATAGCGCCACCAGCGAACTGCGCGAAAATCTTGGACCAGGCTTTGAAGATCTTTCACCTTCAGATTTGCGTCCCAAGGCTTTCATCAAAAAACATATTGCAAACGCGCTAGATGAAGTAGATGCGGCTGAGAAAGCCCCAAAGTTCAACGCCAAGATTGATCCAGACCTGCCATGACCAACGCCGCTGAATTGCTAGAGCAAGTTAACGCTGCGCTAGCAACTGTCTCTGATCCTGAACTTCATCGCCCTCTTCCGGAACTTGGAATGGTTGAATCAGTAGAAATCACGCAAGGTGTGGCAAAACTTAAGATCCTCTTAACTATTTCGGGATGTCCAATGCAAGATAGGTTGCGCGGCGACATCACTGAAGCGGTATCTAAACTCGCTGGTATTTCAACTGTCGAAGTTCAATTCGGTGTCATGAATGAAGAACAGCGCAATAATGTAAAGAAGTTATTGCGCGGCGGCCGTGAGAAGTTCATCCCATTTGCACAGCCCGAATCACTTACTCGCGTCATCGGCGTTGCATCAGGAAAAGGCGGAGTAGGAAAATCCTCGCTTACCACTAACTTGGCGGTTGCTGCAGCGCGTAAAGATTTACGTGTTGGAATTTTAGATGCAGATGTATATGGCCACTCAATTCCCAGGTTGATGGGTTTGATGGGGCAACGACCAACTGCTATCGACCAGATGTTTATTCCACTTGAGGCGTATGGCGTAAAAGTTGTCTCAATGGAAATGTTTAAGCCAGAGCGCGCTGATGCTGTGGCTTATCGCGGTCCGCTGCTTCACAGAGTCCTTGAACAACTGCTCTCTGATGCTTATTGGGGAGATTTAGATCTACTGTTGATTGATCTACCACCTGGAACTGGCGATTTAGCGATCTCGCTTGGTCAGTTGATTCCAACATCTGAAATTGTCGTTGTAACAACTCCACAAATCGCCGCTGCCGAGGTTGCAGAGCGCGCCGGTCGCATTGCTCACCAAATTCATCAGCGCGTGGTCGGTGTTATCGAAAACATGTCAGCATTTCCATGTCCACATTGCAGCGATGAAATTGCCTTATTTGGTGCAGGCGGCGGAGAAGAAACTGCGGCTCGTCTGTCTAACTTAGTGGGCAGCGATGTTCCACTGCTTGGAAAAGTTCCATTTAGTACCGAGCTGCGCACTGGGGGAGATGAAGGAACACCGATCGTAATTGCCGCACCGGATTCTCCTAGTGCGCAAGCTATTTATGCGATCGCTGAAAAATTAGTTGTGCGAAGCAGTTCGCTACTTGGCGTCCGACTCGGGCTTAGCACCTAACTCTTTTACTAAATCTTCAAGTTCACTTCGCAAGAAATCACGAGTAGCAACTTCGCCAAGTGTTATACGCAGACTTGCTAGTTCGCGCGTTAAGTATTCGGTATCTGCAACTGAGCGCGCGTTCTGGGCCCGATCTTCATTTAGCGAAATTCGATCACGGTCTGCTTGACGATTTTGGGCAAGCAAGATGAGCGGTGCAGCATATGAAGCTTGCAGCGAGAGGATCAAGGTAAGAAAGATAAATGGATAGTCATCAAAGCGCAGATCACGTGGTGCAAGCGCATTCCAGAAGACCCATGAAAGTACAAAGACAGTCATGTAGACCAAGAAGCGAGCGGTACCTAGAAAACGTGCAAAGCGCTCAGATAGTCGGCCAAAAACTTCTGGATCGTAATTAGGACGTATGGAACGACGTGATTCACGTGGAGTATCGAGTCCATTATTGCGAGGGCTTGTTGAACGTGCCATTAGCGCGCCTCCTCTTCCATCTGATTATCTAATTCAAGATCTTCTTCACTAACTTCTGAACCTGCTACATCAGAGAGATTTAACTTTGGCCCAGTTCCGCGGGTTGAGTCGCGATGTTCTAGACGCCAGTTCTCAGGCAGCAAGTGATCCAGCACGTCATCGACAGTAACTGCGCCAAGTAGACGCTCATTTGCATCTACAACAGGCACAGATAACAAGTTGTAACTAGCCAAGTATGACGAAACCTCATGCAGAGATGCGTTGGGATTTAACCCTTGCGTATCTGTATCGACGATAGAACCGAGCAAAGTTGAAGGCGGCTCGCGTAATAAACGCTGGTAATGAACCATTCCGATATATCGCCCAGTTGGCGTTTCTAGCGGTTGGCGACAGACAAATACTTGCGATGCCAGAGCCGGAGATACTTCACGGGCTCTGACACTTGCTAACGCATCAGCAACTGAATAATCAGCGCTCATCACGATCGGCTCGGTAGTCATCATTCCGCCGGCTGAATAATCCTCGTAAGTCATAAGACGCAGAACATCTTCGGCATCTTCTGGTTCCATCAAATCAATTAGAACTTGCGCCTTTTCTTCACCAACCTCACGCAACAAATCTGCAGCATCATCTGGATCCATTTCACCAAGGACATCTGCAGCACGTTCACCTTCAAGTTCAGCTAAGAGAGCAACGCGTTCTGCCTCATCCATTTCTTGCAGCACATCAGCAAGTCGCTCGTCATCGAGTGCACGCGCAACTTCCACACGACGCTTTGGCGCTAGATCTTGAATAACGGCAGCAAGGTCGGCAGCGCGCAAATTACTGATCGTTGATAGTAAGTTAGTGACGCCTTGGTTATGTTCAGGTAGGGCGAAACCAGTTACTTCTTCCCATTGAACAGTTGAGGTAGCGCCCTTGCGACGTAGGCCGCTGCCCTTCTTCATAATATGGACTCGGTTGATAAACCAGTCACCAGTGCGAGTTTGTTCCATGCCCATATCTTCAACAACAACCGATTCGCCACTTTCAATTAAATTAATTGAACGATCGAGTAGTTCGCCAAGAACCAGCAACTCGCCAGCTCGTGATTCAAAGCGACGCATATTTACTAAGCCGGTGATGACAACTGCGCCAGATTCGATAGAAGTAACTCGGGTAATCGGAACAAAGACACGACGACGTAACGGAACCTCGACAACTAGGCCGAGAATTCGGGGAGGCTGATTGTTGCTGCGCAGAGTTGCAACTGCATCGCGAACTTTGCCAACTGGATCTCCATTTGGATCAAATACTGCGGTACCCGCTAGACGGGCGATAAAGACTCGATTTATTTGGCTAACGCTCATTTTCGGCCTCCCTTCATTGGATAAGGGTATCGGCTACCTTTACTTCCATGTCGCAGCCTTTATCTCGTGATAACCACACACAAATTCCTGCGCGTCCAGATTTAATTCGCTTAGGCCTCGGAATTATTGGCATCGGGACTTCAGGTCCATTGATTGCCATGAGCGCAATGCCAGTACTCACCTTGATCTTCTGGAGAAATCTAGGTGGATCGCTAATGACTGCGCCATTTGCACTACGCCATCGCATCGATCGGACAGGTGCAAAATGGGCGACATTTGCAGGAGTCGTTCTTGCACTTCACTTCATCGGATTCTTTCTCGCTATGCGAATGACAACTGTTGCTGCAGGAACTGCCCTCGTTGCACTTCAACCAATATTTGCGGCGCTCTTTGTAAAGCTAACTGGTGGAGATATTCCATCACGCGCATGGATGGGAATGTTTGTTAGCTTCGGGGGAGTTCTCTTGATTTCCGGAGTCGACCTACAAATCTCATTTAGAGCATTTCTCGGTGACTTAGCAGCGATTATCTCTGCAGCGCTAGCGGCTGTTTATATGTTGGTTGGGTCAAAGGCCCAACAGACTTTAGAAACTTCAACATATACAGCGATCTGTTATTTCTTCTGCGCCATAACTGCGCTACCAATGGCGCTGATCGCCGGAAATCAAATTTTTAACTTTGAAGCGCGTGAATGGTGGATCCTGCTGGGACTAATATTTGGCGCACAGTTCCTTGGCCACACCATGTTTAACTCGGTGCTGAAGAGAGTTTCACCCGCTGTCGTTTCATTGATCGTATTCTTTGAAGTTCCAGTTAGCGCGATCCTTGCAATGTGGTGGATGGATCAACGTCCACCTCTCGGTGTAGTTCCAGGAATCGCACTAATTCTCTTCGGTTGCGCCCTTGTTGTTCTTCGTACGCGCCCCACAAGCCCTGCAGATAAAGTAGCGACTGAATAATGATCGATTTACATACCCACACCACCGCAAGCGATGGAACTGATTCACCTTTTGCGCTAGTTAACAAAGCGCTTTCTGCTGGAATCACAGTTCTTGGATTAACCGATCACGATACAACTTCAGGTTGGGCAGAAGCGGTTTCAGCTGCAAGAAAACCAATTTCGCTGGCACTTGGTGCAGAAATTTCTACGCTAACCGAAGATGGAATTAGCGTTCATATGCTCGGTTTACTCTTCGATGGAGAAAATTCTGAGATCCAAGCGATGTTATCTGACGCCCGAGATACCCGTATTCCCAGAATGAAGAAGATGGTTGAACTACTACGTAGCGATGGATTCGCTATAACGATGGAAGATGTAATTGCAGCGACTCCAGAAGGTGCAACTCTAGGAAGACCACATTTAGCCGATGCGCTAGTCAAAAATGGCGTAGTTAAATCGCGAGATGAAGCCTTTGCAGAACTATTAACAAACGATTCAAAGTATTACGTAACCCATGCAACGCCAACACCAGAAGTGGCCATCCGCACAATCGTTGCAGCAGGGGGAGTTGCCGTAATAGCCCATCCCATGGCATCGCGGCGCGGAGATGTAATTTCTACTTCTATTTTTTCAGATTTAGTTGCGGCAGGATTGCACGGGATCGAGATCGATCATCGTGACCACACTTCAAGTGAGCGCACTGAGTTAAGGCAAGTTGCAGCCGAGTTAAATCTAGTAATTACTGGGGCAAGCGACTATCACGGCCAAGGAAAGCTAAATTCATTAGGCGAAAACCTCACTGATCCTGCACAATGGGAGCGCTTGGAGTCGCTGGCAAGTCAAAGAAGGGTGGTTACGCCATGAATATTGCTGAAGTCAGCACCTTAACTTTCTCTATTCAAGCATTCGTTACTCTCTTGGTGATTTTAGATCCGCCAGGTGCCACCCCAATTTTTCTTGGCTTAGTTGCTGATAAAAGTAAGCGCGAGCGAATTCAACTTGCCTGGCAAGCAGCGCTGGTTTCCTTAATTGTTATCGCCTTCTTCTCAATCTTTGGACGTTTCATTCTCGAATACATGAACGTTTCCATCGAAGCTCTGCAAGCCGCTGGTGGTTTATTGCTTCTTTATGTCGCGTTAGAACTTCTCACCGGCAGAGATCTAGGTGAGACCGATGGTAAAGATAAGAACATTGCCCTTGTACCTCTAGGTACGCCGTTATTAGCTGGCCCTGGGGCGATCGTTGCAACGATGATTTTCGTCCAACAAATCGAGACTCCTGCGCAAAGCCTCGGCTTAATTGCAGCAGTAGTTGCAGTACACGTTGTGATTGCTATTTCACTTATGGCTTCGACAACAATCCTCGGAATCATTAAAGATTCTGGAGTCACTTTGTTAGCGCGCATCGCCGGCTTGCTACTTGCCGCTATTGCCGTTCAGATGTTGGTTGATGCGATCAAAGCCTTCACCGCGCAGTAGCGAGCAAAGATAATTTATGACAACGCAAATACTTGAAGATCCCCGCGGACTCTTCTCACCCGAAACAATGGCCTGGAAGATTCATTCAGATCCCGCGATGGCAGTCGGTGGAATACGCGCCCTTCTACAGCAAGCACTTCATCCGATTGCCATGGATGGCGTGGCAAAGAATTCAAACTTTCGCGAAGATGCGTGGGGCCGCTTACAACGCACTGGTGACTATGTTTCAACAATTACCTTTGGAGAAAGAAGTCAGGCGCAAGCACTTGCCGCGCGAGTGCGAAAAATTCACACTTCTCTTAGTTTGGATGATCCTCATCTGCTTCTCTGGGTGCATATGTCGATGGTCGATTCATTCCTTGATATCGCTCGCCGCTCGGGAATGACGATTAGCGATCTGCAGGCGGATCAATATGTATCTGAGATGGTCTTATTCGCAGAGTTAGTTGGAGTTCCAACTGCCGATGTTCCGGCTAATGCGTCAGAGATGCAGAGCTACTTTCAGAATATTGCTCCAGAACTGCGCGCATCTGATGATGCAAAGAGAGCAGCGCTATTTCTAACCATTCCACCAATGCCAAGCGCAGTTAGATTTGCCACCCCTGCAGCTCCTGCCTGGGCTTCGCTTGCACTTCTTGCGGCAAGTTCTCTTCCGCAATGGGCGCGCAAGCTTTATGGAACTCCGCAGATACCTGGTCAGAATTTGATTACCGATATTTCACTTAAGGCAGTTCGTTCAACCTTCGGAGTAATTCCTGAAGTTTTACTCGCTCCACCTGTTTACAAGCAGGCAGTGATTCGCTGGAAATCTGTGGCCGCCTAATGAAGATCGTTTCACTAGCCAACTCTGCAGGCGGCGTAGGCAAGACAACTCTGGCGCACTGTCTGGCAGTCGCATTTACCGAGTTCGGTAAGAAGACTTTATTGATTGATCTAGATCCCGCTGGGGCGCTAACTTTTCGTCTGGGTTTTGAGAATCCGCGCACCTCAATCGCAGATTTCCTCAACGGCAGCAAGGTAACTGATTCCAACCTGGTAACAACTTCAGAGAGATTTGATTTCATTCCTGCTGACTCACGACTCGTTGCTAATTTCTCGGTAGAAGCACTTTTAAATGTCATATCTGATCTGCCCAAGAGTTATGACGTAGTCATCTTGGATCTGCCAGGATCTTTATCTCAGCCTTTATCTATGGCGCTTTCCATTTCTCAACTAGTCGTAGTGCCAGTTAGAAATAACCTGCATTCCCTGAGGGGCTATTTACAGATTAAATCTATTTCAGCAGGCGTTGAGGTTAAGGCTCTAGCGATCGGTGAAAACACACTAATCGCTCCGGCAGAGCTAATTGATGAGCCGCTCCTTGAATCAACTGAGTTAGAGGCAGCTGCCGCAACCAAGCTTTCAATTTTGACTCATGACAAGGCGAGTGAAAGTGCAGAAAGCTTTAGAAACGTTGGCTACTCAATACTGGAAAAGTTAGGGCTTGAGTAGTTAAGAAGTAAATTTCTTGGTGCGGGTTCGTACCCGAGCGGTACGGTCTTCGTTCTTCTCTTTTGCCGACTTGTCTTTAGTTGGAGAGGACTTTGCTGGCTCTTTGCTTGGAGCTTCACTTACTGGCTTAGCTTTCACCATTCGACCGGTAGAACCTGCTGGAATATTTAACATTTCATATAGGTGCTCTGATGATGAGTACGTCTCTTCAGGTTCACCTAGGCCCAGAGTTAGCGCAGTATCAATCATCTTCCAGCGCGCTAAATCATCCCAGTCAACAAAAGTTACGGAGATTCCATCTGCACCAGCACGAGCAGTGCGGCCGATACGGTGCACGTAAGTTTTTTCATCTTCCGGGCATTGATAGTTAATTACGTGAGTTATTCCATCAATGTCGATTCCGCGAGCGGCTACATCTGTTGCAACTAAAACATCAGATTTACCGGCCTTAAAGTCGTTAAGCGCTTTCTCGCGCGCGCTCTGTCCAAGATCGCCATGAATTGAAGCAGCGCGGAAGCCACGTTCTGATAAATCATCAGATGTCTTCTGGCAGGTGCGCTTAGTACGGCAGAAAACGATGGTTGGTCCGCGGCCATCGGCTTGCAGAATTCGCGCCAACATCTCGATCTTATCGAGGGCGTGTGCACGCAGAACATACTGCTTGATGCGAGAGACAACCGCGCCCTCATCTTCATTATCTTGAGTGCGAATATGAATTGGTTGGTTCATAAACCTACGCGCCAAAGCGATGATATCTCCAGGCATTGTTGCTGAAAAAAGCATTGTTTGCGCGCGGTTTGGAGTGCTCGTGAAGATTTTTTCTACATCCGGAAGAAATCCTAGATCGAGCATTTCATCAGCTTCATCTAGAACAACGCGAGAGACTTCCTTTAACTTTAATTGTCCTTGGCGATATAGATCTAAGAGTCTGCCCGGTGTGCCAACCACAATTTCTACGCCTTTTTCAAGGGCTTCGATTTGCGGTTCAAAGGCGCGTCCACCGTAAACAGCTAAGGTGCGGATTCCGCGGTTACCGGTTAACTCTTCAATATCTTTTGTTACTTGCACACAAAGTTCGCGCGTTGGAACAACAACAAGAACCTGGGGCAGCCCCTTTGCAACAAGTGCATCCCACTCTTTATCCAGCGGTGCGATTACTCGTTCGATAAGGGGAATACCAAAAGCCAACGTCTTGCCAGTGCCAGTCTTTGCTTGACCGATTACATCACCATCGCCGAGTGCGATTGGTAGAACCATCTCTTGAATTGGAAAGGGCGATTTGAAACCATGTTCAGCAAGAGCCGCTTGAGTCTCAGGACGCAGCGGGAGATCGGCAAAAGTTATAGACACCTTAGAGAGCGCCGAAACCAACGCGACGATCAGTTGCTACGCCGACATCGACGAAGCCGATCTTGTCGCCAGCAACGATGATCTCGTGGCCACGTGAATCTTGGAGATTTAAGGCGGTGCCGCCTGCCAGTGCTGCAGCGACAGCACTCTTTACCTCAGCAACAGAGGAGTTAGTCTCAAAGACAAGATCTGTTGCAATATTTGCTACGGAGATGCGCACTTGGGTTGCTGCGCCTGAATCACTCTTCTTTGTACTCATGTCCATATCCTATCGGCAAAACGATCAGTGAGATCTGCCAGGAATTAAGCGATAAAAGGTTAGTTAATTGCCGCCAGAGAGCGGGAATCCTGAAATTCCGCGCCACATCAAATTCTCAACGAGTTCAACGGCCTGTTGTCTAGTTAATTTGCCGTCACGTTCTAACCAGTGGCGAGCAGCTACTTGAACATAGCCAATTAAACCTACGCCAAGGAGCATTGCGACATCTTTAGGAAGTCCAGTGTCATTTGAAATTACAGCGCTTACTGCAGCTGCACAATCGTAGGTCATGCGATTTAAACGCTCACGAACTTGTGGTTCAACGCTCATATCGCTTTCGAACAAGAGGCGGAATGCTTCACCCTCATTTTCGATAAATTCGAAGTAGGCAACCACTGTGGCATGTACACGCTTTGCGTTATCTGGAGTTGAAGATATTGCCTTTTGAATTTCGTAGACCAGAGAGTCAATGTGAAGGTCTAAAACCGCTAAGTAAAGATCTAATTTCGATGGAAAATGCTGATAAAGAACCGGCTTGCTGACATTGGCGCGATCTGCGATCTCATCCATTGCAGCGGAGTGGTAGCCAGCTGCAGTGAATACTTCTAGCGCCGCGTTTAAGAGAATTGCACGACGCTCATCGCGTGGCAAGCGGGCTTTGTCGCCTTTTGAATTTAGATCAACAGTAGTCATTGCGCATATCGTAGAGGCAATACTGGCAAATGCGAAAGAGAGATATGCAGTTGAGAGTCGTTTGCAGCAAGAAAGTTATCGAATTGGCACTCAGCCGATGGCTACGGCAGAATACGAACCATGACTTCACAGCGCGATTCAATACCAGCGTTAGTTTCACCCGGCCCTGCGCTAACTGTTGATGAAGTTCGCCGCTATAGCCGGCATCTAATTATTCCTGATGTTGCTATGACGGGTCAGCAACGGCTGATGAATGCAAAGGTTCTTTGCGTAGGCGCAGGAGGACTTGGTTCGCCAG
This sequence comes from Candidatus Planktophila lacus, assembly GCF_002287925.1. Lineage (GTDB taxonomy): Bacteria > Actinomycetota > Actinomycetes > Nanopelagicales > Nanopelagicaceae > Planktophila > Planktophila lacus. Next base: position 1,092,028 of record NZ_CP016769.1, on the reverse strand, counting down.
CGCTGATGTACCTAGCTGCAGCCGGAATCGGAACTCTCGGAATAGTTGAATTCGATACCGTCGATGAATCTAATCTGCAGCGCCAGATAATTCACGGTCAATCCGATATTGGAAAGAGCAAAGCGCAATCTGCGAAAGAGAAAATCTCAGAGATTAATCCTTATGTAAATGTGATTACTCATGAAGTTCGACTTGATGTTACAAATGTGAAGGAAATTTTTGCGCAGTACGACATCATTGTTGATGGAACAGATAACTTTGCAACGCGCTATCTCGTAAATGATGCCTGCGTTTTGTTAAAGAAACCTTATGTCTGGGGCTCGATCTATCGCTTTGATGGACAAGCGAGCGTTTTCTGGGCCGAATACGGACCTTGCTACCGCTGTCTATACCCAGAACCTCCACCTCCTGGAATGGTGCCAAGTTGTGCCGAAGGTGGCGTACTAGGAGTTCTCTGCGCAACCATTGGATCTATTCAAACCACTGAAGCAATAAAGGTTATTACTGGTGTTGGCGAACCGATGGTTGGCTCACTCATGGTCTATGACGCACTTGAAATGTCATTCCGCAAAGTAAAGATTCGCAAAGATCCGAAGTGTCCATTGTGCGGTGACAATCCAACTCAGACTGAGCTTCTCCCTGATTATGAAGCATTCTGTGGAACTCTGTCAGATGCTGCAGAAGTTGCAGTTAAAGACTCAACAATTTCTGTAGGCGAACTCAAATCTAAGATGGATAATAAAGAAGATTTCTATCTTATTGATGTGCGCGAGCCAAGCGAGTTTGAAATTGTTCGTATCCCAGGTTCGCATCTGCTACCTAAACAAGGATTTTTAGACGGAACCGTTCTGGCAGATCTTCCGCAAGATAAACCAATTATTTTGCACTGCAAGAGTGGGGTACGTTCGGCTGAATGTCTTGCCATCCTTAAAGGAGCAGGTTTTTCAGGCGCTTCGCATGTTTCTGGTGGAGTCATCGCTTGGGCCAAGCAAATCGATACCTCTCTGCCGGTTTATTAAAGAGCAGCGTTAATGACAAAGTCTTATTCGGGTTATCGCGTGCTACTTGTTCACGCACATCCCGATGACGAGACGATAAACAATGGCGCGACTATGGCACTTTATGCAGAGCTTGGCGCATCTGTAACGCTCGTGACCTGCACGCGCGGTGAAGAAGGCGACATTCTTGTTCCAGAACTAACACATCTAGCAAGTGGCGCCACAGATAAGTTAGGCGAGCACCGAATTACTGAACTTGCCGATGCAATGAACGAGTTGGGCATAACCGATCACCGTTTCTTAGCTGAAGGTAAGAAGGTTTACCGAGATAGCGGAATGATGGGTACGGATCCAAATAACCGCCCAGATGTTTTCTGGCAGGCAGATCTCGCAGAAGCAACGCAATATCTCGTATCGGTAATTGATGAAGTTAAGCCACATGTCTTGATTACCTACGATGAAATTGGGGGATATGGCCACCCCGATCACATACAGGCTCACCGGATTGCGATGTTGGCGGCGGATGAATCGATTTGGCAGATTCAAAAGATTTATTGGAACACAATGCCAAAATCGGTAATCGCCGAAAGCATGGCAAAGATGAAAGAGCTTGGCTCAGATTTCTTCGGAGCCGAGAGCGTTGATGATCTCCCCTTTGCAAAAGATGATCACTTTGTAACAACGCTAATCGACGGTAATTCACAAGTAGAGAAAAAAATGGCGGCGATGAAGGCCCATGTAACTCAAATTTCTACCGATGGCCCTTTCTTTGCGCTATCAAATAATTTAGGGCTTCAAGTCTGGGGCGACGAGTATTACACCTTGGTTCGCGGTGATAAAGCAGAGCCATTTGATGAAAATGGTAGAGAGCGCGACATATTTGCCGGAGTCAAACTTTAAATGAAGATAATTGCTTCTCTTGTCGCGGGGGCAGCAGCCGGGGTTGCCGCAGTCTTTCTACATCTTTTTCTTCCACCTTTTGGTATCGCCTTAGCGGTCATTGGAACCTTTACCGCTATTTGGGCCGTTGGCAGAAGTTATGGAAAACGCAAATATAAAGTATTAGCAACGTTGGCTTGGATGTTTATCTTCACTCGCGGTGCATCTTTCGGAAATGGAAATGAGATCTTTATCCAGGGAGATTCTTTAGGAAACTATTTTCTAGCCTTCTCATTTATTGCAATTATCGCAGCACTTCTTTTACCAGCGAATTAAAAATGGTCAGTTAGACCAAGCCCAGCTCTGACCTTCTGGGTTATCGCTCACGATAATTCCATCAAGGGCTAACAAATCTCGAATGCGATCGCTCTCGCCCCAATTCTTATTGGCACGGGCCGTTGCTCGGCTTTCTAGCAAAGCAGATTGTTCAGAAGTCAGTGGCTTAACCTCGACCACTCGTTTCAAATCTAAGGCAAATACTTGGTCGGCGTAGTTAAAGATTTCACGCTTCTGCACCGAAGTAAGTAATTGATCTTTTTCTATAGCGCGCAATCTCAGTAAGGCGCGGGGAGTATCTAAATCTGCAAGCAAGGAAGAATGAATTTCGGAGTCAAAACCAATCGTTTCTGAGTTACCCCAACTAGCCATTGAACTACGCCAACGGTTAAGGGTTGAATTTGCCGCACGAAGCGAATCCCAAGTTAAATCCATTTGCGATCTATAGCGGTTCTCCATCAGCGCCAGACGCAGCGATAGCGGATCTAAACCTTTGGAAATTAAATCTTCGACAAGTACAACGTTATTGGCGCTCTTTGACATCTTGCGACCTTCAAAAAGCAGGTGTTCTCCATGCACCCAAAGGTCTACCGCCTCGCCTCCGACAATGGAATTTGATTGCGCACGTTCATTTTCGTGGTGCGGAAAACGCAAATCAATTCCGCCAACATGAATATCAACATGGCTATCCAAAAGATCTAGCGACATCGCAGTGCACTCGATATGCCAACCTGGAAATCCTCGACCCCACGGTGAATCCCAAACCATTTCGCTACGGTTGCCAGCTGATTTCCAGAGCGCCCAATCAGCGTGGAACTTCTTTTCTCCATCATCTGAGTATTCGTAGCGATGTCCGGGCTTTAGCGAATCAAGGCGATTGCCGCTAATGGCACCGTAACTCGGAAATGATTGCGCGCTGAAATAGACCGAGCCACTTTCGCTGACATATGCACTTCCATTTTCAATCAGCGTTTGAATACTTGAGAGCATGCCTGGAATAGTTTCACTTGCTCGTGGGTAGCTATTAGCTGGTGAAATATTTAATCGTGCGAGATCGGAATGAAACTTCGATTCATATTTACGGGCGATCTCAAAGGGATCTACTTTTTCCAATTTGGCTTGGCTAAGCATTTTGTCTTCGGATTCAAAATCTTCCGACATATGCCCAACATCGGTTATGTTCTGAACTAGTAAAACTTCCATGCCAGATAGCTTGAGGGTTCGCGAGATCAGGTCGGCTAAGAGAAATGTCCGCAAGTTACCAACATGGGCATCGCGATAAACAGTTGGCCCGCAGCAATAAATATGTACAGGTCGGCCAGTGACATTTACTGCCTGCAGGTCGCGGCTCTGGGTGTTGTAGATCGAGAATTTGCTCATTTACTTTCATCCAAAAAAACTCGGTAGTTATAGGAGTGATGGAAGCGAAAGCCCATTGATTTATAGAGCGCCAGCCCTGCACCGTTTTCGCTATCTACCTGTAGGCCAATTTTAGTAGCACCCTCACCTTTTGCAGCAGCCATTAGCGCGCGCATTAGTAAAGCGCCGATACCTTTACCTCTAAATTCAGGGTTAACATATACACGAGTTGCCAGTGACCATTTTCCAAAAATTGCAATTCTTCCGATCGCCACAGTCTGGTTATCAAATTTAATTTCTGCATAATGAGCTGGGTAGTTTCGCATAATACGCTCGAGCGGATGGTCAGATTGAAGATCAAGCCATTCTGGCGTTGGCTCGGAGGTGATCACAATTTGAAAATCGGCACTTTCAAGATCGAGGTTATCTGGAATGTCGTTGACTAAATATTCTGCACCGATTTTAACTTTCCATCCAAGCCCAGCTAAATAATTATCAAGTTCTTCGTAAAGTGGTAAAGGCAAAGTAAATGTTGGCGTTAGCCCTTTCGCCTGATAAATCTTTACGACTTCGTCAACTGCCTTTTCTATATCTAAATTAGGTTCTCCGAATGGTGCAGCACCTATGGGTAGAACAGAATTCGCGCGCATTGTGAAGCCATCAGAAATTCTCAGCCGCCATTTACCTATTTCTTCAATCTCATCTGCTGGCCACGTTAAATCAGAGAGATGTTCTAGCTCTTGAATTCGCAGCGAGAAAGGAGCGCCCATTCCCGCGCGATCGGGTAGCGGTTTAATCTCTCTCCAAATAGCGATCTCATCTTCTGAGAAAGAAATCATCTGACCCTTGGAGTTAAGCAACTCATTTACGCCATCGCCGCAACGCTGCAGAATCCCGACGATATCCCTAAAGCCACCCGTTGCTTCATGCAGCCGTACTGTGACTCGAGCGCCAATTGCAGCAGCCAGGTTAGGTTGCGATTTTTGGCTAGACGGGCTCATGTCGTTACTTTAATCGGGCGTTGGCCCAAGTGCATGGTTAGAATTAGCGCCATCGCAGGCTCTGAACACCCAGAGCGATGTGGACTTTATTTGGAGGAACTCTCGTGACCTACATCATTGCTCAGCCGTGTGTTGATATCAAAGATAAGTCTTGTATCGAGGAATGCCCGGTTGATTGCATCTATGAAGGTAACCGCATGCTTTACATCCAACCCGACGAATGCGTCGACTGCGGCGCGTGCGAACCAGTCTGCCCAGTAGAGGCGATTTACTACGAAGATGATGTTCCATCACAATGGAAAGATTTCTCAAAGGTAAATACTGAGTTCTTCGTTGAGCTAGGTTCACCAGGCGGAGCGGCCAAGGTTGGCCTTACTAATAGCGACCACCCAAATGTGGTTTCGCTTCCCCCTAAAGAATAATTTCTAAGAGACGCTGATTCCCTTTATCCACTGGAAAAACGATGCGTGAAAAACTGCCGGATTTTCCATGGGATGCGCTCGCCCCATATTCTGAAATCGCACGTCAACATCCAGATGGTGCGATAGATCTTTCACAAGGAACGCCAGTTGATGCAACTCCGCAACTCATTCAAAGCGCACTTAAAGAAAGTTCTGATTCGCCGCGCTATCCCGTAACTGCCGGAACAAAAGAGTTACAAGAGGCTATTCGCAATTGGGCGATCAACCACTTAGGTGCAACGGGAGATTTCGATGTACTTCCGGTTATCGGCTCTAAAGAGTTAGTTGCTTGGCTACCAACCCTTTTGCAAAGCCAGAAAGTTATCTATCCAGATATCGCATATCCAACTTATTTAGTTGGAGCGTTACTTGCGCAATCAGAACCTATTGCAGTTGGAATTGATGCGGCAGCTTGGCCGAGTGCGGATTTTGCATGGGTTAACACACCATCTAACCCAACAGGACGCGTGCACTCTGAATCCGAACTTCGCGCAACGATTAACTGGGCGCGTAAGCAGGGTGCAACGCTGGTTTGCGATGAGTGTTATATCGACTTCGGAGATACGGCTACTCCAACTTCGCTTCTGAAATACACAGATGGCGATAACTCAAATATTTTGGTGGTTCATTCGCTATCTAAACGCTCTTCTATGGCTGGCTATCGTGGAGCGTTTTTGATCGGTGATGCAAAGCTAATTTCGCAAATTCGAGAAGTCCGCAAACATGCCGGAATGATGGTTCCGTTGCCAATTCAGAACGCAATGGTGGCAGCGCTAAGTGATGAGACCCATGTAGCTGAACAACGAAATCGCTATAACTCTCGACGCGCAGTGCTCGCACCAGCCTTGATTGCAGCCGGATTTAAAATTGAAGAATCTGCCGCCGGTTTATATATCTGGTGCACCCGGTCAGAAGAATGCTGGAAATCTGTGGAATGGCTGGCCAAATTGGGCATCGTCGCAACACCAGGCTCTTTCTATGGCGCTCTCGGTGCTTCACATATTCGAATCGCAATGACTGCAACGGATGCGCAGATCTCTGGCGCTGCACAGCGCATTAAAGCGGCGATTTAAATGGCTATTGGAATTCTCTTAGTTGGTGGATTTGGCACTCGCCTTAAGCCGCTAACAAATCAAACCCCCAAGCCAATGTTGCCAGTGGGGGGCCTGCCGGTAACCGAGCACCAACTTCTTGCAGCCAAGAAAGCTGGGATCACAACGGTAATTCTGGCTACTTCATATCTTTCTGAAGTTTTTATTCCTTACTTTGGAGATGGTTCTAAATGGGGAATGCAACTTAAATATGCCGTCGAAAAAGAACCCTTAGGCACTGGCGGGGCAATTCGTAATGCTGCAGAGCTAATTGATTTAGAAGCGGCAAAAGCTGAAGATGAAGAGTTTGTGATCTTTAATGGCGATGTACTTAGCCACCACAGCATTGCTGCGCAGTTAGAGTTTCATCGCAAGAATAAGGCTGATATCACCTTACATTTAATAAGCGTTGAAGATGCTCGGGCATTTGGCTGTGTTCCAACCGATGATCAAGGACGTGTAACTGCTTTTCTAGAAAAAATGGATAACCCAGTAACTAACGCCATAAATGCCGGTTGCTACGTCTTCTCACCGAGCGTAATTTCAGATATTCCGCTGAATAAAGTTGTGAGTGTTGAGCGCGAAACATTCCCGAACTTAGTAAATTCAGGACGCCCGGTGTTTGGATATAGCGAGCAGTCTTACTGGCTTGATATCGGAACCCCGGCAGCGCTATTTAAGGGTTCTCGTGATTTAGTAAATGGCGCTTTCGCCGCGGGGGAGGGCACCACTTTTGGCCCAGATAGCTTGGCAACTGGTGGCTCGAGTATCGGAGCTAATTGCGAAATCGGCCAAGGTGTAAGAATTGAGAATTCGATAATCGGCGATAACGTAAAGATCGGCGCTGGCGCGCTGATTCGCGATTCATTTATTCTCCACGGAAGTGAAGTTCAAGCAGATGCGCAGATAGTCTCGAAATACTTATCTCCAACGGAAAATTTAGAAATATCACCTGCTTAAGTCGATAAATCACCGAAAAAGTGGTGGATTTGGCGGCAATCTTCGAGAAATGTGCGGATTTTCGAGTCTCAACCTCGGGATCGCACTTGACTAAATGGGATTACAAGCGTGTAATTCGTTCTAGAGAAGCCGACCTCAACACGAGGCTGGCTGCGAAGGTCTTGAGGAGATTAGTCGATGCCGATTCGTCCAGAAGCTACACCTACTGGCAATCCAACAGCCCCTACTGCTGGACCATCAATTAAATTAGCAAGCGGAGAGAACTTAGAGCTCTCTTGGCAAGAACGCGCACTCTGCGCACAAACAGATCCAGAAGCATTCTTTCCAGAAAAGGGTGGCTCTACTCGCGAAGCAAAGCGCGTCTGCCTCTCTTGCGATGTTCGTCAAGAATGTTTGGAATACGCGCTCGCACACGATGAGCGTTTTGGAATCTGGGGTGGACTCTCCGAACGTGAGCGTCGCCGTTTGAAGCGCCGCCCAGCGTAACTCTCATGAGTTCACATCGCGTCACCGCGATTCTGGTTCTACATGACGGAACACTTTGGTTGCCCGAAGTAGTCGCCTCTTTAACTTCGCAGACTCTGCAGGTTGATTCGATAGTTGCCGTTGATACAGGTTCTATTGATTCATCAGCAAAACTGGTTAAAGGCGCACGCATTCCAGTGCTACCAATGGATCGCGATACCGGATTCGGCGAAGCAGTTGCACACGCTGTTGCAACTCTTCCTGCATCCAGCGATCCGGAACACGAATGGCTCTGGATAATTCATGACGATCTTTCTGTAGATCGTTCTGCACTTGAAAATTTAATTGCAGAAGTTGATACACGACCAAACGTTGCAATGGCCGGCCCCAAACTCCTTGGTTGGCATGATCGCACGCACCTTTTGGAAATGGGTATCAGTATCGCTGCAAATGGAAATCGTTGGACCGGACTTGAACCAGCTGAATACGACCAAGGTCAGCGCGATGGCGTCCATGAAGTACTTGCAGTTAGCACCGCAGGAGCTTTAATTCGCAGAGATGTATTTGAACAACTAGGTGGATTTGATCCTAATTTAGATCTATTCCGCGATGATGTTGATTTTGGTTGGCGCCTTTACTCAGCGGGATTTGCGGCTATAGCGGTTTCGAGCGCTGTTGCATTCCATGCAGAAGCTTCTGCAAATGAGCGTCGCTCGGTTGATGTAGCCGAAGCGTTCTTACATCGTCCACTGTTATTAGATCGCCGAAATGCCGCGTATGTTCTATTAGTTAATTCATCTTGGTGGCGACTTCCATTGCTCACCGTGCAATTGCTAGCCGGTGCAATATTTAGATCAATTGCCTTTCTCTTTGCAAAACTACCTGGCTATGCCGGTGATGAGATTTTGGCAGTAGGAACGCAATTTTTACATCCTGGTGAACTAGTTCGTGCCCGAAAGATAAGAAAGTTGCAACGCCTTGTTCCATCAGGGATTGCACTTCGATTTATTCCTTCCAGATGGTCGCAACTTAGAATGGCCGCCTCGCGTTCAGCAGAGTGGGTTCGTGAACAGCTATTCCCAAGTGAGATTACCGAAGTCCGAAACCCGTCTCTGCTTGATGAGAATTTAGATGAAGAAGATTTGCTTACTCCCGCTAACAGTCGCAGTTGGATAACGCTCTTAAAACGTCCATTAATCGCAGCCACATTATTTTTATTTGTTTTAACTTTCTTCTGGTCAAGGTTTAGATTGGGTTCAATATCAGGAGGCGCCTTACCCGAACAGCCTTCAGGTGTAAGTGCGCTCTGGAATACCTATTTCAGTGGTTGGCACTCCATCGCTATGGGCACATCCGCATCAGCCCCAACGTGGATGGCTTTTCTTGCGGTGGCGGCTACTCCATTCTTCGGAAACGTCAACTTCTTTATTGCAGTGCTCTTCTTTCTGGCGCCGATATTGCTGGCGCTGACGGGACATCACTTCTTAAAGGAGTTCTCAACAAATAGATGGCTCACCACATCTGGCGCTGTTCTATATGCACTTTCCCCAGTTGCCATTTCAGCAGTTAACTCTGGTCGCTTGAGCACCTTAATCGTCTTGCTGCTACTGCCATTATTGGCTATCGCCGCCCGAGGTTGGTTTGAAATTGAGGAATTTTCTTGGCGCAAGGTCTTTGCTCTTTCGCTTCTTGTCTCGATTATTTTTGCATTTTCCCCATTTATCTTTATTTTAGGAATTGCTCTAACTGGGTTTTCAATTTATCGCGACTACATTGATAGCAGTAGCGGCGTAAATATCGTCTTATTCAACGCTCGTCTCTATCGCCGCTTAGCGTTGACATTTACGCCACTTCTCATCTGCGCACCTTGGAGTTTCGAGTTAATCATTAATCCAAATAGATTTTTCTTGGATTCCGGTTTTCTTCTGCAGGGAAGTGGTCCAAACTTTGCATTATTAGGGAACCCAGGTGGTCCTGGCTCCTTACCGTGGTATCTAATTAGTCCACTTACTTTGGTACTAGTAATTTCCCTCTTCTCGTCAACCCGTGCTCGTTTTATCGCAGAAATTGGATTTGTATCACTGTTGATTTCTATTCTTTTCAGTGCAATCTCTATAACAGGTAACGGCACAAGTATCGCAACGCAGCTCTACCCCGGAACTCTTATGGCAATCACTACTATGACGGCAATCGCCTCCGCAATTGCCGTATCTGACAAGTTGCGAGAAAGGCTTAAAGCAACGCATGTGAATTTCCGTCACATCTCGGCTGCGGTAATGCTAATTGCAACCACCACATATGCGCTCTCGGCAACGCTTTGGGTAGCCACGACTGCAGGATCTGCTCCATTGCAAAGTGGACGCGAGATAGTACTTCCTCCGTTCTTAGCGGTTGAAAAAGATGCGAAGACAATGGTTATTAGACCTCGCACAGTAGGTGAAGATGTATCACTAAACTTTTATTTGGCGCGTGGTGGAGATGCCAGACTTGGCGATCCAGATATGGCGCCATCAAATCGTGAACAAATCACCAATGCTGTACTTGAGCTTGCCGATGGAAGTGGACTAACTTCAAGTTCCACCTTTGCACTTAATGGAATCAAGTATCTATTCCTTAAAAATCCGACCGATGAAAACTTAGTTCGCATTGTCGATGGCTTAGGGGGATTTACTCGAGCCTCATCAACAAATGCAGGAATTGTCTGGAAGATTTCTGCAAACACCGGAACAGTTTTATTTACTAATCTTGCTGGCAAGACGACAGTGCTACCGATAAGTCAATCTGAATTTGAAGTCACAGTTCCAGAGCCAGGAACTTTAACTCTTACCGAGAATTACGCTCAAGGTTGGCGGGCTATGCAAGAAGGTCAGCGTCTGGATAGAAATCGCAGCGTCGTTAACTTGCCGGTGTTTGAAGTATTACAACCAGGGACGGTTAGCTTCCTTTATGACGGATCCCTGCGCCGCGCGCTAATTTCTTTGGAGTTAATCATCTTTATCACCGTCGTAGTCTTGGCACTTCCCGCTGGACGTCGCCGTCGCGAAATTGAAGATTCGGAGCTGGCATGAAGATCAGGCGTCCATTGGCTCTGGCATCTGGCCTAGCTTTAGTTTTAGCCCTTTCTAATGCGGCGGATGTCGCAGTATCTAATGGAAAATTCTCTTCAAATTACCCTGCCGTTGTCTGTCCTTCAACGCCCAACGGTTTAACCAGTGCGATTTCTCTGCCTTCCTCAAAGAGTCAGATTCGATCAACTGGAACTAAATCCCTCTCCTTCATTCCTGCGCAAACTCTGCGCTACATGCAGAAGAAAGCGCCAATAATTTTAGAGTCACAGGGTGCAACGCCGGTTGTGTGGCAGATTAGAAAAGGCGTTTGGGCCGGCTCCACTATTTGTTCTTCATTGCAGACTGAGCAATGGTTTGTTGGCGGGGCCGCTGATGTAACAAGTAAAGGCAAGTTGATCCTGGTAAACAGTGGATTAAGTGCTGCAATCGTAGATATTGAAGTTTGGAATGAAATTGGAGCGCAACCAACCAAGGCAATCACCATTAAGGCAAACTCATATCTTGAAATTGGAGTTGATTCACTATCTCCCGGTTCTCAATCGCTAGTTATCAAGACGATCACACGAGCAGGTCGAGTTACGAGTTATATGATCGACGAGCGCGGTCGGGGGTTACGCGCTCTTGGTGGCGATATTGTTAATTTCGCGCCAAAGGCAAGTAAAGAGGTCTTTATCCCCGCGATTCCACATACGGTACGTAAAGTCGGATCAAAATCAGTTGAATTGCCTCACACCTTACGGATCCTGGCACCTGGTGAAATAGATGCTCGCATCACCGTTTCTGTCTACTCGACCGATGGATCATTTATTCCTGCTGGGCTAGAAGGCAAAGTTATCAAGAGCGGATCGGTTGCGACTTTAGATTTGAATCCGAATTTACCAGCGAGCAAATTCGGAATCAAAATTTCTTCCGATGAGCCGATTGTTGCTTCAGTTTTTTCACAGACAATCTCTGAGGGTAAATCAGACTTTATCTGGAGTACAGCAGCCGCAGAATTGACCCAATCAAACTTTTCGGTCGCAGGTCTTGCCCCTCAATTAATCTTTATCGGAGCGAAAGTTAAAGCCGAGCTTGTACTTCTCTTCAATAATGGCAAACGTAAAACCGTTCGCATTAACGGGGAAGATATCGCCGCGGTAAAGATTCCAGATGGGGTTCGCTCGATATCTATTACCGGCGCAGGAAAAGGAATTTATGGCGCAGGGCTGGTTGCAACCAAGAGCGGCTATGGATATTTCCCACTTACAGCAGGAAGCGTTCTGACTAAATCGTCAGTTCCAATGTCGAATATTCGCGTCCTAACTCCCTGACAATCCCAGTTTTTTTGCTACTCAACCACTAGCCTTAGCGTCATGAGTAAGTTGGCGCGCACAGGGCGCAGTTGTTCGCGGGTAAGTTGCCGAAGCTTGGCTTCGATGACGCTTACCTATATTTACGCGGACTCAACGGCAGTGCTTGGCCCACTGGCTACTTATTCAGAACCACATTCTTATGATCTCTGTGAAGCTCACGGAAAACGCTTAACTGTTCCAAATGGTTGGACTGTAATTAAGGAAGAGTCTTCGCAGGCAGGCCTTGGTCCATCTGAAGATGATTTGATGGCAATTGCAGATGCGGTTCGTGAAGTTGCTGCAAACCATGAGTCAATGCAAGATCACAGCCTCACTACATCTACAACCGATAGCGCATCACTTGGTCGGCGCGGTCACTTACGCGCAGTCCCGTCCTAGATTATTGATACTCCTCGAGATTAATTAACGAAGGAAGAGAAAATTCCAATATTTAAAGCCTATGACATTCGCGGATTAGTTGATGTAGAAATTACCGCTGACTTCACATTTGCAACTGGAGTTGCCTTTGCCAGATTCCTGCAACAAGAACGTGAACCTGGAACAGTCGTAATTGGCGAAGATATGCGCCCCTCGTCACCTGTATTTGCCGATGCTTTTTCAGCAGGGGTAACCTCGCAAGGTTTAGATGTAATACGTATTGGTTTAGCATCGACTGACATGCTCTATTTCGCGGCAGGCAAACTTAACTTTCCGGGTGCAATGTTTACCGCTAGCCATAATCCAGCCGAATATAACGGGATCAAACTCTGCTTAAGCGGGGCTCGTCCAATTGGAAAAGAGTCAGGGCTTTTAACAATTGAACGATTTGTAAATGAAGGATCTCCTATTGATTTTAGAAGCGTGGGTAAAGAGTCAGAGCAGGATTTATTGTCTTCTTATGTAGATCATCTACTTTCGTTAGTTGATCTATCAGAGATCCGCCCGCTAAAGGTGGTCATTGATGCTGGGAACGGAATGGCTGGACACACCGCTCCAGCGGTCTTTGATCGGCTTAACTGCGAAGTAATTCCGATGTATTTTGAGTTAGATGGCACATTCCCAAACCATGAAGCCAATCCAATAGATCCCAAGAATTTGAAAGATTTGCAGAAGGCGGTTAAAAAACATAAGGCAGATATCGGATTAGCATTTGATGGAGATGCTGACCGATGCTTTTTGGTGGATGAAAACGGAGATTTGGTAAATCCTTCTACTCTCACGGCTTTAATTGCAGATCGTGAATTAAAGAAATATCCAGGATCAAATATTATTTACAATTTAATTTCTTCCCGAGCAGTCGTTGAAATTGTTGAAGAAAAAGGCGGGAAGGCTGTTCGTTCGCGCGTTGGCCATTCTTATATAAAGCAATTAATGGCAGATACCGGAGCAGTTTTTGGCGGAGAGCATTCTGGACATTTCTACTTCAAAGATTTTTGGAGAGCAGATTCTGGAATGTTGGCAGCACTCCACGCCATTGCAGCTCTCGGCGAAGCAAAGGGTTCACTTTCGACTCTTCTTAAACCTTATTCAAGATATATCTCTAGTGGCGAAATCAATTCTGAAGTCGCAGATGCAAACGCTGCAATGAAGCACGTTGAAGAAATTTATGGCAAGAAAGATGGCGTAGCAACCGATCACCTTGATGGGCTGACGATAAGTGGCGATACCTGGTGGTTTAACCTACGTGCGTCAAATACTGAGCCCCTCCTTCGACTCAACGTTGAGGCTTCCACGGAAGCCCGTATGAAAAAGGTTCGAGATGATGTACTTAACATGATCCGTGGCGACCTAGACATCCTCGTATTAATCCCTTAACTAGTACGCTATGCCTATAGCCGACTAGCACAGTAGAGCCCTACGCCGAAGGTCAAGCGAAAAACAGCCGTTTAAACTAGGGAGATATATTTCAATGACACCTGTAACAACAATTCCAAAACACGATATCGCAGATGCATCTCTTGCAGCCGAGGGCCGCAAGCGCATCGAATGGGCAGAACGCAACATGCCAGTACTTGCTCAGATTCGTGAGCGCTTTGAAAAGTCACAACCATTTGCAGGCGTACGAATCTCTGCATGTATGCACGTGACAACAGAGACCGCAAACTTGATGCGCGTTCTTAAAGCCGGCGGTGCAGAGATTGCACTTTGCGCCTCAAACCCACTTTCAACACAAGATGACACCGCAGCAGCGCTCGTTCACGAATACGGAATCTCTGTATTTGCTCGCAATGCAGTGGATCGCGATGGTTACTATTCACATATCAACGCAGCGCTAGATATTGAACCTCACCAAGTATTCGATGATGGTTGCGATCTAGTAAACACACTTCACACAACTCGCAAGGAACTTCTTCCTAATATTGCTGGCGGCTGCGAAGAGACAACAACAGGCGTGATTCGTCTTAACCAAATGGCCAAAGATGGCGCACTCACATTCCCAATGATCGCTGTCAACGACACCGACACCAAGCACATGTTCGATAACCGTTACGGAACTGGTCAATCAACACTTGATGCAGTCTTCCGCGCTACAAACTTCCTGCTCGCAGGTCGCGTAGTAGTTGTTGCTGGCTTCGGATATTGCGGCAAGGGCGTTGCAGAACGCGCTAAAGGTATGGGCGCCGATGTAGTTGTTACTGAAATTGATCCAACCAAGGCACTAGATGCGATGATGCAAGGCTTCCGCGTGATGCCTATGGTCGAAGCTGCAACGCTTGGCGATGTCTTCATCACCGTTACAGGAAACCGCGATGTACTTCGTGATGAGCACTTTGCTGTAATGAAAGATGGCGCAATCATGGCTAACTCAGGCCACTTTGATATCGAAATCGATGTTGCTTGGCTTGAGCAGAACGCCAAGAAGAAGAATGCGAAGATGCGTCACCAAACTGACGAATACGTTCTTGCAGATGGACGCCGTCTATTGCTTCTTGCAGAAGGTCGCCTAGTTAACCTAGGAGCAGCAGAAGGACACCCAGCATCAGTTATGGATATGTCATTCTCTGATCAAGCGCTAACTGCTGAATACCTAGTTAAGGAAGCGAAGAATCTTTCTGCTGGTGTTCACAACGTTCCAACTTATATCGATAAGGAAGTTGCCAGCCTGAAGTTGATTTCTATGGGTGGCCGTATCGACACGCTAACTCCTGCACAAGATATGTACCTCAACTCTTGGGAGCACGGTAGCTAATGACTTTGGTTATG
This sequence comes from Candidatus Planktophila lacus, assembly GCF_002287925.1. Lineage (GTDB taxonomy): Bacteria > Actinomycetota > Actinomycetes > Nanopelagicales > Nanopelagicaceae > Planktophila > Planktophila lacus. The sequence goes on along the minus strand of NZ_CP016769.1, from coordinate 1,076,875 downwards.
GTCGTCGATGACGACCAAGACCTGGCAGAGATGCTCGGCATCGTATTAACCGGTGCCGGCATCGATGTCGATCTCGTAAGTCGTGGTGACGAGGTTCTGGAGGTATTTAGAAATAATCCTCCAGATCTCGTACTGCTAGATGTAATGCTTCCCGGTTTAGATGGAATAGAAGTTTGTAAGTTGATCCGCGCCGAATCTATGGTGCCGATTGTGATGTTGAGTGCAAAAGGTGACTCTCATGATGTTGTGCGCGGGCTTGAAGCCGGTGCAGATGATTACATGGTTAAGCCATTTCGCCACCCTTCCGAATTAATCGCTCGTATTCGCACGCGCTTGCGTCGCACAAATGCAGACATCTCTGGGCTACTCGTAATCGGTGATCTTTCAATTGATGTTACAGCCCATGAAGTAAGCAGAGCCGGAAAAAAGATTGCGCTAACTCGTTTGGAATTCGATCTATTAGTTGCCTTAGCTAAAGAGCCGGGTCGCGTCTTTACACGCGATGCGCTGTTGGGTGAGGTTTGGGGCTATCGCCACTCAACGGATACTCGTCTTGTAAATGTCCACGTGCAGCGCCTGCGTTCCAAGGTTGAGCATGATCCAGAGCACCCACACATCATCATGACTGTGCGCGGAGTTGGATATAAAGCAGGAGTCTTGGGCGGTTCCTAGTATGAACCGAAATTTATTTGCCTTTCGAAATTCCCTTGCCTCTAAGGTAATTTTCTCGACGGTTCTTCTATCGCTCGGTGTCGTGTGGCTTACCGGTTCAGCCCTTTATTCTCAGCTATCTGATGGCGTTAAGCAGGTTAATTTAGAGACCTCACTTGCCGAAGCTCGCTCATCCTTCTTCAATGCGCAATATGAATTTCTCTTGGTAAAGGGCGCAAATACCAAGATCATCACCGAGACAGTTCAAGAGATAATTATTTCTTCGACCGAAGTAAGCCTTAACCAAGATCGAAAATCAATCTTTCTCAGTCGCTTCGGTCAGAGCGCAGACCCATTAGGTAATGAAATAGCGCCCGATTACAGCACTGCAACAGATGATTTAGATATCTCATCGTTTCCCACCGAGCTCAGACAACGCGTTCGTGCCAGTGACATAGTCGAATACAAGTACGCAACAGTAAAATATAAAAACCGTGCAGATGCGAATGTCTTAATCGCAGGTCGTCGAATTGCGATTCCTGACTCCGGTAACTACGAGATGTACTTGGTTTACTCACTAACCAATCAAAATACAACTCTTTCGCTAATCAAAAGTTCCCTGCTGTTCACCGGCCTGGCACTGCTATTCCTGATCGGCTTAATCACTTGGTTGGTAGTAAGGCAAGTTGTTCGGCCGGTTAGAGAAGCTGCCCGCATTGCCCAACAGTTTACGGAAGGCGATTTTTCACAGCGCATGAAGGTGGAAAGCTCAGATGAAATTGCCACACTAGGCACAGCATTTAATGAGATGGCTCTTTCACTGGAATCACAGATCACACGTTTGGAAAACTTATCTCGCGTACAGCAGAGATTTGTTTCAGATGTTTCGCATGAACTTCGTACCCCGCTAACCACCCTTCGCATGGCATCAGAAGTTATCTACAGTGCGAAAGCAAGTTTTGATCCAAATATTGCGCGGAGCTCTGAACTTTTGGTTGCCCAACTTGATCGCTTTGAGAAATTACTTGAAGACTTATTAGAAGTAAGCCGATTTGATGCAGAAGTAGCGGTTCTTGAACCAGTTGATTTCGACTTGGTAAGGCTGATCGAAAGATGTATTGAAGATGTTCGAGCTAACGCCCACGACCACACTATTTCTGTGGAAATTGACCACGAAACCGAGCAGGTAATGGTGAAGGCCGATATTCGACGCGTTGAGCGAATAATGCGCAACTTACTGTCTAATGCTCTTGATCACTCAGATGAGAAACCAATTCACGTTTCAGTTGTTGCAACCGACAGCGAAGTTGGAGTTGGAGTAAGAGATTTTGGCCCCGGAATGGACCCTGCATCGCTCTCGCGAGTCTTCGATCGCTTCTGGCGTGCTGATCCATCTCGAGCGCGCGTACGCGGAGGTACAGGGCTAGGTCTTTCAATTGCACTTGAAGATGCACGGTTACACAACGGCGAACTCGATGCCTGGGGAGCGCTCGGTCATGGGGCGCACTTCGTTCTTACACTTCCGCTAATTGCCGGATCTCAGATTTCCGGTAGACCAATACGTCCACAACCGAAAGATTATCCTCAGCCAATTTAATTTCAATTCGGGTGGATATTTTCTAAGCAATACTCCGGCGGTGTTTAACCTCACCGAAATTATTTTTCCTTCCCGTTGCATCGGTTGTTCCAGGCTAGGAATTTCGATCTGCTCTGAATGTCGCAAACAGTGGCATCCGCATTTTTATCAACGAGTGATAAATTGTCGTGGCGAAAGCTTCCCAGTATTTTCTGCTATCCAATATTCTCCGATCGCTTCACGCGTCTTGTTAAGCGCAAAGGAGTCGCAAATTAAGGCAGCAGATCAACTAATTGTTAATGGAATAGTTCACTCACTTAAACTATTTGTCAGCCGTCACGGCCCCGCAACTCTTGTACCTATACCTTCGAGAAAATCGGCTAATCGAAAACGAGGCAGAAATTTCTTGCAAGAGATTACAACGCAGGTAGCAATTGAAGTAGGGCTACCTCACCAATCGCCATTGACACATATTCGTAAAGTAAGAGATCAATCTCAGTTAAATCTCATGGATAGATCAGAGAATATTTCTGGGGCGCTTTCAATATCACCTGATTTCACCACTGAATTTTGCGCAGGGAATACTGGACCTAAGATTATTGTTATTGATGATCTGATCACCACTGGGGCCACCCTGGCCGAGGCGATCCGGGCCTTGCGTACTGCAGGTTTTACCGTGCTTGGCGCGGTAACAAGTTGTACGGCTAAACCCCTACGATAAGGGGTCTAGATTTGTAGCAACTGGATACCAAATGGGTAGGAATTGGTTTGGAAAGGGTCGTAAATGGCAAAGATTATTGACCGAATCATGCGGGCTGGCGAAGGAAAGATTCTTCGCGAGTTAAGCAAGGTTGTCGATCAAGTAAACGCCTTTGAGCCTGCGATCTCATCCCTTTCCGATGAAGCGCTTCGCGCCAAGACCGATGAATTTAAATCTCGTTTTGCCGCTGGATCAACTCTCGATGATTTACTTCCTGAAGCTTTCGCTGTAGTTAGAGAAGCGGCAAAGCGCACACTTGGTCAGCGCCACTATGACGTACAGATAATGGGTGGCGCCGCACTGCATCGCGGAAATATTGCTGAAATGCGAACAGGTGAAGGTAAGACTCTCGTTGCAACCCTTCCCTCATATTTAAATGCACTTGCCGGTCGAGGCGTTCACGTTGTTACCGTTAACGATTATCTTGCTGAGCGCGATAGCGAATGGATGGGTCGTATCCATCGCTTCCTAGGACTTACCGTCGGAGTAATTGTAAATAGCATGACTCCTTCTGAGCGTCGCATCGCGTACAACTCAGATATTACCTACGGTACAAATAATGAATTTGGTTTCGATTACCTGCGCGATAACATGGCATGGACACTCGATGATTGTGTTCAGCGAGATCATTTCTTTGCAGTAGTCGATGAAGTTGACTCAATTCTTATCGATGAAGCTCGTACGCCTTTGATCATCAGCGGACCCGCGGATAAAGCAACTAAATGGTATGTAGAGTTTGCAAATATTGCCGACAAACTGCAGCGCAACACACACTACGAAGTAGACGAGAAGAAAAAGACCATCGGAATTCTTGAAGATGGCGTGACCAAGGTTGAAGAACTGCTTAAGATTGAAAACCTCTACGAGGCGGCAAATACAACGTTAATTGGTTATCTAAATAACTCAGTCCGCGCCAAGGAACTTTTCAAGCGCGATAAAGATTATGTTGTCATGAACGGCGAGCTCTTAATCGTTGACGAGCACACAGGCCGTATGTTGTCGGGCCGTCGCTACAGCGAAGGTTTACATCAGGCGCTTGAAGCTAAAGAGCGCATCGAAATTAAAGATGAGAACCAGACTTTGGCTACGATCACACTTCAGAACTATTTCCGCCTATACGAAACCATTTCAGGTATGACCGGTACGGCGATGACTGAAGCCTCTGAATTTCAACAGATCTACAAACTTGGCGTCGTCCCAATTCCTACCAACCGCCCAATGCAGCGCATGGATCAGGCGGATCTGGTCTATAAGACTGAACTCGGAAAATTTACGGCGGTTACCCAAGATATCGTCGAGCGTCATCGTAAAGGCCAACCTGTTCTCGTCGGAACAGTTTCAGTTGAAAAATCTGAGGAGCTTTCAGCACTTCTTAAGAAATCAGGAGTTCCTCACGAAGTTCTAAATGCTAAGCATCACGAACGCGAAGCTTCAATCATCGCTCGTGCTGGAGTTAGCGGCGCAGTTACAGTGGCAACCAATATGGCAGGTCGCGGTACGGACATCATGCTCGGTGGAAACCCTGAATTCATGGCTGACTTCGAACTTCAACGACGCGGACTTTCACCTGTTGATAACCCAGTTGAATATGAAGCGGCATGGCCAGAAGAAATTGCTAAACAGAAAGCCGCAGTTGCCAAAGATCATGAGGCAGTTGTTGCCCTTGGTGGCCTCTATGTTCTTGGCACCGAACGCCATGAATCTCGTCGTATTGATAACCAGTTACGCGGACGTTCTGGACGTCAAGGTGATCCAGGTGAATCTCGCTTCTATCTTTCACTGCAAGATGAGTTAATGCGCCGCTTTAATTCGGCGTTAGTTGAGCGATTCTTATCTGCAGCAGGCCTTCCAGATAACGAACCAATCGAGTCAAAGATGGTGAGCAATGCCATTCGCTCTGCTCAAACTCAGGTTGAAGCACAGAACTTCGAGATCCGTAAAAACGTTTTGAAATATGACGATGTAATGAATCGCCAACGTGAAGTAATTTATGGTGAGCGACGCCTAGTACTTGAAGGCGAAGATATTTCTACGCAGGTACAAACTTTCTTGGCAGATACGCTAATTGCTTATGTAAATGCCGAAACCGCTGAGGGCTACGGCGAAGATTGGGATCTTGATCGACTATGGCAAGCGCTAAAGCTTGTATATCCAATTGGTTTTACCGCCGACGAACTTATTGCCAAAATTGGCTCACGCGCAGCGTTAGATGTCGATTACTTAGCTGATCAAATCCTGGAAGATGCAACAGCGGCTTATGAAAAGCGCCAGAACGAACTTGGTGCAGGTGTGATGCGTGAATTAGAGCGCAAGGTATTGCTCTCAGTTCTAGATCGAAAGTGGCGTGAACATCTTTACGAGATGGATTACCTCCAAGAGGGAATTGGTCTGCGCGCGATGGCGCAACGCGATCCTCTAGTTGAATACCAGCGCGAAGGTTATGAACTCTTCTCAGCGATGATGGATGGAATCAAAGAGGAGCTTGCAAGTTTGGTCTTCAACGTTGAAGTTTCTGTCCAAGGCGATGGCTCCGAAGTTGTTGCGGCAGGTATCACTGAGAAACCTTCTGATTTATCTGCGCTCCAATACACAGCAGCCGATGAATCTGGTGTTTCCACAAAGGGTGAAATTTCCCGTAACGCACAATGTCCGTGTGGTTCAGGTAAGAAATTCAAACGTTGCCACGGTGCCGCTTAAAGCAGACGCAGTTCCGTACATAACCAACGCTTATCAACGCCTTCAAATCGGATTACCATCGCGCGCAGTCGATCACCGTATCTAACGGTGATCGTTGATTCACAAATACCATCTAGGGGTTGGCTCTGATGGATGGTTCGAATTCTTCCAATCTCTTTCTGACTTCCCACCTGCTTTAGCAATTGCATATAGATATGGCGATGGCAGCGTGATATCAATTGTGCTGGCTGGCGGCGACCGGCCCAAATTTCTACAACGCTTACAGCAAATTTCATCGTCCAAGTATGTAACTCAGGCAATTCGCTTGCCGATGTGGGTACAGGTTCAAACCCTGGTTCATACTCTTCACCGAAGTTGGATGGAATTAAGTAAAGTTTCGCACTTTGCTGGGGAAGCGGCTCAAATTTCTTTTTATTGGCAATCTCGGAAAGTGAGTAAAGATCTAGCTGCGGATGGGTCCATAGCGCTGGATCCTCGCAACTAGAAACCAGGCGTAGCTCCCTTTTAACTTCTGTATATTCTCTTTGAGTAGTCATGGCGCAGGGTCGCTCGCAATGCAGAAATACTCATCAATTTAAAGTGCTGCTTCTTCTCATCCGAAAGTATTACTGTGGATAAGCAAGCCGCTGAAGTGCGCTGATGGCATTTAGTACCCCACTATGAATACACAGAAGAAGGCAGCCCAAACGAGATTTATCGTTGCAGTCTCATTATTTGCCGCAGCGCTAATCTCCGCGCTAGCGCTGACCGCTTTAGGAAATAGAACCGATAGTTACTGGGTGGCAAAGAACGCACTAGCCCCGGGAGTTGAAATATCTGGTGACCAAATTGAACAGATCAAGGTTGCACTGGGGGAGAGCTCTTCTAGGTACTTTTCAAGTCGCACAACTTTGATTGGCAGTTTTATCACGAGAGCACAGAGCGCCGGCGAGTTAATTTCTATAGATGACGTTAGCGATCTCGCGCCAAGTCAACGCACGCAGCAGGTACCAATTGCTGTTCGCAGTTCGGATTTACCTATAGATATATCTATAGGCGAGGCGATCAATATCTATTGGGTCCCCGAGCCCTCTATGGGCGGCGTTCAGATTGGCATGCCAGAAATCGTTGTACAGAGCGCCTATATTCGGTCGATTGATAGAAAATCTGCCAATTTCTCATCCGATATCGCGCTAACAATTTCGCTTATCGATTCGCAGATCATCAACTTGCTCGATGCGACAGTTAGTGGGCGACTGGTAATTGTTCGCGCCTTGGAGTAGCCCATGGATCTCTTAGAAGTACCAACGGTAATAACTGCAATCGCAGATCCTGAATTTGAGGGACAGGTTTCACGCGCGCTATTTAGCCAAGGATGGAACGTCGTTGCCCGGGTAATGGATTTTTCAGAACTGCAAAGGGCGTTATCTGTTAACTCAGGAAAAAAACTTCTGCTTTTATTCTCAACAGACCTACCCGGGGCTAGCTCAGCTGAGATAGAAAAGTTGGAATCACCTAGTACTTCACTCTTTGGATTTGCCGATCATTCTGGAAACGATCGAGGATTTTCCAACGTTTTTGCGAGGCCAACTTCTCCGGAAAACTTAACCTTAGCCATCTTGGAAAATGTCAGATCCTCTGGCTTTCGAGCGCCAATGATCCATGCAAATACAAAGTGCGGAGCCAAGGTAGTTGCTATTGGAGGTATTGGGCATGGAACTGCAAATACAACGATCGCTATAAATCTGGCGCAAGAAAGCGCTCTATTAGGCGTTAAAACTCTACTGATTGAAGCCAGCTTTCAAGCACCGGCTATCTCATCGCTCTTGGATCAACGTAAGTTATCTAGCGAAGCAAGATGGCGTGATTTTTCTGAGAACTTATCGATAATGGAGTTAACCCAAGAGACAACCGCAGATTTTGAAGAAAGAGTTATGGCTGCAGGAGAAAAGTTCGAACTGATAGTTATTGATCTTGGCTCAGTGGCCTTCCTCGCTCGAGAACTATCCGATAGACGTTGGAGTTCAGCGGTAAAGATTTGGGCAGCTCGCAATGCAAATCAACTTTTCTTTACAACCAACTCAACTTTTCTGGCGCAGAAACGATGCGATGAATTTGTTCAAAGTCTTACAAATATCTCCATATCTGCCGAGATTCATCTTGTGAATACAAATTCTTCGAATAAGCGCGATCAAGAGATAAACGCTTCAAAGCGGGCGCCGCTCAGATCTGCGGTTCAGTGGAATCTTCCTTGGGACCCGCGATCTTGCCAGTTAGCAATCGATGAACGCACAACTCTGGTGCAAGCTTCTGAAAGGGGAGCGCTGCGCAAAGAGATCGGCAAGATCGCGCAGGCGATAAGCGCAATTTCTCGGAAGTAAAGCCAGCCTTAAATCTCTTATACCCTTAGCGCCATGCGTGGGTATCTTCCAGTAACGGTTGAAGAAATCGCCGCATTCCTAGAATCACATTCTATGGAGTGCGGACCTTTGTATGCCCCAACAATTAAGTTTTTAACAGCAAATAGCGAGATGGATGATGAAGAAGGCGAATTCCTTCTTTCCATGCTCGCAGCCGATGAAGCGCTAGAGATGCGCGCAAATCCAACAAGTGCCGGCTTTATCTTGGCGCTAGAAGTTAGCGATCCTGAAATTGCCGAGCACGGTGAAAATTTTGTGATTTTAAAGGATCTCGCCAAGTGGGAAAACGTGCAATGCGCTTTCTTGGTTTCACCAGATGGTGAAGAGCTAACTTGGTTTGCAACTCAGGAGATAAAACCAGCGCTTAGCGATTGGTTGCAGGGATAGTTTGCGATGCCTAAGTTAGAAGAGTTTTTACGTGATCGAAGTCCGTTAGATGCTAAACAGATTAGGCGCATTCGCGAGTTAACATCTGACTGGCAACTCCTTGCCGACCTTTCTTTTGCTGATTTGATTCTATGGGTCCCACTCCGCAAAGATTTTAAGACTTGGCCATCTGGATATGTTGCGGTTGCGCATATTCGCCCAACAACGGCTGCCACCGTTTTTAACCAGGATGTAATAGGAGATGAAATCGAATGGGGTGCCCGTCCCAGAATTGATCAGGCGCTATCGGAAGCCGAAATTATTCGCGATACGCAGCCAGAAAAGTTCGGAGAGATTTTCATTAAGGAAGAGACAATTCCGGTAATTCTTGGCGATCAAGTAATTGCAGTAATTTCACGACATCGCAACGCCGAATTAATGCGTCAACCAAGTCGCCTCGAATTAAATTATCGAGAAGTCGCCCACAACGTTTATCGCATGGTGGCAGAGGGAACTTTTCCTTATACCGAACATAGCGAACTCTTTGATCCGGCAGTTCGTGTTGGAGATGGATTAATAAGACTGGATATCAACGGTGCAATTATCTACGCCAGCCCGAATGCAAAATCTGCATTTAGCCGAATGGGCTGGGCCGGCGAACTCGAAGGAAATAATCTCGGACAGGCTGCACGTAGCGTTTCAGTTGTAAAACTTGAAGCGCATGAAGAAGCGATCGAAGTGGGTTTGAGCGGCAAGGCGCTACGAAGAGTTGAAATTGAAAATGCTGGCGGAACTGTTGATCTGTTAGCGCTTCCATTGCTTGCAGGTGGAGATCGAATCGGTGCGATAGTCCTCTTGCAGAACGTTACAGAACTTCGTCGTCGTGAGCGTGAACTAGTGACTAAAGATGCGACTATTCGTGAGATCCATCATCGCGTTAAGAATAATTTGCAGACAGTTTCAGCCTTACTTAGATTGCAATCTCGTCGCATCGAAGATCCAGCCGCAAGTGCTGCGTTAAATGAAGCGGTCCGTCGTATTGCATCTATCGCTCTCGTTCACGAAACACTTTCTAGTAGCGCTGAAGCATCCGTTGCCTTTGATGATGTTTTAGATCGCTTAGTTGCTCATGCTTTGGATCTAAGTCCACGAATGGGCCAGTTGCGGATTGCGCGCACGGGAGAGCTAGGCGCACTTGATCCGCGTATTGCAACCCCGCTTTCATTAGTTGTAACCGAGTTAATTCATAACGCCCTAGAACATGGCCTTGCTGAGTCCGGAAACCATTTAACGATAACGGTCGGACGAGGTGAAAGTGGCGCTGAGATTACAATCTTTGATGATGGTGTTGGCTTGCCAAAAGGATTTTCTCTTGCGGAATCTTCAAATCTGGGCTTGCAGATTGTTCGAACCTTAACTGAGAACGAGCTACGTGGAAATATAGATTTAGTTCGTACGCCCGCAGGTACCGAGGCGCGCTTAACTTTTCCTATTTAAATAAATTTAAAAACTAAATGGAGTTGTTCTGCTCCATCATGCGCGCACGATTACGTGCTGCACGGCGCTTAAGCGCACGGCGCTCATCTTCAGAGAGGCCGCCCCAAACGCCAGCATCTTGTCCACTCTCTAACGCCCAAGCTAAACAAGCATCTTTAACGATGCAGCGATTGCAGACTTTTTTCGCCTCTTCGATTTGAGTTAGGGCTGGGCCGGTATTACCTACGGGAAAGAAGAGCTCTGGATCTTCGTCGCGGCATGCTGATTGATGTCGCCAATCCATGAGTTATCTCCTTCTGGTAAATGCAGTGAAATCCAAGACGCGATGAAATCAAGACAAAGCTCAAAATCTTCTCGCGTAAGTGACCAATTCTCCCTGTTACTAGGTTGATAAACAAGGATGAATGGAAAGAGATTTGGTAAATGAGAGGTGATTTAGGTCGCGTGCCCCCGACAGGATTCGAACCTGTGCACCCGCCTCCGGAGGGCGGTGCTCTATCCCCTGAGCTACGGGGGCGCAGGTAGACCTAGGTTACCTAACTGAGCAGGAATCGCTATCACCTGAAAGAATGCGCGCTATGGAGATCGCATATTTCGCAACTGGCTGCTTCTGGGGCGCTGAAAGGCGTTATTGGAAGATTGATGGAGTAACAAATACCAGCGTTGGTTACATGGGCGGCACAATCGCCAATCCGAGCTATGAAGCTGTATGCACAGGAGCAACAGGCCACGCCGAAATGGTCTGCGTTGAATTTGATCCAGCAATTGTTACTTATCGCAGACTGCTTGAAGAATTTTGGACAATGCATGATCCAACTTCGCTAAATGCGCAAGGTGGAGATATCGGAACCCAATATCGCAGCGCGATCTATACGACAACGCCTGAACAAATGACCGAAGCGCTCGCAACTAGAGATCTCTACCAAAACGCGCTCACAGCAGATGGAATCGGTGCGATTGTTACTGAAATTCTTAGCGCCGCTGGCGTTGAGTACTACTTAGCCGAGGAGTATCACCAGAAATATCTAGCGAAGAATCCCAACGGATATGACTGCCATTCAAGTACCGGCACGGCATTTCCCCAAGGAGCGAGCATCTAATGGCAAAAAAAATTGAGCTCAATGAAGAAGAGTTAAAGGCAAAACTCGACCCACTTTCATATGAGGTATTACGTAATGGCGCCACCGAACGTCCATTTACTGGCGAATACACCGATAGCGAAACTGTGGGCATTTATCGCTGCAAAGCTTGCAATGCAGAACTCTTTCGTTCGGAAACCAAGTTTCATTCCGGCTGCGGCTGGCCTTCTTTCTACGCACCTACCGCCGATGATGCCGTCACCTTGATCGAAGACCGCTCGCTTGCGCCACGAATTCGCACTGAAGTTCGTTGCGCATCGTGTGACTCACATCTAGGACATGTCTTTGAGGGCGAAGGTTATGAGGTTCCAACAGATCAGCGCTGGTGCATCAACTCTGTCTCAATGATCCTGGAAGCCAAATAAGCCAAAACAAGTAACTAAACTCCACCCCTTGCAACCAACGTCTCTCTTGCCGTACTTTTGCAGTTCTTGCATAGTCTGTTGCAGAAATTTTCAGAGGTTGCAGGAGCGATAAAAGGAGGAGCCATGGCGGGCATTAAAGAGATCGCCGAAGAGGCAGGCGTTTCGACTGCCACGGTCTCTCGCGCTCTGCGCGGCTTTCACCACGTTAACGATGCAACTCGCGCAAAGATCATGGCTGCAGCGGAGAAACTTAATTATCCGATTACTCCAGCAACTAATAAAACCCCACTCGGCAGAACTAACAGCATCGGAGTAGTTGCGCCCTTCATTTCGCGTTGGTACTTCGCGCAAGTAATCAGTGGTGCCGAACAAGCGCTCCGCGAAGCGGGCTTTGATCTGCTTCTCTACAACTTCAGCCAGATGAAAGGCCGCGAACGACTCTTTCAACATCAGCTTCTAAAGGGTCGAGTAGATGCGTTGATCGTAATTAGTTTGCCGCCAACTGAAGAAGAGTTCGACTCGATTTTGAATCTAGGAATACCGGTTTCTTTAGTTGGTATGCACCATAACAAATGTTCTAGCGTTGCAATCGATGATGTTGCTGCAGCAAGAACAGCTACGCAACATTTAGTAAATCAGGGCCACAAGAGAATCGGCTTGATGTCGGGCCATCCGGATGATCCCTTTAATTTCAGCGTGCCACAAGATCGCCGTAAAGGATTTATTCAAGCGCTGCAAGAAAACAATATTGAATGGGTTCCATCACGTGAGGTCCACGGAGATTTCACAATGCACACAGCAGCAAGAGCGATGGATGATCTATTGGCTCGCCCAAATCGCCCAACTGCAATCTTTTGCGAATCTGATGAGATGGCATTTGGCGCAATGCAAGCTGCTCGCCGCCATGGGCTAAAAGTGCCAGAGGATCTCTCTATTGTGGGATTTGATGGCCATGAAATGTCTGAATACACAGATTTAACAACTATCGAACAACCAGTGCAGTTGATGGGTGAGATGGCAGCGTGGTCAATTATGGAAAGGTTAAGAAAACCAAGCGCTGAACCGCATTCACTAGTTCTTCCAACAACGCTTGTAGTACGAAATTCTACGCGCCGCCTTTCACCAAACGAGGCTTAACTGGCATACTCACTCACATGAGCGATCGCCTAATTTCTGCACCTTCTCTTGCTGAGTTACAGACACATCGCAGCGAGAAATGGCGAGGCTTTACCCATGACATCCTTCCGCTGCCAGTCGCTGAGATGGATTTTCCGGTAGCCGACGGCATTCGCGAAGTTTTATCTGAAATGATTTCGAAATCAGATTTGGGATATCTCGGCTCAATCCCCGAGATGGGTACTTCATTTTCTGGTTTCGCAAAGCGCCGTTGGAACTGGGATGTTGAGCCAACTTTTGTTCGCATCGCAACTGATGTCGGAGTTGCCGTTGTCGAGCTATTGCGTGTATTTGCCAAGCCGGGAGATAAAGTTTTAATCAGCTCACCCGTCTATCAAAACTTCTACACCTGGATTAATGAGACCAAGATTGCAATGGTCGATGTTCCATTTATAAAAAACGCAGAAGAAGCCGATGGAACAGGTTGGAGCCACGATTGGGCCGGCATTGAAAAGGCTTATCAAAGCGGGTTAAAGGTTCATTTACTTTGTAGCCCTCATAACCCAATGGGCAAGGTCTACAGCCGCGAAGATTTACTTCGCATAGTTGCGCTAGCCAAGAAGCACGGCGTCATAGTTATCTCAGATGAAATTCATGCGCCGCTAACCTTTAAAGAGCAACCGTTTACCCCATTGTTAGCACTGGGTGAAGATGCCGCTGAAGTAGGAGTGGCTGTGAACGCGGCTAGTAAAGGATGGAATATCGCAGGGCTCAAATGCGCAATTATAATTTCGCAGAGTGCGAAGATGCATGAGAAGTTAAATGAACTTCCACCTGCCTTGCACTATCGCGCTTCCTTGCTTGGAGCCTTTGCAACCGTGGCTGCTTTTGAAAAAGGCGAGCTTTGGCTAAATACAGTGATTGAACAACTAGATCACAATAGAAAGCTAATCGCTGAACAAATCAAAGAAAAGATTCCAACTATTGGCTACACGATTCCACATTGTTCATATCTGGCTTGGCTTGATGTAAGTAAGTTAAATCTTGGCGAAGATCCGGGCGCAGCCATATTGGAGCGCGCTAAAGTGGCATTTAACGCCGGCCATATCTATGGCGCCTTAGGAAAAGATTATGTTCGCCTCAACTTTGCAACAAGCCCTGAGATAATTACCGAAGCCTTCGATCGCATGGCGCGCGCGCTCTAACTCCAACATGTCTACCGATAGTAAATACGATGCCATTGTTGTCGGTGGTGGCCACAACGGACTTGTTGCCGCCACTTATTTAGCAAAAGCGGGAAAGAGCGTTGTTTTATTGGAAAGCGCCTCCGAACTAGGTGGGGCTACAACTAGCGTGCGACCTTTCCCTGAATACGATGCCCGTCTTTCTCGGTACTCCTATCTGGTTTCACTTCTACCTGACCAGATCGTTGCAGATCTAGGAATTAACTTTAAGACTTTAGAACGATCCATCGCTTCATATACGCCATATAAAAAAGGCGGTAAAGATGGCGGGCTCTTGATATCTCAAAACTGGGATGCTCGAACTGCGGAAAGTTTTCGTGAGCTAACTGGTGGGGATGAAGAAGGCAAGAAGTGGCAAGAGTTCTATAGCGAAATAGCTGTGCTTGCTGAGCGGATTGCTCCATATATGTTGCAGCCTCTTAAATCTGCCGCGGATATGAAATCTGAAATCGGTCTTCCGGAAGTTTGGAAGTTCATGATGGAGCGACCAATCGGAGAGGTAATTCAGGATCGCTTCCAGGATGATCTTGTTCGCGGCGTCGTGTTAACAGATGCGCTAATTGGAACCTTTACTTCTGCCCAAGATTTGCAGGCAAATCGCTGCTTCTTGTATCACTTGATTGGTAACGGAACCGGGCAATGGCGCGTTCCACAAGGCGGAATGGGAGCCTTCGTCACCGAGTTAAATCGCGTGGCGGTATTAAACGGTGTAGAAATTAAGTTGAATTCACACGTAACCGATATTGACTCAAGTTCTAACGGGGTTGCAGTAAGTACAGCATCTGGAGATAAATATGTCGCAAAGGATCTGTTATTCGCTGGAGCGCCACAGACCCTAGCGAAATTGCGCGGCAAGAGCGCTCCCGCATCTCTTGATGGCTCACAGATGAAAATTAATATGTTGCTATCTAAACTTCCGCGACTAAAATCTGGAGTAGATCCAAAGTTAGCCTTTGCGGGAACTTTCCATGTCAACGAGACTTATTCACAGTTAGAAAAGGCATACCAAGTTGCAAAGCTTGGTGATATCCCGAGTGACCTACCACTTGAAATGTATTGCCATACCTTGACTGATCCAACAATTCTTTCGCCAGAGTTAAGCCAGCGCGGATTCCATACTTTGACCCTATTTGGTTTACATACTCCGGCTGCGCTCTTTGATTCAGATCCAAGTGGTGCAAAAGAGGCGGCTAAAGCTGCGGCGATTTCCAGCCTCAATCAATATTTAGAAGATCCAATCGAATCGGTACTGGCTGTCTGCGGAGATGGCTCTCTCGCCATCGAAGCAAAATCTCCAATCGATTTGGATAACGATCTCGGGCTACCACGTGGAAATATCTTCCATCGAGATTTAGATTTCCCATTTATTGATGGGACTGAGAGCGCCCTAATCAAATGGGGATCTGAAACAGATGATGCGCATATCTATCTCGCTGGCGCTGGTGCACGACGCGGCGGCGGAGTGAGCGGTATCGCTGGCCATAATGCAGCGATGGCAGTGCTGACAAAGGATTAGGCTTAGGTCATGAGTTCAGATAAAGGGCTAAGCCCCGAGACGATCGCAATTACCGCTGGCCGTCCAACAGTAGGTCCAGATAGTTCCTTGAATCATCCAATCTCACTTAACTCAACTTTTGTTGCTGGTGGAGCAGTTGGTTATGGGCGCTACGGAAATGAAACGTGGCTGGCGCTTGAAGAAGCGATCAGCGCGTTAGAAGGTGGACGCACACTGGTTTACTCATCTGGGATGGCTGCTGTCACCGCAGTGTTTTCAACTCTTCCAGTGGGTGCAAAGGTAATCGCATCAAATCAGGGTTACTCAGGAACGATGACACTGCTCAACAACTATGCAACAGCAAATCGCTTAAAGGTTTCTTTTGTATCTGTTACTGATACATCAGCAGTTATAAATGAGTTATCCGGTGCAACTCTGCTCTGGATCGAATCTCCAACTAATCCAGGTTTAGAAGTTGCCGATCTTCCCGCACTCATCAAGGCGGCAAAAGAAAAAGGCGTAACCGTTGCGGTAGATAACACTTTTGCCACTGCGCTGAGTCAGAAGCCACTAGGCCTAGGTGCGGATATCGTCATGAATTCTGTGACAAAGTATTTAGCCGGACATAGCGATGTGGTTCTTGGCTCACTTAGCACCGCAGATGCTGCGCAATTTAAGACGTTAGAAGATGCGCGTAAATTTAATGGATCTATTCCTGGTCCGTTTGAAGCTTGGCTGGCGCTGCGTGGTATTCGCACCTTCCCACTGCGCTTTCAGAAGTCATGCGAAAACGCGCTCGAACTTGCCAAGCGCCTCAGCGCCCACCCATTGGTTAGAAACGTTAGATATCCAGGTCTAGTTACTGATTCGCAACATGAAAAAGCCAAAGCCTTTATGAAAAGCTTCGGAGCAATTGTCTCCTTCGAATATGTCGGTAGCGCTGAAAGTACGGACAAAGTCTGTGCATCTTCCAAGATCGTTACTTATGCAACCAGCCTTGGCGGAGTTGAATCACTCTGGGAGCGACGTCGTCGTTGGCCCATCGAAAGTTCGAGCGTCCCAGAAACCTTGATCCGTCTCTCTGTTGGTTGCGAAAACGTCGAAGACCTTTGGGCTGATATCGACTCCGCGTTGCATGCTGCTAAATAAGGAAATCCTCCGCAAGAGGTAGTATTTTTAGGTTATGAAATTCTTCCGCAGAGCGTTGGCCTTCTTCGCCTTGCTTGCTGTCGCCTTTCGTGCGGTAGGAAGTTTTCTCTCATGGGCACAGCGCCAAGAAGATGCGCCAGCTGATGCTTGGATTGATGAAGATGAAGATGAATTTGAGGATGCATAAGTGAGCCAAACAGAATACATACCCGGTACTTGCAATATCGGTGGGGGAGAGCTCACTCGTCGTCGAATGGTTGCAGTTTTAGGTTTGATTCTCACATTATCTTCAGCGGCGACACTGATCTCGGCCGAGGCAAGCCGCCAAAACCGCCTGGGAATTTTCCTGCCGGCACTTGTTATGTCAGTTGGCTGGGTGCAATCTCGTAAACGTTTCTGCCTTGCTTATGGATTTGCAGGTACATTCAATTTTGGAACTCTCGGTAAACTTTCAAAAGTTTCAGATCAGGCAGATCGTGCAGCAGACCGAAAAACTGCGATTAAGATCTTTGCCCAGAGCGCACTTTATGCGGCGTTGGTCACTGCTGCCGTAGTAGCGCTACCTCTTTAAAGGGCTTTATTTTCTGATCTAACTCTACCCAAAGCAGCTAATAAGTGGAATGGTTATAACCACTAAGTCGTTACATAGGGAGAGAATATGAAGATTGTTATTCATGCCCGTCACGCAGAACTCGCTGAAGATTTTCGCGAGATTGCCCATGAAAAGCTAATGAGCATGGAGAGATTTAACGTCACCATTGACCGTGTTGAAGTAGAGATCTTGCATGAACAAAATCCACGTCAAGGAAAACACTCACATCGAGTGATTTTAACTTCCCATGGTGCGGGACCGCTGATGCGAGCAGAAGCCGCAGAGTTTAATGACCTTGCTGCATTTGATGAAGCGATTAAAAGCTTTGAACTACAAATTCGCAAGCATCACGAGAAATCAAAGAGCCACGATCGCGAAACTTTACGAAATAAACCTCTTGCAGATATAGATTAATTTGATGCTGGGCTTGGTGAAATACCAGTTTGTGGTTTCTTGCTCTTCTCCATGCGTGGCGCTTTAGCAGGTGGAGATGGCGGTACTGGAGGTGGTCCGAGCGCTTCAATTGCAGCATCTCTGATTGCAGTCGCCGCGATAACAGCGCTCTGTTTCGCCACAGCGCTCTGACGCTTTTGGAGTTGAGTCTGACCCGGTGCGCTCAAAGATTTTGCATCAGATAAAGCTTTATCAACGCTCTCTTTAAAGGCTTTGTTGATTGCCCTTCTCGCGGCTTCATAAGCTTTTACCGCTTCAGAGAATGTCTTTTGATCTTGCTTAAATTTCTCGATTGCAGATTTAAAGTCTTTATTTACTTCGGTCTGAGATGGAGAGTTTGGATTCTTATTGTCAGCGCTTGCTAACGGTAGCGCCACGAATGAAAAGGCGATGAAAAGAGCAGATACTGCCGCTGTTCTAGTCTTATTCACCTGGCTCCGCTTTCTCGAATACACCTTTATTAATTAGCCCTAAGTATCAAGGTTAAGTTTGTGAAATATCGGTGAAAACACCTTTATGGAAGAGATTTCTGCGAGAGGCTTGGCTATTTCATCGCCGACATGAAAGGCTTAGCGCATGGCTCAGATGATTTTGATCGTAGATGATGAGGCCGGAGTTCGCGAGTTATTGGGCGATGCTCTACGTATCGCGGGCTTTGAGACAGCTACCGCCTCCGATGGAATGTCAGCGCTGACGGCAATTAGAAATAAGAAGCCAGACCTTTTGATTATCGATATCAATATGCCGCTGATGGATGGTTTCGAGTTAGTTGAAAGGCTTCGCTCAACTGGAGATAACACTCCTGCTTTGATGCTTAGCGCGCGGGCCGATCGCGTAGATGTAACCCGCGGATTAACTCTTGGTGCAGATGATTATGTAACGAAGCCCTTTGGCTTGGAAGAACTTCTTTTGCGAGTTAAGGCAATTTTGCGTCGCTCACAGATCTCAACATCAAGCGGCACAGATCTTACGTGCGGTCCGATAAAGGTAGATGAAGCAAGCCACACCGTGACCTTTGCTGGTGAGTTAGTTGATCTCTCCCCAACTGAATTCCGACTTTTGCAAGTTTTGGTTGAAAATAAAAATCGAGTCTTAAGTAAGAGCTTGCTACTTGATGAAGTATGGGGAATTACCTTTGAATCTGAGAGCACCGTTGCAGATACATATATCTCTTATCTGAGAAAGAAGTTACATCGCGATGGATTTGAGGGGATCAAGACTGTGAGAGGCGTTGGCTTTGTAATACAGGAACCCAAACCGCAGCCAAAATCTGAGCAGAAATAAGCATGAAGAAGTCGGGTAGCAAGTTCGCAGTAATCTCAATAATCGTAACAACAGTTCTTTCAACACTTATTGGGGGATATGCAACCCTTGCTGCCCGGAGTGCGGATTTAGCGCAGATCGATCAATCACTTCAAAAAGTTGTAACTAGGGTTAACGCCTTTCCATCGGAGGCAATATCCGCTGCGATCTTGACTATCGAGGATGAAAGTTTGGATTTAACTCTTTCTCTAGTCACGCAAGAGGGCGAGGAGACGATCATTAACGAATCTCATTTGATCTACCCAGGTATTACCGATTTAGCTTTGGTAAGAAAGGGTTTGGCTGGCGCTTTAACGACGGCAAGACCTACAGAGTTTCGTTTTCAATCAGCAGCTATTGCAGGTGGCGATTATCTAGTTATCGCATCATCTCTTGATAAGTTAAACGATAATTTCATATCAAATTTGAAGAACCTTGGCATATTCACCGCAGGGGCCGATGCGCTAGCTATATTTTTCTCGATCTATTTCTTAAGACGGCATAACCGTGGGTTAGATGCCCAGGCGCTGCAACGTATGCAGAGATTTTTAGGTGATGCTTCGCACGAGTTAAGAACTCCGCTTACCGTCATTAAGGGCTACAACGAGATGCTTAGCAAGGGCCAATTCACGCAAGTTTCAGACCAGTCGCGCGCATTTTCTAGAGTTAGTTCTGAAATTGAGCGGATGGAGAGTTTGATACATGACCTCTTACTTCTTGCCGAACTCGGAGAGAGCAAGCCAGTAAATTTTGCAGAAGTTGATTTCGACGAGCTAGTTAAAGCCCATCTCAATGATTTCCAAGTACTAAATACATCGCGGACAGTTACTACTGCAATACCTGATGATTGCTTCGTTCAGGGCTCTCGCGATCATCTAAGTCGCTTAATTCAAAATTGTCTTTCAAATATTCTCCGCCATACTCCGAGCGATGCTCCCGTCTCTGTTTCACTTCGTAATGTCGGAAAACGCGCAGAGTTAAGGGTTGAAGATGGTGGACCGGGGCTACCTGATTCGGCGTATGGAAGTGAAATCAAATTTATGAATAGATTTGATCCATCGCGCTCACGCGAAAGTGGCGGTTCAGGCCTGGGTCTAAGCATCATCGCGGCTATCGTTCAAGAACATAGCGGTGAACTTGAACTTAGTAAGAGCCAATTAGGCGGATTAGCAGTAACAATCAGGATTCCGAATTAGCATCAGCAAGTAACTTCCAGAATTACGGTACTTTAATTACATGGCTACGCCGCTCGCTGATGCGCTCAATGAAATCGTAGAGAAGCTAGGTAATTCCGATAACTTTGTGAGGCTTGTTCTCTCTGGCAGACGTCGTAACATGCAGACGCCAAATGAGCGAATCGATGTAAAGCCAGTACTAATCAAAGGTGAAATCAAATACCAGGTAGCCCAGAGCGATGGGCGAGCGATGACTACTAAGAATTACTCACCGCAGGAGTTTTTGAAGCTAGGTCTGCTTGAAGCCGGCTTTGCGAATATTCATTTAGAAGAGAAGGATCAATCAATTTCACTTCGAATCACCAAGAAAGGTGAGGCGCTACTTAATCGCGCGCGCGGTGAATTCAGTGCAGACCTTTCCCACGATCGAAATAAGAGCCGGTTACTGGATCCATCGGATCCTTTCCTAATCGAAGTTGGGATATCAGACTCTGGCGGAAAAGTTAAAGCCAGCAAGAACGATAAATACTTACAGGTGGAAGAATTTCTCCGTCTTTTAATTCCTTCTCTCAATTCAGCGATAGAAGCCGGGCATATTGATAAGCCGAATGAGAAGAGCCCATTAACCATCGTCGATCTCGGTTGTGGTCATGCCTACCTAACCTTTGCTGCCCACCAGTACTTACGTAGTCAGGGAATTGCAGTCAAAGTAATTGGTATTGATATTCGCGAAAGCGCACGCGCTAGAAATAATGAAATTGCCAAGAAGTTAGGTATTTCAGATTCGATTGAGTTTAGAGCCGAAGAAATTTCTGAGACAACCCTGAAGAGCGCAGATGTCGCGATTGCACTACACGCCTGCGATACGGCAACTGACGATGCTCTTGCTTGGTCAGTGATGACAGGTGCGAAACTGGTATTGGTTGCCCCATGCTGTCACCACGATATTCAAGCCCAGATGGTTGAGATACCTGAACCTTGGTCAATGATTACCAAGAACGGAATCATGAAGGAGAGATTGGGCGATCTGATAACCGATGGTTTACGGATACAAATAATGAAGCTATCTGGCTATCGCGTGGAAGCAATTGAATTTATTGGGGGAGAGCACACCCCGCGAAATTTGATGATTCGCGCAGTAAAGACGGGCGCAGTTGCCGATTCATCTGAGGAGAAGCGCTATCAGGAGATGCTCTCGCTCTGGAAAGTTAAGCCTGCGCTAGCAACCCTTCTCAACCGTTAGACTTACACGTATGTCTAAAGTGCTTGCATCTCTTCCTGTCGGCGAAAAAGTCGGCATCGCATTCTCCGGTGGCCTCGATACTTCGGTGGCCGTTGCTTGGATGCGCGACAAGGGTGCGGTTCCCTGCACTTACACGGCAGATCTTGGCCAGTACGACGAGACAGATATCGACTCAGTACCGGTTCGCGCAAAAGAATATGGCGCCGAAATATCTCGACTCGTTGATTGCAAAACTTCTCTAGTTGAAGAAGGCCTTGCAGCAATCGCTTGCGGTGCATTCCATATCCGCTCTGGCGGAAAGCAATATTTCAATACAACACCTCTTGGCCGCGCAGTAACCGGCACCTTGTTGGTTCGTGCGATGTTGCAAGACGCAGTTGAAATCTGGGGCGATGGCTCTACCTATAAAGGCAACGATATTGAGCGCTTCTATCGTTATGGCTTACTAGCCAATCCAAATTTGAGAATCTATAAACCTTGGTTAGATGCCGACTTTGTCCGCGAACTAGGTGGACGTAAAGAGATGTCCCAATGGCTTGTTGCGCACAACTTCCCGTACCGCGACAGCGTCGAAAAGGCTTATTCAACAGATGCCAATATCTTGGGCGCAACGCACGAGGCTAAAGATCTAGAAAACTTAGATGTCTCAATTGAGATCGTAAATCCAATCATGGGCGTTAAGTTCTGGGATTCATCTGTATCTATTGCCTCTGAAGATGTAAAGATTCAATTTGTTCAGGGCCGCCCGGTTGCAATTAACGGAAAAGATTTTAGTGACGTTGTTGAACTCATGAAGGCCGCTAATGAAATTGGTGGTCGCCACGGCCTAGGCATGGCCGATCAGATCGAAAATCGAATCATCGAAGCTAAGAGCCGCGGCATTTACGAAGCTCCAGGTATGGCGCTCTTGTTTATCGCCTACGAGCGTTTGCTAAGTGCAATTCACAATGAAGACACAATTGCTAACTATCACGCAGAAGGTCGCCGCTTAGGTCGCCTGCTGTATGAAGGTCGTTGGTTAGATCCACAATCTTTGATGTTGCGGGAATCATTGCAACGTTGGGTGGCATCTGCCGTTACTGGTGAAGTAACAATTCGCCTGCGTCGCGGCGATGATTTCTCAATCATCAACACAACTGGGCCTGCGCTTAGCTATCACCCTGAAAAATTATCTATGGAGCGCACTGAAAATGCCGCTTTTGGTCCGGTTGATCGCATTGGTCAGCTGACCATGCGCAACCTTGATATCGCCGATACCCGCGCCAAGCTTGAGATGTACCGCGATCAAGGCCAACTTGGTTCTGGAGAATTTAAGTTGATCCAAGAAATTGGCGAAGGAGAAAAGAAGTAATGAAGAAAGTATTAGCACTATTTGCCGTTTGTACCCTTTTACTAACTGGATGTGGAGATAAAGAAGTGAGCGCTTCATCAGATAACTTGCCAACAGTCACGACTAATCAAGGAGAAGCGCCAAAAATCGGGGCTCCTGCCGGTAACCCACCAACTACCTTGGTAACCAAGGACATAATCGTTGGTACTGGTGCAGAGGCGCTTCCAACTTCAACCATGACTGTGCATTACACGCTCATGACGTGGTCAAATGGTCAGTTAATTGAATCTTCTTGGAACGGTGGATCTCCTGCAACCTTCCCGCTAGCAAATGTGATTGTTGGTTGGCAGCAAGGTATTCCTGGAATGAAGGTAGGCGGACGTCGTCTTTTGGTTATTCCACCTGATCTAGGTTATGGCGCACAAGGTGGCGGACCTATTGGACCAAATGAAACTCTAATCTTCGTCGTCGATGCGATTGGTGTTGCATAAAGGCAACGTACAACCGTCTTCATACATTTTTTGATTGCGCTGACTAGTAAACTCGCACTAAGATCCTCAAATGCTAGACATGCAGGAGATAGATATTTGGCAACAAGTAACAGTCATAATTAACGCCGCCCTTGCTGCAGTTCTTGGTTCAGTTATCGGCTGGGAGCGCGATCGCGCCGGAAAATCTGCTGGCCCGCGAACGATGGCTTTAGTCGGAGCGGCATCTGCTGCAGTTGTAGCGATCGGAGCAGTTTTAGATGTCGAAGCTGATTTTGGTGACCCAACTCGCGCGATGCACGCTGTAATAACAGGCATTGGTTTTCTTGGTGCTGGCCTGATTTTTACTAATCGAAGCGGTGGCACTCAAGGGGTCACCACAGCGGCGACAGTCTTTGCAACTGCAGCGATGGGGGTGGCAGTTGGCCTCGGTTTTCAAGTAGCAGGTTTAGGTCTGACCTTAATTATCCTGGCGATTTTGCGCTCCACCCAAGTCTTGGAAGCCTCCCGCCGCAACGAGTAAAGATCTCAATCGCATAACTCTTCAAT
The DNA here is from genome assembly GCF_002287925.1 of Candidatus Planktophila lacus. Classification (GTDB taxonomy): domain Bacteria; phylum Actinomycetota; class Actinomycetes; order Nanopelagicales; family Nanopelagicaceae; genus Planktophila; species Planktophila lacus. The sequence goes on along the minus strand of NZ_CP016769.1, from coordinate 1,053,289 downwards.
TAAACTCCTTTTTTGCCTGAAGATGATTGACTAGGGGGCTAGGTAGGCATAAGTTCACTCTTAGAAATGGGGTAAATCCCCATCTCATCTATCTGAATTCGGGGGAAATCAGTGTTTAAATCAAAGTTAATGAGATCAGCCGTTGTCGCTGTTATGACAACTTTTGCGATCAGCTCAACAATCCAAAGCGCTCCTGCTGCAACAAGCACTATTGAATTGCATCTTTCAGCAGATACAAATATTCAGACTCTTTGGACCACAGTAATTATTCCAGCCTTTGAAAAGCAATACCCAGATTACACAGTCAATGTGACTTTCGACCGCAATGGTCTTCGTGATACACAATTAATCGCACGAATTACCGCTGCTAAAGCAACTCGTCGTGATCCTCAGGTGGATTTAATCGATGGAGCAGGCCCAGTTGCGCAGCTGAGCGCGGCTAACCTTCTTTACCGTCCAAGTCCATCACTTATGCCAAACTTAAAAGATGTCGACAAACTTTTAATTAAGCAGTCACGTGGTGGTATCCCATACCGTGCTTCGACAGTGATGCTCGCCTACAATTCAGCGAAGGTTACAAAAGTTCCTAAGACTTTAGATGAACTCCTTGCATGGATAAAGGCCAACCCAGGCAAGTTCAGCTACAACGTTCCATCTGGTGGTGGATCTGGTTACTCATTCGTCCAGACTGTTGTGGATATGAACCTGACCCCTGATGAGCGTGTGCGAATGTCACTCGTTGAAGATAAGGAAATTCAAAAGAAGTGGGCAAAGGGTCTTGAAACTCTGCGCGAACTCAATAAGTTCACCTATGGCAAGAACGGTACATACCCAGCAAACAACAATGCAACCTTGAACCTTCTCGCTACGGGCGAAATTGATATGGGAACTGTCTGGTCTGATCAATTTGCATCAGCAAAGGATGCTGGCACTATGCCTGCAAGCGTAAAGGCCACTGCAATCAAGAGCCCTTCACTCACAGGTGGTCCAGCGGTTCTCGGAATCCCAATAAATGGCAAGAATCGTACTGGTGGGCGTTTGCTTGCAAACTTCGCCTTATCACCAGCTATGCAGAATGCCTTTATGGCAGGTTCTCTCAAGGGGATTCCGGTTATAAATGGATCGAAGCTTGATCAAAAGTTATTTGAGAATTTTAAGGATATCGATGTCACCGACATGCGCGCTCCTTACTACTCAGTCAATAATAATGATCTTAAGAGCGCATGGTCCCTTGCAGTCCCAGGTAAGTAATTACTTGAGACAAATATCTAAGTTACAAATCTCGAGAGGTATTTGTGGCCACAGTTAATCTTGTTGCCACGAAGGAGGGCTTTGCGGCGGTAACAGCCGCAAAGCGCTCCACTCTCGGTTTTTTTATGGCACTACCCCCTGTTTTGGTGCTGATCCTTTTTGTTGGCGCGCCGATCTTTATTGCTTTTATCTTCAGCATCGGCTACACCGGAGGGCCCAATCGAATTGTTTCAATTATTGGGCAAGATATTTACAAAAAGGATAGTTGGTGGGGAACAGCAGATGCTTATCTCGCCGTCTTTAGAGATCCACGTTTCCTTCCTGATTTCATTCTCACAATTGTCGTCACCTTTGTATCAACTTTTGTTGTCCTGCTAATGGCTATGGGAATGGGACTCTATCAACGCATTCGTGGGGGAAAAATTGCGTCAATTCTCAGCATGCTTTCACTTGTGCCGCTCTTCGTTCCAGTTGTAATCGCTGCTTTTGCAGTCGCTCAATTCTTTAATGGCGTCGGCTTCATGCGTACCTTTATGTCACAGTTTGGAATAGATTTTCCGATCATTACCGCCACTCGTAACGCCATAATTATTGGCACTATCTGGACTTCACTCCCTTTTGCAATCTTGATGATCACCTCAGGGTTGCAGTCAGTGCCAAATGCTCTGATTGAAACCGCACAAGATGCCGGCGCTAGCTTTATGCGCATTGTGCGCACAATTCTTATTCCACTAGCCTTTGTACCAATCGTTATCGCTGGAACTTTTACCGCAATAGGCATAATGGGTTCTTTTACCGTCCCAGTCTTTCTTGGTCCAAATCAGCCAACAATGCTTGGCGTTGAGATATCAAACTTCTTTACTGCCTACAACAGACCACAGCAATCAATTGTTATGGCTTTTGTAATTTTTGCGGCAGCATCTGGAATCGCAGTCCTTTACATCTGGGCAAATATTCGTAGCGCCAAGCAGAGTGGAAGAATCTAATGGCCAAGCGCGATAACGGTTTAAATCTTCAGTCTTCAAACCTGATTACTCGCTTCTTTATTGGTCTATTCGTGGCATTTATGAGCGTTTTTATCTTAGGACCACTTTTTTGGCTGGCGTTACAAGCATTTACAACGACCTGGACCTTCCCAAATATAAAGCCAGATGGCTGGACTTTGATTTGGTGGAGGCGTGTATTTGAAACGCCATCAATGGTGGAGGCGATCCGTAACTCATTTATCACTGCGCCCATTGTGGTTCTCCTTTCTGCGGTAATTTGTTTACCAGCTGCTTATGCTGCAGCGCGCTATAACTACATTGGCCGTAGGGTATTTCTAATCGGTATGTTTGCCGCTAACTCATTTCCAAAGTTGGGATTATTCGCCTCAATTGCAACGCTCTTTTACGCACTTAATTTAATGGGCACCATGGTTGGTGTAATTATTATCCAGCTGCTCGGCACAATTATCTATATGACCTGGATTCCAGCGGCAGCATTTGCTGCTGTTCCTAAAAACTTAGAAGAAGCGGCGCGTGATGCTGGCGCCTCTAAGTTTCGGGTCTTTCGTGGCATTACCTTGCGGATGGCAGCGCCTGGCATTTTCGTTGCCATGGTTATGTCCTTTATCTCAGCCTTTGATGAAGCACAAGGTACTTACCTAGTTGGTGCTCCATCATTTTTCACAATGCCCACTGAAATGTATGCGCTAGTTCTTACCTATCCAGTTCAGATTGCAGCAGTGTTTTCAATTCTTCTTGCAGCCCCCTCAGTTCTCCTTATCGGATTGGCACGGAAGCAAATAATTGGTGGCCAGTTAGCAGAAGGCTTCCAAATCAAGTGAAAACTAAGAAAGGCTGTAAATGAGTAATGAAATAGAAGGTCTAGAGCTAATCGGTCTATCTAAAGTTCTTGGTGGGCGCTTAATTATTGATAATTTGAATTTAACTGTTAAAAAAGGTGAGATGGTCTCGCTTCTTGGCCCTTCAGGGTGCGGTAAGACAACCACGCTTCGTATGATTGCAGGTTTCTTAATCCCAGAAAGTGGGACAATAAATCTTGCTGGTAAAGATGTAACAAAGCTAGGTCCTGAAAAGCGTCCGAGTGCGATGGTCTTTCAGAACTACGCGCTCTGGCCACATATGACAGTCTTTAAGAATGTTGCCTACCCACTAAAGATTCGCAAGATGGGTAAAGCAGAGATTGAAAAGCGAGTGCATGATGTTCTGACTGTCGTTAATCTGATGCACCATAAAGATTCTCGCCCTGGACAGATCTCTGGCGGAGAACAGCAACGTGTTGCACTAGCGCGCGCTTTAGTACAAGAGCCAGATATCTTGCTGCTAGATGAACCACTTTCCAACCTTGACGCTAAGTTACGCGTAAAGGTTCGTGAAGATATCCGTGCCCTGCAACGTCGCCTCCAAATCACGACTGTGATCGTGACCCACGATCAAGATGAAGCGCTCTCTATTTCTGATCGAATTGCGGTTATGAACGATGGTCGCATCGAACAGTTCAGTACGCCACAGGAACTCTATGATCAACCAGCAACCGAATATGTTGCCAACTTTATCGGAAGCTTAAATCGCATTGAAGGAAGTTTTGGTGACGGACAAGTTATTGCAGGCAATGAAGTTGTTGGCATTCGTCCCGAAGATGTTACATTCTCGAAGACTCAGGCTCCTGGTAGTTATCCAGCAACTGTTGATTTAGTTGTGCCACGTGGCCACTTCTATGAGATTTATCTAAAGCGTGCCGATGCATCATTTCGTGCATTTATCTCAGTCGATGTTCCAAAAGTTGGCGATACTGGCTTTGCAAAGATAAATAAAGCTCTGATTTACAAGGATGGCAAGCTAGTTAGAACTGCTTAACCCATGTCTGAATCCAAATCCAAAACTTTTGCCTGCGCACATCGCGGAGATTCTAGCCGCTTTCGTGAAAATACAATTGTCGCCATCCAAAGTGCAATTAACGCCGGCGCTGAAGTCGTTGAAATTGATGTTCGCATAACACGCGATGGCAAGGTAATTGTTCTACATGACTCAAACCTGGAGCGCTTGTGGGGAATTTCCAAAGCGAGCACCGAGATGGATTGGGCACAGATATCTCAACTCGGCCATGGCCAAGATCGTATTCCGCTATTAATTGATGTCTTAAAGTTATTTGTCGGTAGCAAATCAATTTTGATGATCGACATGGAACAACCAGAGCCAGCAAAGCCAACCTATGAGGTTGTTGCCGGTGGCCCACTTCCTGAAGAACAAATATTTTGGTGCGGAAATTTCGATGGAATGCGCACGATCCGTTCGCTATCACCAAAAGCTCGCATCTGGATGCCGTGGGATAAGTTGGCGCTTCCTACAAAGGCTGAGACCGATATTTTGCAGCCCGAATTTATAAATTTGCATTACTCATTTGTTACTCAGAAGTCTGTTAAGGCCTTACATGAACTTGGTTTTAAGGTGGCGGTCTGGACCGTTGATGACGAGGCCACCATGCGCTGGGCAGCAGCTATCGGCGTTGATTCAATTACCTCTAATCAATTAACTCAATTACAAAAGGTGATCGCTGAAAATCCAACCATTGATACAAGTGGACCACGGAAGATGAAGTTAGAAGATATTGATTTAGATCGCGCGATGGTCATCGCTCGCGATCTAGGCAAGTGGGCCATTTTAGTTGCTAGCAATATGGATCCTGGAAAAATTGAGTTAAAGACAAATGCCGCCGATATCGTGACTGAAATTGATGTAATGATCGAAGCCCATGTCCGTGAAGTAATTGCGGCAAACCTGCCCGGACATAACTTCGTTGGCGAAGAAATGGGCGGTGCTTACCTTGCCGATACCCCTTCTTGGTATCTCGATCCAATTGACGGCACAACTAACTTTGCAAATCGTTTACCTTGGACATCATTCTGTTTCGGACTTGCACACAATCGCGATGTCTTAGTGGGCGTTGTTATAGATCCATGGCGTGATGAGTTGTATGAAGCACAGCGTGGCAAGGGTGCGAAACGAAATGGCAAACCGCTAGTTATTGAAGATCAAAGTGGCACTGAAAATCCTTTGGCATCGCGCGTTGTTTGCACCGAGCTTGCCGCATATCAGCCTTGGCCAGGAATGCTGGGCTTGCTAGATGGATTAGCAGAGCAATATTGCACAATGCGCATCATGGGCTCTGGCACGCTAACGATCGTTGGTCCGGCACTTGCGCGCGGAGTTGGGGCAATCGTCGGACATTTCAGTCCGATCGATCATTTGGCATCACTCTTAATCGTTGCCGAAGCAGGCGGTGCAGTTTGGGATGAAGATGGAAAACAGAACCTATTTCCCGAAAAAGGCGGCGTAATGACCGCTACACAGGCTGCGGCAAAACCACTTTATGAGATTTGGATGAAAGCCCTCAAAGCAGGGCGCTAGAATAAGAGTGTTGTTTTTCGGGGTCGATGTAATTTCGAACCGGCAGTTAAAGTCTGCGACCCGGTCATATCCAATGACCGGTGGATTGGGTGTAATTCCCGAACCGACGGTTAAAGTCCGGATGAGAGAAAACCAACGTGTAGCTGTCGCACCCTTTGCGCAATTAACTTTGTTTCAGGGGTTTAGTGCGTCGGCTGCCACCGCTTTTTCCACCCCGAGATGCAACACCAAATCTCGATCAAGGGTGTTGAAGATGAACCAAGTATTAAGTGCAGATGCTGCGATGGCGCGTGCCATCGAGTGTGCTCGCCTTGGGCTTGGTAAGACCTTCCCAAACCCAATTGTTGGCGCAGTTATAACTAGTGCAACTGGTGAATTCATCAGCGAAGGTTTTCATCAGGGCGCAGATCATGCTGAAGTAGTTGCGATAAATGCGGCCAAGAATATTCCGGCGGGTGTAATCATTTATGTAACTCTTGAACCATGTAACCACCAGGGCAAAACTCCACCCTGCACACAAGCGATTATTGCCGCCGGAATCAAAAAAGTTGTTTATGCAGTTGGTGATCCAAATCCGATTGCTGCTGGGGGAGGCGAGTACCTTCGCGCATCTGGAATTGATGTAGAGCAAGGGCTGCTGGAAAGTGAGGCAGCCTTTGATAACCGCGCATGGATAACCAAGATTTCTAAAGAGCGCCCGCGAATTACCTGGAAGATTGCATCGACCATGGATGGCAAGGTTGCCGCCGCCGATGGCACTTCTAAATGGATCACTAGCGAACTAGCCCGCGCAGATGTTGCCGTGCTTCGCTCACAAGCCGATGCGATTGTCACATCTACTGCAACAGTAAAAGCCGATAACCCTTTGCTCACCAGTAAAGGCGCCGGCAAGAACCCAGTCCGTCTCGTCATGGGTGGCTCCGAAATAGCTTCAAGCGCGCAGATTCTTAACGCCGATGCCGAAACCATTGCCATCAAATCTCGTGACCTACAAGAGCTAATCACCTTGGCTCAGGCACGTGGCTTCAACCAATTGTTAATCGAATCAGGGCCAACCTTGGGAACCGCGTTGTTAAAGGCAGGCTTGATCGATGAAGTAGTTCTGTATCAGGCGCCAACTTTCTTTGGCTCGGGCACACCGTCAATTTCAGATTTGGGAGTTGCAACTATTTCAGAGCGCTTAGATTTCGAGATCGCAGATGTTGAAGTAATCGGAGCTGATTTAAAGATCACGCTTATCAAGAGCGCAAACCAAGAAGAAGGTGGGCGCTAATGTTTACAGGGCTAATTCAGGCTGTCGGCCAAGTTTCTGCAATTGTGCGCCAAGAAAGCAGCGCCAAATTGCAGATCAAGAGCGCCGAAATTTGCGCACAAATAGCCCAAGGAGATTCGGTCAGCGTTAACGGTGTCTGTTTAACTGTTACTTCTTTTGACAGCCAGAGTTTTGAAGTAGATGTAATGATGCAAACGCTCAACCTAACTTCAACGGGCGCACTTGGTGTTGGTTCTCCTGTAAACCTGGAACTTGCTACCCGGACACAAGATCGCCTTGGTGGCCATATCGTGCAAGGCCATGTTGATGGCGTAGCGAAAGTTGCTGGAATCTCGGCTGATAAAGAGTGGACGCGCATGGATATTGCAGTGCCTGCCCACCTTATGAAGTACGTGGTTGCACAAGGTTCTATTTGTATTGAAGGTGTATCGCTGACGGTTGGCGAACTAAACGATGGGCTTGATCAAGTATCTGTCTGGTTAATCCCAGAAACTCTAGCTAAGACCAATCTTGCTGCCAAAAAGATTTCTGACCCCCTCAACGTCGAGGTAGATGTTCTAGCAAAGTACGTTGAAAGACTTATTGCACGCGGACAGGATGACAAATGAGTAATTTAGAAAAAGTATTGTCTGAATTCAAGGCGGGCAAGTTCATCGTCGTAACCGATGATGAAAATCGTGAGAACGAAGCAGATTTAATTCTCCTTGCTGATAAAGCCACGCCTGAAAATATCGGATTTATGGTTCGATACACATCTGGTGTCATCTGCGGAATCATTACTGAGGAAACTGCCAAGAAGCTAAAACTTCCACTTATGGTTAAGCGTAATGAAGATAACCACACAACAGCTTTCACTGTTACGGTCGATGCTATCGCTGGCCGCTCAACAGGTATTCCGGCAGCCGAGCGAGCAAACACACTGCGTGCACTTGCTAATGCCAGTTCACTACCGACAGATTTTGCACGACCAGGACATGTGTTTCCGCTGATATCAGTACCGGGTGGACTTCACCAACGTCGTGGCCATACCGAGGCAAGTATGGCTCTATGCGAACTAACTGGATCTAATCCTTGTGCAGTTCTCTCTGAATTAGTAAATGATGATGGATCGATGATGCGCGGTTCTCAGATAACCGAATTTGCCAAAGCGCATGATTTAGAAGTGATCTCTATCGATGAGCTATCTCGCGTACTACCCGAAAAGAAGAGCGCTGATATAGCAAGCCTTGAATGGGCAGAGCTTCCACTTGGCAGCGCGCAATGGCAGATCTCCACATATATTTCACCAACTGGAGCAGAACACGCAGTTCTTAAATTTGCCCAGACTCCAAGTAGTCAGCCGGTAGTGCGCGTTCATTCCGAATGCTTAACTGGAGATGTATTCGGATCCAAGCGCTGTGATTGTGGTCCGCAACTCCAAGAAGCAATTCGCCTCATTGAAGAAAGCGGCCACGGATATGTCATTTATCTTCGCGATCACGAGGGCCGCGGCATAGGTCTTGCTGAGAAAATCCGCGCGTATGCGTTGCAGGATTCTGGCCAAGATACCGTTGAAGCAAATATTTCAATCGGTCAGCCTGTAGATGATCGCACCTATGAAGATGCGGCAGAGATCCTTCACCGCTTAAAAGTAAAATCACTAACTTTATTGACCAACAATCCTGAAAAGATTGCCGCGATAAAGGCAACTGGAATTTCTCTAACTACCGCACCACTTGAAGTACTCGCTAACAAACATAACCAGAAGTATCTAGAAACCAAGCGAGATAAGTTAAACCACGCGTTAGGAGCGCTCTAATGGCTGGACATGCCCCCGAAGTAAAGATTCCACAAATGCCACATCTCAAGGCAATTGTCATCACTGCCGCTTGGCATCCAGATATCTGTGATGCCCTAGTTGCCGGTGCGGTTCGTGGATTTAAAGAGTCTGGAATAGCTAATCCTGTAGTTCGCACAGTGGCTGGTTCATTCGAACTCCCACTTGCGGCGCAGTTAGCTTTTGATGAAGGCTTTGATGTCGCTGTAATCGTTGGGCTGGTTCTGCGCGGTGAAACCCCACACTTTGATTATGTCTGCCAAGGAGTAACTCAAGGAGTAATGGATGTTTCGCTGAGCCGTTCTAAGCCCATTGGTTTCGGAGTGCTTATGTGCGACAACTTAGAACAAGCTACTGCGCGCGCTGGTCTACCTGGCAGCAAAGAAGATAAGGGTTATGACAGCGCACTTGCCGCACTTAGCGTGGCTAACAAAGGTTAAGTTGTGCCTGAACTTCCAGAGGTTGAAACGGTTCGCCGCGGCTTAGTCAGCCTGGTTAAAGGTTACAAAATTGTTGGGGCGCATGATTTACATCCACGCGCGCTTAAACCTGAATCAATCGCACCGCTAAAATCAATTCAGGGCGCCAAGATTATTGACTTAAATAGACGTGGCAAGTTTCTCTGGTTTGTTTTGGATCGCCCACAAGTATTAGTTGCACATCTGGGTATGAGTGGGCAGTTCTTAATTCATCAGCAAGGCCATCCCAGAGCAAAGCATGTTCGCGCACAGTTTGACCTAACCAAGCAGATGCGCAAGCGCGAGTTAGTTTTTAATGATCAGCGAACCTTCGGCTGGGTATCAGTTGAGGAAACAATTGATGGCGTGCCAAGTTCAGCCCAGCACATTGCGCGCGATCCCTTTGATTCGCAATTTGATCTGCAAGAGACGATTGAGAAGTTTGCAAAGCGAAAGATCCGAATTAAGACCGCGCTACTAAACCAAGAAATCATGAGCGGTGTTGGAAATATCTATGCCGATGAAACTCTTTGGCGCGCCAAGGTTCATCCAGAAGTATCTACAGCCGATCTTTCCAAGAAGAAGCTTGCTTCGATAATTAGTTATGCAACAGAGGTTATGAGTGAAGCAATCGAACAAGGTGGCACATCATTTGATGATCTCTATATAAATGTAAATGGCGAAAGTGGATTCTTCGAACAAGCCCTTGCGGCTTATGGGTGTACCGATGAGCCATGCCCGCGTTGTGGAACACCTATTCGTCGGATCACATTTGGTGCGAGATCATCGCATTTTTGCCCGCGCTGCCAGAAGAAATACAGGTAGATCACAGGATTAACCAGTAGCGTAGGCGCGTGCATGTGAACGAAGGAATTTTAAAGGCCCTTGAGGCTGAATCGATAGAGATTCTGCGCGAGACTGCCGCCGCCTTCAAAAACCCAGTGATGATGTATTCCATTGGAAAAGATTCTTCAGTTCTCCTCCATCTAGCAATTAAGGCTTTCTATCCAGCGCCAGTTCCATTTCGACTGCTACATATCGATACAACCTGGAAGTTCAAAGAGATGATCTCCTTCCGCGACAAGATTGTCGCCGATCACAAATTGAATTTGATTGTTCACACAAACCAAGAGGGCGCAACTTCCGGAGCAAATCCATTTACTACCGGAATTTCTGAATACACGCGCATCATGAAGACAGTTGCACTACGGCAGGCACTCGATCACCATGAAGTAGATGCCGCTATCGGGGGATCACGCCGTGATGAAGAAAAATCTCGCGCAAAGGAACGAATCTTTAGCGTCCGAGATGAAGGCCATAGCTGGAACCCACGTAATCAACGCCCTGAACTCTGGCGCTCTTACAACACTCGCTTAGCGCCAGGTCAGACAATGCGCGTCTTTCCACTTTCAGATTGGACCGAAGGCGATATCTGGCGCTATATCCAACAAGAGAAAATTGAAGTAAATCCACTTTACTTTGCAAAAGATCGCCCCATGGTTAAGCGCGGTGACCAATTGATAATGGTCGATGATGATCGCTACCCACTTAACCCTGGAGAAGTTCCAGAGCCAAAGATGGTTCGCTTTAGAACTCTCGGTTGCTACCCGCTTACCGCAGCTGTTGAATCAAATGCAACAACAATCTCCGAAGTTGTTGACGAGGTTTTAAAGGTAAAGCTGAGCGAACGTGCAACGCGTTTAATCGACGGCGCAAATGAAGATTCGATGGAGAAGAAGAAGAAAGAGGGGTACTTCTAATGCAGACCCCGATTGTTCGCCTCTTAACTTGCGGCAGCGTTGATGATGGAAAGAGCACCTTGATCGGACGTCTATTGGTTGAGACCGATAGCGTTCCTCACGACACTATCGATTCAACGCGAAAAGTTCGTCGCGCGGGTTCAATAATCCCAGCGGGTGAAATTGACTTTAGTTTGCTTACAGATGGCCTTGAAGCAGAGCGCGAACAAGGAATCACAATTGATGTGGCATATCGCTCGATGTCACTACTTGATGGCCGGCGCTTAATAATCTCTGATGCTCCAGGACACGAGCAGTACACACGCAATATGGCAGTTGCCGCATCGCGCGCCGAGATCTCAATAGTTCTAGTCGATGCCACAAAGGGCGTGCGCACCCAAACTTTGCGCCATCTAACTATCTGTTCTCTAATGGGAGTCCAGCGAGTATTGGTTGCGATCAATAAATTAGATGCAGTTGGATTCCAAGAAAGTATCTATAACGAGATCAAGAGCGAGATTGAAAAGACGCTAGCGCGCCTTGATATCGCCGACGTTCACTTCATTCCGCTTAGTGCTCTAGCTGGTGACAACGTGGTTTATCGCAGTAATTCAACGCCATGGTATTCCGGTGAAACTCTGCTTGAGGCAATTCAAGGCTGGCAGCCAAGCAAATCTGCAGAAGCAACAGCTCGCCTGCGCGTTCAATCGATCGCTCGCGCCGAAGATTTTAGAGGCGTTACCGGCACTGTTCACTTAGGTGACTTCAAATTAGGCGATCAGGTAAAGATCTTTCCTAGCAATCAAGTAGCAACGATTGCGCAGATAATTTCTGACATGCAGAGCCAAAAAGTTGCCGCTCAGTCGGATGCGGTAACTCTTGTCCTTGAGCCAGAAGTAGATATAACTCGCGGTGATCTGGTTTACGCCAACCAAAGCGTTGTAACTCCATCTGATCGCTTTAACGCAAACCTAGTCTGGCTAAATGAAGACGCGTTTATTCATAGCCGTTCATACCTTCTAATCTCAGGCCCTAGCGAGACTCCAGTAATCATCACCAAGATTCGTCACAAGATTGACGTTCATACAGGTGAGCACCTCTCAGTAAATACCTTGGCCATGAATGAAATTGGCGAAGTTGAAATTGCAACCAATCAACCAATCGCACTAGATCCATATAAGCAGTCTCGCGAGTTCGGTAACTTCATTCTGGTAGATCGCACCAACTTCCAAACAGTTGGCGCTGGCATGATTCGCCACTCATTGCGCCGTGGTGAAAACATCACCGCACAGGCCTACGAAGTCGATAAAACAGCCCGCGAAGTCGCCAAAAATCAGCGTGCAAAAGTTATCTGGTTAACCGGTCTATCGGGTTCAGGAAAATCTACGATCGCCAACCTTCTTGAAAAGCGCCTTCATGCTCAAGGTGCGCACGCCTATGTATTAGATGGTGACAATCTACGTATGGGTCTCAATGTTGATTTGGGCTTTACCCCCGAAGATCGTGCAGAGAATGTTCGTAGAGTCTCTGAAGTTGCCAAACTAATGGTCGATGCCGGGTTAATTGTTATTACAGCGCTAGTTAGCCCATTTGAAGTTGATCGCCAGCGCGCACGTTCGATATTTGCAGAAGGCGATTTCATTGAAGTATTCGTAGATACACCAGTAGATGTATGTATCTCTCGCGATCCAAAGGGTCTGTATAAGAAAGCAGCCAAGGGAGAGATCCCTAACTTCACCGGCGTAGGTCAAGATTACGAGCGCCCAACAAAACCTGAGATTACAATCGATGGCACTGCAGATCTCGATGCCAGTGTTAGCGCGATACTTAAGGTGGCTCTATGAACTGGATTTTCTTTGCTTTGGCAGGATCGGTCGCACAGTTAATTGATGGCACTCTCGGCATGGGTTTTGGTTTAACTAGCTCAACTCTGTTGTTGACCTTAGGAGCATCTGCTGCGGTTGCATCCGCTGCAGTTCACGCCGCTGAAATCGGCACAACCTTAGTATCTGGCGCATCACATTGGCATGCGGAAAACATAGATAAGAAAATTCTCTTTAAACTCGCAATCCCAGGTGGCATTGGCGCATTGCTAGGTGCAACCTTTCTATCTTCTATAGATCTCTCTAGCGCAAAAGTATTTATCTCAACACTTCTTCTATTGCTCGGCTTCTTACTTTTATACCGAAATATCTTTCAACCGCAGGTGAATACAAATTCACTTGAAGTTACCAACCCAAGGTTTTTAACTTATCTAGGCTTTACTGGTGGTTTTGTAGATGCATCTGGTGGTGGGGGATGGGGTCCAATAGTTACGCCAACCCTTATGACAACTACTCAGATAGAACCTCGCAAAATTATCGGCACAGTGAGCGCCTCAGAGTTTATCGTTGCTGTCTCAGCCAGCGTTGGCTTCTTGGCGAACCTGCACCGCTTAGATATCAATTGGGCTGCTGTTGGGGGCCTGGCTCTCGGCGGCTGCTTAATGGCGCCAATCGCCGCTCGCATCGTAGTGAAGTTACCTCGTAAGCAGATCGGAATACTTGTTGGAATAGCTGTCATCGTAATCAACGGCTATCGAATCATCGCAAGTTAGTCTTACCCAATGAGTTCTAAGGTCATCCCAGTCTTTGTGGGCGGAACCGGCCGCAGCGGAACTACCGTCATTGGTGATCTGCTTGGAAACCATTCCAAGATAAGAACCAGCACTCCAATCGAGATAAAGTTCCTAACCAATAAATCAGGGCTGGTCGATGTGGTCTTCGGATATAGCAGTGAAATTGAAAAGAGCGCAGGAAAAGTTTCAATTCTTAACTTTCGCACGTACCGAAAACGTAAACGTAAAGAGAAAGAACGATTTTCTAAGATCCTTGCAGAGTTCAATAAATTTATATGGGAGAAGTGGTGGAATATCGATGCACCCCCTCCGCATGGCCGCGGGCTGATCTCAGGTATTGCAAAGACAGATCTTGAAAACTTACTCAAGAGACTTAAACGCGATTTAAAGATCAATCGCAAATGGGCTGCCCGTCACTTCATGGCCACGTTTATTAGTAAACAATTTGGTGCCGGAGATGAGATCTATTGGGTCGAGACAACTCCAATGAATATTCCAGAGGCCAATAAACTTCAAGAACTCTTTCCCAATGCGTTATTTATAAATATGGTTCGCGATCCTCGCGATGTTATAGCTTCGCTCCTGACCAAGAAGTGGGGTCCAACAACTGCGCTAGAAGGTTTGGATTGGATTGAAGCTCGACTGTTGGCAGGCCACGAAGCCTTGACCGCAGTTAAGCCAGAAAAGAAAATTACGATCGCTCTAGAGGATCTGGCAATCAAGAACCGAGAAGCCACATACAAGAAACTCCTTGGCTTTCTAAAGGTTACAGATGAACCCACGATGCAGGCTTTCTTTACTCAATCAATGACGCCAGATGCGGCAACGAGCGGCCGCTGGAAATCAGAGATTGATTCACCAGAGTTCAGCGCTGGTTATGCGGCTATGACCGCCAGACTCGCAAAAGCAGGCGTGGTCTTTCAATAACCCCACAAGACGGGCGGAGAATTTTGATGACTTTTCCACTTCGGCGCATAAAAAGAGCCCCCAAATGCGGTGAAGTTTCAAATAGTTCCATGTTCTAAATCTGCGGGGGAGCCGTAATGCGCAAGTCCAAGAAGCTGATCAAGAGCCTACTTTCAACACTTCTGATTTTGGGGCTATCGGTTCCGATTCTCGCCAGCGCAGATACCAAGCCAATTGAACAGTTTCAGGATCAGGGACCTGCAGTTAAGAACGTTGGTGGTTACACAGGTATTTTAGTTGAAGATGCAGGACGCATCACAGGCAGTCACTCTAAGTTGCTTGGAATGTATTACGAGCAGAAAAATGGTGCGTGGGTTCAGAAGGAGGCTTTTGTTTGCCGCTCATACTCAGATCCAAATTGCACTAATGCAGATAACATTTGGTATGACGCAGTACTCGATGTTTGCAAAACTGATGCCGATACAAATTGCATTATTGGCGTTACGGCGATTAAAGCCGGCAGAGAAATTCCAGGAAAGTTTGTCGTTAACTTCCCAGAAAAGTCTGACTACACGTTTAAAGGTGATGCAAGCCTAAAGATTCCCGACGGTGGATTACCTTCTATTTGGACCTTTGATGGAATAACTCACCAAGGTGGGGATAAATTCCTAGTCTTTGCAGACTATTTCCATCCTGGTGGTTATGGTGGAAGCAAGCCAATGCTCTCTCCTCATCAGTTTAATTCTGGAATCTTCGCAATGTCCTCAGATAAGAATCCTTCTTACCCAGATATCCGCGTTAGAGCTGGAAAAGCGGATTCATCCGGAAAGGCTTGGTATTCAAATGGTCCAACTATGGGTTGCTTTGTTATCGGTGCACACACTGGCGACACCGGAGAGTGTGGCCTGGCATGGCCACTTCCAACCGATGTGCGCTATCGTCTTGAGATAAGAACAAGTATTCAGTTAACCAGTTTTATGCATGGGCGTCTCCTTGATCCAACAATAAAAATCACAACTGATTCGGTGGGAAGACAGATATTCTCAGTCGAAGGCGGACCAGTTTCTGTTCCAGTGTTAAGTGCTTGGGTAAAGAATTCAGATATGCCTAAGGGTCTCTACGACTACCTCTACGCTATGAATGATTGGGGAGGAAACTTCGTATACGACGATAAATTGGGCAAAGGAAGAGATAGCGTCCAGTTGCTACAGGCTTTCGATCAATACGATGCAAACGGCTTCAAAGAGTATTTATGGTGGCTTGAAGTAGCCAAAGATAAGGCGATTGGCAGCAAATCAGTTTGGATTGCCAGAACTCTAAGCCAGCAGGAAATTTTTAGTTCGGGCACGTCTGCGTGCCTTTCAAACAACACTAATTTGACGGGCATAGTCACGACAAATGCCAATATGTATGTTTCAGCCCCTCCAACATTCAATGAGTCAACACAGTCACTTGATTACAAGGTTTCCTCTCCACATTACGATGCTAACGGCAAGGACAATGTGGGAAACTACAATCTAGTTTTGAGCTCCGAAGCAGCGCGTTGCCTATACAAATTCTCTAAGGCTCCGATATCTGCAACCATTAGTATCGTTTCTTCAGATGGAACTGCTCAGGTAGCTACAACGACAGTGAACGAAAAGAATGGCTGGCTTTACCTATCAGCCAATGGCTTTACCTACTCAGCGCCAACAGTTCGAGTTAAGTTGACACAAGAAGCAGAAAAGCCGGTTGTAGCTCCAACTCCAATTGCTACTCCCGCTGCTAAGCCTGCGGTAGCTAAGAAGACAACCATCACTTGCGTAAAGGGGAAAACTTCCAAGAAGGTGACTGCAGTGAAGCCGGTCTGCCCAACAGGATTTAAGAAGAAATAAAATGTATTTCATCCAGATCTTTATAGAGCAATCCAGATAGGAGGGATACATTACTTCAATGAAATTCGCTCACCGCGCTAAATTTGCAGTTCTCATAGGATCGCTTTGCCTTGGCCTCTTAGCCTCGCCAGCGATTAATTCTGCACAAGCAGTTGGTGAAATTGATGAGCAATTTCAGGTTGTAAATCCTCCCGGTCCTGGATACACCGGCTACCTAGTAAATAACTCACGATCTCTTGCTCGATTCTGGACCAACTTAGCAACTTTCAAGATTGAGAATCAGTTAATTACTGGGATGGCCAGATGCAAATCCCTGGATAAGTGCCCGACAAATTTTACTTTTCAATTAGGGGATATGAATTTAACTCCCTGCGCAAACTCAACCGAGGTTGATTGCATTGCAGGTATCACTACCAAGAATTTAACGACGGGCGCAGTTTCAAATTCATTTACCCCAAGACCAGAGTTAACTGAAAACTTTGACGCCGCAGTCAAGGGGGATCCGAGTATCGGATTGCCAAATGGTGGAAACCCGCTGGTTGTTTCGATACCTAGCGCCGCACATTCAGCCGGAGATTTATATCTGGTCAAATCTGACTTTTTTACGCATCGTGACGCAGGCACAGCAAATAGATTCGTTCTAGATCAACTAACTAATAGCATTTATCCGGTTACGGTTGAAACAGGACAATTCGTTCCTGGTGGACCAAATTTAGATCCTATGTTTTACGTTGGAAAGCCAGTGCAACCATTAGTATCGTTTCTTCAGATGGAACTGCTCAGGTAGCTACAACGACAGTGAACGAAAAGAATGGCTGGCTTTACCTATCAGCCAATGGCTTTACCTACTCAGCGCCAACAGTTCGAGTTAAGTTGACACAAGAAGCAGAAAAGCCGGTTGTAGCTCCAACTCCAATTGCTACTCCCGCTGCTAAGCCTGCGGTAGCTAAGAAGACAACCATCACTTGCGTAAAGGGGAAAACTTCCAAGAAGGTGACTGCAGTGAAGCCGGTCTGCCCAACAGGATTTAAGAAGAAATAAAATGTATTTCATCCAGATCTTTATAGAGCAATCCAGATAGGAGGGATACATTACTTCAATGAAATTCGCTCACCGCGCTAAATTTGCAGTTCTCATAGGATCGCTTTGCCTTGGCCTCTTAGCCTCGCCAGCGATTAATTCTGCACAAGCAGTTGGTGAAATTGATGAGCAATTTCAGGTTGTAAATCCTCCCGGTCCTGGATACACCGGCTACCTAGTAAATAACTCACGATCTCTTGCTCGATTCTGGACCAACTTAGCAACTTTCAAGATTGAGAATCAGTTAATTACTGGGATGGCCAGATGCAAATCCCTGGATAAGTGCCCGACAAATTTTACTTTTCAATTAGGGGATATGAATTTAACTCCCTGCGCAAACTCAACCGAGGTTGATTGCATTGCAGGTATCACTACCAAGAATTTAACGACGGGCGCAGTTTCAAATTCATTTACCCCAAGACCAGAGTTAACTGAAAACTTTGACGCCGCAGTCAAGGGGGATCCGAGTATCGGATTGCCAAATGGTGGAAACCCGCTGGTTGTTTCGATACCTAGCGCCGCACATTCAGCCGGAGATTTATATCTGGTCAAATCTGACTTTTTTACGCATCGTGACGCAGGCACAGCAAATAGATTCGTTCTAGATCAACTAACTAATAGCATTTATCCGGTTACGGTTGAAACAGGACAATTCGTTCCTGGTGGACCAAATTTAGATCCTATGTTTTACGTTGGAAAGCCAGTGGGACCAGGGACAAACACTATGGACTCCAGTTTATCTGGATTCATAACAGATGACAGATGTTTGATGGCAACTCGAACCACTTGTATAAAGTCGCAACCTTTTCCTGCAAACTACTCTTTTGGAATTAGCCTCAATATGTCTAAGCGCTTTAACGGTTGGCTTTACGGACGAATGGCAAATCCAGAAATATCTGTAACTGCTGCTGCCAGCGGTAGCTCGGTTAAAGTAGAAATTCTTGCTGAGCCAGTAAAGGTGCCGATCGTCTTTGGTTGGACGAAGAATTCAGATCTGACCCCAGAATTGCGCGAGAGATATCAAAAGGATCGCGGCGGAGGTCTCTATGCCGGCGCGAGTCGGCAAGATCCATTTGATTCTGTCTCAATTCTTAAAGGCCACAGCAACAAGTATGACGCTCTTGGAATAGATGAATTCTTGTCGTGGTTGCCATTCCTCGGCGATAAAGCGGTAGCGATGCCTAGCCAGTGGAGTTTTCAAACGCTAAATCTAAATAGCGATACAGCGGTAGAACTTTCGAAATGTACAGCGAGCGTTAATTCTCTCGCCGGTTTGGTCTTTACCAATGCAAGCGTGTTTTCATCTGGCGCACCAGCCTTCAATAAATCTGAAGGAACTTTGGATTACAAAGTTGCATCTCCTCACACCAAACCAGATGGCACTCTAACTACAGGAAGTTATGACTTGGTTCTCAACTCAAGCGTCGCGCGGTGCCTCTATGGATTCTCAAAGGCGCCAATAGGGGCAACGGTTTCAGTATTGAGCAGCGATGGCCAAGCCCAAGTGGCTACAACGGTTGTTAATGAGAAGAACGGTTTCTTCCGAATGGGCGCTTATGGCTTTGGATTCTCATCACCAACTATCAAGATGAAGATTACTCAGGCCGGAACAAGTGGGAGCAAGACAACTATTACTTGCGTAAAGGGGAAAACTTCCAAGAAAGTTACTGCAGTTAAGCCTGTCTGCCCAACAGGATTTAAGAAGAAGTAGATTTCCAAGCCTAGGTCTATTTATTTGTGTACAGCACTTCTATAATAAGTGACGTGGTAATTTCATCGCGAAAAGTGTCGATTCTTCTATTGACCTCAGTTCTATTCCTCTCCTTATTACCTACATCGACTTTCGCCGTTGATACACCTCAGCCAGGTTCTGCAGCCCCTAATGGTCCAGCATTTTCCCCGCCGGAAGATCCTGAAGTTATTAAAGATGCTCGCTCAATTCTGCGTGTGATTGAACCAAGTTCTTCAGATAACGCCATGGTCTACTTCGATCAGAACCAAGTTAATTTCAAGTCATATATTTCTCTAGAGAAACAAAGCGCAGGGCAAGCAGGTGCAGGCGGTGCTGTAACTTGCCTAACACCTGATGATCCAAAGTGTGTTTCCGCACTAGCTGATACATCTTTTCAACAAATCAAATATGACGTGGCTATGGGTTCGTGCGATGCTCGACAAATAGCTGCATGCATTAAGAGTTTGACCCTAGTCAAAGAAGATGGCTCGAAGGTTAAAGCTGAACCGGTTACTAGGGTTTATAGAAAAACAAGTCCGGGTTGGGCATCCACATTCAACTCAAAGACAAATTCAGGTTATCCAGGTTCTGATGGACCTTGGATCTGGAGAATCAACGATGGCGGCAAGAGTACCGATTACCTGATTCTGGGGTTGGTAAGTGCGCTTTTTAATAGACCAAATGGTGTGTCAACTTGGGATGCCTCCGAAAAAAGTCTTCGCCTATCTATTTATCCGGTGAAGAAATTCGAGAACCCGGCGCTAGTTGAAGGATCCGGTGTTACTGGATGTTTAGCTGTTGATACAGGGGTTTGTTATCAAAGAATCGCTTTTGCTTCGAATCTCCGATTTGCCCTTGTTATGAGAATTCCAAAGGTAATCACTGGGTGGCTAAACGGTCGTCTCGATAAACCAGTCGCCTACTCTGAAAATTACGACGAAAACTATTCAGAACTAGTTGTTGAAGGCAACACTCTTGAAGAGATAATGACTGGCAAGTGGCTACCCAATACTGGTGCGGTCACACAGTACCTAGAGGAATCAAAACGTGCTCAGACAGCAGCGCCAGGCTCAAAAAATTTAGATATTGCCGGTATAGATCCTGATGATGCGAATTCAGTTCGCTACTACAGTTCTCTTTCAAAGTTATTCGGCAATTCTGCCCTTTCTAACGCCCTTTCTTGGCGCCTAAATACGACTTCAAGCGCTGGGCAACAATTTTCTGGTCCTTGTCAGAAAACGGATGGAGTGCAAGGAATTGTTACTAGCAATGCATCTGTTTATGAGCCTGGATCTCCGAAGTGGGATGGCAATGAAGGCGCCCTCGGTTATCGAATTGCTGCGCCTACTTTTAAGGCGGATGGTAAAACACAGAATGTTGGCCGATATGCATTTACTATGAAGGCTGAACTTATCAAGTGCGTTTACGGAATGAGCAAATTGCCAGCTTATGCAAAAGTTGAAATTACTTATGACGATACAGGTGAAAAGAAAACAGCGTCTGTAATTCTTGGTACCAATAAAGATTGGGTAAATCTACACGCAGATAACTTCGAGTACACAGGTGCTCCACCGACTGTTAGCGTAAAATTGGATGGATGGGTAAAATCGACTTCTGCAAATTCAAATGCACCAACTCCTAACTCTGGTGCTCAAGGTTCAACCCCTTCTGTACCGAATTCAGGTGGCGGAAAAGTTACGATCACTTGCGTAAAGGGCTCGACAAAGAAGCAGGTGACGGGTGTTAAACCAAAGTGTCCAAGTGGATACAAAATGCAAAACTTTAGCGCACCTGCTGCTCAACAAGTTCAAGTGACCGTAACATGCACAAAGGGAGCAACTAAGAAAATAGTGACTGGTGTAAAGCCACAATGTCCAGCAGGTTACAAAATGAGTGCGGCAACACCAGTAAAAGCGCCGTCAGTTCCTGCACAACCTGCGGCGCAACAACCGGATGCACCTGCAGATATGCCTGCACCGCAATCACCGGCTGGACAACCAGGAACTCCAAATCAACCGACAAAACCACAACCAAATGCACCTGCGCCGCAATTTGATCCAAACGCTGATATAACTATTACCTGTGTAAAAGGTGCTGAATCTAAACAAGTTACAGGTAAATCACCCGTGCAATGCCCTAGTGGTTATCAGATGAAGCCAATGGGACCAGGACAACCAGGTATGCCGGGTCTACCGCTAGATCCAGTTCAACCAGGTATACCGATGCAACCGGCTAAGCAGTAAGCAGGGCAATTGCGCTCTGCATAATCTCTTCCTCGTAGTTCACGTATATCCCTAAGTGGCTTTCGCCAGCGCGGAGTTCTAAGCGGGCGCTTGGCATATTTTCTGAAAGCCATTTTCCGTGTTGAACTGGAACATTCTTATCTAACTCTGCTTGCCAAATGACTGTTGGCACCTTTACATCGCGTGGATCGAAACCCCATGGCTGCAAATAAGAGCTGTAATCATCTGCAACCCAATCCCAGCCTTTTCCCATTGTGAATGCACAGGAATCGAGAACAACTTTCCAAGTTGGCTTTGAGGCTGCCAATTGATCGCGTTCGCTCAATTCTGCTCCAGCAACGGAATCGGCAACGTTTCCATCTTGCCATTTCTGGAAGCGCTTAATTAAGTCGTTGATATCGCGCAGTGCATCTGCGTATTCATCGAGATCAGCTTGTTGCATGCCGTCATAGAAGCGCTCACCGAGTTCAGCAAAGGGAGCCAAGCTTCCGACCGTTACAACGCCAACTGAACGCGGGTCTAACCCTGTTGCGATCGCATGTTGCCCACCACCAGAGAGTCCTAAATTAACAAACTTGGTTATCCCGAGATGTTGGGAAAGTTCAGCAATGTCTTTGGCTACATCAATGGTTAAACGTCCTGGTTGTTTAGTACTTCCTGCATATCCGCTACGCCCAAATGAGAGCGCGAATACGCCTTTAGCCGCGAAGTAATCAAGCCAGGTCTGCCAACCAGCAATGTCTTGAGTTGTTCCAGCATGGAGAATAACCGCGGACTCTGATTTGAGTCCGTTGGTTAGATATTCAAGATTGCGTCCATCGGAGAGCGTGAAATTCTGGCGAGTCTGCGTCATTTAAAAAGCGTATCGGAGAAAGCCTCAGTTTTGCAGGTAAACGACCACACTCTTTTGCTATTGAGAAGTTCATGCAACCGCTGTTAGCCTCAACCACATGAGCTATGACGTCAACAAAGTCCGTGCAAGTTTCCCATCGTTAAATACCGGCCTCGCCTTTTTCTGCGGACCAGGCGGAAGCCAAGTACCTGACGTTGTTGGCCAAACTATCTCCGATGCCATCACTAAGCCGATTTCTAATCGTAATGTGAATACTGAGTCTGAAAAGAACGCGGAAGAAATCGTTCTAAGTTTTCGTGCGGCAGTTGCAGATTTAATCGATGTGGATCCACGTGGCGTTGTCTATGGCCGATCCTGGACGCAACTTACTTATGACTTCTCACGCACCCTTGCCAAAAATTGGGGGCCAGGAGATGAAGTTGTAGTTACTACTCTCGATCATGATTCCAATGTTCGCCCCTGGGTGCAGGCGGCTGAAGCTGTGGGTGCAACCGTTCGTTGGGCGCAGTTGGATCCAACTACAACAGAGTTATCAGTAGAAGCCGTTGAATCTGTTTTATCCGCCAAAACTAAACTTGTTGCAGTAACTGGTGCAGGAAACACGATCGGTACTCGCCCGGATTTAAAGGCGATTGGTGCTGCGGTTCATAAAGTTGGGGCGCTCTTCTATGTCGATGCAGTTCACCTAACCCCGCACGCACCAATCAGTGCAAAAGAGATTGGCGCCGATTTCATAGGGTTTTCCTTCTACAAGATGTTCGGTCCACACTGCGCAGCACTGGCTGCCGCTCCGGCACTCCTTGAAACTTTGCAGAACGATAAGTTGCTGCCCGCAACTAACGTAGTCCCAGAAAGGTTTGAATTCGGTACCTTGCCTTATGAATTAATGGCAGGAAGCGTTGCAGCAATTGAATACATCGCAAACCTTGCACCAGGCAGTGCCACAAGCCGCCGCGACAAGATTGTTAACTCAATGCGCGCTCTTGAAACTTACGAAGATGAACTCTTGGACTACATGGAAAGTTCGCTCAAAGCACTTCCAGGCATAACTCTCTATGGCCATGCCAAGAAGCGCACGCCTACTCTTTACTTCTCATTTAAAGGCTTTGAAAGCGCAGAGATCTACAAAGCGATGGCGAAGAAGTCGGTGACACTGCCAGCATCTAATTTCTATGCCTTGGAAACTTCCCGCAAACTGGGACTTGGTGATGCAGGCGCACTTCGTGCTGGCTTGGCGCCATATTCAACGCGAGAAGATGTTGATCGTTTAGTGGCTGGATTGAAAGAGATTATTGGGTAAGTAACAAAATCACTTTAAAATCTCCTCAACACCACTAGCCTCGACTAAGAAGGAAATCTAAGATCATCCTATGAAGCGATCCATATCCGCAGTCGTTCTTGCCTTGATCATGGTTCTGGTTCCAGCGATGTCGGCTTCTGGCGCAGTTAAGGCGGGAGCGCCTTGTAGCAAACTTAATGCGGCTACAACTGTTTTCGGAATCAAATACAAATGCATCAAGTCGGGCAAAAAACTTGTGTGGAACAAAGGCGTGAAGGTAACCACTTCAACGCCTTTAGCGACGCCAACTCCTTCGGCCACACCAACTCCATCACCAACACCTACTGTCGCACCGGTTGTGGATTCTTCAGCTGAATGTAAATTGCCGGTGGCTGATGGTCGCGGAGATGTGTCCATCGGGGGATGGCCAAGAATTTCCGAGCGATCCAAAACTTTAGGTGATGTCACAGCAACAGTAATCATGGTTGATTTCTCTGATGCTCCCGCCACCATGACTCCGGCAGAGGCACTATCCCGTATTTCGCCGGCGCAAGATGTATTTAAAGAGATGTCATATGGAAAGTTGAGTTATAACTTAAAGCCGCAGTTGAAGTGGTATCGGATGAGTAAGAAGTCCAGTGAGTATGTTGCAGGGGGATGGACATTCTTAAAACATAGGGATTACATAAATGAGGCGGCAAAACTTGCCGATGCAGATGTAGATTTTAGCTCCACCGATAGCTTGATCATCCTCGCCAACCCCGATGCCCAAGGAATGGGTTATTCAGGACCGGCCTTTGCTGCGATTCGCGGTGCTGGCCTAACGTTGGATGGAAGGTACATATCCAATGGGGCAACTTCGGCATACGATTTAAACAATTGGAAATCAATCTGGCTCAATCATGAAATCTCACACAGTATGGGACTTGTTGATCTATACGCATTCACCAGAAGTAACGCTGCCGACCGATATGACGGATTCCGCTTTACCGGCGAATTTAGCTATATGGGATTTAGCAGCTATGAAGCTAATTCTCCAAGTTTGTTGGCTTTTGAACGCTGGAATCTTGGATGGGTTGAAGACTCCCAGATCGAATGCATGAAGAGCGCTCAATTAACTAAGCTGATTTCACCTGTGCAAGCCATAGGCGGAACTAAAGCGGTGATAATCCCAATTTCACGAACTAAAGCCGTGGTGATCGAGAGTAGGCGCCCACTTGGAATTGATAAGGCACTTAACAAATCAGGCGCCCTTGTTTATCTTGTGGATTCTTCAATTCAATCAGGAATCGGCCCCGTAAAAGTCTTTCCTTCAGATCTTGCAAGTGATCCTCGGTACTTAAAGGCACCAAGAGCACTGGGGGAATCTGTGACAGTTGAGGGTGTGACTGTAAAGGTTATTGCTTCAGATGCTTCTGGAGATACGGTCGAAATCAGCAAATAGCTATTTAATCTTCTTCTTTACTGCAATCTTCTTTGCGGTGGATTTCTTCTTTGCAGCCGAAGCCTTCTTGGGCGTGACTGCCTTCTTTCTCGCAGGAGCCGCCTTCTTTGCCACGGCACGTTTAACAGTAGGCTTTCTCGGAGCAGCCTTCTTTGTTCCGGAAGATGTCGTCGCAATATCCTTATTCAGGTTATCAATTCGGATCTTTTTCAGAAGCGCATCAAAATCAAGCTCATCTGCAAAGTCTTTGGAAACTTCTACAGAAGGACGGCTGCGTCTACGTCTGACGGCTAGTGTCGTAAAAAGAGCAACCGCGGCTATAGACCCAACGGCTATTGCAATTGGCTGAAGAGAGAATGAAGTGCCATTCTTCTCTTCGCTGGCAATTTGATCAATTGAGTCACCGATCGCATCGATATCTTTATTTGCCTGGTCTGCAACATCAACGTTATTGGAAAGAACATCTGCCACCGATTGATTGCCAGCCTGTGCTTTCTGACTCGAAATCAATTTTTGCTTAGCCAACGCTAGTTTGTTTTGGGCGCTCTGAGCGCTAATTTTGACAGCGTTTAGTTGCACCTTCTTATCATTCAGAGCACTCTTGCTGGCAGAGATCTTCTTCTCGGTTTTGAGAATTTCAGTGTTTAGAACGGCAACTTCATCTTGATACTTTTCGATCTCCTTCTTTGAAGCTCGTATCTTTGCCTGAAGAGTCTTCGCCTCGTTTACTGTCTCTTCCAATTTCGTTTGGATCTTGGCAAACGCAACCTCAGCCTTCCCGGCTTCAGCCTGGGCTTTATCGGCTTCCTTCTTATCGCGCGCATAACGTGCTGCAGCCTGATCAGCAAGCGTCTTCAACTTTGAAGTATCCGTAGCCATGGATAGATTCGCACCATCTTCCACTTCGAGGTTTTCTACCGTGGCGGGTTTCTCTGTTGAAATCAATGAGCCATTCTTCCGGGCTGAGTTGTAAGCCGCCAATGCGCTATCTGCGGCTCGCTTACTCTCTTGTGCAACCCTTGCCTTCTCATTGGCAACTGCTTCAGCCTTCTGCGCAGTTACTTTAACCTCCGAGTATTCCTCTTGAATATTGCTGATTTCGATACGCAACTTCTCGTATGTGCCCTGCATCTTAGAAACTTGGGTAAAGGTTGAATCAATCTTCGCCTCTAAAGCCTTCTTATCATTTACCGCCGCTTCTAACACCTTGGTTTCTTGTAGCAACACTTTCTCAACCTTGGCTACCTCTGCTTGCGCAGCAGTTAACTTAGCCTGCACATCTTTAGCTACCTGTTGCGCTGCCTCAACAACTTTCTCAGCCTGCTTTACCTGTTCGATAGTCTTTTCATTTTTTGAGTCAAAGTTGGCGACTGCTTTATCAGCGGCAGCACTGCTTACTTTTAGCTTATCTTTAATCTTTGCAATCTCTTCTTCAGCTTTTTTCTTTGCAGCCTCTATTGTTGCGGCTACTTTTTCATCCATGGATTTTGCCTCGGCCGCTGCACGTGCAGCCAATTCTTCGGCCTCACGTTTCTTCGCTTCGGCTTGAGCCACCGCATTATTCTGATCACCGGCCAGGTTATCTAAAAGTTCTTGTGCTTCTTGAGCTTTTCTCTCTTCCTCTTCCTTCTCTTTCGCTGATTTCTCAGCCGCTAGCCTTTCCTGTTCAGCTTTCTTAGCAGCCTCCTCGGCTGCAGCTCGCGCAGCAGCAGCGATTTGAATATTTGAAGAACGGTTTGATGAATTTGAAGCGGCAGCAGCAGCCGCCGCACGTGCTGCTTCTGCTGCGCGTTCAGCAGAAATACGAGCAGCTTCTTCAGCAGCTAGTTGATCAGTTAGCGCCTTTGCAGCGGCTTTCGCAGCATCATCTGCGGCTTTCGCAGCATCTGCAGCAGCCTTTGCTGCAGCAGCAGATGCGCTGTTGGCATCCCCAAGAGATGCAAGAGCCGCTGCGGCCGCATCGGCAGAATCCGCTCCACTAGATGCCACCGACTCAAGTGAATCAGCAGCTTTATCTAGCGCAGAAGATTTTGCATTTGCAACGGCAGCTGCCGCATCGGCAAGTGATTTTGCGGTCGCAATTGCAGCTAACTCTGCTTGACGCAATAAGTACTGCGTTGCAGCCGCCTTGGCATCATTTTCAAGTTTTAACTTTGCTGCAGCTTCATTACGAGCGATTCCATCCAAACGAGCTTTTTCAGTTGCGGCCGCTTCGGCAAGTTTGCGCGCGTCATCGGCAATTTTTGCTGCTGCCGCTTGTGCATCATCCGCCGCTTTTTTCGCAGCATCAGCAATTGCTTTCGCCGCCGCAGCTTCCTCAGCTGCTTTATTGGCAGTCTCAGCAGCAGCTAGAGCAGCCTTGCGGTCATCATCGGCCTTCTTGGCGGCAGCCTCAGCATCAGATTGTGCTTTCTGCGCTGCTACTAGCGCAGCAGCGTCATCGGCCTTCTTCTTTTCAGCGTTCTGCCAAGCAGTTCGTAAGGCTGAAAGTTCGGCATCGGTGATGAAAGCAAGTGGAGTATCAAGAGCAGCGTTTAACTCGGCTTCATCTGTTGTGACTATAAAATTTTGAGTTCTGAGGGCGACACCTCCGGCTGCTTCGTACGCGGTCTTAGCATCTGCAGCAGCGCTAGTAGAGGCTGTTGCGGCTGTTTGAGCACTGGCTGCTGCAATTTTCGCTGCAGCTTCTTCATTGGCGCGGCGCGTCGCTTCTGCGACTGCTGCAACTCGAGCACTCTCCGCCGCAGCCGCCGCATTTACTCGACGAGTATTTTCCTCATCTGCTAACCGTTTCGCCTCAGCCTTTGCCGCAATTTCTCTCTCAAGTGCGGCACGTTGTGCTTCATAAACTGCTTGCGCCGCCGCTGCCTCCGCTTGCTTCTTCAGAGTTTCTTTACGTTGTTCTTCAGCCGCAGCATTCGCAGCATCAATTTTTGCTTGTGCTGCAGCTTGTTCCTCGACTAATTTCTTAGCAGCGTTTTCCGCCGCAACTCGCGCCGCTTCAATGCGGGCGTTCTGCTCAGTTAGCGCAGTCTCTGCATCAGCTTTCGCTTTATCGGTTCTGACTTTTTCAGCCGCCGCTTCTTCTGCCGCTTTTCTAGCCGCCTCGGCTGCAGCAGCAATGTTTCCGGCTGCGATCTGTGCGGCAATTGCATCTGACTCAGCTTTTTCTTGCGCTGCCTTTAACGCTGCGGCTTCAGCAGCAACTTTATCTGCCGCCGCCTTAATCGCCGCCGCCTTATTTGCTTCTTCAACTGGATCTAAACAGTCTGGAAGATCTGGGGGATAGGCGGCAGGCCCCAAGCAAACTGATGCCGCTTTTACATCAGTACTAGGTAATTGCGTGAAGATTAAAGTTAATGAAATTGTCAGAGCAAGAGTTATTAAACGATTTGTTCTAATCGTTTTTACCATTGCTAACACTTATCCTTAATTTCGATTTGGGTCTTGCGCACAAGCGGCTGATCGATAAAGGTGATTTTACCGACGCCACCAGCAAAGTTAGCCTGTAACTCTTCACTCTCACCAGGAGAGAGATCAACATCTGCTACATACACAGGACGTAAGCGTTCTTTTGAACCACCACCTAAATCTGCTGTTCGGTTTTCACGCCAAGCATCAACCAGCTGCGCCCCCGTTGGTCCGTAAATGAAAACCTTGAAGCGATGTGCGCCAGTTATTAAATCTGCAGGCTTTCCCTTATCGGCACGCGTCAAAACATATGCTGGCAATCCTTTGCCGCTTTTTAGAGTATTTGTCACAACAATACGTACTTGCGTTTTCTTAACATCTTTACACTCCATAGATTCAACGACAACATCGCGATCTAGGTAGTAATCCAACTTACTCGCATCAATATTCTGGATAACGGTTCTAAATTCGTTATTTGGTTCCTTCGACATATATCCAGCAACTCTGGATCGAGAGAGGATTTCCTCTGCTTTTTTATCAGTTGAGTAAATTAAAATGCGGTGCTCAATTATCCCTTGAACCAGACCCGCAACCATTTTTCGCCTATCAAAATCTTGAGCAACTAATTTCGCTGCAGCAGCATTTAGGATTTGTACCAGATAATCCTTACGGGCTTTATTGTCCTTTTCAAAACGTTTATATGCTCTCTCCAAAGTTTCAGAGACGACATTATCTGCAGTTATCTTTTCACCATTTAGTAATTCAATTGGTCCGGTTGCCTTCAAGATGTAACTTAGAGCGCTGGGATCAACGGCGATAACTCCATCTAAATCTTCGTTATAGGCCTTCTTCCAAAGCCCCATCCAGATTTCGGCGCCATAAGGAAAATGCGGGGATAGGTTTGAATTCTGCAAAATTCCTGGGTTATTTCCATATAGCCGTAGAAATTCTTGCGGCATATCTATAGGCAGGGTAGAGATCGACATCGAATAAAGCGAAGCATTTGAACCAGTTCGCAGGACTTTCAAGTTGCCTTTATTCATCTCAACGATTGCAAAGGCACCCAAGATGCCACCGGTTCCGCGAGCTTCAGCGCTATTTTGAAATGAAATTAAATATTTCTTTGGACCATTGGCACCTGCGAGTATCGGTCCTGCTTCAACCAGAGATCGGATTTCATCGCGGATAGGCGAAACATCAAGCCCTGCCGCATTTAACAACTGCTTAAGTACGGGTACATCAAGATCTGCAATCAACTTATCGACTGATTCGGCGAAATTTTTAGAGTTCGCACTACTTTCTTCACCACGCACTAGGGCGATATACCCGCTGGCTCCCGTAGCCACGGGAAATAGATGCACGGTGACTACCAATAAGTATGCAATGGGTATGCCAAGCAGAACCAAGAGATATTTAGGCTTTAACATGAGATCACCGAGAACTCATCTGCCATGTAAGAAGCCAGATAAGAATCCGCAAGTTTGCGCATATGCGAATGGCGGGGGGCAGTGACAACTACCACGGGAGCAACCTGGCTCATCTTGGCTAGAAAATTGCGCCATTGCTCTTTAATAAAAAATTTCTCGGGAAAATCCACTTCGCGTACATGTGTGAGGATTTGATTTGAACTTAGCGCTGCAAAGTCGTATTCATCTAGTTTTTGAATATCAAAAAAAACTCTCTCAAGTCCGGCGTTTGCAATCTCCGCATCGTGCGGTGCCCGAATATCACCATCTATCAAAATCGCCCCACGGTTAACTCGCTCCAACTGCGCATGGGCAAGGGCCATTCCCAAATCGCTGACTCCATGTGGAATAACGGCTATGACAGGATTCTTATGTGCATAGCCTCCGAGATCTAGCACTGCACGTAGTGATACAGCAGCTACTTTTCCAAGTTCGCGCTTCATCGCATCAAAAGCCAATCCTTCAGGATCGCGCGGTGTGAAATCTTGATCTTCAAAAATTTCATCATAGGAGCGCAAAACGTTCTTGTAGCCGAGTTCAGTTATAGCCATTTTCTGGTCAGCTTCTGCGACAACGATTAAATCAGAGCTAAGAATCTGAGCCTCATCGTTAAAAATGGTCGTTGAACTCTTCTTAGTTGCGTTAAGCCCCCACTCTTTTGCCGCAGCCAGAACCGAATCCATAATCGGAGTTCCATAAATTGCCTTGACCCCGGTAGAGAAAAATTCGTGCTCAGGGAAATTCTCATTAAGCAGCATTTCTGCAAAGGGAGATCGCGCCTGATTCATTGTGCAGACGAGTCCGATACGCATGAGTTAAGGTTACTGCGTGGGTATATCCGGGGGTCAATTCCGAAAGCATCGCTTGGCCGCTGCGCTCTTTATAAGTTACTTACTCTTGCTAGCTCTCTTTGTTTTCTTTCCACGCCCAATTCTTGAGACAGGTAATGAATCTGCAATTGCAGAATTTATCCAGAGCCATGCCAACGTTTTCTACAAAATTCTCTATGCCGACACCCATCTAGTCGCATACGCCAACTATTTGATGCTCACGCCCTTCATTCTGCTGGCCCACGCGCTTTCACCTAAGACTAGAAAGCGCACGCTGGCCCTAATCGGAACCCTCATCTCCCTCGCTATCGAGTTAGTTCAACGCTTTATCCCAGGTCGAGTCTCCGATATCCGTGACCTCTATTCGAATGTCATAAGCGTATTTCTGGGCCTAATCCTTATTCGGTTTTTGCATGCCCTGTTCAATCGCTACCCAGATTAGCTAGCCGTGGGTACGGGCTTTACAAATTTAAGTGCCACCACAAATGGGCGTTTCATGCGGAAAAAGTTAGGATTTCACCAATAGCAAAGCCATTTTTCTTGGGGGTGAGGCGTGGAGTTAATTCAATACTGGCGCCTAATCGTCCAAAATCGCTTAATTATTGCCGTCAGCACTTTGCTTGGCTTAATAACGGCAACGGCAATTACTTTCACAACAACACCGCTTTATGAAGCACAAGCTGAAATATTTGTATCAACCCCTGCATCAACGCTCGATATTTCTGCGCTCGCAACAGGTTCAAGTTTCTCTCAACAGCGCGTTAAGTCATACGCGCAGATTATTGACAGCCCACTTACC
The DNA here is from genome assembly GCF_002287925.1 of Candidatus Planktophila lacus. Lineage (GTDB taxonomy): Bacteria > Actinomycetota > Actinomycetes > Nanopelagicales > Nanopelagicaceae > Planktophila > Planktophila lacus. The sequence goes on along the minus strand of NZ_CP016769.1, from coordinate 1,021,806 downwards.
CTCGCGCCAGTGATCCGCGAACTTGATCTAAAGATGTCTGCAACTGAACTTGCCGGAATGATTTCGGCTTCTGCGCCTCTTGACACAGTTTTGATCACACTGACAGTTACCGATACCGACCCACAGCGTTCAGCAGATATTGCAAACGCAGTTGCAGATCAATTCGCGGTTACCGTTAGCGACTTAGAATTAAGTGGCATCGGAATTGATTCACCTGTAAAAGTTTCAACAGTCGAAGAAGCAATACCTGCAGATGCTCCCGCATCTCCAAAGAAAGCGATAAACCTCGCACTTGGATTATTACTTGGCTTTGGTCTCGGAATCGGTCTTGCCTCACTTCGCCGCCTTCTTGATAACTCAGTTAAGAACGAAGACGATTTGATGGGTACACCCCTCCTTGCAGCAATTGGTTTTGATGCTATGGCTGATGAAAAACCACTTATTACACAAATCGGACGATACGCCGCACGCACTGAAGCCTTCCGTACTTTGCGCACTAATTTGCAGTTCTTAAACCCCGATGCGCACCCACAAGTAATCGTAATGACCTCTGCGCTTCCTAATGAAGGTAAATCAACTTCATCAATCAACCTGGCTCTCTCTCTAGCGCAGGCTGGCGCAAAAGTAGTTCTAGTAGAAGCTGATTTACGCCGGCCAAAAACTCCGATCTATCTTGAGATGTCATCAATGTCAGAGGGCCTTAGCGAGTTAATATCTGGTCCAGCAAAAATTACCGCACAGAGCGTTAAGGCAAAGCTCCATGCTTATGAGTCAACTGGCTTAAAAGTACTGCTTTCCGGCAAAGTGCCACCTAACCCATCGGAACTTCTTGGGTCCAATAAATTCGACGAGCTAATCGCAGTGCTACGTACCCAATTTGAGTACGTAATCATCGACTGCCCACCACTGCTTCCCGTTACAGATGCCGCCATTGTTTCTGCTAAAGCAGATGGCTGCGTTCTTATTGTGCATGCTGGCGTCACCAAGAAACCGCACTTCATCGGTTCACGCGATGCAGTTAAGGCTGTCGGCTCAACAATTCTTGGTGTGATCATCAATAAGATTCCTGAGTCATCTCTCGAATACGAGTACGGCTACCGTTACGGATACCCTCGTTACTACGGTGCTAATTACCGTCCATACGCCAAGCGTGGCGCCGATGAGGGTCAGTATGCACCGAGCGCTGACGTTCTAGATCGTCAGGCCTTGGAAGATAACTTCCAGCACATTAAAGGCCAGCGCTTTAAAGAAGAGTTAAAGCGCCAAGATTCACGCACACCAACTTCAAAGCGCATCTAGCCTTTAACTAGTAAGCACCCTTACCTTTAAAGACCGCTCCAACAGTCGAAACGATGATCCACAAGTCGCGGGTAAAGCTCCAGTTGATTAGGTAATTTAAATCTAGAGCAACGCTGGTTCGTAGATCTAGGTCAGACCGTCCTGATATCTGCCATGGCCCGGTGATCCCTGGCTTCGCAATTAAGCGACGCTCGTAAATTGAGTTATAGATACTTACCTCACTTGGCAGCGCAGGGCGTGGCCCCACAACCGACATGCTGTTATTTAAGACATTTAAGAACTGTGGAAGCTCATCCAATGAGTACTTTCGAAGAATGCGCCCCACCGGGGTAATGCGGGGATCCTGCTTATTCTTAAAGATCACATGGTCACCAGCATGAACGTTCTCAACTTCGTGCACGATCTTGTCAGCATCTTTAACCATTGAGCGAAACTTATAGAACTTAAAAGTGCGCCCGTTTAAGCCAACTCGCTTCTGAGAGTAAAAGATCGGCCAGCCGCTGCTAACTAGAACGGCTATTCCAATTGCGACAAAGACTGGGCTCAGAAGCAACATGACGGTAATTGCAAAGACCAAGTCAAAGACTCGCTTGACCAGGCGCCAAAGAACCGAGATCTCAGACTTCTCAAAAGTGAGAAATGGAATTCCTTCTTGAGGTGAGGGGATCAACCAGTAGCCCAAGTTGCCTGAATCAAGCGGGATCCAATTCACGTGAATATCTAAATCCTCGCAGTAGTGAATGAACTTCGAGAAGTTGGGATCTGATTCCATACCTGGCAGCAGTAGCACTTCATTAATCTTCTTGTAGCGCAGTAACTTATCGAACTCTTCGATCCATGTGCTATTTATAGCAGGGCATACTAAACGTGAAGCGATTGTGAAGCCGAGGCTGCGGTTTGAAATCAACCATTCGCTATGTTCTTCTAAGTCTTTCTTCTCGCGACCCACAATCATTAAATTAGAGGAGACGCGTTTCTTTAAAATCAATGGGCGCAGAATAAGTGCATAAATACTTATCCGAACCAAAAAGAGATAGACCAAACCACTTGCCAACATCACCAGAAAGACTGAACGTGAAAATGATGCCTTCAAAATGAAGGAGAGGAAGCCTAGAAAGAAGAAGAAGGCGAAGGAACGCTTAATGATCATCCGCAGGTTAAAGATCACTAGGGTGGAATGGCTAAAGCGATAAATGCCGCTAGCCACCATAAAGCTAATCCAACTCAAAACTAGAACGGTAAGAATTCCTCGATATTCGAATTGCGCAATCGCAGGTTTACCATCGACTAAATCTCGTGAATCTGGAAATCTAAAGTTATATGCAGTTATCGCCGAAAAAGCTATGGCAAATGAATCAGGGATCAGTTGCAGCGCCAGAATGACAACCTGCTGCGGGTTAGCACGCTCTTTAAGTCGCTGAATAAATGGCTTTCTCATCTTAAATTACCTATCCAGCAAGTCTTCTACTAAAAAAGTTACAACTGTTGTATTTCCTTCTCGGACTCGACTCCAGTTTTTAGTGAAAGTATCAAATAGAATTGAACCTAACCCGGAGGTAACGTCAGATGCTGGTGACATGTTTCCATTATCGCTGATCGTCACCTCAATTCCCGCTGGTAGCGTTTTTGCAGAGACAGAGATTTTCCTTGCTCCACCATGCCGTATCGAGTTAACAACGGCCTCCTCGATTAGCTGAGAAATCACATCACTGTTGGGCGTTACTTGACTTAGTTTGGGTGGTAGATCATGGGATATCTCTGCCAATCCGGCCCAAGATTTACTCAACTCCTCAATCCTCTGGGCAGGAACGCGAGAAGCAAGTCTTTGGTAAGGCTGCTTTATCTTTTCCATTCGGTCAATTATCTGTGCGGTGATTTCAGGCGGGAAAAGATCGAAATCTGACTCCGCTGCCTTCAATAAAAGTAATTTACAAGCCAGAAGTTGAGATTGAACCTCTGCATGAACGTACTGAGCAAAGTATTCGTCACCACCTCCCTCTTTGGTCTTTATGAGGAACTCTTCCAACTCACCGCGCCTAATTAAATCTCTCAGAAATTCAAACGCAAATTCTTGATCATCATAAAGTGCAACTAGAAGAGTACTCACGGCAAATAAAGTTAACTGTGTGACCATACTTAGTAAATATCCTAAAATCATTAGCGCTAGCGATGGATCACGGCTGATCGGCAGGACTAACTGAAAAAAGAAGGTTATCGGGTAGGCAAAGAAAACTAGGGAGCCCAAGAATTGCAGATTCACCTTTAAATAATCACTTTGACGAAGATCCTTATAGATTATTCGATCAGCAAAAATAGTTATAGATATCCAAATCGTAAGTACAACGAGGGTAGTAAAAACTCCAACACGACTACTTTGTGTAAGGAATGAAAATGGCAAAGTCAGCAGAATTACGCCAGTTACAGGAATTCTTTCTGTGGTTAAAGTTCGGCGAATAACTGACAAGAATCCTGCTCGAATCCAAGTCAACTCGCCATCTTTCCAACTTGATTTAGATAATGGGCGTATATGTTCTGTAATCAATTTATCAATATCGTTTGATGCCCGAACAATTTCTTCCTTTGATGGGGCTGAACCCACTGTTTCAATTATCTTCGCTTGCAAATGTCCAATTACGGCTATCAACTGATTCGAACTAGATTTTGCGGCAGTTGGCATATCAACTATCTTCTTTTCAAGTAACTCTTTAATTAGGTCCTTAATACGCGATCTAAATGTTGATCCATACTGGACGATAATTGAGCCAGCTTGAAACCAGTAAAAAACAGCGACTGTTGAGTTAGTTATTCGAGCAAATGCAGAGAGCGAGTCTTCCAGATTTAAAATTGGGGGTAGAAGAACTAAAACTGCGCCCCGGGTTGCGCCCATAGCCAAGACCAAGAAAATCTGCTCAGGTAGCCGTCCTTGATTCTTGCCGTAGATCACAAATGGCAACATTGCGCTGTGGGCGGCGAACCCAACAAAGATCCATAAGAGAGAATTCTTAAAGTTTGAGAAATTATCTGGTGCTAGAAATACTGAAAGTCCAACCGATATTGGGTAAGTCCACAGAAACACTTTCATGCTGATCAGTGTCTTAGGCAGTAGTTTAATAATTGATTTTGCTTCACTGGAAAATTGCATAAGATTCATATTCGAGCTCTTAGACGTTCAATTTCGTTAATACTGTTTGCCAACATTTCATTGGCCTCGGATAGCAACTTAGATTTTCTCTCACTGCTGACATTCGTCATTCCGCTCATTAAATGAAGTGCCATGGTTACTCCAGTGATCTTGCCTTGAAGAGTGCCATAGCGGCTTGCAAAAACAGAATCTTCGAGATATTGAGTACTAGCACTTATCCTTTCGACTTTCTGACTTAGGTTTATACCTCTCTCAGATTTACCCTCAAAATCACCTTGCACGGCAATAATCAGAGAGGCAATAATAGAAGCGATAAAAACGCCATATGTTGTTTTAATTCCCGAATACCAAGCAGGAAATGGGTAGTCCAGAGAAATCCCAACGGTTGGCTGAAGATAATTAAAAGCGCCCTGTACGAAAAATACGCCTATGTAAGCAAATGGATAAATAATCCATGGGCTTAGCAATTTTCTCTTAAGTAATTGTGAGAACGGCAGTAAATATAAAGTAATGATTGTGGCGCCTATCGCGCCAGCAATCACGCCATCAAAGCCATTGCGCGCGAACTGTCCAGTGAAGCTTCCAACAAGAACCATAACAAACGTTACCCGGATAGAGATAACCCTGGGTAGCAAAGAGGAAAGATAAGTAAATGAACTTTCATTCTCTTTTTCAAAACTCTTATCTAATCTATAAACCCCATAAGACTTTTTCTGTTCTTCCAGCGAGCGAGAAAGACCTAGGCTCTGTTGATATAAATCTTCCAAGGTTTTATCTTCCACATCTTGAGAACCAGATGCCCATTTAGTAGCCAACATGTTTTTAATGCCATTACGTAATTGACTCACCTGCGGTAGCAACTGATCTTCAATCACAGCGATCGCGCTCAAACGTGTCTGGGATTCAATTTCGGTCAGCCCCAACTCCTCCTGCTCAAGCACGCGTCCTAAGGAGCTCAAGGCACGCGCTTCCATTCGCCTGCGCTCGATAGTCCCAAAGTAAAAAGCGGCAAGAGCCATGGCAACACCTGTGTAGAAAATTGCAGCCGGCAGGCGAACACCTAAGTGATAACTCTGGTCAAATCCCAGTTTCGCATTTACTGCGGTGAATAGTCCACGTACCAATCCAGCGCTAAACCACACAAAAACACATTTCCAAAGCGGCTGCAATTCTCGGGTTCGATTTCCCAGCAATAGCGCCTGCGCCACAAATAGATAGAGCGCACAAGCCAACTCACCACCAAGTGCTATCACCGCGGCCTGCGAAATTGATCTTGCATTGAGCAGCTCCTCGCGCTCAATTGAAGTTAGGTAACCGAAAGGAAAGACAACAGCCAAATACGTTCGTATAGATATAGCCCAGCGCCCAGTTGCTGCGTAGCGAAACCTTTGCAGTGCAAATTTCACTTCACGACTACTTTTCCTTGTTGCCACATGCGCACAGCCAGAACGCGCGGATTAAAATCTTCATCGTTCTTAAGTCCCAAGCTTGAAAAAGTCCGCTGCACCAAAGTCTCTGCCGCGCGCAGGGATGTGCCACGTTTTCTCGCAATAGCGGCATTGGTGTAACCCTCAGCCAGCAACAATAAAATCTCACCCTGCGTAGCGCTGATAACAATGCGATCATTCTCAATGACTGGTTTTTCAATCTCGCTTGACGAATGAGAAATAGAATCTTCGACTGCGGCAACCAAATCCGAAATAGAACCCAACTGAGATTTAACGAGGTAGGTAACACCTGCCGGCAGCGCTACTCCATTGGGAATCGCCAACGCAGGGGAGGCGTGCGAAGTCAGCACAACCTTGCCAATCCATGGATGCTCCTTCTCGATAAATTGCAGAAGGTCGGCCCCACTAGGCCCAGTAACGCCAAAGTTCAAATCTGTAATCACCGCATGCGGATCAAATGACCCAACGCGCGCAATCGCATCGGCCACATTTGTAACCGCTTCCACCTGGAAGTTTGCACCCTCAAGCACTTCACGCAACAGACCGAGGGTGAACTCCTCATCTTCTGCGATCAGCACGCGTGCTCTAAAACCAGTAGTCATAAATCTCCAAGGGGTAGGTCGCAAGTTTATGCGCGGTGCCCCAACCTAATAAGGGGTACTTATCGGTTTTTACTTGGAAACGATGAGTTTGCCGACCCATTCAAGATATTTCGCCCGACCAACTTCGGGGCTTAGATTCTTGGCGGCAAATAAGCTCCCCTTATCTGCCAATTCAGCGCATCGCTTTGGATCTGCCTTCAACTCCAAAATTTTCTTCGCCAACGCCTTGGGATCTCCTGCCTCCACCAATTCAGCGATGCCATCTAAGAACTTCCAAGTCGCCCCACCCCTTGGCACAGCAGCAATCACTGGGCGCTCGCTATATAAATACGAGGTCAACTTGCTCGGCAAACTCATCTCCATCTGCGTACTGCGCTCATTAACCAGCAGTAAGTCAGCTGCTGCTAACAACGCCGAATACTGATCATCTGCAACCGCCGCCACCACAGAGATATTTTCAATACCTTCACATAACGTCTTTAAATTCGCTTCTTGGTTGCCATGACCGACCAGATAAACCTTTACCTTTGCATCCGCACCAAGCGCCTTGGCCGCCTCAACTACATTCTCTAAGCCCTGTTTCGCCCCCATATTGCCGGTATGGATCACAACAAAGTCTTCACTTGCCCAACCTAAACCGGCACGCGCCAAATCTCTATTCACGTTTTCAATATTCCTAGCCGCGTAATTCGTAATCTGCGAAACCTTTGTCGAGGCAACCCCAAAGCCCAAAACCACATCGCGCATCGCAGGGGATACGACCACCATCGAATCCGCCGCCTTAAGCACCGACCCCTCAACAGCAAGTGCAATTTTTGAAATCAACGCACCGCCTTTAAGCCCCGACTGCTTCGCACCAGCTCCAGATAAATCCTGAACGATTAGCCAAAACGGAACACCTAACTTCTTCGCAATACTCTTTCCCACAACACCGGCAGCCACAGTTGGAATACACGCGATAACCGCATCAAAGTCATTACCCACCAAGCGCTTTGAGACCCTTCTCAAATTCCACCACAGCGAACTCTCAAATCTAATTCTCACCAGCGCATTCATCTTCGGCGGTATCAAATGCTTAGCTCTAATTAGCTCAACTGATTCATGTCGAGATACACCTTCAGTTAAATGAGCAAACTCACTTGGGATCTTCCACCATGGATAGTGCGGCAGACTTGTGAGGACCGATACTTCAAAACCATCTTTCTGCAGCAACTCCGCCAAGTCTGTTGTGTAAACAGCAATCCCAGTAGGCTCAGGCCAGTAATTGGTTGTTACAAGTAATACTCGAGACATCACTAATCTACTTAGGCGGATCTATCTGGCGAACTTGCCCACCAACCAACATTGAATAATCCGGCAAAGACTTACGCACAATCTCGCCCGCAGAAACCACAGAGCACTCACCAATCGTGACTCCCGGTAGCACCTTGGCATCCAAACAAACCCATGCACCATCTTTAATCACTACTGGCTTATGAGCATATTCAAGCGAAGCGCTTCGATAGTCATGACCACCTGAGCAGATGATCGATCTCTGCGAGATGCAGACATTTGAACCGATAGTTATCTTTTCGTGGTTGATGAACCAAACTTCCTCACCAATCCAGCAGTCATCTCCGATTTCAAGATTCCAAGGGATATGAACTCGCACACCGCGGCGGATTAAAACTCCACTCCCGACAGACGCGCCGAATGTTCGGAGTATTACGGTCCTAATGACCGATGGAAGGAAAGTAAATCTAAATATAAAATATTGGCAGCATAACCATAGTCCCATGGTGATTTTTCGACCAAGCGATAGCCTGGAACCTTTAAAATCAGTAAGCCTACGCTTAACGTTCACTTTGCTTTTTTTCTCTAGCAATTACAGCGCTTAGCCAGTAGTACCAAGATTTTGCAAATGCATAATCAAAGCCGGCTTTCCCATCTAAGAATCCAAATTTCAACACATAAGAATAAATAAAAAATAATAACGGCCTCGCGGGTAATCTGTGTGCAGCGGAAGCCACCATCCCTTTGGATGAATCAACTCTGTACTTTTCCACTAAATTTTGCATGAGATGAGCCTCCCACTTAGCGTAATTGACGTGCCTGGTCATCCAAGTTGAAATTGGGTCCTTGTCATTATGCACGATTCGGGACTTAAATTTTCTGGTCTTTCCATTAACTTTGGGCTGGTAATGCCCTTCCAGTTCGCCCATGCCTTCAGAATTCAGATCATCAATAATTGGATATGAGACACTGCCAACTCGAAGCAGTACTAGTTTTTTTGGTCTTTGACCAAACCGAAGGCGCTTTCCAGCAAAATAATAATCAAGTTCAATTAATCCCCCAGCAAATGCATCATTATCTCCAGTCAGGAAAATCTCCAGTTCTTGTTGCAATGTCATTGACATCCGTTCATCTGCATCCAAGAATAAAATCCAACTATTTCCATCGGAAAATTGATCCAAAGTCCATTGTCGCTTCTTCGGATATTGCCGGTTCCATTCAAATTCAATTACGCTAGCGCCTAGAGAGTGTGCAATTTCTCTCGTTGAATCTGAGCTATTCGAATCGATAACTAAAACTGGAGAGAAGTCCTTCACGGAATCGATGCATTCACGAATATTGCTCTCTTCATTCTTTGTGAAGATAACAACAGTCAAACCCAACACTATTTTCTCGCTTCTTTCGTTGTAAGCAAAATACGCTTCCATTCTTCAAATACGTTGTCCCAAAAAAGCAAATGACGCGAATTGAGGCAACCCTGCCAATAAATGTTATGATTGGAAATAATCTCTTTAATAGCCTTTACTAATAAACTCACATCAAGTTTTTCGATGACAATACCGGTTTTATATCTTTCAACAAATCGGTGCATAGCAACGCGATCAGAGACAACCACTGGTACTTGTCGCGCAATTGATTCTGCGACGGCCACTGCGAAGTTTTCGTTCTCGCTCGGTAATAAAAAAATATCGGAATTCATGTATACATTGTTTTTATCTTCACCATCCACAAATCCGATGAAGTCTACAAACGAGTCGAGATTGTAAAGCTCAACAAGATCTCTTAATTCCTTAACAAGTTGATCGCTCCCAACACCTGCGATAGTCAATCTTGCATCGACCCCTTCTTCTCGCAGCACTCTGACCGCTTCAATAGATAGATCCACCCTCTTTTTTTCAGCAATTCGTGAAAAGGAGAGTAATCTGATTGATTCCTGAAGGCCATTTTTACGGAGATAATTTTCAGGAACCTCATCTATCCCAAGCCCCAAAACATGAACCGGATACTTCTTGAATTTATCCCTAACCCCAATAATTTCATCTGGTGAACCAACAACAAATGCAACATTTCGAAAAAACGCAAGGGCCCGAAAAAAAACATCAAAAACTATTTTTCGAAATCTTCCAGCACTGTTTTGATATTGCTCAAGAGAACCGTGAGGCATAACGAAAATTCGACTATTCTTTGCAAGCGCGATAGTCACCAATGTTGAATACAAGTAGAATCCATGAACCAAGAGGACATCTGATGTACGAATTTGGGTGCGGGTAGGAGTTTTCAACTTCCCGAAAAAAAGTCCATACCTATTCTGCCTAAATGTTGGAACAGAAAACGTCCTCTTTGTAGACGAATGTTCAGTCCCAAATACTATCAACTCGTGATCGCAAATTTCTTCAAGAAGCCGTGAGACATGGTTTACAACCTGTACAGGCCCACCAAGTTTATTGTCTAATGAGGCCGATACCTGAGTTAATTTTAAGAGTCTTTCATTATCGATTAGATATTGTGATTTCATCATTGATTCTCCGAGATAGTCTCACTCATTTGAAATGAAGACGTATGAATTTTAAGTGTATGTCGCGCAAGAAAAAAAGCTTTTGAAATTCTAAAAAAGAGTCCTAATATTGGTGCGAAGAAACTATTGCTGTCAAATTGTAGAAGTCGATCAAGTTCTGCTGTGTTTGCGTCTAGGGAAGCTTTTGAAAATCCTCGCGAGGTGATTGAATCATTATTGAGTCTAAATATGGCAACTGGAATATCACAATATCCGAATCGGGCTCCTTGGGTCCATAGTTCAATCAAGAATTCTTTATCCCAGTTGATACGATTTCCAGGATTAAATCTTACCTTTGGGAATTTATCCTTTCTATAAAACATTCCTTGATGAAAAAAAGTCAAACTTCCATGTTGACCCAGACCAAGTGCTTTCTTGGAAATCTTTGACGGTAAGACAAATTTCCATTTGCCAGAATTTTCATTTATCAAAAAGCCGCAGGCAAGTAGAACATCAACTTGTGGATTCCTCATAAAGTAATTAGAAACATGGCCTAATGCACCCGGGAGATAAACATCATCGCCATTAAGTACGCCAACAATAGATCCTCGTGCAACATTTAAACCATTGTTGAGGCCCTCTGAAGCTGATTTGTCGCTTTTGGTAATAAGAGAAACTTGTCCCGTGCGTTCTCTCTTGAATTTTTCACAGATTTTTCGAGAATCGTCAATTGAACCAGGTTCAATCAAAACCAATTGAACGCCTCTATCTTCCAAGACTGACAATGCCGCTTGTCCAAGGTACTTTTCTTTATTCTTTGCGAGCATTAAAACTGAGATTTGCAAGTTTGGGTCTAGTCTTCTTTCACTCATGCGGCTATCATATCCTTCATTTTCTATCATTCGGAGATATTGTGGAAAATTTCAGACGTGGTGGGGATTCGAATGATTTAAGTTATTTACAAAAACCGAACACCAAGCGCTTCGTTTTCATATTTATAATGATGTTTTTCTCATTTTATTCCGTTAATTTTTTTGGTAGATTTCTCTTAGTCGAGTTGTTGCTATTTATTGTTTTTCTTTTTCATAGCGTTGAAGGGAAGATTGCGCCTACAACGAAAAGGCTTAAACCACTTGTTGGATTGTTGATGTTAGCCCTAATAGGACAGATATTTGTTGACATGATATCGGGAACCTTACCTATCTCGATGCTAAAAGGTTTCTCTCTTATTCTATTTACTTTGACCAACCTCTACGGAGTATCGTTGTTAACAAAATTTAGGCCTATGGAGATTAGAGTCGCGTTGCTTGGATATTCGCTTGGTGGATTGGCTGGTTTCTTCCTTCAACCCACAACTTATGCTCGGAGTGAAATTTGGAAGTTTGGTATTGGATACCCAGTTACGTTAACCATTTTGGTGCTTATTTCCTTGCCATTATTCGGGAGATTTCGATTTTTGCCATTGGTATCACTAGCCCTTCTTAGCGCAGTATCACTAACCTTAGGGGCAAGAAGTTTAGCACTTTTCACATTACTCCCACTTTTCTTTTTAAAATACAATAAATCCACGAGAATTGTTAACAACGCTAGAATTTTTCCGGCGCTATTAATTATTTCAATCGTAATTTTCGCATTCTCTTCGGTTTACTCAAACCTTGCGGAAAACGGATCCTTGGGAGTCAAAGCTCAATCCAAGTATTTGGCACAAACATCATCGGGCGGAAATATAATCATCAACAGCAGAAGCGAATTGATTTTTGCAGCGAGAGGAATAGCGGATTCTCCTATTTTGGGACACGGTTCTTATGCGGAGATGAGTCCAGAATTAAGAATAAAGATATTGAATTTTTTAGAAAAGGCTGGAATTCATTATGACATGGCGCCATTAAACAGGATATATGGCGATCGAATTCCAGTTCACTCGATGCTACTTCAATGGTGGCTATGGTTTGGAGCTGTAGGAATGCTATTTCCTCTTAGGCTAGGTTTTCTCTATATCAAGAGTTTGAGAATCCGAAACCGCGAACCTGTTTTCTACTACTTAGCTTTGAGTGGAATGTGGAATGTACTGTTTTCTCCCTATGGTGAAACGTATCGAATCCTAATTCCTCTGACGATTGTGATGCTACTCAGTCTCGGAAAGTCTCTACACTCGGATAGTAGCTCTGATGATTAAAAGAATTAAAAATTTGAAAACTGAGGAAACGTATCTCGCTCTAAGGGCGATATACATACTGTTCATGACTTTATTCCAGATTGGAATTCCGATTCTTTTCATTCGTGAATTCGGTTTGGATGGTTATGGAGAATGGATAATTGCATTATCGCTGTCAACAATTATAAGTTTATGCGATTTTGGCATGTTCAATTCGGTGACCAATGAGGCCATAAGGTTACGTTCATTAGGGAAGGAATTCGAGGCCGAAAAAACCTTGGAATGTCTCTGGAAGTACACTTTCATGATAGCTCTTACGTTAATTACAGTTATTTTGGTACTCGATGGAACGCTCCTCGCCCTAATTAACTCCGGAAACCTGTTCTCTTACATAGCCATTGGTTTAGTTCTACAAGTCATAATTCGACTAAACGAGGCAATCTCCCGCGCACACGTTAATCCTAGAGGTTTTGGTGTGCTTGTTTTTAGTTATATTCTCGAATCCATCTTGCTGGTAATTTGTATCACTCTACAAACATCTATAGAAACTCTGGCTATTAGTACGCTGCTTTCACGACTAGTTTTTGTTTCGGTCGGTTCTATTCTGAATCGAAAATGGTTGTCCTTTAGGAGGGCAAATCAGCGATCTGTAAAGGAGATCGTTGATTTCTTGCATTTGAACCTAAGGAAGGGTCTCGGTTTCCTCGCCATGCCTGTTGGCTCCCTACTCTTGTTTGACGCATCGAACTTAATCCTGGGTGTCATAATGTCTAAAGAATTCGTTGCTTCCTTGAGCCTTTTAAGGATTTCCACGGGAGTGATAAGACAGCTCTCAAGTGCGATACTAACTAGCTATTCACCTACCTTAAGTCGCGAGATATTCTCGGGCAACAAGATTCAATTATTAAGTCTAAAGTCTCAGATACGAAACCGACTTATTTTCAGCACGGTTATTCCTTTTTCAATTCTAGCTCTCGCTTCAGATTTCATCATTTCCGAGTATTTTAAAAACGCCCCTCTTGTCACTCCATTGATATTCATCGTATTTTTGCTCTCGGTCGCAATTGATGTACCTTGGAATTATCGGTCAGTTTTCCTTTTTGCGGCGAATGAACATGAAGGAATTGCGAAACGTTTCCTGTTAAGTTCTCTGATTGGAGTTGTTTCCCTATTCTATCTAGCACCGAAATTTGGTTTACTTGGAATTGTAATTGCGTTTTGTATACAGGATATTCTCCTAACTAGATACACTTTTCTACGTTCTAGTGCATTAATTCGATCAGTATGACTTCTTGAAGAGAGATTTATAATGAAGCAATTTACTGTTGTAACTGGCGTTTCGAAGAGCCATCTACTGAGAACAATGAGGATTCTCAGCGATCAGAATCTCTTGCGAGTAGGAGTAACATCGTATATTCCTCAGAAACGGATTTTTGAAACCCTTTTTCCGATAAGAATTCGCAACAAATTTAACTCTAGAATCGAAAACGTTGAGAATCTTCCTAGACGCTCTAGCGCAGTGACGGAATTGGTTTATCAGCTAGGAAGAAGTTTGCATAAAAGAAAACTATTTAAATTAGCTGATGTTGTTAATTGTTTTTCATTTATTTTGCATTCATATTTTGCAAATTTCATAATTAGTCGAAGTCCAAATTCAGGCGCTGAAATCTTGTTAGTGAGAGCAGGTTTTGGCAGCAGAATAAGACAGGGAGACCGTACGCTTGTTTGCGATGCTTCACTAGCTCATCCTTCGACGATTCCTACGTTACTCAAGGAAGGGAAATTCGGTCTAACTGAGAAAATTGATCTAAGTTTGTGTGATCGATTGATTCTGAAGGATATTGATCGCGCAAATAGAATTCTCGTAAACAGCGATTTTGTCAGAGAGTCATTTCTGTACGCAGGAGTACCGGATGAGAAAATTGTAGTCGCGTACCTTCCTCCGCTTCCGATTTTCTCAAAGAAACTCTCATCCCATGCTGATAAGGGTGGAACTACAAGAATTCTATTTGCCGGTGGTTTAGAAGAGCGTAAGGGAATAAACCATATTCGCGACATTGCGGAAAATCTCAGATCGAGAAATAAAGATTTTGAAATTACACTTATTGGCAACTGGGGTAAGGTTAAAGCGAATGTGAAGAGTGATCTGCTTGCGAATCCACATGTTCGTCAGAGGTCATGGGTTTCCGAAGCTGAATTAGCAGATGAAATGTCAACGACAGACCTCTTTATTTTTCCTTCATACGCAGAAGGTGGTGCACGTGTGGTGACAGAGGCCATGGCTATAGGGAAAGTAGTGATTACCACTTGGAATAGCGGTTCTCCAATAACCCACGGATTTAATGGAATTATCTCTAAGCTTGACTCACTCTCTTTTATTCACTGGATTGATGAGATAGAGCGAGACGATGAGTTCAAGAATAGAATTCAAGTAAATGCGAAAAAAACAATAGCCGATGAGTATACCGATCAGCGTTATTTGTCAATTCTAGAGAAGTTAAGATAAGGCAAATGATTTTTTTTTGTAGGCAAGTAGTGGATCACTTTATAGAATTAACGAAATTATTTTAAGAAATGCAAACTTAAAACGGAAAAAAAGTTAAGTTAAAGAATTAATCAATTGGTCGCTTTTAGTCCAAATGTAAATTGATGAGACTCCGTTATAGGCTGCCATCTGATACCCCACTTTTGATAAGAAAGACTTGATTTCTGAGTCTGAAAGAGGATTATTCAATTCTTCGATGCAGATTATGTCAGGGGAATATCTGCTCCAATTGTTACTTTGCAACACGCTCATTTCAGCACCTTCGACATCAATACTTAGAAGTGCAGGTCTTTTGATTGGATTCTCCTCATAGATTTTCTCCAGAGAAATACTATTTAGCAATCCACTCTGAATATGTCTAGCGCCTTCCCTTATGCGTAGTTGGGCAATGGATTCGTCTGTCGTTGATAATTCCCAGGGAGAAAGTTCGTAAAATTGAATTTGGGAGGACCCAGACGAGACTACCGATTTATACTGGCGATCGTGTCTCCTGATTATTTTGTGTAAATCTATATTGAATTTTATGGGGTCAACACACACGCCTCTCCAGCCCCTTTTGTAGAGTAAGTATGTGTTGGACCCCCATGAAGGTGCTCCGGCTCCAATGTCGACGTAGGATCCAATGTTTGAATTTAGCATCCTTAGAATCAACCGGTCTTCCCAGAATTGAGAGTAACTTCTCGAACGAAGAAATGAAGCTAGGGAAGTCACTTTAATTAGATCGTAAAATCTGACTTGGATAGCTTTGATTTTTGATCTAATTCTCATTCTTGAACGCCTCTCTAATTTGATTCATTTCACGAGTTTTCATTATATTTGCATTGGTCAGGAGGGTACATTCGAACGCACTGGTCTTTAAGTTCTCCTACATGCTATAACCGCATTGCCTGCGATCCGCATTCACGTGATGTTGAGAATTCATCAATCATGCAGCATTTACAATTATTAAGTGGGTTGTGAGGGACTCGAACCCCCGACCCGGTGATTAAGAGTCACCTGCTCTACCAACTGAGCTAACAACCCATTCAAACGGTCGAATGTTTGAATGCAGAGCAGACCCTATCAGGGCAGCGCGGCTTGTCTAACACGTCGGCTGACGCGAAGATGGTGACATGAGTCGCTGGCAGATACGTATTACGGTGCTATTGGCCGCAGGCGTTTTCATGGGTCAAGTACCAGTTGAGGCTTCAACCAAGACAGCGGAAGCGGTATTGGAAACGTTGGCCGTTAAAGGTCGAGCGCCAAAGACTGGATATGAGAGATCGCAATTTGGTCCGGCATGGTCTGATGTCGATCGCAATGGCTGCGATACCCGCAACGATATTTTGTCTCGTGATTTAACTTCAATCGTTTTCAAATCAGGGACCCGCGATTGCGTGGTTATATCTGGGATATTGGTTGATCCGTATTCGGGGGAGAAGATCTCATTTGAACGCGGCGTGAAGTCCAGCATGGATGTGCAGATAGATCATGTGGTGGCGTTATCAAATGCCTGGCAGACCGGCGCCTTTAAGTTGAGTTACGAGAAACGTCGTGAATTCGCCAATGACCCGATGAATTTATTGGCAGTAAAGGGGCGGCTGAATTCGCAGAAGGGCGATGGAGATGCCGCGACTTGGCTTCCGCCTCTAAAAAATATTCGATGTGCTTATGTGTCACAACAAATAGTCGTGAAGGCGAAGTATGGCCTTTGGGTTACACCACCTGAAAAGGCCGCGATGCAATCCCTGCTTGCTAAATGCCCAGGCTTTAAAGCACCGACAAATTAAAGAGCATCTGCTCCGCGCTCGCCAGTGCGCACACGAACAACGGTTTCAACTGGAGTAACCCAGATCTTTCCATCGCCGATTGATCCGGTATTGGCAGTGTTTGCAATGATGTCGACCAAGCTTGCAGCGTCTGCATCTTCAGCAAGAAGTTCGATGCGCACCTTTGGAATGAAATCAACTGTGTATTCAGCGCCGCGATAAATTTCGGTGTGGCCCTTTTGACGGCCAAAGCCACGCGTTTCAGAGACGGTCATGCCGTGAACGCCGGCTGCCTGTAGAGCAACCTTGATGTCATCGACCTTTGCTGGCTTAACGATTGCGGTAATTAGTTTCATATTTATCTCGCTTCTCTTGTTTGAACTCTAGTACCGGTTTGAGTTTCCGGTTATGTCATATGCCGATTCGGCGTGATAAGTCGTATCGAGGCCATTTAGCTCGTCGTCGCGGAATGCTCGGAAGCCGATGGTTTTTGAAATCACGGTTGCGATTAACCATGTTGCGCAGAACGAGAAGGTCGCAACAGCCACAATGGCGATTATTTGTGATTGAAGTAAGCCGGTGCCGCCGCTAAAGAAGAGCCCGTCTTTACCTGCAGCATTGGCTGTGACTGTTGCTGCCAAGCCGATAAAGAGCATTCCGATAAGCCCGCCCACACCGTGAACGCCGACAACATCTAGTGAATCGTCATATCCGAACTTGTATTTGCGAGTTACCGCCCAAGCAGATGCAACACCTGCAATTAGTCCAAGAACTAGCGCGCCCATTGGGTTTAGGTAACCGCAGGCAGGTGTGATTGCTACAGCTCCAGCGATTGCACCAGATGCAACGCCAAGAGTTGTTGCCTTGCCATCGCGCTTCTTTTCATAAGCGATCCAAGTCATTGCTGCCGCAGCGGTAGAAATCTGAGTGTTAATCATCGCTGTTGCCGCAAGAGAACCTGCAGAAAGCGCAGAACCTGAGTTAAATCCAAACCAACCGAACCAGAGCATTCCTGCGCCGAGCAGAACAAGTGGCATGTTGTGAGGACGCATTGGATCGCGCTTGAAACCATCGCGCTTTCCGAGAACTAGTGCAAGGGCTAAAGCAGCCGCGCCGGAGTTGATTTCAACAACGGTTCCGCCAGCGAAATCGAGCGCGCCAAGTTTGTCGATGATCCATCCGCCGTTACCACCTTGTGTGGCGAAAGCCCAGTGCGCGATTGGTAAATAAACCAAGGTGATCCAGACTGCGACAAAGACAACCCATGAGCCGTATTTCGCACGATCTGCAATAGCGCCGGAAAGAAGTGCCACGGTGATAATCGCGAAAGTTAATTGGAACATTGCAAAAGCAAGTACTGGGATCTGATGACCTTCAGCGCCGGTGACTTGATCTAAAGTATTTGATAAACCGATGTGATCGAAGTTTCCGATTAAACCGCCATTTGATTTACCGAAAGCTAATGAGTATCCGTATAACACCCAGATGATTGTCGTAACGCCCATTGCAGCGAAAGACATCATCATCATATTTAGCGCGCTCTTGGCGCGAACCATGCCGCCATAGAAAACCGCTAAACCAGGTGTCATGAATAGAACTAAGGCAGCGCTTGCTAGAACCCAAGCGGTATCACCAGTATTTACATCAATCACAGCGCTCTCCGAAATCTGCACCGCCTAATGAGTGGCCGAGCAATGGAGTAATGCTAAAGGGGAGTCTTAGTGGGTTTCGTTATATCGCTTATATGACGCGTGGATTTCTTCCTCCGCAGCGTCGTGCCCAACCCATTCGCCGCCTTGTACAGACTTGCCAGGTTCGAGAGTTTTGTAGACCTCAAAGAAGTGTTTGATTTCAGAGAGTTCGTAAGCAGGGACATCACTTAGATCTTGCAGGTATGACTTGCGAACATCGCCGGCTGCAACGCAGAGCAACTTGTCATCTCCGCCTGCCTCATCAGTCATATTTAACATTCCAATTACGCGGCAAGAGACAACGCAGCCCGGGAAAGTTGGCTCATCAAGCATCACCAAAGCATCAAGCGGGTCGCCATCTTGCGACAAAGTGTTCTTTACATAGCCATAGTCATATGGGTAACGAGTTGAAGTAAAGAGCATGCGATCTAAGCGGATCTCACCAGTTACGTGATCGACTTCGTATTTGTTGCGAGATCCTGCCGGGATTTCGATGATTACATCAAAGATCATAATTGCTGCTCTCGTTTGGTTAATGAAAAAACTTGGGGTGAGCGACGGGGCTCGAACCCGCGACATCTCGGACCACAACCGAGTGCTCTACCAGCTGAGCTACGCCCACCATGTGCTGATTGAAATCCAATAGTACCCGTTATCCACTCTTACCCGTTCTCTGGAGTGGTCGGGATAAACAAGGTTGAGCGGTAATACGCCAGTTCGGCGATCGAATCTTGGATATCACCCAGCGCGCGATGGTTGCCGGTCTTAGCGGGGGCCGCGAAATAGGTCTTGGGATACCAACGCCTTGCCAACTCTTTAATCGATGAAACATCGACGGTGCGGTAGTGCAGGTATTCATTAAGGCGGGGCATATCGCGGGCGATGAAGTTGCGATCGACGCTAACTGAATTTCCCGCCAGTGGTGATTTACCCGCAACAGTTTCGGTGGATTCGAGATATTTAATAATCGCATCTTCGGCTTGACTTGCAGTAACTCCATTTGGAATTTCAGTGATCAACCCTGAAGTCGTATGCATTTGGGTTACGTACTCGTTCATGCCAGCCAACTTTTCAGGAGTGGTTGCAATCACAAGATCAACACCGTCACCAATCACATTGAGGTCAGAATCGGTCACTAAGACCGCAATCTCAACTAGGGCATCAGATGCCAAGTCGAGTCCGGTCATTTCGCAGTCGATCCAGATCAGGTGGGGCAAAGGTGTAGTCATGTGCGCCTGGCTGGAATCGAACCAGCGACAACTCGCTTAGAAGGCGAGTGCTCTATCCGACTGAGCTACAGGCGCCTGCAGAGGTCGTTAGTTAATTGTACCGATATCAACCACTAAGGTTTTCTCTATGGCTGAGTTCATTTACACGATGAAAAAGGCGCGCAAAGCGCATGGTGAAAAGGTAATTCTCGACGATGTCACCTTGATGTTCTATCCCGGAGCAAAGATTGGCGTGGTCGGCCCTAACGGCGCCGGTAAGTCAACGGTCTTGCAGATCATGGCCGGCTTACAGCAACCATCTAATGGTGAGGCATACCTAACTCCTGGTTACACCGTCGGCATCTTGATGCAGGAACCAATTTTAAATGAAGAGAAGAATGTAATTGATAACGTTAAAGAGGGCGTTGCCGAAACTGTTGCAATGCTCGATCGCTTCAATGCAATCAGCGATGAGATGTCACAGCCTGATGCTGATTACGACAAGTTACTTGCCGAAATGGGCGACCTTCAGGAAAAGCTTGATCACCGAAATGCCTGGGAGCTTGATTCACAACTTGAGCAGGCGATGGATGCCCTGCGCTGTCCACCACCTGATGCCGATGTAAAGGTTTTATCTGGTGGAGAAAAGCGCCGCGTTGCACTTTGTAAGTTGTTGTTAGAGGCCCCAGATCTTTTGCTTCTCGATGAACCAACAAACCACCTTGATGCCGAATCTGTTTTATGGCTGGAACAACATTTAAATAAATATCCGGGCGCAGTCGTTGCGATTACTCACGATCGGTACTTCCTCGACAACGTCGCACAATGGATCCTCGAACTCGATCGTGGTCGCGCTTATCCATATGAAGGTAACTACTCAACTTATCTCGAGACCAAGGCAACGCGTCTGAAAATCGAAGGACAGAAAGATGCCAAGCGCGCTAAGCGTTTAACTGAAGAACTTGAATGGGTTCGCCAGAATGCAAAGGGGCGCCAAGTTAAATCAAAGGCGCGTCTTGCTCGTTACGAAGAAATGGCGGCAGAGGCCGACAAGATGCGTAAGTTGGACTTTGATGAAATTCAAATTCCACCTGGGCCACGTTTAGGAAATGTTGTTGTTGAGGTAGAAAACTTGGTTAAAGGATTTGGCGATCGCATCTTGATCGATAACCTTTCATTCACTTTGCCGCGCAACGGAATCGTTGGAGTCATTGGGCCAAACGGTGCCGGAAAGACAACGCTCTTCAAAACAATCTTAGGTTTAGAGCAACCAGATTCTGGAACGGTAAAGATTGGTGAAACTGTAAAGATCGCCTACGTCGATCAGTCACGCGGTGGAATCGATCCAACGAAATCACTTTGGGAGGTTGTCTCAGACGGTTTGGACTTTATTAAGGTCGGACAAGTTGAAATGCCATCTCGCGCATATGTATCTGCATTTGGATTTAAGGGCCCTGATCAGCAGAAGAAAGCCGGCGTACTTTCAGGTGGAGAACGTAACCGTTTGAACTTGGCGTTGACTTTAAAGCTCGGTGGAAACCTATTACTTCTCGATGAGCCAACGAACGATCTCGATGTAGAAACACTTGGTTCCCTTGAAAATGCGCTGCTGGAATTTCCGGGTTGTGCAGTGGTGATCTCTCACGATCGTTGGTTCCTTGACCGTGTAGCAACACATATCTTGGCCTACGAAGGCGATTCCAGTTGGTTCTGGTTCGAAGGAAACTTCGAATCTTATGAAGAAAATAAGATCTCTCGCCTTGGTGCAGATGCCGCGCGTCCGCACCGTGCGACCTACCGAAAGCTAACCCGTTAATGAAATACATCAATAAGCAATTTGTTCGTTGGGATGACCTTGATGCCATGGGGCATGTCAATAACGCTAAGTATTTAACCTTTGCTCAAGAGGCGCGCTTTATCTGGTCAACTGAAGAATTCGCAGCAGCCATGCGAGAGTCCTCTTTAATCGAGATGGTTGTTGCACGCGCTGAAGTTGATTTCGTTGAACCGATATACGAAGGCGGTCGGTTTGTGGATGTAGAGATAACTGTTGAGAAAATCGGAAACACCTCGTTTGTTCTTCTCTACACAATCTCTGACGGCGGCAAAGTATTTGCAAAGATTAAAACTGTGCAAGTTGCTGTTTCAATGGAGACCAAGAAGTCACGGCCGCTAACCGATGCGGAGCGAGAATTCCTCTCACGTTATCAAGAGAGTAATTAGTGGCTCCAGTTTCGCGCCGCATTCACCCAGGCTGGATCGCCGTTGCAGTTACCTTTGCAACGCTTATGGCAACGGCTGGGTTTAGATCAGCGCCATCAGTCCTAATCGTTCCGCTTGAAGATGCCTTTGGCTGGTCTCGTTCAGATATTTCTTTAGCGGTTGCGATAAACGTTCTTCTCTTTGGGCTGATGTCACCCTTTGCAGCAGCCCTTATGGAGAAGTTTGGAATTCGACGAGTCGTAATGTCGGCGCTAACAACTATTTCAATTGGCGCCTTTCTCACCATATTCATTCATGCGCCGTGGCAGCTAATTGCTACTTGGGGAGTCATCGTCGGCGTTGGCACCGGTTCAATGGCGTTGGTCTTTGCCGCAACAGTTGCAAACCGCTGGTTCGTCGCTAAACGAGGATTAGTAACCGGAGTCCTTACCGCAGCTTCTGCAACCGGCCAGTTAATTTTCTTACCTGGACTTTCACATCTTGCTAATACTTATGGCTGGAAGAGCGTCTCAATAACAGTCTCGTCATTTGCAATCTTGGTTGTTCCTTTTATATTTTTCTTCTTGCGCGAGAGCCCCGCTGAAGTTGGCCTCCTTCCATACGGGGCCGATTCGGATTGGCAGCCACCAGTAAAGAGCGAGTTAAGTGCCGGCGCGCTAGCAATCGATACTTTGAAGCAGAGTGCTAAAAAGAAAGATTTCTGGTATTTGTACGGGTCATTCTTTGTCTGTGGACTTTCCACTAGCGGTCTGATTGGTACGCATTTTATTCCTGCAGCGCACGATCACGGAATGCCAACAACACTTGCTGCTTCGCTACTTGCAATGGTTGGAATTTTTGATGTCATTGGAACTGTTTTCAGTGGCTGGCTAACTGATCGTTACGACCCGAGAAAGCTACTCTTCTTCTATTTCGGAACAAGAGGGCTTTCTTTATTCCTTTTGCCTTCAATTTTATTCTCGGACATTCATGCATCAACCTTGGTCTTTGTTATCTTCTACGGACTTGATTGGGTTGCGACGGTTCCACCAACAATAATGCTCTGCCGCGCAATCCTTGGACCGGAACGAGCCAGCATCGTCTACGGCTGGGTTTTCACAGGCCATCAAATTGGCGGAGCAATCGCTGCCTTCGGCGCCGCCATCTTGCGCGTTCAGCTTGGTGATTATGCAGTTGCCTTCTACATAAGCGGTGCAATGTGCATCATCACCGCATACTTCGTTTTGCAGATCGCCAAAGGTGTTGACGATAAGGTCTTGCGAACATGACGACCTTTTACGAAGAAGTTGGGGGAGAGCCTTTCTTCAACGACTTCGTTTCGCAGTTTTACGCCCGAGTCGCGACAGATCCTATTTTGCGCCCCATGTATCCCGAGAAAGATATGCATGGCGCAGCGCTTCGCCTAAAGATGTTTTTAGAACAATATTGGGGTGGACCAACCACTTACTCTGATGAACGTGGACACCCAAGACTACGTATGCGCCATGCCGGATTTCATATTGATTTAGCAGCGCGCGATGCTTGGCTTAATTGTGCGATGGGCGCACTTGAAGGTATGGAGATGTCAGAGATTCATCGCGTGCAGCTGCGCGAATATTTAGAGATGGCAGCGCATGGCATGGTTAATGCTTCTGAGACGCATTCCCTATAACTAAAATTTCACCATTTCGCACATACCAAAGCACGCCTTTTTTATCGCGAATCGTTGTGATGCGCAGGCCAACCTTTTCAACAACGCCTTCAATCTCCAAAGTTGTGATCTGATCTCCAACACCATATTGATCTTCAATCAACATAAAGATTCCTGACAAGATATCGCGAACTAGTGTTTGCGCACCAAGACCAATAGCAACGCCGATGACGCCTGCAGATGCAATTACCGGGCCTAAGTTAAATCCGAATTCGCCCAGGATCATGGCGATCGCAATGATCCAAACCGCCGCTTTCAATATTGAAGTGAGTACTGAACCAGTTGTTCGGGCGCGCTCAGATTGGCGTTTTGCAAAACCTGGACCTGGCTTTAAATCGGCGGTCGCAAGTTTGTTAACGGCTCTCACGATTGCACGGTGGCCGATGCTTTGGGCGATCCAAGCCGCCACCAGGACGCTAAAGACGCGAAGCGGGGCGCCGCTTAGCCATTCCAAGATATTGCGGGTCTGCTCGCTCATAACGCAAACTCTAACTAATTCTTTACCTAAAATTGACCTACAAATACCCCGATCCGCGCCAAATTAGTGCAAGATAAACCAATCGGCGCGAGCCACGCGCCTGAATTAACTGGGGTAGCCATGTCTCGTTCGCTAGTTCTAAACGCCACCTATGAACCACTAGGTGTTGTTACAGAACGCCGTGCGCTGCTCTTAGTTCTCAACACTCGCGCAACTATGGTTGAAGCATCAGGCAGCGTTTTACATTTCTCGCAAGGCCAGATCGAACTCCCATCTGTTATTCGCTTAAATAAATTTGTGAAGATTCCTTATCGCCATGCTGTTCCACTTTCACGGCGTGCGATATTTGCACGTGATGGTGGGCGTTGCGTTTACTGCAGCGCACCTGCGACTTCGATCGATCACGTGATTCCGCGCTCTCGTGGCGGTGGTCACAACTGGGAAAATGTTGTCTCTGCTTGCCATAAGTGCAACCACTTAAAAGCTGATAAGCCGCTGAAAGAATTAGGTTGGAGACTTCGCTCACTTCCTCGCGAACCAGTTGGTGCCGCCTGGAGAATTCTCGGCACCGGTCGCACAGATACGCGTTGGCTTCCATACCTTGCGCCATTTGGCGTGGCAGCAGCTACCGCTTAATTCGCTTAGACTTACGCCCATGATGATTCATCTTGCATCCGCAATTAATTTCTTGAAGTTAGATAACCAAGAAGATGGCACCGTAGCCGGCGAAGGCTTAAGCGCAGTCGAAACTTTCGCTTACTTTTTCGCAGCGCCAACAGCGCTCTTTCTTTTGATCGCAGTTATTACTTACGCACTAACTGGCGATCGCAAGAAGTCAAAGAATTCAGCTTCAGCAATAACCTCTATCGAGTAGCGTCAACAGCGCGCGCTTTAAGCGCACGAGTCATTGCATCGCGACCTTCGGTCACTGAACGACGCAGAGCATGTGATGCATCTTTGCCCGTGACATCTAGCCAGTGCTGAGCCTTTGTGACAGTTCCTTCACTAATTGCCCAAGTTGGGAAAGTCAGCGTTGCAGTTGTCTCGGCGATCTCAAAGCCCTTGGTCTCCCAGACTTTCAAGATGGCATCAAAGTAATCATCAACAAATGCTTCAAGAAGATCGCAATGGATATTCTCGTTAAAGCCACGGCACTTATAAGAGTGGATCGTGTTGCTTAAATCATCGGTTGTGATTGATTTAAATGCGGCAACCTTTGCCTCGCGAGTTGGAATCGCAGCATGAGCGTAGGCAACGTACTGCTTACCGTGAGCGGTCTTATCGCGATCGCCTTCGGCTGCGATTTCGGTTGGGCCAAATACTCCACGCTTTACTCCGCAGATAAAGATGTACCAGCGAAGTTCGGCATCAACGGTTAAGCCGTTAACTGCACCATCTAGCATCGCCTTTAAGCGATCGAATTGCGCAGGTGTAACGGCGTTATTTGCGAATGCACGTGCATATTGAAGTTGGTGATCGCTACCTGGCTTTGCGCCATCAAGTAAAGCTTCGGCTGCGTTTGCAACAGCAAGGCGAATTGCTTCGCGGTTCTTTGGTGCAACGTATGCCCAGATAGCGGTATCAATCTGCATAAATGTTGCCGTGATCATCGAGATATCTGATTCACCCTTTAGCGCGTTAAGTGCAATGGTGATGTAATCACTTGCAGGAAGCTCGCCATCGCGAGTTGAATCCCAAAGTGATGCCCAGATAAGTCCGCGGGCAAGTGAGTCATCTAACTGACCAAGGTATTTCTTCATGGTCTCAACCGAGCGATCGTCGAAGCGAAGCTTGGCGTAGGTCTGATCGTGGTCGTTAATGAGCAATAGATCTGCAGCATTCTTGCCTGCTAGTTCCTTAATTTCTGTTAACTGTCCTGCGATATCTACCTCAATGCTTTCGCGGCGCACAAGTGCATCGCCCTTCACATCAAAGAGACCAACGTATAAACGGTGTGGGCGAAGTTCCTTCGAGCCAAGAGGTAGCGGAGGAACTTCTTGCTTCACTGAAACAGATGCGTATTTATCGGCATCTAGGTTGATTACTGGGCGAAGGGTGTTTACGCCAGCGGTACGTAGCCAGGTATTAACCCAAGCAGTTAAATCTTTTCCGCATGCTGCTTCGAGTTCGGTGATTAGATCACTTAATTCAGTGTTCTTATAAGCATGCTTTGCAAAGTACTTACGCAATCCAGCGATGAAGTTATCGCGACCAACGTGTGCGACAAGTTGCTGCAGCACTGATGCGCCCTTGGCATATGAAATACCGTCAAAGTTTGTGCGAACTGCATCGAGATCTTCCATCTCAACTGCGATTGGGTGGGTAGATGTCATCTGATCCACGCGGTATGCCCAGTTCTTGCGGACTGAGTTAAATTCTGTCCAAGCGTGCTTGTACTGAGTTGATTCGCTAACGGACATGTAAGAAGCCCACTCAGCGAAAGATTCATTGAGCCACAAGTCTTGCCACCACTTCATTGTGACCAAGTCACCAAACCACATATGTGCCATTTCATGGTGGATCGTTGTCGCGCGACTGATGTAGTTGCGTTCGGTTACCTTGCTGCGGAAGATCAAAACATCTTCGTGGAAAGTTACGCAGCCGACGTTCTCCATCGCGCCCCAGTTGTATTCGGCAACGGCGATCTGGTCGTACTTACCGAATGGGTAAGCCAGACCAAAAGTCTTTTCAAAGTAGGCAAAGCCTTGCTTGGTTACTTCGAAGATATTTTCAGCATCAACGTGCTGGAAGAAAGATTTGCGGGCGTAGATACCAAGCGGAATTGTCTTCTCACCCTTGTATTCGTCATGAACTGATTTATACGCACCAGCAACAATTGCTGTGACGTATGTCGAAATTACCTGTGATGTAGCAAATTGAATGTGCTTACGATCGCCATCAACATCCTTTGTGGCTTCGATGCCGTAGTTCGAGATTACTTCCCAATGCTTTGGCGTAATTGTGCTGATAGTAAATGTCGCCTTTTGATCAGGTTGGTCAAAGCAGGCATACATACGACGCGCATCGCCGGTTTCAAACTGTGTGTACAGATAGACCTCATTATCAGCAGGATCTACGAAACGGTGTAAACCTTCGCCGGAGTTTGAGTAGATACCCTCATGTTCAATCTCTAGGACGTTCTCTGCAGCTAACGCGGGCAAGAAGACGGTTTCGCCATCGAACTTTGGATCGAAGTCGGCACCATTTAGCTTTGCACTAATTACGCGCTTACCAACGCAGTCGATAAAGGTAGTTGCACCAGGTTTTAGCCCAGCGAAGTTAACTGTTGTCTTGACCAAGAAAGTCTCTGCACCAGTTGTTAGATCAAGATCGATTTTGTAACTCGAAACCTTGATAACTTCAGAACGTTGGGCTGCTTCAATCTGCGTGATATTTGTGCCTGACACGTAAAACTCCTTTAGATGCTTAACGGACCGTTTTGCTCTCGCAAGTCTAATCATGAAAGAGTTGTGCTGTGGAACCAGTTACCAATAGAAGTTATCGCTTACGCGGCGTGAGGATCACCCCTGCCCAGCAAATAGCGCGCGATACTTTGTGGGCCAAATTCGGTATTGAGTTCCAAGAGTCTTTATTGGATCTATCTACCTCTTTCGCAAAAGCCCAACCCGTAGTAATGGAAATTGGTTACGGCATGGGGGAGGCCACATGGCAGATAGCCAAAGCAAATCCAGATGTTAATTACTTGGGCGTTGAAGTGCATATGCCAGGTGTTGGAAAGCTAATGGCGAAGTTAAATGAATATGAATTAACAAATGTGAAGTTAATCGAACGCGATGTCTTTGAGGTTTTTCACTTCATGATCTCTGATGGCGCACTTGATGGAGTACATCTTTACTTCCCAGATCCTTGGCCAAAGAAGCGCCACAATAAACGCCGCATCATCAATCAACGATTTATCAGCGAAGTCGCAAGGAAGTTAAAGCCTGGTGGGTATCTACATATTGCAACTGACTGGTTTCCGTATGCCGAATGGATTACTGAGCAATTTAATGAAACAAAGCAATTTACCGGGGGAGTTATTGATCGACCAGAGTCTCGTCCCCTAACGCGCTTTGAAGGACAAGGTTTAACGAAAGATCACAGAGTTACTGATTTTCTCTTTCGAACTTAGCGATCTTTTCTATCCGGCGTATATGGCGTTCGTCATTGCTAAACGGTGTGGCGATAAAGGCATCGATAATCGCTTTGCACTCTTCAATTGAATGCATGCGGCCACCGACAGAGACAACATTGGCGTTGTTATGTTCTTTACCTAATTTCGCAGTTTCGATATTCCATGCCAGCACCGCACGGACGCCCTTAACTTTATTTGCAGAGATTTGTTCTCCATTGCCAGATCCGCCAATGACAATGCCAAGTGATGTTGCATCTTTAGCAACTGCTTGAGCAGCCGGGATACAGAAATCTGGATAGTCATCTAAGGCGTCATATTCGTACGGGCCATGGTCGGTAACGTCGTGCCCGTTATTTACTAAGTGGGCAAGGAGTTCATTCTTTAACTCAAGACCTGCATGATCACTACCAATATGTAAGCGCATATGCGAAGTCTCTCATGGGCTTAATTGATTATTGATTAGCAACTCAACCCAAAGAAAAAACCCGCCGCGAAGGAGAATTCGCGACGGGTTTTTCTTACCTTAGGAGGAGATATGAAGTTGTTACTTCAGTGCTTTTGAAAAAACTACGCTGAAGGTGTTGCTGATGGTGCAGGAATTTTTGGAGCAGCCCCCATGCCGCCCTTTCCTGGTCCACCATGTCCTCGGTCGTGCTTGCCTTCCTTACCGCCCATTCCTGGACCACGCTTTCCGCCGACTTGATCAACTTCGGCAGTTACATGTGCGGTAAGACCGGCCTTATGCGATGTTGCCTGCGCTGCAGTCATCTTTCCTGCTGTAACAGCAGCATCGATACGCTTAGTTGCTTCCGCAACAAGAACAGTTATTAACTCTGCTCGCTTTGCACCTGCGATTGCACCAAGTGATTCACCTGCTGCAATACGAGTACGAATTGTTGCCGTATCAACACCAATTGTTTTTGAAATCAATGCTTCGGCAGCGGCACGATCTTCCCCAAGAAGACCCATACCTTTACCTGGCTTATCAATTCCACGAACTGGTGCAGCTGCGGCGAACGCAGTTTTGATTGCATCTGCTTGCGCTTGTGTAATTGTTCCCTTAGTTACTAGTGCAGAAAGGACTGAAGCAACTGCTTCTTCTGGTCCACCAGTCTTCGCCATTGGATTTGCAACTCCTGTTGAAGAAGTGCGAGTTACCTTAGTTGAGACTGACTTAACTTTTGATGTCGCATGTCCGATTCCGATGCTGCCCACAGTTAGAGCAACAGTCGTAACCGCAATTGCGATCACATTTTTCTTTGATGACATTTGCATGTCTACCTTTCATCCCGTTTTGCACTTTGTCGAAACCCTCGTTATCGACTACTCGTAGATAACTCCCTATTTCTCAAGAAAGTACCCCTAGATCCTGTGAGACCCGTGGGAGTTTTTTGGATTCTGGCCACGCTTGCAAGCGGGGATTCTCCTACTGGCTCTAAGAGAAAACTCAGGGAAAGCCCTCTTCGCCGGCTTGATTTCCGAGTTCACACTTTTCCATAACCAATTCGTCGAAGTGGGCCCGGAGGTTCCATGAATCGCAAACGGATGTCAGTAGTTGTCACACTTTCAATTGCACTTGCTACAACGCTCTCAATAATTTCAGCGCCGTTAACTAGCGCCGCAACTAAGCCAAAAGCCGCCGGAAGAACTTCAACAACCATTCCAAATACGATATTAAATGGCAAAGGTGCGCCGCTATCAAAGATCGGTATTGATGGTGATTTCTACATTGATACAAGAAGTCTTTTGATTTATGGTCCAAAGAAAAGTGGAAAGTGGCCGCTACCGCAGAATTTGCAAGGCCCAGTTGGGGCAAATGGGGTTGATGGAAAAAATGGAAGTGAAGGAAAGACAATTGCAACCGCATCAAATGTTGCGGGCCCTATAGGTGCGCAAGGTTTACAAGGGGAGAAAGGCGAAAAGGGAGAGAAGGGTGAAGCAGGTTCACCAGGTTCAAGCGGTTCTGCAGGACCAGCTGGTGCAACAGGTGCAACAGGACCGCAAGGTCCATCTGGTGGTGGAGGTGGAGGATCACCCGGACCTACTGGTGCAACTGGTGCGACTGGTGCAACCGGTTCCGCAGGCGCAACAGGTCTTACAGGTGCGAAAGGCGAGACAGGAACAGCGGGAGCAGATGGCGCAATTGGAGCAGTGGGTTTGAAAGGTGAAACGGGAACTGCCGGCGCAACAGGGCCATCTAATGTTTACAGAGGAACATTCACCATTCCAGATATAAGTGGTGGGGTGGGCACTAGCCAGATCGCAACTATTGGGAATTTTGCAGCTGGTAAGAAGTACGCATTAACCATTTCAATAGTCACATATCAGCCAACTAGAAATATGGATAACGCATTTCCAATGGGACTTTCCATTTCCAATAATGTTGGAACGCCAGATGTTTGGTACAAGTATCAAACCTTCCAGGGTATTTCTTATCGTTCAGGTTCTGGCTCAATGAGGAACGAATATGTTGTTATAGCCCAAGTAACAGTCGATGCCACCTCAAGTATCGATGCGTCATTGAATATTCAATTGATTATTGGATATGACACAAGCGTTCATCTTGCTCGGTCCGAAGGTTCTTATGTTGCAACTCTGGTTGGCTCTATCGGGGCCTTATAAAAACTATGGAGCGGGTGACCGGGATCGAACCGGCATGGCCAGCTTGGAAGGCTGGGGCTCTACCATTGAGCTACACCCGCGGAAGGTGCTAAAACCTGTAAAGGTTTCGTGTGAGGGCTAAGCCTACTGCCTCGGTAACCGAGAGTAAAAAATTACTCTAGACTCACCTCTTGCGCCTCGGGGCGTAGCGTAGTGGCTAGCGCGCCTGCTTTGGGAGCAGGAGATCGGGAGTTCGAATCTCCCCGCCCCGACCAGAATTTTTTGGTTTTTCTTTGTATCTCTATTTCAAGGAGCACTTTGTGAAGAGCACGGTCGAAACACTTTCCTCAACTCGCGTCCGTCTCGATATCGAAGTTCCTTACGCAGATCTCACCGAGTACGTAGCTGATGCTTACAAAGCTGTCGCTGCAAAGGTGAACATCCCAGGTTTCCGCAAAGGCAAAATTCCAGCTTCAATGATCGATCAACGCGTAGGTCGCGGATCAGTAATCGATGAAGCGATCAATAACGCACTTCCACAGTTTTACGGAATGGCAGCTCGCGAACATGAAGTTTTAGTCGTGGGACGCCCAGAAGTAGATATCAAGGAATACGTCGATAACGAGAAGTTGGTCTTCTCAGTTGAGGTTGATGTCCGTCCAGAAGTAACTCTCCCTGACTTTTCAAAGATCACAATCGAAGTTGATGATCTCGCTGTCACAGATTCAGATATCGATGAGCAAGTAGATGAGCTCCGCGCTCGCTTTGGAACTCTCATGACTGTTGAACGCGAAACAAAAGATGGCGACTTCGTAACCGTTGATTTAACTGCCAAGATCGATGGCGCAGAAGTTGATGGCGGCAAGGCAAATGACATTTCATATGAAGTCGGTTCAAACCGCATGATCGATGGCTTAGATGCCGCACTTCTTGGCATGAAGGCCGGAGATGAAAAGAACTTTGAAACACAGCTCGTTGGTCAGAAAGATGACGAAAAGGGCGATGTTGAAATTAAGTTAAAGGCAGTTAAAGAGCGCGAACTCCCACCAGTTGATGATGCCTTTGCAAAGTTGGCTTCAGAATTCGACACGATTGCAGAATTGAAGGCTGACTTCGCTGAGCGTTTGAAGCGCGTTAAGGCGATGGAACAAGGCGCACAAGCACGCGACTTGCTACTTAAGAAAATGATCGATGATCTTGATATTCCAGTTCCAGAAAAGTTGGTTACTGATGAAGTTAATGAACACCTTGAAGGCGAAGGCCGACTAGAAGATGCTGAACACCGCGCTGAAGTAGATGGCCAAGTTCGCACATCAATCAAATCTGATTTCTTGCTCGATGCAATTGTTAAGGCAGAAGAAGTTCAAGTTAACGAAATCGAGTTAACTGAATATCTCATCCGTGCATCACAGCGTTACGGAATGCCACCAGAGCAATTCGCAAAGCAACTTCAGGATGCTGGTCAGATTTCACAACTAGTTGCTGAGGTATCTCGCACGAAGGCTTTGGCTGGAGTTCTTGGCCGCGTTAACGTTGTCGACAAATCAGGCAAGAAGGTTGATCTCGAGGCGCTTCGCCCACAGACACCACCCGCTGCACCTATTGATTCAGAGGAATAACCACCACTAAAGTCGACGGTCTTATGCGTCAACTTAAGTTCTTTGTAACGCTATTTGTTCTGCTTTTCTCATCTCTCTACCCAGCTGCGATTTCATCAGCGGATGAGTCAGAGACAGCTACTGTCGAAGAGATTGCACCACAGGCAAGAGTTATTCCTCCGGTCATGGTCAACCCGCTTAAGGCGAAGACGATCAAAGTAAAAAATGGGCGAGTAGTTGTATTTAGAGTTGAAAATCCAGAGATCTGGCGAGGCAAAGTCATTAACTCATCAATTGCCAAATTTGTTCCAGGCGGCCCGCAATCAACCTATGAAACCAATCCATCGCTGACTATTCTGAAAAAAGGTAAAACTTCGGTATCGCTGACCGATGGCAAGAAGACCTACCTGCTCAAGCTGACCGTTTCGTAACCAATCTCCTCTGCCCTGAGCGAACAAGGGGAGATTTGCACCCTTTTTGCGATATTTGGGAAGCATTTCGCCTCAGGCATTGTTAAGGTCTCTACATATAAAAGTTGTTATCAATCAGGAGGATTACGTGGATTATCAAGACCCACAATTGACCGGATCAATGTCTCGGGCAGCAACCGGCAATGCGTTAGATGAAAACATCTACAACCGCTTGCTCCGTGAGCGCATCATCTTCCTTGCCGGTGAATTCCGCGACGAGATGGCCAATGCAATCTGCGCACAGATGCTTTTGCTAGCCGCTGAAGATTCCGAGAAAGATATCTACCTTTACATCAACTCACCTGGTGGTTCTGTAACAGCAGGTATGGCGATTTACGACACCATGCATTACATCAAGAACGATGTTGCAACCGTTGCGATGGGAATGGCTGCATCAATGGGTCAATTCATTCTTACAGCAGGTGCTCCTGGAAAACGCTTTGCAACCCCAAATGCACGCATCTTGATGCACCAGCCACTGGGCGGCATCGGCGGTACTGCAACAGATATTCGTATTCAGGCAGAACAAATGGCGATTACCAAGCAGACAATGTCTGAGCTAAATGCCAAGCACACTGGTCAGCCTCTAGAAAAGATCATCGCTGATTCAGATCGCGATAACTGGTTCAACGCCAAGGATGCGCTCGCATACGGCTTTATCGATCACATCGCTACAAATGATGGACAAGTTGCGGGAGGCAAGAAGTAATGAAACATATCCAAGAAATTACCAACCGCTACGTTCTTCCAACAATTGAAGAAAAGACCGCATACGGTTACAAGCGCCTTGATCCTTATACAAAGCTATTCGAAGAGCGCATCATCTTCTTGGGTCAGCCAATTGATGACACCGTTGCAAACGATGTGATGGCACAGTTGCTAACCCTTGAGTCAATGGATCCAGATCGCGATATCTCGATCTACATCAACTCACCTGGTGGATCTTTTACAGCGCTCACCGCTATTTACGACACCATGCAATTTGTTCGCCCAGACATCACAACAATTTGTCTCGGACAAGCAGCATCAGCTGCGGCGATCATCCTTGCTGGTGGCACTAAAGGAAAGCGCTACGGACTAGAACATTCTCGAATCCTTATCCACCAACCTTCATCTGAGGGTGGGGGACAGGCTTCAGATATCGAAATCCAAGCGCGCGAGATCATGCGTATGCGTGGCCTTCTCGAAACAATGCTTGCAAAGCATTCAAATAAGAGTATTGAAGAAATCGAGAAAGATATCGAGCGCGACAAGATTCTTACTGCAGCAGAAGCAGTTGAATACGGAATTATCGATAGGGTTATGTCTTCACGTAAGGCGAAGCCTTCCGCATAATTCTTAATTAATTCTCTAAATAAAGGGGCGTCGGTCTAGAAATGTTGAAAAAATATTTCGAACCTGGCGCTCTTTTTTCTTATAAGGCATATAGAAACCTGCTTATCTCAAACGTTCTTACCGTTATCGCAATGTCTGCATTTCCGATCGCACTAGCCGTAACCGTTCTCGATGCCGGTGGATCTGCTTCAACTCTTGGATTAATTCTCGCGGCGCGCGTTCTCTCTGGAGTATTACTTGCTCCCGTTGGCGGAGTCTGGGTCGATCGTTTGCCACGGAAAATGATTCTGATTTTTTCTGATGGATTCAGAGCTGTTATCGGAAGCATTGTCATATTCATCAGACCGGAAAGTATCTCAATGTGGATTCTTGGCGGAATTGTTGTTCTGATGGGAATTAGCGATGCATTTGGAGGTCCTGCTGCTGGTGCAATTATTCCAAGCCTGATTCCGGATCACTTGCTTCCCTCTGGAAATGTAATCCGCGGAATTTTGTTAAAAGGTAGTCACATTGCTGGACCAGGAGTTGCTGGAGTAATCGTCGTTTCATTGGGAACGCACGCAACCTATATAGCAACCTCGATTTTCTTTGTTCTTGGAGCAGTGTTACTGATTCGAATAGATGAGGGTCCTGCAATCGCGCCTGTTGGAAAAGAGAGCCGCTTCTTCCTAGAAATTCGCGAAGGCTTAAAGGTTGTTTGGTATTACAAGTGGATTGCAGCGATGATCCTTATGGCATCAGTTCAACTGATGATGGTTATCGGAGTTGAGAACGTATTGTTGCCAGTGATTACAAAACGAGATTTTGGAACAGCCTCGGTTTTTGCAACATCTGCTGCGCTCTTTAGTTTGGGTGGGGCAATTTCAGCCGTCATTTGCATCAAAGCAAAAGTTAAAAATCCAGGGTTAGTTTCAGTAGTCGTCTGGGGATTGTTTATCTTTGCACCTCTAGTCTTAGCTTTTCCTTCCTCGAAAGAATTAATCTTCCTGGCATATTTTGTAGCAGGATTTTCAGTTGGACCTTGGGAAGCTTTTTGGGCAACTCAAGTTCAACGCGAAGTTCCTGCCGAATATCAAGGGCGCGTCTTTAGCATTGATTACATGGGATCACTTGGCTTAATGCCA
This sequence comes from Candidatus Planktophila lacus, assembly GCF_002287925.1. Taxonomy (GTDB): domain Bacteria; phylum Actinomycetota; class Actinomycetes; order Nanopelagicales; family Nanopelagicaceae; genus Planktophila; species Planktophila lacus. The sequence goes on along the minus strand of NZ_CP016769.1, from coordinate 986,548 downwards.
TTAGGTATGGCACTTGCGGGGCCAATGGTTAGCGTTTTTGGCGAGAAAGAACTCTTGATCGGCGTAGCGGTATTTCACTTACTCATCTGCGGCATCGTCTTATTTGTACCTGGAGTTAAGGAGATGAAATCCACCAAGCCGCCTTACTCTTCAGGTAATTCATCTATGGGCGAACAACCTCGAGCCTGATTTAACCCACAAAATTTCGGGCAAAAAACTATTCTTATCCCATGACTCGTATCGGTGAAACTAGCGACCTGCTCAAATGTTCCTTCTGTGGCAAGACACAGAAGCAGGTCAAGAAGCTGATCGCCGGTCCTGGTGTTTACATCTGTGACGAATGTATCGAACTCTGCAATGAGATCATCGTTGAAGAACTCGCCGAAGCGGGCACGCTGGGCTTAACTGAACTTCCTAAGCCACAAGCAATCTTTGAATTCCTTGATCAATATGTAATTGGACAAGATCGCGCAAAGAAATCTTTAGCGGTTGCCGTTTATAACCATTACAAGCGCGTGCAATCAGGTGAAGCGAAAGGCGAAGACGGCGTAGAACTAGCCAAGTCAAATATTTTGTTACTTGGCCCAACTGGTTGTGGCAAAACACTCATGGCGCAAACTTTGGCGCGCATGCTCAATGTTCCATTTGCAATCGCTGATGCCACAGCGCTCACCGAAGCAGGTTACGTTGGTGAAGATGTAGAAAACATTTTGCTCAAACTTTTGCAGGCTGCAGATTACGATGTAAAGAAAGCCGAAACTGGAATCATCTACATCGATGAAATCGATAAGGTTGCACGTAAATCCGAAAACCCATCAATAACTCGCGACGTATCAGGTGAAGGCGTTCAGCAGGCGCTCCTTAAAATTCTTGAAGGCACGGTCGCATCAGTTCCACCTCAAGGTGGACGCAAGCACCCACACCAAGAATTTATTCAACTCGATACAACAAATGTTCTCTTTATCGTCGGTGGAGCATTCGCTGGTCTAGATAAAATCATTGAAGCGCGTAGCGGAAAAGCTGGAGTTGGATTTAATGCAACTCTGCAAGAGGCTACAGATAAGAACCGCAAAGATATCTTCTCCGATGTAATGCCAGAAGATCTTTTGAAGTTTGGAATGATCCCTGAATTCATCGGCCGCCTGCCAGTTCTTACTAGCGTCGAGAATCTAGATAAGCCGGCGCTAATGCAGATTTTGACGGAGCCAAAGAATGCGCTCGTAAAGCAATATCAGCGCCTCTTTAACTTAGATGATGTTGAACTCGAGTTTACTTCCGAGGCACTCGATGCCATCGCAGAGCTTGCGCTAAAGCGTGGCACTGGTGCTCGCGGACTTCGCGCGATCATGGAATCAGTTCTGTTATCTGTGATGTACGACGTACCAAGTCGCAGCGATATCGCAAAAGTGATCATTAATAAGGAATGTATCGATGAAAATGTGGCTCCTACCCTGGTTGCACGCACTGGCGATATTCCAAAGCGCGCTTCACGCCGCGAAAAAGGTACAGAGGAGAAGAGCGCATAATCTAGACTGCGCTCTATGTCTTCAAGCTCGCCATCTGGCAAAGAACTCGTATCGACCTTTAATCCGGCCGATATTGAGTCAAGCCTTTATTCAAAATGGCTGAAAGCTGATTACTTCACCGCAGATGCTTCATCTTCAAAAGAAGCGTTCACAATTGTTCTTCCTCCACCAAATGTGACCGGTGTTCTACATATTGGCCACGCGCTAGATCAGACTCTCCAAGATTGCCTATCTCGCATGAAGCGCATGAAGGGTTATGAAGTTCTCTGGTTACCCGGAATGGATCACGCAGGTATCGCAACGCAGAACGTTGTTGAAAAACAATTAGGCGCACAGGGGCTTTCCCGCCATGACTTAGGTCGCGAAGAGTTTGTTAAGAAAGTTTGGGAATGGAAAGCTGAATCTGGCGGAGCAATCCTTGATCAGATGAAGCGGCTAGGCGTTAGCGTCGACTGGTCGCGTGAGCGTTTCACCATGGATGAAGGAATGTCCAAGGCCGTTGTATCGATCTTTAAAAAGATGCACGATGCTGGACTCATCTACCGTGCAGAAAGAATTATCAACTGGTGTCCACGTTGTTTAACGGCGCTTTCAGATATTGAAGTTGATCACCAAGATGATGCTGGCGAGTTTGTTCAGATTCGTTATGGTGAAGGCGAACAATCAATCGTTATCGCAACCACGCGTGCCGAAACAATGTTGGGCGATGGCGCTGTAGCAGTTCACCCAGATGATCCACGTTATAAGCACATGATTGGTACTGAAGTTCTCTTGCCTCTGGTTGACCGCATGATTCCGATTATTGCCGACGAACTCGTGGAGATGGATTTCGGAACAGGCGCAGTTAAGGTAACTGCCGCCCACGATCCAAATGACTTTGAAATGGCGATGCGCCATAACGTTCCATTTGTTGTGATCATGAACGAGCATGGCGTCATGGCTGGAACCGGCACCGAGTTCGATGGCATGGATCGCTTCGATGCCCGCGTTGCAGTTGTTGCAAAGCTTAAAGAGATGGGGCGCGTTGTTGCTGAAAAGCGTCCATACATTCACGCAGTTGGGCATTGCTCACGTTGCGATACAACTGTTGAACCAAGACTTTCAAAGCAGTGGTTTGTAAAGGTTGCACCTCTTGCAAAAGCATCCGCTGATGCTGTGCGCAGCGGTGAAGTAAAGATCGAACCAGAAGCACTTGCGCCTAGATATTTTGAGTGGGTAGATAACATGCACGACTGGTGTATCTCTCGCCAACTTTGGTGGGGCCATCGCATTCCAGTTTGGTATGGACCAAATGGTGAAGTTGAAGTTGTTGGACCTGACCAAACTGCACCCGCAGGTTGGACGCAAGATCCAGATGTTTTAGATACCTGGTTCTCATCAGGACAGTGGGCATTTTCTACCTTTGGCTGGCCAGAGAAATCAGCCGATCTTGCTAAGTTCTATCCAACAAGCGTTCTTGTAACTGGCTATGACATCTTGTTCTTCTGGGTAGTTCGCATGATGATGATGTCCACCTTTGCAATGGATGGCGTTGCTCCATTTAAAACGATCATGTTGCACGGTCTAGTGCGAGATCAATTTGGCAAGAAGATGTCGAAGAGCCGCGGAAATGTAATTGATCCAATTGAGTTTATGGATAAGTACGGCGCCGATGCGCTGCGCTTTACCTTAGCGCGCGGTGCCAACCCCGGCACAGATCAAGCATTGGCGGAAGATTGGATCGGCGGATCTCGTAACTTTGCAACCAAGCTTTGGAATGCAACTCGCTTTGCGATGATGAACGGTGCAAATGTAAATGGATCGCTACCGGCTACATCTGATTTAAATGCAATTGATCGCTGGATCTTGTCTCGCCTTAGCGAAACTCTGCGCGATGTTGATTCACTTCTCGAAGGTTACGAATTCGCTCGCGCCTGCGAAACTCTCTACCACTTTGCTTGGGATGACCTCTGCGACTGGTACTTAGAACTTTCTAAAGAAACTTTCGCCTCAGATAACAAGGCAAATTCACAGCGCGTACTTGGCCACGTTCTTGATCAACTCTTGCGCGCCTTGCACCCAGTTATGCCATTTATTACTGAAGAACTCTGGTGCACGCTCACCGGGGGAGAGTCTCTAGTTGTTGCGCAATGGCCGAAGGCAGATAGTTCACATGTAGATAAGAAGTCAGAGAAACTGATTTCAACTCTGCAAGAAGTTGTTACTGAAGTTCGTCGCTTTCGCAATGATCAAGGGCTTAAGCCTTCGCAGAAAGTGCCGGGTCGTTTCTCTGGCTCTGCCGATGTGCTCGAATACTCCAGCGCTCTTCGCTTCTTATTGAAACTCGAAGACAAAGATTTCACACCATCTGCATCTCTTGAAATTGGCGGCATCAAGATCGAACTCGATTTAACTGGTTCAATCGATGTAGTCGCAGAGCGCGCACGTTTAGAGAAAGATTTAGCCGCGGCCAAGAAAGATCTTCAGACCGCGGAAGTTAAATTAGGCAATGCCGGCTTTATGGCGAAGGCGCCGGCTGATGTCGTTGTCGAGATCAAAGAGCGGTTAGGTAAGACAACTTCAGATATCGAACGCATTACTGCCGCTCTTGCTGCGCTAAAGTAAATCGCATATAAATTATGAATAACATCAATCCAGATGATCAGGCGCGCATAGACGCAATCGAAAAAGCCTTGCTCGCGCGCTGGCCAGAAAATCGCATCGCACCTACTCTTGAAAGAATCTCAGCGCTCGTTGACATGCTTGGTTCGCCACAACTTACTTATCCAACGATTCATATCGGTGGCACCAACGGCAAGACCACAACATCACGTATGGTCGATTCACTTCTATTTGAGATGGGTCTACGCACGGGTCGCTTCACCAGCCCGCACCTAGAAAGTTATCTAGAACGTATCTGCATCAACGGCCAACCGATCGATGCTAAAGAGATGATCTTCTCCTTTAACGACATCAGCCCTTACCTAGATTTAATGGATACCAAGTTTGATAACCCAATCTCATTCTTTGAAGCCATTACCGCGCTGGCCTTTGCCGCTTTCGCAGAACATCCGATTGATGTCGGAGTAATTGAAGTCGGCATGGGTGGACAGTGGGATGCAACAAATGTTGTCGATGCCGATGTATCGGTGATTATGCCAATCGGTCTTGACCACATGGAATATCTCGGAAACACAATTGCAGAAATTGCGACTACTAAAGCGGGAATTATCAAGGAACAAGGCTTTGTAGTCTTGGCACAACAAGAGCCCGAAGCAGCGGTAGAACTACTACGCAGAGCCGCTGAAGTCGGTGCTGATGTAGCACGTGAAGGCCTTGAATACTCAATTGATTCTCGCGCGATTGCAGTAGGTGGTCAGTTGATCTCAATTACAGGTTTGCGTGGACTTTACGACGATATTTTCTTACCGCTACACGGCAAGCACCAAGCATCAAATGCGGCGGCTGCCTTGATCGCTGTTGAAGCATTTTTCGGAGAACAAGATTTGGATATAGATGCGGTGCGCGCCGGGTTTGCCAATGTGACCTCACCAGGGCGTTGCGAGATTATTCATCGCGATCCAACAATTATCTTGGATGCCGCACATAACCCGCATGGAGCTAAGGCGATTGCAGAAACCATTCAGAGTGAATTCACCTTTGATGATGTCACAGGAATTGTTGCGCTGATGGCCGATAAAGATGCTCTAGGAATTTTGCAGGCGCTGGAGCCGATCATGAACCAAATAATTGTTACAACTAACTCAGCTGCACGCTCGATGGCAGTTGGCGATTTAGAGGCTTTGGCTACCCAAGTATTTGGCGCTGACCGAGTCTTTGCTCAGCCAACACTTGCCGATGCAATTGAGAAAGCCATTAAGGATTCAGTTCGTCCACTTAGTGAAGAATCGTTAGCTATCTTGATAACCGGATCAGTAGTCACAGTTGGCGAAGCTCGCACTGCGGTGCGAAAGAAATATGCGAAGTCATCGATTGAGGAAGGCAAATAATGCGCGTACTTGGTTCTGCTGTGCTTTCCATGGAATTTTTGATTATGGGTTTTGCAATGTTGCTTGCGAAAGATAGCGGCGAGCCGCTGACTTTAATTTATGGCGCAGTAGTTATGTTTTTAATGATCTATGCAATTCGACTTCTCAAGAAGCGCTCAGGTTGGATCTTTGGTTCAATTCTTCAGATCGCAATGGCTGCATATAGCTTTGTTGTTCCATCCATGGCGATTGTTAATGTCATGTTCGTGGGGTTATGGATTGCGGCGATAATTGTTGGCCGTAAGGGTGAGGCCGCCCGCGCCGCCCTTTTGGCGCAAGGTAACCCCGCCGACCGCAAAGGCGATGAAAAGTAGGGCGAAATAGCCATGGAGCGGACACACCCAGATGCCTAATAGACTAGGCAGGTGAGCACAGAAAAGACCTTGATCCTCGTAAAGCCAGATGGCGTACGCCGCCAATTGGTAGGCGAAGTTATTTCGCGTATCGAGAAGAAAGGTTATGTTGTAACCGCGCTCAAGATGATGCAGGCAGATCGTGCACTTCTCGAACGTCATTACGCAGAACATCAAGGCAAACCATTTTTCGAACCACTAGTTGAGTTCATGATGTCAGGTCCGATCGTTGCAATAGTTGCCGAAGGAAATCGCGTAATCGAAGGTTTCCGTTCCCTTGCTGGAGTAACTGATCCAACGGTTGCAGCGCCCGGAACAATTCGCGGCGATCTAGCTCGCGATCAAGGCACAAAAGTTGTTCAGAACATCGTGCATGGTTCTGATTCACCAGAATCTGCAGCACGCGAAATCGAAATTTTCTTCGGCAAGTAATTCCAAGTAATTCAAAGCAAAGCGATTAACTGAAGGGTTAAACATGAGTAATAAAATGTCATTTATCGGCCGAGATATGGCCGTTGACTTGGGAACTGCAAACACCCTGGTCTACGTACGTGGTCGTGGCATTGTTCTAAACGAGCCTTCAGTAGTTGCTGTAAACCAAGACACTGGCGGAATCCTTGCTGTTGGTCTTGAAGCCAAGAAGATGATTGGTCGCACACCTGGAAATATTGTTGCGATCCGTCCCCTTAAAGATGGCGTTATCGCAGACTTCGATACAACCGAGCGCATGCTCCGGTACTTCATTCAGAAAGTTCACCGCCGTCGTTACTTGGCAAAGCCACGCATCGTCGTTTGCGTTCCTTCAGGTATCACAGGTGTTGAACAGCGCGCAGTTAAAGATGCTGGTTATGCAGCAGGTGCTCGCAAGGTTTACATCATTGAAGAGCCAATGGCAGCAGCAATCGGAGCGGGCCTTCCAATCCACGAACCAACTGGAAATATGGTTGTAGATATCGGTGGCGGAACAACTGAAGTTGCCGTTATTTCATTGGGCGGAATCGTTACATCCCTTTCAATTCGCGTTGGTGGAGATGAGCTAGATCAATCGATTATTAACTGGGTTAAGCGCGAATTCTCACTTCTTCTTGGTGAGCGCACAGCAGAAGAAATCAAGATGGCGATTGGTTCTGCATATCCACTACAAGGTGAAAACGATGCAGAAATCCGCGGTCGCGATCTTGCAACCGGACTTCCAAAGACAATCGTTGTTTCCGCTGCAGAAATTCGCAAAGCGCTCGAAGAGCCAGTCAACGCGATCATCAACGCAGTAAAGAGCACGCTCGATAAATGTCCACCAGAACTTTCTTCAGATCTTATGGATCGCGGAATTGTTCTAACTGGTGGAGGAGCGCTCCTTAAGGGTCTAGATGAGCGTCTTCGCAAAGAGACCGGAATGCCAATTCATATCGCTGACCGTCCGTTGGATGCAGTTGTTGAAGGTTCCGGTAAGTGCATTGAAGAGTTCGAAGCCCTTGAAAAGGTTTTGATCTCCGAGCCTCGTCGATAGGCTTTAAAGATGCGTAGCGGCGGCGACAACCGCGGTCGTCTCCTTCTCATTTCACTTATTGTTACTGCGCTCTTTCTAATTACTTTAGATCTGCGTGGCGTACAGGTGATAACTGGGCTACGTAACGGTTCACAATCTGCGCTTTCACCAGTTCAATCAGTTGCCGCCACAATCTTTCGCCCGGTTGGAAATTTCTTCTCTGATGTAACCCAACTTGGTCGCACTCGCGGAGAAATTGAGAGATTAAAGGCGACCAATGAAAAATTGCGCAAAGAGCTAATTGATCGCAAGAACGCAGATGCCGAGCTTGAAAAATTAAAGTCAGTGCTTGATCTAGCCGGAACCGCAAAATATAAAGTTGTTAATGCCAAAGTAATTTCACTCGGATCTACTTCTTCATTCACCCAAACAATCACTATTGATGCCGGAACTAATAACGGTATTCGGCAGAATATGACGGTTATTACTGGGCTAGGTTTAGTTGGCGTTGTGAAAATTTCTTATCCAAATAGCGCGCTGGTGCAGCTGGCAACCGATCCGGCATTTAAAGTCGGAGCAAGAGTCGCGGGCGGCCAACAAATTGGAATATTAAGCGGTCAAGGAACCTCCAAAGCAGTACTTCAACTTTTAGATAACCAAACCACTCTTAAGGTCGGCGATGTAATTCTGGCTCGCGGCAGCGTCAACAATCGACCATTTGTTCCCGGCGTTCCTATCGGCCAAGTAACCGCGGTAGATAATGCAGCAGGTGCGGTAACCCAAACTGCTGACATCAAGCTCTACGTTAATTTCTCTTCACTTAGCACTGTGGCAGTTGTTGTATCAGCGCCAAAAGAGGATCCACGCGATGCTCTTGTGCCGAAAGCACCAGTTCCAACGCCAGTTCCAACTGTGACTATCTACGCTCAACCATCAGAATCGCCAGCCCCATAAATGTTTGCCCGCAGATTCTTTATCTCACTTCCAATATTTACATTGATTTACATTCTGCAAGAGAGCGTGGTTAGCCAATTTAAATTATTTGGTGGGGGATTCTCATTATTTCTTATATTCGCACTTCTCTGGTCCGCACTCGGCACCCCTGAGATGGGAGCGCTAACTGGTTTTGGCGCCGGCCTCTTGATGGATCTTTCCCAAACAGCGTCAGGACCTATGGGACAGTGGACTTTGATAATGATCCTGGCAGGATTTGCAGTCTCTTATCTTGGTTACGGTGACGATAACTTCCGAGGTAATCCAATTTCATTGGTCTTCACAGTCGCGGCAGCAGTCGTAGTAATCCGCTTGATCTACTTAATTCTTGGACTCTTCCTTGGCAGTGATATTGGCAGCACTTGGTCAATTTTTGTCTCACTGTTCTCTTCTGCTTTCTGGTCAGCAGCACTCGCTCCTTTACTACTACCGATTGTTACAAGAATTCATGAAGCGCTCTTTGATGTTAAGAGTCGGATATGAATCAGCGCGCACGACTTAGCCTTTTAGTTGTACAAATCTTTATCTTCTCTCTGCTATTTGGATTAATGGGACGTTTGTTCTACCTACAGGTTGCTGCAGGTCCGAAATACCGTGATGCCGCACTATCTATTCAAAGTCGCGATGTTGTCACGCCTGCAACACGTGGGTTAATAGTTGATTCATCGGGGGTGCCACTGGCACTTAACAGAGTCGGTGTCGCTATCACCGTAGATCGCACAAAATTGGATCGCCAGTCAGATAAAGGTGTTGCAGTTCTGCGAAGTCTTTCTACCTTACTTAAGATTGAATATAGAGATATCTATCAAAGAACCAGACTTTGCGGAGAACTGGCCAAGGGAGAACGTGCGGGATGCTGGACCGGATCTCGTTTCCAACCGATTCCGCTAACCAAGGAAGCCGATCCCGAACTTGCCTTACGTATAGTCGAACGTCCAGACCAGTATCCGGGAGTCTCGGCAACACCGGTTTCGATAAGAAACTATCCAGGAAACGCTGGCGCTAATGCTGCGCATTTACTTGGTTACATCGGACCGCTTACAGAAGAAGATTTATCGGGCGCTAACGGCAGAAGTTATTTCAGATCTGAGTCAATTGGTAAAGCAGGACTTGAGATTCAATACGATGAATATTTAAGAGGATCGCCAGGTATCAAGACAGTAATTGTTGATCGTAAAGAAGCGGTAACAAGTACGACTCAAAATTCAAAGCCAGTTGGCGGAAATCACCTAGTAACAAGTATTGATGTTCGCGTTCAAGCCGCTGCCGAAACGGCGCTAGCCGATGCAGTGCGACGTGCGCGATCAATGGGGTATCCATCAGATGGCGCCGCTGCAGTTGTAATGGATGTTCGCAACGGACAGATAATCGCTCTTGCATCGCATCCGACTTACGATCCAAATGCATTTGAGCGCGGGCTGACCGTTGCTGAGGCAAAGAATTTGTATAGCGAGAAGGCGGGCGTACCTGCGCTCTCACGCGCGCTGCAAGGACTTTTTGCCCCTGCGTCAACATTTAAAGCGGTCTCAGCAGTTGCTGCAGCCAATGCAGGTTATGACTTAAACGCTTCTTACGATTGTCCTTCACAAGTTGAAGTAGGCACGCGCGCCTTTCAAAACTTCGAAAGCAAAGCGCAGGGGCGAATTTCAATGAAAAAGGCGATTGCGGTTTCCTGTGACACTATTTGGTATCGCATCGCCTTTGATGAATGGCTTCGCGATGGTGGCCTAAAACCTAAATCAAATGCAAATGACCACTTCTTTAGCGCGGCAAAAGGATTTCAGGTTGGCGTAAAGACGGGAATTGACCTGCCATCTGAATCATCTGGACGATTAGCAGATCGCGAATGGCGTAAATCTTGGTATGAACAGAATAAAGATTTCTATTGCAATTACAAAGAGCGCGCCTCAAAGAGTCAGCAAACCGCGTTCTTGGTACAACTCGCATATGAAAACTGTTTAGATGGCGACAAGATTCGCGCAGGCGATGCAGTTAACTTCTCAATTGGCCAAGGCGACACAGTTATATCTCCACTAAAGCTGGCGCAGATGTACGCCGCGATTGCCAATGGCGGAACTATTTTGAAGCCAACTATTGCCAAAGCAATTGTGAAAACTGATGGCACCGTAATCAAGGAGTTTAAGCCAGAGAAATTAGGAGTAATTCCTGCAACTAAGGAGACGATTAAATTCCTTCATGGTTCACTTCGCGAAGTTGTAATCAGTGGAACTGGTGCTGGAGCATTTAACTCATTTCCGATTCCTATCAGTGGAAAAACCGGAACAGCGCAAGTTTTTGGTCGCAATCCAAATGGCAGCGCGAAGGCAGATACATCTTGGTTTGCATCCTACGGTCCAACCAATAAACCTAGATTTGCCGTCGTCATGATGGTGAGCCAGGGTGGTTTTGGTGCATCAGTATCAGGTGTAGGAACGCGCAAGATTTACGAGACTTTATTTGGCGTTGAGGGATCGAAGGTAAGTTCAGCGAAGATTTTGTTCCCAAGTGGAATTCCGCCCGTAGGATTGCCGAAGATTTCCCCAGCAACAAAAGTTAAGGGTGCCAAATGAGCTTGATGTCCCAGCGCATTAACTACCGAAAAGCTCAGCGCCCGTCTGCTTTTGCCGGTTTTGATCCAATCCTCACAATTGCCGTTGCTGCGTTGTTGGTGATCGGAACTCTTTTGGTTTATGCCGCAACGCGAAATTGGTATGCGGCAAATGGTTTAGATCCCGAGTACTACTTAAAGCGCCATGTTGTAAATATTTTGATCGGTTCGCTACTTGCCTGGGGAACCACGATCATTGATTACCGATTGATTCGCGCGTACACGCCGTTCTTATGGATCGGCGGCGTTGTTGGGCTTACCCTGGTTTTGATTCCAGGCATTGGCGAAGAAGTAAATGGTGCAAACGCGTGGATCGGTCTACCTGGTGGATTCCAAGTACAGCCGGCAGAGCTGGCAAAGATTTCAATCATCGTTGGTATGTCGATGATTTTATCTGAGCGTAGCCACGACTCAGATGCGCCTTCCCACAGAGATGTTATGCAGGCGCTGGTTATTGCAGCAATTCCAGTTCTCTTAATTCTGGCTCAACCAGATATGGGAACTGTTTTTATTATTAGTATCGCGGTCGTAACAATCATTGCAGTATCTGGCGCCCCACTTCGTTGGGTTGCGGGATTAATCATTGTTGCCATCGTTGGCAGTTTTGCAGCGGTGCAAGTCGGTGTTATTAATGATTACCAGGTAAAGCGCTTACAGGCCTTTGTTGATCCAAATGCAGATTCGCAGGGGAGTGGTTACCAATTACGTCAGGCACGAATCACCGTTGGCTCTGGTGGATTACTTGGCACAGGATTATTCAACGGCCCACAAACAAATGGACGTTTCGTTCCTGAACAACAAACTGACTTTATCTTCACAGTTGCTGGAGAGCAGTTAGGTTTTCTTGGCTGCGGATTTATCATTCTCTTGTATCTAATTATTTTGATGCGGGCATTTGGAATCGCCCGAAGATCTAGCGACCCTTATGGAAAATTAGTTTGCACCGGTGTTATCGCTTGGTTTGCATTTCAAACATTTGAAAACATTGGTATGACTTTAGGCATGATGCCTATGACTGGTGTTCCGCTGCCATTCCTGTCTTATGGTGGCTCAAGCATGTTCGCCAATATGATCGGTTTCGGTCTATTGCAAAACGTAAATGCTCGCCACCGCGGCTAATTCAGGCGCAAACCCCGCTCATTTCGCGATTTACCCCCATCTTCTGGCATACTTACCCCAACAGTTCAGCGCGGCTCGCGAACCAATTCGCGGCACACAGCCAGCGGCGGACTAACACAGAAGTACCCACAGAGATTTGCTTGAAGGATTTGACCCAAGTGCGCATCCCGTTCGGGGCGTTAGCTAGTTGAGTATCTACAAGCCAGAGCGCGTTTATTTAAACGCATAGAGGATTTGGTGCCATGGCGATTGAGCCAAAGTCACCGCGCAAACGTGCGGTGAAAAAGATTAGTAAGAAGAAAGCTGCCGAACAAAGCGCAGCCGTTGATACAACCCCCGAAACAGAAGCGGTTGAAACCAAGTCGAAGAAGAAAGCGCCTTCGATCCCTGTCCCAATTTTTCAGGCTGCTCCAGAAGAGAAAGCACCGAAGGCTGCAGCAAAGAAGAGCGCAAAGAAAGTTGAAGTCGAAAGCGGATCTGATGAGAAGGTAAGTACTTCTGCAGCAGCGCCTGATTCTGACGACTCTGAAGATTCCGATGGCCGTGGTGGACGCAATCGTCGCCGCCGTCGTGGTGGACGCGGTCGCCGTAAGCCCGGTGCAGATGGCGCCGACGCTAACGCTTCAGATGAAGGAACAGATAGTTCAGAGGATTCCAGCGAAGATTCTGCAGAAGGCACAACTCATCGTCGCCGTCGTCGCCGCCGTGCAACTGGAGAGGGTGTAACTCCTGGCGAGACCGTTGATGAAGATGGCGTAATCACAGTTGTTAAGGTCCGCGAAGTTCGCGAACGTACCGAACGTCCTGCGCGCGCAGAGCGCAACGAACGTGGAACACGTAGCCGTGGGCGCGATCGCGATCGTGGCGGACGCAATGACAATCGTGGTGATAGTCGTGGAGATTATCGCGAGCCATATCGTCGCCGCGGAACAATCATTACTGACGGAGAGTTCTTGGCTCGTCGTGAAAACGTAGATCGCGAGATGGTGGTTCGCCAGATTGGTGATCGCATTCAGATCGCAGTTATCGAAGATAAAGTCATGGTTGAGCACTACGTAAACCGTAACGCCAACGTTTCTTATGTCGGAAACGTTTATCTCGGTCGCGTACAGAACGTTCTTCCATCTATGGAAGCGGCGTTCGTTGATATCGGCAAAGGTCGCAACGCAGTTCTATATGCCGGTGAAGTTAATTGGGATGCTGCAGGTATCTCTGAAACTCAACCACGTAAAATTGAAATGGTTTTAAAGACCGGTCAACCTGTCCTTGTACAAGTTACCAAAGATCCAATCGGTCAAAAGGGTGCGCGCTTAACTAGCCAGATCTCACTTCCTGGCCGTTATGTTGTCTATGTTCCTGGCGGCGGAATGAGCGGTATTTCAAAGCGCCTTCCTGAATCAGAGCGCACCCGACTCAAGGCGATCTTAAAGAACTTAATCCCTGAAGAAGCTGGCGTAATTGTCCGCACCGCTGCTGAAGGCGTTAGCGAAGAAGAACTCACCAACGATGTCGCACGTCTAAAAGCACAATGGGAAGATATCTATCAGAAATCTGAAAATCCAAATTTCCACGCACCGGCACTTCTGCTCTCAGAGCCAGATCTTGCAGTTCGCGTTATCCGCGATATCTTCAATGAAGATTTCCGTAAACTTACAATTCAAGGCAATGAGGCTTGGGAAGAGATCAGCTCTTACCTCGGATCTATTGCTCCTGAACTCGTAACTAAACTTGAGAAGTACACCGGAAAAGGCGATCTATTCGCAGACTTCCGCGTTGAAGAACAACTGGCTAAGGCATTTGACCGCAAGGTCTATCTGCCATCAGGTGGTTCGCTAGTTATCGATCGCACTGAAGCGATGATCGTTATTGACGTTAACACCGGTAAATTCATCGGTAAGGGTGGAAACCTTGAAGAGACTGTTACCAAGAACAACTTGGAAGCAGCCGAAGAAATTGCTCGCCAGCTTCGCTTGCGCGACCTTGGCGGAATTATCGTTATCGACTTTATCGATATGGTTCTTGAATCAAACCGTGATGCAGTTCTTCGTCGCCTAGTTGAATGTCTTGGTCGCGATCGCACTAAGCATCAGGTTGCAGAAGTGACTTCACTTGGCTTGGTACAAATGACACGTAAGCGCGTTGGCCAAGGTTTGATCGAAGCTTTCTCAACAACTTGCGATTCATGTGCGGGCCGCGGAATTCATATCCATATGGAGCCGGTAAAGATGAAGGCGCCGATGCCACAAGTAAATTCACAATCAGCATCACATGACGATGCCGATGAATCTGAAGCAACCGAACATGAATTCCATGAAACTCTAAATACTGAAGAAACAGATACCGAAATGTCTTCAAAAACCGAGGTAGATGAGGATGTAGAAGTAGAAGCCAAGCCAGCCGGGCGACGTCGTCGCAGGGCTGCTTCCAGCGGGATCATCACCGCCTAGAAAAGCCTCAATTTGACCCTAGGGGTACGAAATCCGTACCCTTAGCCTCTGCTCGAAAGAAGCCCACCTGGGCCTCATGAGCGTGAACTGAACTGGAGCAAGAATCGTGTACGCAATCGTTAAAGCTGGCGGACGCCAGGAGAAAGTCACCGTTGGTGAAACCATCACTGTCGATCGTATCGACCAGGCTGCTGGTGCAACCGTAACTTTTCCTGCGCTACTTGTAGTAGACGGTGCCAGCGTTACAACAGATGCAAAAGTTCTTAGCGGTGTAAAAGTTACCGGCGAAGTTATTGACGAAGTAAAGGGTCCAAAGATCGACATCCTTCGTTACATGAACAAGACCGGTTATCGTCGTCGTCAAGGTTTCCGTGCACAGCAAACTCGAGTCAAGATCACCGCAATCAGCGGCGTGAAATAAGGGGCGTAAACAATGGCAAGTAAGAAGGGTGTCTCCTCGACACGTAACGGTCGCGATTCAAATCCGCAATACCTCGGTATCAAGCGCTTTGGCGGACAAGAAGTAAACGCTGGTGAAATTTTGGTTCGTCAACGCGGAACATATTTCCACCCAGGAAAGAATGTTGGTCGCGGTAAGGATGACACTCTCTTTGCACTAGCTGCAGGCGCAGTTGAATTCGGTCGCGCTCGCGGTCGCCGTGTAGTGAACGTGGTTGCACCGGTCGCTTAATTTAGGTTTCTCAAAGAGAGCGAGCCGCGTTCGTGGCTCGCTCTTTTTATTTATCAGGCCGGTTTATGGATTTCAATTTTAGTAAAAACCAGAAGGGAGCGTTAAGAGATGACAACATTCGTTGATCGCGTAACGCTCTATGCCGCTGCCGGAAAAGGCGGAGATGGTTGCGTCTCTGTTAAGCGCGAAAAATTTAAACCACTAGGCGGTCCAGATGGCGGCAACGGTGGACGCGGTGGCGACATAATCTTGATCGTCGATTCCAGTGTTACGACGCTCCTTGATTTTCACCATTCACCTCATCGCAAAGCAACATCTGGTTCACAAGGCTATGGCGATCGTAAAGATGGCACATACGGTGAAGATTTAATTCTTCCTGTTCCAAATGGCACAGTGGTTTTCGACGATAAAGGAAATCAACTTGCAGACTTAATTGGGGTAGGTACAACATTTCTTGCGGCACAAGGTGGACATGGTGGCCTCGGCAACTTGGCTCTCTCATCTTCAAAGCGTCGCGCCCCAGGTTTTGCACTCCTTGGCGAACCAGGTGAAGAACGTACTCTTTACTTAGAACTTAAATCAGTTGCCGACATCGCACTTGTTGGATATCCAAGCGCCGGAAAATCTTCGTTAATCGCCGCGATTTCTGCTGCGCGCCCAAAGATCGCTGACTATCCATTTACAACTTTGGTTCCAAATTTAGGTGTTGTTCAAGCAGGAGATACTCGCTTTACCGTTGCCGATGTTCCAGGGTTAATTCCAGGAGCCTCACAAGGTAAAGGTTTGGGTCTTGAGTTCTTGCGCCACGTCGAACGTTGTGTGGCACTTGTACATGTACTCGATTGCGGAACGTTAGAAACAGATCGCAACCCAATTACAGATCTTGAAATCATTGAATCTGAACTTGCACAGTACGGCGGCCTCGAAGATCGCGTGCGCATTATTGCGCTAAATAAAATTGATCTTCCTGACGGCCAAGCAATGGCCGATATGGTTGCGCAAACTTTGCGCGATAAGGGCTATGAGGTTTACCCAGTCTCTGCCGCAAGCCGTGCAGGCTTAACTGAACTTCTCTACGCAATGGCACGCCTAGTACAGAAAGCGCGCGCCGAGGCTGCAACCGAAGAACGCACTCGCATCATCTTGCGTCCAACAGCTGTAGATGATTCAGGATTCACCGTTCGCGCAAACGCCGATGGTTCATTTAGCGTTCGCGGACAGAAAGTTGTTCGTTGGGTTCGCCAAACAAACTTTAAGAACGCTGAAGCAATTGGTTACTTGGCAGATCGCTTGGCACAGCTCGGAGTAGAAAAAGAGTTGTTCAAGCAGGGAGCGGTTGCCGGAAGTGAAGTACGTATCGGATCTGGCGATAATGAAGTTGTCTTCGAATGGGAGCCAACTATTGAAGCTGGCGCCGAACAATTAGCCGGTCACTT
This sequence comes from Candidatus Planktophila lacus, assembly GCF_002287925.1. Taxonomy (GTDB): domain Bacteria; phylum Actinomycetota; class Actinomycetes; order Nanopelagicales; family Nanopelagicaceae; genus Planktophila; species Planktophila lacus. The sequence continues at coordinate 969,861 of NZ_CP016769.1, read as the reverse complement.
GCATCGTCGCGGCGAAGACTCACGCCTAGAAGGCTCATGGGTTGTAGAAGAACGTGTTGTCGATCAACTAAGTGATGATGAAATTGCGCAACAATGGGAGTACAACGTGGAGGACCCACATACTCCACGCTTAACGGATCCAACACCAGCAGAGGATAAGTAAATGAGCCGCAGCGCAGTTACAAGTGCGAAACGCGTTGTAATTAAAATTGGTTCATCTTCGCTAACCGGTTCTGCAGGTTCTGCCCTCGATAGCCAAGCGGTTTCACAAATCGTTGATGCAGTTGCCCAACTACGTTCACGTGGTGCTGAAGTTGTTCTGGTTTCTTCGGGTGCAATCGCAGCCGGCCTTGCTCCACTCGGTTTAACAACCCGTCCAAAGGATTTAGCGACGCAACAAGCGGCAGCATCAGTTGGCCAAGGCTTGCTTATTGCAAAGTACAACGAGAACTTTTCACGCCATAACTTGGTCTCATCTCAGGTGCTTTTAACAACCGAAGATGTGGTTCGTCGTTCGCACTATCAGAACGCACAACAGACTTTGAATAAGTTGCTCTCACTTGGTGTTGTGCCAATCATCAACGAAAACGATTCAGTCGGTACGCAAGAGATCCGCTTCGGCGATAACGATCGCTTAGCCGCGCTTGTGTCGCTACTAATCGGCGCTGATTTACTTGTGCTGGTTTCAGATGTTGATGCGCTCTATGACGCCCCACCTTCACATGCGGGCGCAAAAGCAATCTCATTTGTCGATCACATCGCAGATATTGAGAATTTTGATATTGGTGGCGCAGGTTCTGCCGGCGTTGGTAGCGGGGGAATGGTTACCAAAATTGAAGCTGCGCGCATCTCAACGGGCGCGGGAACTCCAATGTTGCTTACATCGCTTACTAATGCAGCAAATGCACTAGCCGGCGCTGAAGTCGGAACCTTCTTTGCATCTCACGGAACACGTTCTACATCGCGTCTGCTCTGGTTGGCACATGCCTCAACTCCACGCGGTCGCTTAATTCTCGATGCTGGAGCAGTAACAGCGATTCTCGAAAGAGGAGTTTCACTTCTACCTGCTGGTGTTACTGCGGTTGAAGGCGAATTCATCGCCGGGGATACTGTCGAAATAATGAGTGCAGATAAGAAAGTTATTGCACGAGGACTTGTGGCATTTGATTCGCATGAAATCCCACAGATGCTGGGCCGTTCTACTAAAGAGCTTGCGGCAACTTTGGGCGCAGAATATGAGCGCGAGTTAGTTCACCGCGATGATTTAGTACTCCTCGGATAAATAGAAACCGATAAACTTTTCCAATGGATGCAGTCGAGATAGTTTCGGATTTAGCTCTAAAGGCGCGTGCTGCGGCACGCACGCTATCTACTGCAACAGGTACCGAACGCAAGGCTGCTTTATATGCAATTGCTGCCGCTATCGAAACTCGTAGCGCCGAGATTTTAAAGGCTAATGCCGAAGATATTGCGCGAGCAAAAGCTGAGGATATGCATCCTCAGATGCAGGATCGTTTACTTCTTACCGAATCTCGCGTTGCCGGAATGGCTAATGGCGCGCGCTTGGTCGCTGATCTTCCAGATCCACTTGGACAAGTGTTGCGCCAATCAACTCTGCCAAATGGTTTAGATCTTAAACAAGTATCTGTTCCATTCGGTGTTATCGGTATGGTTTACGAAGCCCGTCCAAATGTCACGGTAGATGCTGCAGTTATCTTGCTAATGTCCGGCAACGCAGCGTTGTTGCGTGGCTCTTCTACAGCGGCGGCGAGCAACCAGGTTCTCGTAACCGTTATCCGAGATGCGCTAGCCACAACAAAAATTTCACCAGAGGTAATTCAGTTGGTTCCATCCGAAGATCGTGCAACCGTTAAAGCACTGCTAAACGCACGTGGCAAAGTTGATCTAGTTATTCCACGTGGTAGCGCCGCGCTAATCCGCATGGTGGTCGATGAATCTACAGTTCCAACTATCGAAACCGGTGCTGGTGTTTGCCATGTTTATGTCGACGAATTTGCAGATATTGAAAAAGCTCTTCCAATCTTGATTAACTCCAAGACCCATCGCCCAAGTGTTTGCAACGCCGCCGAAACTCTTTTGGTTCACCGAGCCATTGCACCGACATTTTTGCCGATGGCGCTCAAGGCGCTATCTGATGCTGGCGTTATCTTGCACGCTGATGCAACTGCACAGAAGGTGGCTGAAAAGTTTGGAATTGCTTCAACTCCTGCCACTGATCAAAACTGGTGCACTGAATATGGAATCCTTGAAATGAACGTTGGTGTTGTTGATTCAGTTGATGCTGCAGCAGATCACATCGCAAAGTACGGCACTAATCACACCGAAGCGATCGTGACTGAAAAGAAAGAGAACGCAGACCGTTTCATCGCACTTGCTGATTGCGCAGCCGTGATGGTCAATACTTCTACGCGCTTTACTGATGGCGAACAAATGGGATTTGGCGCTGAAATCGGCATCTCAAATCAGAAACTTCATGCCCGCGGCCCGATGGGCTTAGAAGCGATGACCACAACCACTTGGATCGTCACTGGTGATGGGCAAATTCGCTCGTAACCCGCTTTCTCATTAAACTTCACACACTATGAGCAGCCTTTCCCGTGATGATGTCGCAAAGTTGGCATCGCTTGCCCGCATTGAGATGACCGAGGATGAACTCGTAAATCTGGCATCACAATTTGGCAGCATCCTCGACGCAGTAGCGCGAGTTCAAGAGCTGGATTTAGAAGGCGTCAAGGCAACATCTCATCCGCAGCCAATTGAAAACATTTTCCGTGAAGATCAAGTGCAACCAAGCCTTACTCCAGAGCAAGCGTTATCTGGGGCCCCTGCACAAGAAGATCAACGCTTTCGCGTTCCACAAATTCTTGGTGAAGCAGAATGATTAAAAAAACTGCTGCACAAATGTCAGCATCCCTGACATCGGGGGAGACGACTTCGGTTGCGCTTACCCAAAGCCATTTAGATCGCATCAGTGAAGTCGATTCAAAGGTAAAAGCATTTCTACATGTCGATGGCGAAAACGCACTTGCCCAAGCCGCCAAAGTTGATGCCGAACGCGCTGCTGGAAAGAAGTTGCACCCACTTGCAGGTGTTCCACTTGCACTTAAAGATGTCTTAGCCCAAGAAGGCGTACCGACAACAGCGGGATCAAAGATCTTGCAGGGTTGGAAACCGCCGTATGACTCAACTGTCGTTTCAAAGTTAAAGCAGGCTGGCGTTGTAATTCTTGGTAAAACCAATATGGATGAATTCGCAATGGGTTCTTCTACTGAAAACTCAGGCTATGGCCCAACTTTTAATCCATGGGATTTAACTCGCACTCCAGGTGGTTCAAGTGGTGGATCAGCTGCAGCGGTTAGCGCATTTGAAGCACCGATCGCCGTTGGTTCTGATACTGGCGGTTCGATTCGCCAACCTGCAGCGCTAACCGGAATCGTTGGAGTACGTCCAACTTACGGCGCCGTTTCTCGTTATGGACTTATCGCTTACTCCTCAAGTCTTGATCAAGCAGGACCGTTTGGTCGCACCGTTTTAGATACTGCGTTGTTGCATGAAGTAATGGCTGGACATGATCCGAAGGATGCAACGAGCATTAACGCGGCAGTTCCAAACGTTGTTGCGGCAGCACGTAGCGCAGATGTAAAGGGAAAGAAGATCGGCGTAATCAAGCAGTTGCAGGGCGATGGATATCAAAACGGTGTCCTTGCCCGTTTTAACGAATCACTTGAGCTACTTGAATCTCTTGGCGCTGAAATCGTTGAAGTTGATTGCCCAAGTTTCGAATATGCACTTGCTGCTTACTACTTGATCGCACCATCTGAATGCTCTTCCAACTTAGCCCGCTTTGACGCTATGCGTTATGGACTACGGACAGGCGATGTCGATGGCGCATCTGCCGAAACAGTCATGAACGCAACCCGCGAAGCAGGATTTGGCCGCGAGGTTAAGCGCCGCATCATCCTCGGTACATATGCACTCTCATCTGGTTATTACGATGCGTACTACGGCAGCGCGCAGAAGATCCGTACCTTGATTATTGATGATTATAAGAAGGCATTTACTAAGGCAGATGTATTGGTTTCACCAACATCACCAATCACCGCCTTTAAGATCGGTGAAAAATCTGAAGATCCAATCGCGATGTATTTGGCAGATGTAGCAACAATTCCGGTAAACCTTGCCGGTATTTGCGGAATGAGCCTGCCAGCAGGATTAGCTGATGAAGATGGTCTGCCAGTTGGTTTCCAGATCATGGCGCCAGCGATGCAAGATCAACGACTTTACGAAGTCGGTGGAGCACTTGAAGCAGCGCTGGTGAGCAAGTGGGGCGGATATTTAATTGATCAAGTTCCAGCGCTAGGAGGTGCCAAATAATGGCGCTTACCTATGACGATGTAATTTCAAAGTACGAACCTGTACTTGGCCTAGAAGTTCACGTTGAACTAAATACCGAGTCCAAGATGTTCTGCTCTTGCAGCACCACTTTCGGTGCAGAGCCGAACACTCAAACGTGCCCAGTCTGCTTGGCGCTACCTGGCGCGCTACCAGTTGTAAATGCCACAGCGATCGAATCAACTATCAAAATTGGTTTGGCGCTTAACTGTCAGATCGCGCCTTACAGCCGCTTTGCACGTAAGAACTATTTCTATCCCGATATGCCAAAGAACTTCCAGATTTCGCAGTACGACGAACCAATCTGTTTCGATGGATATGTCGATGTAGAAATCGAAACTGAAGAAGGTCCAAAGCAGTTCCGCATCGAAATTGAACGCGTACACATGGAAGAAGACACCGGAAAGTCGCTCCACGTTGGCGGCGCAACTGGTCGTATCCATGGCGCGGAATATTCACTCCTTGATTACAACCGCGCCGGAATTCCACTTGTTGAAATCGTTACCAAGATTGTTCCTGGCACCGGCAAGTACGCGCCAGAAGTTGCTAAGGCATACGTTGCCGAACTCCGTGACATCTTGCGCGGCTTAAAGGTTTCGGATGTAAAGATGGAGCAAGGCTCACTTCGTTGTGATGCCAACGTTTCCCTTCGCATAATCGGTTCTGAAGTTCTTGGAACGCGCTCTGAAACCAAGAACGTAAACTCTCTACGCTCTGTCGAGCGCGCTATCCGCGGTGAAATGATTCGTCACGCTGAACTGCTAAATGATGGCAAGAAAGTTAAGCAAGAGACGCGTCACTTCCAAGAAGAGTCGGGGCTAACTCGCTCTGGTCGCTCAAAAGAACAAGCCGAGGATTACCGTTACTTCCCTGAGCCGGATCTAGTTCCAGTTGCACCTGATGCAGGCTGGATCGAAACTCTTCGCAAGCAATTACCGGAGCGCCCATCGCTACGTCGTAAGCGCTTGAAAGAGGAATGGTCTGTTCCAGATAAAGAGATGGCCGCGATGATCAACGCTGACGTTTTGGATATCGTGGAAGCTACCGTTCTGCTTGGTGCAGAACCAACTAAGGCGCGTACTTGGTGGCTCGGTGAAATCTCACGTATCGCAAACGAAAAAGATTCTGCGATTCAAGATCTCTCAATCACACCTGCTGATGTTGCTGAAATCGTTGCGCTAGTTGCTGCAGGCGAGCTCACCGATAAGTTGGCCCGCCAAGTTGTAGAAGGCGTAATCGCTGGTGAAGGAAAGCCTTCTGAAGTTGTGGCAAAGCGCGGTATTAAAGTTGTTAACGATGATGGCGCGCTAATGGCAGCCATTGAGAAGGTTTGTGCTGAGCAAGCAGAGACTGCAGATAAAGTCCGTAATGGACATGTTCCTGCAGCGGGTGCTTTGATCGGTGCAGTAATGAAAGAGACAAAGGGCCAAGCAGATGCTGCTCGCGTACGAGAGCTTCTACTTGGCCACTTAGGTCAGCCAACTAATTAATTTTAATTTATTAGTGAACTGAAACGCCTTCTGTTTCAACGAGAGAATCTTTCCCAACGTTGATAAAGAAGAAGAGCACGATCGCACCAGCAAATAACAAGCCAGCAGATACGGTAAATGCAACTGTGAAACCATGTGTGATTCCAAAGGCTTGCACCTTTTCGCCCATACTTTGGTTTGCCGCGATGTAGTTAGTCGCAGCGGTTGCCGCGACTGTATTAAGTAGTGCAGTACCGAGTGATCCACCAACCTGCTGGCTGGTATTGATCATCGCGCTAGCGACGCCAGTATCTTGATTGCTAACCCCGTGTAGTGAAGTTGAAGTTAGCGGAATAAAGACCAGCGCCATTCCAGAGCTCATAATGAGAAGCGATGGAAGAACATGTGTTACGTAGGAAGTTTCTGGGGTAATCAAGGTCAACATAAGCAGACCAATACCTGCGAAAACTAAGCCTGGCACCATCAGCGGACGAGGACCGAATTTAGGCAAGAGCTGAGAAGCAATTCCCGCGAACACGATGATTCCTGCAGTAAATGGCAGGAATGCAAAACCTGATTTAAGTGGTGAGTACCCAAGTACGACTTGTAGGTAAAGACCTAGGAATAAGAACATCGAGAAGAGACCGGCTCCGACGATTAGGGAACCTAGGTATGAACCACCGCGGTTGCGCTCTGTTACAACGCGCAGCGGCATCATTGGATTTGAAACCTTGGCTTCGATTACAACAAATGAAACCAAGAGAAGTACGGCGACAACTAAGAATGTAATTGTGCTCTGTGATGACCAACCCTTGGTCGCTGCTTCATTAAAACCGTAAGTCAGCGAGAAGAGACCTGCAGTTGCAGTGATAACACCAGGAATGTCGTAGCTATGTTCGCCTCCAGCTTTTGATTCTCTGACATAGAAGAAGGCCATTAAGCCAGCGAATACCGCGATCGGAACGTTGACACCTAAACACCAGCGCCATGAGAAGTACTCAGTAAGAGTTCCACCAAGGATTAATCCAATGGCTGCGCCACCACCTGAGATTGCGCCAACGACACCGAATGCTTTAGCGCGCTCTGCAGGTACTGTGAAAGTAACAGAAATAATTGCCAGTGCTGCAGGTGCAAGAAGGGCACCGAAAACACCTTGTAGCGCACGGGAAGCAAAGAGCAACTCTTGATTTGCAGCTACTCCGCCAAGAGCGGAAGCGGCTGCGAAACCTGCGAGCCCGATGATAAAGATTTTCTTACGGCCCATGAAGTCACCAATGCGCCCGCCAATTAGAAGCAAAGAACCAAAAGCCAAGGTGTAGGCAGTGATAACCCACTGCTGATTTGCATCGGTAATCCCGAGATCAGCCTTTGCACTTGGGATAGCAATATTTACAATTGATGAGTCGAGAACGACCATTAATTGAGAAATGGCAACCACAAAGAGCGTACGCCAGCGATTTGGATCTAAACCATCTTTATCTAATTGGACGGGCTTTTTTGACACAGAAATCTCCTCGGAAACGTTAAGCAATTTGGTTAAATATTGAAGTGAATGAGTGGAGTCTATTAGACTCATCGCCATGTCGCAGATGAAGCCACGTTCGGGTTTGGTCACAGATGGTTTAGAGCGCGCACCTGCCCGCGGAATGCTTCGCGCAGTCGGTATGGGTGATGAAGATTGGGTAAAGCCTCAGATCGGCATTGCTTCATCTTGGAATGAAATCACCCCATGTAATCTCTCGTTAGATCGCTTAGCTAAAGCTTCTAAGCAAGGCGTAATTGATGCCGGTGGGTTCCCAATGCAATTCGGCACTATTTCAGTCTCTGATGGAATTTCTATGGGACACGAAGGAATGCACTTCTCACTTGTTTCTCGTGAAGTAATTGCCGATTCAGTTGAAACAGTTATGCAGGCCGAACGCCTTGATGGCATGGTTACATTTGCTGGGTGCGATAAGTCACTGCCTGGAATGATGATGGCGGCAGCACGTATAGATGTTGCATCTGTCTTTGTTTATGCCGGATCAACTCTTCCAGGACAAGTAGATGGCAAAGATGTAACCATCATCGATGCCTTCGAAGCAGTTGGTGCTTGTGCTCGCGGATTAATCACCCAAGAACGCGTCGATCAAATTGAGCGCGCAATCTGTCCAGGTGAAGGCGCTTGCGGCGGTATGTACACCGCGAACACTATGGCAACTGTTGGCGAAGCAATCGGACTCTCACTTCCAGGATCTGCCGCACCTCCTGCAGTTGATCGCCGCCGCGATGCTTTCGCGGTTGCATCAGGTGCTGCAGTTGTAAATATGATCAAGCTGGGTCTAACAACTCGCGACATTCTTACAAAGCGCGCATTTGAAAATGCTATAACCGCCGTTATGGCACTTGGTGGTTCTACAAACGCAGTTCTTCACTTGCTAGCGATTGCACACGAAGCAGAAGTTGATTTATCACTTGATGATTTCCACCGTATTGGTTCAAAAGTTCCCCTACTCGGAGATCTAAAGCCATTCGGTCGTTATGTAATGAGCGACATGGATAAAGTCGGGGGAGTACCTGTTGTACTTAAGGCGCTTCTCGATGCCGGTTTATTGCATGGCGATGTAATGACAGTTACCGGAAAAACTATGGCCGAAAACCTTGCGGGGATTAATCCTCCAGATGTAGATGGCGATATTTTGCATGCAATTTCAACACCACTTTCAACAGATGTCGGAATCACAATTCTTGGTGGTTCACTTGCTTCCGATGGCGCAGTCTGTAAGACCGCAGGTATAGGTATCGAATCTTTCGAAGGACCAGCGCGCGTTTTTGAACGCGAACAAGCTGCGATGGAAGCGCTCGAAAATGGAACGATCCAATCTGGCGATGTAGTTGTGATTCGCTACGAAGGTCCAAAGGGTGGACCAGGTATGCGCGAGATGTTGATGATTACTGGTGCGATTAAAGGAGCAGGACTTGGTAAATCAACTCTGCTCTTAACTGATGGTCGCTTCTCTGGTGGATCAACTGGTCTATGTGTTGGGCACGTTGCACCCGAAGCAGTAGATGGTGGACCGATTGCATTTATAAAAGATGGCGATCGTGTGCGCATTGATATCAAGGCGCGCACCTTAGATCTCTTAGTTGACCCGGCAGAACTCGAAGCTCGCAAAGTTGGATGGCAGCCGCTTCCTCACAAATTCACCCGTGGGGTTCTGGCGAAGTATTCCAAGACCGTTGGCTCGGCCTCAAAGGGCGCTGTCTGCGGCTAGTTTCACAATTTGAGACTTACATCTCAAACCTTGACTCAACTGCCATCTGCGATGGAGAATACTCACATGTCAAAGAAGTGCGCGCTCATCTCGTCATCAGTAATTGTGGTGGTCATTCGATAGCGCGTGCCTTTTTAACGCACGCGCCCTCAGATCCTCTGAGGGTTTTTTCATTTAAGAAATAAGTTGTAGAAATAAATAGTAAAACCTAGAGAGTACGGAAAGGAGTAAGAAGATGGCGCACATACCAACGGCCAACGGCACAGCAATGACAGGAGCGACTTCATTGGTGAAAAGCCTAGAAGCAGCAAATGTAGAAGTGATGTTCGGGCTGCCAGGCGGCGCAATTCTTCCTGCTTACGATCCGATCTTTGATTCATCTATTCGCCATATCTTGGTTCGCCACGAACAAGGCGCAGGCCACGCGGCAACTGGTTATGCGCAAGTTACTGGCCGTGCTGGTGTCTGTATCGCAACATCTGGTCCTGGTGCGACAAACCTTGTTACTCCTTTGATGGATGCGGCGATGGATTCAGTTCCGCTGATTGCCATCACTGGTCAAGTTCCATCTGCGGCAATTGGTACCGATGCATTCCAGGAAGCCGATATTCGCGGAATCACTATGCCATTTACAAAACACAATTACTTGGTAACCAACCCTGATGAAATCCCTGCCGTTATTGCAGAGGCTTTCCATATCGCAACAACTGGTCGTCCAGGTCCTGTTCTCGTAGACGTTGCTAAAGATGCGCTACAGAAGATGACTTCTTTTAACTGGCCAACTTCAATCAAGCTTGCCGGTTACAACCCAAAGACAACTCCTGATGCACAGGCGATCACCGATGCCGCAGCGCTTATCGCGCAATCATCAAAGCCAGTCTTCTATGTTGGTGGCGGCGTAATCAAGGCCAATGCTCATAAAGAACTTCGTCAACTTGTGGAACTTCTTGGAGCGCCCGTTGTGACAACTCTTATGGCGCGCGGTGCTTTCCCAGATTCACATCCATTGCATATGGGTATGCCAGGAATGCACGGCACCGTCGCCGCTGTTACAGCGCTACAAAAGGCTGATCTCTTAATCACATTAGGTGCTCGTTTCGATGATCGCGTTACCGGCAAGCTTTCAACTTTCGCACCAAACGCAAAGATTCTTCATGCAGATATTGACCCTGCCGAAATCGGCAAGAACCGTCATGCCGATGTTGCAGTTGTCGGAGATGTGCGTGAAACCATTTCAGCTCTTATTCCTGCGCTTAAAGCGGCTCTTGCAAAGAACCAACCTGATCTCTCAGCATGGTTGCGACAGATGAATTCGCTTAAGTCCACATATCCATTGGGTTATGACCAACCTGATGATGGTTCATTGTCACCACAACATGTAATCCAACGACTTGGGCAGATATCTGGAACCGACACCATCTTTACCGCCGGCGTTGGTCAACATCAGATGTGGGCATCGCAATTTATTTCTTACGAACATCCACGCACCTGGCTTAACTCAGGCGGTGCAGGCACCATGGGTTACGGCGTTCCTGCTGCGATGGGTGCAAAAGTTGGCGCACCAGATGCAACTGTTTGGGCGATAGATGGTGATGGATGTTTCCAGATGACAAATCAGGAACTCGTTACCTGTGCACTTAACAATATTCCAATCAAGGTTGCGATTATCAATAACGAATCTCTCGGCATGGTTCGCCAATGGCAGACCTTGTTCTACGAAGGTCGTTACTCAAATACCAACCTCGAATCAAAGCGCGTTCCTAACTTCCCGATGCTCGCTGAAAGTATGGGTTGCGTCGGTCTTTCTTGCGAACGCCCTGAAGATTTAGATAAGACAATCGAGAAAGCGATGTCGATTAATGACCAACCAGTTGTTGTCGACTTCCGCGTACATCGCGATGCGATGGTTTGGCCGATGGTTGCTGCCGGAACTTCAAATGATGAAATCATGATCGCTCGCGCCACCGCGCCCGACTGGGATTCACAGGAGCTCTAATGACTACTAGCCGCCGTCAACACACTCTTGAAGTTCTCGTTGAAAACGAACCAGGCGTTCTAGCCCGCGTCTCCGGTCTTTTTTCGCGACGTGCATTCAACATCGAAACTCTCAACGTTGGACCAACTCAAGACTCATCAATCTCAAAGATGGTTATTGGAGTGGCTGTAGAAGGCCACTCTCTCGAGCAAGTTATTGCTCAGCTCGACAAACTTGTCAGCGTCATATCCATTAAAGATGTGACAGGCAAAGGCAAAGAAGTTCACGACACCCAACCTGATTACCAAAACTAAGCAAGAAACTAACTCGAAAAAGAAAAAGGAGAAACACCGTGGCAACGATGTATCACGAAGAGGATGCAGATCTATCAATCATCCAGGGTCGCAAGGTCGCGATCATCGGTTACGGCTCACAAGGCCATGCGCACGCACTAAACCTGCGTGACTCAGGCGTTGATGTTCGCGTTGGTCTAAAAGAAGGTTCACCTTCACGCGCTAAGGCAGAGGCAGAAGGCCTTCGCGTTGTAACAGTTGCAGAAGCTGTTAAGGAAGCCACGGTCATCATGATCTTGGCGCCAGATCACGTACAGCGCCACATCTACACAGATTCAATCTTGCCTAACCTTAAAGATGGCGATGCTCTCTTCTTCGGCCATGGTTTCAATATCCGCTTTGGTTACATCAAGCCAACTGCAAATGTTGATGTTTGCATGGTTGCGCCAAAGGGCCCAGGACACTTGGTTCGCCGCGAGTTTGCAGGCGGTCGTGGAGTTCCTGTAATCGTTGCAGTTGAACAAGATGCAACAGGCAACGCATGGCCACTAACACTTTCTTACGCAAAGGCAATTGGTGGACTTCGCGCTGGCGGAATCCTCACAACATTTACAGAAGAGACCGAAACAGATCTATTCGGTGAGCAGTCAGTACTTTGCGGTGGCGCATCACAACTAGTTATGTACGGATTTGAAACACTTACTGAAGCTGGATACCAGCCAGAAGTTGCTTACTTCGAGTGCCTGCACGAACTAAAACTTATTGTTGACTTGATGTTCGAAGGTGGAATCGCCAAGCAGCGTTGGTCAGTATCAGATACTGCTGAATACGGAGATTACGTCTCTGGTCCACGCGTTATCGACCCAAGCGTTAAAGAGAATATGAAGGCAGTTCTTGCTGATATCCAATCTGGTGCATTTGCGAAGCGCTTCATTGATGACCAAGAAGCAGGAGCACCTGAATTCAAGGCGCTTCGTGCAAAGGGAGAGGCTCACCCAATTGAAGGAGTAGGCCGCGAACTTCGCAAGATGTTTAGCTGGATCAAGACTTCAAATAAAGATGATTACCGAGAAGGAAGCGCTGCGCGTGGCTAAACCTGTTGTATTAATCGCTGAAGAGTTAAGTCCGGCAACCCTAGAAGCGCTAGGCCCGGATTTTGAAGTACGCAATTGTGATGGCGCAAACCGCAACGAACTCCTTGCCGAACTTGGCAAAGGAGTCGATGCGGTCTTGATCCGTTCTGCAACCAAGATGGATGCAGAAGCAATCGCTGCGGCAAAGGGTTTGAAAGTTATTGCACGCGCTGGCGTTGGTTTAGATAACGTTGATATTCCTGCAGCAACAACTGCAGGTGTAATGGTCGTTAACGCACCAACTTCAAATATCGTCTCTGCGGCAGAGCTTGCCATCTCATTGCTACTTGCTTCAGCACGTTTCATCTCACCAGCACATGCGGCACTTCGCAATGGCAAGTGGGCGCGCTCTAAGTACACCGGCGCTGAACTATTTGAAAAAACACTTGGCATTGTTGGCTTCGGACGTATTGGCCAGTTAGTTGCTCATCGCATGCAGGCATTTGGCATGAACGTAGTTGCCTACGATCCATACCTACAGCCAGCCCGCGCTGCACAACTTGGCGTTGAACTAGTTGATCTAGACACACTTCTTACCCGAAGTGACTTCATCACAATTCACTTGCCAAAGACTAAAGAGACTGCAAATTTGATCGGCGTAGAAGCGCTTAAGAAAGTTAAGCCTTCAGTTCGCATCATCAACGCAGCTCGTGGTGGCGTTCTCGATGAGGCCGCTCTGCACGATGCGATCGTTGAAGGTCGTGTTGCTGGTGCTGGACTTGATGTTTATGTCACCGAACCTTGTACTGATTCACCTTTGTTCCAACTTGATCAAGTAGTTGCAACTCCACACTTGGGCGCATCAACTGATGAGGCTCAAGAGCGCGCTGGAATTGCCGTTGCAGTTTCAGTTCGTAAAGCACTTGCTGGCGAGCTAGTTCCTGATGCAGTCAACGTAAAGGGTGGCGCAATCCACGAGGAAATTCGTCCATCGCTTCCACTCGTTGAAAAGATGGCGCAGATCGCAACTGCAATCGCTGGCGAACTTCCAACCAATCTTGATGTTCACGTGCGCGGAGATATCTCTGAGCATGATTCATCAATATTGGCCATTAGCGCACTTAAGGGCGCACTCCTTGCAACTGGCGCCGAAGATGTTACTTATGTAAACGCTCCAGGACTTGCAGCTGCTCGCAATCTGACATCGACTTCAGATACTGATGCAGTTAGCCCGGAATACCGCAGCATGATTTCTTTACATTGCGCACTTGCCAATGGAAAGTCGATCACCGTTGACGGAACTTTGATGGGCATCCGCAAAGTCGAAAAGATCATCGCAATCGATGGTTTTGATTTAGATCTTCCACCAACCGATAACTTGCTCTTCTTGCGCTATGCCGATCGCCCAGGCGTTGTTGGTGCAGTTGGTAACGCACTTGGTAAAGCCGGAATCAATATTGCAGGAATGCAAGTTGCCCGCGCTAGCGCCGGGGGAGATGCGTTGATGGCTATCACCGTTGATTCACCTGTTGCTGATGCAATTGTTTCGGCAGTTGCTAAGGAAACTGGTGCCGATCTCGTCCGTTCAGTCTCCTTAGTGAATTAGGCGCCGAGATAAATATGAAAAAGATAAATCTTGCCGTTATCGCAGGCGATGGAATTGGACCAGAAGTGGTTGCCCAAGGTCTTCGCGTTCTCGATAAGGTCGCCGCAAAGTACGACGTGAATTTTGCAAAGACTGAATACGATCTTGGTGCAGGTTATTGGCATCGCACTGGAGAAGTTCTTCCAGATTCAGTTCTTGCTGAAATCGCTAAGGCAGATGTGATCTTGCTTGGCGCAGTTGGAGATCCAACAGTTCCAAGTGGAGTTCTAGAACGCGGATTACTTCTTAAGCTTCGCTTTGCATTCGATCACTACATCAACTTACGTCCAGCAGTCTTGCGCGCTGGTGTAACTGGTCCGCTTGCTACAAAGGCGCCAATCGATTTCATCGTTGTTCGTGAAGGAACTGAAGGCCCATACGTTGGCGCTGGCGGAGTTCTTGCTGAAGGAACCGATGCCGAAATCGCAACTGAAGAATCTCTAAATACCCGCCGCGGTGCTGAGCGAGTAATTCGTGATGCCTTTGCGCGCGCCGCAAAGCGCGATCGCAAGAAGTTAACGCTTGTTCACAAGAACAATGTATTAACTCGCGCTGGCAGCCTTTGGACCCGCACCTTCAATGAAGTTGCCAAAGAGTTCCCAGGTGTAACTACTGATTACCTGCACGTTGATGCCGCATCAATGTTCTTCGTTACCAACCCAGAACGCTTTGACGTTGTCGTAACCGATAACTTATTTGGAGATATCTTGACCGATATCGCAGCAGCAATCTGCGGTGGCATTGGTCTTGCAGCCTCTGGCAATATCAATCCAACAGGTGCATTTCCATCCATGTTTGAGCCAGTACACGGCTCAGCGCCAGATATCGCGGGCAAGAATTTAGCTGACCCAACTGCAACAGTTATGTCAGTTGCGATGATGATGGATCACTTGGGCTATGCAGATGCTGCTCGCGAGATTGAAGCGGCAGTAAATGCAGATTTACTTGCCCGCGCAGATAAGAAGCGAAGCACTACAGAAATCGGAGATGCGCTACTCGCGCAACTTTAAAATGAAGATCAAACTAAATCCCAACGCTAAAGATGCCGCTACTCGCGATGCCTTGGTTGCTGAAGGCGGATTTGGTAAGTACTACACAGACCACATGGTTATCTGCGAATGGACGCAAGATGGTGGCTGGGCTGAACCAGAGTTGATTCCTTACGGACCGCTCTCACTTGATCCTGCAACTGCGGTTTTCCATTACGGCCAAGAGATCTTTGAAGGCATGAAGGCTTATCGCCAACCAGATGGCGGAATCGCGCTCTTTCGCCCTGAAGCAAATGCACGTCGCTTTGCAAAATCTGCAGCGCGTCTTGCACTTCCTGAAATGCCCGAAGCACTTTTCCTTGAAACAGTTGAAACTCTTGTAAAGCAAGATGCAGGATGGGTTCCAAATAAAGTCGGTGAATCTTTATATATCCGCCCATTTATGATCGCTACCGAAGTTGGTTTAGGCGTTCGCCCATCAAATAAAGCAACTTACATTCTTATTGCAACGCCAGCGGGTGCTTACTTTGATCCATCTAAGGCAGTATCTGTTTGGATCTCAACCGAATATGTCCGCGCTGCCCTTGGTGGTACAGGTGAGGCAAAGTGTGGCGGAAACTACGCGGCTTCCCTTGTTGCACAGAAGGCTGCTGCGAAAGAAGGTTGCGATCAAGTTGTTTGGATCGATGCCAAAGAGCGCAAGTGGATTGAGGAAATGGGCGGTATGAACCTTTACTTCGTAAAGGGTAAAGGCGCCGATGCAACTGTTATTACTCCAAAGTTAACTGGAACTTTATTGCCAGGTATTACGCGCGATTCAATTTTGTCCGCTGCAAAAGATCTTGGTTACAAGACCGATGAGGTAATGCTCTCTATCGACGACTGGCGCGAAGGCGTTTCATCCGGTGAGATCACCGAAATCTTTGCTTGCGGTACTGCTGCGGTTGTTTCACCAGTTGGTCAAGCCAAGAGCGCGATGGGTACTTGGGTAACGGGCGATGGCCAACCTGGCGTAATCACCATGCAGATCCGCAATCACTTACTCGCAATTCAGCACGGTACAACTGCAGATAAACACGGCTGGGTTAAGCGAGTTATCTAATGACCATCTCTGATGCTTTCCATATCTACGACACCACACTGCGTGATGGCGCACAGCAAGAGGGCTTAAATCTTTCGGTTCACGACAAGATAACTATCGCTCGCCACCTTGATGATCTCGGTGTTGGATTTATTGAAGGCGGTTGGCCAGGGGCTAACCCAAAGGACACTGAATTCTTTGCCCTTGCTAAGAAAGAGTTAAAGCTTAAGAACGCTACCTTTGTGGCATTCGGCGCAACTCGTCGCCCAAACGTTATAGCCGCCGATGATGTATTACTTGGTGCGCTTCGCGATAGCGGCGCTCCTGCAGTTACCTTGGTTGCAAAGGCATTTGATCGCCACGTTGATCTTGCGCTTAAAACGACGCTCGAAGAGAACCTCGCAATGATCCGGGATTCAGTAACCCACCTTCGCCAAGAAGGACAGCGCGTATTTCTAGATGCTGAACATTTCTTTGATGGCTACCGCGCCAACCGCGATTACGCACTTGAAGTAATCCGCGTTGCGATGGAAGCAGGCGCCGATGTTGCTGCGCTCTGCGATACCAATGGCGGAATGCTGCCTGATGAAATTGCCGATGTTGTTCATGATGTTTTAACTGCGACTTCTGCCCGTATCGGCATCCACTGCCACAACGACACTGGGTGTGCTGTTGCAAACTCAATGGCCGCGGTTGCTGCAGGTGCCACTCATGTACAAGGAACTCTAAACGGTTATGGCGAACGAACCGGAAATGCTGATCTCGTAACAATTATCGCTAACTTAGAATTGAAGAAGAAGCAGTTGGTCTTGCCTCCAAACGCGCTTCGCGAATCATTCCGAATCTCACACGCCATCGCTGAAGTAACCAATATTTCACCATCAGGTCGCCAGCCATACGTTGGCGTTTCAGCATTTGCACATAAAGCTGGGCTGCATGCATCTGCAATCAAGGTTGATCCCTTCTTATATCAACATGAAGATCCTGCATCAGTTGGAAACGATATGCGCATGCTGGTTTCAGATATGGCTGGCCGCGCTTCTATCGAACTAAAATCACAAGAACTTGGCGTAGATCTCGGTGGCGATCGCGAGCTAGTTGGTCGCATCGTAGATCGCGTTAA
This sequence comes from Candidatus Planktophila lacus, assembly GCF_002287925.1. Classification (GTDB taxonomy): domain Bacteria; phylum Actinomycetota; class Actinomycetes; order Nanopelagicales; family Nanopelagicaceae; genus Planktophila; species Planktophila lacus. The sequence goes on along the minus strand of NZ_CP016769.1, from coordinate 952,546 downwards.
AGAGATGGAATCTCGCGGCTTTACCTTTGAAGCAGCAGATGCGTCATTCGAACTACTCTTGCTAGAAGAAATCTCTGGCAAGCGTCCTTCATTTTTCACAATTGATCACTGGCTCACAACTGTAGAGCGCGCTGAAGATCAGAGCATCGTTACGAAAGCGGAAGTAACTGTGACCGCGCAAGGTAAAGAGATCTCTTGCTCAGGCTCAGGAAACGGCCCAGTTAACGCATTCGATAACGCGCTTCGTTCTGGCTTAAAGCAGTTGTATCCAGAACTAGAAGTTCTGGAACTTACAGATTACAAAGTACGTATCCTCGAAGGACGCCTTGGCACAGGTGCGATCACCCGCGTACTTGTAGAAACTTCAGATGGCAAAGGCGAATGGAACACTGTTGGTGTTCACGAAAACGTTATTGCGGCATCTGCGATGGCACTTGAAGATGCGGTCACCTTCGGCTTACTGCGCCAAGGTCGCAAACCCGAGTAACCTTTAACGCATGGGAAGCGTTGCACTAAGCGAAATTCGCGACGCCTTTCTGAAATACCTCGAATCCGAGCGCAACCTTTCGGCCCACACAATCCGTGCCTACTTAGGCGATCTAGATTCTTTCTTCGAACACTTAGAAAAATTAGATATAACTGACTTTTCTAAACTCGAGCTTTCACATATTCGTTCTTGGCTCGCCAACCAGCAAGTTAAAGGGGGAGCGCGCACAACACTTTCGCGTCGCGCGGTTTCGATTCGCTTATTTACAAAGTGGGCAGCCAAGAAGGGTTACCTAGCAAAAGATGTGGGGGCAACGCTTGCAACCCCAAAGGGTGCGCGAACTTTGCCAGAGGTATTAAACATTGCCGATGCCGGCCTAGCTATGGATGCACTTGCAACCAGGGTTGCACAGGAAGATGGGCCGCTATCAAAACGTGATTGTGCGATGGTGGAAGTCCTCTACGCCAGTGGAGCACGCGTCTCTGAACTCTGTGGATTGGATTTACAAGATATTGATTACGAGCGAAACACTATTCGCGTGATCGGTAAAGGAAATAAAGAGCGCACAATTCCGCTCGGAAATCCGGCGATGCGCGCATTAGATGCTTGGTTAAAAGAAGGTCGCCCATCATTGGCTGGAGATAAATCAGATCGTGCCGTTTTTCTTGGAGCGCGCGGTAAGCGAATTGATCAACGCACTGTTCGCACCGTTGTTTATCAAGCGTTACAAGCTTTGGAAGGTGCAGTGAAGTTAGGACCACATGCTCTGCGCCATTCGGCAGCAACTCATCTCCTAGAAGGAGGCGCAGACCTTCGCACGGTTCAAGAAATCTTGGGCCATGCATCTCTTGCGACAACTCAGATCTATACCCACGTCTCAACCGAAAGACTTCAAAAAGCCTTTAAACAAGCCCACCCCCGCGCATAAGTAGAGATCAAGGTGTGGATTTAGCACCCCTCGGCGGCAGGTAAGATTTCCCCTGCACCAGAGCCATTCTTTAAAGGAACCTTTGGTGACATCTCAGCACTTATGTATGAACTGACCAATTCAGTAATTGAAATGTCAGGGAATACAAGCCACTTCGGTCCGACTTGAGAAATTTATTTTCAAAGGTTGGTCGGCGTTGTAGGTGCGACGGGCCTAACAAATTGTTAAGCCATAAACCGAGCAGGTTTATTGCGCTGTGCGCAAAAACCTAAAAAGGAGAACGCTGCCATGGCAGTTGTAACAATGCGAGAACTCCTCGACAGTGGAGTCCACTTCGGACATCAGACACGTCGCTGGAACCCAAAGATGAAGCGCTTCATTTTCACCGAGCGCAACGGCATCTACATCATCGATATCCAGCAATCACTTGCACTTATCGATCAAGCATATGAATTCGTAAAGGACACCGTCGCAAAGGGCGGACACGTTCTATTCGTTGGAACAAAGAAGCAAGCACACGAACCAATCATGCAGCAGGCTGCACGCGTTGGAATGCCAACCGTCACCGAGCGCTGGTTGGGTGGAATGCTCACTAACTTCCCAACTGTTTACAAGCGCATTCAGCGCCTCAAGGAGCTTGAAGCTCTTGAGAATGCAAATGACCTTTTGCTTACAAAGAAAGAACTTCTTGTTCTTCGTCGTGAGCGCGAAAAGCTATTTAAGAACCTCGACGGTATCCGTCATATGACCAAGTTGCCTTCAGCAATTTGGGTTGTTGATACCAAGAAGGAGCACCTCGCAGTTGCAGAGGCAAAGAAGCTCGGAATCCCAGTTATCGCAATCCTTGATACAAACTGCGATCCCGATGAAGTTGATTACAAGATTCCAGGTAACGACGATGCAATCCGTTCAATCGGACTTCTGACACGCGTTATCACTGATGCAATTGTTGAGGGCATGAAGGCTCGTACAGCAGCTGCACCTGCTCCAGATGCTGCAAAGAACGCGGCAACTGAAGCGCTTGAAAAAGAGCTACTTGAAGCAGCACCAACAACTCCGGAGGCATAAGTAAATTGGCTAACTATTCAGCAGATGATGTAAAACGTCTTCGCGAAGCAACTGCAGCAGGAATGCTCGATTGCAAGAAGGCACTTGATGAAGCAGATGGCGATTATGACAAAGCCCTCGATCTCATCCGTGTAAAAGGACTTAAGGGAGTTACCAAGCGCGAAGGTCGCTTAACTTCAAATGGTCTAGTAGTTGCAAAGGTTTCAGGAGACCTCGGCGTAATGCTCGAGCTCAACTGCGAAACTGACTTCGTTGCAAAGGGCGAGCGTTTTATCGCACTTGGTGATGAACTAGTTGATCACCTACTTGCTTCAAAGACAGCAACCGTTGAGGCATTCCTTGCTTCAACAATGTCTAATGGCAAGAGCGTTCAATCAGTTATAGATGAAGGCAACGCAACACTCGGTGAGAAGATCGAAATTCGTAACGTCGCTGTTGTAGATGGTCCAGTTGGACTTTACCTACACAAGACTTCACCAGATCTTCCACCACAAGTTGGCGTACTAGTTTCACTTGCTAAAGAAGCAGCTGAAGTTGGTAAAGATATTGCCCAGCACATCGCCGCATTCGCACCTAAGTTTGTGAATCGCGAAGATGTTCCTGCAGATCTCATCGAAAATGAGCGACGCATCGCTGAAGAAACAGCTCGCGAAGAAGGTAAGCCAGAGGCTTCACTTTCAAAGATCATCGAAGGTCGCGTAACCGGCTTCGTCAAGGAAGTTTCCTTGATCGAGCAGGCTTTCGCTAAAGATGCGAAGAAGACCGTCAAGCAGATCCTCGATGAGGCAGGAACCGCCGTCAAGGCATTCCACCGTTTCCGCGTAGGTCAGTAAACTAGCCAGAACAACATTTTAGAAAAGGAGCACCCATGCCCGGTACAAGAGGAACGTATCGGCGGGTGCTCCTTAAACTTTCCGGAGAAGTTTTCGGGGGAGAAAAAGGCATCGGCGTAGATATCGATGTGATGCGCGATGTCGCAAAGCAAATTAAAGATGTTGTAAAAACTGGCGTGCAAATGGCAGTTGTAGTTGGCGGCGGTAATTACTTCCGCGGCGCCGAACTTCAGCAAGTTGGTATGGATCGCGCCCGCGCTGACTACATGGGAATGCTCGGAACAGTTATGAACTGTCTTGCGCTCCAAGATTTTCTAGAAAAAGAAGGCGTTGACACTCGCGTACAAACCGCGATCACCATGGGTCAAGTTGCAGAGCCTTACATTCCGCGTCGGGCAATTCGCCACCTTGAAAAAGGTCGCGTAGTAATTTTCGGTGCAGGCGCTGGAATGCCATTCTTTACAACCGACACAGTTGCCGCACAGCGCGCACTTGAAATCGGTTCTGAAGCTTTGCTTCTGGCCAAGAGCGGCGTTGATGGCGTTTATAGCGCAGATCCAAAGAAGGATGCATCAGCTACAAAGTTCGATGAGATTTCCTATAACGAAGTTCTCTCCAAATCACTCGCTGTCGCAGATGCCGCAGCGTTTAGCCTCTGCCGTGAAAATAAGCTACCGATCATCGTTTTCGATTTGATGGCAAGCGGCAATATCGCACGCGCAGTTCGTGGCGAAAAGATTGGCACGTTAGTTTCTTAATTTTAAAAAAGTTTTCCCAGAGATTTACCAAAGCTTTACCAAATTAGAGGAGTTAGAAAATGGCAGATGTAGCAAGTGCTCTAGCCGATGCTCAGAGCAAGATGGATAAGGCTGTAGAAGTTGCCAAGGATGACTTTGCAACGATCCGCACCGGTCGTGCTCACCCTGCGCTCTTCAATAAGATCATGGTTGATTATTACGGTACCTACACACCTCTTTCGCAACTAGCTTCAATTCAAGTACCCGAAGCGCGCATGGCAATCGTTGCCCCTTTTGATAAAGGAGCGATGGCGAGCATTGAAAAGGCGATCCGCGAATCAGATCTCGGTGTAAATCCCGGCAATGATGGCGTGGTTATTCGCGTTGCACTGCCACAACTTTCTGAAGAACGTCGTAAGGATTACATCAAAGTAGCCAAAGGTAAGGCGGAAGATTCAAAGGTTTCAATCCGCAATATTCGCCGTGCCGCCAAAGAACTTATGGAAAAACTCGAAAAAGATGGCGACATTGGAAAAGATGATTTAGCGCGTGGCGAGAAAGAACTTGAAAAAGTTACATCAGAGCACGTCACCAAGATCGATGAACTCTTAAAGCATAAGGAGGCTGAACTTCTAGAGGTCTAGAAGTTCTTAATACAAACAAGTGTCTGATTTACATTCGATAAACGAGGCGATTAATAAGCGTGCGGGAAGAAAACTCCTTCCTTCTATCGCTGTCTCGCTATCGCTAATCGCACTTGTTTGGTTTGCACTTGCTTATCAGCGCGCAATTTTTGCCCTAGTGGTTACGATTGCGGTAGTACTCGGAATTCGCGAGCTAAATAAAGCATTCACTGCAATTGATATTCATATTCCACTTTGGTCACTAACCACTGCTGCAGTTGGCCTATGTGCCGCTACCTGGTTCGGCGGAATCTCAGGTCTAGCCGTAGCTACTGCAATTGCCTTTCCTTGCCTCTTGGTTCTACTACTTCCACGAGGAACGGTTAACTTTGTTAAAACCGCATCCGCATCCGCACTTGCACTTTTCTATCTACCATTTTTAGCAGGCTTCTTGATCTTGTTGGCTCGCCCGAGCAATGGGCTAGAGCGCGTCATGACTTTTGTAGTCTTGGTTGGATGTAATGACACCTTCGCTTATTTAACTGGCGTACTTTTAGGCAAGCATCCACTTGCGCCAAAGATCAGTCCCAAGAAAACCATAGAAGGCTTACTTGGCTCACTTGTATTTACTATTGCAGGTGGCGCTATCGCATTTCATTACATTATGGGCGCCGAGTGGTGGTTAGGCGCACTCGCTGGACTATTAACTGTTTTCACCGCAACATCAGGAGATCTAATTGAATCTGCTCTAAAGCGCGATATGGCGATAAAAGATATGGGAAATCTCTTGCCCGGCCATGGCGGAATTATGGATCGCCTAGATTCAGTTTTGTTTGCCGCTCCTGCGCTATGGCTTGCCCTTGAAATTGTGCGTCGCGCACAAGATTCAGGGATTTTATGAGCACCAGACCTGATGCAAATCCTGAACTCAAATTAGTTTTCGATGAGCCACCGCAACGCAAGAAGGCGCCGAAACATTTAGCGGACCTATCTCCTGCTGATCGCAAGATCTGGGCGAAGGAACTTGGCCTGCAACCTTTTCGTGCCTCGCAGGTTGCAACTCACTATTTCTCTCACCTATCTAATAACCCTGAAGAGTGGACCGATATCCCAGCGGCTGAACGTCAATCAATTGCTGATGCGCTAACGCCAAAGTTAATTCAACTTGTTACATCACGAACTACTGACAACGGCATGACCCGGAAAGATCTCTGGAAATTGCATGATGGTGTTTTAGTTGAATCTGTATTAATGCGTTATACAGATCGTGTAACCGTTTGCATCTCATCTCAAGCAGGCTGCGGAATGAACTGTCCGTTCTGTGCGACCGGTCAGGCTGGTCTAACGCGAAATCTAACTGCCGGTGAAATCACCGAACAGATTGTGGCTGCAGCGCGAGCTTGTGCAAATGGCGAACTCCCTGGGGGAGAAGCGCGTCTTTCTAATATCGTGTTTATGGGAATGGGCGAGCCGCTTGCAAATTACAACGCAGTTGTTCGCACGCTTCGCAACATCACAGATCCAAACCCAGATGGTTTAGGAATTTCCGCTCGTTCAGTAACAGTTTCCACAGTTGGTTTGGTAAATGGGATTGAGAAGTTAATGGATGAGGGCATCAACTGCACCTTGGCGGTTTCTCTGCATACGCCAGATGATGAACTCCGCGATTCACTTGTGCCAATTAACTCGCGCTTTAATGTTCGCGAAGTTCTGGCTGCAGCCGATGCATATGAGAAGAAGACTGGTCGCCGTTATTCAATCGAGTATGCGCTAATTCGCGATATCAATGATCAATCTTGGCGCGCAGATTTATTGGGGCGTTTACTCAAGAGCCGCAACGCCCACGTGAACTTGATCCCGCTTAACCCAACGCCTGGTTCGAAATGGACCGCATCGCGCCGCGAAGACGAGGAAGAGTTTGTCCGAATCCTGGAGAACTATGGAGTTCCCGTGACTGTGCGCGATACGCGCGGGCGCGAGATAGATGGCGCCTGCGGACAGTTGGCAGCAGCCGAAAAGAGTAAATAGACTCCAAGACATGAATACACAGGGCATGAGCATCCAAGAATTGGCCGCAGTCTACGAATCTTCTACTCAATATTTTTTAAATTTGGCGCGCGGAGTAACGGCTGATCAATTAGATATCAAAGATCCTGAAGGTTGGTCTGCCCGTCAGATTATTCATCACTTAGCAGATTCAGAAGCGCAGTCATATGCGCGCTTGCGTCGTTTAGTTGCAGAACCAGAAGGATCGATTATTCAAGGTTACGACGAGAATCTTTGGGCAACTGCTCCGCAACTTGGTTATGAAAGCGCACCAGTTGAAAACTCAATTGCTGTCTTTGCTGCAGTACGGGCTGGTTCACTCGACATTGTTAAGCGTCTGCAAGAGTCAGATCTGGAAAAGTCTGGAGTTCACTCAGAGTCCGGTCACTACACAATTGCTAAATGGTTAGAAGGTTATTCCAAACATCCAGTTGATCACGGTGATCAACTAATTCGCGCGGTAAAGGGGCAGAAGTAAAATGAAAAAGTTGCAGAACTTTGTTAATGGCAAGCTCGTTGACTCATCATCGGGAGAGACAACCACGCTGATTAACCCAGCAACAGGACAAGCATTCGCAACCGCTCCGAATTCAAACGTGGCCGATGTCGATAAGGCAATGTCCGCCGCCGCTAACGCCTTCACCGAATGGCGTGATTCAACTCCTTCAGAGCGCCAACGCGCGCTCCTTAAAATTGCCGATGCGATCGAGTCTCGCGCTGATGAAATCATCGCCATTGAGTCCGAGAACTGCGGAAAGCCAATTGGACTGACTACATCTGAAGAAGTTCCGCCAATGATTGATCAGATCCGCTTCTTCGCTGGCGCTGCTCGCAACCTAGAAGGTAAATCCGCAGGTGAATATATGAAGGGAATGACCTCATTTATTCGTCGCGAACCAGTAGGTGTTTGCGGGCAAGTAACTCCATGGAACTACCCAATGATGATGGCGGTTTGGAAATGGGCACCGGCAATTGCAGCAGGTAACGCGGTTGTACTAAAGCCAAGTGATACAACTCCAGCATCAACAGTATTTATGGCCGAGATCATGGGCGAATTTTTGCCTGATGGCGTAATCAATGTGATTTGTGGTGAACGCGAAACTGGAAAAGCTGTTGTTGAGCATGCAACGCCAGCGATGGTTTCAATTACTGGTTCAGTGCGCGCGGGTATGGAAGTTGCCGGAAGCGCCGCTAAGCAGTTAAAGCGCGTTCACCTTGAACTCGGTGGTAAAGCTCCAGTTGTAGTCTTTAATGATGCAGATCTAGAAGCAGCTGCAGCAGGTATCGCGATCGCAGGATTCTTCAACTCAGGTCAAGATTGCACCGCAGCAACTCGCGTCTTGGTGCAAGAGGGTGTGTATGAAGAGATGGTCAAACTTCTCGCCCACCAAGCAACTAACGAGATCGCAGTTGGTATGCCAAATGAAGATGTCATCGTTGGTCCAGTAAATAATGCCGCTCAATTCGAGCGAGTTAAAGGTTTTCTAGATCGCGTTCCATCACATGCGCGTGTCGTAGCAGGTGGGTCAGCCCTAGATCGCGCCGGTTATTTCATCGCGCCAACTGTGATCGCAGACCTTCGTCAGCAGGATGAGCACATCCAATCTGAAATCTTCGGACCGGTCATCACTATCCAGAAATTTAAAGATGAAGCTGAAGCGATCGCCCTTTCAAATGGCGTCGAGTACGGGCTGGCATCATCTGTCTGGACCAAGGATCACGGCACCGCAATGCGCATGGCCAAGGCCTTTGACTTCGGGTGCGTCTGGATCAATACCCATATACCAATCGTTGCCGAGATGCCTCACGGCGGCTTCAAGCGCTCGGGCTATGGCAAAGATCTGTCGAGCTATGGCTTTGAGGATTACACCCGCATCAAGCACGTCATGACCAACCTAAACGGGTAAAAATTAAGATAAATTTTCGCTAAATCACAGCGAAATTGTTTGGCGTGCAGGGCAATTCGGTTACATAATGAGCCCTGCACAACCGTCCCTTGTTCCGGAAAATCAAAAAGGAGCCCATTAACATGGCTAAGAAGTCACCTCTATCACCAGAAGCACGTTCAATTATTAACGCACGTGTTTCACGCCGTGCAGTTCTCGCAGGTATCGGTGGCGTTGGCGCTGCTGGTGCGCTCGCCGCATGCGGATCAGGCGGAGACTCTGCTGCATCAGGTGAATTAGTTCGTTGGGGCAACTGGCCTCTCTACTTAGATTTCGATGAAGCGAATAAGACTTATCCAACACTTGATAAGTTCACTGAAGCAACTGGTATTGAAACTAAATACTTTGAAGATTACAACGATAACGATGAGTTCTACGGAAAAGTTCAAGCGCAACTAAAGCTAAACGAAGATATTGGTTACGACCTTGTCAGCCCAACCGACTGGATGGCAGCGCGTTGGATTCGCCTCGGTTATGCGCAGAAGTTTGATGCTGCAAATATTCCAAATAAGACAAATATTCTCGACACTCTTGCATCACCTTCATACGATCCAAACCGCGAATCAACACTTACCTGGCAAGGCATCATGGGTGGTTTCGGTTGGAACACTGAGAAGAACCCAAAGGGTATTCGCACTCTCGATGATCTCTTTGCTCCAGCAAATAAGGGAAAGATCGTTGTGCTCTCTGAGCTTCGCGACACAATCGGAATCATCTTGCTAGCGCAAGGTGCAGATCCTGCAACTGTTACTGAAGATCAGTACATGAACGCTGTTGACTTCATGGCTGGAAAGATTTCAGATGGTTGGATTCGCGGCGTTAAGGGCAACGAATACGCAGAAGATCTGACATCAGGCGATGCAACTGCAGTTATCGGTTGGTCAGGAGATATGTTTATCTTGGCTTCAGAGAATGAAGGAAAGTTCGACTTCGCAATTCCTGAATCAGGCGGAACTATTTCAGGTGACAACCTCTTGATCCCATCAACTGCAACTCCAGAAGCTAAGGCAAGTGCTGAAAAGTTGATCAACTGGTACTACGACCCAGCGATCGCAGCAGAAGTTGCTGCCTACGTTAACTATGTAACTCCAGTTAAGGGCGCTCAAGCTGAGATGGAAAAGATCGATCCAGATCTAGCTAAGAGCGAGTACATCTTCCCAACTGAAGCAACAATGAAGAACCTCAGCGTCTTCCGTTCGCTAACACCAACAGAAGAGACTGCTTGGACTGAAGCGTTCCAGAAGGCCGCCGGCAACTAAGTGTCTTTTGACGCTAGTTCGGCGCGAGGGGATTTAATACTTACTCGAATCACTAAAGAGTATGGTGATTTCAAGGCGGTAGATGATCTTTCACTTACCATCCCTAAAGGTTCATTCTTTGCACTCCTTGGACCTTCAGGGTGCGGTAAGACAACAACCTTGCGCATGATCGCAGGACTTGAAGAACCAACGATTGGCAGCATTCACTTAGGTGAAACTGATATCACGACTACAAAGCCGTATCAGCGTCCAATCAATACCGTTTTTCAGAACTACGCGCTCTTCCCACATTTAACGATCTTTGAAAATATCGCCTTCGGCCTGCGCCGTCGCGGTATTAAAGATGTTGATGCTGAAGTTAATAAGGTTCTTAACCTCGTTGAACTTCCACATCTGGCAGGTCGCAAGCCAACCCAGCTATCTGGTGGACAGCAACAGCGAATTGCACTTGCTCGTGCGATCGTTAACCGTCCAGCGCTTCTGCTTCTCGATGAACCACTTGGCGCGCTCGATCTTAAATTGCGTCGCCAAATGCAGATCGAACTTAAATGGATTCAGAAAGAAGTTGGTCTTACTTTCGTTCACGTAACCCACGATCAAGAAGAAGCCATGACTATGGCAGACACGATTGCGGTTATGAATGAAGGAAAGATCGAGCAGATGGGATCTCCTGCAGATCTCTATGACAATCCAGAGACCGCATTTGTTGCTAACTTCCTTGGACAATCAAATCTAATTAAGGGAACAATCACCGGAAACGATGGCGATTCAATCATCGCCGATCTTTATGGACAGAAGATTTCACTTCCAAAGAACCGTTCTCATGCAGTCGATAACTCAATGTATGCAGGTATCCGCCCTGAAAAATTCCGTATTTCATTGCTAGATACACCTGTTTCAGGAAACGTTCTAACTGGTGGACGCATCGAAGATGTTTCTTACATCGGTGTTTCAACTCAGTACCAAGTCGAAATGCCTTGGGGACAAGAGCTAATGGTCTTTGAGCAAAACGATGATGGAGTCGCGCCATTTAATAAGGGTGATGCAGTAAACATTTCTTGGGCGCCAGTCTTCACATTCGCACTTCGCGGCGATGAAGATGTAACTGCTGGCTCTGAAGTAAATCCCGAAGATCTAGACGAAGAGTAAGTCGCAACTTCGATGCAAAAGATAAGAACGCCTTACCTCCTTCTTTTGCCTGGTTTTGCATTCCTATTTACCTTCTTCATCCTGCCGATCGTGAACTTGGCGCAGACTTCAACGCAAACGCCCTTAAGTGGGGGAGATACCGGCCAATACGAACAAACCTTCCGATTTGGAAACTACATCGATGCCTTCGTCGAAAATAAAGAACAGTTTGGCCGCTCCTTTGTGTATGCACTCATTGCAACGCTGCTAGCGCTAGCGATCTCTTATCCGCTGGCCTATGCAATCGCCTTTAAATCAGGCAAGTATAAAAACTTCTTCCTGGTGCTAGTCGTTGCACCGTTCTTTACCTCTTTCATTCTTCGCACAGTTGCCTGGAAGCAGATACTTGGTGAAGAAGGATTCGTAGTTCCGACTCTGCGAACTATCGGAATTATTAGTGACAGTACGACTCTAACTTCAACCGCCTTTGCAGTGGTCATGGGTATGACCTATAACTTCTTACCGTTTATGACCTTGCCGCTATACGCCTCTATCGATCGCATTGATCCACGTACCTTGGAAGCATCAGGTGATCTATATGCCAATGGTTTTACTACCTTCCGCAAAGTCACTCTGCCACTATCAATGCCAGGTGTAGTTGCGGGAACGTTGCTGACATTTATTCCGGCAGCCGGTGACTATGTAAATGCTGCGATCTTGGGCAGCCCCAATACCAAGATGATCGGTAACGTTATTGAATCTCGCTACTTCAAGATTGTTGATTACCCAACTGCTGCTGCACTTTCATTTACCTTGATGGCCGCAATCTTGATCTTGGTAACGCTCTATATCCGCAAGGCTGGAACGGAGGAGTTGGTATGAGCAAGAAGATTGCTGAAGCAAAAGCGCCAACAATTTCTCCGATCATTCGATTCCAACGCTGGTTTGGTCGTAATTTAATCCGCGTTTATATGTTCTTGGCCTTTACCTATCTCTTTATTCCAGTGGCTTACACCTTTGCATTCTCATTTAATGATTCCGGAAAGAGCAACTTAATCTGGAAAGGCTTCACCCTCGATAATTGGCAGAACCCTTGTGGCGCACCTGAAGTCTGTAACGCCTTAGCAAATTCGATCAAGATCGGCCTACTGGCAACGATCTTCTCAACGATCCTCGGAACAATGATTGCATTTGCAATAGGCCGCCATAAATTTAGAGGCAGATCAACCTCAAATCTTTTGATCTTTTTACCGATGGCTACCCCTGAAATTGTCCTTGGCGCATCGTTGCTTTCTCTCTTCCTGGTACTTCACATCAACCCAGGATTTTGGCCAACTGTTATTGCGCATGTGGTTTTCTGTATCTCCTTCGTTGTAGTTACCGTGAAGGCGCGAATCGCCAGCCTTGATCCGCGACTTGAACAAGCTGCGATGGATTTGTACGCAAATGAATTTCAAACTTTCCGCCGCGTAACACTTCCGCTGGTAGCACCTGGTATTGCAGGCGCTGCGCTATTGGCATTTAGTCTTTCCTTTGACGACTTTATTATTACCAATTTCAACTCAGGAACTGTTATAACTTTTCCCAAATTTGTTTATACAGCGGCCGCTCGCGGTATCCCCGCCCAAGCAAATGTAATTGCCTCAAGCATGTTCTTCCTTGCCCTTGCGATAGTTCTGGCGGGTCAGATAGTAAATCGCCGTAAAGCCCGCTAATATAAAGCGATATCTATAACGAACCACAGGTTGTAAATCAGGAAACCTGCGTTATGGGGTTGGACTCCGGAGGACCCGGGACAACTACTAGTAGTAATTGAAGAGGTGATTTCCGGGCGTTCCCGGAAAAAGCGATGGCTACCATCGATCCTTCTATTCTTAAACATTTATCGCAGATGCAACCGGAGCTTTATTGGTTGGATCAAGATCCACTCGAACCTTTGCCGCATCCGACTCTTATCGGAGATGTGACATCTGATTTGTGCATTGTCGGAGCCGGTTACACCGGGCTCTGGACTGCGCTCTTAGCAAAGGAAGCAAATCCCGAGCGCGAAGTTGTTGTTGTCGAACAACGCGAAACGGGCGCGGGCGCTTCCGGTCGTAACGGCGGTTTCTGCAGTTACTCGCTCACCCATGGATTCATGAATGGGTATGGCCGATTTAAAGATGAGATGGCTGTCATTGAAAAGCTAGGTCGTGAGAATTTAGATGCTATCGAGGCGACGATAAAGAAGTACGGCATCGAATGTGATTTCGAATGGAACGGTGAACTTCGAGTTGCAGTTGAAGATTGGCAGATGAAGGGCTTAGAGGAAGAAGCCAATCTCCGAAATTCATTCGGAGACAACGTTGAACTCTTATCTCAGCAACAAATTCAATCCCGAATTAAATCTCCAATCTACAAAGGAGCTCTCTGGGATCCTGACGGAACTGCTCTAGTTGATCCGGCCCGATTAGTTTGGGGGCTAGAGCGAGCATGCATAAGCCTGGGTGTAAAGATATTTGAAAATTCACACGTTGATCGTTTAGAGCGCACCAAGAACGGCATGATCGTTCACACTCCATATGGAAGCGTTTATGCCACAAAGGTTGCACTTGCTACAAATGTTTTCAAGTCACTGATTAAGCGCGCGCATAAATATGTAGTACCTGTCTATGACTTCCAACTAGTTACCGAACCTTTGAGCGCGGAACAACTCGAATCTATCGGTTGGGATGAGCGCGAAGGTCTATCTGATGCGGGTAATCAGTTCCATTACTATCGAATGACAAAAGATAATGAAATTCTTTGGGGTGGATACGATGCCATCTACAACTTCCGCGGCAAAGTGCGCCAAGAGTATGAAACAGATGCCGAAACTTATGCTCATCTGGCAGAAGCATTCTTAGAAACCTTCCCGCAACTTAGAGGAATTAAGTTCACCCATGGTTGGGGAGGAGCAATCGATACTTGTTCGCGCTTCTCGCCTTTCTGGGGGATGGCTTATCGAGGACGCGTGGCATATGTATTGGGTTACACAGGTTTGGGTGTTGGTTCAACGCGCTTTGGCGCCCAGGTAATGCTCGATTTGTTAGACGGTAAAGATAATGAACGAACCAGATTAAAGATGGTTCGCAAGAAGCCGATGCCATTTCCACCTGAACCTCTCAGATTCATTTTTATCCGCCTCACACAGTGGTCGATCAATCAGGCAGATAAACACCAGGGCAAGCGCAACCTCTGGCTAAAACTCCTGGATTCGCTTGGCCTTGGGTTCGATTCTTAATCATTAGCAACTATCCTTAACCAATGGCAAACCACGGCAATATGTATGGACCAAGTTTTACATTTCTTGGTATCCAACAATGCGATCTCGATGATCCAAAGTCTTATGCCGATGCCGATGTAATAATTGTTGGCGCACCAATTGATTCCGGAACTTCACATCGCTCCGGCGCTAAGTTTGGTCCGCAAGCAATTCGCGGTGGAGATTATCTGCCACATGATGCTGAGCGCCCACACCTTGCCCTGCGCATCGATGCGCTCAAGGCGTTAAAGGTTTATGACGCAGGCGATTTGCTGATGCCACCTGGAGATCTAGTTTCATCCTTAAAAGTTTTAGAAGAAGCGACTGAAAAGATTTCGCGCGCTGGAAAGATTCCAGTAATTCTTGGGGGAGACCACTCGATCGCTTCAGCAGATGTTGCAGGTATTGCAAAACACCGCGGCCTTGGCAAAATTTCCATGATCCACTTCGATGCTCATGCTGATACAGGTGAAGATCAATTTGGTGCATTGATAGGCCACGGAACTCCTATGCGCCGCTTAATTGAATCAGGCCAGGTTCGTGGCGATCGCTTCCTGCAACTAGGGCTTCGCGGATATTGGCCAGATGACAAGACTTTAAATTGGATGCGCGATCAAGGTATGCGCTCATACGAGATGACAGAAATCCATCACCGCGGGCTCAATAAAGTTCTTGATGAATCCTTTGCAACCCTTACCGATGGATGTGATGGCGTATTTCTCTCAGTGGATATAGATGTGGTTGATCCAGGCATGGCTCCAGGCACCGGAACTCCCGAACCAGGTGGAATGACTAGCCGTGAACTACTTGAAGCAGTGCGTCGTATCTGTCTAGAACTTCCCGTTGTCGGAATTGATGTCGTTGAAGTTGCTCCTCCATTTGATAGCGCTGATATCACCGCAATTCTTGCCAACCGCGTTGTATTAGAAGCTTTATCTGCGATCGCAAAACGTCGTAGCGGAACTCCGTATTCACCAACGCAAAATCTTCTCGATAGATAGTTAATTGGTAGCAGCAGTGAAAGATTTAGTAATCCTTGGTTCAACGGGATCTATTGGTGTTCAGGCGCTGGAAATTGTTGAGGCCAATCCATCGCTATTTCGCGTTGTTGCTTTAACTGCAGCGGGCAGTAATACCGACCTTTTAATCGCCCAAGCAAAGAAATTCAACGTTCCCGTAATTGGCGTTACTAAGAACGCTGATCAAATTAAAGCTGCGCTACCTAATGCAACGGTAATTGATGGGCCGCTGGCATCGACTGAAATAGCAGCGATAACGTGTGATGTTGTTTTAAATGGCATAACTGGCTCAATTGGATTAGGCCCAACTCTGGCAGCTCTTCGTGTGGGAAATCGCGTCGCCCTAGCCAATAAAGAATCACTCGTGGCAGGCGGTGAATTAGTTATGTCTCTGGCAAAGCCTGATCAATTATTGCCGGTTGATTCTGAACATTCGGCTCTCTGGCAATCGCTAATGGGTGGAAAGAAATCTGAAGTTTCCAAGTTAGTTCTCACCGCAAGTGGAGGCCCATTTCGCGACCGCACTGATTTATCGGCGATCACTGTTGCAGAAGCGCTTAACCACCCAACTTGGTCGATGGGTCCGGTCGTAACAATTAACTCTGCAACGCTTGTAAATAAGGGCCTTGAGATAATTGAAGCCCACTACCTATTTGCGATTCCTTACTCACAAATTGAAGCAGTTATTCATCCGCAATCAGTTGTGCACTCAATGGTCGAGTACATAGATGGATCAACGATTGCCCAAGCATCGCCTCCAAATATGAAGGGGCCAATCTCTTTCGCAATTAACCATCCAGATCGCGTAAAAGCGGCAACTACGCCAATTGATTGGACGCAATCTCATACCTGGACATTTACACCGATCGATAACGAGCGTTTCCCGGCAATTGACTTGGCGCGACGTTGTGGCGCGCTCGGCGGCGGACTACCTGCAATTTTCAACGCGGCAAACGAAGTATGTGTTGCCTCTTTTATCTCAGGAAAAATTGGCTTTACATCGATCGTGGAAACAGTTGAAGAAGTCGTCCAGAAACTCGGCGGAAAATCGGCAAGCGCCCCGCGTGATCTATCTGATGTCAGTGCCATCGAAGAGGATGCGCGAGCAATCGCCACCGAACTTCTTCAGAAAGTAGCCCGTTAATGCAACTCGTCGGAATCCTCGCCTTTATCTTTGCCCTGCTCTTCTCAGTGATGGTGCACGAATTTGGGCACTACCTCACAGCGCGTCGTTACGGAATGCGAGTCTCTGAGTTCTTCGTTGGATTTGGCAAGCGCATCTGGTCGCGTCAACGTGGTGAAACTGAGTTCGGAATCAAAGCTATCCCAGCCGGTGGTTATTGCCGCATCGACGGAATGACTCCACGCGATGAGATGCCAGAAGGTGAAGAAAGCCGTGCCTTCTATCGCGCATCATCCGGGCGCAAATTAATTGTCTTAGGTGCAGGTTCATTTCTTCACTTTGTACTTGGTTATCTCTTGCTCTTCGTTCTTTTAGCTGGCGTTGGCGTAAATCAAGTTCTACCCGTTATTGATTCCGTTGCCGCAAATAGCGCTGCAGCAGCGGCTGGTTTTCAAAAAGGTGATCAGATCATTGCAATTGACGGTGATCGCTCAACCGATTGGCAAGATCAACTTTTAAAGATCCGAAACTCAGAAGGGCGCCCGCTCACCTTCACCATTGAAAGAGGCGGTGTTATTCAAGATATTTCGGCAGCACCACGCATGACCGATATCGAAGATGGCACATCACGTTACGTACTTGGCATTATCAATGAATTCGGAACCAAGCGGATGAGCCCAGTTTCATCAGTCACTCGGGCAGCAGAACTAACTTGGCGATTTACTTCAGCATCAGCGACATCTCTTGTACAACTTCCTACCAAGATTCCTGCTCTTTGGGGTCAGACATTTGGTGGCGAAGAACGAGATCAAAATGGTTTAGTCGGAGTCGTCGGAGTCGCCCGTGTATCAGGACAAGCAGCGGCCAGCGGTGAGTTAGATCTCGCTGAACGTCTCGGAACTTTTATTTTGATTGTCGCTAGCTTGAATATCTTTGTCGGTCTATTTAACCTCCTGCCGATCTTGCCGCTAGATGGTGGCCATATGGCGGTTGCCATTGCAGATGAAATTCGTGCGCTCTTTGCGAAAATTCGTCGAAAGCCCCGACCAGCCGCAATTGATGTGCAAGTGCTCACACCAATTACTGCAACGGTCTTTGTAATCCTGGCTGCGCTCACAGTTCTGCTTTTGATTGCAGATATCTTAAATCCAATTTCGCTCAACTTCTAAGCAGCGCTGCGGCGGTTAAATCGCCGATTACCTATTTTTGGTGCAGAATAGCCCCATGGTTGATCTCGGAATTCCTAGCGCCCCTCCTGCTCCACTTCATCCGCGACGTAAGACGAAGCAGTTGCGAGTTGGCAGCGTCGGGGTAGGTAGCGATTCACCAGTGAGCGTTCAATCGATGTGCACAACGCTAACTGCCGATGTGAATTCAACTCTGCAGCAGATCGCTGAACTAACCGCTGCTGGTTGTCAGATTGTTCGTGTTGCAGTTCCAAGCCAAGATGATGCAGATGCGCTTGCTCAGATTGCAAAGAAATCACAGATTCCAGTTATTGCAGATATTCACTTCCAGCCAAAATATATTTTCGCCGCAATCGATGCTGGTTGTGCCGCGGTCCGTGTAAACCCAGGAAATATCAAACAATTCGATGACAAGGTAAAAGAGGTAGCCAAAGCCGCAGGTGATGCTGGTATTCCAATTCGTATCGGAGTAAATGCCGGATCACTTGATCCACGGTTACTTGCAAAGTACGGCAAAGCAACTCCTGAAGCACTTGCCGAATCTGCGCTCTGGGAAGCTTCGCTCTTTGAAGAACATGGTTTCTCAAATCTAAAGATTTCAGTTAAGCATCATGACCCTGTCACTATGGTTAACGCTTATCGCATCTTGGCAGCAAAGTGTGATTACCCATTACACCTTGGCGTCACCGAGGCAGGTCCTGCCTTCCAAGCAACAATAAAATCTGCAACCGCATTTGGAATTTTGCTCGCAGAAGGAATCGGGGACACGATTCGCGTATCAATGTCGGCACCTCCTGTTGAGGAAGTAAAAGTTGGTATTTCAATTCTCGAGTCACTTAATTTGCGCCAGCGTAAGCTCGAGATTGTCTCTTGCCCTTCATGCGGTCGCGCACAAGTAGATGTCTATACCTTGGCTGAAAAAGTACAAGCAGGGCTCGAAGGAATGACCGTTCCACTTCGCGTTGCAGTTATGGGTTGTGTCGTAAATGGACCCGGCGAAGCGCGCGAGGCAGATCTTGGAGTTGCATCTGGAAACGGTAAAGGCCAGATCTTTGTTAAGGGTGAAGTAATCAAGACCGTTCCTGAAGCGATGATCGTTGAAACTCTTATCGAAGAAGCGATGCGTTTGGCTGAGGAAATGGAAGCCGCTGGCGTTGGTTCAGGCGAACCTTCCGTCACAGTTAAGTAATTACGCGATAAGGTTGCGCCCATGTTGCGCATGTCCAGCCTATTTCTTCGCACACTGCGCGATGATCCTGCCGATGCAGAAGTTCCAAGCCATAAGCTCTTAGTACGCGCGGGATATATCCGCCGTATCGCTGCTGGAATTTACTCATGGTTGCCACTTGGCGTAATCACTCTACGCAATGTCGAAAATATCATCCGTGAAGAAATGGATAAGGCTGGATTTCAGGAAGTTCATTTTCCAGCGCTCTTGCCGAAAGAGGCATATGAGGCCACCAATCGCTGGGAAGAGTACGGACCATCGCTCTTTAGATTGCAAGATCGCAAAGGTGGAGATTATTTACTAGGTCCAACCCACGAAGAGATGTTTACCTTGATGGTTAAAGGTGAATATTCATCCTATAAAGACTTACCGTTGACCATTTATCAGATTCAAAATAAGTTCCGCGATGAAGCGCGCCCACGTAGCGGAATCATCCGCGGCCGCGAGTTCGTTATGAAGGATTCTTACTCATTTGATTTAACTGATGAGGGCCTCGGAATTTCTTACGACAAGCATCGCGATGCCTATATCACCACCTTCGATCGTCTCCACCTTAAGTACAACATCGTTAAGGCAGTCTCTGGCGCGATGGGTGGATCTAAATCGGAAGAGTTCTTAGCGCCTTGCCCAACCGGTGAAGATACTTATGTTCTCTGCCCGAAGTGTGGATTTGCAGCAAACGTAGAAGCGATGGTCACCAAAGTTACGCCTGCCGATGCATCAGGTGTTCCAGCGCTTGAGGAACTCGATACTCCAAATACTCCAACCATCGATTCACTAGTTGATGTACTCAATTCGAAATTCGGTGGTGGATTTACCGGTGCATCAACTCTAAAAAATGTTTTGTTGATGGCCGATAAGAAAGCGATCTCAGTTTTGGTTCCCGGTGATCGCGAAGTCGATCTTAAGCGTTTGCAGGCAGGGTTGCCTGGAGTAGAAGAGCTGCGTGTATTTGAAGTAGCAGATTTTGCAAAGCACCCAGGGTTAGTTAAGGGATATATCGGCCCACAAGATGCTGGCAAGTTTGGCATCACTGTCTACGCCGATCCTCGCGTTGCACCTGGTACTTCTTGGGTAACTGGTGCAAATAAGAAAGATCGCCATGCCCGCAACGTAGTTAACGGTCGTGACTTCACACCTGACGCATATGTTGAAGCTGCTGAAATTCGCGAAGGCGATTCATGTCCAGAATGTTCAACTGCAGTAGTTATTGATCGCGCTATTGAGATCGGTCATATCTTCCAATTAGGTCGCAAGTACGCGGATGCACTTGGTCTTACTGTGCTTGATCAAAACGGCAAATCACAAGTTGTCACAATGGGTTCTTACGGAATCGGCGTATCGCGCGCAGTAGCGGCAATCGCTGAACAAAGTTATGACGAGATTGGCCTGGTTTGGCCGCTAGAAGTAGCGCCTGCGAAAGTACATATCGTCGCTACCGGCAAAGAAGATCTGCCATTCGATACCGCACTCGATATCGCAACCAAGCTTGAGGCATCTGGCATCACAGTAATGCTCGATGATCGCCGTGATCCAAGCGCTGGCGTTAAATTTAAAGATGCCGAGCTAATTGGTATTCCAGTAATCATCGTTGTTGGTAAATCACTTGCAGAAGGCAAGATCGAACTCCGTAATCGCAAATCAGGAGAGAAATCTGAAGTTGCAGTTGGTGATGCCATCTCTGCCGTAACAACTCTAATCGCATCACTTTCCTAAAGTGTTTGCAGATCTAACTCTCTACACTCTCGTCTTTCTGGCTGCCGCCGCGTTCTGCGCAGGGCTCATCGATGCGATCGCTGGCGGGGGAGGGTTGATTCAACTTCCTGCAATGCTGATAGGTCTGGCAAAAACTGAAACCGTTGTAGTACTCGGAACAAATAAAGTCCCCTCGATCTTCGGAACAACTGCGTCCGCGCTCACTTATCGCCGAAATATAAGGGTAAGTTCGAAGCTATTAATAGTTATGGCGATACCCGCCTTTATCGGATCAATGGGTGGGGCATCTCTTGCCTCACTTATTCCAACAGAAGTTTTGAAACCACTAGTTGTTGCGCTCTTAATCGCAGTTCTGATCTATACCTGGAAACGTCCGCAACTGGGGCAGATTGAATCGATGCGTCATAGTGAAAGCAAACGGTTGAAGATCTCGGCTGTTGCGGCGTTAGTAATTGGTTTCTACGATGGCATCATCGGCCCAGGGACCGGTTCTTTTCTAATTCTTCTACTGGTTGCAGTTATGGGCTTTGCATTTCTATCAGCCTCTGCAATAGCTAAAGTCGTCAATGTAGCTACCAACGGCGGTGCCATTCTGGTCTTTGGCGTCAACGGTGAAATTCTCTGGAAAATTGGCCTGACCCTGGCGATCGCCAATGTCTGTGGCGGACTAATCGGAGTTCGCATAGCCCTACGTGGCGGCTCAGGTTTGGTGAGAAAAGTCTTTATGGCAATTACGGCAGCGCTGATTCTAAAAGTAGCTTTCGATACTTTTACCGCGCTGCGTTAACCATAAAATAATCGGTGCTAAACTTGGGACGTAGTAAAAAACTAAATAACAAATTAATAAGGAGCCAGAAGTGTCACTGACACAGTCAATTACCCAGTTGATCGAACCCGCTGTTACAGAAGCCGGTTTCTTCCTAGAAGAAGTCCAATTAACATCTGCCGGCAGCCACCGCGTAGTTACCTTCATCGTTGATGGCCAGAGCCCGCTAAACCTAGATCAAGTCACCGTTGTCTCACGGTTGATCTCAGAACTTCTTGATACCGCTACCTTTATGGATGAAACACCTTTTACTCTAGAAGTAACTTCACCTGGTGTTGATCGTCCACTAACTCTGCCACGCCATTGGACCAAGAACTTAACTCGCTTGGTAAAGGTAACTCTGCAAGATGGAACTGTTACCACTGGTCGCCTCACGGAATTTAACGAAATAACTGCCACGCTTGTTGAAAATATCAAGGGTCGGATTAAAACCCATACCGTTAACTTCGCAGATGTTAAGCGCGCGGTAGTTGAAATCGAATTTAATCGAAAAGAAGAAGCACAGAATTTAAATGACGAGGCTGGCGATGAATAAAGGCCAGGTCGATGTCGATGCGCTAATTGCGCTGGCAACCCATAAGCAGATGCCGCTGGAAGATTTGATTACAGAAATTGAAGCAGGAGTTTTGACCGCTTATTACGAGACTGATGCGCCCAAGCGCCAAGCCCGTGCCAGCATCGATCGCGAAACTGGAGAGATCGTTATCTGGGTTCCAACCTTTAACGAGCTTGGCGAACGAGTCTCAGAAGATCGCGATGAACCAGAAGGTTTCGCACGCACTGCAACTTCTACAGTTAGACAAGTCATCAAGTTAAAGATGCGTGCTAATAACGATGCTGAAATTGTTGGAGAGTTCAGCGCATCCGTTGGCGATGTTATCTCTGGAATTGTGCAGCAAGGTCGCGATCCCAAGATGATTAACGTCAACCTCGGCAAAGTTGAAGGTCGCATTCCTCCGCAAGAACAAGTTCCTGGTGAGGTTTACAACCATGGCGATCGCATCAAGTGCTTTGTAGTTGAAGTTAAACAGGGAATGAAAGGGCCAGAGATCATGCTCTCGCGCAGCCATCCTGCGCTAGTTAAGCAACTCTTTGCACTCGAAGTTCCCGAAATCAACGATCGCATCGTTGAGATTATGGAAGTTGCGCGCGAGGCAGGACATCGCACAAAGTTGGCGGTCCGCTCACACCGTGCAGGTGTTTCACCTAAGGGATCTTTAATTGGTCCAATGGGTTCACGTGCCAATGCAGTTATGGAAGAGCTGCATGGTGAAAAAATTGATATCGTCGATTGGTCAGAAGATCCTGCACAATTTGTTGCGCATGCACTTTCTCCTGCAAAAGTTACCAAGGTTGAAATTGTTGATCTTGCAACGCGATCTGCAAAAGTAACCGTGCCTGATTACCAACTCTCACTTGCAATTGGCAAAGATGGACAGAATGCGCGGCTGGCTGCACGCCTGACTGGTTGGCGTATTGATATCCATCCCGACACCCCAACTGTGCCTAGGTGATTGGACCTAAATAAACGCACCTGCTACGCAGGGATTTAGGTGAAATAGCCGCTCTTCGCTATCCTTAACCCTTGTTGAAGGTTAGAGAAATGGCTGCAATGCAAAGAGGTATCAAACCGATACGCACCTGCATCGTTTGTCGTAAATCTCAAGAGCCTTCGCAGCTATTGCGAGTCAACTGTGTTGATGGGGTAATTACTCCAACAAGCGGTGGAAAATCTCACGGTAGGGGAGCCTGGCTCCACTTATCTTGTGGCTACATCGCAATAGATCGGAAAGCGTTTAAATCAGCCTTCAAGCTGGAGCAAGCGCCGGATCTTTCAAAATTTAAAGTGTTCTTAGATGAGCGTTTAAAGTCAGACAATTAGTTATTAACTTAAAGATATGGATGCGAAAGATATGAAACTCAAATGAGCTCGTTCAGATTATGAGGTCTTACAACTAAGGCTCGCATCCCTAGATAAATATCTAGAATAAAGATTGCGGGCCAAGACAGGAGAAATGTGTCAAAGGTCCGCGTACATGAGTTGGCAAAACAACTCGGTATGGAGAGCAAGGTTGTCCTTGCAAAACTCCAAGAAATGGGCGAATTCGTCCGCTCAGCATCATCAACTGTAGAAGCGCCGGTCGTGCGCAAGCTCATCGAGATGTATCCCGATGCCAAGCCAGTTTCCGATGCGAAGCCAGTTAAGAAAGCAGCTGCAAAGAAGACCGCTGCTAAGAAAACTGCAGAAGTAAACCCTGAACTTGCCGCCGAACTTGCCGCCGAACTCGGCGTTGATTTAGAGGCGCTAAAGGCATCGCGCGCTGAAAGCGCTGCGCAGGCAACGGCTCCTGCACCAACACCTGTTTCAGATGAAGAAGCGCCAGCTGCTGAAAGTAAACCGGCTGCTCCACGTCCTGGAAATAATCCATTCTCAACTTCTGGTGGAACAACACCTGCAGTTCCACGTCCGCCACGTCCCGGAAATAATCCATTCTCAACTGGCGGCGCAGTTCCACGTCCACCACAACGTCCTGCAGGTGCACCAGGTGCACGTCCCGGAATGTCAGGACCACGTCCTGGTTCTGTTCGTCCTGGTTTTGCAGCGCGTCCAAATACTCCACGACCAGCAGGTAGCGGCGGTCCTGGAAATTATCAGTCACGTCCTGCAGGTGCAGGTGCACCAGGTTCATCTTCTGGTCCATATCGTTCAAGCGGTCCTTCAACTGGTGCACCAACTACTGGTGGCCCACAACGTCCAGGCGGCGGTCCTAATCGCGGTCCAGGTCGCGGCGGCGCTGCAGGTGCATTTGGAAAGAATGCAAGTAAGAGCAGCAAGCGCAAACCAAAATCAAGAAAAGCGCTGCGCGATGAATTCGACAATATGCAAGCGCCACAATTGGGTGGCGCAGTTATTCCGCACGGTGATGGAAAGACTCAGATCCGCATGCGTCGCGGTTCAACTCTTGCAGATTTCGCTGAAAAGATCGGTGCAGATGCAGCAGCGTTGGTAGCTGCGCTATTCCACTTAGGTGAAATGGTTACTGCAACTCAATCAGTAGATGCTGACACATTTGAAATTCTTGGTGCACAACTTGGATATGTAATCCAAATTGTTAGCCCAGAAGATGAAGACCGCGAACTCTTGCAAGATTTCGATATCGATCTTGCGCAAGAACTTGCCGATCTGGATGCAGATCTACTGGTTGCACGTCCCCCAGTTGTAACTGTTATGGGACACGTCGATCACGGTAAGACCAGTTTGCTCGATGCCATACGTAAATCTGAGGTCCTAAAGACCGAAGCCGGTGGAATCACTCAGCACATCGGTGCCTACCAAATTCACCATGATCATGACGGCGTAAACCGTGCGATTACCTTTATCGATACACCTGGCCACGAAGCGTTCACCGCTATGCGTGCTCGTGGTGCCAAGGTCACAGATATCGCAGTACTCGTTGTTGCAGCAGATGACGGAATCATGCCGCAGACAATTGAAGCGTTAAACCACGCTCAAGCTGCAGATGTCCCAATCGTTGTCGCCGTTAACAAGGTTGATAAAGAAGGCGCGAACCCAGATAAGGTCCGCCAGCAATTGACCGAGTACAACTTGATCGCAGAAGAGTACGGCGGAGAAACTCTCTTCGTAAACGTCTCTGCTAAATCAGGTCTTGGCGTAAACGAACTTATCGATGCAATTCTTCTAACAGCAGATGCTGCAATTGATCTTCGCGCAGTTGCCGAAGATTCAGCGCGCGGTGTTGCAATTGAAGCTCACCTCGATCGCGGTCGCGGACCAGTTGCCACAGTTCTTGTGCAACGCGGAACGCTCAAGATCGGTGATGCAATTGTTGCCGGCGGTTCATTCGGTCGTGTACGCGCGATGCTTGATGAAGATGGTCAAAACGTTGATACTGCCGGACCATCTCGTCCAGTACAGGTTCTCGGTTTCACATCCGTTCCAAGTGCAGGAGATACCTTCTTAGTTGCAGATGAAGACCGTACTGCGCGTCAGATCGCTGAAAAGCGTCAGGCTGCAGAACGTAACGCGCAACTTGCTAAGGCGCGTAAGAAGGTTTCACTTGAAGACTTTATGGAGCAGTCCAAGGTCTCAACACTTAACCTCATCCTTAAGGGTGACGTTTCAGGTTCTGTCGAAGCGCTCGAAGATGCACTTATGCAACTCGATGTCGGAGCAGAAGTTGATCTACGCGTTATCCACCGTGGCGTTGGTGCAATCACCAAGTCAGATATAACTTTGGCATCAGCATCAACTGCTGTAGTTATTGGCTTTAACGTTAAGCCAGAACCACAGACAGCGATCTATGCTGATCAAGAAGGCGTAGAAGTTCGCTTCTATTCAGTTATCTACAATGCAATTGAAGAGATCGAACTATCTCTTAAGGGCTTGCTCAAGCCAGAGTACGAAGAAATCGTTCTCGGTAACGCTGAAGTCCGTGAGATCTTCAAATCTTCAAAGGCCGGCAATATCGCAGGTTCTATCGTTCGCGATGGTTCTATCAAGCGAAACGCCAAGGCGCGCATCATGCGCGGCACTGAAATCATCGCCGATGACCTCACCATTGATTCGCTCAAGCGCTTCAAGGACGATGCCACTGAAGTTAAAGAAGGCTTCGAGTGCGGTATTGGCCTTGGCAATATGAAGGATCTGCAAATCGGAGACACTATTCAGGTCTTTGAGATGCGCGAGAAGAAGCGCGCATAACAATGGGCCAATCACATCGCACTCAGAAAGTTGCCGACCGCATCAAAGTGGTAGTGGCGCAGCTGCTTGAGACGAAGATTAAAGATCCTCGTCTCGGTTTCGTCACTGTCACAGATGCGCGCGTTACTGGCGATCTGCAGAACGCTTCGATCTTCTACACCGTGCTAGGTGATGAGGAACAGCGCGCTGCAACTGCTGCCGCACTTGAGAGCGCAAAAGGCGTAATCCGCAGCGCTGTTGGTCGCGATCTTCAGACGCGCATTACTCCATCTATCGAATTCTTCGAAGATGGACTTCCAGAATCTGCGAAAGCACTTGATTCACTCTTAGATAAAGTCCATGTTCTTGATGCTGAAGTTGCCCAACTTCGCAAGAACGCGACATTTGCTGGGGGAGCAGATCCCTACAAGGTTCCAAAAGTTATTGAAGATTAACGCCTAACTAATGGATGGCTTTTTAGTTGTAGATAAAGCACCTGCCATGACTAGCCATGATGTTGTGGCAGTTGCGCGTAAGGCACTTGGTACACGCAAAGTTGGCCATGCTGGCACCTTAGATCCGATGGCAACTGGCGTACTTGTACTTGGTTTTGGTAACGGAACTCGTTTATTGCAGTACATCACCGATGGCGACAAGTCTTATCTTGCAACAGTTGTTTTAGGCGCGGCAACAGTCACCGACGACCAAGAAGGTGAAGTCATTTCTGAAGCAGATACGTCAATGATTACCGACGAAGAAATTAGATCGGGCCTTTCCAAAATGGTGGGGGAGATTCAACAACGTCCCAGTTCAGTATCCGCTGTAAAGGTTGCAGGAGAGCGCGCCTATGACCGAGTACGTGCGGGCGAAGTATTTGAGCTAGCTGCTCGCACCATCACAATTTCATCTTTAGAAGTATTAGATATTCGCCGTACTGGTGCTCGAATCGAAATTGATATTGATGTCACTTGTTCTGCTGGAACTTTCATCCGCGCGATCGCACGCGATCTAGGCAGCGAATTAGCCGTTGGTGGCCATTTGTCAGCGCTGCGCCGTACGCGAGTTGCTGGCTTTGCAATTGATCAGGCGATTACCTTCGATGCGCTCAAGGCGCAAGAGTTTAAAACTTTAGATTTAGCAGATGTAGCGCGTGCCACATTCTCGGTCCGCGAGCTGGCGCTAGATGAAGTTGCAGAACTTTCATTTGGCAGACCACTACCTTCAAATACTGGCGAAGATATTTTTGCGGCGCTCTCACCAGATAACCGCCTTATCGCTCTTTTAAAGAACGAATCCGGCAAGGCAAAACCGATCGCAGTTTTTGCAGCGGCGAATTAATTCAGAGATAATAGTCAGATGAGCACAGGAAGCGTCGTCGTAATAGGCGTCTTCGATGGCGTCCATAAGGGCCACCAATTGCTGCTCGATCGCGCCAAGGAGATCGCCGATGGTCGCTCAATTATCGCGCTCACCTTCGACCCACATCCAATGCAGGTTTTCGCACCAGATCGTGCGCCAACGATGCTTACAACTTTGGCAGATCGTGTTGAACTCTTAAAGATCCATAACGCCGACCAAGTTGCGGTGCTTAAGTTCAATGAAAAATTTGCGTCTATGGCTCCGGAAGATTTTGTAAAAGATGTTTTGGTTGGTCAGTTGAGCGTTTCTACAGTGATCGTGGGTAAGAACTTCACTTATGGCCACAAAGCGGCAGGCAATATAGATTCTCTAATCAAAGATAGTTTGAAATTTAACTTCACCGTAGATGTCCAAGATTTAAAGTCTGAAGAGAATGAGGCAATCTCTTCTTCTCGTATCCGCAAATTAGTAGTTGAAGGAAAGGTTGAAGAAGCGCGGACCTTACTTTCTCGCCCGCACCGCCTAGATGGAGTCGTTGTGCACGGTGAAAAACGTGGTCGCGAAATTGGTTATCCCACCGCCAACTTGGGAAATATCGATGGGCAAACAATTCCGGCAGATGGCGTATATGCAGGTTGGTTAACGGTCGGAATCAACTTCTGGCCTGCCGCAATTTCAATCGGTACCAATCCAACATTTGAAGGTGTGCGCGGTCGCCAAGTAGAGGCATATGCACTCGATCAAGAAGGCTTAGAACTTTACGACAAGAACGCATCAATCGAATTTGGCTGGCGCCTGCGAGATACCTTGAAATTTGATGGCCTCGAACCGCTACTTGTGCAGATGAAGTTGGATTGTGATCAGGCGCGAGCGTTAACTGAAGGCTAAAAAGCTCGATTTCCGATATCTGTAGCCCCGCTGGTAACCTTTCCCCTGTCCAACGATCAAAGTGAGTGACCGTGTATCAAACCGGTCGCCGTCGTGGCGGTAACTAAGAGGAGTCCTTAAATGGCTTTAACACCAGAAGTAAAGAAAGAAATCGTTGCAAAGTACGGCTCATCAGCTACCGACACCGGAAGCCCAGAAGCACAGGTTGCTTTGCTCTCACGTCGTATTGAAGATATCACTACACATTTGAAGACCAACCCACACGATCACCACAACCGTCGTGGTCTGTTGTTGCTCGTAGGTCAGCGTCGTCGCATCCTTCAGTACTTGTCTAAGACAGATATCAATCGTTATCGCGCGATTATCGAAAAGCTCGGTATTCGCCGCTAATTAAATAACTACCCGCCAGGGGAGTTTGGCTTTTTCATTAATCTTTAAAGCTAATGGTCCTCGGTAGTGGTTTCCGCAAGGTTTATCCCTGTGCGTGAACTTCGATCGACGATTCATTACTTAATATTTAATTGAGAACTCCTTATGAACCTGGACTGGGTACATAAACAAAAGGAGGACCCATGGAGGGTCAAGAAGTACAAACATCAGTAGCCGTTATCGATAACGGCAAATTCGGAAAGCGTGAAATCCGCTTTGAAACCGGACGCCTAGCGCGTCAAGCAGCAGGAGCCGCAGCTGTTTACTTAGACGATCAAACAATGATCTTCTCAGCAACAACAGCGTCAAAGACTCCGAAAGATCAATTCGATTTCTTTCCTTTAACAGTAGATGTTGAAGAGAAGATGTACGCAGTTGGTCGCATCCCAGGATCATTCTTCCGTCGCGAAGGTCGTCCATCAGAAGATGCAATTCTTACCTGCCGTTTGATCGACCGCCCATTGCGTCCATCATTCGTAAAGGGTCTTCGCAACGAAGTACAAATCGTTGTAACCGTTATGGCACTTGATCCAGACCACATGTACGACGTGATCGCGATTAACGCAGCATCAATGTCTACACAACTTGCTGGTCTTCCATTCTCAGGTCCAATCGGTGGCGTTCGCGTTGCTTTGATTGACGGACAATGGGTTGCCTTCCCTAACCATTCACAGGTAGCTGATGCAGTATTCGACATGGTCGTTGCTGGTCGCATCAGTGATGGCGATGTTGCAATCATGATGGTTGAAGCAGAAGCAACAGCTAAGACAATCGAACTAATCAAGAGCGGTCAGCCAACTCCTACTGAAGAAGTTGTGGCACAAGGACTTGATGCAGCAAAGCCATTTATTAAGATTCTCTGCGATGCACAGGCGAAGTTAGCCAAGGTTGCTGCAAAGCCAACCGCTGAATTCCCTGTCTTCCTGGATTACCAAGATGATGTATTCGCTGCAGTTGAAAAGGCTGCTAAAGATGATCTAGCGAAGGCTATGACTATCGCCGGTAAGCAAGAGCGCGAGACAAAGATCGATGAGATCTCTGCTGCAACTAAGGAATCTGTTTCCGGAGCCTTCGAAGGTCGCGAAAAGGAAGTTCCTGCAGCGTTCCGCTCACTAACCAAGAAGTTGGTTCGCCAGCGCGTATTGCGTGACAAGATCCGTATCGATGGTCGCGGTCTTCGCGATATCCGTGCGCTATCTGCAGAAGTTGAAGTTATTCCTCGCGTTCACGGATCAGCGATCTTCGAACGTGGCGAGACTCAGATTCTCGGAATCACAACTCTTAATATGCTCAAGATGGAGCAGCAGCTCGATACTTTGAACCCAGAAAACCATAAGCGCTACATGCACAACTACAACTTCCCACCATATTCAACTGGTGAAACAGGTCGTGTTGGCACACCAAAGCGTCGCGAAATCGGACACGGAGCGCTTGCAGAACGTGCACTTGTTCCAGTTCTTCCAACTCGCGAAGAGTTCCCTTACGCAATCCGTCAGGTCTCTGAAGCGCTTGGTTCAAACGGTTCAACTTCAATGGGTTCTGTTTGCGCATCAACACTTGCAATGCTTAACGCTGGTGTTCCACTAAAGGCTCCAGTTGCAGGTATTGCAATGGGTCTTATCTCAGATACCGTCGATGGCAAGGTCGAGTACGTTGCTTTGACAGATATCTTGGGTGCAGAAGATGCATTCGGAGATATGGACTTCAAGGTTGCCGGAACAAAAGATTTCATCACCGCTCTTCAACTAGATACCAAGCTTGACGGTATTCCTGCATCAGTTCTTGCTGGAGCACTTCACCAAGCAAAGGAAGCGCGTCTTGCGATCCTGGATGTCATGAATGAAGCGATCGATACACCTGATGAGATGAGCCCATTTGCTCCTCGCATCATCTCTGTAAAGATTCCAGTTGATCAGATCGGTGCGGTAATCGGGCCTAAGGGCAAGATCATCAACCAGATCCAAGATGAAACTGGCGCTGATATCTCAATCGAAGATGATGGCACGATCTACATCGGCGCAGTCGATGGTCCGTCAGCAGAAGCTGCACGCGCACAGATCAATGCGATCGCTAACCCACAAATGCCAGAAGTTGGAGAGCGTTACCTCGGTACCGTTGTAAAGCTTGCTGCATTCGGTGCATTCATTTCTCTTATGCCAGGTAAAGATGGCTTGCTCCACGTATCTCAGATTCGCAAGATGCATGGTGGAAAGCGCATTGAAAACCTTGAAGAAGTTATGAAGGTTGGCGACAAGATTCAGGTTGAGATCGGTGAAATCGATCCCAAGGGCAAGCTCTCACTTGTTCCAGTTCTCGAAGATGGATCAACACCGAGCGCTGAGTAAGTAGAGAACAGACTCTAAATGTCAGTTCGTCGCCCAGTAGTGCGCACAGTATTACCTAGCGGTCTGCGTATCGTCACGGAAGAAGTTCCGTCGGTACGCAGCGCCGCGATCGGTATCTGGGTAAATGTTGGTTCACGTGATGAAACCCCGGCCGTTGCTGGGGCTTCTCACTTTCTAGAGCACCTTCTATTTAAAGGCACCACGCGCCGCAACGCTTTAGAAATTTCAGCAACAATCGAAGCGGTCGGTGGCGAAATGAACGCCTTTACCAGCAAGGAATACACCTGCTTCTATGCGCGCGTAATTGATACCGATCTGCCTATGGCGATCGATGTAGTTTCAGATTTGATTACTTCTTCAATCGTATCGGCGCTCGATGTAGATGCCGAGCGGAAGGTTGTGCTTGAAGAAATCGCGATGCGCGATGATGATCCGAGCGATCTAGTGCACGATCTATATGCCGAGACTTACTATGGCGATACTCAATTAGGTCGGCCAATTCTCGGCACTATCAAATCGATTTCAGATATGACCCGCAGCAGCGTCTTTAACTATTACAAGAAGAAGTACCTGCCACAGGATCTCGTAGTTGCGGTTGCTGGAAATATTAAACATAAGCGCGTAGTTGCCATGGTTGAAGAAGCGCTTTCTCGCGATAACTTCCTTGACGTTAAGGGATCTCCGCAGATTCGCCCAAATACACCGGTGAAGACCAAGCCAATGCAGAGCGTTGGATTATTGACTCGCAAAACTGAGCAAGCACATATGTTCTACGGCATGGAAGGCGTTGCGCGCAGTGATGAACGTCGCTTTGCAATGGGAGTTTTAGCTTCCGCACTTGGTGGCGGAATGTCTTCACGTTTATTCCAAGAGATTCGCGAAAAGCGCGGATTGGCTTATTCGGTTTATGCCTACGCGCAACAGTTTGCCGGCTCTGGTCAGATCGGTTTCTACGCCGGCTGTAATCCAACGAAGGCGATTGAAGTTGTCGAGATTATCCGTGAAGTTCTGGCTGACGTTGCAGAAAACGGCATGAGCCATGAAGAGGTTGAACGCGCAAAAGGTGCGGTTCGTGGGTCTCTAGTTTTGAGCCAAGAAGATTCAGGTTCACGTATGAGCCGTATCGGTAAGAATGAAATTGTCTACGGCCAGGTAATGGGCTTTGACGAGATCCTAAAAGCGATCTCACGCGTAAACCCAACTGATGTCCGCGAAATTGCCAACGAATTTCTCACCAAATCGCCTACCCTTGCTCTTGTCGGACCATTTAAGAGCGAAGCGAAATTTGAAAAGGTGTTGAAGTCATGATCAAAGTCGGAGTACTTGGTGCGAGAGGTCGCATGGGTGCTGAGGTCGTTAAGGCTGTTACTGAAGCCGCAGATCTTGAACTCGTTGCCGCACTTGATCTAGGTGACTCACTTGAAACTCTAAAGAGCACCGGTGCTCAAGTAGTCGTTGATTTCACTACTCCTGATTCAGTAATGGCCAACCTCGAATTTTTAGCAAATAACGGGATCCATGCAGTCGTCGGTACAACAGGTTTCGATGCAGCGCGAATCGCAACGCTAGAAAAGTTAGCCGCGGCTAACCCATCTGTTAGCATCTTGATCGCACCAAACTTCGCAATTGGTGCGGTGTTAATGATGGAGTTTGCTACAAAAGCCGCAAAATACTTTGAATCAGCGGAGATCATTGAACTTCACCACCCAAATAAAGTTGATGCACCTTCCGGCACCGCTTCTCGTACGGCAGAGCTAATGTCGAAGGCGCGCAAAGAAGCTGGGCTAGGCGCTATGCCAGATGCAACTACAACTTCACTAGATGGTGCACGGGGCGCAACAGTTGGCGATATCCCAGTTCACTCAGTTCGTCTACGCGGACTAATCGCACACCAAGAAGTTTTACTTGGTGGCCTTGGTGAGACGCTCACAATTCGCCATGATTCGCTTGATCGCGCCGGATTTATGCCAGGTGTATTACTTGGTGTTCGCAGCGTTATTTCAAAACCAGGGCTGACCTTCGGCCTTGAGAAATTTATGTAAGGAGCAAGCAAATGGCTAAAGCAGATATCACTATGTACGGTGCTGACTGGTGTGGCGATTGCCGTCGCTCAAAGCGCCTCTTTGAAGAACTCGATATTCAGGTTAACCACATCGATGTTGAAGCAGATGCATCTGCTGCTGAAAAGGTAATTGAAATTAACGGGGGAGCGAAATCAATCCCGGTAATCGTATTTTCAGATGGAACACATCTAACTGAGCCTTCAGATAATGACCTAAAGGCGAAGCTCGAAGCGCTAAAAATTATTTAATTTAAATGGAAAAGGGCCGCAGAAGTCGCAGCTGCCGACAGAACCACAACCGGAAATGGTGCTCGCAGAATTAGCGCGAGCACTGCCACGCCAACTCCTGCCATTCGCTGATCAGCAACGATTCGTGAATCTTGTGTAAATGACTGCACGGCAACCAGTGCGCTAAGTAGCGCAATCGGTATCAGCGAATTAATCTTTAAAATTCTTGGATTTGAGAGCCACTTTTTTGGAACGCTGTGACCCAAAATCTTCAAAAGAAATGCGAAGAGACTGGTGCCAATAACGGCAAGCCAAAACGGCTCAATTAAATTTATCTCCATATTTTGGCTCCCAATCCGAAGATCACGGCGAGAAGAGCTGTCGCGATAATTGGAACTCCTGGAACAAAGTAAGGCGTCATTGCGAGTGCAAGTGCGCAAGCAGCAACGGCCAGCAAACGTTCACTCTTATTTGTTAATCGTGGCCAAAGAAGGCCGAGAAATGCTGCAGGGACTGCCGCATCGAGCCCCCACGCAGCGGGATTTCCCATCGCTTGTGCACCGAGCGCGCCCGCTAAAGTAAATAGATTCCAAAAAATATAGACGCCGATTCCAGTTAACCAGAAACCTTGGCGAGCTTCGCGCACCCCTAAATGTTCTTGCGAGAGCGCAACGCCTGTTGACTCATCAATAGTTAACTGCGCGGCGAATATCCGCTTCAAGCCACGGACGTTTAAAACCGGCGCCATTCTTAGCCCATATAAAGTGTTACGGACTCCGAGCAAAGTTGCCGTTGCGATTCCACTGAGCGCGCTGCCACCTGCGCCAAGGACTCCGACTACTGCAAATTGCGATGCGCCGGTAAATGTAAGGAGGGAAAGCAAGCAAGATTGCAGAACGGTAAATCCAGCGGCCACGGAGGCCGCGCCAAATGCGATGCCATAAGCGCCAACAGTGAGCGAGACGCTCAACGATTGCGCGGCGGTGGCGCGGTTCACTCTAGACACGGGTGCATTCTGCCCTAGATATCCTCGGTGAGGTAGCGCCATATATATAAGGTGGCGCCCATGAGCAATGAAGTAATTTTCCGCGACGATATGACCGTCGAACTCGTTAAATCCAGCGCCAGTGATGCCGATGTTATTTGGGCAGCGCGCGTTTCTACTGCTGGAGAACAATCATTGGATGAGATCGGGGAAGACCCAGCGCGCTCCGCGGGATTGATTAATTACTTGGCTCGCGAACGCCACGGTTCACCATTTGAACACACTTCCATGACTTTCTTTGTTAGCGCACCAATTTTTGTATTCCGCGAATTTATGCGCCACCGTATCGCTTCATATAACGAAGAGTCCGGCCGTTACCGCGAATTAAAACCGGTCTTTTATATTCCATCAAAGGAGCGCAAGCTCATTCAAGTTGGTAAAACTGGCGCTTACACATTCGAAGACGGTACGAAAGAGCAGTTCGACATTTCTGTTAAAGCGATGAAGGATGCCTATCTAATTGCCTATGACAGTTATCAGAAGATGCTTGATGCCGGAGTTGCGCGCGAAGTTGCGCGCGTAGTTCTACCAGTTGCTACATATTCATCAATGTATGTCTCCATGAATGCTCGCGCCTTAATGAACTTTCTCTCACTTCGCACCGCCCGTGAAGGGTCTCACTTTCCAAGCTATCCACAACGTGAAATTGAGATGGTTGCGGAAAAAATGGAAGCCGAATTTGCAAAATTAATGCCACTTACCTACGGAGCCTTTGAAAAATCTGGACGGATCGCACCGTAAAACGGTAGGTTTCACCCATGACAATCGAGGCGCCATTCGGACGTATGCTCACCGCAATGGTGACCCCGTTCGAAAAGAACGGCAAGATCGATTGGCCGGGCGTTGAAAAACTGGCTGCACATCTAGTTGCAAATGGGCACGATGGAATCGCAGTCAACGGCACAACCGGTGAAGCGCCAACAACTAAATCTTCTGAAAAGGAAGAGATCATCCGCGTCGTAAAAGACGTTGTCGGGCCAAAGATCTTTGTGGTCTCTGGTGCTGGTGACAACGAAACCGATTATTCAATCAATCAAGCAAAGCGCACCGAGAAAGCTGGCGCCGACGGCTTGCTAATCGTTGCTCCGTATTACAACAAACCACCTCAAGCAGGCGTTGCCGCGCACTTTAAGGCGATTGCTAGCGCAACTGATTTGCCAGTAATGATGTACGACATTCCTGGTCGCTGTGGAATTGAGATCGAACCAGACACAATTGTTAGTCTTTACGAGCACCCACAGATTGTTGCGCTCAAGGATGCCAAAGGAAATGTCGCTTCAACTTCTTGGGTAATTAAACGTTGCGGAATCCCTGTTTACTCAGGTGATGACATCCTTAACTTGCCGCTACTTTCAGTTGGCGCAGTCGGAATGGTTTCAGTTTGTGGCCACACCGTTGGAAAAGATTTAAAGGCGATGCTCGATGCTTGGTTCGCTGGTAATGCAGCGAAAGCGTTAGAGATTCACCAAAAGTTACTTCCAGTCTTTACTGGCACATTCCGCACTCAGGGTGCGATCCTCACCAAGGCCGCGCTAAATATGATGGGCCTACCTGGTGGCCATACTCGTCTTCCGCTAGTAGATGCAACCGAAGATCAGATCGTGCAATTGCGCAAAGATCTCATCGCCGGTGGTATCTCTTTATAGCTTTGATTAATACTCAATGACGCATCCCCATCCCGAACTCGGTACTCCTAGCAAGCTAGTTGCTGGTGGGCTTCGTATAGTCGCACTTGGCGGATTAGCCGAAATCGGTCGCAACATGACCGTCTTTGAAACAAATGGAAAGCTCTTAATTGTTGATTGTGGCGTGCTTTTTCCTGAAGAGAATCAACCAGGTATTGATTTAATCCTGCCGGACTTTAGTTACATCCGCGATCGCTTAGCTGATGTCATCGGTCTGATTTTAACGCATGGCCACGAAGATCACATTGGCGCAACTCCATACCTACTTCGCGAACGCGGCGATATTGCGATCTATGGTTCAGCACTCACCTTGGCTTTAGTCACTGCCAAACTCAAAGAACATCGCATCTCACCACTTACTCGCGAAGTTAAAGAGGGAATGCGCGAAGATATTGGGCCATTCGAAGTTGAATTCGTTGCGGTTAACCACTCAATTCCTGATGCTTTAGCCGTTGCTATTCATACAAAAGCTGGCACGGTTCTTCACACTGGCGATTTTAAGATGGATCAATTACCACTCGATGGGCGTATTACCGATCTGCGCACCTTCGCGCGCTTAGGCGATGAAGGCGTCGATCTATTCTTAGTTGATTCAACTAACGCAGATGTTCCTGGATTTACCCCTGCTGAACGCGAGATTATGCCAGCGCTAAATCGCGTAATTGCCGCAACCAAGAAGCGTGTAATCGTGGCCTCATTTTCATCCCATGTTCACCGCGTCCAACAAGTAATTGACACGGCAGCGATGCATAACCGGAAAGTTGTTTTCATCGGGCGCTCCATGGTTCGCAATATGAAGATCGCCGAGGATATGGGCTACTTAAATGTGCCAGCCGGAATTGTTATCGATGCTAAGGAACTTGATAACTACGATGATCGTGTCGTTCTGATTTGTACCGGCTCACAAGGCGAACCGATGGCTGCGCTATCTCGAATGGCTAATGGCGATCATCAGATACGCGTTGGTGAAGGCGACACCGTTATCCTGGCTTCTTCACTCATCCCCGGCAATGAAAATTCAGTATTTAGAGTCATCAACGAATTAACTCGTTTTGGCGCCAAGGTTGTACATAAAGCAAATGCGATGGTTCACGTTTCAGGACATGCCGCCGCAGGGGAGTTGCTCTACTGCTACAACATCGTGAAACCAAAGTACGCCCTGCCGGTGCATGGTGAATGGCGCCACTTAAAGGCCAACGCCGAGCTAGCAATTCAATCTGGAGTTCCTCGCGAAAATACCTTTATTATCGAAAACGGAATCGTGGTTGATTTGGTAGACCATGTTGCGGAAGTTGCTGGTGCCGTACCTTGTGGTTTTGTTTACGTCGATGGTCAAAGCATCGGAGATATCACCGAATCATCTTTGAAAGATCGCCGCATATTAGGAGAAGAAGGATTTATCTCTGTCGTAGTAGTAATTGAGTCACAGAGCGGAAAGATCATCGCCGGCCCTGATATCCATGCACGTGGATTTAATGAAGATGAAGCGCTCTTTGATGAAGTTAAGGGGCAGATCGAAAAAGCCTTAAAGCACGCGGTTTCTGAAGGTGTAAATGGAACTCATCAACTTTCTCAAGTAGTCCGACGCACAATCGGCAGTTGGGTCGGCGGAAAACATCGCCGCCGTCCGATGATCGTTCCCGTAGTTATTGAGGTCTGACCGCTAAGATTAAAGGTGTGGCTAAGAGAAAACGCACAACTACTCGCAAATCAGGTGGCGCTGGGCAAATCGCGCTCTCATTTGTTGGGCGTTCGATTAGCGCCCTTTGGAGAACTATCGCCAAGGCGCTGGGTTCAACTGTGCGCTTCTTGGCTCGAGGTGCCCGCGACTTAGATCCCGCCCATCATCGCGATGGCCTAGCTTTCCTACTTTTAATTCTTGCCCTTGCTGCATTTGCCGGAACTTGGTTTGCAGCCGATAACTTTGTAGGCCGAAACCTTTACGCAGTTATCTACGGCGCCTTCGGCCGAATTGGTTTCTTTGCACCGCTGTTAATTCTCTACTTTGCACTGCGTTTATTCCGCACTCCAGATAACCAGAAAGCAACTTCACGGATCATCGTTGGTGTAATCACCTTGGTTGTTAGCGCTTCCGGTTTGGCGCACTTATTAAATGGTTCGCTAGGTGCAGTTAATCCAACAGGTGCAACTGCGATGCGCCATGGTGGGGGATGGTTGGGCTACGCGGTATCTATGCCGCTAGAAGCGTTAATGACATCGCTCTTGGCATATCCATTCTTGATCGCACTGTTCTGCTTTGGTTTATTAGTTACAACCGCGACTCCACTTTCATCAGTTGGTATTCGCGTTAAGAACACTGGTATTTGGCTCTGGTCAAAACGCCCGCAACGTGAAGAAGCCGACTTTGAAATTACTGATACCCCACCATTTGAAACCCCCGTTGTTGCCTGGAACCAGCATGCGGATGAAACTGAAGAAGATATTGATGAAGAGTCATTTGATGAAGAATTCACAGTTGAGGTTCCTCGCGTAGTTCAGGCTCCGACTGCTACTACAACTGCGCCGCCAGCAACTGGAAAGCGTCCCGAACAACTTTTATTAACTGCCGACTCAAATTACTTGTTGCCACCACAAGATTTACTGCGCACCGGCCCCGCCGCAAAGGCGAAATCGAAGGCCAATGACACCGTAGTTGCAGCGCTAACCGAAGTCTTTCTACAGTTTGACATCGATGCCCAAGTTACTGGCTTTATGCGTGGCCCAACGGTTACGCGCTATGAAGTAGAACTCGGAAACGCGGTAAAGGTCGAGCGAATCACCGCGCTAGCTAAAAACATTTCCTATGCAGTTGCATCTAGCGATGTGCGCATCCTCTCGCCGATCCCAGGAAAATCTGCAGTCGGTATCGAGATTCCAAATACCGACCGTGAAATCGTGGCTTTGGGCGATGTTATGCGCTCAACTGTTGCAGGCCAGGATCACCACCCGATGCTGGTCGCGCTAGGTAAAGATGTTGAAGGAAATTTTGTATGTGCCAACTTGGCGAAGATGCCGCACTTATTAGTGGCAGGTGCGACAGGTGCTGGTAAATCATCGATGATTAACGCGATGATTACATCGATTTTAATGCGTGCAACACCTGATGAAGTTCGCTTGGTTTTAATCGATCCCAAGCGAGTTGAGTTAACCGCCTATGAAGGTATTCCTCATCTGATTACTCCAATCATTACCAACCCTAAGAAAGCGGCAGATGCCCTTACTTGGGTGGTCCGCGAAATGGATCTTCGCTATGAGGATCTTTCAACCTTTGGATTTAGACATATCGATGACTTCAACAAGGCGGTTCGCGCTGGAAAAGTTATTCCGCCTCCAGGAAGTGATCGCGTAGTTGAGCCATACCCTTATCTACTTGTAATTATTGATGAGCTCGCAGATTTGATGATGGTTGCTGCACGTGAAGTTGAAGAATCTGTTGTACGTATTACTCAGTTGGCACGTTCTGCAGGTATCCACTTAGTTCTTGCCACCCAGCGCCCTTCAGTAGATG
This sequence comes from Candidatus Planktophila lacus, assembly GCF_002287925.1. Lineage (GTDB taxonomy): Bacteria > Actinomycetota > Actinomycetes > Nanopelagicales > Nanopelagicaceae > Planktophila > Planktophila lacus. The sequence continues at coordinate 912,858 of NZ_CP016769.1, read as the reverse complement.
TTGTCACCGGTCTCATTAAGGCAAACGTTCCATCACGTCTTTCCTTTGCAACAAGTTCTCTGGCTGATAGCCGCGTTATCTTAGATAGCCCGGGCGCAGAAAAGCTCGTTGGACAAGGCGATGGTTTATTTATTCCAATGGGAGCTTCCCGCGCTATCCGTATTCAGGGAGCCTACGTTTCAGAGCGCGAAATTGAAGCGGTTACCAACCACGTCAAGAAGCAATTATCGCCTCGCTATCGTGAAGATGTCACAGTTGCACCGCAATCTTCAATGATGGTTGATAAAGAGATCGGTGATGATTTAGATCTATTGCTTCAAGCGATTGAGCTGGTTGTCGGAACGCAATTTGGTTCTACCTCAATGCTGCAACGAAAACTTAGAGTCGGTTTTGCAAAAGCCGGTCGCTTGATGGATTTGATGGAATCTCGCGGAATCGTTGGACCATCAGAAGGTTCCAAGGCACGAGTTGTGATGGTTAAGCCAGATGAACTCGATTCGGTTCTTGCCACGCTCCGCGATTACTAAAGAGCGGTGACAGTAACCAAATAGGGGACTACCTCTGGGGGTGATTTCACTCAGGATTCACGTATATGGCTATCGCTGGGGTGATTGCGGTTCTAGACTTTACTCATCAGTAATCCCGATACTTAGCATTGCGAGCAGAAATGTCACTTGGTCAATTTATGCAAGGTGCGCGCGAAAGCGCTGGCCTGAGTATTGACGAACTCGCATCACGGCTAAGCATTCGCCCTGGATTGCTTATTGAGATGGAAAAAAATAAGTTCGTTAATTGCGGTGGCGACACTTATGCACGCGGACATCTTCGCAACATTGCTGCTCATATATTCGTAGAGCCACAGACGCTGATTGATCTTTACAACGAAGAGCACTCTAGCGAATCGCGAAAGATTCATGACATGTTGGTTGAAAATAATGTATCCCGAATACCGACGGAACGTAAATCTATTAAGCCCAAGTCGCTGGTAATCGCTTCAGTCGTACTCTTATCTGCAATTGCAGTAGGTCAAATCATCATTTCGAATTCTGAAACCACGGTAACGCCTGTTGTTACGACAACTCCATCTGCAACACCAACACCTTTGGCCTCTGCTTCAGCAGTAGCCACAGAACCTGCCGCAACTGAAAGCGTTCCTGCTTCAGCAAATGGCGAAATGAAGTTAACAATTTCGGCAACGCGAGGAAGTTCAAATATTCATGTTGTTGCCGGTGGTAAAACACTTTTTCAAGACCCTATCTTTCAAGGCGACACCAAGAGCTTTAGCGCTCCAACATCTATCAGTGTTTATCTAAGCAATGCGGGAGATCTTGATTTAACGCTAAATGGTCAGAAATTAGCGCCGCTAGGTGCGCGTAATCAGGAGATTCGTAAGACTTTTAGATCCAAGTAATCTCTGCACGCTGTACCATCTGACAAATGAGTCGGACAGTTGCAATAGTCACCATGGGCTGCGCCCGTAATGAAGTCGACTCCGAAGAACTTGCTGGCCGTTTAGCAGCCGATGGCTGGACTCTGGTTAGCGAAGTTGAAGATGCCGAAGTCGCCGTTGTAAATACCTGTGGCTTTATAGAATCTGCAAAGAAAGATTCAATCGATGCCTTGCTTGAGGCTAATTCGCTAAAAGGCCACGGAACCACGCGCGCGGTTGTCGCCGTTGGATGTATGGCCGAGCGGTACGGACAAGAGTTAGCAAAGGCGTTACCTGAAGCCGACGGTATTTTGGGCTTCGATGATTACCAAGATATTTCAGCCCGCTTGCAATCAATTGTTTCTGGAAATGCTCATACGCCACATGTTCCACGAGATCGCAGATCGTTACTGCCTATTGCTCCAGCTGATCGCCCAGCTGCACGTCAAGAAGCCATTGATGAGTCTTATGCATCTTCACTCGGCGCAGGCGGTTCGCTCTTTCGTAAACGTTTAGGTAACGCTCCATGGGCGCCGCTAAAGATTGCCTCCGGTTGTGATCGTCGTTGTTCATTCTGTGCGATTCCTTATTTCCGCGGTTCATTTATCTCACGCAAGCCAACCGAGATCATAGAAGAAGGAAAATGGCTCGCCAAGAACGGGGTCACTGAGCTCTTCTTGGTAAGTGAAAATACGACTTCATATGGAAAAGATCTCGGTGATCTAAAGTTAATGGAGAAGATACTTCCTGACTTTGCTGCGATCGAGGGCATCGAGAGAGTTCGCCTTTCCTATCTGCAGCCAGCCGAGATGCGCCCATCGTTGCTACAGGCAATGATCGAAAATGAAAAAATTGCGCCATATTTTGATCTCTCATTCCAGCACACCAGCCCTACAGTCTTGCGTCGCATGCGCCGCTTTGGAGATTCTGAAAAATTCTTACATTTGATTGCTCAGATCAGAGCGCTATCTCCTGAAGCAGGTATTCGCTCTAACTTCATCGTTGGCTTTCCGGGGGAGACGCAAGAAGATTATGACGATCTTGCAAACTTCATTAGCGCCGCTAAATTAGATGCGATCGGCATCTTTGGCTACTCTGATGAAGACAATACTGAGGCCCTTGATCTCACAGATAAAGTTGCCGAAGAAGTTATCCGCGAACGCGTTGAGGCTTTATCTTCATTGGCTGATGAGATGGTTTCCATGCGCGCAGCAGCCCGTATTGGCGAGAATGTGCGCGTCCTTATTGAAGATGAAGAGCTACAAGAAGGTCGCGCCGCACACCAAGGCCCTGAAGTAGATGGCACAACCTCATTTATCGGAACTGGCTTTAAGGTCGGGCAATACATTGATGCCGTGGTTATCGAATCCATGGGCGCAGATTTGGTGGCGCGTGCGCTGTGAGAGTCCCCGCCTTCATAACTCCTAACTCTTTAACTATCGCACGACTTGTACTAATTCCCTTTGGCGCGGTAGCCCTCTTCATGAACGGGGGAGATGATTACAACTGGCAGATTATTTCGTGGTGGATATTTTTCATCTTAGGTCTGACCGATATTGTCGATGGCAAGTTAGCGCGCAGTCGCCAACAGATAACTGAGCTAGGTAAATTCCTAGATCCAGTTGCGGATAAGGCGATGGTCGGAACGGCAATGATCTGCCTATCAATTCTCGACCGCATGCCTTGGTGGATCACAATCGTGATCTTGGCTCGCGAAATAGGAATAACCTTCTTTAGATTAGCCATTGTTAAGCGGGGAGTAATTCCGGCGAATAAGGGCGGAAAGATAAAGGCTGCCTTCCAAGGTTTCGGAACAGGTTTCTATGTTCTGCCGCTAGATCCTTCGCTCTATTGGTTCCGTGATGGATTTATGTATATTGCGATCGCACTCACTATCGTGACCGGTGCTTACTATGTACGATCTGCTTTTAGACCACAGACCACCAATTAGATTAATTCGGAGCCACCATGGAGCTTTCAAAAGAGATTCTCGGCCTTGTCTCCGATATCCATGACTCGCTGCGCACTCGTGGCGAAACTCTCTCCACCGCAGAATCACTTACTGCAGGCGGGCTAAGCAACGCGCTAACAATTGTTCCTGGCGCCTCAGATGTTTTTCTTGGATCACTAACTGCTTATCGTCCTGAGATAAAAGTTTCGCACTTGGGAGTAGATGAATCTGTGATTGCAGAACGCTCAGTTGTCAGCGAAGAAGTTGCAATTGCCATGGGGCACGGCGCCAATAAATCATTTGGTTCCACCTGGGCGATTGCAACCACTGGCGTCGCAGGACCTGGGCCATCCGATGGCTCTGATGCCGGCCGAGTTTTCGTAGCCTTCGTTGGCCCGATAGTTCAAGTAATAGAACTTTCGCTCTCTGGTGAACGTGAAGTTGTGCGAAACGCCACCGTAGCAAGCGCGATCGCCTCATTTGCGCGTATCCTTAGACAACGCGATAGATAAGAGAAGGGATGACCACCATGGCGCTACTACGCACAGCAGTTGGCCAGACCCTGCGCGCTGCCCGTACTGAACAGTCACGCACATTGCGCGATGTCGCACGCGAAGCACGCGTGTCACTCGGTTACCTCTCTGAAGTAGAACGCGGCCAAAAGGAAGCATCCTCAGAATTATTAAATGCAATCTGTGAAGCGCTAGATCTAACTCTTTCTTCTGTGATTACCAACGTCTCACTTGAGCTCAAGTCTCAAGAGAGTGCGAAGTTGTCCGTTGTCGACGCAGCCTAAGTACGCCACCCAAGGTGCAACCCACCGCCGTACCGAGAGCGCAATTTTAGAAGGCGCTAAAAAATTAATTTCACAATTTGGTCTATCAAATATCTCCATGATCGAAATCGCAGATGCTTCACAGGTATCCCGCGCAACTTTATATAACCATTACCGCGATAAATCAGCGGTGATCTCTGCGTTAATCACCGCAGAAGTTGAATTCATGATTGACCTGGCAAACAAGGCAGGCACCCCAGCTGATGCCCTGGAAAAGCTTTCGCTCTACATTTCAACAGATGGTGCGCTATCTGCGATGCGCATTCACGATAAAGCAGCGCTTACCGAGATGCTCTCTCATGCAGAACATCCCCTTTATCTCGAACTGGCAAAGTGTTTGTACAACGCAACTAAATCTGCAGCAGGCACAGGCGTTGCTATGCGTTGGCTGATGGGGCAGGCGATGCAACCACTAACCCTGGCTCAGTCTCGCGAACAAGCAGAACTCTTAGTCGATCGCACCCTCTTTTAAATTTTAACTATCGATTAAATGCGTATTTCTGATCTTCGCGAACGTTTAACTCTCTCATTCGGAGAGCAATGGGCTCCTTCCTTCTGCAAAGACATTGCAATTACTGAACTCGGCAGTAAGAGCGTGGATGAAGCGTTGCAATCTGGGCTTGAACCGCATGAAATATGGCGCGCAGTATGTGCTGCTTACCCGAATGAGACTGTTAAATACAAGTAACTATAGATAGATCGCATCTGCAAATAATTGGCGTGTTGCGTTTAGCAAGTTATCAATTTATATTTCCACCATGTTTACAAAGCGTCGCGTAATTGATTTCTGCCGTGTAAACACCTCTGCCTGCTGATTTTAAGCAAGCCATCAAACCTTTTATTTCAGCCAGTTTTCCATGTATAAAACTATTTTAAGGAGAGAAGTATGTTTAAGAATTTAGTAGTTCGACCGAAGAATATTGTTGTTGCCTTACTTAGCCTGGGCTTAGTCGCCGGCGTGACTGTTGCACCTGCCAGTGCGGCTCCAAAGAACCTAGCCCGCTCTGTTGTTCAGACCGACTGGCTAGAGAAGAATTTGGATAACCCAGATGTGAAGATCATCGAAGTAAGCACTGAGGCTGGTCTTTACGAGCGCGGACATATCAAGAACGCAGTTAAGTTCAATTGGTACACAGATCTTGTTGAAGTTGTAAACCGTGACATCGTCGCTGGCGCACGTTTTCAGAAGTTAGCTCGCGCCGCTGGTATCAATAAGAATTCAACTGTGGTTCTCTATGGAGATAAGAACAACTGGTTCGCTGCTTGGGGTGCGTGGATCTTTAACACCTACGGTATTGAAGATGTTCGACTAGTAGATGGCGGACGCGTTAAGTGGGAGAAGGATGGCCGTCCATTTACAACTGTTGTTCCAGCACCAAAAGAAGGCAACTTCGTTGCAACTAAGGCTGATAAATCAATCCGTGCAACTTTGATTCGCGATGTGCTTCCTGCAGTCCGCAAGAAGGGTTCAGCAGATTTGGTTGATATTCGCTCAGCTGATGAGTACAACGGTAAAATTTTTGCTCCAGCCGGATTCCAGGAACTTGCAGTCCGTGCCGGACATATCCCAGGTGCCGTTAATGTGCCATGGGGTGCAAACGTTAATGCGGATGGAACATTTAAGACCGTCGCAGATCTCAAGAAGCTCTACGCCGATAAGGGGATTGATGGCAAGAAGCCAATCATTACCTATTGCCGCATTGGTGAGCGTTCATCGCTCACTTGGTTCGTACTTAGCGAAATCCTCGGATATGAAGTTAAGAACTATGACGGTTCTTGGACTGAATACGGAAATGGAGTTGGAAATCCAATTAACAACCCAGCCGGAACTATTTGGGGAGCAGCGTAATTAGCGCAGATACTAACTTTGGTAGAGGTTCTGGAGATTCCGGAACCTCTACTGAGGTTTCTACCTGGAGCAAGGGTGATTCTGTAAGAACAGGGTTAGCAGCGTTATTGGTAGTTGGTTTGCTATTCACCGCATACCAATTAAGTGATAACGAAGGAACTGGCGTGAATGCAGCGCTATCGCTCTTGATTGGTAGCGCCCTCGGAATCGCTTTCGAGAGAGGTCGATTCTGTTTCTTCTGCATCTTCCGCGATGCCATTGAAGACCGTGACACAACACCGTTCTTATCTATCCTTAGCGCGATAGCAGTCGGTGCAATTGGTTACGCAGTTATCTTTGGGCAGTTCTTGCCTGATACAAGTTCAGATCGCCTTCCACCTAATGCACACATTGGACCAGTTAGTACCGCGTTAGTTGTTGCAGGTCTTGCATTCGGAATCGGTATGGCGCTCTCAGGTGCTTGCATTAGCGGCCATCTTTATCGCATCGGGCAAGGATCGCTGCGCGCCTACCCTGCACTATTTGGTTCGTTAATCGGCTTCGGACTTGGCTTCAAGAGTTGGAATACGTTGTACTCAAAATCCATAAGCGATGCACCTACAACTTGGTTGCCCCATTATTTGGGCTATGGCGGATCGTTAGCGTTAACCCTGTTGCTACTTGCGTTGATCGCAGTAGTTGCCATTAAATTTGGTAAAAACTCCACGCCACTTTCTAATCCGGTTGCGACCAAGATTGATCTCGCAAGCCTGCGCCAATCACTTCTCATCAATCGTTGGCGTCCGCTAACTACCGGTGCAATCTTTGGAGTAATCGGAACCTTTGCTTATCTGCGAATAGAACCTCTTGGCGTAACACGTCAGATAAGCACAACCTCTCGTACGTACTTTGAGGGCCAAGGTTGGATTCCGCAGAACCTTGATGGCTTAGATCTAATGGCTGGCTGTATCGCAGTTGTTTCTACAGCGATCGTGAATAACGGTTGGTTGATTCTCGGAATCGTTATTGCTTCATTTGCCGCAGCGCTGGCAGGCAATCGCTTTAAATTCCAGCAGATAACTTGGCGCAACGCCATAACCGCACTCGTTGGTGGGCTGCTTCTCGGTTGGTCTTCGATGATCGCACTCGGCTGCACCGTCGGAGTGCTTCTCTCTGGAACACAGTCATTCGCACTCTCAGGCTGGGTGTTCTTCGCAACAGCTTTTACGGGTGCCTGGATCGGGATAAAGCTAAAACTCCATAAGCTTTAAACAGCAGAAACCAAGGTAAGCCGAGAAATACCGCTAGATTCTTACCGTGGATTTCAAATTAATCGCTGCTGCAATTGGGATTCTCTTTGTCTTTATCTACGCTTTTGGCTCAGGCATCTGGGTCTCTTCCTCACCAGGTTGGTATGCATCTCTAAATCGTCCTGCTTGGCAGCCACCCAGTGCTGTTATCGGGCTCATCTGGCCATACAACTTCACAGTTCTCGGTGTTACCTCTTATCAAGTATCCAGATCATTAAATAAATTTGAGAATATAACCTGGTTGGTCTTCTTCGGCTTAAGCATCGCTGCCGCTTTAACCTGGGCTTATCAATTCTATGTTCCACACAATTTCTTAAATGCCTCTATAGCGCTAACGTCGGCTGCGGTTCTAACACTTCCCGTACTTTTTCTTACTTTTAGAGCAACGCTCACTATGGGGCTATTACTTGTTCCATATCAAATCTGGGTAGCGATTGCCGCGAGCTTAGCCTGGGGATATTTAGCGAAGAATTAAATTAGCAATTGTTAACTTTTAGATAGCGATTACTTCCAAGACCCAAGGATTAACTCCATCGCTCGGGGTCAGCGCACATGGATACTTCTCCGACACGATCGCATATAGATCTTCCGGGGTCTTGGGCACTGACCGTGATTGCAAAAGCGCGCGCGCAATTTCGCCACGGGTCTTCTTAGACATATGAGTAACGACTTTGCGCACGCCATCGACCACAGTTGAAATCTGCACCTCAACGGTCTTATCTACGGGGGAGTGCCAGACGGTTTTATATGTAGAGGAACGACAGTCCACGATTAGCGGGGTCTTGATTGGGGCTAGGACTTTCGCGACCGGCCCGCGCATCGCGTTGTTATCGATCTTCGCCTTGTAGCTCTCGATCAACTGGTCGGGGCGCACCGCTCCGTACTTGGCTGAGATGATCACAACTGCGCTCGCCGCCCGCTTACGCGCTGCCGGGCTCAAGGTGGCCCAGCCGAGGGCCTGGTAGAGGACGCCGGTGTAGACGTTGATCGCTGGCGTTGGCTTGCTGGTCTCAACCTTTTTCTCGGAAGGCGGCAGGAGGATCAACATCTGGGCATCCTCCCCTTCTTACGTAGAACTACGGGGCGACACGCCTAAAGACCTTGTCAGCCCCTCCTGCTACCTTTCGAACAGATGTTCGGATAAAGTTATCCCTGCACAACCAGAGCGGTTCCGCTTTCCGCCCACAGGCTCTCTATAAGCCTCGTAGGCCGTCGGCGGCCTTCCGTACCTTCTGGGCCGACTACCAACGAATATGCATCACGCATAGACGTTCTTATCTAAAGGAGCAAAACGTGGCTGCTGAAAAAGCAAATAAAGCCGAAGAGAAAAACACCTCCGATCGCCAAAAGGCGCTCGACACCGCACTAGCCCAGATCGAACGTCAATTTGGTAAGGGCTCAGTAATGAAAATGTCTGATCGTCAAAATGCGATCATCGAAGTTATCCCAACTGGTTCAATCGCACTAGATATCGCACTCGGTATCGGTGGACTACCACGCGGACGTATCGTAGAAATCTACGGACCAGAATCTTCAGGTAAGACAACACTTACCTTGCACGCAATTGCAAATGCACAAAAGGCCGGCGGCATCTGCGCATTTATCGATGCAGAGCACGCATTCGATGCAGAGTACGCAAAGAAGCTCGGCGTTGATATCGATGCACTTCTTGTTTCACAACCAGACACTGGCGAACAAGCGCTTGAAATCATGGATATGTTGATCCGTTCTGGCGCACTTGATCTCGTTGTCGTCGACTCAGTTGCAGCACTTGTTCCACGCGCTGAAATCGAAGGCGAGATGGGCGATTCTCATATGGGCTTGCAAGCACGCCTTATGTCGCAAGCGCTCCGCAAGATCACCGGTGCACTTCACCAATCAAAGACAACTGCGATCTTCATCAACCAGCTCCGCGAAAAGATCGGTGTCTTCTTCGGTTCACCTGAGACAACAACTGGCGGTAAGGCACTTAAGTTCTACGCATCTGTTCGCCTCGACATCCGTCGCATCGAAACTCTTAAGGATGGCACCGAATCCGTCGGTAACCGCACCCGCGTTAAGGTTGTCAAGAACAAGATGGCTCCACCGTTTAAGCAAGCAGAGTTTGACATCATCTACGGCACAGGTATTTCACGCGAAGGTTCACTCATCGACCTCGGCGTTGAAATCGGAGTCGTTAAGAAAGCTGGCGCTTGGTACACATACGAAGCCGATCAGTTGGGACAGGGCAAGGAAAATTCTCGTGCATTCCTTCTCGATAACCCAGATCTAGCAAATGAGATCGAAACCAAGATCCGCGCACACTTTGTGCCGATCGAAGTTGATGCCGAGCTCGTAGCGGCGATCGATGAAGCTGCAGCAGAGGTTGATTTCTAATTAGCCTTGATTTTGTAAAGGTTTCAAGAGGCGAAGGCTCCGACCCTTACGAAGTAGCACACACCATTGCGCTAAACGCTCTGGTTACTCGTGCGAAAAGTAAGGGCGAGCTTCTCGCTCACCTTAAGACCCGGGGCGTAGAAGATGATGTTGCGCAAGCAATTATCTTCCGGTTGCAAGAAGCCGGCCTCGTTAACGATGAAGAGTTTGCTAAAGCTTGGGCTCAGTCACGCCATAACCATAAGAAGATCTCAAAGCGCATCATTGCGGGGGAGCTTCGCCAAAAGGGTGTAATGCAGAGCGCGATCGATGAAGCACTTGATGAGATCGATGATGATTCTGAATACCGCAGCGCCTTTGACCTTGCCTTTAAGAAGTACAACACCATGTCACGACTTGAACCAGAAGTTCACGTGCGCAGAATTCAATCGCTTCTGCAGCGAAAAGGTTTTGGTTTCGGAATTATTACTCAGGTCTTGAAAGAGTTAGATCTTTTAAATCACTAGCTCTTTGCTAGATGCTCTGTAAGTCTTGCAGCCGTTGCAACAACGGCGGCGGCATGTACGCGCCCTGGTTGGCGTCCTAAACGCTCTATAGGGCCAGAGATCGAAACAGCAGCAATAACTTTTCCATTAGGGCCTTTAACTGGCGCGCTAACTGATGCAACGCCTGCTTCGCGTTCTCCAACTGATTGCGCCCATCCGCGGCGACGGTCGGCAGATAAATGTGCAGCTGTAAATCTTGCGTTCTTAAGTCCGCGATGAATCTTTTCGGAATCTTCCCAAGCCAATAAAATTTGTGCAGCAGAACCTGCCTGCATTGTGAGCGATGCGCCAACTGGAACAGAGTCGCGAAGGCCAGATAAACGTTCAGCAACAGCGACACAGATACGGATATCGCCTTGGCGTCGATATAACTGCGCAGATTCACCGGTTGCATCACGTAGCGCAGCAAGCGCTGGAGCGGCGGCGGCAAGTAAGCGATCTTCGCCTGCAGCGGCTGCGAGTTCAGATGAACGTGGACCAAGAACGAAACGACCCTGCAGATCGCGAGTAACAAGGCGATGGTGCTCAAGGGCAACGGCTAAACGGTGGGCGGTAGGGCGAGCGATGCCGGTTGCGGCAACTAGCTCTGCCAGCGAATGAGGGCCAGATTCGAGCGTACCTAGAATGGTTACCGCTTTATCTAGAACGCCAACTCCGCTATTCTTCTTCTCCACACAGTGAGATTAGCATCCCATCTAATGAGATGCAAGATTTAAGGAAAGAAGAGCATGGGTAAAACACTGGCAGAGAAGATTTGGGAAGACCACGTCGTTCGTTCGGCGCAAGGAGAACCTGATCTGCTCTACATCGATCTGCAATTAGTTCACGAAGTAACAAGTGCGCAAGCATTTGATGGCCTGCGCCTTGCTGGACGAAAAGTGCGCCGCCCAGACCTGACAATTGCAACAGAAGATCACAACACCCCGACGCTCGATATTTTAAAGCCAATCGCAGATCCAGTTTCAAAGCTGCAGATCGATACCTTGCGCAATAACGCTAAGGAATTCGGAATTCGTATTCACTCACTCGGCGATGCCGATCAAGGCGTGGTTCACGTAGTTGGACCACAGCTCGGCATTACCCAACCAGGTATGACAATTGTTTGCGGCGATTCACATACTTCAACACATGGCGCATTCGGTGCGATTGCATTCGGTATTGGTACATCAGAAGTTGAACATGTACTAGCTACACAGACTCTGCCATCAAACCGTCCAAAGACAATGGCGATTAATGTTGAAGGAACTCTAAAGACCGGCGTAACCGCAAAAGATATTATCTTGGCGATCATCGCGCAGATTGGTACTGGCGGGGGACAGGGCTACATCATCGAATACCGTGGCTCCGCAATTCGCGAACTTTCGATGGAAGGTCGTATGACCGTTTGTAACATGTCTATCGAAGCTGGTGCGCGCGCTGGTTTGATCGCACCAGATCAGAAGACCTTTGATTACATTAAGGGCAAGCCACATGCGCCAGAAGATTTCGAAACTGCGCAGAAGTATTGGGAAACACTATTTACAGATAGCGACGCTAAGTTTGATGTTGAGATCACACTCGATGGCAACATACTGGAGCCATTTGTAACGTGGGGAACTAATCCAGGACAGGGCTTGCCACTAAATGCATCAGTTCCAAATCCTGCAGATATTAAAGACTCTGAAGAACGTGGAGCTGCTGAACGCGCACTTGAATACATGGGTCTTACAGCAGGAACGCCACTAAAAAAGATAGCGATTGACACTGTTTTCTTGGGCTCTTGCACCAATGGTCGCATCGAAGATCTACGTGCAGCTGCATCAGTAATTGAAGGCAAGAAGATTGCACCAAAACTTCGCATGTTAGTTGTGCCTGGTTCAGAGCGCGTTCGCCAGCAAGCGATGAAAGAGGGCTTAGATAAAGTCTTCCTTGATTTCGGTGCCGAATGGCGTAACGCCGGTTGTTCAATGTGTTTGGGCATGAACCCAGATCAACTAGCTGTGGGAGAGCGTTCTGCTTCAACTTCCAATAGAAACTTTGAAGGCCGCCAAGGTAAGGGCGGACGTACGCACTTAGTTAGCCCACTTGTTGCAGCAGCTACCGCAATTCGCGGCACGCTGTCATCACCGGCAGATTTGTAGGAAGGGATATGGCCATGGAGAAGTTCGTTAAACACACAGGTACAGGTATTCCGCTACGTCGTAGCAATGTTGATACCGATCAGATCATTCCTGCCGTTTACCTAAAGCGCGTTACTCGCAGCGGCTTTGAAGATGGGCTATTTGCTGCTTGGCGCAATGACCCAGAGTTTGTTTTGAATCAACCGCAATATAAGAGCGGAACTATCTTGGTTGCTGGCCCTGAATTCGGAACCGGTTCATCTCGCGAGCACGCTGTTTGGGCGCTACAGAACTATGGTTTCAAAGTTGTAATCTCAAGCCGCTTCGCCGATATCTTCCGCGGAAATTCGCTTAAGGGCGGTTTGCTAACCGTGATCCTTCCTCAGGAAGCAGTGGAAGCGATCTGGACCGCTATCGAAAGCGATCCAACAACTTCAATCACCGTTGATCTTGAAACACGCACAGTTTCCTACGGATCAACCACGGTTGCCTTCGAATTAGATGATTACACCCGCTGGCGCTTGATGGAGGGCCTAGATGACATCGGGTTGACGCTAAAGCACACTGATGCGATCGATTCTTTCGAAGCAAAGCGACCTGCTTACAAGCCAAAAACACTGCCAATTCGCATTTAAAGAACTAAGAAAAACTCTCGCTCGTTTTTCAAGCGTGAAAACCAGCGTAAAACGCTCACTTCATTGATGGGGTGAGCGTTTTCTGTTCAACCCTCAACTTGTAAATGAGAGTTTTTTACGCGTAAAAAGTGCGATTTTTCTAAAATATTAAATTGCGACACGCCCGTTTTAATATCGCTCTCACCCTATTAAAAGGTTTAAGTTTTAGCCACAAGTTAAGCGAACGCTTAATTTACGCTTAAATCTAAGGGGATTTAGATGAATAAGGCCCAGTTCATTGCCGCGTTGGCCCCACACTTCAACGACAGCAAGAAGGAAGCAGCACACGCTGTAGAAATCGTTTTCGACACAATTACACGCACCATGTCAAAGGGTGAAGATGTAATGATCAACGATTTCGGTAAGTTCAAGAAGGTTGATCGCAAGGCACGTATGGGACGTAACCCATTCACAGGCGAGACAATCAAGATCAAAGCTTCAAAGAAGGCTCGCTTCTTGCCTGCAAAGGGTTTGAAGGATGTCATCTCAGGTGAGCGCAAGCTAGGACCGGCTCCAAAGCCAGAACCAAAGCCTGTTGCAAAGCCAGTGGCTAAGAAGGCAGCTGCTAAGAAGGTTGCTAAGAAGAAGGCTGTTAAGAAGGTTGCTAAGCGAAAGCCAGCAGCTAAGAAGAAGGTTGTAAAGAAGGCTGCTAAGAAGCGTTAATTTCTGCTTCTAAAGTAACTTCCTAAATCTTTTTGAAACTGGGGCCAGCGCTTGCTGGCCCCAGTTTTTCTTTGCCCACTAAGATTTAGATATGGCCAAGATGCGCGTTTCATATGCGCCACCTACCGGTAACCCGCTCGGTACAAATATCACCTTTAAAATTTGCTCATCTATATTGATCCCAATCATTAACCTGATCACCAAGCGCACCTGGATTGGCGCGGAAAATATTCCAAAGACTGGCGCCGTAATAGTTGCTAATAACCATCTCTCATATTTCGATGTCTTAAATTTTGCGCACTTTCTCTACAAGAATGGCCGCGCTCCTAGATTCTTAGGCAAAGTCGGTGTATTTAAAGTTCCAATCATCGGCCGCATTCTGCTGGCAGCTGGTCAGGTTCCGGTAGAACGTGAAACCCCAAATGCAGGCAAAGCTGTCGATCACGCGAAGCGACTTTTAGAGTCGGGACATTTACTTGGTGTTTATCCAGAAGGAACTCTCTCTCGTGATGCCGATCATTGGCCGATGATTGCTAAGACTGGTTTGGCCAGACTGGCAATAAGCACTCGCACTCCCGTAATTCCAGTTGCGCAATGGGGCGCACAAATTTTGATGCCGACATATTCGAAGAAGATTAAATTGTTTCCACGCACCCAGATCACCTTGAAAGCGGGAAAGCCGGTTGATCTCTCCCAGTGGTATGGCAAAGAGGATGATCAGCAAGCACTTATTGAGGCAACTGCGAAAGTTATGCGGGAAATTACAAATCTGCTTGAGGAAATTCGTGGCGAGAAGCGACCTGAAGTAATCTTTGATCCACATACTTCTGATTTACCTCGTACGGGTAATTTTAAGAAGAAGCGCAAAAAGGTGGCAGAGAAGTAATGAGCAAGGTAACGGTATTTGGAGCAGGCGCATGGGGTTCAACCATGGCGCAAGTTCTCTGCGATGCCGGAAATGATGTTCTGCTCTGGGGTCGAAACCAAGAAGTTGTAGATGAGATTAATTCGTCTCATACAAATGCGAAATATTTAGCACATCACACATTACCCACAGAGCTAAAAGCCACCTCAGATTTAGATGAAGCCTTCGCCTTTAGCCAAAGTTATGTTTTAGCGATTCCATCTTCGCAATTGCGCGCAACTTTAAAGGAGTGGAAACCACGCTTCTCGGAAGGTTGCTTGGTGGTCAGTACCTTAAAAGGAATTGAAATCAGCACCCAACTTCGTATGACTGAGGTAATTGTTGAAATTCTCGGCCCACATAGAGTTGCGATGATTACTGGACCGAATTTGGCTGACGAACTAGTGCTGCGCCAACCCGCTGGTGCGGTGGCTGCAGCAACTACGCAAGCTACCTCTGAAGAAGTTCGCGCACTATTTCGCACTCCTTACTACCGCGTTTACACATCAGTTGATCTATTAGGTTGCGAATTAGCGGGCGCAATCAAAAATGTAATTGCCTTAGCCGTTGGAATCTCTATCGGCATGGGCTTTGGCGAAAATACCCAAGCGATGTTAATTACTCGCGGCCTTAATGAAGTCGCACGACTCTGTGCCGCGCACGGCGCGGATCCCCTAAGTGCGGCAGGCCTTGCCGGTATGGGCGATTTAGTTGCAACATGTGGCTCTCCACTTTCACGCAACCGCACATTTGGTGAACTCTTAGGCAAGACTGGTTCCATGGAACAAGCGGTTGCGCACGGAGCTAAGACGGTAGAAGGCGTCTCCTCATCGGGAGCGATTGTAGAAATTGCCCACCGCGTTGGAGTAGAAGTTCCCGTAATCGAATCAGTAGCGGACATTGTTAATGGCTCGCTCACTCCAGCACAGGCGCTACAGCGCTTAATGGAGATTACAACTCAAGCGGAGAACTTCATCCGATGACTCAGCGCGTAGCAATTATCTGTGGTGGTCGCTCCAGCGAACACGAAATCTCATGTATTTCCGCAGGGGGAGTGCTCTCCGCAATTGATCGCAGTAAATTTGAACCTGTTTTGATCGGCATCAGCAAGAGCGGCAAATGGTTTTTACTTGATGACAAAACATCTCTCACAATTAAAAACGGCGTTCTCCCAGTAGTTCCAGAAACTGGAAACCCCGTTTCATTAGATGCATCAGGTTTTATTAGCGCTGACGTCAATTTAAAGATAGATATCGTCTTTCCGTTACTGCACGGTCCGTACGGTGAAGATGGAACTATTCAAGGACTTCTTGAGATGGCCGATATTGCATATGTTGGCTCTGGAGTTCTTGCTTCAGCAGTTGCTATGGATAAATCATTTGCAAAGCCAATCTTTGCGGCCCATGGAATTAAAGTTGCAGCAGGCTTTGTCGCTCGCGCATCTGATTGGGCAAAAGATAAATCAGCGGTTCAAAAACAGGCAGACCAACTTGGCTATCCAGTATTTGTAAAGCCGGCACGTGGTGGATCAAGTCGTGGGACAACAAAAGTTAAATCTGCTGCTGAATTTGCCGCTGCTCTTGAAGAGGCACATACCTTTGATCCAAAGGCGATGGTTGAGCAAGAAATTCGTGGCAAAGAGATTGAGTGCGCAGTCCTTGAGATAGATGGAGTTGCTAAAGCATCACTTGTTGGGCAGATAAAGATCGATCCAAAGTACGATTTCTATAACTTTGAAGCTAAGTATCTAGATTCAGCAACTACCATCGAACTTCCGGCTGCAATTGATCAGAAGATCAGCGATCAGATTCGTGTAAAAGCCGTGGATGCCTTTATCGCACTTGGCTGCAGTGGCTTGGCTCGCGTTGACTTCTTCCTAACCGATAACAATGAAGTCATTATTAATGAGTTAAATACGATGCCAGGCTTTACTGCCACATCAGTATTTCCGAAGATGTGGGGAGCAACAGGCGTGGAATACACAGAAGTTATTTCCCATTTACTGGCGTCAGCGCTTACGCGCAATAACGGAGTCTTGGGGAATTAGATGAATCAGAGATTTACCAAATTCGCATCTCCATTGATTTCCTTAGTTCTGTTATTTTCTGTAGCTGCTTTCGCGCCACCTGCGCGCGCTGCTGATTCATTTGTTTACACAGACTTTGCCGCAAATGATTTCGGCCTCTGGAGTCAATCGTCAATCTACGGACAAGATCAAAAAGGCAGTAAGAAACTGGAAGATTGGAAGCAGCTTTGGTGCTCTGGCTGGGATGATCCAAGTTGTAGCGTTTACGACAATTTATTTGCGGATTTGATCCTTAGCCCATGTGTCAACGAAGCCGATCGCGCATGCCTTGATGGAATAGAAGCAAAGAACGCAAGTGGCGCGCTAGAAAAGTTAACGCTTTACGGTGAAGCAACATCCCAAAAGATCGCCAGATATCAATTTAAGAGCGGAACAAATCTGGTTGATGTTCCCGCAGGTGGGGGACTTTCCATCTGGAAGAGTTCTGAAAAGAACGCCGATGGAACAGATCGGTTGTATGCAGCTCATATTCTATTGAGATATATAGCGACATCTAGCAGACAGTCTGGTGAAGCGGCAGACAAGATTGTGCTCTCAGATTTCAAAGGCCAAATTTATCCAGTCAGGTTGAAGTCTGGTGCGGCATGCACAGAATTTGCCATCGGAACACAGTGCGTTGATTCCGCAAATTTTGACGGCAGCGAGAAATTAGCCGTAACACTAAGGATGAATAAGGATTTAACTGGTTGGATTTTTGGGCGAATGCAGAATTCAGAGTTCGCAGTTACTTCACTTGATGCCTCTTATAACAAGATCCGCATCGGCGGAGATGTAACTTTTGTTCCAGAACTATCTGCCAAGGTTGCAAAATCAGAGATCTCAAAGGATGCAAAACTCGAGAAATATCTTCGCGATTTCTTCACGGTAGGCCGGGTGGGAGTTTCAGTGCCGAATCCTGGCAGTGGCTCTTTCAACGATGGTGGCGTAGGCGGTAACACATCAACGACATATGCTGGATTTCTTGAAGCGCAAACCACCACCAGATTGTTTTCTGTTAATTTTGAAAAGTTCGCACTATTTTCGGCCTTTGAAGATCACTTCAAGCCGTACTCTCCGGCGGCGAGCAACAACGGCAGAAACATTCTGCGACAAACCAATTCAATTTTTTGGAACTTCGGTGCAAATACCTATCTTGGCACCAACAAATGTTCTGCAGATAAAACAAAGCTACACGGCATGGTAGTTACAAATGCCCCAATATTTGAAAACGGTCCTCCAGAGTTTAAGGATGGTTCTCTGAACTATCGAGTTGCCGGTATCCACAAAAATGGCGACGGCTCGGTGTTCAAGGGTCGATATACCTACATTGTTCAATCTGATACCGCCCGTTGTTACTACGGTTTTTCTAAGGCTCCAATTGAAGCCAGAGTCGAGGTAGTTTCCGCTAGCAACTCGAGCCAAGTGGCTACAGTTTTGGTCTCTGAAAAAGATGGCTTCATAAAACTACAGGCCGATAACTTCACTTTCTCTACACCGACAATAAAAGTGAAATTTACTCAAGATAGTGCTCAGCCAACTGCGACCACTCCAAAAGCAGCATCGAAGAAAAGTTCGACTCTTACCTGCATCAAGGGAAAAACGAGCAAGAAAATTACGGGAGTAAACCCGAAGTGTCCGGCTGGATATAAGAAGAAGTAAGTCTTAGTACGTAACAGGGCAAGTCAGGGTGCGCGTAATACCCGGAACAGCCTGCACCTTAGACAAAATCGCGCGGCCAAATTCCTCCATTGATGGAGACTCTGCGCGCATGATTACATCGTAAGGACCTGTAACTCCTTCAGCCAATGTAACGCCGGCGATAGCAGAGACAGATTTTGCAACGCTAGATGCTTTGCCAACTTCGGTTTGAATCAAGATGTATGCCTGAACTGACATAGTGGTCTGCCTTTCTCGTGAGAACTTCGCCGTTGAAGGTAAGCGCAAAGGTACCCCATGTTCTAGTCTTGGCGCTATGGCGATTACTGACGGCGGCTTCAACGAAGCGCAAAAAAACGCTAGCGGCTTCAACGAAGCGCAGGTAATCGCGCGCCTAAAGGAGATTTTTGCATCAACCGATCCACGAATTTCTCTTGGGATTGGCGATGATGCAGCGGTTGTATCTGGCGCCAAAGCCCAAGTTTTAACAACCGACATGGCCGTTTCCGGAGTTCACTTTCGAACCGACTGGTCGAGCGCTTTTGAAATTGGTAGAAAAGTAACGGCTGCAAATACCGCAGATCTTTTAGCGATGTCAGCTAAGCCCGACTACCTACTTGTCGCTGTTGCTCTTACAGGTTCCGAGACTATGGAATGGATTTCTGATCTTGCACTTGGGATTAAATTTGAAGCAGATCTTGCGGAAGCCCATGTAGTTGGTGGAGATATCTCTCGCGCTGATCAAGTAGTTATCTCAATGACTGCGATTGGTTCTACTAACAAAGCGATAACTCGTAGTGGAGCAAAACCAGGAGATGGCATTTATCTATCATCACTTACGGGGTGGTCGGCGGCCGGTTTGGCGATTGTGAGTTCCGGATCAAAAGAAGATATGGAGTCTGCTCCAAAAGCACTTAGCGAGTTTAAATCCCCAACTATTGATTATGGATTTGATGCTTCAAAGGCCAATGCACTCTGCGATATCAGCGATGCCTTGGTTATTCAAGCAGCGCAGATGGCAGAGAGCTCAAAGGTTTGCTTTAACTTTGACCTAACTAAAATCCAAGCAAGCGCTGAATTCATGGAGCTTGAAAATCTTGCCCAGCGAATGGATATTGATATTTGGAGTTGGATTTTTGCTGGGGGAGAGGATCACGCCCTTCTGGCAACCGGGACAGATCTGCCAGGGCTTTTAATTGGAGAAGTTACCCAAGGTGCGGGCCTTGCAAACGTTCCCGCAGGCGTGGAAGCGAACGCTTGGCAACATTTTTAAAAAGACCCTTGGATTTTTATGCAGCGATTTCCATATTTTTTATTTTTTTAAACACATAAAAACAGGCGCGGTGCTATTGCCTACCTTTTCGCAAGGCGATAATTTTGCGAGATGAAAAGATCATCATTTGTAGCAACTTTGGCCACTGTAGCACTTTCTATCTCAGCAATTCTGGTTGGAGTTACTTCTGCAAATGCCAGCGTCACCGTTCCTAAGGGTGCGTTCTTACCTTGTTCTGCAGGCGGCGGCGCATACTGCATTGATTCAGTAAGCATTACACCTACTGGTGGTAAAGCTATTGCACTTACTTGGGTTGCTAGCGGTACTCAAGGCGCTACTGCAGGAAATACAAATGGTGTTGCATCAGGCAAAGCTCTGCCAGGGCGATGGAGCGCAGATGGTGCATTCGCAAATGAAAATTACGACGGTCTATATATAGAAGCACAAGCTGCAAATGAATTTGTTCCATGGATTATGCTCGATGCTAAGCCAACTTATTCACCAGGAAATAACGTCACACTTGCAGCGCTAACAACAAGTGCCACAACGCCAGTTAATCTAAATAGTGATGCGCTGATTTCGGTAAAGATGCGAATCTCCGACTTCAAGCTAGGCGTTACCTATGGCATTGCAACTGAAGCAACAGTTGACGTTCAGGCGGCGGTCTTTGAGATTGCCGGTTATCCAGTAAAGGTTCCACAAGCTAAAAGCGCTAAAGATTGCACCGGTGATGCTGGCGTCTCATCAGCGCTCGTTACTCAATTCCAATCGATATTAGTTCCATCAAATGATCCACTCGGGTTCTCATTTGAAGGTGGCAGCGGCAAGATCTATGTTGGATCTAACGGACTCTGCAAACTTTCGACTCCAGTGTGGAACGCTGAGAAGAAGTCTTTGAGTTACAAAGCATCTGCTCCGCGCTTGGCGCCAGATGGTAAGTCAGTTAACACTGGTTTTTACTATGCAACGATTTCATCTGCCGATGCGCTAGCTCTTTGGGGGCTAAAGAAGGCAGAAGATGCAGCATCGGCTTTAACTATCTCAGTTCGCACAAGCGAAGGCGGAACCACCGCAGCAACTAAAACTGTTGCTGTTAAGAATGGTCGAATTATCATTCAGGTATTCGGCTTTGAATTTCCAGATCCGATGCTAGATATCTCGCTAAATCCGAGCTATGACTTAATGGCTTCATCTGCAGGGGCGGCAAGCAATATGTCTGCATCCGGAACCGTGAGAACCACAGCTTCGCCTAAGCCAACGCCAACGCCAAAGGTGACGTCGATTTCTTGTATTAAAGGAAACCAGTTAAGAAAGGTCACTGGCGTTAAGCCAAAGTGCCCTACTGGATTTAAAAAGCGGTCTTAATTAGATCTAAGAAGCTTTAGCGAGAAACTTTTCCGGCCTTAAGGCAGGAAGTACAGACGTTCTGACGCTTAGCTGTTCCACCGACAAGTGTCTTGATACGTTGGATATTTGGATTCCAGCGACGACGAGTCTTTACCTGAGAGTGTGAAACGTTATTTCCAAAGCTGGGCCCTTTGCCACAGATATCGCATGTTGATGCCACAGCGTTACTCCTTATAGATCTTTAACTTAATGAACAGGGCGTAAGGGTAGCAAGAAGGCCAACTTCACGCTAATTCCAAGGAATCCACGCGAGAATGGCTCCTATGGCGATCGCAGAAGGCAGGCTCACAACCAAGTTGGTTGATGTCGTAGGCGATCGCACCGCCAAAGTCTTGGATACCGTTTTTGGTTACCGAACCGTCTCTGATTTATTACACCACTATCCGCGTCGCTATTTGGTTCGCGGAGAGTTAAGTGACATTGCCGAACTTAATGAGGGCGATGAAGTAACGGTACTGGCAGAGATTTACTCTTCAAGCAGCCGCAAATTGCAGGGCCGCAAGGGCAGCATTCTCGAAGTTATCGTCACCGATGGCAGCGCAAAGATGTCGCTAACTTTTTTTAATCAAGCTTGGCGCGAGAAGGAACTGCGGGTTGGCAGACAAGGTTTGTTTGCGGGAAAGGTCGGAGTATTCAACGGCAAACGCCAGTTGGCACACCCAGATTACGAAATGGTCCCTGATGGCAGTGATGTTGATTCTGCTGTTGCAGATTTTGCTGGAAAGTTTCTGCCGGTTTATCCAGCCAGTTCAAAACTTCCTTCCTGGAAGATTGCGCAATGTGTAAAGCTGGCCATTGATTCTTTAGATGAAGTCCCAGATTTCATCCCGCCACATATCCTTGAGAAGTTTAAATACCCGTCTGCGCAGCAAGCCTTGGCTCAGATCCATAACCCAGTTGATCTAGATAGCGCAGAACTTTCCAAGGCGCGCTTAACCTTTGATGAAGCTTTCTTACTGCAACTACTTTTACTCGAGCGAAGAGCCGAACTACGAGCGCTTAAGACTGTCGCCCGACCAGTTAAGTCCGGTGGAATTCTAGAAACTTTTGATAAATCGCTACCGTGGAAGTTAACGCCTGGACAGGTAGAAGTTTCACGTGAGATTGAAAGTGATTTAGCAGCCGATATTCCAATGCATCGATTGCTACAAGGTGAAGTTGGTTCAGGTAAAACTGTGGTCGCACTTCGCGCCATGTTGGCGGTAGTCGATAGTGGCGGACAAGCAGCGTTACTTGCCCCAACAGAAGTTTTAGCTGCTCAGCATCTGCGAACTATAGAAAAGTTGCTCGGTCCGCTGGCCCAAGGAGGGATGCTGGGCGGTGTTGAAAACGCAACGCAAATAACTTTATTAACCGGTTCGCAGAACGCGGCCGCGCGCAAAGAAGCGCTTGCTCTTGCCGCATCTGGCCAGGCAGGAATTGTTATTGGTACCCATGCACTGCTTAGCGAGAGCGTAGTTTTTAGCGACCTTGGCTTAATTGTTGTAGATGAGCAACATCGCTTTGGAGTTGAGCAACGAGATGCGCTGAAAGCAAAGGCAGTTAACCCACCACACCTGTTGGTTATGACTGCAACTCCAATACCTAGAACTGTTGCGATGACCGTCTTTGGCGATTTAGATATTTCAACTCTGCGCGAACTACCGCTAGGTCGCCAGCCAATCACAACGCATGTTGTACCAACTATGGAGAAACCAACTTTCCTAGATCGCGCCTGGGAGCGAATTCGCGAAGAAGTTTCACAAGGGCATCAGGCCTACATAGTTGCACCGCGCATCGCCGCCGAAAGTTCTGAAGATGCCGATTTAGATTTTCTCTACGGAGAACAATCTCCTGATATCGCCTCCGTTGAAGAGTTAGCACCGAAGTTGCATGGGGGAGCGCTTAAGGGCTTACGGATCGCGCCTTTGCATGGACGCTTAACCACCGAGTTAAAGGATGCAACGATGCAGGCTTTTTCTACAGGTGAGATAGATGTACTTGTTTCAACGACAGTTATTGAAGTCGGCGTGGATGTTCCAAATGCCACAGTTATGGTGATTATGGATGCAGATCGCTTCGGCGTATCTCAGTTACATCAATTACGTGGCCGCGTTGGCCGCGGCACTTCACCTGGTTTATGTCTGCTCGTATCTGGCGCGCCAATCGAAACGCCAGCACGTGAGCGATTGGAAGCTGTATCTAAGACCCAAGATGGCTTCGAACTTTCTCGTATCGATCTTGAACAAAGACGTGAAGGCGATGTTTTAGGTGCGACACAATCCGGCGCTCGTTCGCATCTTCGGTTGCTGCGCGTCTTGCGCGATGAAGGTCTAATTGAGGAAGCTCGCAACGTTGCCGCAGAATTGTTAGAAAGCGATAGCTCTCTCAAAGGCTATCCTTTGCTCAAAGACGAATTAGAGATGTTAAAGAAAGAGCAAACATCTACATATATCGATAAAGGTTAGGGATAAATAAATGCGCATCATCGCAGGACTTGCCAAGGGGCGAAATATTGCCGCCGTGGCAGGTGCCACCCGACCAACTTCTGATCGCGCCCGCGAGGCGCTTTTTTCAACCTTGGCATCTGAGTTTGGCGACTTTGCAGGGCTTCATATTTTGGATTTATATGCTGGCACCGGTGCAATCGCGCTCGAATCACTTTCGCGAGGCGCCGAGATTGTTCACGCAGTTGAAAAAGATGAACAAGCGCAAAAGTCGATTACCGCAAACTTCGAAAGCATCAAGACCGCGCTGTGTCCAGGCAGCTTCCATCTCTTTGGAATGAGCGTTCACCGTTTCTTGCAGGATCGCGCAACAGTTCCGTATCACTTCATTTATATTGATCCACCATATGATGTAGAAGATATTGATGTAATTGAAAATCTCATTCAACTTCGCGAGGGCGGATTTCTCCATCCACAAGCGCTAATTGCAGTTGAGCGAAATTCCAGAGTAAAGGAAATCTCTTGGCCAGATGGATACCAGGCTCTGCGCGAAAAGAATTATGGGCAAGCGACCATTTTCTATGGGGTTCCAGCCGAGCTTTGAGCCTGAAAATGGATAACCACGCTGATCGTTGCTAGCGTTTACTCCATGAAGCGCGCAGTTTGCCCAGGATCATTTGATCCAATCACCTTTGGCCACCTCGATATTATCGAGCGCGCGAGCAGCCAGTTTGATGAAGTTATTGTTGCCGTATTGGAAAATCGCACTAAGGCATCGCTCTTTACAGTAGGAGAGCGTATGGAGATGGCTCGTAAAACTACTTCTAAATTTAAGAACGTCAAGGTTGATTCTTGGCATGGATTGCTAGTTGATTACTGCAAGGAAAATTCGATCCAAGCGATCGTTAAAGGTTTGCGCGCGGTTACCGACTTTGATTACGAACTTCAGATGGCGCAAGTAAATCTCCAAGGCTCTGGCGTCGAAACCATGTTTATGGCAACTGCTCCAACCCACTCATTTCTATCATCTTCAATCGTTAAAGAGCTCGCTCATTTCGGTGGAGATGTATCCTCTATGGTTCCAGGCGTCGTAAATGATGCACTTAAAGCACGAGTAGCAGGGAAGTAAAAATGGATTCGATTGAAAAACTCAGCACCGCAATTACTCTCATCGAAGAGGCTCGCGGAGTTCCACTTTCTGCTTCCTGCGTTGTACATCGCGGCGAGATTCTAGAAATTTTAGATGGCGCACGAATTGCACTTCCACAAGATTTATCTGCAGCTGAAGCGATTTTGGTGCAGCGCGATAATTTAATTGAGGAAGGTAGATCATCTGCCGAGCAGATGATCGCTACAGCACGCGAAGATGTTGCCCGCATGATCGAACAAACCGCGATCGTTCAGGCTGCTCGCGATGAAGCGCAACGTATCCTCGATGACGCTCGTGCACTTGCCGCCGATGAGCGCGCTGAAGTAGAAAGCTACATTGATGGTCGCCTTGCCACTCTAGAAGTGATCCTCAATAAGACTCTTGATGCAGTAGCCCGCGGTCGTGAGCGACTAGATGGCGCAAACGATAAAGATGTTTTATCTCAATTAGCTGACGACAAGTAATTAGCACTTAGTTATATAGCCAAGAAGATATCAAGAAGAGAAAATACCCATGTCGCAACCTTCATCTAAGGCCTCACAGGTCTTTGAATTCAATACTTTTGAACTTCCTCGCCGTGCGGGAGAGATGAAGGAATATCAGTTAGATCTAAAAATTTTGGAGCCAATTGGTGTTCCGCTGGTGAGCGTCCCAGCCGGTGATGTTATTGAAGTAGATCTGCGCCTGGAATCCGTTACTGAGGGAGTCTTATTAAGCGCTGATCTATATGCGATCGCAAAGGGCGAGTGCATTCGTTGCCTTGATCCAGTTGAAATTACCGTTGAACGAAAGATTCAAGAGCTCTATCGCTACGAGCCAAGTAAAGATTCTGGCAAAAAGGGTAAGAAGTCCAAGCGCGCAGCTGATGACGACGTAGATCTGGAAGAAGATGACGAACTTTGGATGGATGGCAATGTGATGGATCTTGAGCCACCAATTCGGGATGCCGTTGTCTTAGATCTACCGATCAACCCGCTCTGCTCAGAAGAGTGCCTCGGGCTCTGTCCAGATTGCGGTCAGAAGTGGGCAGATCTTCCGGAAGGCCACCAGCATGAGGCGATCGACGCTCGCTGGGCGGGCTTGGCTGGACTGGATTTTAAGAAATCGGATGAATAAGGGATACTTACCTCCTAACCGAGTTAAGCCAATTTTTACCAATAGGTTTAAAAGAGATTAAGGACGATTACCGTGCCAGTTCCAAAGCGAAAGATGTCTCGTTCGAAGACACGCTCACGCCGCTCAATGTGGAAGACAACTGCAGCATCACTTGCAGCATGCCCACAGTGCCAGCAGCCAAAGCTCACACATACAGCATGCCCAACCTGCGGAACATATAACCGCCGCCAGGTTCTCGAGGTCTGATCTGTTCTCTACTTTAACTGCGCAACTCGGAATCACATTAAAGCCCGAATTGCTCGAGTTAGCTTTTACCCATCGATCATTTGCATATGAGACCGGTGCTAAAGAAACAAATGAACGTTTAGAATTTTTAGGTGATTCAGTACTGGGCTTAATTGTTACTGAAGAGCTCTACCTTCGTTATCCAGATTTAGATGAATCACGTTTATCTCCACTGCGATCTGGAATCGTAAATATGCGTGCGCTCGCAGATATTGCGCGCACACTCGAACTCGGAAAATATATACGCCTTGGAAAAGGTGAAGAAGTCACCGGTGGGCGCGATAAAAACTCACTACTTGCCGATGCTCTAGAAGCCTTGATTGGCGCTATTTATCTGGAGTGCGGATTTGCAACAACTACTACCGTTGTTCGCACGTTAATTAATGAGACTCTCGAAAGCGCTATGGCAAAGGGCGCTGGGCTAGATGGCAAGACCGCGCTCCAAGAATTAGTTTCATCACTTGGAAAAGGCACCCTCGAATATTTAGTAACTGAAGAAGGCCCAGACCACGATAAGAGTTTCACCGCTGTAGCGATGGTCGCCGGTGAAGCAGTTGCGCAAGGTATCGGTAAGAGCAAACGCGAAGCAGAGCAATCAGCGGCTCGTTCTGCCTACGAAATTCTCGCAACCCTCAAGTAGTACTTCACTCGCGTCACGTACGTAAAGACGCCACCTAAACGGTAGGTTTACGCCGTGTATTTAAAGAGTATGACGCTTAAAGGATTTAAATCCTTCGCGTCGGCAACGACGCTTCGCCTGGAACCGGGCATCACCTGCGTCGTCGGTCCAAACGGCTCTGGAAAATCAAATGTTGTAGATGCCCTCACTTGGGTTATGGGCGAGCAAGGTGCGAAGTCACTTCGCGGCGGCAAGATGGAAGATGTCATCTTCGCTGGCACAAGCGGGCGTGCACCACTTGGTCGCGCAGAAGTTTCACTAACAATCGATAACACCGATGGCGCCCTGCCAATTGATTACACCGAAGTAACAATTTCCCGCATTCTCTTTCGTAATGGCCAGAGCGAGTACCAAATAAATGGTGAAGCATCACGCTTATTGGATATCCAAGAACTACTAAGCGACTCAGGTATCGGCCGCGAAATGCATGTCATCGTTGGCCAAGGCCAATTAGATGCAATTTTGATGGCTACCCCTGAAGAACGCCGTGGGTTTATCGAAGAAGCAGCTGGCGTACTTAAGCATCGCAAACGTAAAGAGAAAGCGCTACGCAAGTTAGATTCAATGCAGGCCAATTTGGCTCGCGTTCAGGATTTAACGGTTGAACTTCGTCGCCAACTCCGTCCACTCGGGAAGCAAGCAGAAGTTGCGAAAAAAGCGGCGACAATTCAGGCTGATCTTCGTGATGCCAAGTTACGTCTGCTCGCTGATGATTTCATCTCACTTTCCAAAACTCTCGATGCTGAAGTAGCGGATGAAACCGCACTTCGTGAGCGACGTTCACTTGTTGAAAATGAGTTAGATAAAGTCAGATCACGCGAAGAATCTCTTGATGCGCAAGCCGCTTTCGAGAGCCCACTTCTAATTGCAGCACAGGAAAATTTCTACGCACTGAGCGCGCTTCGCGAAAAATTCCGCGGAACGCAATCACTTGCACAAGAGCGCTCACGCTTCTTAGCCGAAGAAGCAGAAGAAGCGCGTAGCGCAGGCCGTGACCCAGAAGCGCTTGATCAAGAAGCGCTGGCGCTTCGCCAGCAGGAGGCGCAACTGCGCAGCGAAGTTCAGAGCGCACAAGCGCACTTACAAGCCACAACTTCAAAACTTGCAGGCGCTGAACAATCTTTAAAAGTTGAGGAAGATAAAATCGCCGCAGCGATGCGCGCTATCGCCGATCAACGTGAGGGTACTGCGCGTCAAGAAGGGCATATCAAATCACTGGCTGCGCGATTAGAAGCGATCGCAGAAGAAATTGCTCGCTTAGTAAAAGCGCGCGATGAAGCGCAATCTCGCGCCGAGAGCGCACAACGTCAATATTCAACTCTCGAGATGGATATTGCTGGTGCAGATGCCGGAGAACTTGGGCTCGACTCTGAATTTGAAGTCGCTAAGCGATCTCTGGATAGCGCGAAAGCGGAACTGAGTTCACTAGTTGATGCTGAGCGCGCCGCCGATCGTGAGCGAAATGCCGTTGAATCCAAGTTAGAAGCGATGTTGCTTACCTCGAAATCACGTGATGGTGGGGCAGCGTTAGTTCGTGATTCTCGCGGCTTAACAATTCTCGGAAGCATTGCCTCCCTCGTTCAAATTGATTCCGGATGGGAATCTGCAACTGCTGCAGCGCTTGGTACGCTCTCTGATGCGATTGTTGTACGTGACTTAAATTCTGCGATTAGTGCGCTAACAACATTGCGTTCTGAGAACTTGGGCCAAGCAGATGTACTTGTCTACCAACCAGGTTCACACAACGCTACATCTGTTCCTGCTGGACTTACAGCGCTCACTTCACATGTTCGCTCCTCCGAAATTTCCGAGCTTCTTGCCTCGCTTTTATCTAACACAGTCGTTGCAGATAACGCTCGTGAGGCCGAAGGCATTATTCGCTCCCACCCAAGCGTCACAGTTGTAACTCGCGACGGCGATGTAATCACCGCAAAACGTGCACGCGGCGGTTCAGCATCTTCAACTTCGCTAATTGAAATTAACGCTCTGGTTCAAGAGTTACAGGCCAAGCTTGAGACAATTACCCATAACTGCGATCGCATTAAATTTGAAATTTCAAAGGCGCAAGGCGATGTGGAAAGCAAACAGAGCACATTTGATATCGCGTTATCTAAGTTAAATGAATCTGATGCGCGGATTTCAGCGTTTACCGAGCAACTTGCAGTTGCCGGTCAGAATATGAAATCGGCATCGGCTGAAGTTGAGCGCTTAAATTCTGCGATCGCTGAAGCCAATGCTGCTAAAGGTCGCGATGAGAACGAACTTTCGATCGCATCTGCACAACTTCAACAGCGTGGCGAAATAGGCGAACCAGATCACAGCGCCGCCGAAAACTTACGAAATGAAGTCTCGCTTGCGCGAACTGCAGAAGTAGAAGCACGCCTTGCCGTTCGTACCAGCGAAGAGCGCGTTGATTCAATTGGTGCGCGCGCCAAGGCTCTAGAAGATTCCGCTAACGCCGAACGTGAAGCATCCGAGCGTGCAGTATCGCGTCGCGGTGCACGTGCACGCGGTGCGCTTATCTCTTCTGCAATTGCAGAGGCAGCGTATGAAGCGTTAATTCATATTGAACGATCTATCGCAAAGGCTGCAACAGAGCGCGCCCGACTAGAGGCATCACGCTCGGACCGCGAAGGCGAAACGCTTACCGTGCGATCACGTGGCCGTGAACTCGCCTCTGAACTCGAACAGCTTACTTCTTCGGTTCATAAAGATGAGATCGCTCGCGCCGAGCAACGTATGCGCATCGAACAACTTGAGTCCAAGGCAGTAGAAGAACTTGGAGTTGATACGACAACTCTTGTAAATGAGTACGGACCTCAGAACGATGTACCAACCTTTATCGAAACCGAGACCGGTGAGATCGTCGCTACTGAATTAATCCCGTATCGCCGCGATCAACAGGAGAAGCGCCTCGCTGCCACTGAACGTTCACTCACTCTTCTCGGCAAGATCAACCCATTAGCTTTGGAAGAGTACAACGCGCTTGAAGAGCGCCTTAAGTTCTTGGCCGAACAGTTAGAAGATCTAAAGCGCACCAAGAAAGATCTACTGGATATCATCAAGGAAGTCGATGATCGCGTGCAACAGATCTTCATGGAAGCTTACGAAGAAACCGCTAAACACTTTGAAGATATCTTCGCCCGCTTATTCCCAGGTGGCGATGGTCGTTTGATACTTACAAATCCTGATGATCTTCTCAACACTGGCGTTGATGTGGAAGCACGCCCACCAGGAAAGCGCATCAAGCGCCTCTCGCTACTTTCAGGCGGAGAAAAGTCTCTGACAGCGGTTGCTATGTTGGTAGCGATCTTTAAAGCACGACCAAGTCCTTTCTACGTGCTTGATGAAGTTGAGGCCGCCCTCGATGACGTTAACTTGGGCCGATTATTAGTTGTGCTCGAAGAACTTCGCGAAAGTTCACAGTTGATCATCATTACTCACCAGAAGCGCACGATGGAGATCGCTGATGCGCTCTATGGCGTAACCATGCGCGGCGATGGCGTAACTGAGGTTATTTCACAGCGCCTGCGCGAATCTGACACCGCTTAAGGTTCTTTAGGCAATGGTTCTTTAGACAATGGGTATTTTCAGTAAATTCATCTCAAAGATAAAAGGCGTTTCGACGGCTGATCCACTCGATTGGCAAGAACTTGAAGCAGAACTTCTTGCCGCAGATCTTGGCCCGTCACTTACATCCTCAATTATCAAAGATGCTAAATCAATCAAGGGCGATGATGCACTCGCTTCTCTGACTCAGATATTAAATTCGAAGCTCTCAAGTAAATCCCGAACCTTAAGTAAGGCAGTCTCCACCTCAGCGCTAATCGTTGTTGGAGTAAATGGCACCGGCAAAACAACTTCAGTTGCGAAGTTGGCCGCTTCGCTAAAAGGCTCTGGCTCTTCAGTAATTCTTGCTGCAGCCGACACCTTTCGCGCTGCTGCAGTAGAGCAGTTGCAGACATGGGGAGCGCGTATTGGCGTTGAAGTTATCGCTGGCAAAGAGGGAGCCGAGCCTGCATCGGTCGTTTTTGATGCCGCAGTTCGTGCAAACGAACAACAAGTTAGCTACTTGCTTATTGATACCGCTGGGCGACTTCACAATAAGAGCGATTTGATGGCAGAACTCGGCAAGGTAAAACGCGTAATCGAAAAATCCTTACCGGTTTCAGAAGTTCTATTGGTGATTGATGCAACGACAGGTCAAAATGGAATTACCCAAGCAAAGATTTTTACCGAAGCCGTTGATGTAACTGGCTTGATTGTCACAAAGTTAGATGGCAGCGCCCGAGGCGGAGTAGCCCTAGCCATTGAAAACGCTCTCGATATACCAATCAAGTTTGTCGGAACCGGTGAAGCCGAATCAGATTTCGCTGCCTTCGACTCGGAGCGCTACATCTCTGGCTTAATCGGCGAATAGCCTTCCTATCCCGCACTCGGCGTAACACAGATGTAACAAATTTCCCGATTTTGTGACCCCGTCTTAACCTAGAAAACGAGCCTACGTAACCCGCCGAGAGCATCTTTACCCCATCTCAACGGCGAGGGTTTGTTCATTTTTTTAAAACTCTAGGAATAGGAAACGAATAATGGAAGAGATTGTTCTTAATTCAGGCGATACCGCCTGGGTATTAGCAAGTACCGCTCTCGTTCTACTTATGACGCCAGGTTTAGCGTTCTTCTACGGTGGCATGGTTCGTACTAAGAGCGTTCTAAATATGATGATGATGTCGATGGTTACCATCGGAATTGTTAGCGTGCTGTGGGTTATCTACGGTTTTGAACTGGCATTTGGATACAAAGCTAATTCACCTTGGTACGGAAATATCTCATTTTCTGGCTTAGGCGGAGTTGTTAATGACTTCACAAATAACGGTGGAGTTTATCCAATTCCAGTTCTTGTCTTTGCAGCATTCCAATTGATGTTCGCAATCATTACCCCTGCGCTGATCTCCGGTGCAATTGCAGACCGCACAAAGTTCACCGCTTGGGCGATCTTTGTCGCTATCTGGTCGACTTTGGTTTACTTCCCAGTTGCGCACTGGGTATTCGCATTCGGAAATAAAGTCGGAGACACAATTACGGGCGCAGGTTATTTAGCTAGCAGAGGCGTTCAAGACTTTGCAGGTGGAACCGCAGTTCACATCAACGCCGGCGCTGCAGGCTTAGCGCTAGCGATCGTAATTGGAAAGAGAGTTGGATGGCGTAAAGAATCAATGCGTCCACACTCATTACCTTTGGTGATGCTTGGCGCAGGTCTTCTCTGGTTCGGCTGGTTTGGATTTAACGCCGGCTCATCACTAGCTGCAAATGGAACAGCAGCTCTAGCTCTAATCAATACTCAAGTTGCAGCAGCTGCTGCGGTTCTGGGTTGGTTACTTGTAGAGAAGGTTCGTAATGGACATGCAACTTCACTTGGTGCAGCATCAGGTGCGGTAGCAGGGTTAGTTGCAATCACTCCAGCATGTGCATTCGTGGCACCATGGGCCGCAGTAGTAATTGGCCTGCTTGCAGGAGCGATATGTGCGCTCTCTGTCGGAATCAAATACAAGCTTGGCTTCGATGATTCACTCGATGTAGTGGCAGTTCACTTAATCGGTGGAATCTGGGGATCACTTGCAATCGGTCTATTTGGCTCATCAGCGGTCAACAGCCTTAGCCTCGATGGAATCTTCTATGGTGGCGGAACAGCGCTACTTGGAAAGCAGGCGTTGGGCGTGGGACTTGTTTTCGCATACTCATTCATTGCCACACTGATCATCGGTTACGCAATTGAAAAGACAATTGGTTTCCGCGTAAAGAAAGATGCAGAAGTAGAAGGCATTGATCTAAATGAACACGCAGAAACTGCATATGAAATGACAAGTTCATCACGAGGAGGTTCACTGCTATGAAGTTAATTACAGCTATCTTGAAACCATTTAAGTTAGATGAAGTCAAAGATGCTCTGCAAGCAGCGGGCGTTACCGGAATGACGGTCTCTGAAGCCAGTGGTTTCGGTCGCCAACGTGGACACACTGAGGTTTATCGTGGCGCCGAATACACCGTTGACCTAGTACCCAAGGTTCGCCTTGAGGTACTAGTTGATGATGCAGATGCAGCGGCAATTGTCGATGTCATCGTGAAAGCAGCATCAACAGGATCAATCGGCGATGGAAAAGTTTGGACAACGCCAGTTGATTCAATCGTGCGCGTCAGAACCGGTGAACGCGGAACGGATGCGATCTAGGAGATAAAGCAGGTCAGTAAGATAGGTACATGGGTACACGTGAGCGAAGGGAGCGATCGAACGAGAGCGATCGCTTCCTGACCTCGCTATTTAGCCAAGTACCAGATGTAGTTAGTGGGGTAGCACTCGCCGCGGTCGGCGGTTACGGCCGCGGTGAGCTATCTCCAGGATCAGATCTAGATATTCTCTTTCTACATAACGGGAGAATTGAAGAGAAATCTCTCGCAGAGATAGTAAATAAAATTCTCTACCCGCTCTGGGATAAATCTTTTAAAGTCGATCATTCCGTTAGAACTAGATCCGAAACACGTGAGAGCGCTTCCAGTGATTTAAAGGTGGCGCTGGGACTACTTGATATTCGATTAATTTGCGGTGATCCAGATTTAGTGGCGGCGGTGCAACACGATGCAATCGATGACTGGCGCGGTAATTCGCGCGAAAGGCTGCCCGAACTACGCCGCTCACTCGCCGATCGCCATCTTCGCGCCGGTGATCTCGCTTACCTCCTTGAACCTGATTTAAAAGAGGCGCGTGGGGGCTTAAGAGATATCAACGCACTGCGAGCGATCGCTCGTTCAGGCGCGGTCTCTATCTCCCTGGAACACATCAGCACTGCAGAATCAGTCTTAAACAATGCGCGTGAAGCTTTGCATACCGTTACCAGCAGAGATAAGGATCGCTTACTTTTTCAAGAGCAAGATAAAGTTTCCGAACTTTTGAAATACGCCGATGCGGATGCGCTTATGAGCGATATCGCACAGGCCGCTAGATCGGTTGACTATCTTCTCGAATCAACTTGGCATCGCTTTGATCATCGCGGAAAAGATGGGATTGGACGCTTCTTAAAGAGATCACGCACAACACAGATTGCGCAAGGAATATCAATTGCGCATCAAGAAGTCTTCATTGACGAAGGATTTGATTTTGATAAAGATCCGGTAATTGGTTTACGTGCTGCTGCAATTGCGGCACAAGCAGGGCTTCCGGTTTCACCAACGTCTTTGCAAGCTCTGGCTCAGGCATCAAAATCGGGTATTTCTAAGTTACCGAACCCGTGGCCTAGATCTGCACGTGAGAATTTAATTACGCTAATTGGCGCAGGTGCGCCTATGGTGCGAATCTGGGAAGGGCTTGATCAAGAAGAGATTCTCTTCGATTGGTTGCCTGAATGGCGAGCGGTACGTTCCTTGCCGCAGCGCAACGCCCTGCATCGCCATACCGTTGATAGACACATGGTTGAGACCGCGGTATTTGCAGCTGCGCTTACTAGAAGTGTGCACCGCCCAGATTTACTTCTCTTTGCGGCGTTATTCCACGATATCGGAAAAGGTACGCAAGAAGATCACAGCGATCGCGGAGAGAAGTTAATCGAACCGCTTGCACGCCGTATTGGTTTTGATGAAAAAGATATTGCGACCTTGAAGCTATTGGTAAAACATCACCTGCTATTGAGCGCCACCGCTACGCGGAGAGATTTAGATGACCCCGCGACTATCGCGAGCGTGACTTCTGTGATTCCGGATTTACAGACCCTAGAACTCTTGCATGCGCTCAGCATCGCCGATGGACAGGCAACAGGGCGGGCGGCATGGAGTGATTGGAAAGAGAGTTTATTAAGCGAACTTGTTACTCGGGTTACTTCGGCGTTAACCGATAACACGATAGCGCGACAACCAGAATTCACAAGCGAGCAGAGAGTTTTAGCAGATAGTGGCGAACTTCAAGTTAAAATTGAAGCACGCGATCCTGATTTTGCAATCGAAATCATAGCTCCAGATAAAACGGGACTTCTCTCTATCGTTGCTGGTGTTTTAAACTTGGCCCGATTTGATGTGCGTTCAGCGCGTACGCAAACTATTGGCAAGAGCGCAATCATGAAGTGGATTGTTACGCCTAACCAATTCGCCCCATCGGTCGATGAGGGTGCGATAAAGGCGGCAATAGCCGAGGCTTTAGCGGATCCGTCTGATTTAACTGAGAGAATTAAACGCCGCGTTGCAGATTACGCAAATATTCCGTCTATTCCAGTTCCGCTTCCGATCGTTGAAACTTTTATGGATTCGGCAACTGATGCAACCATCATTGAAGTCCGTAGCCATGATCGTCCCGCACTTTTATTTGGAATCGGCGATGTAATCACGAAGTCACAAGTTGATATTCGCTCCGCAATCGTTACAACTTTGGGGGCGGAAGCGATAGATACCCTTTATGTAACTGAAATTGGTGGGGGAGCGCTCTCTCCTGAGCGCGCCCAAGAACTAGCCAATCGCCTATCTAGCGCTCTTGCTTAATTAACCTTTCAAGTACTATTGCCACCTTATGTTTGACAACCTTTCCTCCAAATTCTCGAACGCGTTCTCCTCGCTGCGTTCCCGAGGAAAAATTTCTCCTTCAGATATCGAAAACACTTGCGCCGAAGTTCGTACCGCGCTTCTCGAGTCAGATGTTGCACTACCTGTCGTAGATAGCTTTATCGAAAAAATTCGCAGCAAGTCGCTGGAAGCGCTCCCAAATCTGCAATCAGGAACAAATCAAGCACAAGCAATCTTTGAGATCGTTAACGCCGAACTAGTAGAGATCCTTGGCGGATCCGCGCGCCGAGTTCGCTTTGCAAAGACTGCTCCGACGGTAATCATGTTGGCTGGTTTGCAAGGAGCCGGTAAAACTACTTTGGCTGGAAAACTTGCCAAGTTCTATGCCGAACAAGGCAACACTCCTCTTCTTGTCGCATCAGATCTACAACGCCCTAATGCTGTTAACCAATTACAGGTTGTTGGAGAAAGCGTTGGCGTTCCAGTCTTTGCACCTGAACCTGGCAACGGTGTTGGAAATCCAGTAAAGGTTGCAGAGCAAGGAATCGCTTTCGCAAAATCTAAGTTGTACAACATGGTTATCGTCGATACCGCAGGTCGCCTAGGTGTAGATGAAGATTTAATGCGCGAGGCGATCGCTATCCGTGATGCAATTTCGCCAGATGAGATCCTCTTCGTTGTTGATGCGATGATCGGTCAAGATGCTGTCCGCACCGCGCAAGCGTTTCAGGATGGCGTTGGTTTTGATGGCGTGGTACTTACCAAGCTCGATGGTGATGCTCGAGGTGGCGCCGCGCTTTCGATCACACAATTAAGCGGTAAACCAATCATGTTTTCATCGAATGGTGAAAAGCTCATCGATTTCGATATCTTCTATCCCGATCGCATGGCTTCACGAATCTTGGGTCTTGGCGATGTCGCAACTTTGGCAGAACAGGCCAAGAAAGCCTTTGATGTTGAAAGTTCCGCACGTCTAGAAGAAAAATTTGCGCGTGGGGATGACTTCACACTTGAAGATTTTCTCGAGCAGTTAGAGGCGATGTCGAAGATGGGCTCGATGTCGAAATTACTCGGAATGTTGCCGGGCGCTGCTGGGATGAAGAAACAGATCGAGAATTTTGATGAATCTGAAATCGTCCGCACTAAATCAATTGTTCAATCAATGACGCCAATCGAGCGCCGTGATCCAAAAGTTCTAAATGGTTCACGGCGTGCACGAATTGCATTGGGCGCCGGTCGAAAAGTTCAAGATGTAAATTCTTTAGTTGATAAATTCGCAGCAGCACAGAAGATGATGAAACAGATGCGCAGCGGTAAAGGGTTGCCTGCCGGCATGGGTATGCCACCAGGGGCGCCCACACCTGTTCAGAAGGTCAGCCAGCAGCCAGCTAAGAAGAAGTCGAAATCTGGTAATCCCGCCAAACGCGCCTTGGAGGAGAAGGGCTAAAGCCCTGCTCTCACCACGCTTGGATTTCGCTTCTACACGCGTAGATGGCAAGATTAGTCTCCTGTTGAGGGGCCCTCTACCCCCACAACATCCATATCCACAGTTGTATCGAATACATGCGCACCCCGCTGCATAGTTCTAGATGCGACACACTTTTTAGGAGCACTACTTCTTTGTCTACAAAAATTCGCTTAATGCGCATGGGAAAGATCCGCACACCATTTTTCCGCATCGTCGTAACAGATTCACGTAAAGCACGTAACGGACTTTCAATTGAAGAAATTGGTCGTTACGTTCCAGGACAAGAGCCATCAATCATGGAAGTTAACTCAGAGCGCGCGCAGTACTGGCTCGGAGTCGGCGCACAACCAACTGCCGCTGTAGAGGCGATCTTTAAGGTCACCGGCGATTGGCAGAAGTTCAAGGGCCTACCTGGCACCGAAGGAACACTTAAGTTTGCAACACCAAAGCCAGCTAAGAGCATCGCTTACGAAGCAGCTGTTAAGCAAGCAATGGATGAGCCTAAAGAAGGCGCAACAACAATGAAGAAGAAGGCGCAAGAGAAGTTGGCTGCAAAGGCTAACCCTGCTCCTATTGTTGAAGAAGTTGTTGTGTCAGAGCCAGTTGCAGAAGAAGCAGTGGCAGAGGTTCCAGCTCAAGCTGCGACTACAGAAGATGTGGTTGAAGCGCCAGTTGCTGAAGCGACAACTGAAGAGGCCGCTGAATAACAATGATGGACGAAGCTCTCGAGCACCTCGTTAAAGGAATCGTTGATAATCCTGAAGATGTCATCGTGAAGGAAAAGACTCATCGTCGCGGCACGACTCTAGAAGTTCGTGTTAATCCTGAAGATATCGGCAAGGTAATTGGTCGTAATGGTCGCACTGCAAAAGCGCTTCGCACAGTTGTAAGCGCTATTGCTGGTCGCACTGTACGCGTTGACCTAATCGATACCGATGAGGCTCGTTAAAGCGAAAGCTTTTATCTGATGCGCCTGAATATAGGTCGCATCGGTCGCGCCCACGGAATCTTGGGCGAGGCCACAATTGAAGTACGTACCGATGATGCAGCAGAACGTTTTGCCATCGGGGCAATACTTGAGACAGAAAGCCACGGTAATTTAACCGTGGCTTCTGCACGTGTGCACAACGGAATCCTGTTGCTTAGCTTCGATGGAGTAGAAGATCGCAATGCCATCGAGAAATACCGGGATCAACTTCTCTATGCCGACGTTGATATCGATGCGCCAGGTCTTGATGAAGATGATTATCACGTGCTGCAGCTAATCGGCTGTCAGGCATACCTAGTTGATGGCGATTTATTTGGGGAAGTAACTGAAGTCTTAAACCTGCCTGGGCAAGATGTGCTGAGCATTAAGACCGAAGGTGGAGAAGTGTTAATTCCTTTCGTACATCAATTAGTTCCAGTAGTTGATGTGAAAGCAAAGCGAATGACCGTTATTCCTCCCGAGGATTACGAAGCAGGAGTCAGTAAATGAAGATCGATGCGGTAACAATCTTTCCTGAATACTTTGCGCCGGCTCAACTTTCGCTGCTTGGGAAAGCACAGAGCAAGGGCTTGGTAGATATACAAGTTCACGATCTTCGCGCGGCAACGCAAGATAACCACAACACAGTTGATGACACTCCATACGGTGGCGGCGCCGGAATGGTGATGCTTCCTGAAATTTGGGGGCGAGTATTAGATCCCTTGATAGTTGCTGATACAGATTTAATTATCTTGACCCCTGCAGGAAAGCGTTTCAACCAGGAAATGGCGCAGAGCCTCGCTAGCTCAAGCCATCTTATCTTCGCCTGTGGTCGCTACGAAGGAATCGATGATCGGGTACGTCAACATTACGAGTCATCTGAATATGCAGCCAAAAATGTTCGAGTTCATGAAGTTTCAATTGGCGACTATGTTCTTGGCGGGGGAGAAGTTGCTTCCCTTGTAATGATTGAAGCGATTACCCGCTTGATTCCAGGAGTACTTGGAAACCCTGAATCGCTTACTGAAGAGTCACATAACTCTGAAGGTTATTTGGAGTATCCGAATTTCACGAAACCACAAGAATGGCGTGGCATCTCGGTGCCTGAGATCTTATTGAGTGGCAATCACGCTGAAATCGCTAAGTGGCGCGAATTACAGGCCATTGAGCGCGCGAAAAAGAATTTATAACTCGTCAGTAACCGCTTTATTGCTTTAGCGTTCACCTATGAGCGATGAGTCAGCACAGATCCAATCTCGACTTATTCGCGATCTTGAGCCAGTTGTCGCAGTTGAACTCGAGCGCCATCTATCTGTTCAAAAAAATTGGTATCCACATGAGTATGTCCCATGGTCTGAAGGCCGCGATTACGCAGGTCCGCTAAATGGTGATGCTTGGGAAGCAAAAGATTCACGCCTTTCACCGGTCGCGCAAGATTCACTAGTCCTCAATCTCTTAACTGAAGATAATTTGCCTAGCTATCACACCGAAATTGCGCTTTCGATGGGACGTGATGGTGCTTGGGGAAATTGGATTGAACGTTGGACCGCTGAAGAAGCGCGCCATGCGATCGTAATTCGCGACTACCTAATGGCTACTCGTGGCGTCGATCCATATGAACTTGAAGATCTGCGCATGGCTCACATGTCACTTGGTTATCAAACTCCGTATGAAAACGATATGTTGCACACGATTGCCTACGTTTCATTCCAAGAATTAGCAACGCGTATTTCGCACCGTAATACCGGAAAAATTTCCGATGATCCAATCGCTGAGGGAATGATGCAGCGCGTTGCTCTAGATGAGAATCTGCATATGTTGTTCTACCGCAACACTCTTTCTGCAGCACTGGATATGGAACCAAACGCTTCGATGCGCGCCATCGCAGATGTTGTAACCAACTTTGATATGCCCGGTGCAAACATGCCAGGATTTGGACGCAAGGCGGTACAGATCGCTCTTGCTGGAATTTATGATCTACAACAGCACCTAGACGATGTTGTATCTCCAGTGCTTCGCGCCTGGAACGTCTTTGAACGAAATGATCTCTCCGGAGATGGCCTAGTTGCGCGCGATGAATTAGTTGCCTTCATGGAGAAATCTGGAAAAGAAGCTGCCACCTTCAACGATAAGCGCGAAGTCCATTTTGAGCGCTTGATCGCACGCGGCCAAAACCCAATCCGTATCCAAAAGTAAACTTTAACTTTTAATTCAAGGTAGATTTGCCCCATGTGTAGATTACTTGGATATGTAGCGACCGAAGAACGTACCTTTGCAGATGTTGTTGGCGAAGGATTTGAAAACTTTGTAGAACTATCCAAAGAGCATAAACACGGTTGGGGAATTTCGGCTTGCTCAACAGATACACGCAAGACCGA
The DNA here is from genome assembly GCF_002287925.1 of Candidatus Planktophila lacus. GTDB lineage: Bacteria > Actinomycetota > Actinomycetes > Nanopelagicales > Nanopelagicaceae > Planktophila > Planktophila lacus. The sequence continues at coordinate 872,833 of NZ_CP016769.1, read as the reverse complement.
ACTTGTTCGCGACTTAACTCTCGCCGCAGAAAGTAAAAAGTTCGCCGAATCTTCTACGAATTTGAAGTCAGATGGCGCGCTATTGCACCTTCGCCTAGCTTCTAAAGGTTTGACGGTAGATCTCTCCAACAACCACCCATTTATCTACGGTGATTATTCCTTTATGCATAATGGCACCATCAAATCGATCGATTCAGTCCAGAAATTTGTTGATCCACGCTACCTAGGTAAGTTCACTTCAACTACTGATAGTGAGCGTTATTTCTTTACTATCTTGAGCTGTATTGATGAACTTGGTTTGATCGAAGGTGTTCGCAAAGCGGTAAAGACCATTTCTGCTAATTGCGACTTCACGAGTATCAACTCAATGCTCATGACCCCCGACACCTTTATTGCGGTCTGTGAATTCAATGAGGCTGATTCGACTGAATGGACTGTAGAGAGCCATTATGAACTTCGCTATAGCGTTGAAGATGGCGTCATCAAGGTGGCATCGACCGGTTGGGGTAAAGATCACTGGACTCGTCTAACCAACCATTCAATCTTGGTCGTTAATCGCAAGGATCTGAGCTTTGAGGTATTACCTCTCTAACTCACAGCGATACCCTTCTCCTCATGGCCCGCACCTACGCAGTCGAAACTTATGGCTGCCAGATGAACGTTCACGATTCTGAACGCATCGCCGGCCTTTTAGATGAAGCAGGTTATCTTCCGGTTATTCAGGGCGAACAAGCTGACATCGTTGTATTTAACACATGTGCCGTGCGCGAAAATGCTGATAACAAACTCTATGGAAATCTAAGTTTCCTTGCGCCGATTAAGAAGGCTAATCCCAATATGCAGATCGCAGTTGGCGGCTGCTTGGCTCAGAAAGATCAATCGATAATCCTTAAGAAGGCTCCTTATGTGGATGTCGTCTTCGGTACTCATAACGTTGGGTCGCTTCCGGTACTTCTCGAGCGTGCTCGTATTGAAGAAGAATCACAGATCGAGATTAAGGAAGCGCTGGAGCATTTCCCATCAACCTTGCCGGCGCGTAGATTCTCTGCCTTTACCTCGTGGGTTTCAGTTTCGGTTGGCTGCAACAACACTTGTACCTTCTGCATCGTCCCGACGTTACGTGGCATTGAAAAAGATCGCCCCGAAGCAGATATCTTGAAAGAAGTTCGAGCACTGGTCGATCAAGGCGTAATTGAGATCACCTTGCTCGGCCAGAATGTAAATGCCTACGGTGTGGAGTTCGGTGATCGCGGTGCCTTTGCCGCGTTACTTCGCAAATGTGGCGAAATAGAAGGCCTAGAGCGGGTGCGCTTTATGTCCCCGCACCCACGTGACTTCACCGATGATGTCATTGAGGTAATGGCAACAACCCCAAATGTGATGCCGCATCTTCATATGCCGTTGCAATCAGGTTCGGACCGTATCTTGCAAGAGATGCGCCGGTCTTATCGTTCAAGTCGCTACCTTGGCATCTTGGAACGTGTACGAACCGCGATGCCACACGCCATGATTACAACCGACATCATCGTTGGTTTTCCAGGTGAAACCGAAGATGATTTCCAAGCCACTCTTGATCTAACAACGCAAGCACAATTTTCGGCGGCTTACACGTACAAGTATTCAATCCGTCCCGGAACCCCAGCTGGTGTAATGCCAAATCAAGTACCGGAAGCGGTTGTTGGTGAGCGCTATACGCGTTTACATGAACATCAACAGAAGATTTCACTAGGGGTAAATCAAAGATCTATCGGCCAAACCCATCGCGCGCTGGTTTCAGAAGTTGAAGGTCGTCGTGATCAAGCACAGGCTCGGTTAACTGGAAAGACCGAAGATTTCCGCTTGGTGCACTTTGATGCGACTAGCCAAGCGCGCCCCGGAGATTTTGTGGACCTAGAAATAATAGATGCTTCAGCACATTACTTAATCGCTAAAGAGTTGGCACATATCAAAACTCGTGGGGGAGATGTCCACGAAGCGCGCACAAAGCAAGGACCAACTGCAACTTCGCTAGGCATTCCGACTCTTCGCAAGCCAAGTGCCGCTGAATAACTCAACTATGAAGACGATAGTGATTTGTGGGGCTACCGCGACCGGTAAGAGCGATCTTGCGGTTGCTCTTGCTAAAGAGATTGGTGCAGAGATCATCAATGCCGATTCGATGCAACTCTATCGGGGCATGGATATAGGAACCGCGAAGTTAACTCTGGAAGAACGAGGCGGCATCGAGCATCATCTACTAGATGTCTTGGACGTTACCGAAGATGCAACGGTTGCCTGGTATCAAGAACAAGCGCGAGCCAAGATTACCGAGATTCACGCGCGCAATAACCATGCTGTAATCGTTGGCGGAACGGGCCTCTACATAAAGGCGATTCTGGATGAGTTGAATTTCCCAGATACCAATCCAGAAGTTCGAGAGCGTTTAAATCAAGAGGCCGAAGAATTTGGAGTAGCCCGACTTTTTGAACGACTACAACTTCTGGATCCCGCAGCAGCTGCGGCGATCGATATCCAAAATGTGCGCCGCGTAATTCGAGCTCTGGAAGTAATTGAGATAACTGGTCATCCATTTACCGCAAATCTTCCTCGCGAAGGCTCAACTAAGTATCCAGATGCTCTGCAATTTGGCTTGGTTATGGATCGCGAGAAGCTAACCGAACGCATCGATGCGCGCGTTGATTTAATGTGGCGCAGAGGCTTGGTAGCCGAAGTTGATTCGCTAATCACCGAAGGAATCACCAAAGCAACCACCGCAAGGCGCGCACTGGGTTATGCGCAAGTAATCTCCATGCGCGCAGGTGAGATTAGTGAGGAGCAGGCGATGGAAGAGACCAAACGCGCCACAAGGCAGTATGCCCGCCGCCAAGAGACTTGGTTCTCCCGCGATGCGCGAATTAAATGGATTTCACCGATCCAACCGCGTTTGGAAACGGTTCTGCAGAAGATAAACTCAACAACGTAATGAATACTCCAATTATCGCCACCTATGGCCATGGCACCGAGAATGATTTTCTTGTGGTCTTTGATCCTGAAGAAGAGATATCAATAACTACTTCACAGACGGCTGCGATGTGTAACCGTGAAACTGGAATCGGCGCAGATGGCCTGATAAAAATTGGTAAGCGCGACGGTAAATGGTTTATGGATTACCGAAATGCCGACGGATCACTCGCTGAAATGTGTGGCAACGGCATCCGCGTAATGGCGAGATATTTAGTTGAACGCGGCCACCAGCCTGAAGGAATTTTTGCGATCAATACCCGAGATGGCGTAAAACATCTACGTGTTCCGACTAAAGATGATATTTCAGTAAACATGGGCAAGGTTATCGATGAGGGCGAAGCGGTTACCGCCTCCGTTGAGGGAAAGATCTGGAACGGGTATCACATCAGCGTCGGCAATCCGCATGCTGTGGTTTTTGTCGAGAAGATTGAAGATGTGGGATCGCTCAAAGATGCGCCAGTAGTGCGCCCACGAGACATCTACCCAGAAGGCGTTAACGTTGAATTCGTTGAAGTAACTGCAAATAAAGAGATCAAGATGCGCGTGCACGAACGTGGTAGCGGTGAAACACGTTCATGCGGAACCGGAACTTGTGCGGTCGCACTTGCTGCAACGCTTCACACAAATACTTCTCTGCCCGCACGCTGGGTTATTCACCCTCCAGGAGGCAGATTGGTAGTAGATATCGATCCACACGCCAATGCCACTCTTATTGGTCCAGCAGTTTTGATAAAAGATATTGATATTACAAATTACTTGCAGGATGCATGAGTAACGACCAACCTCGTAATAACGATTTATTTGAAGAGCTACTTCGCGAAAGTGCGCGCGTAGCGGCAGATTTTGATGCCGATGAAAGCGAATACGATCCTGATCCACAACAAGAGCTAAGTGATCGTCACGCACTCCGCCGCGTAAAGGGATTTTCTACTGAACTACAAGATATTTCTGATGCCGAGTATCGCCAGTTACAACTAGAACGCGTTGTTCTTGTCGGCGTATGGACTGAGGGCAGTGCCGAGATGGCCGAGAATTCACTCGCCGAGTTGAAAGCACTCGCCGAAACTGCGGGTTCGGAAGTTCTAGATGGTTTGATCCAGAGAAGAGATAAGCCAGATCCTGCAACGTATATCGGCTCTGGAAAGGTAATTGAACTTCGCCAGATAGTTGCATCAAGTGGTGCGGACACAGTTATTTGCGACGGTGAACTATCTCCATCACAACTGCGACAACTTGAAGATAAGTTAAAGGTGAAAGTTGTAGATCGCACCGCACTTATTCTCGATATCTTCGCCCAGCACGCTAAGAGTAAGGAAGGTAAGGCGCAGGTAGAACTTGCGCAGATCGCGTACTTACTTCCTCGTCTACGTGGTTGGGGTGATTCACTTTCCCGCCAAGTTGGTGGCCGCGCCGCAGGTGGTGCAGGTATTGGTGGCCGCGGTCCAGGTGAAACCAAGATCGAAACAGATCGTCGTCGTATCCGCGACAAGATGGCCAAGTTGCGCCGCGAGATTGCGGAGATGAAGGTATCCCGTGACACCAAACGCCAAGAACGTAAACGCTTCAACATTCCATCTGTAGCTATCGCAGGTTATACCAACGCAGGAAAATCATCTCTTCTTAACCGGCTAACCAATGCAGGTGTGCTTGTCGAAAATGCTTTATTTGCAACCCTTGATCCAACGGTGCGTAAGTCACATACCGCAGATGGTCGCACCTATACGCTCTCAGATACTGTGGGTTTTGTTCGCCATCTACCTCACCAATTAGTTGATGCCTTTAAATCAACACTGGAGGAAGTATCTGGAGCAGATTTAATTGTTCACGTTGTCGATGGTTCGCATCCAGATCCTTTTGAACAGATCCGCGCCGTCCGCGAAGTTATAACCGATATTGGCGGGGGAGATATCCCAGAAATTATCGCCATCAACAAGGTTGATTCGGCTAACCCTGAAGTGGTTATGGAGATATTGCGTAAAGAGAAGAACAGTTATGCATTCTCTGCGCGAACTGGATTTGGAATTGAAGGTTTAGTACATGCAATTGAGAAATCACTTCCACAGCCGAATATCGAGATAAATTCGATAATTCCTTACAACCGCGGTGATTTGGTAAACGCTATTCATGAGACTGGTGAAATTCTCTCTGAGGAATATGTGGAAAGTGGCACCGTTATTCACGCTCGGGTCGGAGCATCTCTGGCAAAAGCGATTGAGGCTGTCGAAAAGCCCCATTAATGTCTGGTCATTACTTACTTATACGGGGAATATCTGCGACACGCCGATGGTTGTAATGGGTAATCACAGGTAAGTGCGCGAGTATGCGCCCGTACGCAACGAGCAATAGATGCGAGTTGTTTTGAATATATGGAAGTGAGGTGAGAGCAGTGGCAACAGATTACGACACCCCCCGAAAGACGGATGAGGAACTCCACGAGGAGTCGCTAGAAGAACTCAAAGCTAAGCGCGTCGATGCTCAATCCGGTCAGATTGATGTCGATGAAGCAGAGGCGGCAGAGAATCTAGAACTTCCTGGCGCAGATCTATCTGGTGAAGAACTAGCAGTACGCGTCGTGCCAAAGCAGACCGATGAATTTACTTGTTCACGATGCTTCCTGGTGCATCACATTACGCAACTTGCTAAAGGCGAAGGCGCCAAGGCGGTCTGCAAAGAGTGCAATTAAGATAGCAGTCTGCAAAGAATGCAATTAAGTTAAATTAAGTTAAATTAAGTTAAATTCCGTTAATTGGTTAACGATTAAGCAGCGCGGCGATCTCTTCGCCGCGTTTGCTCGTTACCAGCCAATACGGCGTCCTATCTCTTGAATCGTTTAGTTCGATTCGCAGCCCACTTGGCTCCCAAAATTTGATTGCCAGATAAGCGGCAGGATCAGCATCACGGGTGCGCAGTAGCCTCATCGCAGTTTTATCTAGAACTGTGGCTTTTCCAAGATAGTTAACTTCAATATTTGCTTTATCAATCTTTAGAACTTTTCCGTCAAAAGTTATCTCTGAAGTCATGGAAAACGCGATCCAGATCAGAGCGAGTATTGAGATTACAAAAGTGACCAACGTCGCTCGATTATCTAGCGCTGCCCATACAGAGAGAACTATGGAGAGAAAGAGAAAATATATAAAGGCCAGCACCCAAATAGGCGGTCTTAGAACTTCGCGGAAGATCACACCTTTATCTTAGTCTTTTAAGCTCCTTTCTCATCTTGGAACGTAGATGAAGTTAAGACTATGAAGTAAAGTGAGGCTATGAGTCGAGTACCGAGTACAACTCCTCCAGAGGGCGCAATGATTCCAGAGCGCCATCCGAAGGCGCCCGAGATTGGGACCAAGATTCCATCTCACTTTGGACATTGCTTCGGTTGCGGTGAACTACATCCAACTGGTTTACATTTGGTTGCACACGCAGGAGCTGGTGCAGATTTAACTGCTGAGTTTATTGTTACTGAAAATCACCAAGGCGCTCCAGGGTTAGCGCACGGTGGGCTGTTATCGCTGGCATTTGATGAAGCGCTCGGAAAGTTGATGTGGTTGATTCGCTCACCGGCGGTCACCGCGCGTTTAGAAACAGATTTTTTAAAGCCGGTTCCAATGGGAACTACTTTGCATATAACAGCAAGAATTACTGGACAGGTAAATCGTAAGGTTTACACCGCTGCAGAAGGTCGCCTTGGTGGCCCAGATGGTGAAATTGCAGTAAAAGCGGCAGCGCTCTTTGTAATTGTTCCGATGTCACACTTTTTAGAGAATGCTCCGAAAGAGTATCTAGAACATATCGCCAAGACCCCTGAGATCCTCGCCTTTGTAGATCCGGAATTTGAGATAAATCCATAATGGGCGTTCAAGTATTAGTCACAAGGCTAGATCCAGATCTACCACTGCCGCGTTATGCAAAAGGCGGAGATGCTGGCGCAGATATCGTCTCGCGTATTGATGTTGTTCTTGCACCGGGGGAGCGCACGTTAGTCCCAACTGGAATTTCGATCGCTCTTCCCGATGGCTATGTTGCGCTAGTTCATCCTCGTTCAGGGCTTGCTATTAAACATGGCGTCACCATGGTTAACGCTCCTGGCACAGTTGATGCTGGTTATCGCGGAGAGTTACAAGTTATTTTGATCAATCACGATCCTAAAGAGAGCGTTTCATTCAAACGCGGCGATCGCATCGCGCAACTAGTTATTCAAAAGGTAGAACGTGCAGATTTCCTAGAAGTAGAAAGCCTGCCAGGTTCTGGTCGCGGCGCTGATGGCTTTGGATCAACGGGTCGCACATGAGTAATCCAGAACATCACGAGGATAGGGCGAAAGTCCTTGCAGCTTTTGGTGGCAAGAAAGGCTTAATTGATTCTGGTATTCCTTCAGTTATTTTTCTAGTTGTTTTCAACGTTACAGATGAACTTCAAAGCGCACTTATTGCATCCGTTTCAGTGTCGGCGCTCTTAACGATAATTCGCCTAGCAATGCGTGAGACTATTCAACATGCAGTCTCTGGGTTGATTGGCTCGTTAATCTGCGCTTGGTTTGCCAATCGCACCGGAAATGCCAGCGATCTCTATATCCCAAAGTTACTTACCAACCTTGGATATGGCAGCGTCTACTTAATTGCCAACTTGGCGGGATGGCCGATCCTTGGTTTATTGCTTGGGCCAATTCTGGGAGAAAACTTACAATGGCGTAAAGATCCAGCACGAGCTCGCGCATATAAGCGGGCTAGTTGGCTCTGGGTTGGGATGTTCTTTGCGCGCATCGCCGTTCAGTACCCGATTTATCGAAGTGGAAATGTGAATTTACTCGGAACAGTAAATCTAGCTATGGGATATCCGCTATTTCTGGCGACTGCCTATGGTTCTTGGATGATCTTAAAAACCGTTCCAACAACGAAAGTTAGCGAAAAGTAAAGTTACTGTTCGATAAAGCAGGATTTGATCAAACTTTCAGCAGTTGCTGAAGCAACAAAGAGAAGCTCATCGCCAGCGCTAAAGACATCAGTTGGAGTCGGAGTAATCACACGACCATCGCGCACGATTGCGGCAAGAGATGCATCGTCGGGAAGGGTAATTTCTTCAACGGTTTTGCCAATGCACATTGATGTATCAGGAAGTGTTAGCTCAACCAAGTTGGCTTGACCCTTGCGGAAAGAGAAGAGTCGAACGACATCTCCTACGCTTACCGCTTCTTCAACTAGCGCTGAGATAATTCGTGGAGTTGATACTGCAACATCTACGCCCCAAGATGAGTCAAAGAGCCACTCATTCTTTGGATGATTGATTCGGGCAACAACGCGAGGAACGCCATATTCAGTCTTGGCCAAGAGTGAGGCAACTAAATTAACTTTGTCATCTCCCGTTGCCGCAACTAAAACCTGACAATTATTCAATACTGCTTTATCGAGTGAGGTAATTTCACAGGCATCGGCCATCAACCATTCGGCATCTGGAACAGATTCCATCTTCAACGCTTTTGGATCGCGGTCGATTAGAAGTACTTGGTGTCCGTTATCAAGAAGTTCGCGCGCAATTGCACGACCGACATTTCCAGCTCCTGCGATAGCAATTCTCATGAATGATCCTCAGGTGAGCGGGCCAGAATTGCTTCTACGGCAGCAGTGTTTTCGGCGCGAACTGTTACGTGCATTAGATCGCCTTCTTGCAAAACAGTGTGCTCATCAGGGATCAAGCCTTCAGCAAGTCGAGTTAAAAACGCGACGCGGGCTTCGATCGCTAATTCAATTTCAGCGATTGGACGACCGAACCAATCTTTGTGGGGGTGCATTTCGCAGAGTTGAATTGTTCCGCTGGCATCGCGCCATTCGGAGAGTGAACCTTCAGGCACTAGGCGACGCAGGATCTGATCGGTTGCCCAGATAACAGTTGCAACAGTTGGAATACCAAGGCGCTGGTAAATCTCAGCGCGACCTGGATCGTAGATACGCGCAACAACATTTGCTACTCCATAAGTTTCGCGGGCAACGCGCGCTGCCAAAATATTTGAGTTATCACCATTGCTTACAGCGGCAAATGCATCGGCTGTTTCGATACCGGCTTCAAGCAAGGTATCGCGATCAAAGCCAACGCCAGCGACTGTTCGACCTTTAAAGTCTGGGCCTAGGCGACGGAAAGCTTCGCGAGATTGATCAATAATTGCAACCGAATGGCCAGCCGCTTCAAGTTCGCTCGCCAAAGAGGAACCAACTCGACCGCATCCCATAATCACGACGTGCACAAGGTTTAACTTACCACCTCTAGGCTTGGGCACATGGCGGTAGATGATGCTCGAATGGAAAAATCAGAAAGAAAGGCGGACCTATCCGTAGGTCAACGCTTTAACGTCACCATCGAGAAGATCGCCCATGGCGGTCATTTCATAGCGCGCCACCAGGGAGCAGTGATCTTTGTTCGCCATGCGATACCTGGTGAAGAAGTTGAGATTGAGATAACCGGTACCGGATCTTCTTTTAATCGCGCCGATGTCGTGAAAGTTTTGAGCGCCTCTAGTGATCGCGTTAGCGCCCCTTGCCAATTTGCGCATCGCGCTGGTTGTGGTGGGTGCGACTTTCAACATATTTCGTTGGAAAGACAACGCCAGCTAAAGAGTGAAGTTATAACTGAACAATTCGCACGTATTGCCAAGAAAGAAATACTCTTGCAGGTAGAAGAAGTTGCTGGGCCGCTTGGATATCGCACCCGCTTTACTGCGGTAACAACACGTGATGGAGCGCTCGGATTTCGCCAAGCACGTAGCAATAAAGTTGTTCCGGTCTCTGATTGTCGAATTCTGCAACCCGAATTGAAATATCATGAGTTAAGTAATCGAAAGTGGAAAGGGGATCTGCAGGTTGAGGTTTCTATTTCATCGACTGGTGAGCGGACCATTGCTACGGGATATATGCGCGATGAGACCCCAGTTCGAACATCTGAAGGACCAGATATTGCAACTTATGAGGTAAATGGCGCGCCACTAGAAGTATCGCAACGCTCTTTCTGGCAGAGCCATAAAAGCGCGCCCGCTGTTCTCTGCGAAGCCGTTTTGAAATATGCCGAGCTCAAGATTGGCGATCAAGTTTTGGATCTTTATGGGGGAGTTGGGCTCTTTACATCTCAAGTTATCGAATTAGTTGGCGAGAGCGGCAGAATCGATCTGGTCGAAGGCAGTAAATCCGCAACTGGGGATGCGCTTAGAAATTTTGCCGAGCGCACCAATGTCGGAATCCATACCGGCGATGTCGAAAAGATTCTGCCGCGGTTTTCGAAAGCCGATGTAATTATTCTTGATCCACCTCGCGAAGGAGCGGGCAAGAACGTCGTTCAATCAATGGTTTCTTTAAAGCCACGTGCAATCGTTTATGTGGCTTGCGATCCTGCAGCCCTTGCCCGGGATAGCGCTTACTTAGAAAGTTCGGGCTATACGCTGGCCGATATTCGCGCCTTTGATCTCTTTCCGATGACGCAACACATCGAATCTGTTGCACTTTTTAAGCGAGTTAAGGTATCTTGACGTCAAGATAAATCAGTGAGGGATAAGCGATGAGCAAAAATTCATTAGGTGCCAAGAAGAATCTAAATGTTGGTGGCAAAGATTTTGAAATCTTTGATATCTCTAAGATCGAGGGCGCTGCTAGCTTGCCGTTCTCGCTTAAAGTCTTACTTGAGAATTTACTTCGCACCGAAGATGGCGCAAATATCACCGCTGACCACATCAAAGCTCTTGCACAATGGGATCCATCAGTTGAGCCAGATACTGAAATTCAATTCACGCCGGCCCGCGTTGTCATGCAAGATTTCACCGGAGTCCCTTGCGTAGTAGATCTAGCAACCATGCGCGAAGCAATTGTTGATCTTGGGGGAGACCCAGCGAAGGTAAATCCACTGGCACCTGCTGAACTTGTTATCGACCACTCTGTTATCGCCGATGTATTCGGTACAGAAGATTCTTTCGAGCAGAACACAGATATTGAATATGAGCGCAACCGCGAGCGTTACCGCTTCTTGCGCTGGGGCCAAGGCGCCTTTGATGAATTTAAAGTTGTTCCACCTGGAACCGGAATTGTTCACCAGGTAAACATTGAATACCTAGCGAGAGTAATCATGACTCGCACTGTAAATGGAGTGCTCCGCGCCTATCCAGATACTGTCGTTGGTACGGACTCACACACAACAATGGTTAACGGACTCGGCGTACTTGGCTGGGGAGTCGGCGGTATCGAGGCCGAAGCAGCTCTGCTTGGACAACCAGTTTCAATGTTGATTCCTCGCGTAGTTGGATTCAAGTTAAGTGGTTCACTTCCTGTTGGCACAACTGCCACAGATATGGCGCTAACAATTACTGAGATATTGCGTAAGCATGGCGTCGTTGGAAAGTTCGTTGAATTCTATGGACCAGGCGTTGTCTCTGTGCCAATGGCTAACCGCACCACAATTGGAAATATGAGCCCAGAATATGGTTCAACTTGTGCCATCTTCCCAATTGATGATGAAACTCTTCGCTACCTGCGTCTTACCGGACGAAGCGAAGATCAACTCGCTCTGGTTGAACAATATGCAAAAGCGCAAGGCATGTGGCATGACCCATCAGTGAGCCCTCGTTATTCCGAACATGTTGAACTAGATCTTTCAACAGTTGTTCCATCAATTTCTGGACCAAAGCGTCCGCAAGATCGCATCTCATTAAGCGACTCAAAGTCGGCTTTCGATAAAATCTTGCCAACTTATTTCACAGATAAAACCGGCAAAGAGGCTTACCCAGTAAAGATTGGCGCAAAAGAGACCACCATCAAAAATGGTGACGTCGTAATTGCATCAATTACCTCATGTACAAATACCTCAAATCCTTCAGTAATGATCGGCGCTGCGCTACTTGCAAAGAAAGCGGTAGAACGCGGCCTAACTTCTAAGCCATGGGTCAAAACAACCTTGGCACCAGGATCAAAAGTTGTTACCGATTACTACGATCGCGCTGGCCTAACTCAATATATGCAAGCACTTGGTTTCCACCTTGTTGGCTATGGCTGCGTAACTTGTATCGGAAACTCTGGTCCGCTTCCACTAGAAATTAGCAAATCTGTTAACGAACATGATCTTGCTGTAACAGCAGTGCTATCTGGCAACCGTAACTTTGAAGGCCGCATTAGCCCTGATGTGAAGATGAATTACCTAGCTTCACCTCCGCTAGTAGTTGCCTATGCGCTAGCAGGCACTATGAATCACGACTTTGAAAAGGATTCACTTGGCACCGATAAGGATGGCAAGGAAGTTCTCTTGGCAGATATCTGGCCAAGCGCGAAAGAGATTCAAGATGTAATTGATTCTTCTATCTCATCCGAGATGTTTAAGAAAGATTATGCGACTGTCTTTGATGGCGATCACCGTTGGAAATCACTTGATACGCCAACTGGCAAGACATTCGAATGGGATGTGCAATCAACCTATGTACGCAAACCTCCATACTTTGATGGAATGCCGGCGCAACCAAAGCCAGTTACCGATATCTCTGGAGCGCGAGTTCTAGCAATCCTTGGAGATTCTGTAACAACAGATCACATCTCACCGGCTGGAAATATCAAGGCTGATTCGCCTGCAGGCAAATACCTTGAAGCACATGGCGTCGCGCGCGCAGATTTCAACTCATATGGATCACGCCGCGGCAACCACGAAGTAATGATTCGCGGCACCTTTGCAAATATTCGCTTAAAGAATATGTTGCTAGATGGCGTAGAAGGTGGCTTTACCCGAAACTTCCTTGATAACGGTGCACAGTCAACAATTTACGATGCATCAGTTGCTTACCAAGCAGCCGGCGTACCGTTAGTTATCTTGGCTGGAAAAGAGTACGGATCAGGTTCATCTCGCGACTGGGCTGCAAAGGGAACTGCACTCCTTGGAGTTCGCGCAGTAATCGCTGAAAGCTTTGAGCGTATTCACCGATCAAATCTGATTGGAATGGGAGTTCTTCCATTGCAATTTACTAATGGTGATACTGCACAGAGCCTTGGACTTAAGGGCGATGAAAAATTTGCGATCTCTGGAATCACTGCGCTAAATGGCGGAGGTATTCCGAAAGAGGTAACTGTTACCGCAGGGGATAAGACATTTACCGCAAAGGTTCGCATCGATACGCCGGGTGAGGGTGATTATTATCGCCACGGGGGGATCATGCAGTACGTCTTAAGGTCCCTTCTCGCCTAAATATCACGTAGAAATCGCGTAACTGCAGGGCCTTAACTAGACTAAGCACGTGCTCGAGTCTCTTAAAGGTCCCGCTGATATTAAGGCGTTGGATCGCGCACAGATAGATAAGTTAAGCGAAGAGATTCGCCGGTTCCTTATCGAAAAAGTCTCTAAGACCGGCGGCCATCTTGGCCCTAACTTAGGCGTTGTTGAGCTAACTCTGGCGATACATCGAACCTTTGATTCACCGCGCGATGTAGTGCTCTTTGATACCGGGCATCAATCTTACGTTCATAAAATAATTACCGGCCGGGCAGATAGTTTCGATGGTCTGCGCCAGCGAGGTGGAATTGCTGGTTACCCAAATCGCGGCGAGAGCGAACACGATGTAATCGAAAACTCTCATGCCTCAACTGCACTTTCCTGGGGCGATGGAATTTCCTATGGATTTTCACGTACTGGGCAAAGCGATCGCCATGTAGTTGTTGTGGTTGGCGATGGCGCGCTAACAGGCGGCATGTCTTGGGAGGCGCTCAACAATATTGCCGCTACAGAAGAGCGAAATTTAGTAATCGTCGTAAACGATAACGAACGCTCTTACTCTCCAACAATTGGCGGGCTTGCAACTTATCTCTCAACTCTGCGCGTAACCCGCGGTTATGAAAGATTTCTTGACTGGGGTAAAGAATTTCTACATAAGACCCCGGTTGTCGGTACTCCGATTTATGAAACTTTGCACGGTATGAAGAAGGGCATAAAGGATATTGTCGCTCCGCAAGGAATGTTTGAAGATCTTGGCCTGAAGTACATGGGGCCAATCGACGGCCACGATATCGCAGCACTTGAAAAGGCTTTAGCGAAGGCTAAAGAATTTGGCGCGCCAGTTCTTGTTCATGCAATTACCGAAAAAGGACGTGGTCATCAACCTGCAGTTGCAGATGAAGCCGAAAAATTTCACGCAGTTGGAATCGTTGATCCAGAAACTGGTGCGCCTTTAGCGAAGAGTGCTACCAGTTGGACCAAAGTATTTTCCGAAGAGTTAGTTGCGATTGGCCACGAGCGCAGCGATATCGTCGCGATAACGGCAGCGATGCTTGGACCAACAGGTTTAGATAAATTCGAGAAAGCATTTCCTGAGCGCACAATCGATGTTGGCATTGCAGAACAACATGCCGTCACTAGCGCAGCAGGAATGGCATTTGCTGGTCTGCATCCAGTTGTCGCACTTTATTCAACATTCTTAAATCGTGCATTTGATCAGTTGCTCTTGGATGTGGCGCTACACAAGGCTGGCGTCACCTTTGTTTTGGATCGCTCTGGAGTTACCGGAGATGACGGCCCTTCTCACCATGGCATTTGGGATCTAGCGTTAACTGGAATTGTTCCAAATATGCATGTGGGAGCTCCACGTGATGGCGCACGACTGCGTGAAATTTTGCGCGAAGCAGTTGCTATCTCAGATGCACCATCGATGCTGCGCTTTCCAAAGGGAGCGGTTCAAGAAGATATTCCAGCATTTGAAAGACGCGATGGCATCGATGTTCTATATCGCGGAGAGAGTGCAGATGTACTTTTGGTGAGTATCGGCGCGATGGCTGCGATCGCAGTAGAAGCTGCATCAATGGCTTATCGAGAAGGCGTTGGCGTAACGGTTATCGATCCGCGCTGGGTTAAGCCACTTCCGATCTCACTTGTCACAATTGCCCAGCGATATAAGAGCGTAGTTGTTCTAGAAGATGGAATTAAGCATGGCGGTATTGCAAGTTCGATCTCCGAAATGTTTCGCGCATCAGGTCTAGCAACGCCAATTCACTCAATTGGTATTCCACTGGAATTCATTGAGCATTCCAAGCGCTCTGAGATCATGAACGATCTCGGAATTACCGCGCAGAGCATCGCAAGAAGTATTGTCGAGTGGAACAGTTCCCACTCGACTTCGAACTTGTCAGATTCGACTATGGCAGAGATGCAATACCCGGTGCATGAAAGCGCTGACCGCAAACCGCTTCGCTGATTCCTTCGCGATCTAGATAAGGCAAGATTCCGCCCAGGTGCATCGGCCAACCTGAACCCATCAACATGCAGAGATCAATCTCAGCAGCTGAAGAAACAACGCCTTCATCTAGCATCATGCGTGCTTCAGTTGCTAAAGCATTTAGCGCACGATCGCGAACCTGCTCTGCAGTTGATGGCTTATCGCCTTGTTTAATCAACGCAACCGCTTCAGGGTTAGCGGTGAATTTTCCATCGGCGCCCTTGATGTAGAAGTTGCGAACTTTGGCATCGACCATCGCTTGCATAGTTGGTGAGATGCGATAGCGCGGGCCTAAATTCTCGTGCAAGGTTTCAGAGACATGCAAGGCAACGCCTGGGCCAACCAAATCGAGAAGTTCAAATGGCGACATTGGGAAACCGATGCTCCGCATTGCATTATCGGCAACTTCTGGTGAGGTTCCTTCATCTACCGCATCCGTTACTTCGCCCATGAAGCGAGTTAGCAAGCGATTGACGACAAAGCCCGGTGCATCCTTACAGATGATCATCGTCTTCTTTAGCTCTTTACCAACGCTGACTGCAGTTGCAGTTGTTGCATCATCTGTCTTTGAGGTTCGTGCAACTTCGAGAAGTGGCATCACAGCAACCGGATTAAAGAAGTGGAAGCCAATTACCCGCTCTGGGTTCTTTAACCCTTCGCTCATGCGTTCAACTGAGAGCGATGAGGTATTGGTTGCCAATACACATTCGGGGGAGACGATGGTTTCGAGCTTCTTAAATAACTCTTGTTTAAGAGATAGTTCCTCAAAGATTGCTTCAATAATGAAGTCACAACCTGCAAAAGAACTCTGATCTGCAGAACCGCTTACTAGAAGTGAGAGGCGACGCGCAGACTCTTCGCTCATGCGCTTCTTTTCTACCAACTTCGCGAGTTCGTTCTTAACCCAAGCAACGCCCTTATCGGCTCGTTCTTGATCAATATCGGTCATAACAACTGGGCATTTAAGGTTGCGAAGCAAGAGCAGAGCAAGTTGTGATGCCATGAGTCCAGCACCAACGACACCGACCTTGGTTACCTTGCGGCCGAGCGCTGGCTTAGGTGCGCCTTCAACTTTCTTACGCTTCTTCTGGATCAAGTTAAATGCATATAAAGATGCGCGAAGTGGATCAGACATTGTTAGATCAGCAAGTGCTTGATCTTCAGCATCGAATCCAGCACCGCGAGTATTGGTGCGAGCCGCAGCAATTAGTTCAAGTGCGCGCATAGGAGATGCGATCTCAGCTCCGCCATATTTCTTAAGAGCTGCAGCCTTACCTGTAGCAAGCGCGGCATCCCATGCCGGATCCTGTGAATAATCTTTACGTTCTACCTTCGTTGCACCACTTAAGACTTTTGCTGCAAATGAGACAGAGCGCTCTAGGAAATCGGCTGGTTCGTATACTGCATCCACAACTCCAAGTGATAGTGCATCTTTAGCCTTCATCATGGTGTTGTTATTCAAAGCGTTAAGCATGATGACTTGAATAGCGCGCTCTGGTCCGATTAGCTTCGGCAGAATTGTCGCTCCACCCCAACCCGGGACAAGCCCCAAGAAAACTTCAGGCAGCCCAGTAAATGCAGTTGATGCGAGAGTTCGGTAGTTGCAATGCAGACCAACTTCCAGCCCGCCACCAAGTGCTAGGCCATTGATAAATGCAAAGGTAGGAACTCCGCATTCATCAAGGCGGCGAAATACATCGTGGCCAAGTTTTCCGATAGCAAGTGATTGTGAGCGCTCTGAAAGAAATGAGAGCGCTGAAAGATCGGCACCTGCAGCAAAGATAAAAGGCTTTCCGATAATGCCAATTGCAGCAGGGGAGCGGCCTATTGCATCGGTGATCGCAGCATCCAAGGCGATAAGTGACTGAGCACCGAAGGTATTGGGACGTGTGTGATCAAGTCCGTTATCTAAGGTAATCAAAGATAGCGAGCCTGTAAAACCAAATGCAGTTAGATCAACATCGCGGACAAGCGCGTTGGTAACAACTTCTTCTGGCGCTCCTTCAGGTAATTTGATTTCGGTAGTCATTACTTTGATCCTCCTGAAAAGTGTGGGTTCTCCCAGATAACGGTGCCGCCCATGCCAAGTCCAATACACATTGTTGTAAGTCCATAACGCACTTCTGGGTGCTCTTCAAAGGCGCGCGCCAGGTTGAGCGCTAAACGGATTCCGGAAGAAGCCAATGGATGGCCTACTGCAATCGCACCGCCATAAGGATTAACGCGAGGGTCATCATCGGCAATTCCAAAGTGATCAAGAAATGCAATTACCTGCACCGCAAATGCTTCGTTAACTTCAAATGCGCCGATATCTTCAATCTTTAAACCCGCTTTGGCAAGAGCTTTTATAGTCGAAGGAACCGGTCCAAATCCCATTACCTCTGGTTCTACTCCAGCAAATGCATAGGAAACTAGCTTTGCTTTTATCGTTAACCCAAGTTCTTTCGCTTTATCTTCGCTAGCAAGCAGCGCAGCAGTTGCGCCATCATTTAAACCTGATGAGTTTCCTGGGGTTACGCGGCCGGCTGCGCGGAATGGAGTTTTGAGCGTTGCTAAGCCTTCCATAGTTGTCGTTGGGCGTGGTGGTTCATCAACTGTTGCAATACCCCAACCCATCTCAGGAATGCGTGCGGCAGTTGGAATCAAATCGCGCTGAATCTTTCCAGCAGCATATGCAGCTGCAGTTTTCATCTGTGAGTTGTACGCATAACGATCTGCGCGCTCTTTCGTTAATTGTGGAAAGCGATCATGTAAACGTTCAGCAGTTGCACCCATGGCGAGCGCATCTTGTTCAACGATGCGCTCTGCAAGAAAACGTGGATTGGGATCAAGTCCATCACCGATTGGATGATTTCCCATATGTTCAACGCCGCCAGCGATTGCAATATCGATTGATCCAATAGCAATTGCACCGGCCAAGGTCGTCATCGAAGTCATTGCACCTGCACACCAACGATCGACTGAATAACCTGGAACAGTGACTGGTAATCCTGCTAAAAGAGATGCGCTGCGACCTAAGTTCATACCTTGATCGCCGGTTTGCGTTGCCGCTGCGATAGCGACATCTTCAATTGCATCTGGAGAAACTTTAGGATTTCGCTCAAGTAGGCCGCGCATTGCGCGCACCATCAAATCATCAGCGCGCGTTCCGGAGTACATGCTTCCGGCTTTTCCAAATGGGGTGCGAACGGCATCAACTAGGACAACGGTGCGAGACATTTACGACTGCTTTCTCTTAAGCGCCCAACTGCTCTCGCCTTGAAAGGGGCGAGCGCGGGCTTATAGAGAAAGGTTACTGGTCAGTAGCCAAAAGTGGAACAGGGTAAAGGTTAAGCCTTTACCTTCTCGGCAGCTGGCGCGCTCTGCTGGCCCTTACCCTTCGAGAGGTATGGGACCAAAACTGCTACTAGATAGGCAGACCAGGCGATAAATTGAATAAAGGAGGTTGTTGTATCAAAGCCTACGGTGCCGCTTAGGAGCGAGGCCAAGATTGATTCCTTGGCGATCCAAGGAGTTACATCCCATAGGAAGTCATCAACGCCTGGGATCCAACCAAGTTCTTGGAATTCATGGATGCCGTATGACAAGACGCCGGCTGCGACGATGACTAGTGCAACTCCAGTAACGGTGAAGAATTTTGAGAGATCTAATTTTACAGAACGGTTGTAGATCAAATATCCAAGAACAACTGCCAAGGTAAGTCCAAGAACTAAACCAACTGTTGCAGTCGATGCAGCGCCGACTGTTTGAAAATTAGTGTAAACAAATAACGCGGTCTCTAGACCTTCGCGGGCAACAGCGAAAAAAGCCACTAAAGCAAGGCTTATTGGGCCTCCGGTAAGTGCAGTATCTACTTTTCCATGAAGCTCGTTGCGAAGTGTGCGCGCTGTGCGCTTCATCCAGAAGACCATCCATGTAACAAGTCCTACTGCGATGAAAGATGTGATGCCAGCAAATAGCTCTTCTCCGCGATCGGATAATTCAGCTGAGGTGAAAGAGAGAAATGCGCCGAGTGCAAAGGTTACGGATAGAGCGGCTGCAACACCGGTCCAGAGCGGCTTAAGAAAATGGCGACGATCTGTGCGAACGATGTAGGCAACGAGAATTCCAACGATTAAGGCGGCTTCTAGGCCTTCGCGTAGGGCGATGATGAATGTGCTGAGCATGGGCTAAATCTAGAACGACCCCCGTATTTACGCAACTTAAGTGTTGCGTAATTCCTCACACCTGCTCTGGAACCTGCGCCTGGGATTCAGGCTCACTCTCAGCGACCGCCAGAGGTTCGGTCTCTAAAAGGGCAGATTCCAAGATCGGAGCAACTATCTCGATCTGCCATTGACGGGCGCCGAGATCGGCTAAGGCGGCTGCTACGCCTGATTTAGGGGAGTTCCAGCAGATCCGGCGGACATATTCAGGGGTAATCAAATTCTCAAAGGGGATAACCAGCTCATTGGCCTTTAATTGAATATTGGCCTTGGCGTGGGTGAGCGGGGCATATCTCTCAGGAAAGCGCTCGCGCCAGATCTTTATTGGAGGCAACGAGTCGCTATCGGTGCGCACTGGTGGCCATTGGCTCTCAGGCAAGGCAAGGGCATCTGTGATGGCGTTAATCCAGGTGGCGGTATTTTCAAACCAACGCGCTCGCAGACCAATAGGGCGCAGAACCTTCTCTAAATCTTTCTTCGTCTTGATTGGTTTTTCAACAGCTTTCGTTGCAATCTCAACAATTGCGGCGTCAGATAACAAACGCCCTTGTGCGATATCTACTTCTTGAGCCATTTCGGCACGGACTGTCCAGAGCGCTCGCACGATTGCAAGTTGATCGCGCTTTTTAATCTTATGCATTCCCGATGTGCGACGCCAAGGATCAACGCGTGGCGGGGGAACAGGTGCATCAATAATCGATTGAAACTCTTCTTCAGCCCACTTTAACTTCTTTGATTTTTCCAAAATTGCATGCATTTGATTGCGAAGTTCAATCAAGAGCTCCACATCAAGGGCGGCATAATTGAGCCAATCTTGGGGCAAGGGGCGCTGTGACCAATCAACTGCCGAATGCTCTTTGGCGAGCGAGACTTCCATAAGTGATTCAAGTAGTGGCCCGAGTCCTACTCGCGGCAGACCTGCGATACGCCCTCCAAGTTCGGTGTCAAAGAGTTGCTTTGGATTAATTCCAAGTTCACGCAAACATGGAAGATCTTGAGTACTGGCGTGCAAAATTACTTCATCGCTCTGCAGAAGCGTGTTTAGCTCTTGAAAATACTTATGGTTTGGCCCGAATGGAATCGGATCAATCAAATGAAGCCCGCCGCCTTCACGTTTGATCTGAATTAGATAAGCGCGGGCGCTGTATTTATATCCGGAGGCTCGTTCGGCATCGACTGCAAAAGGGCCACGTCCTGAAGTTAGTTGAGCAAGAGCGGCTGCAAATTTCTGATCCGTATCAACTACCGGTGGGATGCCATTAGCGGGAGCTAAGAGCGGAATTGAGGTTGGCGTTGCCGGGACTTCTTCTACGGTAGTTGATTTATCTTCACTCATAGATAATTTTTATACGCGACGTCGTGCTGCAGAAATTGGCGCTACGCCTTCGACGATGGGTGGAAGTCCGGCAACTTCGCCAAGGAGATTGCACCAGGCTTCGATATGTTTAATCATCTCGGCGCTCTCTTTGATAATTGGACTCCATGATGCGCGGATTTCGATTTCAGATTGATCATTGCGTGGTGAAAGTTTTCCAAATGATGCGCTGGAAACTCTCGTGACAGTTCCGCTTGGGGCGTTGAATTCGCAACCGGCTGCCGAGAGAGAATCTAGGAGCCAAGACCAGCCAACTTCAGGCAGAAGCGGATCATCTTGCATCGCCTCATCTACATCTGCACTTAAAAATGTAACGCAGCGAAATTCACCTTCCCAGGTCTCTTGCCCACCGGGTTCGTGCAGCAAAACAAATCGACCAGATGCAACTTCATCTTCATCATCACCGAGCAAACCATTTGATACATCTGCGGTAAATGCAAAAGAGTAAGTAGCTAATTTTTGAGGTGCTGGGACTTCTTCCAAGATGATCTCAGCGCGCGGTGTAGCGGTGCGCAGATGCTCGATCATGCGATTAAATTGGTTTAAATCCACTGGTTAATTCTAAAGATAGGACCTGCTTTTAAGTGGGAGGCAGGGCGCTTACTCTCTTTTTGCGTGTGTACCCTTAGGCCCATGGCAACTTTTTTAGCCCTTCTCTCAAGCGCTCTTTGGGGAACTGCGGATTATCACGGTGGCAAGTTAAGTAAGAGCCATCCCGCGATCGCAGTGCTCGGAGTAACCCAAGCAATCGGTTTAATTTTTGGAATTGGTTTGGTAATTGTTACTGGAGATTATTCTGCAGCTGCATTTGGTCCTGATGGTTATTTCTTTCCCGGAGCACTTGCCGGAGTTCTTGGATATCTAGGGTTAATTTGTTTATATGCGGGACTTTCTACTGGTCGCATGGGAGTCGTATCTCCAATCAGCGGTTTAAGCGCCTTGATTCCTGTCGGCTATGCCTTCTTTGTAAAAGGAGATCGCCTTTCTTTAATTCTAAGTATTGGCGCTGCACTTGCAATCATCGGCGCTTTCTTAGCGAGTGGACCAGAAATTTCTCAAGGACTTCCGCTGAAGCCGCTATTTCTTGCACTTGGTGCAGCAGGTGGTTTCGGTACTGCACTTACTTTTATGGCGATTGGTTCGCAGGGCAGCGCTCTTATGACGATGGTGATGATGCGCTTAACAACGTTATTCGTTTCATTAGGAATCTTTGCAAGATATAAAACTTTAGGCGGCTTGAACTTTAAACAGAGCCCGATTTTGATCTTTATCGGTGTTGCAGATTTCTTAGCAAATTTACTTTTGGGAGTTGCAACGACAAAGGGCAACTTAACTCTGGCAATGGTTCTTGGCGCGCTCTATCCGATCTTTACCGCGTTGCTTGCATTCCAGTTCTTACATGAACGACTTCATAAAGTTCAGTACATCGGAATTGCAGCCGCGGTCGCAGGCGTTGCCATAATTTCAGCCTTCTAGGCCTTTAAGCCACGCGCCTCAAAGAATTTCGTGCCATCAACTTCGCGTTCTGAAAGATCAGAAAATTTTGCTAAAAGTTCTTGGAAATTAATTTTGGCTTCGCCACCAGTCTCAGGTGTAATGCTGAGATAAATTCCATCTAACGCGCGATTGCTAATTAGTTCGAATATGAAGCTAGCGCCTCCTTCCACCAAAACGTTGCTGCCAAACTTCTTTATGCCGCGATCTAGCGCCGCACGTGGTGAGCTATTCCACCAATGGGCATTTCGGTTATCGGCAAGGGCGTTGACCATTGAACGAGAGGCGATCACGACTGGAACGGGTGTGCGGTGATAGGGCTCGCTTCGAGCGGTTTTGCCTCCGATTAAGATGAAATCTGCGGTGCGCCGACGTGCCAGAAATTCGGTGCGATCGGCCCCGCTGGTGATCGCGCGCGATGAGCCACCTTTTGTCGTTGAGCCATCGCTTCCGGTAACCAGAGTTGCGAAGACGGCCATGGTCGAAAGGCTATCTGGCGGCAAAGTAGATGTCAGTGCAAAGACGTAACGTTTCCTTCATGATAATTACCTGTGACTCATGTGCAGTTCGCGATATCGGTTGCAACGATTGCGTACTGACTTTTCTCCTCTCAACTCCCAAGAAAGATCAACGCAGCGAAATCTGCGAAATTCCTGATACAACGGCTGAGGCGATTGATCTGCTCTCATCCCGTGGGATAGTCCGCCCACTGCGCTTTAACTCCGCTGGGCGAGCGTAGATAAGAATAAATTCACAGGCAGCCACGCTTATTTCGGTTTGAGTTGCTTCATAAGGCACCGTTAGCCTTTAACCCTATGTTTACTTCAAAGCGCTCTGTGGCGGCTCTAATCAGCGCGATTATCTCGCTGGTTGCCCCGTTGCTTACCGCGCCTAGCGCAGATGCTGCACAAACTTTGGCGCAGGTTCAGGCGCGCGTTCGCCAACTTGAAGAAGAAGCCACAACTGCTGCAGAAGGCGCCCAGGAAGCAAAAGTTAAATTAGCCTCGCTAAATGGACAGCTTCAAGGCATCCAGGCGAAGGCTGCGGTGCAAAGTCAGAGCGTTGCTGCTCTCTCAAAATCTCTTAATGCGATCGCTGTTGAGCAATTTAAAACTGGCGGGCTAAGCCAGAGCTTAGAACTACTCTTCTCATCAGATCCGGCGCTCTACCTTTCAGCAGCAGGATCGCTAGAAGCAATTACCCGTAAGAAATCGGTAGAACTTCGAAAGTTTCAAGCAGCCAAACAACGCCTTACCGCAACTTCGTTAACAGTTAGCGACAAACTCGCGCTAGTTAAAGCAACGCAGAAAAAACTGGCAGCGCAGAGCGCGCGCGCAATTGCGAAGTTGGCAGAAGCTGAATCACTCTTATCAAAGTTAAAGAAGGAAGATCGCGAGCGATTAGCCAGACTCGCGCAAGAAGAGGAAGATGCTGACCAAGCATCTTCACTTGCCGCGGCAAAGACAGCCGGCGCAGTTTCTGGGCGTGCTGGAAAAGCTCTGCAATTTGCTCTGAAGCAGATCGGTGACAAATATGTTTTCGGCGCCGATGGCATGACCTATTGGGATTGTTCAGGGCTGACCATGCGCGCATTCCAGACCGCAGGCGTCTCACTGCCACACTCATCGCGCGCTCAATTCAACTATGGAAAATCGGTAAAGCGTTCAAATCTTGCTCCGGGCGATCTCATATTCTTTGGTCGACCAATTTCGCACGTTGGGATCTATTTAGGTGGCGGAAAGATGGTGCATGCACCTCGATCTGGTTCGCGCGTGAAAGTGGCAAGCGCATCTAACTTGGGAAGAAAACCATTCGTCGGCGCACGCAGACTCTAGTTTCTGAAGTAAATGCCTGAACTTAATTTAGGGAAAATTCTCTGCATCACCAATGACTTTGGTCCCCGCGCCGGCGGCATCGAAACCTTCGTTATGGGTTTGATAGAACGCGCGCCCAAAGGATCAATCATTGTCTATACCTCCGCGCAGGGTGACACAACTTCTTATGATCAAGGATGGATGCGAGATTTTGGCGTTGAGGTAATTCGCGATCGCTCCAAGATTCTGCTTCCGACTCCACGAGTAATTCGAAACGTCAAGAAAGTTATTGCGCGTGATTCGATCAAACAGGTATTTTTCGGAGCAGCGGCTCCTCTTGGAGTCATGGCGCGCACTTTGCGCAAAAAAGGCGTTAAGAATATCGTCGCGCTAACCCATGGACATGAAGTCTGGTGGGCGAAGTTGTGGCCATTTTCTTTAGCGATATCTTTTATCGGCAATAACGTTGATCATCTGACCTATCTTGGTGATTTTACAAAGAGTGAAATTGCGAAAGCGCTTTCGCCAAAAGCCAAGTTAAGGCTTACCAAGATTGCACCGGGTATCGATACTGATCACTTTGCTCCAGATTCAACATCTGAGCAATTACGGAAAGACTTAGGTTTAGTCGATAAGAAAGTTATTGTCAGCGTAGGCCGACTTGTGCATCGTAAAGGCCAAGATATTTTGATTCAATCACTGCCCGCTATCTTAGAAAAACATCCGACGGCGCATGTGTTGATGGTTGGTGAAGGTCCTTACCGAAAGGACCTTACTAAGATGGTTGAGAGACTTAAACTGTTGGGAGCAGTGACATTTATCGGACGCATCCAATATAAAGATTTACCCCGTTACATCTGTGCCGGAGATATCTTTGCAATGCCTTCCAGATCACGCTTGGCCGGTCTTGAAGTAGAAGGCCTCGGAATTGTTTATTTAGAGGCAAGTTCATGTGCCTTGCCTGTGATCGCAGGACGTTCTGGGGGAGCACCGGATGCCGTTGATGAAGGTGTTACTGGATTTAGCGTTGATGGAACTTCACCGACGGAAGTCTCTACAGCGCTAATCAAATTGTTTGATGATCCAATAAGTGCGAAGGCGATGGGAGCGGCAGGACGCAGATGGATTATCGAAAAGTGGAGCTGGGAGATTTGGGCAAAGGAATTTAACTCTTTATTTAAATAATTCCTGATTCAATTCCAACTCTTATTGCAGCAAGTCTATTTGAGACCTCAAGTTTTCGATAAATTGAAGTTAGATGCGTCTTAAACGTTGATTCAGATATATACAGCCGCTTTGCCAGTTCACGAATATCTCCAACACCTGCAATTGCTCGTAGAACTTCGACCTCTCGTTGGGTTAACAACTTTGCAGCAGATGTTGTCTTGAGCGCGGAAACTATGTCGGATGCGGTAAATGAGTTAGGTGCAATTAGCGCTCTCTTTAGGACGGAGATCAACTCTGCCAGCGGAGCGCTTTTCTTAACAAATCCGCTTGCGCCAGCGCTCATTGCGGCAATTAGATCACTTTCGCTATCGCTCATAGTGAGCATCACGATTGCGATTTCCTTTGAATTCTTACGAGCCCAACGAATCAGATCCAAGCCGCTGCCATCAGGTAGGTTCAAATCGACAACTATCGCATCTGGATTGGTATGCGCTAACTGCGCCATCGCTTCAGATTTACTTGCGGCCGTAGCGCAACAGACCATCTGCGCTTCTTCAATGGCGCGGGCCAAGCCGGCACGAACAGCTGAATGATCATCAACTACCAATATTCGTGGTGGTGCTACTGCATCATTCACAGAACTACTTTTATGCGGGTTCCGTTCTCAGTAGAGATAATCTCTAACTGTCCGTGAAGTTGTTCAACGCGCTCTTTAACTCCTACTAAACCTAAACGTCCTAAACCTGAGGTATTCACCTGCGCACCTCCAACTCCATTATCGCTAACCTCTAAGTAGGTGCGATTTTCAACTCCTCTCAAAAGGACTTCAATATGGCTAGCCCTAGAGTGAAACTTTGCATTGCGAAGTAACTCTGTTGCGATCGCCTTTAATTCAGTTTGGTAGGAATTTGGAATAGAGAAGTGGCTAATGGAAGCGGTTACCTGCAGATCACCACAAATTTCGTGGATCAACTGGCTGAGCGCATCCTGGAAAGTAACTACTTTGGGATCGCGTAGCGCGTACATTTCGTGCCTAACCTTCGAGATTAGACCATCAACTTTAAAGCGCAGTACGCGAATTTCTCGGCGCGATTCAACGGTTGATTCTGTGGCCCCTAAGAGCAAATCTAACTCGTAGCCGAGAGCAACCAGATCTTGCGCTATGCCATCGTGAAGATCACGCGCTAGTTCAAGTCGTGCTGGATCGCTCACTTAGCGAAGAGCTCAGAAATCTCCTTAGCAAACTCCTGTGCAACCACATGTCGCTTAATTGAAAGCTTTGCCGTCAATTGACCGCCTGCGATTGTGAAATCTGTAGGAAGGATCGTGAATTTGCGAATTGATTCGGCTTTACTTACCGCTTTATTTGCTTCATCGACGGCTGTCTGAATAACTGCGATGAGATCAGGATCTTGGGTCAGCGTTGCGATAGTTGCCCCATCTTTCTTATTGGCAGCAATCCAACCTTTAAGCGCCTCCTGATCGATGGTCACTAGCGCTGCGATAAATGGTTGGTTATCACCGACTACAACGCATTGACTTACGAGTGAATGGGCGCGCAGACGATCTTCCAGCACTGCTGGCGCAACGTTCTTTCCACCCGCAGTAACAATTAGCTCTTTCTTACGTCCAACAATTGAAAGGAAGCCATCTTCATCGATCTTTCCGAGGTCACCTGATTTAAACCAGCGATCTTCGGTGAAGACTTCTGCATTAGCGGCATCGTTCTGCCAATAGCCGCGCATAACGATTGGTCCTCTGATTAGAACTTCTCCGTCATCGGCGATCTTGACGGAAGTTCCTGGAATAGGTTTTCCAACAGACCCAACTTTAATTGCACCAGTCATATTCAAAGTTGCGCCTGCAGTTGTCTCAGTTAGTCCATAACCTTCGTAGATTGTTACACCAGCGCCGCGATAGAAGTGTCCGAGACGACTTCCAAGTGGTGCACCTCCTGAAATCGCTGCTTCTACATTTCCACCAAGGGCGGCGCGAATCTTTGAAAATACCAACTTGTCGAAAAGTGCATGCTTGAGAGTGAGGAGCGGATTGAAGCCACGCTTATCCATTGCCTCGCTATAAGCAATTGCGACATGTGCAGCTTTACGGAAGATCTTTCCTTTACCCGCTGCATCAGCCTTTGCTTCTGCTCCGTTGTATACCTTTTCGAAGATACGAGGCACAGCAAGAACGAAGGTTGGCTTAAATGATGCGAGATCTGGTTGCAATCTGCCAACTGGATCACTGCAATGCGCTAAGTGAAGGCCAGCGCGAATCGCACCGATCTGAACCATGCGACCGAATACGTGGGCAACCGGCAAGAAGAGAAGGGTTGATCCACCTGGCTTTAAGAAGAGATTGCTAGCGCCTTCAACAACATTTCCGCACTCAGATAAGAAGTTGCCGTGAGTTAGTTGAACGCCCTTTGGCTTACCAGTTGTTCCAGATGTGTAGATTAGAGTTGCGAGAGTATCTGGAAGCAAGGCGTTGCGGCGGCGATCGATCTCATCATCACCAATGTGAGCGCCAGCTGCGGCAAGAACCGATAGAACATCTTCGGTCATAGTCCAAATATGTTTGGTGTGAGAAGGAAGAACTGTGTTAACTAGCTCGCGGTGAGTTGGAGTTTCAACGATTAAACCAACAGCGCCAGAATCGGAAAGAATCCAATCTACTTGCTCGGCTGAAGATGTTTCATAGATAGGAACAACGCATCCACCTGCGAACCAAATTGCAAAATCAAGAATCGTCCATTCGTAACGTGTGCGCGCCATAATTGCGACGCGATCACCGATTTGAATTCCGGCGGCGATTAAACCCTTCGCAGTTGCGCGGACTTCTTCCTCTAACTCTTTTGCAGAAACCTTCTGCCATCCATCTCCTAGGGGACGTGAAAGCATTGTGCGGTTGGGTTCAAACCAAGCGCGTTCTGCAATTAAGTTAGTAAGGTTTCCGGTCGATGCCGCAGGGACAAGTGCTGGGATTGTGATCTCGTTCATGGCGCTAACGCTAGCGCCCACCTTGAAAAATGGGGAGAGGCTACGAAGTACTTTTTTAACAGCGTTCTCAGGTAACCTACAGCCATGAGCGATATGAGCAGTTCAACGATCTCCATCGATGCCCCACTTGATCAGGTAGCAGCCACCCTTTTTGCAATTGCTGATTACCCACAATGGTCAGGTGCCTTTAAGAAGGTAGATGTTTTGGAGAGCGATGGCCAAGGGCGCGCTACCAAGGCCACCCTGTCGGTTGATGCCGGCGCGGTAAAAGATGTTGTGACTCTAAACTTCGAATGGGCAGAAGCGCCAAGTAAGGTCACCTTCTCACTAGAAGATGCCAATATTTTAACGAAGATGGATGGCGCATATTTACTCAAGAGCCTCGACTCCGATACGACCTCGGTTACTTATGAACTTTCGGTTGGTTTATCGATGCCAATTCCAGCGATGATGATTACAAAGCAAGAGAAGTCAACAATCGAGTCAGCACTTAAGCAACTCAAAGAACATATAGAAGGCTGATTTCTTCACCGAGATCAAGGGCCCTTAAGAACCTTAATGAGTAAAGATAATTCAAATACCATCGGCATAGATGTCGGTGGCACAAAGGTCCTTGGTGGGGTTGTCTCTGAAAGAGGCGAAATTCTGGCAACTGCGCGCCGTGATACTCCGCGCGAAGGTGGTAAGGCGTTAACCCAAACTATCGCCGACGTCGCAAACGAATTATCAAAGGAATACCCAGTTGAATCGATCGGTGTTTCAGCGGCTGGATTTATCTCATCTGATCGTCAAACGATTCTGGCTACTCCAAATATCGCTGGTTGGAACGGCGTAAATCTAGTTCAGGAACTAAAGCAGATTATTGGTAATCGAATCGTCTTAGAAAATGATGCAAACTCTGCCGCGTGGGGTGAATTTAAATTTGGAGCAGGGCGCGGTCGTAAAGATTTAATGATGCTCACTTTAGGCACAGGAGTCGGTGGAGGCTTGATTCTTGATGGCTCTGTCTTTAGAGGAGCCTTCGGAATAGGCGCTGAATTAGGACACATTCGCGTTGTACCGGATGGACATCTCTGCGGATGCGGAATTCGTGGCTGCCTTGAACAATATGCATCAGGTTCGGCACTGATGCGACATGCACGAGAAGCGATCAACGCGAGCCCTGACCTTGCAAGAAATTTATTGGCTCGTGGTGATGGAACCCTTGAAGGGCTTAAAGGCCATCAAATTACTGAAGCAGCGCGCGATGAAGATCCAGTTGCTCTGGCTGCATTTAATACGATGGCGAGTTACTTAGGAGCAGGTATCGCATCGCTTTGTGCGGTGATCGATCCATCTTGCATCGTTTTAGGTGGGGGAGTTATCGATGCCGGTGAGCTTTTCTTGTCACCAACGCGCAAAGCCGCACTTAGCCTAATTCCATTCTCCGGAAAGCATCCTTACCCCGAAATCGTTCCAGCAGAACTGGGTAATAACGCGGGATTAGTTGGCGTTGCTGATTTGTCTAGAATTTAAAGTGCGGCACCATCGTCGTCGCGAAAGGTTGGGCCGTTCTTCCATTTCTTAATTGAATT
Source organism: Candidatus Planktophila lacus (assembly GCF_002287925.1). Classification (GTDB taxonomy): domain Bacteria; phylum Actinomycetota; class Actinomycetes; order Nanopelagicales; family Nanopelagicaceae; genus Planktophila; species Planktophila lacus. Next base: position 842,994 of record NZ_CP016769.1, on the reverse strand, counting down.
TATAGCGCGCTTAAAAGTTTCACCTAAACCAACTTTTGGTGGCGCTGGTGGTTGAAAACGATTCTGATCTTCAAATTTATCTAGTTCATCTAAATACGTTGTTGGAGAAGATTCATCAAGTGATAGACCTTCAACCATTGATTGAAATTCCAAATCGATCAACTCGCGTTCATGGGCGTCATCTGGCTCGCCATGTCCAGGATCTTTTCCGCTCATCTCTTGCGCTCCATGGTTCATATTCGCACATTAGGTTGGTTATGGGTTGGTTAAGCGGTAAATTAACGCCATGAACAACCTGCCTTACGGCATTCTGCGCGCATTCTTGACGCCATTTTTAATGGTGCTCTTTCGCCCAAAGGTAAAGGGTCTGCGCCACGTTCCAGGTTCTGGCCCGGTGATCATCGCCTCTAACCACCTATCTTTTAGTGACTCCATATTTATGCCCTTAGTTGTTCCGCGCAAGGTCACTTTTTTGGCAAAGAGTGAATACTTTACATCACCTGGCCCAAAGGGATTACTAAAGAAGTTAACTTTTATCGCCCTCGGTCAAGTTCCCGTTGATCGCTCTGGTGGTCGTCGCAGTGAAGCAGCGCTGATTACCGGTTTGAAAGTTTTAGCTGAAGGTAAGTGTCTGGGTATCTACCCTGAAGGTACGCGCTCACCAGATGGCAGGCTCTATAAAGGTCGAACAGGTATTGCACGTCTTGCAATCGAATCAGGTGCTCCAATTATTCCAGTAGCGATGTTTAACACCGAAAAGATTCAGCCAACCGGAACTGTTGTTCCAAAGGTGATGCGCGTTGAAATGATCTTCGGCGAGCCAATGTACTTTGAAGGTGATTCCACGGATTTACTGCACCTGCGTGATGTCACAGATCAAATCATGCAGACTATCCAAGCCTTATCAGGACAAGAGTATGTCGATACATATGCAACGAAGGCGAAGAAAAGCACCGAAGACGATGAGGGTTAGTTAACTCTCTAACGATAATCGCTTGGTTAAGTAGTTACAGGTATCGCAATCAACCCCTGCCTCAGGTAAGTCTCCCTCGATGACGTTAATCAAATCGGCGATCAGAGATTTAAATTGCGCTTGATCACGCGTGACATGGAGATAATGCTGGGTTACGCCAAAGCCATGAGCGCCATCTGCCGTGGGCGTTACGCCAGCTAACTTCCAGACCAGCAGACCCATTGATGAAACTGGGAAGGGTTTACCTTTTTCAGGATTTTCGAGCGCGTAGGCGTAAGCCTCAAGCTGTGGCGCATAGAACTGAGCGTTATCGCGATCTGAATCCGAAACCTTGCAATCGATAATTCCCACGCTGCCATCGTCATAGTGTGCGAGCAGGTCGTAAATTCCAAGAATCCGCCAACGGGTTGCCTCACCATTGATCTCAATAGGTGCGCTCTTAACCCATTGCCCCCATTGCTTAACAACGCCCGGTGCAAGTGATGGATCAAGATCAGGCATCGATGCACGGCGGAAATGTTCTTCTTGAGCAGATGAGAGAGGTTTAACTAAAGGAAATTGCCCAGGCATCGTGACTTTAAACCAATACTTAATCCAAAGGCAACGCTTGCAAGTAGAAAGCCCAAAGGTTAGATCCGATGGCGCAATAGTGTCGCGCGCGGGTTTTTCGGGTTTAACAATCTTTGAATTAGTTGATGGACTCATGTATTGATTAAATCACGAAGGGCTGACGCGATCACCAATAGACCCAAGATAATCATCACACAACCACCGATAGCTCTTAAAAGTTCTAACCGTTTCTCATCACTGGCCAGCCATGCTCGAGCTGTTCCCGCTAAAAGTCCCCATGTTCCATCCGAGATAAAAGCTAAAATCGAGAAGAGCGCGCCGAGAAAAAGTAATTGCCCGGTTACATTTCCGCGGTCGATATCTACAAACTGAGGCAGAACTGCGGCATAGAAAACTAAACCTTTAGGATTTAGCGCACCTACCCAGAAACCATCACGCGCTGAACGCCAGAAGGTTGGAACGACGCTTCCTTGGCTCTTCATATCAGCGGCGGCAATCTTGCGCGCTTTAATTGCGTTGATTCCTAGGTAGACCAGATATCCACCGCCACCCCATTGCACTGCGGAGTAAGCAAGGTCAGACCTTGAAAGGATTGGACCTAAACCGAAAGCAACAAGCGAAGATAAAAAGAATGCGCCGGTTACATTGCCGGCAACTGTAAAGACTGCGACCTTTCTTCCCCAGGCAATGGCGCGGGCAATTACAAACAAGACGCTAGGACCGGGCGCCAGAATAATTATCATCGCGGCGATGATGTATTCAATCAAGCGCGATGGGATAACCATTTCGGAATTCTAACCAAATATCAATTGATGTGGGAAAGAAATAGGCGGACCAATTGCTTGGCCCGCCTATTCGGTAGTTAATTACTTACAGGCTAATTGCCCCGAGCTTTCGAAATTGCATGGAGCACTCGATAACCGATTACAGCAACGAGCGTTCCGTTGACGATACCTGTGAAGGTGTAATCGCCTTGGGTCCATGAATAGTCAGCAATACCCATGATTAGAGCAGATGCTGCAATCAGTAGGTTGGTTGAGTTAGAGAAATCAACTTTGCTCTCGATCCAAATTCTCGCACCCAAGATGCCGATCATTCCGAAGAGCGCTGTTGATACGCCACCTAGGGCACCAGCAGGAGTAGCGCTTAGAACTGCGCCAAATTTTGGTGATAGCGATAGCAAGATTGCTCCAACGCCAGCGATCCAATATGCAGCAGTTGAGTAAACGCGAGTTGCCGCCATTACTCCAATATTTTCTGCATACGTAGTTGTTCCAGAGCCACCACCAAAACCAGCAACAGTTGTTGCAAGTCCATCTGCCATCAGCGCATTGCCCATTTGATCATCTAGATCTTTTCCGGTCATCGCAGCTACAGCCTTAACATGGCCGACGTTCTCTGCGATCAAAACAAGAACGACAGGTAAGAAGAGGATCATGATGTTGGTGCTAAATGTTGGTGTTGTAAATGTTGGGGTGTCGAACCAAGCAGCTGCTGAGATTCCCTTTGTATCGACATCGCCCATGGCTAGCGCGACGAGATATCCAACAACAAGCCCCAAGAAGATACTGATGCGGCTCATAAAGCCTTTTGAGAATGCACCGATTACACCGATGCTCGCAAGCGTAATGATCGCAATTAGTGGTTCCTTGGTGAAGTTACCTTTTGCAGCACCTGCCAAGTTGAAACCGATCAACATAACGATCGTTCCAGTTACAACTGGTGGAAGTAGCCAGTTAATCCAACCAATTCCTGCTGCACGAACGGCCAGACCAACCAAGGCGAGAACTACACCAGTGAAGACGATTCCGCCAAGTGCTGCTGCCATTCCGCCACCAGTTCCAGCTGCTGTCATTGCTGCTGCGATCGGCCCTAGAAATGCGAAGGATGAACCTAGATAACTTGGAACTCTATTTTTGGTGATTATTAGGAAGAGGATGGTTCCAATTCCTGAAAAGAAGAGAGTTGTTGTAGGGGAGAAGCCAGTAATAATCGGAACTAGAAACGTTGCACCAAACATCGCAGCGATATGTTGTAGACCGACTCCGATTGTGCGAGGCCAAGTAAGTCTTTCATCTGTTGATACGACTCCTCCAGCAGATACACTCTTTCCGTTTCCGTGGAGCTTCCATGAAAGTAACGACATTGTCTTCCTTTCCGATTACCGCAGACGGTAATGGCGCTTAAGGAAGGTCCACCGAGCGTGGGCCCTCTTTGCTGGGGAAGTTTCAGGGAATGCTTAAGGGTACGACTCACTTATGAGGTTCAGGCGACTTAAACCTTGGTGAGTCTTAGTTTTACTGGCGAGTAGTATTCGGGCATGGATCAAATCACCAGCCGGCGTGAGGGATCGATACAGATCCTCTCCTTTAACCGCCCCGAAAAAATGAATGCGCTCACACGTGAGATGTATGCGGGCCTTGCAAATGGGCTAAATGAGGCGGCCGGCGACTTTGGAGTTCGCGCATTGATCATCACTTCTGAGGACGATCATTTCACCGCAGGGAATGACATTGCAGATTTTTTAGCTAATCCACCAACTAATGAAGACAGTGACGTTGCTCGTTTTCTTGGTTCGCTACTCGAGTTTCCAAAACCGCTAATCGCCGCAGTAAAGGGAAATGCCGTCGGAGTTGGAACAACGATGTTGTTGCATTGCGATGTTGTAGTCGCGGGACCGAGCGCGAAGTTTTCGATGCCTTTTGCATCCCTTGGATTGGTTCCAGAAGCGGGCTCAAGTTATCTCTTTCCACTTTTGGTTGGATATCAAAGAGCTGCGAAGATATTTATGACCGGAGAAAGTTTTGACGCCGATAGCGCGAAAGAGATGGGGCTAGTTGCATCGATTGCATCTGATCCTTTACGTGAGGCTCTGGAAATCGCAACTCATATTTCGGAGCAACCACCACAAGCGATGATCAACACCAAGGCGCTTTTGAAGGCGAGCAAGCACGATGCCGTTGCCGCAGTTATGAAAGCAGAATTTGAGCTCTTCTCACTCGCCCTTCAATCCGAAGAAGCGATGGAAGCGTTTATGAACTTTATGGCTAAGAAGGGTAAGTAATGACAATCTCTGGAGATCTTTCAGGAAAGCGAATCTTTGTTACTGGAGGTTCGAGAGGCATCGGTCTAGCGATAGCCCTACGTGCAGCGCGCGATGGCGCATCTGTTGCAATCGCAGCCAAGACATCTGAACCTAATCCGAAACTGCCTGGCACGATTCACTCTGCTGCCCAAGAAATTCGTGATGCTGGTGGAGTGGCGCTACCGATCCAATGCGATTTAAGAGATGAAGAGCAAATTGCAGCTGCTGTAAATCAGGCAGCGCAAGAGTTCGGTGGCATCGATATTTTGATAAATAACGCAAGCGCCATCAATTTAACGCCAACAGAGGCAACACCAGCCAAGCGTTTTGATTTGATGTTCGATGTGAATGTGCGCGGTACTTTTTTAACTTCACAGGCTGCGATCCCGCATCTTCGCGAGTCGGCAAAGGCTGGGCGCAATCCTCACATTCTCACGCTCTCTCCACCGCTTTCCATGAAGGCAAAGTGGTTCCAACATCACGTCGCATACACAATGGCAAAGTACGGAATGTCGATGTGCGTACTTGGAATGTCAGAGGAGTTCCGCAAAACTGGAATCGCCATTAATGCTCTCTGGCCACGCACGGCGATCGACACAGCTGCGCTGCAGATGATTCCTGGCGTTGATACTGCTGCTTGCAGAACGCCAGAGATACTGGCTGATGCCGCTTATGTAATTCTAAATCGCGAATCCAAGGACTGCACTGGAAACTTCTTCGTAGATGATGAAGTTCTAGCTTCTGTTGGAATTACCGATCTTGAAAAGTATTCAGTAGTTCCTGGAACAACGGACTTTCTTCTTGACTTCTTCCTCGATTAAAGACCATCGTCAGGTACTTGAACTTCTGGAGGGTAGGCCTAAATTCTTTGAGACCTTTACTACGTATTCACCAGAGCACAAATTTATCGAGGCAATTGTAGATCCTGAAAATCTAAGTTTTTCCGTAAAGGATGAAGATGGTTCTATTTTCGCAATGGCGCTTGGTAGAAATCCGAAAATTCTGGAATGCGATCGCGTAGCAATATCTCGCGGATTGGAAATTGATTTAGGTAACTTTGTCCATCGCGCAGATTGGGATTTCTATTCAATAGATACTCATACATTCGCGGCTTTTGAAGGTGCCGACGAAGCGACGAACAATGAAGAGGTAAAGGCGCTACTTGAAGTGCATGCTCCAAACTCTTCGGTTTGGCCAGGAAATGAAGAGGTTCTTCTTTGGGGAGCGATTCGCGAAGATGATCAATTGGTAGCAACTGGCGCCCTGGTCAAATGGCGAACTGGAGAAGTGATGTTCGCATCTATTGCAACACATGCGGATTATCGTTCCAAAGGCTTGGCCCAAACACTTGTCTCACGAATGCTCTCAACTGCAAATAGCAGAGGCATTGCACATGTTGGCTTAGGAGTCTTCGCTGGAAACGTTAGCGCCAAGCGCGCATATGAAAAGGTTGGATTTTCGCTAATAGGCGAATTCTCTTCTTACCAACGTAAAGAGAAGTAAGCCCTAGACTTGCACCAAATAGATTAAGGAAAAGATGCAACTAGAACTTAATGGAACAAATGTCATCGCCGAGAGTGAACGTACAGGCAAGGCATCCTCGCTCTTCTGGCCTTGGTGCGGGGCAAATGTCTCTTTGTTGGCGCTTTCCTACGGGTCATTCTTCCTGGGATTTGGCATCTCCTTCTGGCAAGCAACGCTGGCCGCGGTACTTGGCACAGTCCTTTCATTCCTTTTAGTGGGGCTTAGTTCAATCGCAGGAAAGAAATCGAGTGCGCCAACGATGGTGCTTTCTCGCGCTGTCTTCGGAGTAAAAGGAAATATCGTTCCCGGTCTCTTGTCCTACCTAATCTTTGTTGGTTGGGAAACGGTTTTAGTCTCTCTTGCAACTCTTGCCACCGGAACAGTCTTTATCCGAATTGGGCATATCAATCATGATCTAGCAATGGTGATTGGATTTGCCCTCGCTGTTTCACTAACTATTTATGGGGGAGTCCTCGGACATAAGGTGATTATGCGCCTGCAGAAGTATTTAACTCTCGTAACCGTGTTTGCAACGCTGATTTATATTGCTCTGACGATCGATCAAGTCAACTGGGAGAGCGTCTCAGCAATTCCTTCAGGCAACACTCAAGCATTTATCGGCGCACTAATTTTTGGCATAACTGGCATAGGTCTGGGCTGGGTTAATGCAGCAGCCGATTACTCCAGATATTTACCAAGAACGACTTCTAGTAAATCTGTCGTAGGCTGGACAGTTCTTGGCGCATCTATCGTTCCAATTATTCTGGTGATTTATGGCGCCGCACTTTCCGGCAGTGATCCAAAGCTAAATGAGGCAATTGCCATGGATCCCATCGGTGCGCTAACCACAATTCTTCCTACTTGGTATTTAGCTATCTTTGCCTTGATCGCCATCCTCGGATTGGTAGGCGGAGCAATTCTCGACCTTTACTCATCGGGGCTAACTCTTATCTCGATTGGTCTTCCGGTTAAGAGACATATCGCAGCGATAATTGACGGTGCGGTGATGCTATTTGGCACGATCTATATTGTTTGGATTGCCGATAATTTCTTCTACCCATTCCAAGGTTTTTTAATCACCTTAGGTGTTCCAATCGCTACTTGGTCAGCGATCTTTGTAACTGATGTGCTTCTTCGTAAACACGCATATTCGGAGGAAGATCTTTACAGCGAAAGTGGCCGCTACGGCTCTTGGAATAAGCGGTCGCTTTCAATCATGGCAATAGGAACATTTATTGGTTGGGGTTTCGTAACTAATACCTTTGCTAGCTGGCTTTCTTGGCAGGGTTACTTGCTCTTTATCATCGGCGGCAAAGAAGGTAGTTGGGCTTTTGCTAATGTGGGCGTGCTTCTTGCGCTTGCGATAGGTGGTGGTGGCCATTACCTACTAGCGAGAAAAGAAATTAAAGCGCAAGAGGCTTTTTGAGCCATATATAACCAACCATTCCAGAGATTAACGCTGAGATAATTAATCCTGTCTTGACATCGCCTTGAATTTCTTTGCTTTCAACGGCAACTTCAGAGATGACAAGTGCGACGGTTAAACCCATGCCAGCCAATGCTCCAACTCCAGCTATTTCAGATAATTTCAAAGCGCTAGGAAGCCGAACGATATTTAGCGTAATGGCTAACCATGCGAAAAGGGTTATGCCGAGTATCTTGCCGATTACGCGTGCAATTGTTAATGAAATCGCGGTCTCAGAGGTAATGGAATCCATTGAGATTCCTTGGCTTAATTTAGCGATGACATAAACGGGGATTACAAAGAATGTACAAAGTGGCGAGAGAATTGCGACAACTTGCTTAACTGGAAATTTCGGAATTATTGCGAGGCTAGCGCCTAGGGCTGCTGCCCCCAAAGTCGATGCACTGTGCGCCATGTCCAGTTGATCTCCATAGAGAATAGCGAGCACGATAAGTGAGAACAGATCATCGGCAACCGCCAGCGTTAAGAGAAATATCCGAACTGCAGGGTTGGCACTCTTTCCTAAAAGTGCGAACACGCCAAGAGCCAGAGCCAGATCAGTAGGCATGGCAGTTGCCCACGCTTGTGATCCAGGATTTAGTATAAGGAATATCGATGCAGGTATAACCATTCCGCCAAGCGCTGCGATAGCGGGCAGAAGCACTTGCTTTGGATGAGTAAGCGTCGCAGTTATCTCGATTCCTACAAAGAGGAAGAAGATTGCAATTAAGAGATCCAAGATCATGTTGTAAAGAGTACAAGGTAAAGCAAAAGCCCCGCCGAAGATTCGACGGGGCTGTTGCTAGTTAAAACTAGACTTACTCCAACTTAAATATCGAAGTAGAGTTCAAACTCTGCTGGATGTGGACGCAAGCGAACGTAATCAACTTCGTTCTTACGCTTCCATTCGATCCATGTTGAGATCAAGTCTTCTGAGAAGACTCCACCCTTTGTAAGGAATTCGTGATCCTTTTCGAGGCTATCTAGAACAGCATCAAGGGAACCTGGAACCTGAGGAATTGCTGCAGCTTCGGCACCTTCGAGTTCGTAGAGATCCTTATCAACTGGAGCAGGTGGCTCGATCTTGTTAACGATTCCATCGATACCGGCCATCAACATTGCGGCGAATGCTAGGTATGGATTTGATGATGGATCTGGGCAACGGAACTCAATGCGCTTTGCCTTTGGTGATGAACCTGTAATTGGAATACGGATACATGCAGAACGGTTACGCGCTGAGTAAACGAGGTTTACCGGCGCTTCATAACCTGGAACCAAACGACGGTATGAGTTAACAGTTGGGTTGGTGAATGCAAGAAGTGATGGAGCGTGCTTCAAGAGTCCGCCGATATACCAACGAGCCATATCGGAGAGATCTCCGTATGTTCCTGCTTCGAAGAAGAGTGGCTTGCCATCTTTCCAAAGTGATTGGTGAACGTGCATACCTGAACCGTTATCACCGAAAAGTGGCTTTGGCATAAAGGTTGCAGTCTTGCCACCTTCCCAGGCAACGTTTCGAATGATGTACTTAAACTTCATCAATTCATCGCCGGCGCTGAGGATGTCGGTAAAGCGGTAGTTAATTTCCATCTGTCCTGCGGTACCAACTTCGTGGTGTGAGCGCTCAACTAGCAAGCCAGCGCGACCGAGTTCCATAACCATCTCATCGCGAAGATCTGCGAATTGATCAGTTGGTGAAACAGGGAAATATCCACCCTTAACGCGTGTGCGGTATCCACGGTTTGGAGTTCCATCTGGGTCTGCGACGATGCCGGTATTCCAAGCACCTTCATAAGAATCGATGTGGTGGAAAGACTCATTGATTCCAGTGCTAAAGCGCACTGCGTCGAAAACGTAGAACTCAGCTTCAGGCGCGAAGAAAGCCTGATCTGCAATTCCAGTTGACTTCAAATAATCAACAGCCTTTGCAACAACTCCACGAGGATCGCGTGAGTAAGGAGAGTTATCAGATGGGTTATGGACAGAGAAGAGAATGACTAGTGTCTTTTCCAAGCGGAATGGATCGATAAATGCTGAAGATGGAATTGGCAGCAACTTCATATCTGATTCGTGGATTGACTGGAATCCGCGGATTGATGAACCATCGAACATTAGGCCATCAGTGAAAACTGCTTCATCGAATGATTCAACTGGAACGTTGAAGTGATGCTGAATACCGGGTAGATCGGTAAAGCGAACATCGACGAGCTTTACATCTTCTTTCTTGATGTAAGCGAAAACTTCTGCTGCATTTTTAAACATTAATCGAACTCCTCATGTAATCGAATTTTTCGAGTCTAAGGCCGAATTTGATATCTGCCAGGTGTACTCGGGGCCTCATCTTTGAGGGCGACCGATCTGGGTAAACCCTAAGACTTAAAGGACCTTTTGACATAACTGGCGTGTTACAGCCATGTAAAACCTTCAGCCGCTGACGCTTCCTTCAGGTGTAAAACCTTGTTGAAAACTAGAACCCACTCGGTAGGCTCACGCCATGAAACATCAGATCAGCCTCGGCCGCCGCTTATTGGGCTTGAGCATCGATTGGCTGATGTGTTACGCAATCGCCCTCGGGCTCATTGGTGACACTACCTGGACTCTGGCCGTCTTTTTCATCGAAACCTTTTTACTTACCGCCCTCGGGGGAGCGACCGCCGGCCATCGCGCGATTCGGGTCAAGGTGGTCAATTTTCAGAGCGGCACCAATCCGACACTGCGACAATCCTTTATCCGCACCATACTTCTCTGCTTAGTAGTTACCGCAATTACCTACGACGAAAATGGTCGTGGGCTACATGAAAGATTTAGTGGTACAAAACTTCTAGATTTAAGACAACCTACCTTTTAGGAATACGAACGCCCTTTGGCATTGGCCCCTTTGGAATTGGTATCGACATTCCGCCGACGGCCTTAAAGCGCGCACGAACTTCACGCATCTGGTGAGCAGATAATTTCTTAGGCAACTTTGTCAGGTGCTTCTGTAATTTACGAAGTGGAACTTGGCCAGGGCCATCACCGACATAAACTTCAGTAACAGGAACGCCTGGCGCAAATCGCTCAGATCTCTTTCGCTCATCTTGCAACATCATCCGCACCGCTTGGGTGCCTTCACCAGTAATAACAATTCCGGCACGTCCAATACTGCGATGGACCATATCTTGATTCTTAGTAACTGCAACGGCTGGCGTGGTAACCCAACCTTTACGAATCGCCATCAAAACGCTTGCTCCGGCACCGATCTGTCCCTCAATCGAAACGTATGCGGCAGAAGCTGCGATGCGCGTGAAGAAGAACATCGCCGCAAGAGCCGCGACGGGCAGCGATACAAAGCCAAGGTAGATCGGATGACCAACAACTAACCCTGTTGAGATACCGATAGACCAAGTGATTGCAAAGACACCGAATATTCCAGCACCGATCCAAGGTTTAACGCTCTTGGTAACGGAGTAAGCATCGCGGAAAGTTTTGAAACGGACCTTTTTAACTTTTGGCTCTTTCGCCTTCTTCTTAAACATGATCGTTAGTTTAGGGGAGCAGGTGCCGTACCACCAAGACGCAGCGGCGCCCAGCGTTGGCCGATATGGCTATCTGGGTAACTTTCCTGGACTTCATGCAGTAAAGCGATCAACTTTTCCCGAAGGATTTTTTCACCAGATTCGACATCGCTACCTTTTTCAAAGTGAAGTGGCTCACCGAAAGTTACATAGATTGGAACGTTTTTGCGACGGAGATCTCGCTTTACGCCCTTAGTCCAAATTCTTTGCGAGCCCCAAATAACTGCTGGGATAACTGGCACGTTAGAACCCATTGCTAAGCGGACTGCGCCTGATTTCAAATCTTTGATCTCAAAACTTTTCGAGATAGTTCCTTCTGGAAATATGCCGACGATCTCACCGCTACGTAACGCTCTGAGCGCTGCGACGAATGATGCCGAACCGTTATTGCGATCAACATTTATATGGTGCATGCCGCGCATAAGCGGTCCGGCTAACTTATTATCGAAGATTTCCTTCTTTGCCATAAAGCGTACAAGTCGGTTGGCAGGCAGTGCTGCGGTACCAATTAGCGCAAAATCCAAATAACCAATGTGGTTCATTGCAAGAATTGCGCCACCTTTGCGTGGGATGTGCGCTTCACCAGTAAAGGTAAATTGCAGGCCGAGATACTTCCAAAAAGTTTTTAGCGCAACGATTACAGGTGGATAAACGACTTCAGCCAAGGTTTGAACCTTGAGCCACGCGAGCCTCTTGGGCTTGCTTATACAACTTGCCTGCGCGATAGCTCGAGCGAACAAGTGGGCCACTCATAACTCCAAGGAAGCCAACTTCTTTTGCTTCAGCAGCGAGCTCAACAAACTCTTCAGGCTTTACCCAACGCTCAACAGGATGATGTTTATTTGTAGGACGAAGGTATTGAGTGATGGTAATCAAGTCACAGCCCGCATCTTGTAAATCAACCAAAGCTTGAGAAATCTCTTCGCGGGTTTCACCGAGTCCTAGAATTAGATTCGATTTGGTGATCAAACCATATTCGCGGGCCAGATTGATCACGTGTAGTGATTTCTCGTAGGTAAATGCGGGACGGATTCGCTTGAAAATGCGGGGGACCGTCTCCAAATTATGAGCAAATACTTCTGGCTTCGTTTCAAAAATCTGATTTAGCAGCTCTGGCTTGGCATGAAAATCTGGCGCCAACATTTCAACGCCGCAACCAGGGTTTAACTCGTGTACCTGACGGATAGTTTCGGCATATAACCAAGCACCTTCATCTGGAAGATCATCGCGAGTTACTCCAGTAATAGTTGCGTATTTAAGTCCCATGCTCTTAACCGATTCGGCAACCTTGCGTGGCTCTTCGCGATCAATTGGAAGAGGCTTACCGGTATCGATATTGCAGAAATCGCAGCGACGAGTGCAACGATCACCACCTATCAAAAATGTTGCTTCTTTATCTTCCCAACATTCAAAAATATTAGGACAGGCCGCTTCTTGGCAGACTGTGTGGAGACCTTCACTTTTAACTAGCGAACGAAGTCTGGTGTATTCGGGACCCATGTTTGCACGAGTCTTGATCCACTCTGGTTTTCTTTCGATTGGGGTCTCGGTATTGCGAGCCTCAATGCGAAGTAACTTACGTCCATCTGGAGCGATGCTCATGCGCTTACCTTACCGAGTGCAGCGGTTATCGCTTTCTCAACGATCGAAGCCACCTCAGGAATGCTAATTTCACGCCCAAGTTCGCGCGCCATAGAGGTCACAGCAGCATCATCTATTCCGCAGGGCACGATCTGTTCAAAGGCAGTTAGGTCAGGGCTCACATTTAACGCAAAACCATGCATTGTGACCCCGGAGGCGACGCGAATTCCAATCGCCGAAATTTTTCGCTCTCCCTTGTCATCACAGACCCATACTCCTGAGCGACCTTCAACTCTTTGCGATTCGATCCCAAAATGTGAACAGATTTCGATCAGCGCGGATTCGAGCGTTCTAACAAAACCGACAAGTTCGGTTGGCTTAAGCAATTTAACAATTGGGTAACCGACGAGTTGCCCTGGTCCGTGCCAAGTTATTCGCCCGCCGCGATCCACATCAATCACTGGTGTGCCATCGGTAGGTCGTTCAAAGTCCTGAGTTCTTTTTCCGGCAGTAAAGACAGAAGGATGCTCCAACAAAATAAGCGAGTTGGGACGCGTGCCAGCAACAACCTCTTGATGAAACTGGCGCTGCCTTGCGAGTGCTTGCTCATACTCCACTAATCCAGCGCGCGAGATTTCGATCACTGGCGTGCTAGGTGCTTCTTGTAGAGCCACATGCACAGCCTAAAGGTAGGCTATGCACCTAGCGAAATCAGCTCGATCCACGCACCGAAAGGCCATCTCAACGTGTCACAAAACTTCCAAATGCAGAACGTCCAAAAGAACCGTAAGCCCTTTGCTTGGGCGATGTTGGTTGTAATCCTCTGGTTTGTCATAACTGGCATCTTTGGACCGCTATTTGGAAAGTTGACTTCAGTTCAGGAGAACAACAACTCCTCATTCTTGCCTAAGGGCGCTGAAGCAACTTTGGCTGCTGATCAGATAAAGCTATTTTCCTCTCAGGATTCATTTAACTTCCCAGCACTAGTTCTCTTTGAAGGTAGCTCCACGCCAGCAACATTTGCAGCGATTAATGAGCGAGTACTACAAGTTGGAAACCTAACTTTGGCAGGAACCTCCGCAAAGATCTCTGAATTCCTTGCTCCTGGCTCCGGTATCTCGGTCTTTCCTTCGCAAGATGGAGAAGCGTTACTTGCAAACATTCCACTTGATGGGAACGCGATTTCGAAACTTCTTCCAAATGATGAGCCGGTTCTTCCAGCGGTGGTCGAGGCTTTGCGCGAGGATCTCGAACCAATAGCTAAGGCAAATGGATTTGAACCTTACGTAACGGGTCCCGCAGGATTGCTCGGCGATCTCTTTGGCGCCTTTGGTGATATCGATTCTAAGTTATTGCTAACCACGCTCGGCGTAGTTGCAGTAATCTTGATCGTTGTTTATCGCTCACCAATTCTTTGGATAATTCCTTTACTTTCAGCGCTTTTTGCACTCTCTACCGCGGGTGGAATTGTCTACCTTCTAGCTAAGAACGACATCATCGACGTTGATGGACAATCCCAAGGAATCCTTTCGGTACTAGTTATTGGCGCAGCAACAGATTACGCGCTTCTCTTAATCGCTCGATATCGCGAAGAGTTACATTTATTTGAGAACCGCTTTGATGCGATGCGCGCTGCTTATAAAGGTGTTTGGGAGCCAATCTTGGCTTCTGGTTCTACCGTCGCTATCTCACTTTTAGTTCTGCTCTTTAGCCAGTTAACCAACACAGCTGGTCTAGGACCCATTGGTGCAATCGGGATCGTTGTATCGATGTTTACGATTCTTACTCTTCTTCCTGCGCTCCTTCTTATCTTTGGTCGCTGGATCTTCTGGCCACGAGTTCCGAAGAACGATGGCGATGACCATGTCATGAGTGGCTCTTGGTCAAAAATTTCTAATTCAATCGCGGGCAATCCTCGTAAGGCATGGATTATTACTGGCGTTGTATTACTGGCTTTCGCTAGCGCATCGACAACTTTGAAAGCAGACGGAATCGGTACAGTTGACACATTTACCGGTAAGCCTGAATCTGTTGTTGGTCAGCGTTTACTGGAGAAGCACTTCCCTGGTGGGCAAGGCGACCCAACTCAGATAGTTGTCGCTGCCGATAAAATTGGCGCAGTAACTGCAGCCGTTAAAAACGCACCGGGAGTAACTGAAGTTGTTCCGATGTTTGATGGAATGGCGTTAGAAGGCGGACCCACCCCTGAGGTCAAAATCGTAAATGGGCGGGCCATATTGAATGTGACCTTGGATAAGGCTCCGGATAGCGTGGAGGCCGGAAATGACATTCCAAAGATTCGCGAACTCGCACACGCTGCGGATTCAACATCACTCGTAGGCGGAACAAGTGCTGTCTACTTCGATGTACGTACAGCGAATAATCGAGATAACAGAACAATTATTCCAATTATTTTGCTTGTCATCACTCTGATACTTGGAGTCTTACTCCGAAGCATTGTGAGTGCAGTGGTGCTGCTCGGAACAGTTGTACTTAGTTACTTCGCAACCCTGGGCGTTTGTGCGCTGGTCTTTAACCATGTCTTTGGATTTGCAGGAGGAGATAACTCATTCCCATTGTTTGCATTTATCTTCTTAGTTGCACTTGGTATTGACTACAACATCTTCCTGATGACTCGCGTGCGAGAAGAGAGCGCCAAGATTGGCACTCGCGCTGGCGTGACTAAGGGGGTTACGGTCACAGGAGCGGTAATTACATCTGCAGGAATTGTCTTAGCTGCGACCTTTGCCGTACTCGGTCTATTGCCGCTGGTGCCTCTAGCCCAGTTGGGATTCGCAGTCGCATTTGGTGTTCTGCTAGATACCATCATCGTTCGTTCAATTCTGGTTCCAGCGTTGGTTCACGAGATCGGACCAAAAATCTGGTGGCCTTCAAAGCTACAGAACAAATAACTAGTGCACCTGATAATTCTGCGATAACCCCGTTATGTATCTGGTTGTGGGTGCGGGCTTAGCTGGAATGAGCGCAGCTATTACCTTGCAGAAAAACGGTGCAGATGTTGTTGTAATTGAGGCATCCGATCGTGCGGGTGGTCGGGTTGCCAGTGATCAGATCGATGGATTTATTTTAGATCGCGGCTTCCAGTTGATAAATGCAAATTACTCCGAGATAAAGAACGGCAATTATCTTGAGGGCGTAGATTTTAAAGTTGCTCCGCGCACGGTTGGGGTAACAAGCGCTGATGGAATCACAAGGCTAGGAGATCCGCGCTCATCCCTTTTCTCAATATTCTCAAGCAAGACGGGCGGTATTTTTGCGAAGGCAAGTTTTCTTCGGTATTTAACTTCTGCCCCCAATGAGAATGAGAGCGTAGAAGAACACCTGCTTCGCACAGGAACAGCTGATCTCTACCGAAAAGTTCTAAAACCCTTTCTGCAGGGCGTTTTCCTTGCCGAACCTTCACAAGTTAGCGCAGTTATCGGCCGAGAAGTTATTGCCTCATTTATAAATGGAAAGTCAGGTATTCCGTCAAAGGGTGTGGGGGAGTTTGCTTCGCGCATGGCCAAGCAGATCAAAGATTTACGTTTCAACACCCAGGTCGAAGAGATTAATAGCAAAGGCGTTCTTACCAACAAAGGAAGAATCAATGCCACTGGAGTAATACTTGCAACCGACCTAACTACTGCTGGACAGCTGTTAGGGGCTCAGGAAATTGGCCGTTTAGCCAGCTCTACAACTTGGTACCACTCAACTTCAGTTTCCCCAACAGATAACGCTGAGTTAATCGTTGATAGCCAAGCGCGCGGACCGGTTGTTAACTCAATTGTTATCTCGAACCTGTCGCGCGCCTATGCACCAAGCGGTCAACACTTAATCTCTTCAACAACTATCAGACATTCATCTGAATCTGAAGTCCGTCGCCACCTAACTCAGATGTGGGGAGCATCGACAGAAGAGTGGAGATTCTTAGCTAAATATGAAATTAACTCGGCGCTGCCTTTATTTGAGCCAGGATTTATAAAGCGCCAAGCAGTGAAGATTGAAAAGAATATTTCTTGTGCGGGAGATTATCTAGAATCGCCTTCGCAGAACGGTGCTTTGCTTTCGGGCAGAAAAGCGGCAGAGCAGTTATTGATCGATCAACGCCGTTAAGGCGTTGGTAATGTGCGGGTAATCCCAAACAAATCCTGCATCGCTTAGAGCGTTAGGCATAACTTTCTTAGAACCCAGAACTTCGCTTGAAAAACCACCGAGTGCGATCTTTAGCGCAATTGCCGGTGCCGGAAAGAGCGCAGGTCGATTCATTGCGCGGGCAAGGGCAGCGGTAAATTCTTGGTTGGTAACAGGGTTGGGAGTTGTTAGGTTTACCGGTCCTGCAATTGGGTGTTCGAGCGCAAAGATAATCGCACGGACTACGTCGTGGAGAGTTATCCAAGACCACCATTGCTTACCGGAACCGAGTTTTCCGCCAAGTCCGAATCTAAAGAGTGGCAACATGCGACCGAGCGCGCCACCAGTTGGATCAAGAACTAAACCAGTGCGCAGCTTTACAGTGCGTACGTCTCCGGCGAGGTCGGCAGCACCTTCCCATTCGCGGCAAACTGCAGCTAAGAAGTCGTTACCTACAAAATCGCTTTCAACAACAGCGCGATTTCCAGAATCTCCATACCAACCAATTGCACTTGCTGAGATAAAGACCTGTGGCTTTACTTCAACAACTGCGTTAGCGATCGCAGTTGTTCCGAGTAAGCGTGAATTTAGAATCTCTGATTTATATCGTTTGGTCCAACGCTTATCGCCAACTCCAACGCCAGCTAAGTGAATAACGGCATCCACGCCACGTAGCGCTTCGATATCTACATAACCTGTCTTGGGATCCCACTGAATCTCATCAGGTGCAACAGTTGCGCGACGAACCAGGCGCTGAACAGTATGGCCTTCAGATTTCAGATGCCCGACTAGCGCGCTTCCGATAAGACCGGATGCGCCAGTTATGGCGATACGTTGTGGAACTGACATAGAAGTTTAGAGACCTAGATCTGATTCGAAAGCGCCGCCTTCAAGTCGCTCTTTGAGAGTGACTAGGAAACGAGCAGCATCTGCGCCATCGACAACGCGATGATCGTAGGAAAGTCCAAGGTAGACCATGGAACGAATTGCAATTGTTTCGCCGCCATCTTCACCCTTCACGACCATTGGACGCTTAACAACTGCTCCGAGACCAAGGATTGCAACCTGTGGCTGATTGATGATCGGAGTATCAAAGAGCGCACCGCGGCTTCCGGTATTTGTTAGCGTAAAAGTTCCGCCACCGAGTTCATCAGGTGTGACCTTGTTGTCGCGGGTGCGTGCTGCGAGATCAGAAATCTTGCGTGCGATACCACCCATATTTAGGTCACCTGCGTTATGGATAACTGGAACCAACAATCCACGTTCAGTATCAACGGCAACTCCGAGATGTTCTGCTCCGTGATAAATGATCTGGTCGCCCTCAACTGATGAGTTAAGAACTGGGTGCTGCTTTAGCGCTTCGCAAACTGCAACGGCAAAGAATGGAAGGAATGAAAGCTTCACGCCTTCACGCGCTTCAAATGTTGCCTTCGAGCGATCACGCAGACGAGCAATCTTTGTTACATCTACTTCGACGACAGTTGTTAACTGCGCACTTACTTGAAGTGATTCGACCATGCGGGCTGCGATTACCTTACGAAGACGTGACATGTTTACGGTAGTTCCGCGAAGTGGAGATGCTGCAACGACAGGTGCGGCAGCAGAGCGTTGTGCAGGTGCCGCTGTTGTTGTTGAAACCGGAGCGGCGCTCTTTGGTGCAGCAGCCTCAACATCTTCCTTGCGAATTCGTCCACCTACACCAGAGCCTTTAACGCTTGCCAGGTTTACCCCAAGATCGTTAGCTAACTTACGAACGATTGGAGTTACATAAGCATCGGCAGGTTGTGAGACAGGTGCACTTGCAGCAACAGGTGCTGGCGCTGGTGGAGCGACAGGGGCTGGAGCAGGAACAACTGGCGTTGCAACTGGTGCAGCAACAACTGGTGGCGCTGGGGGAGCTACAACTGGTGCGGCAGGTGCGGAAGCTCCTGCGCCACCAATTACCGCTAAACGTGCGCCAACTGGAACAGTTGAATCGACAGGTACATCGATTGAAAGAATTGTTCCTGCAACAGGTGAAGGAATTTCGGTATCAACTTTGTCAGTTGAAACTTCAAGAAGAGCTTCATCAACTGCGACTGAATCTCCGACGTCCTTTAACCAGCGCGTAACAGTTCCTTCGCTGACACTTTCGCCAAGTGCTGGCATCGTAATAATTGTTCCGGTAGATGAAGCAGCCGGTGCTGCAGGTGCTGCTGGCGGTGGTGTCACTGGTGCAGCAGCAGCAGGTGCTGCTGGCGGTGGTGTCACTGGTGCAGCAGCAACAGGTGCTGCAGGTGCAGGAGTTGAAGCGGGCACAGCACCATCGGCGATGATTGCAAGCTCTGCTCCAACTGGAACGGTCTGATCAATTGCAACAACTATTTTCTGCAAGATGCCGGCAACAGGTGAAGGAATTTCGGTATCGACTTTGTCGGTTGATACTTCAAGGAGTGGCTCATCCATTGCGACATGATCGCCTTCGGATTTAAGCCAACGTGTGACTGTACCTTCGCTGACACTTTCGCCAAGTGCTGGCATAGTTACTGAGAAAGTCATTGCTTTTCCTATTCTCTATCCGTGAGCGTGAAGTGGTTTGCCGGCAAGTGCCATATGCGCTTCACCCATTGCTTCAGAAAGCGTTGGGTGGGCGTGGATCAATGGAGCAACATCATCTGCTGATGCTTCCCAGTTAAAGATTAATTGCGCTTCGGCCAGTAGTTCACCGACACGTGAGCCAACCATGTGAATTCCTAGAACTGGTCCACCCTTTTGCGAGACCAGCTTTATTGAACCCGCTGTCCGCAGAATCTGCGCCTTACCGTTTCCGGCTAGGTCGTAATTAAGTTCTACAACGTCATAACCACGTTCTTTTGCTTGCGCAGTTGTAAGGCCAACTGAGGCAACTTCTGGTTCAGAGTAAGTAACTCGTGGAACGCCGTCATAGTTGATTGGACGTGGATTAAGACCTGCGATCTCCTCAGCAACCAAGATGCCTTCTCCGAAACCAACATGAGCGAGTTGCAGCGTTGGAATCAAATCTCCTACTGCCCAAATACCTGGCACATTGGTGCGGCACTTGTTATCAACCAAAACGTATCCACGATCCATCGTGATGCCTTGTTCTTCATAGCCGAGGTTGGCCGAAACTGGACCGCGACCAACGGCAACCAAGAGAACTTCAGCGGTAAATGTCTTTCCATCTTCCAAAGTGACGGTTACTCCATCAGCTGTGACTGCATGGGATTTAAAGCGAACGCCTAGTTCGAAGTTAATTCCGCGCTTACGGTAGGCGCGTTCTAACTGCTTGCTTGATGATTCATCTTCCAGAGCTACAAGGTGCGGCAAACCTTCGATAATTGTTACTTCTGCACCGAATGATTTCCAGACTGATGCAAACTCACATCCGATAACTCCGCCACCCAGAACAATTACGCTCTTTGGCACATATTCCATCTTCATCGCCTGATCAGATGTGATGACTTGCTTTCCATCAATATCTAGACCAGGCAGAGTGCGGGCATATGAACCGGTTGCAAGAAGAATATTTTTGCCTGTGTAGCGAGCGCCATTAACTTCGATGGTGTCCTTAGATACAAGCTTTCCGTGGCCTTCGATAAAGGTGATGTTGCGAGACTTAACTAGTCCTTGCAGACCTTTATGTAACTTAGTTATGACGCCATCTTTATAGGCGTTCACGCCAGTCATATCTATTGAGTTAAATGTCGCGTTTACTCCGAAGTGGCTCGCATCGCGTGCGCCATCTGCGATCTCACCGGCGTGGAGCAGGGCCTTAGTTGGGATACATCCGCGGTGAAGACAAGTGCCGCCTAATTTATCTGCCTCGATTAGCGCTACGGAAAGTCCGAGTTGAGCGCCACGTAGCGCAGCTGCGTATCCGCCACTGCCGCCACCTAAAACTACGAGATCAAAATTAGACACGTCTGCTGACTCCTTCATCACCGAGCGCCACGAAGCGGCCCGATTAGTTCCTATCTTGCCAGTTCCAGCGCCTGATTAGGAAATGGCGCCTGATTCAGCAAGGGCAACCAATGAGCGCAGAGCAACACCAGTGCCTCCAACTGGCGTATAGCCATATGGATCGCCTTCGTTGTAGGCCGGACCTGCGATATCGAGATGTAACCAAGGTAACTCTGGTGCGATGAACTCCTTTAGAAAGAGGCCAGCGACCATCATTCCGCCCATACGTTCACCCATATTTGCCATATCGGCTACTGGTGAATCAAGAGATGCGCGAAGTTCTACAGGAAGTGGCATTGGCCAGAAAGCTTCGCCAACGTCTTTTGTTATTGCAAAGAAGTGATCACTAAATTCTTGGTTGTTGGTCATGATCGCACTTGTTCGCGTACCGAGTGCAACAACTTGGGCACCGGTGAGAGTTGCAACATCAACGATTCCGTCTAGATCTTTATTCTCTTGCGCCTTCACCAGCGCATCACCAAGGACTAAACGCCCTTCCGCATCTGGGTTTAGGACCTCAATAGTTTTGCCACCATACATAGTGATGATGTCACTTGGACGAGTTGCGTTATCGCTGACCATATTTTCAGCAAGCGGCGCGTAACAATCAATGGCTATCGGAAGCTTCAGAAGTGCGATTGCGATAGTTGCTGCACAGACAGCAGCAGCCCCTGACATATCGGATTTCATCGCTTCCATTCCGGCAGCTGGCTTAAGCGCTAAGCCGCCAGTATCGAAGGTGATTCCCTTACCAACGTAGGCGTAGGTTTTGCGCGCCTTAGCCTTCACTGGGCGATATGAAATTTGAAGTAGTCGTTGTGGATTCGCTGAACCTTGTCCGACTGCGGTGATTCCGCCATATCCCTTTGCCTTTAACTGCGAATCAGTCATTATCGAAACCTTTAAGCCGGCTGCGGCACCGCCTGCTTTCTTAACGATTTCAGTAAATGTCTTGCAGAACGAATCAGGAGTTAAGTGACTTGGGGGAGTGTTGATGAGATCTCGAACAATTGCGGTGTAATCCCCAATAATCGCTGCTCGTTTAACCGCTACCTTCGCCTTTGGATCTTGGGCAAGGGATGAGTGAACCGTTACCGACTTAAGGCTCGGGCGGCGATCACTTAGTGAATCAACTCTAAATTTGTTAAAGACATACGCGCCCATTAGCGCGCCCTCTGCAACAGCTCCGACTGCATTTGCCTTCTTTGCGGGAAGCGAGAAGGTGGCGCTGGAATTTCCGGCCAGAGCTCGCGCGGCTGCACCTGCTGCGCGGCGCAGGGTCTCATCGTCGAAGGTGGCTTTATGTTCGCCGAGTCCGGTGAAGATTAAAAGACGCGTACTAGTACCAGGGATTTTAATTACTTCATCGGCCTTGCCAGTTGCACCCATATCGGCCAAGGTCGCCAAAATTTTCTTTGTATCAAGTGCGATATCGCCACTTTCAATTGTTAGCGAGGATTTGCTCTTCTTATGAGATAGCCCAACTACCAGAATCTCATCTTTGATGATTCCATCAGAGAGGTGGATCGTTGTCATGTAAAGCTCCTTAAGAAGTAATCTGCGTCGTGGTGAATCGCTACTAAATGATGGTTCTTATCTGGTGGCGATGCTCGGGTAAGTGTAAGTTGTCTACATGAAAAATTCACCACTTGCCGAAAAACATCTTGCACTTAACGCAAAGATGGCCGATTTCGGCGGTTGGTTGATGCCTATTGAGTACCCAGCATCGGGCGTAATCGCCGAACACACCGCTGTTCGGGAGCGAGTTGGGATATTTGATGTATCTCACCTCGGCAAAGTCAGCGTGATTGGCGAAGGAGCGCTGGAATTTGTCAACTCTGTCTTTACCAATGATTTAAATCGAATTACCGATGGACAGGCCCAGTACACCCTTCACTGCAACTCTGCTGGCGGAGTTATCGATGATCTGATTGTTTATCGAAATAGCCCGACTGATTTATTTCTGATCCCTAACGCCTCCAACACATCAGATGTAGTCGCTGCCCTCATGGCTGTTGTGCCTACTGGAATCACGATTACAAATCTCCACGAGAAATTTGCGGTCATCGCAGTGCAAGGCCCAAAATCTAAATCGGTCATTGAATCCCTTGGCTTGAACCCTGCGATGGATTACATGGCCTTTGAACACATCCAGATTTCAGGGCGCCCTGCCATTTTGTGTCGCACTGGTTACACCGGCGAACATGGATATGAAATTCTTCCAAGCTGGAGCGATGCTGGCGCAGTTTGGGAATCCCTGGTCGAAGCAATTAAGCCATACGACGGTTTAATCTGCGGCTTAGGTGCGCGCGATACCTTGCGCACCGAAATGGGATATCCACTTCATGGACACGAGTTAACTCTTCAAATAACACCGGTTCAAGCATCAGCCACTTGGGCGATCGGTTGGGACAAGCCAACTTTCAGTGGCGCTAAAGCGCTTACTGAGCAACGTGAAGCAAAATTACAAAGCAAACTGCGCGCCCTCGTCAGTCAAGATCGCGGCATTCCGCGAGCAGGGATGCAGATTAAGAATTCAAGCGGCGAAGTTGTTGGCGAGATAACGAGCGGTACTTTCTCGCCAACCTTAAAAAAGGGTATCGCCTTAGCTTTAGTCAACCCCGAATATAAAGTGGGCGATGAGTTAATCGTCGATGTTCGTGGAAGAGATAGCGTTTCGGTAATTACTAAGTTGCCGCTGGTCACTTCAAACGTGCGCTGAACTCGACTGGCGTCAAGAAGGCGGCTTTAGTTTTTGTTCTACGCAGCGCCGATAGAACAGCGGGCGCAGTAATAACAATAAGCGTTGAAGTCAAAACAGCTCTTGGAATATCCCAAGCCATTGAGGATAAAAAGTGAAAGGTTATAAATCTGTTTAAGTTTTCCCAGATGGGGGCTCCTGGTAGATAAGAGAGTTGGGTATCTCCACCTAACGCCCAAGGCCAGAATTGCAGATCCATTAATAAACCGAAGATCAGGGAAGCAAGAATTGCAATAAAGACCAACAACAAGATTTCAGCACGCCCCTTGATTCTCGCGGGGAAAGAACCTGCAAATAAACCCACTAAACCGGCGGCGAAGAGTTGATAAGTAAGCCAAGGGCCAAATCCACCAGTTAGAAGAGCGGATGCCAACATTCCGAGCACGCCCAACAAAAATCCAAATGCGGAACCAAAGACACGGGCGGCAAGAATTAATAGAAACCACATCGGTTCAAGACCCACTGCGCCTGCGCCTAGTGGTCGAAGTGCAGCAAGAAGCGCAGCGAGAGTTCCTAGTAGCGCAACAGATTTAGCATCTAGTCCAGAATCACTAAGTTGTGCGATTAACAGAAAGATTGATGCAGGAACAGCTGCCCAAAAAAAGTATTGTGCAAAATGTGCTGAACTCTGTGTTTGCACATAGAAAGGCCAAGTAAAACCAGCAAATACGGTAGCCGAAACGATAGCAAGAGCTATTCTCGATCTGCCGCTGAAGCGGTAGATATCGTTAGTTAAATACTTCATCGGGAATCAGCCTCTTGATCTAGCGCGCGCATTACATCGTTAACTGTTAACCATCTGCGTGGAGCCATTACTTTTGCTACTTGAGGAGCGAAAGCCGGTGATGCCAATAAAATATCGATCGTTGGTCCGTCTGCGACAATTTCTCCCTCAGATAAGAAGATAACTCGATCGGCTAGCTCAGCCACTAGTTCTACATCGTGAGTTGCGATAACAACAGCTCTTCCAGGTTGTGCCGCAAAGCCTTTGAGAATCTCAATAAGAAGCGATTTAGATTGATAATCCAATCCGCGCGTTGGTTCATCCAGGATTAGCGCGCGAGGTTGCGCAGAGAGAACTACGGCTAAAGCCAGCGCTAGGCGCTGTCCTTCCGATAAATCACGCGGATGGGTCGCAGGTGAGACTGAAGGCACGAGTTCTTGAAGTAAGGCATAGGTTGCACCGCTAGCGATGGCATTATCTTTATCGGCTTGTGCACACTCTTGCGCGACGCTTTGCGCATATAAGAGATCGCTTGGTTCTTGCGGGATGTAGCCGACGGTGGCGCGACGCACCGCACCTTTTAAACTCATCGGGGGATGAGCGAAGATAGAAATCTCTCCTCGATCCAACTCTTTAACTCCGACGATTGATTGCAGAAGTGAACTCTTACCGGCGCCATTTCTACCCATCAAGGCAACTATCTCGCCTTCCATTACAAGTGCATCAACGTTCTTTAGCGCAAGATGTGAGCCGTAAGAAATCGAAGCTCCCTTAATCAAAATCGCAGTGGGGGTCGGATCTTTTAGTACCTGCGGATTCTCTTTTCCATTGCGTCTGACATCTTCGGTCATTCTTCGGACATCGCGAACGCTCAGCCCGAGCTGGTCCAATTTAAGTGCGCGCGATAAATGGACAATTGGGGGAGCGATAACTGAGTTCTTCAAGATATTTTCTGGAAGATCGATCTGGGCTTGGCCATCTCCGGCGATATGAATTATTCGATCAGCAAAGCCAATTACTCGCTCTAGGCGATGTTCTGCAATCACAACTGTCAGGCTGAGGTCGTGAACTAAGCGATGGATGATTGAGAGAACTTCTTCGGCTGCGATCGGGTCAAGCGCGCTGGTTGGCTCATCCAAAACCAAGATCTTTGGATGCATCACGAGGGCGCTGCCGATTGCTAAACGTTGTTGTTCGCCACCGCTGAGAGTTGAAATCGCTCGGTTACGAAGTGGTGCCAAGGCCAATAGATCAAGAATCTCTTCAACGCGTTTGCGCATCACATCCGGGGCCACATTTAGCGACTCCATACTAAAGACGAGTTCTTCTTCAACGGTATCGGTTACAAAGCCGCTACTTGGGTTCTGTCCCACAATTCCAATGAGATGAGCTAGTTCACCTGGTCGCACAAGTTGAGTAGAAATTCCATCAACTGTGACATCACCTGCCAAAATTCCACCGGTGTGATGCGGAACCAAGCCATTGATTAAACGTAAGAGTGAAGATTTTCCAGTACCGGTCGAACCAATAACCAGAACCATTTCACCTTCTTCAATAGAAAATGTCAGTCCTTCTAAAATCGTTTGTGTTGATGTGGGGTAGACAAGTGAGACATTTGAAAATTTGATCATGAAGTCACTGACCAAACAAGACCAAGAAGAACGAGGCCACTAGAAAAAATCGCAGTATCCGCAGAGCGCCACTTGATTGGGCGATACCTAGAGCGAACTCGACTTACGCCATATCCGCGCGAATCCATCGCCGCTGCAAGATCGAGCGACTTGGCTAAAGCCTCTTCCAAGAGTGGCAGAGCGATGGATTTAAACTTTGGTTTCTCATCGCCTCTTAGTATTCGCGCGCGTTTGATTCGCGAGTAACTGGCAACAAGTTGCGGAAGTGATGAGGTTGCAATAACGATTGCGACTCCAAACTCATAAACGATCACAGGAAGAACGCGCAACATTTTATGAGGACTGGTAAGTGACACCGCTGCACCAAAGAGCGCGATCACAGAGACAATTATCAACCCCTCATGCAGAGATGAAGTCAGTCGCTCTTGAGTGATGACGCCACCGATACGTATTCCGGCCATCCAATCGGGTAAAGGAATAATCGGAAGCTCAATGATTTTCGTTCCAGGGATTGGCACACCGATTAATACACCGGTGACTGCTCTGACAATTAAGATGAAAATTCCTAGTCGAAGTGAGAACCAGAAACTCTTCGACCAAGGAAAATTTCCAGCCCAGCGCCAAACTATGAGCGCCGCACCCGCTAAAACCAAGGCGGCATAGAGAGCGCTATCGGCACGAATGACCGTGACAATTAAAGCGATACTCCAAAGCCACCAAGTAAGCGGGTGCAGCGATTTCATAACAGTTAAGCGCTTCTCTTACTTCTTAATTGAAGCAGGCGTTGCTATTTCAGAACCGCACTCTTTTGCTGGGTAACCATTTAGACCGCAGATGAGTCCGCTCTTTGCAGCACGCACCTTCACAGCCATTCCAAGAACATCGATACCTTGCGAAGTTTTAGCTGTGCGAACGCAAGTAGAGATTGTTTTCTTTATTTTTTCGCCCTTGGGCGCGTAGGCCTTGGCACCGAAATCAATTACCAAAGCGATCCGCTTTGTATCTTTGTCAGCCTTGGTTTTTCCGCAGATCGATGCAAAGTTTGGTTTAACTGATGGGGGAGTCGATGGGATGTCATCGCTGCTGAATACAAATGACCAGCCTTCAACTGCGCCATCTTCTATATCAACAGTTGGACCAGTCATAGCAGCAGTCCATGTATTAGCACCGGGAGCTGCTTGGTAATAACCCCAGTAACGCCAACCTTTTTCGGCAGCGTTTGCTGAAGCAACTGGAATTATTTGAGCAGCAACAAGGGCTAGAACGAATAACGTAGGGGTGAACTTGCGAGATGATTTTAATTTAAGCATTTTTACTGTGGAGCCTCTCTTGAAATTCAGAGTCTCACAGGGGTAGCGCAATAAAAGTATTGAATCTACTTTTTCTTGAGACTACGCCCCGCAAACCTCGGCGGGTGTTGGTCAATTACGCTTTCTAGTGAGGTAATCCGACTTAAGTTCTAATGGCGCGTTTATCGCCATGGAACTCTTACGGTTGCGGGTCAGCGTCGGATTTTCACCGACTTCCCCTCAAGAGAAAGTATTGCTATTTAGTTGTAGGTACCTGCGAAGAAAACCATAGGTTGCCTGCGATAGCAATTCACCACGCTATTTGAGGCCAAGTCATATAAGAGTGGGGGTATGGTGTTACCTATGGAATATCGTCGCCTCGGCAGTTCAGGAATGTATGTCTCAGAGATTTCTTATGGAAATTGGATCACCCACGGATCTCAGGTTGAAGCAGATGCGGCCGTTAAGTGCGTGCGCACTGCCTACGACCTTGGCATAACAACATTTGATACGGCAGATGTTTATGCAGCAACTAAAGCCGAATCAGTATTAGGGCGCGCTCTCAAGGGAATCAAGCGTGAATCCTATGAGCTATTTACCAAGGTTTATTGGCCAACTGGTTCTGGCAAAAACGATCGCGGTTTATCGCGTAAACACATTATTGAATCTTGCAACGCCTCGCTAAAGCGCCTCAATACCGATCACATCGATCTTTACCAGATGCATCGCTTTGACTATGAAACCCCACTAGAAGAGTCACTGAGCGCCTTCGATGATTTGATTCGCGCTGGAAAAGTTCATTACATAGGTTTCTCTGAATGGAACGCTAAGCAGATCGCAGATGCGCTGCGCATTCAAGATGCCAAGGGTTACACCCGATTTGTATCTAGCCAACCGCAATACTCTGCACTTTGGCGCGTTATCGAAACCGAAGTTGTTCCACTAAGTAAGCGCGAAGGAATTGGACAGATTGTTTGGTCACCTATGGCGCAAGGCGTCCTAACTGGAAAGTATCTGCCAGGTAAGAAACCGCCAGTGGGTTCTCGCGCAACAGATAAGAAATCCGGCGCAGATATGATCTCGCGCTGGATGCGCGATGATGTACTTAGCGCAGTTCAGAATTTAGCCCCGATAGCCCGTGACCTAGATTTAACGATGGGTCAACTATCAATCGCTTGGGTTCTGCAGAACTCAAATGTTTCTAGCGCAATTATGGGAGCAACCAAGCCAGCTCAGGTTAAAGAGAATGTAAAGGCATCAGGAGTGAAGTTATCTGCCGATGTTATGCACGCTATTGATAAGGCGCTCGGCAATATTCCGACGACTGATCCAAAAGAGACTAAAAGCCCAAATCCTAGGGCTTGAGTTAAACCTTATCTCCAGCTTTTACTTGTGGCTTAGGTGCGCGCATACGTCGCATCTGTGTTGAGCGTAGCCATCCATAAAGCCCAAGTCCCTTGGTGCTTTTATCTGGGAAGCGCTTAGTGACTTCGGCTTTAATTTTGCGAGATAAGAAGAATCCATCGATGATTGAGAAGAGAAGAACGCTATACATAATCACGATTCCAGCCACAGCAAAAACACTTAGCGGGATGAGCGAAAGAATTAACACAAAGCCGATGATTGGAAGGAAATATTCACCGATCGAACGACGGGCATCGATGTAATTTCTAACAAATTTCTTTTCCGGTCCGCGATCACGCATTGGGAGCGCATTCTCATCGCCACGCAGATATGCCTGGCGCTGCAAGAGGCGTGCCGCACGTGCTTGATCTTTAGAGCGCTTCTTCTCTGCCTTGGTTGATGCTGGCGCTAGTGAGGAAACTTTCGTCGCCGCTTGCGCTTCTTTTCGCTTTGGAGTCGGACGACCTTTTTTCTGGCTATTTTCTGGAGTAGAAGTCATGGGCAAACTATAGGGCGAGCATCTGCTCGAGTGCGAGTTTGGAGTACTTGGCAACTTCTGGGGCAACGCTAATCTGGTTTACAACGTGGCCATCAACTAACGATTCCATCGCCCAAACCAGATGTGGAAGATCAATTCGATTCATCGTTGAGCAATAGCAAACGGTCTTATCTAGAAAGACAATTTTCTTATCAGGGTGGGCTTTGGCAAGGCGTGAAACCAAATTTAGCTCTGTGCCGATCGCCCAAGCGCTCCCTGCAGGGGATTGCTCGACAGTTTTGATGATCATCTCGGTGCTGCCAACGACATCGGCCGCAGCAACAACTTCATGTTGGCACTCTGGATGTACTAGAACCTTCACCCCTGGAACTTGTTTTCTCACCTCGTTCACAGATTCCAAAGTGAAGCGCCCGTGCACAGAACAATGTCCGCGCCATAAAATTACCTTGGCTCCACGAATTTCTTCAGGAGTTAACCCACCCATTGGCTTCCAAGGATTCCAGAGAACGCAATCATCCAGAGTTAGGCCTAGCGAAAGGACTGCTGTATTTCTACCGAGATGCTGGTCGGGGAGAAAGAGAATCTTCTCGCCCTTAGAAAGCGCCCATTCCATACTCTTTTTAGCATTCGATGATGTACAAATCGTTCCACCGTGTTCGCCAGTAAAACTCTTAATCGCTGCAGATGAATTCATATATGTGACTGGAATTGTTTTATCGGCTACGCCAACTTCTTCGAGATCTTTCCAGCACTGTGTAACTTGATTTGCCGTTGCCATATCAGCCATTGAACAACCGGCGGCAAGGTCAGGAAGAATTACCTTCTGTTTATTTGAAGTCAGAATGTCAGCGCTTTCGGCCATGAAGTGAACACCGCAGAAGATTATGTACTCGGCGTTCGATTGTGCTGCCGCAGCTTGTGCCAACTTAAATGAATCACCAGTTACATCTGCAAATTCAATTACTTCATCTCGCTGATAGTGATGGCCCAAAACAAGGGCGCGATCGCCAAGTGCGGCGCGAGCAGCCCTTGCTCTGGAGATTAAATCAGGATCACTCGCTTCTGGCAGTTCGCCGGTACAGGAGACGCCTCGCTCAGATGCCAGATCTCGACCTTGCCCAAGAAGCAGCAGGTCAGTCAGCGAAGTTGAACGAGCAGGTGTGGACATGGACACATTCTCGCGCATTTATAGCCTTGCTGTCGCATCGACAGTAAGTGGCAGGTAGTCTTTACCCATGACTACAGAGACATCGAACTCAACAACAGAAGCGCCAGCATCGACTGGCCCTATCGTCTTGACAGAAGTTGCCGCAGCCAAGGTTGCAGCGCTCCTTGCTCAAGAAGGTCGCGATGATCTCTATCTCCGCGTTGCAGTGCAGCCAGGTGGTTGTTCGGGCTTGCGCTACCAGCTCTACTTCGATGATCGCGATCAAGAAGGCGATATCTCACATCAATTCGGAACTGTAAAAGTTGTTGTAGACAAGATGAGCGATCCATATTTAATGGGCGCTTCAATTGATTTCGTTGACACGATTGAGAAGCAGGGCTTCACAATTGATAATCCAAATGCTGGCGGATCTTGCGCCTGCGGCGATTCTTTCAACTAAAGACACTTTCAACTTGTTGTTAACCGCGATGGTGGCTGCATGAAGATTGGCGTTGCCGGTTCGGTTGGTTTAGATCACCTAATGACGTTCTCGGGAAAGTTCACCGACTCACTCGTTGCGGGCTCGCTTGAAAAAGTTTCACTCTCATTTCTCGTAGATGGCCTGGAAGTTCGCCGTGGGGGATGCGCAGCAAATATCGCATTCGGTATGGGCTCACTTGGCCTTAATCCAATTTTGATCGCCGCAGTTGGAATCGATTGGCCAGATTATGACGCTTGGTTAGTACGTCATGGCGTTGATACATCTCATGTTTTAGTCTCTAAAACTCTTCACACCGCTCACTTCATGGTGACGACAGATACTGAGTTAAATCAGATCGCATCTTTCTTTCCTGGCGCGATGTCCGAAGCGCGAAATATAGAGCTTTCGCCAATCATGGAAAAGACCGGAAAGTTAGATCTAATTGTTATTTCTCCTGATGACCCAGAAGCGATGCTGCGCCATTCTGAGGTAGCCCGCCAGGAGGGAATTGCTATAGCAGCTGATCCGTCACAACAAATGGCACGCATGAGTGGCGAAGAGATTAAGCAACTCATAACAGGTGCTACTTACCTATTTTTAAATGAGTACGAGCTAGCGCTAGCAATTCAAAAAACCGGTTGGAGCGATCGCGAAATTCTCGAGCAAGTTAAGTATCGCGTTGTAACTCTTGGCTCGGAAGGCGCAAGAGTTGAATCTCTAACTGGTGAAACAATTAAAGTTACCTGTCCGAAAGAGAAATCAAAGACCGACCCAACCGGTGTTGGAGATTCATTTAGATCTGGATTTGTTGCTGGATTGGCCTGGGGCTTAAGCCACGAAAGATGTGCACAACTAGGTTCGATGATTGCTACCTATGTAATTGAAACAACCGGTACACAGGAATATCGCTTTACGTCAGCCGAATTTTTAACGCGCTTTAAAGACGCATACGGCGCTAGCGCTGCTGCTGAGATCGAACCTCATCTACCAAAGCGTTAATCAGTAATTCAACTTCTTCTGCAGTAGTTTCTGCGTGCAAAGTTATTCGGATATTTCCATCGGTTGGTAGCCCCATAGCCGCTAAGACATGGCTAGGTTGCAAATTCATAGCGGTGCAAGCTGATCCTGAATCAACGGAGAGGCCACGGGCGCTTAAGCCGCGAAGTATCTCTTCTCCATTGCAACCCGGAATAACTAAGGATGTTAAGTGCGCCATAGAATTATCTAAATCTCCGGCAATTATTAATCCTGGAATCGATCGTGAGATTTCAGCGCGAATTTTGGCGCTCATTTTCTTTATATTTTTATCATCAGGTTTGAAATTCTCAAGTGCTACCGCGCTGGCAATCAATAGCGGCAACGAGAATGTTCCGTAGGTCCTGCGCACTGCAGATATATGGGGGAGCGGATTCTTCCAGTTAGCGGCATCTGCGATGGCAACAACTGCAAGACCGGCAGGCCCCTCCCAAGCTCTTGAATCAAAGACCGCGCTACTCCACTTTTCGGGAAGCGGTTCACGATTTCCAGAGGCAGTGGCATCGATTGCAATCAAGATATCTTTTGGCAATTGCTCTGGAACTTTGTTTATGGCCCCAGTTTCACCATTTGCTAATTGAAATGAAAGAGCAGAGTTGGGCAACAACTCGATTTCAG
Organism: Candidatus Planktophila lacus; assembly: GCF_002287925.1. Lineage (GTDB taxonomy): Bacteria > Actinomycetota > Actinomycetes > Nanopelagicales > Nanopelagicaceae > Planktophila > Planktophila lacus. The sequence goes on along the minus strand of NZ_CP016769.1, from coordinate 810,562 downwards.
AGAAATTCAAAGTTCCATTGGGGGATAGCGGAATAATTTCTGAGTCGCCTTGATGCGATCTTGCAGTTGCGATTACACCTGATCTATCGCCGGCTCCGTAGTAGAGCTTTCGTTTTGGTTCTAAGAAGCCACCCAGAGAAAGTAGATAGCCAAGTCCAACTTCGCCCGTGATCTCAATTTGATCGGCCTTAATTCCTAAATTTGTGGCGAGTGATTCAAGGGCGTTGGCTCTCAGGTTTGCCGCGCGACTAGGTGATTGGCCAATCTTCTTTGGGTCGGCCCATCCGCTATCTAAGGCAGCGAGAAAGGCTTGGGCAGCAAGGGAATTGAGTGCTGTCTCTGATTGAAAGTTTCCTGTGACTCGTACCACCTAGCGAACGCTACTAGCCAATGCGACTAACTCCGAATTAGCCGACTATCCTTAACCTCATGTCTGCCCATAAACGCTCGCGTTCTCTGGTTCGTCTAGCCGCTCCGCTAACACTTCTGCCACTTCTGCTTAGCGGTTGCTCCAAAGTCTCTGGCCTTGGATATGAAGAGGGTTTATCAAGCGTTAATGACATCTCACTTTCACTCTGGCAGGGAGCATGGATTGCTGGCGGCGTAGTTGGTGTAATTACATTTGTACTGATCATCTGGCCAGCGATTTTCCATCGCGCTAAAGCCAGTAAAGGTGAATTCCCAAAGCAGACTCAGTACAACATTCCTGTAGAAATTGCTTACACGATAATCCCATTTATCATCGTTGCAGTTCTCTTCTATTACACCGCAGTTAAGCAAGAGAAAATCGTTGAGAAGACGTCAACCTACGCCCATGAGATCACTGTTAATGGATTCCAATGGTCATGGCAGTTTAGTTATCCTGAGGCGGGACCAAAGGCAGTTGTTACTGGAACTCCAGCGCAGCCTCCAACTTTGGTAGTACCGATCGGCGAAAAGGTTCGCTACACAATTGAATCAAACGATGTTGTTCATGGCTTCTGGATTCCAGCATTTATGATTCAGATCCAAAATCTACCGGGCGTAACTAATAGCCTTGAATTCACCGCAAATAAATTGGGCACCTATCCGGGTCGATGCAACATCCTCTGTGGACGAAATCACTCACAAATGCTCTTTACGGTAAAAGTTGTAACAGTTGCCGAATATAATGCTTATCTCGAAACTCTGAAGGTGAGCGCAGCATGACCACTTATGCAGAACGTCCAACGATCAATTCAGTAGGCGCGCAACCATCGAGCAAGGGTAAAAACTTTGTAAAGTGGATTACCTCAACCGATCACAAGACGATCGGCTATATGTATTTGATGGCTACCTTCGGCTGGTTCTTAGTAGGCGGGCTACTAGCGCTCTTCTTACGTGCTGAGCTAACTCGCCCAGGGATGCAATTTTTGAGTAACGAGCAGTACAACCAGATCTTCACGATGCACGGAACGATTATGTTGCTCATGTTTGCAACTCCATTATTCGTTGGCTTTGCCAACGTGATCATGCCGCTGCAGATCGGCGCCGCAGATGTAGCTTTCCCTCGCCTTAACATGCTCTCCTTCTGGTTATTTATGTTTGGAAGCATTACGGCAGTTGCTGGATTCTTAACTCCAGGAGGCGCGGCATCATTTGGATGGACTGCTTACGCACCTCTTGCTAACTCAACATATTCACCAGGAATCGGTGGAGACCTTTGGGTAATCGGTTTGGCAGTTTCTGGTCTTGGAACAATCTTGGGCGGCGTTAACTTCATTACGACCATTTTCACAATGCGCGCGCCAGGTATGACGATGTTTCGTATGTCGATCTTCTCTTGGAACGTTCTCTTAACTTCTATCTTGGTATTGCTCGCCTTCCCTCCATTAGCTGCTGCGTTATTGGCGTTGGAGTCTGATCGCCTCTTCGGTACGCATATCTTTGATCCGGCCAACGGTGGTGCGATGTTATGGCAGCACTTGTTCTGGTTCTTCGGACACCCCGAGGTTTATATCTTGGCGCTACCATTCTTCGGAATCGCAACTGAAATTTTGCCAGTCTTTAGCCGCAAGCCAATCTTTGGTTATAAAGGTTTGATCGCAGCAACGATCGCAATCTCAGCGCTCTCTGTTGCAGTATGGGCTCACCATATGTTCGCCAGCGGCCAGGTACTTCTACCGTTCTTCTCATTTATGACATTTTTGATTGGCGTCCCGACGGGCGTTAAATTCTTTAACTGGATCGGCACCATGTGGCGCGGCCACGTAACCTTCGAGACTCCAATGCTCTGGGTTATGGGATTCCTCGTTACCTTCTTATTCGGCGGAATCACCGGAATCATCTTGGCTTCGCCTCCAATGGACTTTGCAGTTTCTGCGTCTTACTTCGTTGTAGCTCACTTCCATTACGTTCTCTTCGGAACTGTGGTCTTTGCAATGTTCGCCGGTTTCTATTTCTGGTGGCCAAAGATGACTGGTCGCATGCTCAACGAACGTCTTGGAAAGATTCACTTCTGGACGCTCTTCTTCGGCTTCCACACAACATTCTTGATTCAACACTGGCTTGGAATCAAAGGTTTCCCACGTCGCTACTCTGATTACTTAGCAACTGATGGCTTCACTGGAATGAATATGATTTCAACAATTGGATCTGCGCTCCTTGCGCTCTCAATGATTCCGTTCTTTGTAAACGTTTGGATCACCCGCAAGTCACCGCTCGTTAATTGCGATGATCCTTGGGGCTATGGCTCATCCCTTGAGTGGGCGACATCTTGCCCACCACCGCGCCACAACTTCTTGACGATGCCACGTATTCGCTCTGAGCGCCCAGCATTTGATCTTCACCACCCACACGTTAAAACGGAAGGCCACTAATTAAATATGAAAACTAATTGGCAGCTCTTCGGTGGTCTAAGTGTTTTCTATGTCTTAATGTCGGTCGTTTACTACTACGTAGGTGGCGAGGCAGTTGGCATTACAGGAATGATTCTCGCTGCATGTTTGGCTGGGATGGTCGGTTTCTATGTTTGGTTTACCCAGAAACGAATTGGGCGACTACTGCCTGAAGATCGCCCTACTGCAGAGATTGCAGAAGGCGCAGGCGAACTTGGTTTCTACAGCCCTCATTCATGGTGGCCACTGCCGGTTGCGGCAAGCGCAATGGCTTTAGGTCTCTCTCTTCTTATTGGTTGGTGGCTAACTCTTATCGCACTTGGTGCACTGGTGATTAGCATCATCGGTTTCGTAACTGAGTATGAGAAACCACTACCTGATAACGCCGCTCACTAAGTAAGCGTTACGTAAGCACCTGAAAGAGATCGCTATGGAGAAGGTACGAGCAGAGATTCTAGATACTGGTTCTGATCTCGCTACTTCTGCGCAAATTGAAATTAACGCACCGGCGCAACAAATCTTTGACTTGATTGCAGACCCACGTTGCCACCAACTCTTCGATGGCTCTGGGACGGTGCAGGGGAGTATCTCGGGGCCAGTTCGACTTCATCTTGGTGCGAAGTTCGGAATGGCAATGAAGATCAGGTTGCCATATCGCATCACCAATACCGTTGTGGCTTTTGAAGAAGGTCGCAAGATCTCATGGTGTCACTTGATGAAGTGGACCTGGAGTTATCAGCTAGAGGAGCTAGCAAATGGCAATACCCGCGTAACCGAAACCTTTGATGCCCGAGAAATACCGTTCTTTGCGAAGCACTGGCTCAAGATAACGGGCGCGATGGCCCACAACCCAAAATGGATTGCTAAGAGCTTGGTGCGCTTAAAGGCAATCTGCGAAACTAATTAAGCTACAAACTACTTTAATTAGTGGTTCTCGATCTGCTTTAGATCTTCAGCGGTGGCCTTCGGAATCGATACAGCATGAGCCTTGCTCATACGTGCACGCAACTTATTCTTCAACGCCTTAGGACGGCGCACTCCGCTGGCATCGTGCTCTTCGAGAGCTAGCGCCGGCATCTGCTCATGTTGCGTCAGAATCCAAGCCTTCTCAGGTGAGATTGGCTCATGAACTTCAACGAATTCACCGTGCGGCATCATGACTAAGCGACCAGTTTCGCGGCCGTGTAATACGAGTTCGCGATCTGCGCGTTGTAGAGATAGACAAAGCCGTTTAGTGATTACAAAGGCAATAGGTGGAAGAACGAAGATAGCAATTCGCGAGAACCACATTATCTGATTGATCGATAGGTCGAAGGTCACGGCGATAATGTCGTTACCACCGTTAATTAGCGCAACTAACATAAAGGTAAGTGACATGACGCCGAGCGCTGTGCGGTTTGGCGCATTGCGCGGACGATCTAGAAGGTGGTGTTCGCGCTTATCTCCAGTTATCCAACTTTCGATAAATGGATAGAGCGCCATTCCGGTAAACAAGATTCCCGGAACTATTAAACCTGGAATCAAAATGTTCCATGAGATTGTGTATCCGAAGATATAACTTTCAAGTGGGGGAGCCATACGAACTAGCCCATCGAGCCAGCCCATATACCAATCGGGCTGGGATCCAGCTGAAACCTGTGCAGGCGTATACGGACCGTAGAGCCAGATTGGGTTAATGGAAGCAACTGCGCCAAGGAATGCAGTTACGCCGAAGACAATGAAAAAGAAGCCACCTGCTTTTGCCATGTAGACAGGAAGAAGTGGGTAACCAACAACGTTCTTCTCTGTACGACCTGGGCCAGGGTATTGAGTGTGCTTCTGGTACCAGACCAACATCAAGTGAACTGTAATCAGCGCTAAGAACGCTCCTGGTAGAAGAAGAACGTGAACGGTATAGATACGTGGGATAAAGGCTTCTCCTGGGAATGCGCCACCAAAGGCGAAGAAGGAAAGGTAAGAACCAACAACAGGTAGAGCCTGAATTATCGCTTCAGCGATACGAATACCAGTTCCTGAAAGCAGATCATCAGGGAGTGAATATCCAAGGAAGCCTTCGACGATTCCAAGAGTTAGTAGACCAACTCCGATAATCCAGTTGAATTCGCGAGGCTTACGGAATGCGCCAGTGAAATAAACGCGCATCAAGTGAACAACAATTGCTGCCATGAAAATTAGCGCAGACCAGTGGTGAATTTGACGCATCAAGAGCCCGCCGCGAACCTCAAATGAGATATCAAGTGCGGATGCATATGCCGCAGACATTTCGATACCTTGAAGTGGTGCGTAACTTCCATCATAAATAACTTCGCGCTGTGATGGATCAAACCAGAAAGTTAAATACGTACCAGAGAGAAGCAGGATAACGAATGAGTAGAGCGCGATCTCGCCTAGAAGGAATGACCAGTGGTCAGGAAAGACCTTTGTTAAATTCTTCTTCATCCATTTGGCAGCGCCAGTTCTTTCATCAACGTAATTTGCAACGCTGCCTGCGATTCTTTCACGTGCTGTCATGCTGAGCGCCCCCAAAAGCTAGGTCCTACAGGTTCGTTAAATGGATTCTGTGCGACTAAGTATCCCTCGGAATCTACTGTTATCGCGAGTTGAGGCAGTGGTCGGGCAGATGGTCCGAAGATCACCTTCGCGGCGCGCGTCACATCAAAGGTTGACTGGTGGCAAGGGCAGAGCAGGTGCTTAGTTTGCTGCTCGTACAAGGCAACCGCGCATCCCATATGTGAACAAATCTTTGAGAAGGCGATGATGCCTTCATGGGTCCAAGAAAGTCGTTCGGCATCCAGATTAAACTCTTCAGGGCGAAGGCGAATCAACAAGACGGCATCTTTTGCGATATCGGATAGTTTGCGATGCTCTCCAGCTGCGATCGCTGGCAAAGTTTGTGCAACCGCGCCAACTTCTAGATCTTCAGGTCGAATTGGTCGATCACCTGGATCCGTGACTAAGCGAGTGCCCTTCTTCCAAGATGTCATTTTCTGCTCTTCATCTGGAAGAGGTCCAAGGTCGCCAAGCAGAATAAGTGGTGATAAACCTGCGAGGCCAAGAGATAGCCCAAGAGTGCGCCTGATAAGTGAACGACGACCTAGCCCTGCTGCCTCAGCGCCATCCTTGGCAGCCTTTACGAATTCTTCACGATCTTCATCCGGTGATCGAAATTCATGGCGCTGAATAATTACTTCTTCATCCGGCATTAATGTCTTTGCCCAATGGATCGCGCCCATTCCGATAAAGAAGAGAGATGCAGCCATTCCGAGACCAAGAAAGAGTTGGTGTGCGTTAGTGCTGCCAAGTATCGGAAAGAAGATAAAGACATCTTGCGGAATGAAAAGGTATGAGGCGATTAAGAGAACTGTTCCGGCGGCAGAGAGTAGGAAGAGAATCGCAACTTGGCGCTCGGCTTTCTTAGCGGCCTTTGGATCGGTATCAGCGCGGCGATGAACGTGTACTGGTAGCCCTGGATCTTTTATCGCTTCGATTTCATTCGACATATTTACCTATCTCGCCTTCATCGCTAGCCAGACTGCAACACCAATAAGCAGTCCGAGTCCAAGAGTCCAAACTAATAAACCTTCTGTTACAGGACCAACGCGACCTAACGCTGCGCCACCTAACTGCGGTTCAACTTCAGCGGCTTTAATCCATTTAATAATTGAGAGTTTTTCTTCAGGAGTGATTGTCTTATCAGAGAAGACCGGCATTGATTGAGGACCGGTAACCATCGCTTCATATATATGACGTGAAGTAACGCCCATAACTGTTGGCGCGTACTTTCCACGAGTTAACGCTCCACCTTGTCCGGCGAAGTTGTGGCACATCGCGCAGTTTGTACGGAATAGCTCTCCACCTTCTGCAAGAGATCCATCGCGTTCGTAATTTAAATGTTCTTCGCCAGGAATTTCAGGTCCTGGAGCAAGAGATGCAACATAGGCTGCAAGAGCCTCTACTTCTCGTTCATCATAAACAGGATCCTTACGCGCGATTTGTTGGCTCATATCAGCTACTGGCATACGGCCTGTTGCCACTTGGAAATCTACGGACGCTGCACCGACTCCTAGTAGTGCAGGAGCGATAGCGCTGCCTTCAAGATTTAGGCCGTGGCAAGAGGAACATCCCTTAAGGAAGATCTCTTTACCTTCTTCGATTAAAGCGCTTCTTTCGGCAGCAGTGATCGGAGTACTAGTCGCGGCACCCGCAACTGAGAAAGTCGTTCCTATTGAAAGAAGTGCAAGCACCAAGAGAAGTGGGGCTACTGCGCGGTGTCTGCGAAAACGTGAGAGACGCTTCAAGTTATCTTCCATTTCTTTCGATAGTTAAATTATTTAATTAGATAGATCGCTGCGAAGAGTGCAATCCAAACAACATCAACGAAGTGCCAGTAGTAAGAGGCAACGATCGCTGTTGTAGCTTGGTTGTGGGTGAAACGTCGCGCCTTTGCGACTCGGACCATGACAATCAGGAATGCAATCAACCCGCCGGTTACGTGTAATCCGTGGAAGCCGGTTGCTAGGTAAAAGACAGATGTGTAGGCGTTAGTTGAAAGAGCCAAACCTTCTTGAGTTAGATGCGCATATTCATAAACCTGACCGGAGATAAAGAATGCACCCATCAGGAAGGTTAGGGAGAACCATTCGCGCATGCCCCAAGATTTAACGTTAAGAAGTGAACCGGTGCGCTTTGCTTGGAAACGTTCAGCGGCAAATACTCCGAACTGACAGGTAACAGATGAGAGAACCAAAACTGTTGTGTTAAATGCAGCGAAAGGAATATTTAGAACCTTCGTTGACTCAAGCCAGATCTCTGGGCCTTGGACTGCGCGCGTAGTGAAATACATTGCAAAGAGCGCCGCAAAGAACATCAACTCGCTTGAGAGCCATACGATCGTTCCGACCGCCACCATGTTCGGACGATTGATATTGTGATGGGTCGCAGTTGAGGTGCTGGTCATGGGGCAAGTATCCCTGAAAGTGGGCTCACCTACCTAGTTATAGCCTTGGTTCTGACACTTAAAATGCCCTACTTTTTGGTGAAACGGGTCACGCATTTCCACCCTAAAACTGGCTGGGAATTCTCGCCGCTTTGATTAGACTTACCCCATGAGTTCTCCACACAAGCCGATCATCATTGTTTACTCCGATGATTCTGCGGTGCGCCAGTCGATTGTTGCCGCTTTGGGAAAGAAAGTTGCGGCCGATCTGCCAGAACATCAGATTGAGGAATTCGCTACAGGGCCCGCGCTTCGCTCTTATATAGATCGCAAGAACGTCTCTGGAAATCTCCGCGCCGATCTTTTTATTTTAGATGGGGAAGCAGTACCTGAAGGCGGCATGGGAATCGCCCGCCAACTCAAAGATGAGGTCTTTAACTGTCCGCCAGTTCTTTTGATAACTGGAAGACGAGAAGATGCCTGGCTTGCCGCATGGTCGCGCGCCGAAGCTAGCGTTATCCATCCGATCGACCCATTCACCTTGGCAAATACCGTTGCAAACTTAATGCGCACCAGCGCAGTTGCTACTGCTTAACCAATAAACGAAAGCGATTGTTAAATGAGCTCACTTGATTGGGCCGGCGTTATCGCCAAATTAGAAAACGGTCTTGATCTCCTACCGCTAGAGGCGCAATCTGTCATGCGCGAAGTCCTGGAAGATCGCGCCGATAAAGAACTTTTGAAGAGTTTCTTGATTGCGCTAAAAAATAAAGGCGAGAATCCCGAAGAAGTCGGAGCGCTTGTTGCTCAGATGTATCAATTTTGCGCACCAATAACTATAAATGAACGCGCCGTAGATACTGTCGGAACTGGCGGCGACGGTGCCCACACCATCAATATTTCAACTACCGCAGCGATCATCGCGGCGGCAGCCGGATCGCGAGTAGTTAAACATGGCAATCGGGCAGCGTCTTCGAAATCTGGCGCCGGCGACCTTCTCGAAGCCCTCGGCGTTGCAATCAATCTAGATGGTGCGAAGGTAGCACAAACTGTTTCAGAACTCGGAATCGGTTTCTGCTTTGCACCAATTTTTCATCCAGCGATGCGCTTTGCAGCGCCGGCGCGTAAAGAGTTAGCAACCGCCACGGTTTTTAACATCCTTGGCCCGCTAGCCAATCCAGCCAAGCCGAAAGCCGCAGCCATAGGCGTTGCCAATGATCGAATGCATTTAGTGATGGCCCAAGTGCTGGCCGAACGTGGCGTAGAAGGTTTCGTATTCCGCGGAGATGATGGTTTGGATGAAATCACTTTGGCCACGACAACTTCAGTTCTAACAATCGGTAATGGTGAAATCTCCAGTGATCGCATCGACGCTCAGGACTTTTCATTAGCTAACGCGCCGATTTCGGCTCTGGTTGGGGGAGATGCGCAAGAAAATGCTCGCATCACCAAAGCGATCTTTTCCGGGGAACGCGGAACGCCTAGAGATGCAGTATTACTCAACGCTGCCGCTGCGATCGCTGCTTTTGATGGTGAGTTCGAGCTCTCGATTCATGAACGTTTGAGTAAGTCACTAAAGAAGGCGACAGAGAGCGTTGACTCTGGAAAGGCAAATTCTTTGCTTGGCGAATGGGTTCTGCTGAGCAATAAATTAGCCGCTAATTAATCTAGGGCTTTACGTTCACGCTTACGCTTGAAGGTCGTTAGCTCTCCGAGCGTTGATACTCCAAAGGTTCCGAGGCGTTCAAAGATTCCGTGCATGACATCAACGGTAGCCCGGGCATCATCTAAGGCGCGATGGTTAGGTTCGATAGATGCCCCGAAAAATTCGGCCAAGGTTGATAGTTTGCAATCTTGCACCTCGTCGCGACCCAAGGCAGATCTGGCAATTCGAACTGTATCTACAATTATAAATTCAGGCCAAATGTTTTCACTTTCAATCGCTGCTGCTTTTAGAAAACCAATATCGAACGGAGCATTATGGGCGACAAGAACCGTTTCGTGATGAGAACCGAGAAACTCAAAGAACGTTGGAAGAATTTCGGCAATTGTTGGCGCATCAAAGAGCATCGAATCGGTTATGCCAGTTAGCGCTGTTATGAAATCAGGAAGTGAATGACCAGGGTTTACAAAACTTTGAAACTCACCGATTATTTCGCCACCCCGAACTTTCAGGGCACCGATCTCGGTAATTGCAGCGCCTGTTGATGGGGCCGCCCCTGAGGTTTCGAGGTCGAGAACTACAAATGTGGTTTCTGCAAGAGAGAGTGCATGTACCGACATGAATGTAAGGCTAATCCATAGCCCTGACAGCGAGATATCGCTACGCTTTAGAAATGGGAGTAATTGGAGCGCCCGCTGGTCTGCTTGAAGATTGGGCAGCAGATGGAAGCGGAAAAAATAAAACTGTCGGTGTTCTATTGGTTCATGGATACACCGGATCGCCGGCGTCGATGCGACCTTGGGCAGAGTATTTAAATCAAAGAGGATTTACAGTCAGAGTTCCTTTACTGCCTGGCCACGGCACTAAACCCGAGGATTTAAATGAAGTTAAATGGGAGCAGTGGCCCGCCAAAGTTGAAGCCGAGTTAGCAGAACTTTTCAAAACTTGTTCAAAGGTATTCATCTGTGGCCTTTCCATGGGTGGCGGAACAACGCTAAATGTTGCTACGCGTTATTCGAATCGGATCAGCGGAATCATCTTGGTCAATCCAATGATTCACGTAGCGATGGTTAGTCCGCAATTGGCCTTCGTTCTTTCGAGATTTCAAAAGATGCGCAAATCAGTGGGCGATGACATAAAGCGTCCAGGTATCTCGGAGTGGGGTTATGACGCCTTACCTACAAGAGGAATCCATCAACTCTTGATTATGTTGAAATACACAAGGGAACGCCTGCATGACGTCACCGTCCCAATGCAGTTATTCCATAGCGTTGACGACCACACCCTTCCAGTATCAAATACCGAAATAATCATGAAGGGCGTAGGTTCTAGAATTAAACAGAGGATTGAACTAACCAATAGCTACCACGTTGCCACCCTCGATTACGATGCTGAAATAATCTTTGAGAACTCCAAAATCTTCATCGAAACTCACGCCGCGAATTGATACTAGATGGCGAGTAAAGATAGTTTTGAGAGATCTTTAAGCAAAATTGCTGAGATTGACGCTTCTGGTTATCAACTAAATTCCGTATTGGCGGTCAGCGAGGATCTAACTTTTAATGAGATTGACGGCCCTCTGGCTGGTGTTCCTATTCTGATTAAGGACAACATAGAAGCGTTGGGGCTACCTGCAACTGCTGGTTCGTTGGCTCTGGCAGAAACTCCAGTTGTTCGCGATTCAACTATTGCCAAACGATTGCGTGCTGCTGGTGCAACCATTATCGGTTCAACAAATCTTTCTGAGTGGGCAAATATTCGCTCTGGAAAATCAACTAGTGGATGGTCTGCAGTTGGTGGACTTACCGCTAATCCCTGGAAACATGCGCACAGCGCAGGCGGTTCATCTTCAGGGTCAGGCGCAGCTGTTGGTGCCGGAATCGTTTCTATGGCAGTTGGTAGTGAAACCGATGGATCAATTGTTTGTCCCGCCTCGTTAAATGGCTGCGTTGGTATTAAGCCAACTGTTGGTTCGATTCCACGCGATGCGATGATTCCGATTAGCGGTAGCCAGGACACACCAGGGCCAATGGCGCAGAGCGTTGCGCAGGCGGCGCTCTTGTTAGAAGTGCTAACTGGAAAAAGCGGATATCAGTCTGCAGTAAACGGTAGATCTGAGATTCGTATCGGAGTGGTGAAGGAATGGGCAACTCAGAACCCTGTCACAAATCAACTCTTCCAAGAACTTGTTAGCAAGTTGAGTAAACAAATAAAAGTTGCCGAGATATCTCTGCCGTCCCCAAGTGATCAAGAAGGCGAGTCAGAGTTCAAGGTTTTAATGCATGAACTAAATGAAGATTTAGCTACCTACCTATTAACTCGTCAAGGCGCGCGCGTAAAGACTTTGCAAGATGTTGTTGATTTCAATCTCGCAAATAAGGGTGCCGAGTTGCAGCACTTCGGTCAGGAATACTTTGACATGGCACTCAAGTTAGGTGGCCGAAATAGAGATTATCAAAAGTTGCGAAGCGAAAATTTGGATTGGGCGGTCAATAGAGTCTTGGCACCTGCATTTGAAAAGTTCGATATTTTGATCGGTGAAACCTATGCACCTGCATGGAAGAGTAATCTAGGCGGGGGAGATGATTACGGTTCTGCATCGTGGATCTCAATGGCGCCAGCGATCGCAGGAACTCCAATCGGCGCACTTCCGATGGGCTTAGTTGATGGGTTGCCGGTCGCTGTTGGCGTTGTTGCTAGAGCCAATCAAGAAGACAGGCTGGTGCAAGCAATGGCGCTAATTGAGAGAGTTCTCGACCTCGGAGTTTTACAACCAACGTTCACAAAGTAATTACTTATAAATCGCTTAGAAAGCGCCGGTATATCCGTTAATCGCTGGCTGTCCACCTAAGTGTGCATAGAGAACTCGTGAACCTTCTTTAAAGAAACCTTCACGGATCAAATCAATCATTGCCGCCATCGATTTACCCTCATAAACCGGATCAGTAATCATGCCTTCCAAACTTCCCGCTAAGCGAATCGCTTCGATTGTTCGTGGACCAGCAACTCCATAGATGCCATCATGCCAACGATCTAGCAGAACGATTTCTGAATCTTTAAGTTCGCGCCCTAGATCAATCGCCGCTGCTGTACGAGATGCAATTCGTTTGATCTGATCCCAAGTTTTCTCAACGGTTGCTGATGCATCAATACCAATAACGCCTTCAGCACGATTTGAGTGAGCAAAACCCGCGATCATTCCACCTTGCGTTGATCCGGTAACTGAGCAAACGATTACGTTATCGAATTTGAAACCGAGATCCTTCTCTTGATCTTCAACTTCAAAAGCCCAACCTGCAAAACCATGACCACCAAGCGGATGATCTGAGGCACCGGCTGGAATTGGATAAGGCTTTCCGCCTCGCGCAATTACATCGGCAATCGCTTCTTCCCAAGATTTTCTGAAGCCGATATCAAAACCCGCTGGATCCAGGCGAACTTCTGCGCCCATAATGCGGCTCAATAAAATATTGCCAGTCTTCTCGTAATTAACTTCTTCCCAATCAACCCAGTGTTCTTGGACTAAAACACATTTCAAACCAAGGTGAGCCGCAACCGCAGCAACTTGGCGAGTGTGGTTTGACTGAACTCCACCAATTGAAACGAGAGTGTCACAACCTGTTGCCAGCGCTTCTGCTGCCAAGTACTCAAGCTTGCGCGTCTTATTTCCGCCATAAGCCAACCCTGAATTCACATCTTCGCGCTTTGCCCAGATTTCTACTTTGCCACCGAGGTGTTCGGTTAACCGATCAAGTCGTTGCAGTGGAGAGGCTCCGAAGGTGAGTTTTTCCTTGGCAAAGCATTCAAGTTTGGCTCTAGTCATGCGCAGATCCTCTCACGCGAAGTGGCACAAATAGAAGTTATTTCTTAATGCTCGCCTTGATCATTTTCTGCAACAGCTTCTCATCCACTGGCCAATCGTTAGGTAGTGCGATGGTTTTCTTATTAACTCGATATTCAGCAAAGTGTGGGGTGAACTCTTTGAGGACTTGCTGATCCCATGGCGCAATCAGAATGTGATTAGTAGCGGCAGATGCACCGAAAATATACTCATCGCCATTCTTTAGCATCGGCTGATTCCAAGCGATGACAAGTTCTAGCTTGGGAAACTTGCTCTGAATAGCCTTGAAAATCTTCTTCATCGTCTTAGCCTGCTCAGGCTTGATACTTTTGAAATAATCAGCCGAAGTTTCGTGCCTTCTAGATGATACGGATCCTCTTGAGAACATTACGAGCGCATTTGCATGTGCTTGAGAGAAACCATAATTCTCTCGCAAGTGCGCTATCTGTTCTGGGTATTTCTTGCTATCTAGCTTCTTCATAACCGCAAACCAGTACTTCATTGGTTCGCCATGCTTCTTCTCTATCGATGGAAAATGCGCTTCTCTTGTTGAGTCTTTTGGTGCCACCTGCTACTTCTTTCGCTTATCCCGCACATTCAGATACACGGCATAGCCCATGTAAAGAAATACTGATGGTGGGTATAGAAAGATCGGAATGATCAGAAGAATTACCGCGACGATCTTCATATTTGGCGATAGGCGATCCCATTCGCCCATAAATCCGGTGCGAGGCTCCTTCTCCATTTAAGCAGTCCCTTCAATCTTCATCGTTGGTGCATCTGGAATTGGGCAAGGTGCGCCATCACAACAATTAGTTTTCATGTGACAGTTCGGACAGAACCATCGAGATGAAACTGGATCGTAAGGTTGCCCGCAAAAGTCGCAGGGCATCTGGTTGTTGGCGCTCACGAATAAATAGTAATACTGAAAGCTGAGTAAGTAGTTGCGCCACTTCACGTCATGACATGGACAAATCTAAGCCCGTCTCTCTCTGATAAAATCGCGCTCCGCTCTTGCGCATGACACTCACAGATTACATTCAAACACTAGAGGTGCTTGATCAGTGAAGTTCTTTGTCTGGTTCTCCTGCGCACCAAGATGTCATTGTGGCAACAAATCCCGCTCTACTTGGAGCGCAGAGCATAGGGCCCGCTTTCCACGACCGTTTACTATCGAGCGGTGCAACGCGAACAAGTCGAAAGTCATCGTCCGCTCTTGCTCTTATTGCAATTGCGTCACCGGTTCGACTAACGCGAATTGTCACTTCCTTGCCTATCCACTCGGGAACACGACCGGTCGACCAGTCTGAACGAGTTTGAGTAACTACAGATCCAAGTTGCGGATATCCATCACTGAATTCAACCGCTGCTTTAATCCAATTTTCCTCATCACTTCTTACGAGAATTCCACATTGATCAAATTGCTCTCCAAAGTTGAGAATAAACGAGACCTCTATCGAACTATCTTGTGGAAATTCTCTAAGGAGAGCGTGACCGTCGTCATGGATGAATCCATAAGATGTTGTACGCCACCAATCGCTTCCCTCTGACGCTTCGACAATTAAGCAATTATCTTTTGAGGTTTGCGAAACAGGCGGTCGTGTCCAGATGCCTTCTGACCAAGAGATTGACTTCATAGAAACCCCAATTAAAAAATAATTTTGTGGACGATACTGGGATCGAACCAGTGACCCCCACAATGTCAATGTGGTGCTCTACCGCTGAGCCAATCGTCCGGGTCTAAAACTTCGGTATCTATTAAGTTGTGGTCGAAAGTATAGCCGAGGCTATTTAGCGACCGAAATCGTCTTCGATACGCTCAATATCATCCTCGCCAAAGTAACTACCTGTCTGTACTTCGATGAAAATTACATCGTTTGATCCAATATTTTCGATGCGGTGAAGATCGCCGATTTCGATATCTATTGAATCACCAACAGTCATCTCAAATGAATCACCATTCAAAGTTATCTTCGCCTGACCCTGAACGATGAACCAATGTTCTGCGCGCTTTTCATGGCGTTGGTATGAAAGACGTTTACCTGGATTGACCCAGATCGTTTTAACTTTATGAGCATCACTTTCTTGCAAGATTTCATAGCGTCCCCACGGACGTTGTGATTGATCTTCGCTCATCTTCTCCTCCAGTAGAACTGTTTTGAACTATTGCTATTCGATATTGGAGGTCGGAACGGGATTTGAACCCGTGTAGAGGGATTTGCAGTCCCTTGCCTCGCCTCTCGGCCATCCGACCATTCTTTTACTATCTTCTTGCTGATCTTTTCACTTATAGAAAAACCGCCACCTGAAAAATTAATTCCAAAGCGGCGGAGAATCCGAGCGGACGACGGGGTTCGAACCCGCGACCTGAACCTTGGCAAGGTTCCGCGCTACCAGCTGCGCTACGTCCGCATTTCGTGCGGGGGCAAATCTAGCGCAGCAAGGGGCTATCCGCCAAAGTGAGCGCTTTCACCGTAGCGTTAGGGCTATGGATCTGCGCGATGACTCATTCTGGATGGGTCGAAGGTATGCCAGATCTCTTGTCGAAGTAACGAACGATCTTTCGCGACTCGATGATGGAAACTTTTGGGCGGTGGCGATCTCTTTTGAAGGGGAAGTAACTCTTGCTAGGTTTAGATCTAACTTTGAAGCAGATTTCCCATTTAGCGGTTCGCATTGGAAGCCCTTGGAAGGCGATTGGGTCTCATCTCTTAGCAAAGTTCAGTACGGCAAGTATGTAGAAAATATTCGAAGTTCGATATCCGATGGTTGGGTTTACCAAGTCAACGCTTGTCGACAGTTGCAGGTTGCATCAGATCGAGAAGAACTTGCTTCGCTCTTTGGCAAATTACTAAGCGAGAACCCCGCGCCACATGCCGCATATCTCTCTATCCCGCAGTTAAAAATTGCATCTGCATCCCCCGAACTCTTTTTGTCACGTAATGGTTCTTCGGTGAAGACTTCACCGATAAAAGGCACACAAACTTTGGGCGAACAGGGGTTTGGCAATAAGGATCAATCCGAAAATGTGATGATCGTTGATTTGATGCGCAATGATTTCGGGCGTATCTGTGAGCCCGGCTCCGTGGATGTTGCTCAACTACTTCGAAGCGAAGAACATCCCGGTCTGCGCCACTTGGTCTCTGACGTTGTTGGCCAACTGCGGAAAGATATCTCTTGGTCGGAAATTTTTGAGGCGTTACTTCCTGCCGGTTCCATCAGCGGGGCGCCAAAGAGTTCGGCACTGTCTGTAATTGCAGAAAATGAAGAGATAAAACGCGGTCCTTACTGTGGTGTGCTGGGTTGGGTAGAAGGAGATCGCGCTGAACTTTCAGTTGCGATTCGCATCTTCTGGCAGGAAAACGATGGGCTTCTAAAGTTTGGAACCGGTGCTGGAATTACCTACGGAAGCGATCCGGTTTTGGAATGGGAAGAGACAGAGCTAAAGGCGCAACGTCTGATTTCGATAGCAGGAGGATCTATCAAATGAAGATCTGGCTTAACGACCAAATCTGTGATTCTCAAGTAATCGATCTTGACTCCGATGGTTGGCCGGTAGGGAACGGTGTTTTCGAAACCATCAGAACTGAAAATGGTGAGGTTTTCGAATTAGCGCGCCATATGCGCCGAGCAGCAACCGCTGCCAGAAATTTCGAAATTAAGTTACCTGGCGAGGATCAGATCAGAGATGCAATCGCGGCGCTGCTTACTGCAGAACCTCATCAGCTAGGCCGATTGCGATTGCTATTCTCAAAAGATTGGTTTGTCGCTGTACATCAAAGTTATGATGAAATTTTACTACCTGCAAAATTGAAGGTCATAGATGAAAGCAGATTGGTTGACCCAATCGCATTTAAAACCTTTCCATATAGCCACCGAACCGGTTTGCTGCAGTTAGCGCAGCGAGACGGCTTTGACGAGATCATCTGCGTCAATGAATCGGGTGAGATAACCGAAGGTGCGGTCTCAAATTTTCTCTTCCTAATTGATGGGCAGTGGGTTACGACCCCGCTAAGTGCGGGCGTTTTACCTGGAGTTCAACGCGCCATAACCATCGAAAGATGTGGGGTTACCGTTCAATCATTGACGCGTCACGACATAGAACGCGTGGATTCTGCAATTGTTATTTCAAGTCTAAAAATTGGTCTAGCCGTTACATCAATCGATAATCGCGATCTCATTTTTGATGGCCAATGTCGCTCCTTCCTAGATGAAATTCGCGCCCAGACGCATTCTCATTCGGTAGGCTAGGAACATGTCCCAGCTCTCGCTCACCGTAGATGGTCGCGCCGTAAGCGTTGCAGATGACCAACGCCCGACCCATCTCTTCGCCGAAAGCAAAGAGATCGTCGTCTGCAAGATAAATGGCGAACTCAAAGACCTATGGACTGATCTCAAAGATGGTGATGTTGTCGAGGGAGTTTCAATTTCTTCGCCTGAAGGTTTATCAGTTCTGCGCCACTCAACAGCGCACGTAATGGCGCAAGCGGTACAACAAGTTTTTGCACAAACTCGACTCGGTATCGGTCCACCAATCACTGATGGTTTTTATTACGACTTCGATCCAGAGCGTCCTTTCAACCCAGAAGATTTAGAGAAGATTGAAAGCGCGATGCGCAAGATCGTAAAAGAAGGCCAACGTTTTCGTCGTCGCGTTACAAACGAAGCAGATGCTCTTAAAGAGTTGGCGAACGAGCCATATAAATGCGAGTTAATTGGAATTAAATCTGGCGCCGGAGAGGAAGCCAGCGTAGAGGTTGGGGGAGCAGAGCTCACTATCTATGACAATTTAGGTCGCGATGGACAACCCGTCTGGTCTGATCTTTGTCGTGGTCCGCATCTTCCATCAACGAAGCACATCCCCGCATTTAAATTGATGCGTAGCGCAGCCGCATATTGGCGCGGTTCTGAGAAGAATCCAATGCTGCAACGCATCTACGGCACTGCTTGGCCATCTCCAGAAGAGTTGGCGGCTTACTTAGAACTTTTAGCAGAAGCAGAAAAGCGCGATCATCGCCGCCTTGGTACCGAACTCGATCTATTCTCGTTTCCGGAGGAAATTGGCTCAGGTCTTGCGGTCTTTCATCCCAAGGGCGGCATTGTTCGTCGCGCGATGGAAGATTATTCACGCAAGCGCCATGAAGATGAAGGTTACGAATTCGTTTACTCACCACATCTAACTAAGGCTGCGCTCTTCGAAAAGTCTGGCCACTTGCAGTGGTACTCAGAAGGTATGTATCCACCGATGGTTATGGATGAAGAGCTACACGCTGACGGAACTATCAAGCGTGCTGGACAGCAGTACTACATGAAGCCGATGAACTGCCCTTTCCACAATTTAATTTTTGCATCGCGCGGACGCTCGTATCGCGAACTTCCACTTCGTCTCTTTGAATTTGGAACTGTCTATCGTTACGAAAAATCAGGTGTAATTCATGGACTCACTCGTGCGCGCGGCTTTACCCAAGATGATGCCCACATTTACTGCACCAAAGAACAGATGGTGGGTGAGTTAGATTCACTCTTAACTTTCGTTCTTAATTTATTGCGCGATTACGGCTTAGAAGATTTCTATCTCGAGCTATCTACTCGCAACCCTGAAAAATCTGTCGGAGAAGATAGCGACTGGGCCGAAGCAACCGAAGCGCTACGTAAAGCTGCGTTGGCCCAAAAACTAGAACTAGTTCTGGATGAAGGTGGCGCAGCGTTCTACGGGCCAAAGATTTCAGTTCAAGCTAAAGATGCCATTGGTCGCACTTGGCAGATGTCTACTATCCAAGTTGATTTCCAGTTGCCTCAACGCTTTGAACTTGAATATTCCGCAACCGATGGAACTCGTCAGCGTCCAGTGATGATTCACCGCGCTCTATTTGGTTCTATCGAGCGATTCTTCGGAGTTCTTACCGAGCACTACTCAGGAGCATTCCCTCCATGGTTGGCGCCAGTACAAGTAACTGCCATCCCAGTTGCTGAAGCTTTCGCGGATTACCTTGCCTCGGTTGTTAGAGAGTTTAAAGCAGCGGGTATCCGAATCGATTTGGACGCCTCTGATGACCGGATGCAGAAGAAGATTCGCAATGCGCAGATGCAGAAAGTTCCTTACATGCTGATCGCAGGTGAGGAAGATCAACAAGCAGGCAAAGTTTCGATTCGCTATCGCAACGGTGAACAGAAGAACTCAATCGCGGTTGCAGATGCCATTGCGGAGATTCGCAGCGCGATTACAGATCGTAAACAGGTTTAAGCAATGCGTGAAGGCGACCAAGTTATTCCAGGTGGGGTAGGAATGCCCGATCGCTGGGAACGACTTTGGGCGCCGCATCGTATGGAGTATTTAAAGGGGGAGAACCGACCGCTTGCAGGAAATGAAGTCACTTGCCCCTTCTGTGAAATTCCCAAGATGAGCGATGAAGAAGGCCTAGTTGTTGCTCGCGGAACAAGCGCTTATGTCGTTATGAATCTCTATCCGTATAACGCGGGTCACTTACTTATTTGCGCATATCGCCATGTCGCAGATTTAACCGAACTCAATCAGGAAGAACGTAACGAAATATTCGAGCTAAGCGCGCATGCGATGAAAACTCTACGTAAGGTTTCGGCGCCAGCAGGTTTTAATCTTGGTATGAATCAAGGCGCGATATCAGGTGCCGGAGTTGCAGAACATATCCACCAACATATTGTTCCGCGCTGGTCTGGCGATGTTAACTTCATGCCGATCATCGGACAGACCAAGGTCTTGCCAGTTCTTCTAGCTCAAACACGTGCCGAGCTCGCACAGGCTTGGTAGTTAACTTCTTACCGCTCTTGCTATAAAAGCGTTCACAATATCCAGACCGATTCCTTTGCTGATCACGACTGGAATTGCTGGAAAGAGTAAACCTGCCTCAAACGCGCTTTCTCCCGCATCTTCTACCGCTTCTAAATATTCACTTCTGAAATCTGCAACTAACTCTTTATGTTCCGCATCGCTATCTCTACGTGAAATGGGGCTTTGCGAATAATCAATTATTTCGAGCGTTTCGAGATCAATCAGTGCAGATGGATTTCCTGCATCGTCATGGAGAACTAAGTACGGGGTTACTAGAGGATCGAAGACTCGATTAGCAAGTAATACCGCATCGTCGAAATCTGAATCGCTTCCCTCCAGTTCATTTACAACAACTAAACGTGGTAACTGGAAGTCAGAGAGAGTGGTCCAAAGATCAATCGTTTCTTGATCAATTCCGGCAGCGGGATTAATTGCAAAGATAGCTAGTTCACTCTCGGCTATTGGTTCATTGGAATGAACCGCACCGAAGAGTTCGGCTAGCGCTTTTGGTTGCGAGGAAACATGTCCATATATATGGATACGCGGACTAGCGCTATCTCTCTCTGAACTCACAGGCGTCAGAATAGGTGAAAATCCGCAGGTGAGCCTACGATGGACCTGATGTTAAGCACCTCTTTAAAACCCGCAGTCACCCGCGCTATCAATCCGATCGCTCGCGGTGCCCTTGCTATTGGTTTAACTCCAAATGCAGTCACCTTTATCGGCGCACTTGGCCTTGTCACTTCAGCGCTCTATTTCTATCCCAAAGGCGATTTCTTTATCGGAACGCTCGTAATCTCCTTCTTTGCACTTAGCGATCTCTTTGATGGCGCCATGGCTCGTATCTCTCACAAGGGGGCTAGCGCTTGGGGCGGATTTTTAGATTCAACAATTGATCGAATTACAGATTCGGCGATTCTGGCTGGTTTAACACTTTACTTAGTAGACGCAGATGACCCATTAACTGCCGTTGTGATTGTCGCACTAGTTTTTGGCTCACTCGTTCCATACATCAGAGCCAAAGCCGAAAGTATGCAAATCGCCTGTTCTGGCGGAATCGCTGAGCGAACCGAACGGTTGATCATCTCTTTAACTGCGATTGGTCTGGAAGGTCTTGGAGTTCCTTTTGCTCTAGCGATCGGTATCTGGCTTCTACTGATTCTCGCCCTAGTAACCGTAATCCAACGAATTTTGATTGTGAAGGCAGCGCTGTAACGCAATGAATTTTGATTTCGCAGTAGCAGGTGGGTACTTCGCTGGTTGGCGCCTCGTACGAGCGCTTCCAGAAAAGTTTGCATATAAAACTTTTGAAAAAATCGGTCAGTATGCGCTTTTGCGAAACGGTTCAAGCGTGAAAAGACTGCGCTCTAACCTGTCACGAGTTTGCCCCACTTACTCTTCATCTGAGATGGACGAGCTGATGCGCCGCGCCATGAGTTCTTACATGCGTTATTGGTGTGACACATTTAGATCGCCAGATTGGTCACGTGAGCGAATTGCTGCAACAGTCACTGTTGACGGTGAAGATTTACTAACCTCGCCAATGAAGAACGGAACTGGTGTAGTTGTTTCCCTTCCTCACGCAGGAAACTGGGATCATGCAGGCTCTTACTTCTGCGGAATGGGATTCCCACTCGTAACTGTTGCCGAGCGTTTAAAGCCGGAAGCGCTCTTCAAAAAATTCTTGGAGTATCGCCAGAATATCGGGATGGAAGTTCTTTCACTTGATTCAAGATCAATCGTCACCCTTCTGCAAAGGGCGCGGGAAGGTCGGTTGATCGCCCTTGTTGCCGATCGCGATCTTTCTAAGAGCGGCGTAGATGTTTCATTCTTCGGACATCCTGCACGCATGCCCGCCGGCCCAGCACTACTTGCAATCAGAACTGGCATCCCGCTAATAACGGCATATGTTTCTTACACACCTACTGGAATCCACATCATTTTCAATTCAGTTGAGATTCCAACAACGGGAAGTGAAGAAGAAAGAGTTTCTCAAGTAGTTCAGCGTTGTGCTGACCTCTTTGCAAAAGGAATCGCATCATCTCCACAAGATTGGCATATGTTGCAGCGAATCTGGATTGATGGAGATTTCCAGGAGCGAAGCGCATGAACCAGAAAAAATTACGGATCGGATTAGTTTGTCCATACGGTTGGGATACACCGGGTGGCGTACAGAGCCATGTTCGTGATTTGGCCGAGTATCTAATCGCCAAAGGTCATTACGTATCCGTTTTAGCACCAGTTGTTGATGAAGAGAAGGCTCCTGAATATGTAACAAGTGCGGGAAAACCTTTAGCCATTCCATATAACGGAGCCGTGGCGCGCCTGCTCTTTGGGCCAATCGCATTTGCCAGAGTGCGCCAGTGGATCAGCAATGGAAAATTTGATCTTTTACATCTACACGAACCAGCGATTCCATCAATTTCGTTATTGGCATGTTGGGCTGCCGAAGGACCAATGGTGGGAACATTTCATGCTGCTGCAAAACGTCAGAAGGCGATATTTGCAATTGGACCAATCCTTGAGCCGGTGATTGAAAAGTTAACTGCGCGAATCGCAGTAAGTGAAGCCGCCCGTTCCACTCTGACCGAGCACCTAGAAACTGACGCGGTTGTGATTCCAAACGGTATTTATGCTGATCGATATCGCGATGGCGAAGTGGTTGAGAAATGGAGCGGTAACACAATTGGATTTATTGGCCGCTATGAAGAGCCGCGCAAAGGTTTGCCTGTCCTACTCGAAGCGCTGCCAATAATCGCGCGTTTTGCGCCTGATGTAAGAGTTTTAGTTGCTGGACCAGGCGAGAGTAAAGAGGTACTAGAAAGCATTGATCCTCAACTACGAAGCCGCTTCGAATTTCTTGGCAGAATCTCTGAGAAAGAGAAAGCTGATTTTCTCTCATCAGTTGCTATTTATGTAGCGCCAAACACTGGAGGAGAATCCTTCGGCATTATTCTGGCAGAGGCGTTAGCTGGGGGAGCGGCGGTACTTGCCAGCGATATCCCAGCTTTTGATTCGCTGCTTGGCAATGGAGAATTTGGTGCGCTCTTTAAGTCAGAAGATCCCCAAGATCTGGCGCGCGTTGCAATAGATCTACTGCGCGATGGCGACAAGCGCAGAGCACTTGCTAAGCGAGGCAAAGAGTACGCACAACGATTTGACTGGGATGTCGTCGCAGAAGATATTTATTCAATATACGAAATGGCTCTTGTGGGAAGTTCTGGGGTAACTCTTTCTTCAGAAAATCGCGCCTGGAATCGCTTCCTAGGAAGAGAAGGAAGTTAGATGGAAAAATACTTCTTCATTGCCTTCATCATTATCTTTTCAATTTGGTATCTCTCGTATTCGGCAACGAGGTTAGATCGACTTCATAATCGCGTTGAAACCAGTTGGGCAAATCTTGATGGCCTACTACAACGTCGCGCAGCAGTCGCTTTAGAGATTGCTAAGAGTGAGATCGCTGATCCTGCTTCTTCGCTTCTCTTGACTGCTGCTGCGCACCAAGCACGAGACGCTGAAATGAGCGCACGTTCGCAAGCCGAAAGTGGACTATCGGGTGCGCTCGGTCTCTTATTGAATGATGGTCATTTGGTTAGTGGCTCAATCGAAAAGGATTTGTTGAGAGAGTTAAGCGAGTTAACCGACAAGATTCGCATCGCAATCGCTCTACATGTTGATGCTGTCAATCGCACGCAAATGGTGCGACGTAAGCCAGTCTTTAGGATTTTTCGTTTAGCCGGACGAGCACCACTTCCCGTGACCTACGAGTTCGAAGCCGATGTTCTTTAAAAAGTTTGCAATCTCCTTAATTGGAACCACCTCAATACTCGTGGTCGGCTTAAGCGTTCTTTCGCCTGATCAGTTTTCTAAATTGGGCGATATCGAAAATGTCTTTAAGGATCCAGAGCCGGTTAACTCATTAAGTGGTCGCATCGGAAGCGATGGACCAATCCTGGTGGTAAAGATCGATGACACTCCGCCTGCACATCCACAAGCGGGGCTCGAAGATGCTGATGTGGTTTATATCGAGCAAGTAGAAGGTGGGCTCACCAGACTGGCTGCCGTCTTCTCCTCAACTATCCCGACGGTAATTGGACCTATAAGAAGCGCGCGAATCTCAGATATAGAAATTCTGGAACAGTTTGGCCGCGTTGCCTTTGCCTACAGCGGAGCGCAGAAGAAGTTGTTACCGGTTATATCTGAAGCAAACCTTGAGAACCTAGGTGCGCAACGCCAGTCACGCGAAATCTATTCCAATGATCCGCTTCGTAGCGCACCAACGGCGATGATGCTGCAGGCGCAAACTTTGATGCAAAAAGTTAAGGAACAGGAACTGCCTGTCGCGATCTCGAAGAGCGTTGGATGGAACTTCGCAGAATCCTTCGATACTGGAACAGCTATTGCATCAGCGAAAGTTTCCTGGCCAGCAAATTCATACGATGCGGTCTGGTCAAATGCCGAGAAGCGCTGGCTGCTCTCACACAAAGGTGTTCCAAACATTGCAGCCAGTGGCGTTCATTTAGGTGCGAGTACCTTCGTAATTCAGATCGTTTCAATTACTCCATCTGAATATGGAGATAAATTCGGAGGCGTTACTCCATTCACCGCAACGGTCGGTTCAGGAAGTGGCTACATTCTTCGCGACGGTAAATACATTTCCGCGCTATGGGATCGTCCAACTCCTGAATCAGGAACTACTTGGAAAACCACTTCTGGAGTAGCGATTCCCTTCGCACCTGGGCAAATTTGGATCGCGCTAACCGATAATGAACCAGTATTCACGCCTATTCCTTCGAAAATCCCCGCAGATGCGCCATCTGCTGCAGCAAAGTAGTATTAAGCCCTTAACTATTTGGATAGATATTTTTTAGGGAGTTAGCGATGTCAGAGGCAGTCGGAACAGCTCGCGTTAAGCGCGGTATGGCAGAGATGCTTAAGGGCGGCGTCATCATGGATGTCGTCAACGTTGAGCAGGCCAAGATCGCTCAAGATGCAGGTGCTTGTGCTGTTATGGCGCTCGAGCGAGTTCCCGCAGATATTCGCGCCCAAGGTGGTGTCGCACGCATGTCAGATCCAGACATGATCGAAAAGATTAAGGCTGCGGTAACAATTCCCGTAATGGCTAAGGCTCGTATCGGTCACTTCGTCGAAGCGCGCATTCTTGAATCTCTGGGCGTCGATTACATCGATGAGTCAGAAGTTTTAACCCCAGCAGATTTTGAAAACCATATTGATAAGTGGGATTTCAAAGTTCCTTTCGTATGCGGTGCAACCAACTTAGGTGAAGCGCTACGTCGTATCAACGAAGGTGCAGCAATGATTCGCTCAAAGGGCGAAGCAGGTACTGGAGATGTTTCCAACGCCATGATGCATATGCGCAAGATCGGGGCAGAAATCCGTCGCCTATCTTCCATGCGCGAAGATGAACTCTATGTTGCCGCAAAAGAGTTACAAGCTCCTTACGCACTTGTTAAAGAAGTAGCTGAGACCGGAAAACTTCCTGTCGTTCTATTTACTGCTGGTGGTATCGCAACTCCTGCCGATGCGGCTTTAATGATGCAGATGGGCGCTGACGGCGTATTCATTGGCTCAGGGATCTTTAAGTCAGGCGATCCTGCAACTCGCGCAGCTGCTTGCGTTAAAGCAACCACATTCTTCGAGGATGCAAAAGTAATTGCCGATGCCTCACGTGGTCTTGGTGAAGCGATGGTTGGAATCAACGTTGCCGATCTTCCTGCGCCACACCGCTTAGCTGATCGCGGTTGGTAGTTCATTAGAAAATGAAGATTGGCGTTCTTGCTCTACAAGGTGATTTTCGCGAACACCTAGTTGCAGCAAAGAGCGCTGGCCACGCGGCACTCACAGTGCGTCGCCCGGAAGAACTTGCCGAAGTTGATGCGTTAATTCTTCCTGGGGGAGAATCAACAACGATTGCCCACCTTGCTAATACCTTTAACTTGATGCAGCCGATAAGAGATCGAATCAAATCTGGTATGCCGGTCTATGGATCTTGCGCGGGAATGATTCTCTTAGCAGATCGAATTATTGATGGATCAGATGGCCAAGAAACTTTCGGTGGCATTGATATGACAGTGCGACGAAATGCCTTTGGTCGCCAAGTTGATTCTTTTGAAAGCGATCTTGATTTTCAAGGCGTTAATCTTCACGCGGTCTTCATTCGTGCGCCGTGGGTAGAAGAAGTCGGCGCAACGGTTGAGGTCCTAGCATCAGTGAAAACCGCGCGTGGATCGCACGCGGTAGCCGTTCGACAAGGAAGGCTCTTGGCAACCTCATTCCATCCCGAGTTAACTGGAGATTTACGCGTACATCGCTACTTCTTTGATCAAGTCTGTACAGGCGCGATAAAGTAAGCGAAGTGAATTACGCGGTTTAGATACCGCTCAACGAGAGTGAAAGTTTGAGGTTACGCCATGTCAGGCCATTCCAAATGGGCAACGACAAAGCATAAGAAAGCGGTAATCGATAGCCGCCGTGCAAAGAACTTTGCAAAACTGATTAAAGCAATTGAAGTTGCATCGCGTAATGGTGGGCCAGATGTTGACGGCAATCCAACTCTCTTTGACGCAATCGCAAAGGCGAAGAAAAACTCGATGCCCGCCGATAACATCGAAAGAGCGGTAAAGCGTGGCGCTGGACTCGAATCTGGCGGATCTGACTGGCAGACAATCATGTATGAAGGTTATGGTCCAAATGGCGTTGCGATCATGATCGAATGTTTATCAGATAACCGAAATCGCGCAGCTTCAGAAGTTCGTGTAGCCGTAACTCGCAATGGTGGTTCGATGGCAGATCCAGGATCTGTTTCCTATCTCTTTAATCGCAAAGGTGTAATCATCATTGCCAAGGCGGAGTCGGTAACAGAAGAGAAAATACTTGAATCTGTACTTGAAGCCGGTGCCGAGGAAGTTAACGATTTAGGCGAATCTTTTGAAGTGGTCTGCGAGGCTAGTGACCTTGTTGCGGTTCGCACAGCGTTGCAGAATTCTGGCCTTGATTACGAATCTGCGGATTCATCATTCTTGCCATCGATGTCCATTCCCTTGGATGCAGAAGGTGCCACCAAGGTCTTTGAACTCATTGACGCCATTGAAGAGTTAGATGATGTGCAGAATGTTTACAGTAACTTTGATGTCTCCGACGAAGTTATGGCGAGCCTTTCCTAGCTCTTTGCGGACTCGGACATAGGCTTTGAAGTTATGAGCCAAGCAACGCTGAGAGTTTTGGGTATCGACCCAGGCCTTACGCGCTGCGGCATTGGTGTAATTGAAGGTCTACCTGGATCACCACTTAAGTTGATCAGTGTGGGAGTCATCAAGACTCCCAGCGATAACCCGCTAGAACAACGTCTGTTGCAACTCGAGGAAGAGATCACCAATTGGGTCAGCAAATATCAACCTGATCGCATCGCAGTTGAGAGAGTCTTCTCCCAACATAATGTTCGTACCGTGATGGGCACCGGACAAGCTGCGGGTATTGCACTACTAGTTGCTGCAAGAGCAGGTATTCCAGTTGTAATGCACACACCGAGTGAAGTGAAGGCTGCCGTAACTGGCTCGGGTCGCGCCAATAAAGTGCAAGTCGCCGAGATGGTAAAAAGATTGCTTTCCTTAACCGAGATACCTAAACCGGTTGATAGCACCGATGCTCTGGCGTTGGCGATCTGCCACATTTGGCGTGGTGGTGGCAACAGCAAAATTGCATCTGCACTAGCTGCTGAAAAATCACGGCTAGCCAAGTTGGTTCGCAAATGATTTCACTTGTTAACGGCGTTGTTCGCTCTATTTCGCCAGATAAGGTCATAGTTGAAGTTGGCGGAGTTGGTTTGTCTCTCTCAATTACCCAGAAGACATCTGCCCAGTTGAATATTGGCGTGCAAGTGCAGTTGTTTACAACGCTGGTAGTTCGCGAAGATGCGTTAACGCTTTACGGTTTTCTAGAAGATGGAGATCGCGCTCTCTTTGAATTAGTTCAGACAGTTAGTGGAATTGGTCCAAAGGTTGCGCTCTCCATTGTTTCGGCGCTCTCACCATCGCAATTAGCCGTTGCTGTAGCCCAAGAAGATATATCGGCGATCGAGAAGGTTCCGGGCATAGGTCGAAAAGGTGCGCAGCGGTTGATCCTTGAGTTAAAGGGCAAGTTAACTGATTTTGGAACTTCATCAAAGAGCGATCGCCATCAACCTGTCTGGCGCGAACAGTTAACTAGCGCATTAGTCTCGCTCGGTTTTAACGCCAAGGATTCAGATGCGGCAATATCTAGCGTTGTGTCACGTTTATCTGAAGATGGGATCGATGCGCAAACACTTGAACTCTCTGATCTTTTAAAGCGTGCGCTTTCGCAAGGTGGGCGTTAAAGTGGCTAAAGATATGAGCGATGATCGTTTAGTTACGCCAGAATTTAGTCAGGATGACTCAGCTGCCGAACATGCGCTACGTCCAAAGACTCTCGATGATTTCATTGGGCAACATCGTGTTCGAGACCAGATAGATGTCTTGTTATCAGCAGCGCGTTCACGCGGCTCTGCAGCCGATCACATCTTGCTGAGCGGTCCTCCCGGACTAGGAAAGACAACTCTGGCTTTGATCTTGGCGAGCGAGATGCAAACGCCGATTCGAATTACCAGCGGCCCTGCAATCACTCATGCTGGAGATTTAGCAGCGATTTTATCTTCACTAGTTGAAGGAGAAATTCTCTTCTTAGATGAGATTCACCGTTTGCCAAGACCTGCCGAAGAACTTCTTTATCTTGCAATGGAAGATTTCCGAGTTGACGTTGTTGTTGGTAAAGGTCCGGGAGCAACTGCGATTCCCTTGCAACTGCCGCGCTTCACACTAGTTGGAGCAACTACTCGCGCAGGTTTACTTCCAAGTCCACTAAGAGATCGCTTCGGATTTACTGCACATCTTGATTTCTATGAGTCATCAGAACTCGCTGAAGTCATTCGTCGCAGCGCTGCACTACTGCAGCTGACAATTGAAGAAGAGGCAGTACTTGAAGTTGCCGGCAGGTCTCGCGGCACACCTCGTATCGCCAATCGTTTATTGCGTCGCGTCCGCGACTATGCCCAAGTACGTTCAAGTGGTGGAGCCAGCGCTAAAGCTGCAAATGCCCTCACTCACTCAGATGCGATGGCAGCGCTTGAAATGTATGAGGTTGATGAGAAAGGTTTAGATCGGTTAGATCGCTCAGTTCTTACAGCGCTAATCGAGCGATTTAATGGGGGACCGGTAGGTCTTTCAACGCTGGCGATTGCGGTGGGAGAAGAGACGGAAACGGTCGAAGCCGTTGCTGAACCTTTCTTGGTTAGAAATGGATTTATGGCTCGAACTCCGCGGGGTCGTATCGCCACCGAACTCGGATGGCGCCATTTAGGGAGAACCCCTCCTGCTGGGGTTGCAACCCTTTTCGACACGCCCGCGCCCAACGCATAGACTCTGCTCTTATGTCCACACCAAATAAAACTGTGAAGAGCCCTGCCCGCTCTGGCCGCGCCCTTTTGATTCTGGCGCTCATTATCTTCGGTCTACTTGCAACCACCTTTATCCAAGGTGTTTCATCGGTGAAGCTAGGCCTCGATCTTCGTGGTGGAACCAGCGTGACGCTGCAACCCCGAGCATCAAATGACTCCAACAAGGTTACTTCTGAGGCGATTGATCAAGCAGTCTCAATTATTCGCCAACGCGTTGACTCAATTGGCGTAGCAGAAAGTGAAGTTACCGCTCAAGGAAGCGGAACTAATCGACAGATCGTAATCTCTGTTCCAGGAGATAGCGGACGTCGTGTTGTGGATCTGGTTGGACAAACTGCAGAGCTACGTTTTCGTCAGGTACTAGCAGAAGGTTCTGGCATATCAAATCCTGCTGACACTTCAACTGCTGCAACACCTGCAGCCGGTGTTAACGCTGATCTCAATGCGAAGTACGCCGCACTCGACTGTACCGATCCTGCTAGTCGTGAAGGTACTGGCGCTGATAGTCCGGCCGACACAATTGTTTCCTGCTCTCGCGATGGCGGCGCAAAGTACATTCTAGCTCCAGCCGAAGTTCTCGGAACTCAAGTCTCTTCCGCCGAGGCTGGGTATGACCCATCACAAGGCCTTGCTTGGTTTGTTTCTCTAACCTTCAATGGCGATGGCACAAAGGCATTTGGTGCGCTAACTAACCGCGTAACTTCGCTGCAATCACCGCTTAATCAAGTGGCGATTGTTCTCGATGGCTTGGTTGTTTCAGCACCTCGAATCAATGAGGCAATTCCATCAGGCAATGCACAGATCACTGGATCCTTCTCACAAGTTGAAGCGCAAGATCTGGCAAACGTTCTTAAGTATGGAGCGCTTCCTTTGGCATTCGATCGCGGTGAAGTGCAACAAGTTTCTCCAACTCTTGGAGCTGACCAATTAAGTGCTGGTCTTTTGGCTGGTGCGCTCGGTCTCGGTCTAGTTCTTATCTACTCACTTCTTTACTACCGCGGACTTGGTCTAGTAGTCGTTGGTTCGCTGGCACTGGCTGCGTTGATTGTTTATCTGCTCTTCCTAGTACTCGGCGAAACAATTGGATTTACTCTCACCTTGGCAGGTATCGCAGGTGCCATTGTGGCTATCGGCGTTACCGCGGACTCATTTATCGTCTTCTTCGAACGTATTCGCGATGAAGCGCGTGAAGGCCGTTCAATCCGTTCGGCAGTTGAAAGCGGCTGGGCAAAAGCTCGTCACACGATCTTGGTTGCAGATGCGGTTTCTCTGATTGCGGCTGCGTTGCTCTACTTCTTCGCAGTGGGTGGCGTACGTGGGTTTGCTTTCACTCTAGGTCTCACAACACTGGTCGATTTAATTATCGTCTTCTTCTTCACCAAGCCAATGGTTAGCATCTTGGCCGGAGTCAAATTCTTTTCTTCCGGTCATCCTCTTTCAGGGCTATCGCCTAAGAGCATCGGTATGAAGAATTATAGAACTGCATCAATCACAGCTGATTCAACCAATTCTGTTTCTACCCAGTCTGTTTCAACATTGGAGGCATAAGCCATGGTAAAACTCTCAGGTCTTGGTGGTCGTCTTTACACTGGCGAAACTTCATTTAATATCGTTGGTAATCGCCGTCGTTGGTACTCAATCTCAGCAATATTCATCTTGCTATCAATAGGCGCGCTCCTGATTCAAGGTCTTCACCTTGGAATCGAATTTAAGGGTGGTTCTTCTTACACAGTAAATAAGGCGGGCACGACTGTAGAACAAGCTCGCGCCGCTGTTGCAGATGTTGATATCCCAGGAGAAATCATCGTCCAGAAGATCGGTGATGACAAAGTAAAGGTTCAGACTGGTGCGCTTTCTGCGGCGCAGTCAGCGGCAGTTGAGAAAGCTTTGACTATCGCCTTTAACGTGCCACTTGAATCTATCGATACTCAGTTGATCGGACCTTCATGGGGTAAGGAAATTACCAAGAAGGCGCTCTACGGACTTATCGCTTTCTTAATCGTAATCATGATCTTCTTGACGATGATCTTCGAGCCTAAGATGGCAATCTCTGCGATCGTTGCCGTTGTTCACGACGTCTTCATTACAGTTGGAATCTATGCACTCGTCGGGTTCGATGTCACCCCCGCAACTGTGATCGGATTCTTAACGATCCTTGGTTATTCGCTCTATGACACCGTTGTTGTATTCGATAAGGTTCGCGAGAACACCAAATCTGTTGCTGCCGTCGGCAAAGTTACATATTCGCAAGCGGCTAACTTGGCGGTTAATCAGACAATCGTGCGTTCTGCAAACACTTCACTGATTGCACTTCTTCCAGTAGGAGCGATCCTCTTCGTGGGCGCAGGTTTACTTGGCGCCGGAACACTTAAAGATCTATCACTTGCTCTCTTTATCGGACTTGCAGTTGGTACTTACTCTTCAATCTTTATAGCTCCGCCATTCCTGGCATCACTTCGCGAGAAGGAACCAGCGATGCAAGCGCTTGCAAAGCGAGTTGCATCGCGCGGGGGAGCAGAACCAGTCTCAGCTTCAGTGAGTGCAAATAGTGAGAGAGCTGCGATTCGTCCAAGCGTTGGTCGCGGACCTCGCAATCAACCAAAGCGCAAGGGCCGCAAGTAAGGCGCAGCCTTTGAACGCTCTAGTTGCACCACTATTAGCAACACTTAAAGAGAGCCACCCAACAAGTCGGCTCTCTGAGGTTGAGCGCGCTTTTGAAATCGCAAAGCAGGCCCATGTAGGGCAAATGCGTAAATCCGGTGAAGAGTACATAACTCATCCCGTTGCAGTTTCGCAGATTCTGGCTGAACTTGGTTTAAATGACACAACAATAATCGCCTCCCTTCTTCATGACACCGTTGAAGATACGCCTTACTCGCTCACTCAATTGCGTGCTGATTTCGGTGACGAGATTGCTAACTTAGTCGATGGAGTCACCAAGTTAGATAAATTAACTTACGGTCCGACCGCTGAGGCTGAGACGGTTCGCAAGATGGTCGTTGCCATGTCGCGCGACATTCGAGTTCTGGTGATAAAACTTGCGGATCGATTACATAATGCGCGCACTTGGAAGTTTGTTAGCACTGAGAGCGCTGAGCGAAAAGCACGTGAAACTTTAGATATTTATGCCCCTCTAGCACACCGCTTAGGTATGAATGCAATTAAATGGGAGCTGGAAGACCTCTCCTTCGAGGTTCTGGAACCTAAGAAGTTTGAAGAGATTTCCCGGTTAGTTGCCGAGCGTTCGCCTTCCCGCGATGCGCTGTCACAAGAGGTAATTGATGCGGTGCAAAGTGATCTAGATCGAGATGCGATCGCTGCGACAGTTACAGGGCGCAAAAAACATTATTTCAGCGTCTATCAGAAGATGGTGGTGCGAGGACGCGATTTCAACGATATCTATGACTTAGTCGGTATTCGCGTCTTGGTAAATGACGTCAAGGATTGCTACGCGGTTCTTGGTTCGATTCACGCTCGCTGGTCGCCTGTGCCAGGACGATTTAAAGATTACATCGCAATGCCAAAATTCAATCTATACCAGTCATTGCATACAACGGTGATTGGGCCAAACGGCAAGGCGATTGAAATCCAGATCAGAACTTTTGAGATGCATTCCCGCGCTGAATTCGGTATCGCAGCGCACTGGAAGTACAAGCAAGGCAATGAGTCAAAGAACTCCTCACCAGAGATGCTTTGGCTACGCCAGTTGCACGAGTGGCAGAAAGAGACTGAGGATCCTTCAGAATTCCTAGAAGCGCTCCGCTTTGATTTAGGTAGCCCTGAAGTTTTCGTCTTTACTCCGAAGGGGAGCGTGATTGCTCTTCCTGGTGGTTCTACTCCGGTTGACTTCGCATACTCAGTGCATACAGATGTCGGAAGCAAATGCGCTGGCGCAAAAGTAAATGGTCGCTTAGTTCCACTTGATACGCGCTTGGTCAATGGCGATGTGATCGAGATCGTTACCAATAAGAGCGAGAACGCAGGGCCTTCACGCGATTGGCTTAACTTTGTTAAATCTCCACGCGCTAGATCAAAGATCAAGGCGCATTTCAGTAAAGAGCGTCGCGAAGAAGCGATTGATGCTGGACGCGAATCAATAGCGCGTCAGATGCGTAAAGCAGGACTTCCGCTTCAGAAAATCTTCGCTGGACATTCTTTATTGGAGTTGTCACACGAACTGCGTTATCCCGATATCTCTGCGCTCTATAGCGCAGTGGGAGATGGACATGTTTCGGCAGCTTCCATTATTGAAAAGTTAGTTGTTTCGCTAGGCGTGGAAGATTCGCATCCTGAACCAACTATCGATGTTATTCCAACTGGATCGCACTCAATCAGACGTTCAAGTAGCGCGATCGAAGTCGAAGGTGTTGGTGATGTTCTTGTGAAGCTCGCCCGCTGCTGCACTCCAGTTCCTGGCGATGGAATTATTGGCTTCATTACCAAAGGAAGTGGAATCTCAGTCCATCGCGATGATTGCATTAATGCTGCTGACCTGCAGTTAAATCAAGGCGAACGAATCGCTAAGGTACGTTGGCTAGATGGTGCTGGCAGTGTCTTCCTGGTGAATATTCAAGTAGAGGCGCTAGATCGAGCCCGTTTGCTGGCAGATGTAACGAGAGCGCTATCTGAGCAACATGTAAATATTCTAAGCGCCGCGGTAAATACTTCTAAAGATAGAACTGCAATCAGCAAGTTCACCTTTGAAATGGCAGATGCAACGCATCTCGACTCTGTCTTAGCTGCGGTACGCGCCGTTGAAGGCGTCTACGACGTCTATCGCAACTAACTAGATGGTTTTTAGAAAGTAAAGTTTAGTTAAATTCAGCGAGAGACTTTTCAGCCTCTGCCAACCAAACCTTACGAGCTTCAGCTGAATCAAGCGCTTCTTGCGCCTTCTTCGCATTACCTGCAGCGGTTGATTTCGCAGCAACCTTCTCGTAGTTAGCGATTGAATCAGCTAACTGCTTAACCACATCTGCAGCGCGAGCCTTTGCCGCTGGATCGGTCTTGCGCCAGATCTCAGCCTCAGCGCTTTTAATTGCATCTTCAACTTTTGCAACACGCGCATCCATGGCCGCCCGCTTATCACGATGAGTGATTCCGATCTTTTCCCATGAGCGAGAAAGTTCACGGAACGAGTTCTTCGCAGCCTTCACATCAGTAAATGGGACTAGCGCCTCAATCTGAACTATCAACTCTTCGCGCTTGGCCAGGTTGGCAACCATTGAGACTTCACGCTTTTCTAGATCAGCGTTCTTTGCGGTGAAGAATTGATCTTGTGATGCTTTGAACTTTGCCCAAAGCTTGGCATCTTCACTTGGCTTACCGCGACCAGAGGCCTTCCATTGATCCATAAGAGTTTTGAAAGCGCGCGCGGTGGCAACCCAATCGGTGGAGGTAGCAAGTTTTGAAGCCTGCTCGACAAGGGCTTTCTTAGCAGAGGAGACTTTGGCGGTTGTCTCTTCTAGCGTTGCAAAATGAGTTCTACGACGCTTATCAAATTTATTGCGTGATGCAGAAAAACGCTTCCAGAGTTCTCCATCTACTTTCTTATCTAGGCGTGGAGCTGACTTCCACTCTTCGAGCAGCGTCTTTAGGCGATCACCGGTTACCTTCCAGTTTTCAGAGAGCGCTAGTGATTCTGCCTCCGCAACAATCTTCTCTTTCTCAACCAAAACTTGTTCGCGACGTGCAGCCTTTACAGCAGCTTCTGCGACCTTCTTCGCTTCATATGCTTCGCGGTGGCCTTCAATGAGTGGCTCAATCTGTTCTACTGAGACAGCAAGTGCGGCAAGGTCACCAACACCATTTAGCTCGCGGACTTGCTGGCGTAACTTCTTAACTGCTTCGTAAGCATCATCAGGAACCATTGCACCGCTTGTGATACGGGCTGCGGTTAGCGCAACCTCGGATGCTAGGGCTTCGAATTTTCTTACAAAGTATTGCAACGCTTCTTCTGCAGTTTTGCCGGGATATGAACCAACGGCTTTTTCACCTTCTGGGGTGCGAACATAAACCGTGCCATCTTCTGCGACTCGACCGAACTTTGATGGATCTCCAATTAGTGCAGATGCTGCACTTGCATTGGCTGGTGTGATGTTGATTGATCCTGGATTGATTTGCTCGGTCATAGTTTTCCCTTTCAGCGCGTCGGCGATTTCGCCTTCGTTGTTTGAGTGTGCAGATGAGGTCTTGCGGAGATAAAAGGTACCCTGTCTTACTTATCGGGGAAAGTTCGCGCCTATTTTGCGCGGGATATAGGGGTGAGGCGATGTTCGTTACCTCCTTTGTCGCCCCAATGTTTGCTACCAATTGCTGGGTTATCGCACCGGCGGTGGGGCAAGAGTGCATCATCGTTGATCCTGGAATGCCAGATATTTCTCATGAGATCACCGCGCTGGTTGCCGAGCATGGTTTGAAACCAGTTGCAGCTTTGATTACACATGGACATCTCGACCATACATTTTCAGTGAAACCTCTTGCCGATGGCTATGACATTCCCGCATATATTCATAGCGAAGACCGAGATCTACTTCTAAAACCGCAGGGGGCACATGGTGCAGAGTTCATTGAAACTCTAAATGCGATGGATTTCGTAGAGCCAAATGAGGTAAAGAATTTAAGACATGGTGATCAGATAGATCTTCTCGGAATGAAGATCAAGGCAATTCATTCACCCGGACATACGCGGGGGAGCGTTATGTTCACGATAAACGATCAAATTCTTCTATCGGGAGATGTCTTATTTGCAGGCTCTATCGGACGCACCGATCTGCCATCAGGTTCGCACGATGCGATGGTAAAGACGTTAAAGACTCGGGTACTGACGCTCGATGACGATTTAAGAGTCCTGCCGGGCCATGGCCCAGAAACAACTATTAAATTCGAGCGAAAAAATAATCCATATCTGAAAGAATTACGGGTATGAAGTACGAGAAGATCCAAGCACCGAAAGGGGTAAGCGAATACGCACCCCCACTTTCGGCTGCCTTTGAATGGGTCCGTGAATCTCTTATCTCTCCCGCCAAATTAGCTGGATATCAACTAATGGAGCTACCAGTCTTTGAAGATACATCTCTCTTTTCTCGTGGAGTAGGTGAGTCAACTGATGTTGTATCGAAGGAGATGTACACCTTTGAAGATCGTGGCGGGCGTTCCATAACTCTTCGTCCCGAGGGAACTGCCGGAGTGATGCGCGCGGTTATCGAAAAAGGTTTAGATCGCGGACAACTTCCCGTAAAGGTTTGGTACTCCGGTGCTTTCTTCCGCGCCGAACGTCCGCAGGCAGGACGTTTTCGCCAGTTCTATCAAGTTGGAATTGAAGCTATTGGTTTAGATGATCCTGCGATTGATGCTGAAGTAATTGCGATCGCAGATCAAGGATTTAAATCTCTAGGTTTGAAGAACTACCGCTTAGAGATTACCTCGCTTGGAGATGCCCAATCACGCGCTGCACATCGGGTTGATTTACTGAAGTTTATTTCTAAGTTAGATCTCGATGAGGCAACGGCTGCTCGTGCTGCCATTAATCCGCTTCGCTTATTTGACGATAAGCGCCCCGAAATGAAAGCGGCGATGGCAGGTGCTCCCCTACTACTGGATTACTTATCCGAAAACTCGGCCCAGAACTTTAAAGCGGTTAAGGCCTACCTCGATCAACTTGGAATTGAGTATCTTGTAAATCCTCGCATGGTCCGCGGATTGGATTATTACACCGGCACTACTTTTGAATTCATTCATGAAGGTCTTGGTGCGCAATCAGGAATTGGAGGCGGTGGACGCTACGACGGCTTGATGGAGATTCTTGGTGGACAAGCACTTTCTGGCATTGGCTTTGGTCTTGGAGTAGATCGCGCCCTGCTTGCTGCACAAGCAGAAGGAGTTCTAGTTGAAAATCAATTCTCGTCAGATTTATTCATAATTCCCTTAGGCGAAAACCAGATGAGCGCATGCTTATCGATTGCAGCGAAATTGCGTACAGCTGGTATTCGTACGGAGATCGCATTTGGTGATCGCGCCTTGAAGGGTGCAATGAAGGCTGCCGATAAAAGTGGTTCTCGCTATGTAATCGTTCTTGGCGATAGCGAACTTGCCTCTGGCAGCGTCGAACTCAAACGCATGAGCGATGGCAGCACGAGATCGGTTAAGATTGACCAATTACAGAGCGTTCTACTCGGGGATCTCTGACCAACGTTTTTCAACTGTTAAAGGCGGCTTTTTAAATGTTACGTACTCACGATGCTGGCGCGCTACGCGCAAGCGATGCTGGTCAGACGGTAAGCCTGGCTGGTTGGGTTGCGCGTCGCCGCGATCATGGTGGGGTTGCCTTTATCGACCTTCGTGATGCAACAGGTTCAGTTCAGGTAGTTATTCGCGACGAAGCTTTAGCGGGTTCACTCCGCGCTGAATGGTGTCTACAGATAAAAGGCGAGGTCGTTCTGCGACCAGATGGAAATGCAAATTCTTCAAACCCAACTGGTGCAATTGAAGTCATGGGCGATGACATTGTCGTTTTAAGCGA
The DNA here is from genome assembly GCF_002287925.1 of Candidatus Planktophila lacus. Lineage (GTDB taxonomy): Bacteria > Actinomycetota > Actinomycetes > Nanopelagicales > Nanopelagicaceae > Planktophila > Planktophila lacus. The sequence continues at coordinate 772,448 of NZ_CP016769.1, read as the reverse complement.
GAGCGCGGCTCTTCCATTTCCTGTTGATAGCGGAAATGATTCAGAGATATCTGAAGAGGTACGCCTGAAGTACCGCTACCTAGACCTGCGTCGCGAAAAGCCGGCTGCAAATATGCGCCTCCGCTCAAAGGTTACTTCAACAATTCGTCGTGTTATGGAAGATCTTGATTTCTTAGAGATCGAAACTCCATATCTGACTCGCAGTACTCCAGAAGGTGCGCGCGACTTTTTAGTTCCAGTTCGTCTGCAACCCGGAAGTTGGTATGCACTTCCGCAATCTCCACAGTTGTTTAAGCAACTCCTGATGGTTGCCGGAATGGAACGCTATTACCAAATCGCGCGCTGTTTCCGCGATGAAGATTTCCGTGCCGACCGCCAACCAGAATTTACTCAACTAGATATTGAAATGTCTTTCATTGATCAGGCAGATATCTTGGCTGTTGCTGAAAAACTCTTGGTTAAGATCTGGAAAGAAGCAGTTGGCTACGATATTCCAACTCCAATTCGCCACATGACCTATGCCGATGCGATGCAGAACTATGGTTCAGATAAACCTGATCTTCGTTTTGGATTGCAGTTAGTTGAGCAGACTCAATTCTTTAAAGATACTGAGTTCCGCGTCTTCCAAGCGCCTTACGTTGGAAGCGTCGTTATGCCTGGAGGCGCATCATCACCACGTCGCGAACTCGATGCTTGGCAAGATTGGGCAAAGGCGCGTGGCGCTAAGGGCCTGGCCTACATCCTGGTAAATGAGGATGGAACTCTTGGTGGACCAGTCTCAAAGAATATTTCTGAAAAAGAGACCGCTGGAATTGTTGCAGCAGCTGGAGCAAAACCTGGAGATGCAATCTTCTTCGCTGCCGGCGATCGATCATCATCTCTCTCTCTTCTCGGTGCAGTTCGTTTAGAAATTGGCAAGCGTTGCCATTTGATTGCTGAAGGCGCATGGGAATTTCTTTGGGTTGTCGATGCTCCAATGTTTGAACCAACGGACAATGGTGGATGGACAGCAGTTCACCACCCATTTACTGGTCCAAAGCCAGAGTTTGCAAAGACTTTCTCATCTGATCCAGCGAAGGCTTTGGCATATGCATATGACATCGTTCTTAACGGAACTGAACTCGGTGGCGGATCTATCCGTATCCATGATCGTCAAATTCAAAAAGATGTCTTTTCTGTAATTGGGTTAAGTGATGAAGAAGCGATGAGCAAATTTGGTTTCTTACTTGAAGCTTTTAATTACGGTCCACCACCACACGGCGGAATTGCACTTGGTTTAGATCGCGTTTGTGCACTTCTAACCGGAAGCGACTCAATCCGTGAAGTTATCGCCTTCCCAAAGACTGCAAGCGGGGGAGATCCGCTTACTGGGGCGCCTACGCCAATTACTCCAGCACAGCGTAAAGAGAGTGGAATTGATGGAGTTGCAAAGGTAGATAGCCAGAAGTAATGGCTATCTCAGGTAGGCTAGCGATTGTTAGCAGAGTATTAGTCGAATTTAAGTGAGGATGGAAATGGTTACCGGTCCAGGCGGAGTTGCAACGATTATTGCGGCATGCTCACTACTTGTTATCGCCATCGCTATCTCTTATGCAGTAATCCGAATTGGGCGACTCGTCGATGAGGCTAAGGCTTCACTAAAGACGCTTACAGACGAAGCGGCACCGCTGATTCACGAATCGACCCGCACTGTAGAGCTAGTAAATAGCCCTCTTGAAAGTTTTGCGCGCATCACTAAGAACGTAGAAGATGTAACGACAAAAGTCGCTGATGCAACTACAGGATTCATGGATAAGAGTGGTCCTGCGGTAAAGGTCGCTGGTGCGCTAATTAGCGCGGCTGGAATGAGTAAATCTCGCTCTAAAAAGAAGAAGAAGGCTGAGTGATCTCCAAACGTGGAATCCGCCGAGATACGCTCACGCTGGCTGCGCTTTTTTGAAAGCGCTAACCGCGAAGGTTTAACCCATACCGTTGTTCCATCAGCATCTTTAATAGCAGATGATCCAAATCTCCTACTTGTAAATGCAGGAATGGTTCCATTTAAACCCTATTTTCTTGGCGAGGTAACTCCTCCCTTTAAGCGCGCAACGTCGGTCCAAAAATGTGTACGTACTCTTGATATCGATGAAGTTGGAAAGACAACTCGCCATGCATCATTTTTCCAGATGTGTGGAAACTTCTCATTTGGAGATTACTTTAAAGAGGGTGCGATCGCGCTTGCTTGGGATCTTTTAACTCGACCTATTTCAGATGGTGGTTACGGTTTTCCGGAAGATAAGTTATGGGTAACTGTTTATCTAACCGATGATGAAGCGGCAGATATCTGGCATAAGAAGATCGGCATACCTAAAGAGCGAATTCAGCGCCGGGATATGGCAGATAACTTCTGGTCGATGGGCGTACCCGGACCATGTGGTCCATGTTCAGAGATTTACTTCGATCGCGGTCCTGCCTACGGAAGAGATGGCGGCCCAATCGCGGATGAGAATCGTTACTTAGAAATTTGGAATCTCGTCTTTATGCAGAACGAACGAGGTGCCGGTGGCGGTAAAGATAGCTACCCAATTTTGGGGGAGCTTCCTGCAAAGAGTATCGATACTGGCCTTGGGCTAGAACGCACAGCCGCGCTATTGCAAGGTGTGGAAAATATTTACGAGATTGATACGACTATGCAGATTTTGAATAAAGCGATGGAGTTAACCGGCGTTAAATATGGCTCATCTGAGAAATCTGATGTTGCACTGCGTGTTATCGCTGATCATGCTCGTACATCTGCGATGTTGATTGGCGATGGAGTAACTCCTGGCAATGAAGGTCGTGGCTATGTCCTGCGTCGCATGATGCGTCGCACCATCAGAAATATGCGCTTGCTGGGTACCAATGACCCGATTATGTCTGAGCTCACAGTTGCTGCTATTGGTGCCATGGGGCCGCAGTATCCAGAGCTTGTTACAGATAAGAAACGAATCTTGGCGGTTTCAGTTTCAGAGGAAGAGTCATTCCTGCAGACGCTAAAGAGCGGAACCCAGATCTTTGACATGGCTTCTACCGAACTTAAAAAATCTAAGAAATCGGTACTACCTGGCGAAGAAGTCTTCAAATTGCATGACACTTATGGATTCCCTTTTGATCTCACTCTTGAAATGGCGCGCGAAGAAGGTTTAGAAGTCGATGAGGCCGGTTTCACGCGCCTAATGAAAGAACAACGTGATCGCGCGAAGGCCGATGCCAAGGCGAAGAAGAGTGGTCACACTGATCTGAGTGAGTACAAGAAGATCGCCGACAGCAAGGGTGCATCCGAATTCCTCGGTTATACAAAGACCGAGACTGAATCTCAGGTCAATGGAATTTTGGTTGACGGTATATCCGTAACATCTGCGCAATCAGGAAGCGATGTCGAGATAGTTCTAGATCGCACCCCTTTCTACGCTGAAGGCGGCGGACAGTTAGCCGATGGTGGACGCATTGTTCTAAGTAATGGCGCGGTTATTGAAATTGAAGATGTGCAAGCACCTGTTACCGGATTATCTGTTCATCGCGGTCGTGTTATCTCGGGTGAAGTCGGGGTAGGGGATAAGGGTCTAGCGACAATCGATCAAGAGCGTCGAGATGGAATCTCTCGCGCACACACTGCAACCCATATGGTTCATAAAGCATTCCGTGAAATATTAGGTGAGACTGCAACTCAGGCAGGATCGGAGAACTCACCAGGACGTTTTCGTTTCGACTTCCCTTCAACGGGTGCGGTCTCTGAAGGCGTACTCAATGACGTTGAAGCGCGCGTAAATACGCTTTTACTAGATAACCTTGAAGTAAGTGCAGAAGTTATGTCGCAAGATGAAGCGAAGAAGTTAGGCGCGATGGCGCTCTTCGGTGAAAAATATGGAGATCGCGTTCGAGTAGTTTCCGTTGGAGATTGGGCGCGCGAACTCTGCGGAGGAACACATGTTCAGCGCTCTGGGCAATTAGGTGTCGTAAAGCTGTTAAGTGAATCCTCAATTGGTGCTGGCGTACGTCGCGTTGAAGCCCTAGTTGGAGTGGATGCTTACCGCTTTCTAGCGCGCGAACATATCTTGCTCAATTCGTTAACATCTCTGATCAAAGGCTCGCGCGCTGAGGAACTTCCAGAACGAATTGCAGATCTTCTGGCTAAGTTTAAAGAGATCGAGAAAGAGCTAGCGCAGGTTAGATCCGCTGCGGCAATGGCTGATATTTCAAAGTTTGCTTCGGGTGCAAAGAAGATTGGCGGTGCAACGTTTATAGCTAATCGTATTCCGGATGGCATAGCAGTTGATGATCTTCGCAAGATTGCACTTGAACTGCGCAATCGTGAATCCGATAGCGTCGTAGCCTTGGTAAGTGTCGTTGATGGAAAACCCGTACTAGTCGTTGCCGCAAGTGACGCTGCTCGGGCACGTGGAGTGAAAGCTGGTGCCTTAGTCAAGATCGGTTCAACCGTTCTGGGCGGTGGAGGTGGCGGTAAAGATGATTTCGCACAAGGTGGCGGAACTGAAATTTCGGCGATTGATAAAGCGTTACAAGCGATTGAACTCGCAATAAGCGGGAAGTAATGGCAAGGCTAGGCCGGAGGATCGCATTTGATTATGGCGATGTCCGTATCGGTGTAGCAATTTGTGATCCTGATGGTTTATTGGCGACACCTTTAGAAGTTCTACAGAGTAAAGACCCCAATTTGTTAGTCAAAATCAACGAACTTGTCCAAGAGTATGAGCCGGTCAAGTTTTATGTAGGAGAGCCGAAGCAACTTAGTGGCGCTGATTCAGTCGCTGCAGAAAAGGCTATGAAATTTGCAGAGAGACTTAGCGCTAAATTCGATATTGAAATTTCGATGATTGATGAACGGCTGTCAACTGTTTCGGCAAGTCGCCAGTTACGAGATGCCGGAATAGATGCCAAAAGCGCAAAAACTCTTATTGATTGTGCTGCCGCAGTTGCGATTCTTGAACAAGGGCTAGCGCTTGATAAGAGATAGAAAGGCGCTTATTCGCGTTGCTTTAGCACTCGCATTTGTATTCGTCTTCACTGGGGGAGTTCACGAACTTCGCAAGACATCAGCGGCACCTGATTTTTCCTGTTCCGATGAATCTTCAGCTGGTAAGAAAATAACAGAGGCAGATATTGCAATAGAGATCGGTACAGGGGCAACTGGTTCTGATATAGCGTCTCAACTTTTTGAGAAAGGCGTTGTTAAATCTTCAAGGGCTTTCTTCGGTGTCGCAGTTGGAGATGCTCGTGCCGCCAAAATTGCACCAGGTTTACATATGATCTCGCCCGAACTTTGCGCAAAGGATGCCCTCGAACAACTTCTAGATAGTAAGCGAATCGCGGGGCTAATCAATATCGTTGAAGGTGAATGGAACTCTGAAGTCTTTGAAGATATGGTTAAAGCTGGATACTCACGTTCTGAGATAAAAGAAGCCCTCGCTCAATTGAAGTTGCCGGTGGGATACAAATCACTTGAAGGACTTCTCTTCCCTGCGCAGTACTCATTTGCCAAGGGCACGACTGCATCCGTAGCTATTGCAACTATGGTTGAGCGGGCTCAGTCTGAGATGAAGAGCGCCGGGATTCTAGAAGCTCGAGGAAAATTCAGCGCGCAAGAGCTTTTAACAATCGCTTCGATTATTCAGGCGGAAGGCGGTCTGGCGGATTTCACAAAAGTATCGCGCGTTATTCGAAATCGCTTAGAGAAGGGGATGCCTCTGCAGATGGATTCAACAGTTCATTATGTGCAGAAGTTGCGGGGCAATATCTTCTTGAGCACTAAATCAACTTTGTTGAATTCGCCATATAACACCTACAGAAAATACGGCCTTCCTCCTGGACCGATAGGAAACCCAGGTAAGCAAGCCTTGTTGGCTGCAGTTAACCCTGAACCAGGGGACTGGATTTACTTCATCACCGTTGCACCAAATGATACTAGATTTACCTCATCATTTGAAGAGTTTGGCGTATGGAAAGTTGAGTATAAGAAAAATTTACGTGCTGGGCTATTTGAGAGTAAGGAGTGATTAGGACATGTCAGATAAGAGTTTAAAAGCTGCCGTACTTGGCTTTCCAATTGCGCATTCTCTCTCTCCCGTATTGCATACCAAAGCCTTCGATTTGCTTGGTGTCGCAGGTAGCTATGAAGCCATTGAAGTAGCAAGTGGCGGTTTGGCTGATTTTCTAAAAAGCCAAGGCGCAAATTATGATTACCTCTCACTTACTATGCCTTTAAAGGAAGAAGTGTTGGTTATCGCCGAAAGTTCGGGAATTGAAGTTGACGAACTTGCGCTGCAAATCCAATCGGTAAATACGCTGATTCGAAATGGTTCGGGTTGGAGTGCGACCAGTACAGACGGCTCAGGATTTGTTAAAGCACTTGCCAATGCTGGATACGATCATTTCAATTCGGTTTTGATATTAGGAGCCGGTGGAACCGCTCGAGCAGTTGCGGGAGCGCTGGACGAGATCGCAGACAGCGTCGCAATTATGGGAAGAAGCGTCAGGCGAAATGTTGGAATAGCTGCTTGCTTTAGAAAATTGGCTCCGGAGTTTATTACTTGGGATGATCAAATTGATCTTCGCAATTTCGATCTGGTTGTAAATACAACTCCTTCTGGTGCGGCAGATTTAGTTGCTGAGAATATTCCTTCTAAGGTCGATGGCCTGCTCTTCGATGTCCTCTATAAACCTTGGCCGACTCTGATTGCACGACGTTGGTCTGATGGCGGGGGAAAGGTGATCAGCGGTCTAGAGCTACTTCTCTATCAGGGTATCGACCAGATCAACGCTGTCTATCCACTTGGACAAAAGATTATCGATAGCGAGCTAAGACTGGCGCTGATCAATGCTTCGAAGTAATTCACAGATTCTGCGAAAGATGTAAATTCAGGTTATCAAGCCATTAGCGTCACGGTGTGTATGCGCTCCTTCTCATCTCATCGCTCTATATCTCGATAGTCGATATCACAACCCATAAGGTTAGAAATCGAAATCTGATCTTCACCGCCGCGATTTTTGCTGCAACCACTTTCGTAGGTAAGGGGCAGATTCATCTCGCTAGTTCACTAGCCATTTTCTCAATTGGTTTTATTGCGATGTTCTTTGGTTTGGGCGCTGGCGATGTGAAGTTGGCGGCCCTGCTCGCTCTATTCTTTCTGCCTTTGGAAATATCGAGATGGAGTGATCTCATCCAGGGCTTTATCTTGGGAGGTGTGTTACTTCTGATTGGTCATCTTATTTCGAGGAGATCGTTCGCCGATCCAATAGCGTTGGCGCCAGCAATCTGCGCCGCTTTTATATGGTGCGCGAGATGACGCGCTTATCTGACACAATATGCGAGTGCGTTGGTTAACAGCAGGTGAATCTCATGGCCCGGCCCTCTCGGCGATTATTGAGGGCATTCCGGCAAGTGTTGAGATTTCATCTAAAGATATTGATTTTCATTTAGCTAGGCGTCGTTTAGGTTTTGGTCGCGGTGCTAGACAGAATTTCGAGGCCGATAAAATTTCGATCCTTGGTGGAATCCGTCTTGGCTTAACACAAGGTGGTCCAATTTCAATTCAGGTTGGAAACTCAGAATGGCCAAAATGGGAAAAGGTTATGTCGGCTGATCCAGTTCCTGATGAAGAAATTAAAGACTTGGCTCGAAACGCACCGCTGACTAGACCACGTCCAGGACATGCAGATTTAGTTGGAATGCAGAAGTACGACTTAGATGACGCGCGACCAATTCTCGAACGTGCCAGCGCACGTGAAACTGCAGCGCGCGTTGCACTTGGCGCAGTTGCTCGAGCATTTCTGGAACAGAGCGTCGGAGTAACAATCTTGAGCCACGTTGTATCTATCGGTTCGGTAAGAATTCCTGATGGCACAAAACTTCCAGAGAAAACAGATATGGCAAGAATTGACGAGGACCAAGTTAGGTGTGCAGATCCTGCAACTAGCGTAAAAATGATCGCGGAGATTGAAGCTGCACACTCGGATGGAGACACACTTGGTGGCGTCTGTGAAGTTCTTGCTTACAACTTGCCGCCCGGTCTTGGTTCACATGTTCATTGGGATCGCCGCTTAGATGCACGCTTGGCTGGAGCCATGATGGGAATTCAAGCAATCAAAGGTGTGGAAATCGGTGATGGTTTCCAAACGGCTACTCGTCGAGGGTCAGTTGCCCATGATGAAATTGAGCGCGGTTCAGATGGATTAATAAAGCGACGCACCGATCGCGCTGGTGGTACCGAAGGCGGTATGTCTAATGGCGAGATCCTTCGCGTTAGCGTTGCTATGAAACCAATCTCTACTGTGCCAAAAGCGTTAGATACGATCGATGTTAAGACCGGTGAGGCTGCAAAAGCTATTAATCAACGATCAGATGTTTGTGCTGTTCCTGCTGCGGGAGTCGTTGCAGAAGCGATGGCAGCGCTAGTTCTGGCAGAGGCGGTCCTCGAAAAATTTGGCGGCGATAATGTAAGTGAAACCCGTCGCAACTTCGAAAACTATATGAGCAACCTACGTTTTAAGTAGGCGATATGAGCGACTCTAGAAAGCAGAACTACATCTTGATCGGCCCACCGGGTTCTGGCAAGAGCACAATTGGCAGAGCGTTATCTAAGGCCCTTAGTTCCAACTTATCTGATACCGATTCGTTAATTGAATCTGAAGTGGGTACTTCTATTTCACAGATATTTATTGATAAGGGTGAACCTTGGTTTCGCGAAGTTGAAGCGCGAATAGTCGCAAGAGAAATTGCGACGTTCTCAGGTGTTCTCTCACTTGGTGGTGGGGCACCACTTTCTGAAATCGCACAGCAGGCGATAAAGGAATCCGGCGCTAATGTGATCTATCTCGATATCTCATTATCAGCAGCAGCTCCGCGCGTGGGATTTAATCGTGATCGTCCGCTATTACTGAGCAATCCACGAGCGGCATGGCAAGAGTTAATGGAGAAACGCCGTCCAACTTATCTTTCTTTAGCTACCCAAGTTGTCCTAGTAGATAACCTAACTCCTAGAGAAATCGTCGACGAGATCATCACGGGCGAAAAGAGCGTCAAAGCGGCAACGGATGGGGTTAAGTAATGAGCGAGATTAAGGTCAGCGCTGAACGCGATTACAGCGTTCTGCTCTCCCAATCTTGGAGAAACTCATTGTCCGAGAGCGTGCAAGGACGATCTCGCGTTGCACTTATTGTTTCGGAAACTTTAGCTTCTAGAGTCGAGGGATTAGATCTGGGAAGTTCAGAGATTTTTACCTTTGCAATACCGGATGGCGAAGCGGGTAAATCATCCGTCACCTTGCTCAAGATTTGGGATTGGCTCGGTGCGGCCGGATTTACCCGAAGTGATTTAATTGTTGGAATCGGCGGGGGAGCAGTTACCGACTTCGCAGGTTTTGCGGCAGCGAGTTGGTTACGAGGCCTTGATTGGATTGCGATTCCAACAACAGTTGCGGGCGCTGTAGATGCTGCAATTGGTGGAAAAACTGCGATCAATAGCGATTACGGAAAGAATTTAATTGGAGCATTTCACAGTCCGATCAAGGTGATTATTGATCTTGATTGGTTTGGCACTCTCACTGATCGTGATTTCGCAGCTGGTTTGGCTGAAGTTGTGAAATGTGGATTTATCTCCGATGGAAGGATTTTGGATCTATTGCGAGGAAAGAAAACCCCTGAGATCCGAAAAGATGAATCCCTCGTAAAGGAGTTAGTAGAACGATCGGTAAGGGTTAAGGGTGAGGTTGTATCGCAGGACTTTAAAGAGAGCTTTGCCCGTGAAGCGTTGAATTACGGCCACACCTTAGGCCACGCTGTTGAACTAGATTGTGGATATTCAATGCGCCATGGCGAATGTGTAGCGATTGGGATGGCCTTCATGGCAAATCTCCAATTGGATTTAGGGTTAATTAGTAAAGAGTTGGCAGGAGATCATCTGCAGATATTGCAAGATTTGGATTTGCCGATCAAATACAAGCGCGAAAGTTGGCCTAAGTTATTGGCTCATATGGCAGTTGATAAAAAGTCCCGCGGCAATAGCCTGCGATTCGTTACCATTAGCGAGATAGGAAAGACGGATAGGTTAGAAAACCCTGATCCCAAGAAGTTGTATGCCGCATATGAAAAGGTGAGTTCATGAACGTATTGGTAATCAACGGCCCAAATCTTGCGCGTTTAGATATCAGAGATTCTGCAATCTATGGCGATATGACGTACCCTCAGTTGGTCGCCCACATAGAAAACGCTGCACAGACGCAAGGTTTTAAAGCTGAAGTACGCCAAAGCGATGATGAAGCCACAATTATTGGCTGGTTGCACGAGGCGGCAGATAAGAAGTTGCCGGTGATAATCAATCCAGCGGCCTTTACACATTATTCATATGCAATTCGCGACGCGGTTGAATTGGTGAAATCACCAGTAATTGAAGTGCACCTCTCAAATCCATTGGCGCGCGAGGAATTCCGCCACACATCGGTAATTTCGGGAGTAGCCAATGGCACCATCGGGGGATTTGGTCCAAACTCTTACGTTCTTGCGCTGATCGCACTGAAGGCGTTGCTAGCCTAAAAGTTCAGGTAAACTAAAGCATTCGCCTTCGACATTCGAAGGCCAACCGCGCTAGATCAAAGGCACTTTGGTTCGCTGATGGTTGAAATTATTACGTCAACGGACGTGAACTGGAGTTTCTCGTGGCAACAACAAATGATCTAAAAAATGGCATGACTTTAGATATTGAAGGCCAGCTATGGACGGTCGTTGAGTTTCAGCATGTGAAGCCAGGCAAAGGTCCAGCGTTCGTTCGTACAAAGTTAAAGCAGGTTCTGACCGGCAAAGTTGTCGATAAGACCTTTAACGCAGGCGTCAAAGTCGAAGTTGCTATTCTAGAAAAGCGCGAGATGAACTTCCTTTACAAAGAGGGCGAAGATTTCGTATTCATGGATAACAAAACTTTTGACCAGATGAATATCTCAGCAGCGATTGTTGGAGATGCTGTGAACTACATGCTTGAGAACACTGAGGCTATCGTTGCTATCAATGAGAATAACCCGCTATATATCGAACTTCCGGCATCAGTTGTACTGACCGTTACCTACACCGAACCAGGCCTTCAGGGCGATCGCTCTTCAGGTGGAACAAAACCTGCCACCGTTGAAACTGGAATTGAAATCCAGGTTCCGCTCTTCATCAAGCAGGATGAGAAGGTATTGGTAGATACACGCGATGGGTCATACCAAGGTCGCGCTAACTAGTGTCAGCTCGCAGTAAAGCGCGTAAACAGAGTCTGGATATTCTCTTTGAGGCAGATATCCGGGGAACTCTGCCGCTTGATATTTTGGCATCTCGAGATGTAACTGAAGATGGACCGGATGCGCGTCCTATTCGTGAATACACCCGCGAGATAGTTACCGGAGTTTCAGAGCACCGCCGAAAAATTGATGAGTTGATTGCTACCTACGCGCAGGGCTGGGATATGGATCGCTTGCCAGCAGTAGATCGCAACATTATGCGCCTTGCGCTCTATGAGATTCTCTGGTCACCGGGTTTAGATGATGCGATTGCAATCGATGAAGCACTTTCGCTTGCTAAGGAGCTTTCCACCGATGAATCCGCTGGGTATATCCATGGAGTTTTGGGTCGTATCGCCTCGCTTAAAGATGGTCTAGCACTTTAAATCTCAGGCACTTTAATAACTAGTTGGAAGCGCTCCAAGAGTTCTTGAACGGCTGCGCGAGGCGCCGAAAGTACGAGCGTGAGCGTATCTAAATCGCCTGAACGTAGCGTTAATATTTCACCATTCCAATCTCTACGCCTGGCGCAGATAGCGCTAACGAAAGCGTTGATTTTGCTGATCTCATTTCCCGTCACCGCTAAAGAAATCTCGCGCAATTTTCTAAGGTCAAAGATCAACTGATCGTTGCTTCCTCGTTCGGGATTTTTCGATTCTTCGATCAGTTCAGAAAGCGGAATAGTGAATAGGTTTGCTATCTCAATTGTTCGCGCCAAGGAGATCGCCCGAGAGCCTCTCTCGTAAGAACCCATGACAACCGCTTTGATTCTCCCGTTTGAAAGTCTTTCGATATCTTGCAGCGTCAGGGATCGCGCTTTCCGCTGCGCGCGGATGCGTGCGCTGATGGTCGCGGTCGTAGGCTGAGTGAATGCTGTGGCGGGTGTTATCTGGCTCATGCGCGCAAAGGTAGATCACCCATGAGTTGCGCCACCGTGGCTGTCCACAGGGCTATTGAATTTCGGTGTAACATCAGCCAACATCCTTTAACGACCCGTCCTGCGAGGCGGGGAAGGAGATTTACGATGAGCCTTGCCCTGCCTGCGCCAGATATAACGCGCGCGCTAACCCGCATCTCCCATGAAATCCTAGAACGCAACTCAGGTTCTGAATCAATCACACTTCTTGGAATTCCAACGCGCGGTGCACATTTAGCTAAGAGAATCGCCGCAATAATTGAAACGATCGAAAAGGTCCCGGTTCAAGTCGGAACTTTAGATATCACCTTGCACCGAGATGATCTTCGGATGAGACCGCCTCGCGCCTTGATGCCGACCCTGATACCTCCACTAGGCGTTGAAGGAAGAAACGTTGTTCTCATCGATGATGTTCTCTTCTCTGGCAGAACGATCCGAGCTGCACTCGATGCCCTCGGTGAGATCGGTCGCCCGAAGAGCGTGCAATTGGCAGTGTTAGTAGATCGTGGCCATCGCGAACTTCCGATCCGCGCAGATTTCGTAGGCAAAAACTTGCCAACATCTATAGATCAGAGCGTCCTTGTTCATTTAACAGAGCTCGATGGCGCTGATGAGGTCTTGATTGAAGGTGGCGCAAAGTGAAGCATCTATTGTCAATAAATGATTTGAGTAAAGCTGAGTCGATTGCAATTTTGGATACAGCCCAAGAGTTGGCTCGAGTGAGTGATGGACCGATGAAGAAACTTCCTACTCTTCGCGGAAGAACGATAGTAAATCTCTTCGCGGAAGATTCCACCAGAACTCGAATCTCATTCGAAGCCGCAGCTAAGAGGCTATCTGCCGATGTAATCAACTTCTCGGCTAAAGGTTCAAGTATCAGTAAAGGCGAATCCCTAAAAGACACCGCACAGACTTTGCAGGCGATGGGCGCAGATGCGGTGATAATCCGCCATGGCGCATCGGGTGCTGCGCAACGTTTAGCAGATTCAAAATGGATGTCCGGTGCGGTGATAAATGCAGGCGATGGAACGCACGAGCATCCAAGTCAGGCTCTGCTTGATGCCTTCACCATCCGTAAGCATTTAGCAAAATCAGGTGAGGATCTCACGGGTATAAAAGTCGTCATCGTTGGCGATGTGCTGCACTCACGAGTTGCGCGCTCGAATGTACTTCTACTGGCAAAGTTGGGAGCCGATGTAACTTTGGTAGCGCCACCTACTTTGCTACCGGTAGGTGTTGAAAGTTGGCCATGCAAGATTTCCTATGACTTTGATGATGCGCTGGTCGGCGCCGATGCGGTGATGATGCTTCGCATTCAACTAGAACGTATGTCTGAAATGTTCTTTCCCAATGCCCGTGAGTATTCAAGATACTTTGGTTTAAATGGTGATCGCGTTAAAAGTCTTAAACCAACAGCGCTGGTTATGCACCCAGGTCCAATGAATCGTGGCTTAGAAATCACTGCAGATGCCGCAGATGGTGCCCGTTCTGTAATTGTTGAGCAAGTTTCAAATGGCGTAAGCGTAAGAATGGCCATTTTATATATGTTGTTAGCTGGCGCTCCTGAAGGTGAAATTATCGGAATTAACAGAGAGGTAGGTGCTTTGTAATGAGCGCATCGAATTCAAACTATCTCCTTTCAGGGTTAACTCTTCCAGATGGAACATCTAGTGATATTCAGATTGCAAATGGAGTTATCACCGCAATCGGCAAATCACTTCCTAAAAACTCTACAGACGAAGTTATTGATTTCAAGGGTTCGGTAGTACTTCCTGGTTTAGTTGACCTACATACACATTTGCGAGAACCAGGTAAGGAAGATGCCGAAACAGTTCTATCTGGTTCGATGGCAGCGGCAAAAGGTGGCTTCGTTGCGATCTCTGCGATGGCCAATACCTCACCAGTTGCTGATACTGCAGGAGTCGTGGAACAGGTTTACGCACTTGGCCAGAGCGCTGGCTTTGTCGATGTTTTTCCAATTGGCGCAGTTACGCAAGGTTTAAATGGAGAAACGCTCTCTGAGATCGGTGCAATGGCAGATTCAAATGCGCGAGTTCGAGTATTTAGCGATGATGGTAATTGCGTTCATGATCCATTAGTCATGCGCCGGGCTTTGGAGTATGTAAAGAAATTCAATGGCGTTATTGCCCAACATGCGCAGGAGCCAGCGCTGACAATCGGTTCGCAGATGAATGAAGGAGTTAACTCTTCTCGCTTAGGTTTGAAGGGTTGGCCTGCGGTAGCCGAAGAGGCGATTATCGCTCGAGATGTCCTGCTTGCTGATCATGTCCAATCAAGGCTACATATCTGCCACTTAACAACTGCTGGTGGCGTGGACATTATTCGATGGGCAAAGGCCCGCGGAATCAATGTAACCGCAGAAGTTACTCCTCATCACTTACTTCTGACCGATGACTACGCAAATAGTTATGATCCGATTTTTAAAGTTAACCCGCCGCTACGTACCCAACGAGATGTAGAAGCGCTTCGTGAAGGTTTAGCAGATGGCACTATCGATATCGTCGCAACTGATCACGCACCACATCCAGCGGAAGCGAAAGAGTGCGAATGGCAAGAGGCTGCATTTGGAATGCTGGGCTTAGAGAGCGCGCTCTCGATCGTTAACCAAACAATGGTTCAGACCGGCCTATTAAATTGGGAGGGCGTGGCAGAGCGTATGAGCCGTGCTCCTTCTCGCATCGCAGGTTATGTAAACCATGGTGGCAAGATCGAGGTTGGCGCACCCGCACATCTGACTGTGATTAACCCGACCCAGACTTACCGCGTGGATCGCGACCTAGTTGCCTCTCGAAGTCGCAATACTCCCTTCCATGGAATGGAACTCGCTGGAGTAATTCAGGGAACTTTCTTCCGAGGTATTCCGACCTATTTGGCTGGACAACTAACATCGATACATAGCAACGGTTCAAATTCAGAAGCGCAGGGAGGTAGCTCTAGATGAGTAAGGCCTACCTGGTTTTAGATGATGGACGGATCTTTGAAGGTAAATCTTGGGCCGCACCAGGAAGAACTTTCGGTGAAGCAGTTTTTCAAACTGGTATGACTGGTTATCAAGAGACTCTTACCGACCCTAGCTACCACCGACAAGTGGTGGTCATGACCTCGCCTCATATTGGAAATACTGGCGTTAACTCAACCGATAATGAATCAAAGAAGATCTGGGTGGCTGGCTTTGTCGTAAGAAATCCATCTACTTTAACTAGCAACTGGCGCAGTGAGAAAGATCTGGAAGCAGAGTTAATCGATCAGAATATTGTAGGAATTCAGGGGATTGATACACGCGCTTTAACCCGCCATTTACGCGATCGCGGTGCGATGCGAGTTGGAATTTTCTCCGGTGAAGAGTTGAGTAAAGAAGAGATGGTTGTCGAAGTTCGTAAGACTTCTCAGATGAGCGGTGCTTACTTGAGCGAGGATGTCTCCACCAAAGAGACCTACATCGTCCCCGCAATTGGTGAAAAGAAATTTACTGTTGCCGCACTTGATCTCGGAATTAAGGGAGCAACGCCACGCGCCCTTGCCCAACGTGGAGTAGAAGTCCATGTCATGCCTTACAACTCAACCCTTGAGCAGATCATGGCGATCTCACCGGACGGTGTTTTCTTATCCAACGGTCCAGGTGATCCCTCAACAATGAACGATGTCGTTGATCTGGTTAGAGATATCTTGCTGGATCAGATACCGATCTTTGGAATTTGTTTTGGTCATCAAATTCTCGGACGCGCACTCGGTTTCGAAACGTATAAGTTGCAATTTGGTCACCGCGGAATCAATCAACCGGTAATCGATAAGCGAACTGGAAAGGTCGAAATCACTGCGCATAACCATGGATTCGCAATTAAAGCTCCGACAGAGGGAACCTTCAATACCGTATTTGGCGCCGGCGAAGTAACACACCTCGGCCTTAATGATGGAGTCGTTGAGGGTTTGCAACTACTAGAACGCGGTGCATTTAGCGTTCAGTATCACCCTGAAGCAGCAGCTGGCCCGCATGATGCTGCTTACTTATTTGATCGCTTCATTGAGTTAATGCTGCGTTACCCACGGGCAAAGGTGGCGATCTAATGCCACGCGACACCTCGATCAAGAGTGTACTTGTAATTGGTTCCGGACCAATTGTTATTGGCCAGGCCTGCGAATTTGATTATTCAGGAACTCAAGCTTGTCGCGTGCTGCGCGCCGAAGGTATCCGCGTTGTCCTAGTTAACTCGAATCCGGCAACGATCATGACCGATCCTGAGTTTGCCGATGCGACGTATATCGAACCAATCACCCCAGAATTTATCGAACGCATTATTGCTAAAGAACGCCCTGACGCTGTTCTTGCAACGCTCGGCGGACAAACAGCTCTTAACGCAGCAATCGGTCTTCATAAGGCCGGGACGCTGCAACGTTACGGCGCACATTTAATTGGCGCCGATGTCGATGCGATTGAACGCGGTGAAAATCGTGAAATCTTCCGCACTATCGTTGAGAAAATTGGGGGAGAGTCGGCTAAGTCGATTATCTGTCACACGATGGACGAGGTAATTGCGGGCGCCGCAATTCTCAAATATCCAGTCGTCGTTCGCCCTTCTTTTACGATGGGTGGACTCGGATCCGGAATCGCATTTGAAGAAGAGAGTTTGCGACAGATCGCGGGCGCGGGTCTTCGTCATAGCCCAACTACAGAAGTTTTACTTGAAGAATCGATCATTGGCTGGAAAGAGTACGAACTCGAAGTAATGCGCGATAAATCAGATAACGTCGTTATCGTCTGCAGTATTGAGAACATTGACCCGATGGGTGTTCACACCGGAGATTCAATTACCGTGGCCCCTGCGCTAACACTTACTGATGTTGAATTTCAGAAGCTTCGTAATCTTTCGATAGATATTATTCGTGAAGTTGGCGTCGCTACAGGTGGTTGCAATATCCAATTCGCGGTTAATCCAGATAACGGTCGCATTATTGTGATTGAGATGAACCCACGCGTTTCAAGGTCAAGCGCCCTTGCATCTAAGGCAACAGGTTTTCCTATCGCCAAGATTGCGACTAAATTGGCGATTGGTTACACCCTCGATGAAATTAACAATGACATAACCCAAGTTACGCCGGCTTCTTTTGAGCCAACCCTTGATTACATAGTCGTTAAAGCTCCTCGTTTTGCTTTTGAAAAATTTGCGGATGCCGACCCACGGCTAACGACAACGATGAAGAGCGTTGGCGAAGCGATGGCCATTGGTCGCTCTTTCCCAGAAGCTTTAATGAAAGCCTTACGATCCCTAGAACGTAAAGAAGCGATCTTCACATTCCCGAGTGATATTTCTAAGATCGATCTTCCACATCTGCTAAAGGCGATGGTTATTCCAACCGAATACCGGCTTCAGCAAGTGCAGCTCGCGCTTTGGGCGGGCGCTAAAACGGAAGATGTATTCGCTGCGACCAAGATTGATCGTTGGTTCTTACATCAACTACAACTGATTAATGAACGAGCACGTGAGATCGCACAGCCTGGTGAAATTAGCGAAGAGTTCTTACGTAGCGCTAAAGAGATGGGCTTCTCCGATCTCCAAATCGCGGCGCTGCGTGGCGTGACAGATGAAGATATTCGCAAGGCTCGTTACCACTTAGGCGTCAGACCGGTTTACAAGACTGTTGACACTTGTGCGGCTGAGTTTGAAGCTTTTACCCCGTATCACTATTCAAGTTATGAAGAAGAGACGGAAGTGCGACCACGCACCAAACCAGCGGTAATCATCTTAGGTAGCGGGCCCAACCGAATTGGCCAAGGAATTGAATTCGATTATTCATGCGTACACGCATCATTTACATTACGTGAATCGGGCTTTGAAACTGTAATGATCAACTGCAATCCAGAGACAGTTTCGACTGATTACGACACATCAGATCGCCTGTACTTTGAACCGCTAACTTTGGAAGATGTTTTAGAGGTTGTTCATGCTGAAACGCTGGCCGGTCCTGTCCTTGGCGTGATTACTCAATTAGGCGGGCAGACTCCTCTTGGGCTAGCGGCAGGTTTAAAAGCGGCAGGCGTAACTATTCTTGGAACATCACCAGAGGCGATTAACTTGGCAGAGGAACGCGGCGCATTTGGTCAAGTTCTTGCAGAACAATCACTCCTCGCTCCAGAATTTGGAATGGCTGCTTCTCAACAAGAGGCTCAATCCATCGCTACACGTATCGGTTATCCAGTTCTTGTGCGCCCTTCATTTGTTCTAGGTGGCCGCGGTATGGAGATTGTTTACGACGATGCAGCGCTGGCGGGCTTCATCTCAAGGGCTACCGATATAACTCCAGATCACCCTGTCTTGGTAGACCGGTTCCTAGATAGCGCTATTGAATTAGATGTTGACGCCCTCTTTGACGGTGAAGAACTCTTCCTAGGTGGCATCATGGAACACATTGAGGAAGCGGGTATTCACTCGGGAGATAGCGCTTGTGTTTTACCTGCGATGACCATTACCCCTTCGCAGCAGAAGGCAATTCGCGAAGCAACGATAAAGATCGCACAAGGTGTTGGCGTACTCGGCTTAATTAATATTCAATTCGCTATGGCTGATGAGATTCTCTATGTACTCGAAGCCAATCCGCGCGCATCGCGCACAGTTCCTTTTGTCAGTAAAGCAACCGGCGTTGCGTTAGCCAAGGCGGCGGCGCGTATTTCGATGGGCACAAAGATTTCAGAGCTACGAAGTGAAGGCCTGCTTCCAGCAAGTGGAGATGGAGTTGCCAAGGGAATATCTGTTAAAGAAGCGGTACTTCCATGGAACCGATTCCGTCGTACTGATGGTCGGGGAGTTGATGCAGTTCTCGGGCCAGAGATGCGCTCTACTGGTGAAGTTATGGGAATAGCTGAGACATTTGGTGAGAGTTATGCCAAGAGTCAGATCTCAGCATTTGGCCCGCTACCAAAAACTGGTTCGGTATTCGTTTCACTCGCGGATAAAGATAAGGAAGCAGGTCTTGCTCCGGCGCGCGCTCTTCTGCAACTGGGTTTCAAGCTGATTGCAACTGGCGGCACCGCCGATTTCTTTGCGGTTAATAACATTCTCGCCCAGAAGGTTCGTAAGAATTCTGAAGGAACAGGTCCACTTGGTGAAAAAACTATTGTTGAACTACTCAATAGCGGTGAAATTGATCTTGTTATCAATACGCCAGTTGGTCGCGGAACGAGAGCCGACGGTTGGGCGATACGCACGGCAGCAGTTCAAAGATCTATTCCATGCATCACAACAACGGCAGGATTTAGCGCCGCTGTCGAGGGAATTAAGGCGTTGCAACGCGGTGAATTATCGGTGTTGCCGATCCAAGAGTGGCTAAAGAAATAATGACGTCTATAAATCGTGGTGCGACACACGCATTCGCAACAGTGCTATCAAATAAACGCGTCGGTCAATACCATCAGATACTCCTCGGTGTTGGCGACCTAGTAAAAGTCTGTAAACCGGGAAACTTTGTAGCGATCAAGGTTGGCGGAGACAGTTCACGGATGATTCTTCGTCGCGCATTCGCTATTTCACGCGTTGCAGAAAGCACTTCATTTGGTGGAACGATGGAGTTAATTGCAGCTCCTCACGGTAGCGGTTCTCAATGGTTATGTTCCCAACCAGAAGGTTCTGAAATAGATATTGTCGCGCCACTTGGAACCGCCTTCGGCATCCCTACATCTCCTGTCAACGCGCTCCTAGTTGGCGGTGGTTATGGGTCAGCGCCGCTCTTCGGGCTTGCAGAAGTTTTGAAATCTCGTGGCTGCAAGGTGGATATGTTGCTAGGTGCATCTACCGGAGGAAAGATTTACGCACCGATGGAGGGCAAGCGTTCGGTTAACTCGCTAAAGATTTATACCGAAGATGGAACCATGGGTCAGACTGGAAGAGTTACCGAGCCAATCGTTGACTTGATCAAGGCCGGCAGCGTTGACGTTATTTATTCATGTGGCCCTATGGGAATGCTGTCTGCCATATCTAAACTCACCGAAGGAACCGATGTTGTTCATCAGTGCGCGGTTGAAGAAGCGATGGCTTGTGGCATTGGTATTTGCATGACCTGTGTCTTGCCGGTAAAGGGCAGCGATGGACAAGTTTCCATGTTGCGTTCTTGTATTGATGGTCCGGTAATGGATGGCGCTGACGTGCAATGGCACTTGGTTGGACAGACTCCGCAGGTGCAGCAATGACCTTAATTAATGGAGAAAACTTCGACTTTGCGACAACTCTAGGAAATGCTTATTTTGCCTCACCGATCTTCACCGCAAGTGGTTGCGCTAGTTCTGGTAAAGAGTTGGCGCAGTTCTTTCCACTAAACCAGATCGGTGCGGTCGTAACGAAGTCGGTCATGAATAAACCGCGTCACGGGCGACCAACGCCGCGTATGGCAGAGACTCCTTCAGGAATGCTTAACTCAATCGGTTTACAAGGTCCAGGAATTGATGCTTTTCTTGCCAATGACGTGCCATGGCTCATTGAAGAAAAAGCACGAGTAATTGTTTCGATCGCGGGAGAAACGGTTGAGGAATATGCAACTTTAGCGCGCAAGGTTCGCTCAGTTGCAGGGATCAGCGCTTTGGAAGTAAATATCTCTTGTCCAAATGTTGAAAATCGCGGTCTAGTCTTTGCCTGCGATCCGGAAGCTTCACGCCGCGTTATCGACGGTGTGCGCAGAATTATTGGGGGAGACCTTCCGATCATCGCAAAGCTATCTCCAGATGTAACTGACCTTCCATCGATTGCAGCGGGAGTAGTTGAATCTGGGGCCGATGCACTTGCCTTGATCAACACCGTTCTTGGAATGGTTATCAACGTTGATTCAATGCGTCCGCACCTTGGCGGAAAGACCGGCGGCCTATCTGGTCCTGCAATTCGCCCCGTCGCAGTTCGGGCTATTTACCAGGTACATCAAGCGCTACCGAACGTGCCAATTCTCGGAATGGGTGGGGTAACCAGTGGTCGCGATGCCTTCGAACTTATCCTTGCCGGAGCATCAGGTGTTTCTGTAGGAACAGCAAGTTTCGGAAATCCACATGCTCTAATTGATATTCAAAACCAATTGCAGCAGTTATTGATATCCAAGGGATTCACATCTCTGAAATCTGCAATTGGATATGCACACAGAACGGATACGCCATGAAAGCACCCATAATTCTGGCGGTTGATACCTCAGATTTTGATACAGCGCTGGCATGGATCGAGAATACAAAGGGCTCAGTGTCGGTCTACAAACTCGGACTCGAGTTCTATCTAAACTTTGGCAGCGCTGGCGTTTCAAGGATTATCGAAAAGACCGGTGCCGAGATCTTTCTTGATCTAAAGCTGCACGATATCCCTCACACCGTTGCGGGAGCAGCGAAGGCGATCTCTCACTTATCTCCAAAATTTTTGACGGTGCATGCAAGCGGTGGACGCGAGATGGTTAAAGCTGCAGCGACTGCAGTTCCGCAGGTTAGCGTTACCGCTGTAACCATCTTGACTTCGCTATCTGAAGAAGATCTTTTCGAAGTAGGTTTTGCAAGCCCGGCTCTAGAAAGTGCGGTCGCCTTAGCAAAGATGGCCGTGTCAGCTGGCGCTAAGTCATTGGTTTGCTCACCACTTGAAACAGCCGCGATTCGCAGCGCGGTAGGTACAGAGCCAATAATCATTACTCCTGGAGTTCGACCATTAACGGAAGTTGGCTCAGACGATCAGAAGCGAACAATGACTCCGGCAGATGCAATTGCGCAAGGCGCAAATTATGTTGTGATTGGTCGCCCAATAACATCAGCCTGGAGCCAAGGTCCACAAGCGTTGCGCGATAAAGCCGCGGCGATTGCTAGTGAAATTCTCAGTAACTAGACTTTCGCGTATGCCAACGCCTCCACAGTTAACTCCCGCACAGAGATCAGCGGCGCTGGCCAAATCGACTGCGGCTCGTCAGGTGAGAGCGGCGATCAAAGCGCGAGTAAAGGCAGGCGAACTTTCTCTCTCTGCAATTCTGACCCTTGCGGTAAATGATGAAGCGATCGCCAAGATGCGTGTAGCTGAACTTCTCGAATCTTTCGCAGGCGTTGGCAAGGTTCGTGCTCTAGCAATACTAGAGAAGTTGAATATTTCCCCAACTAGAAGAATTCAAGGATTGGGAGTTTCACAGCGCGAGAACTTATTGAAGGAATTTCCTGATCGTGTAGCTGCTGCACAACGCGGCAAACTTCTGGTTCTCTCTGGGCCTGGGGGAGTCGGAAAGAGCACTGTTGCAAAAGTTCTACGAGAGTCCGGAGAGTTCTGGGTTAGCATCTCCGCAACTACAAGAACGGCTCGCCACAACGAAGTAGATGGCGTGGACTACTTCTTCTATACGGATGAAGAATTTGATAACGCAGTTAAAAGTGCGCTCTTCTTAGAATGGGCAAATTTTGCAGGCGCTCGTTACGGAACTCCTCGCAAGCCGGTTGAAGATGCACTCCGCGATGGAAAGAGCGTTCTTCTTGAAATTGAAATTGCTGGCGCCAAGCAAGTTAAAGAACGTGCCCCTGAAGCGGTACTTGTATTTCTCGAGCCGCCATCATGGGAAGAGTTAGTTTCACGGTTAGAAGGACGCGGTACTGATTCACCAGAGCGACGGGCGGCGCGTTTAGAGTTGGCGCAAGAAGAGCTAGCCCAGGCTGGTTTTTTCGATATTTCCTTGGTAAATGAGCGAGTAGAAGAAGTCGTCGCTCACCTGATATCATTGGTGACTCAACGCTAGGGCTTCTGTTATTTAACCGTTTTCCGAGCAAATTACTTTTAGAAGCAGTTAGCAATTATTACTGGAGGCGCAAATGGACGGCATCACTAATCCACCAATCGACGAACTTCTCGAGAAGAGCGGTTCTAAGTACAGCCTCGTTCTATATGCGGCAAAGCGTGCACGTCAGATCAACGCTTACTATTCACAACTCGGAGAAGGCTTACTTGAATATGTTGGTCCGCTAGTTGAGACCCACGTTCACGAGAAGCCTCTCTCAATCGCGCTCCGCGAAATCAACGAAGGTCTCTTGACCATCGAAAACCTCGAGCCAACTGCTTAATTAGCCTTTAATTAGGTTTAAGTCATGGCGCGCGCTCGAGAAGTAATTCTCGGAGTTGGCGGAGGCATCGCTGCCTATAAATCTTGCGATCTACTTCGTCGTCTGCAGGATCGCGGCTATCTCGTAACTGTTGTTCCAACTCCATCAAGCCTTAACTTCGTTGGTGCAGCTACCTGGGAAGCGCTCTCTGGCAGACCGGTCACTACGCAGGTTTGGGAACGCGTTGATGAAGTTCGCCATATCTCACTTGCCAAAGATGCGGATTGCGCAATCATCGCTCCAGCTACTGCTGACCTCATCGCGCGCATCGCAGCTGGTCGAGCGGACGATCTATTAACAAATCTAATACTCGCAATCGATGTACCAATTCTGGTCGTGCCCGCCATGCATCCGCAGATGTGGCTAGATCCCGCCACTGTCGCGAACGTAGCAACCCTTAGATCGCGCGGATTTAAAGTTATGGAGCCTGAGGTAGGTCGACTTACTGGCGATGACATCGGTCCGGGTAGATTTCCGGAAACAGCAGCAATCATTGAAAAATTTGAAGAAGCGATAGGCGCAAAGAAGGATTACTTAGGTCGCAAAGTTCTGGTTACCGCTGGTGGAACTCGTGAGTCGATCGATCCGGTTCGCTATATCGGAAACCGTTCCAGTGGCCGACAAGGCGCGGCAGTTGCTAGCGCTGCGCTAAATCGCGGTGCGGAAGTAACTTTGATTATGGCTAATTCACAGTTAACTGAAGAAGAGTCTCGAACTCTGCAGGGTGTGCGAGTTATACCTGTTGAAACCGCTATTGAAATGCACCAATTTTTGGAAGAAGAATTTCCAAAGACCGATGTATTGGTCATGAGCGCGGCGGTTGCAGATGCTAGACCTTCGCAGTATTCCGAAGGCAAGATAAAGAAGGGCGATCTGCAACAGATCGAGTTATCAGAGAATCCAGATCTACTGAAATCAATCGCTCGCCTAAGGGATAAACAGATAGTTGTCGCCTTTGCCGCAGAGACATCACTGGATATTGAGATCGCTAAAGCAAAGTTAGTGGCTAAAGGCGCTAATATTCTCTATCTCAACGATGTTTCAGAAGGCGCCATATTCGGCGCTACTGAGACTCAAGGAATTGTTTTAACGAGCAATGGCGCTCAAATTGAAGTACCAACTTCAAGCAAGGACTCGCTGGCCGAACTTCTCCTCGACCAAGCCCTTATTCAGTTAGGTTAAGCCCATGTCAAAGCGTCTATTTACCTCCGAATCTGTCACGGAAGGCCATCCAGATAAGATCGCCGATCAAATCTCGGATGCGATCTTAGATTCACTTCTCTCTCAAGATCCTTCAAGTCGCGTTGCGGTAGAAACTCTTATCACTACAGGTCAAGTACATGTTGCTGGTGAAGTAACAACTAACGGATATGCAGATGTCATGGGCATCGTTCGCGACACCGTCATTGGCATTGGATACGACTCTTCAGTTAAGGGTTTTGATGGGAACAGTTGTGGTGTATCTATTTCCATTGGTCAGCAATCGCAAGATATCGCCCAGGGAGTAGATGACGCTTACGAAAATCGAGTTGCGTCTTCTGCTGATCCACTGGATCTGCAAGGTGCCGGAGATCAAGGTTTGATGTTTGGTTACGCGTGCGATGACACTAAAGAGTTGATGCCACTTCCGATCTGGTTGGCCCACGAGCTTGCGCAGCAGCTATCTAAGGTGCGTAAATCAGGAGCACTTGGCTACCTGCGCCCTGATGGCAAGACTCAAGTAACGATCGAATACGATGGCGATAAAGCGGTTGCCCTAGACACAGTTGTTATCTCAAGTCAGCATGCTGAAGAAGTAGATGTTGCAAAGAAGTTAACCCCTGAAATTATTGAACACGTTATTGAACCTGTGCTTTCCAAGATCGATCTACCTCGTAAAGATATGCGTACCTTGATTAATCCAACCGGTCGATTCGTAATCGGTGGTCCAATGGGAGATGCAGGACTTACCGGTCGCAAGATCATCGTAGATACTTATGGTGGAATGGCCCGCCACGGCGGAGGAGCATTTTCGGGTAAGGATCCTTCAAAGGTTGACCGCTCTGCTGCATATGCAATGCGTTGGGTAGCTAAGAACGTCGTTGCCGCAGGACTGGCACGTCGCTGCGAAGTACAGGTTGCCTATGCAATTGGTAAAGCACAACCAGTTGGCGTCTTTGTTGAAACTTTTGGAACTGAAACTGTTCCTGTTCAGAAGATTCAAGATGCTGTGACCACGGTCTTTGATCTACGTCCTGCTGCCATTATTCGCGATCTAAATCTGCTTCGTCCAATCTATTCACAAACTGCTGCGTACGGCCACTTTGGTCGCGAACTCCCTAACTTCACATGGGAATCAACTTCGCGAGTCGATGCGCTACGCGCTGCTGTTAACTAAAGAGAAGTAACGCCGTGGCTACGGCGCGTCCACTTCGCTTAAAGCGGGAAGAAGTAAAGCGAGTCGATAGCGCTCAGGCGCAGCATGCTGCCTTTGTCAAAGTTTGGGTCGATACTTCGGTAAGCCATTTAGATGGAACATACGACTACTTGGTACCTGAACGGCTTTCGCAATTGGTAAAGCCTGGAATCCGCGTCGGTGTTCCATTTGCTGGTCGCGATGTTGAAGCGCTAGTACTGGAGCGATCAGATAAGAGCGAGATCACCAATCTAAAGTTCATCTCATCTGTAATTTCAGAGGAAATAGTTGCGACTCCAGCTCTAATAGCTCTGATTTCAGCAATCTCCAAGCGTTGGATCTGTAATCAATTCGATGTAATTAGAAGCGCCATACCGGCGCGGGTGGCTAGCGTCGATAAAGCTTTCACCACCGAATTCAGAAGTTCGACAACGAAAGATTTGGCGAACAAAGGAAAAGGGGAAGTTACCTATCTACATCTAGCGCCGCATGAAGATCCCTTAAAGCGCTTAAGTGAATTCGCGCAGAAAGCTCAAGCAAAGGGTTCCGTTCTAATTATCGTTCCAGAAGATCGCGAGTTAGAACTTCTCAAAGTGGAGATTCCGGACGCTCTCATTCTGACTTCGTCGTTGTCACGTACCCACCGCTATTCAAATTACCTCACTGCTATCAACAAATCGGGCCAGATTATTATCGGTACCCGGAGTGCGATCTTTTTGACTCCGCCTGATTTAGCTACCTTGATTGTCTATCGCGAGAATTCACAGAGCCATTATGAACCACGTCATCCAGGCTGGAATGTGCGAGATGTCGCCCTTCTGCGTCAGAGCGAAGAGGAATTAAACCTTTATTTTGTTGGCTATTCACCTTCACTTGAAATGGCTCGGGCCATCGATTCCAGTTCGGTGAAATTCTTAAGTAAGAAAGCGCGTCTGCAGGTATCAACATTTCCGCAAGGTAATTCAGAGTTGTTACCGGAGCGAATCTTTTCTCCAATCCGAACCGCTTTAAAGTCGGGGTCAGTACTTTTCTTAGTCCCGAAGAAGGGTTATGCCAGTGCATTAATGTGTAAGAAATGTCGCAATCTAGCGATCTGCCCTTGTGGTGGAAAACTCTCGCGCTCGAACCAGAGCGCTCCGCCTACTTGCGTACATTGTTCAACGACTTTCTCGACACGGAA
This sequence comes from Candidatus Planktophila lacus, assembly GCF_002287925.1. Classification (GTDB taxonomy): domain Bacteria; phylum Actinomycetota; class Actinomycetes; order Nanopelagicales; family Nanopelagicaceae; genus Planktophila; species Planktophila lacus. The sequence continues at coordinate 745,571 of NZ_CP016769.1, read as the reverse complement.
ATGTAAATGGTGCAACGAGGACAAGTTGGTTTTGCTTGGCAGGGGAGCGATCCGTCACGCTGAGGAAATTGGACGAGCTTTTCCAGGATTCCCCGTAATTAATTCGGATGCTGATACACCGGTTAAAGAAGTCACCGGTAAGAGTTCGCTAGTTATTGCAACGCAGGGAATGGCGCCAAGATGTGAAGGTGGATATTCGGCGGCAGTCCTTCTTGAGGGAGGATCTTTCTTTTCGTACTCTGATCTGCGAGGTCAGGAACGATCTCGCGAAGCTTTCTTTGAGGCGGCGGGGCAGGTAAAACCAGGAGCACCAGTTTTAGTTGCGATCGATAGTAGCCACCCAATAAATGCTGCTCTGGCTAGTTGGAATCCAGCGCATATGTATAAACGTGAACTTGCCGATCTTGAATCTTTAGATCTTCCACCATTTACGCGACCTTTGACTGTCGATTTAGCTACCTCTGAGGCGAGCACGGTCGCAGAAGGATTTAAGAAGGCTCTGCTTGATTCGCGTATTCCTGCATCAACAAAGGTTTTGGGGCCATCAATACGAGGCGGAGATAAGGCGAGAATTATTTTGACGGCGTCGGAATTTGACTTCGCCGATCTCACACAATTTGTAGGTGAGTTTGTAAAACATCGCGCGATCGCCAAGAAAGAGGCGATGCAAGTGCGAATCGACCCATATTCACTCTCTTAACAAAGTTTGCTAGGCGCTAATAAGTTCTTTCACTACTGCGCTGAGATAGACTTCGCACATGTCCATTCAACCGATCCGCCTCTTTGGCGATCCAGTGCTGACCACTCCGGCAGCTGCGGTTATCGACTTTGATAAAGAACTACGAACTCTGGTTGAAGATTTAACGGACACCATGCTGGAAGCACCGGGTGCAGGTCTAGCAGCGCCACAAATAGGTGTCCCACTACGAGTATTTGTTTGGGATGTAGATGAAGCGATCGGTCATCTGATTAATCCGACGCTTGATTTAAGTGCGGAACTGCAAGATGGTGAAGAAGGTTGCCTCTCTTTCCCGGCTTTGAGTTATGAGACACCGCGCGCTTTTCGCGCAGTTGCTAAGGGATTTAATATGTATGGGGAGCCAATTACTGTTGAAGGAACTGAGTTATTAGCTCGCGCCCTTCAGCATGAGACCGATCATTTAGATGGAATTGTCTTTATCGATCGCCTATCTGCTCAAGATCGCAAATTGGCGATGAAGGAGATCCGCGAATCAGAATGGTTCGGCACCGCTTTAGATGGCGGGAATGGCCCAGTCATTAAAACTTCACCGCATAACATGTTTGGGAAGAGCATTTAGTGCAGATCGCAGTTGCCGCAACACCAGAAGTCGCTCTACCCACCCTTGAAGCTCTCTTAAAGAGCGAACACGATCTTGTCTCAGTGATCACTCAGCCCGACCGACCAGCAGGTCGCGGGCTTTCGCTAAAGGAATCACCAGTTGCGATATGGGCAAAAGATCGTGGAATCAGCGTTCGAAAACCAGTCGACCAGGAAGAACTCAAACTAGCAGTGTCAGAGATAGATCTAGTCATCACTATTGGTTTCGGTGTGATCATTAAAGAGGAAATTCTCAATCTTCCCACTCATGGATTTATTAATCTCCATTTTTCACTTCTGCCAAAGTGGCGAGGAGCAGCTCCGGTGCAACGCGCTATAGAAGCTGGTGATGAGGTCACGGGGGTTACAGTCTTCAAACTCGATAAGGGAATGGATACTGGACCGATCTATCGCCAAAGAGAGATAGCAATGCCACATAAAGCAACGACTGATTCACTTCTACAAAATCTTGCGGTAGTCGGGGCGCCAGTCGTATTAGATGCGATCAGCGCTATTGAAGCCAACGAGCTTCCTGTTATCCAATCTGTAGATGGTGCATCGCGCGCCGACAAGTTATCCAAGGATGAAGGCCGTATTGATTGGAACCATCCAGCAATGCAAATTGAGCGAAAGATTCGCGCCTTCTATCCGGCACCTGGAGCATGGACAACTTTCCGCGACGAAGCGCTCAAAATTGAATCTGCTGATGTTAGTGATGAGAAAACGGGTCAACCTGGAGAAATCCTCTTGGTTGGAAAAGAGTTATTTGTATCCACTGCGGAAGGTTCGCTAAAGATCCTCTCAGTGAAACCGGCAGGTAAAGCGAGCATGGATGCTATCTCTTGGATCAACGGTGCCCGCATCGAGCAACACGAGCGATTTATATGAGCGATAAGGCGACGCCAGCTCGCCGCAACACCTTTAAGTCGCCTAAACCGAACCCAATTCGCTTATTAGTCTTCGATATCCTGCAAGAAGTTAACCAGCGCGGAGGATATTCAAATTTATTGCTTCCAAGTGCGCTAACTGATTCTAAATTTGAGCAGCGAGATAAAGGCTTTGCGACAGAGCTTCTCTACGGAACTCTGCGCATGCAAGGTCGCCATGATTACATCGCCGCGCAGATTTCAGATAGACCATGGAACGAAGTAGACAGCGGCATCGTAGATGTAATCCGTCTTGGCGCACATCAACTCTTTGAGATGCGAGTCGCCACTCACGCAGCAGTCTCTGAGACAGTAGAACTCGCCCGTAAAGTTTTGGGGGAGTCGAAGGCTTCCTTCGTTAATGCGATGTTGCGCAAGATGAGCGCGCAAACGCTAGATCAGTGGATGGAGCCGGTAAATCAGATCAAGGATGATGTCGAACGTTTAGCGATTATCCATTCGCACCCGGAATGGATAGTGTCGGCCTACTTTGACCTACTAAAGGATTTCTCTGAAGTTGAATCTGCGTTAATTGCCAACAATATTCCGGCATCGCCAACTTTAGTTTGGTGGCCGGGGCGTTCATCGCAAGAAGAGTTGGTTGATCTCGGCGGAGTTCCTACTGAGTATTCACAATATGGAATCAAATTCGATGGAATTCCGAATACTTTGGAGCCAGTGAGACGCCGTAGAGCTGGCGTGCAGGATGAAGGCTCGCAACTTGTTGCGCAAATCTTTTCCAACGCTGCGGCCTCATCACAACGCTGGTTGGATTTATGTGCCGGCCCTGGTGGAAAAGCCGCACTACTTTCGGCAATCGCACAAGAAAAAGGTAAGGACTTTACCGCGAACGAAGTAAGTCAGCCGAGAGCAGAGTTAGTTAGACAAGTAGTTGGAAGCGCAAGAGTTTGGGTAGGCGATGGGCGCGAAATCGCATCACACGGTGAACTCTTCGATGCCATTCTTGCCGACGTTCCTTGCACTGGGCTTGGCGCACTACGCCGTCGCCCCGAAGTTCGTTGGCGAAGAACCGTTACTGATCTACGTGCACTAACAGCGCTACAACGTGAGTTATCCGATAGCGCAGTATCAGTGTTGGCAGATGGTGGACTCTTTGCCTACGCAACCTGCTCTCCGCACTTCGCCGAAACCACTGTCGCGGTTGCTGATATTTTGAAAGCCCATCCTGAGTTAGAACAGATTGATTTGTCGCCGTTTCTTCCAGATGGACTAAACGGCGCGATGCGCGGTAAGTCGCTCTCCTTATGGACCCACAGACATCAGAGCGACTCCATGTTTATGGCGGCATTTCGTAAGAAAGGCAAATAAGGTATTTCTATGAGCGGTCAACATATTCGAATCACGCCAAGTATTCTCAGCGCAGATCGCGAAAATATTGTTAGCGAGATTGCCAAGATCGCCGAAGTTTCGGATCTAATCCATCTCGATATTATGGATAATCGTTTCGTGCCAAATCAAACGTGGAACTTGGCAGAGGCGCAAGCGATTATCTCTGCGTCACCTACCCTCATTGATGCTCATTTAATGGTGGAGGACGTTGACACCTTAGCGATTGAGTATGCAATAGCTGGTTCGGGAAGCGTCACAATCCATGCTGAAGCAGCGCTGGATATCAATAAGACTTTGCGAGGTATCAGATCACATGGTGCAAGGGCTGGCCTTGCAGTGAAACCCGGAACTCCAATTGAAAACTACTTAGAATTCTCTGATCTAGTAGATATGTTTTTGATCATGACGGTAGAGCCTGGATTTGGTGGCCAGAAGTTCATGTCAGAGATGATGGAGAAGGTGCGCCTAACCCGTAAATCGATAGGAGATCGACCAATCTGGCTGCAAGTCGATGGTGGTATCTCGATCGATACCATCGCTATCGCACGTGAGGCCGGCGCAGATACCTTTGTCGCCGGATCTGCGGTCTTTAACTCTCCTGAACCTTCGGTCATGGTTGAAATGCTCCGTCATCGCGCAAGCGCCGTCTAGTAAACTCTGACAATGAAATCTTTTGATCAATTGTTTGATGAGCTCACCGCTAAATTGACGAGCCGCGAACCAGGTTCAGGAACAGTTTCTGCGATCGATGCGGGAGTTCACTCAATCGGAAAGAAGATTCTCGAAGAGGCGGGCGAAGTCTGGCTTGCTGCAGAGCACGAGAGCGATGAAGCTCTGGCCGAGGAGATCAGCCAACTTATCTACCATTTACAAGTTTTGATGTTAGCGCGCGGTTTGCAACCAGCAGATATCTACAAGTTCCTCTAGAGATTGGTAGTAAATGTTAAAGATTGCAATTCCAAATAAGGGCTCACTCGCGGATTCGTCTATCGAGATTCTCAAAGAGGCGGGCTATCGCCAGAGAAGCGATTCCCGTGATCTAGTGTTGGTTGATACCGAGAATAACGTCGAGTTTTATTACCTACGTCCGCGAGATATTGCCTTGTATGTTGGGTCTGGAGAACTTGAAGCCGGCGTTACCGGACGTGATTTACTCATTGATTCCGGGGCGGCTGCGACCGAAGTTCTGGCGTTGGGTTTTGGTGGATCAACATTTAGATTCGCAGGTCCTGCAGCGGAGAAACTATCCATTTCAGATCTCAACGGAAAGAGAATTGCCACCGCTTATCCAGGCTTAGTCCAGAACTTTCTCTCACAGAAATCGATCAAGGCGGAAGTTGTTCGCTTAGATGGCGCAGTTGAAAGCAGCGTGCGTCTAGGCGTAGCCGATGTAATCGCTGATGTTGTCAGTACAGGCAACACACTTCGCCAAGCGGGGCTTGCAATATTCGGTGATGCGATCTTGGTTAGTGAAGCAGTATTAATCACTCGCGGCGGTACAGCTGTGCCAGCCGGACTAGAAGTTCTACAGCGCCGTTTACAGGGCGTGGTAACAGCTCGCGAATACGTTCTACTTGACTATGACATTCCGAAGGTAAGCGTTGATAAAGCTTGTGCAATTACACCAGGGCTTGAATCTCCAACAATCTCACCTTTGCAGAAAGAGGATTGGGTAGCGGTACGAGCGATGGTGCTTCGCAAAGATACAAATCGTCTGATGGATGAACTCTGGTCCCTGGGCGCACGTGGCATCTTGGTAACAGATATTCACGCCTGCCGACTTTAAATTAAGCCTCTTCAACCTCTTCGCGAGAGATTCCCATTAGATAGAGAACAGAGTCTAGATATGGGGCTGACACGGAACTGTCGGCAGCGGCCTTAACGGCAGGTTTGGCATTAAATGCAATTCCCATGCCTGCGATAGCGATCATATCTAGATCGTTTGCTCCATCACCGATTGCAATTGTTTGATCTAAGTCAACGTTATGTTCTGCAGCGAAATCACGCAGAGCGGTAGCTTTGCCTGCGCGATCAATAACTGGTCCAACAAGTTCTCCGGTTAACTTCCCATCTGCAATCTCAAGATTATTGGCACGCATATGGTCGATACCTAATTCATTTGCTAGAGGCGCGATAACAGGTTCAAAACCACCTGAGACTAGGGCGATATGGTGACCGAGTTTCTTCAGAGTTCTAACCAATGTGCGCGCACCTGGAGTCAGAGTTATTTCAGATTGAACATCTACTAGAACGCTGGAAGGAAGACCTTTCAATAAGGCAACACGCGCACGAAGGCTCGCCTCAAAGTCGAGTTCACCTCTCATAGCCGACTCGGTGATTTTTGCGATCTCGCTCTGCACGCCCGCTTTAGCACCAAGAAGTTCAATCACTTCTTGTTGAATAAGCGTTGAATCAACATCCATTACGACCAACTTGGTAGCAAAACGCATGAGACCACCGGGGGAGACTGCGATATCAACTCCAAGTTCGCTTCCAGTTGTGGCAAGGGCGCTTCGCAGCGTTGCTAAATCGGCGCCAGATACCGTCAACTCAATAGCGGTCACGGGATAACTTGCGGTGCGGTTGATGCGTTCAATATTTCCGCCGTCTTCAGAAATCACTGCGGCGATGGCATTTATCGCAGCAGGCTTTAGTGATTGAGAAAGTACAACTACATGAAGAAGAGACTTCTTAGGCGCAATTGTCTTCTGGTCGCTACTTTCAAATGCGGTTGCGATATCTACGCCCAACTTAGTGGCGCACTCTTCAAGGTCTTCCTCAATAGATTTTGCATGCGCGGGTGAAAGCGAGATTAAAACCGTCAAAATCAAACGACCACGGATGACGACTTGCTGAATATCGAGAATTGTTACGGCGAATGGAGAGAGCGCTTCGAAGAGCGCTTCGGTTATACCTGGGCTATCAACGCCGGAGACCAAGATAAGGCCGGTGAACTGTTGCTCAGAAACACCGTTTTTTGACTCCATAATGGAGAAGATTATCGTGAATCACATCAGCGCATGGCGCAATTGCAAGTGATTCATCACCTTTACCGCTATCTTTTTCATCTATGAACGCCGCACCGAGCCAAGTTGTCCTTGCTATGCAAGGTGTCAGCGTTACCCGCGGCGCTAAACGTATTCTCGGACCGATAGATTTCCGAATCCAAAGCGGTGAACGCTGGGTCATTCTCGGACCAAATGGCGCAGGTAAATCGACACTTCTCAATATTCTGGCTACGCGAATATTTCCAACGTCAGGAACGGTTTCAATTCTCGATAAACAAATGGGGAAGGTAGATCTCTCAGAACTCCGAACCCGAATCGGAATCTGTGCTTCACTTCTTGCTGAAGATATTCCAGATGATGAATTCGTTCGCGATGTCGTTCTAACTGCCGCCTATGCAGTGATTGGCAGATGGAATGAAGTTTATGATCTCTGGGATGAGTCACGAGCGGTGGCGCTGTTAACGACCTTTGGAGTTCGCGAGTTTGCTGATCGTCGCTACTACACCTTAAGTGATGGCGAGAAGAAGCGAGTTCAGATCGCTCGCGCACTTATGGCCGATCCCGAGCTTCTCCTTCTAGACGAACCTACTGCCGGTCTTGATCTCGGGGGTCGCGAGGATCTGTTACGCCGCTTCTCAGAGTTCTCATTAGATCCGTTAGCGCCATCTAGCATCATTGTTACTCATCACATTGAAGAGATTCCAGCCGGAACAACGCATGCGCTGATTATCAAAGATGGCGTGATTGCGATCTCAGGTCCGATAGCCGAAGTAATTACATCAGAGCATATGAGCGCTGTATTCGGAATCAGTATCGATGTAACAACAGATGGTTCACGCTTTTTCGCTAGAAGTAGATGACTAGTTTTAAGGATCAGTTACATCCCGGCTGGCGCGAACTGCTTAAGGGCTCACTAGATCTCCTAGATGAGATTGAAAGTATGCTTCAGGCAGAGGCCTATCTTCCGGCACATGAAAATGTTATGAAGTCCTTAAGTTTTGATCCGGCACAGGCAAGAGTTTTAATTCTTGGTCAAGATCCTTACCCAAGTGCGGTTGATGCGATGGGCCTTGCTTTCTCAACGGCGCGAAGTGACGGAAAGTTGCCCGCTTCACTAAAAAATATTTATCGAGAGTTGGTCGATGACTTAGGTGTGTCTCATCCAACCTCTGGAGATCTATCTTCTTGGTGCAAACGGGGAGTTATTCTTTTAAATCGAAGCCTCACATGTGCGGAAGGCGAAAGCAATTCACATAAAGATCTAGGTTGGAGAGAATTTACGGATCAAGTTGTCTCTATTCTCGCCCAACAAGGTGTCATTGCAATTCTGTGGGGCGCTAACGCGCAAGAGGTCAAAGACCTTTTTCCTAAATCAGATTGCATTATTAGCGTTCATCCCAGTCCGCTGTCGGCCTACCGCGGCTTTTTTGGCTCTAAACCATTTAGTAGGGCAAATAAAATATTGGTTGCTAAGGGGCGCGATCCCATCGACTGGTCAATTTAATAAAGAAAGCCCCCGGTCAACAAGAACCAGGGGCTTTCTACTAACTAATTACTTGCTTATCCAACCCAGGTATTAATTGGTGAAGATAAGAAGTAGATCATAAAGAGGCCAGAGACCAAGAGAAGTAGTGGATGTACTTCCTTGCGACGGCCTTGGATATAGCGAATAACGACGTGAGTTACAAAGCCAGCACCGATACCAACTGAGATGTTGTAGGTAAATGGCATCAAGATGATTGTGAGAAACGCTGGAATTGCGATTCCGTAATCTTCCCAATCAATGGCTTTGATCTGAGTCATCATCAAGAAACCAACGATGATTAGTGCAGGAGTAGCAGCCTCGTAAGGAATGATCGCAACGAGCGGAGCCAGGAATGTAGTAAGCAGGAAGCAGACTCCCGTTACGACAGATGCCAGACCAGTTCGTGCACCTTCGCCAACACCTGATGCAGATTCAATGTAGCTGGTATTGGAAGAGATGCTTCCAGCGCCACCTGCAACTGCAGCCAATGAGTCGACAAGAAGAATGCGATCGTTATTAGGAACGTTTCCGTCCTTGTCGATCAAACCTGCTTCATGTCCGATCGCTGTAACTGTTCCGACAGTGTCGAAGAAGTCTGAGAGCAATAAGGTGAAGATCAAGAGAATGACTGTGACCAAAGGAAGGCGATCGAATGAGCCCAGGAGATTGAAATCTCCGAAGAGGCTGAAATCTGGGGTTGCGGCGATCTTTTCAGGTACTGCAGGAACGTTTAAGTTCCATCCTTTTGGATTTACTTCACCGGTAGCGCCGTTAAACAGCGGTCCAATTTTGAGAGTTGTCTCAACAATGACCGCGGCAATAGTTGCGACGATGATTCCGATGAGAATCGCGCCCTTCACCTTCTTAACCATCAGAGCGATAGTTAGGAATAGTCCGAGTGCGAAGATGATGACTGGCCAGCCAACTAACGTTCCGCCATCGCCAAGAGTCACTGGAACTGGTCCTGCGCCTGTTCGACGAACGAATCCGGCATCAACAAGACCGATAAGTGCGATAAATAAACCAATACCAACTGAGATTGCTATCTTTAATTGCGCAGGTACCGCTTTAAATACTGCGGTTCTAAAACCAGTAAGTACCAAGATGGTGATGATGATGCCTTCGATTACAACAAGTCCCATCGCATCAGCCCAAGTCATTTGGGATGCAATACCAACTGCAACGAAGGTGTTAAGGCCTAAGCCTGTAGCAAGTGCGAGTGGGTAATTTCCAACCACGCCCATCAGAATCGTTAGAACTCCCGCCATCAAAGCGGTCATCGCGGCAACTAGAGCGAGATTAGGAGCATCTCCACCGCCGATATATTTTCCATCAGCATCTTTTGCAAGACCGATGATTAGTGGATTGAGAGCGACTATGTATGCCATTGTGAAGAAGGTGACGATGCCGCCACGTACTTCCCGAGCTACAGTTGAGCCACGTTCCGATATTTTGAAATAGCTATCGAGCATGACGAACCTTTCTAATTTTGTTAACGGGGGTGTTTGCGACCCCGTGTGAAATGACGGCTCACAGACCGAGGGATAAGAGGATTTAAACCTAAAAGAGCGGTTACTTTGAGGTTAGACGCGCGACTATGCCGAAGGAAATAGCAACGGATTGGCCTATCAAGAGGGCAAAGAGCGCGGTACCGAGGCCAATTTGGCCGCCTAATAGAGCACCCACGATCAAAACAGTTACTTCAATTCCCATACGTACGCGTCCCACGCGAACACCTGTACGTTGATGAAGTCCTGTCATTGCGCCATCGCGCGGGCCGGGACCAAGGCCACAAGTTATATAGAGAGCAGAACCTAGACCAACTAGCGCGATACCAATCAGTGCAGATGCAAGCCCACCGAATAACGTTTCCTGTAATGGAAATACTGAAACACCGAATTCGATCGCAGCAGAGATAATCACGATATTGGAAAGCGTTCCAAAACCTGGTCGTTCGCGAAGTGGAATCCAGATAAGTAAAACAAAACAACCGGTCACAAAGGTTGCCCATCCAAGTGATAGCCCGGTCTTTAAGCTAAGGCCTTGTGCAAATACAGTCCAGGGGGCATTACCTAGATTTGATTGAACGACGAGCGCATCTCCCAAACCAAAGATAGCTAGCCCAAAGAAGAGAATCGCGACGCGGGAAAGTGAGAGATCCCAACGAGAATTCGCACGCCAAGGGGTTATTGGTACGGTTTTATGCGGCTTGAGGAATGCAGAGAACCGATTCATAAAACTCATTTCGAGAGTTTAACGCAATTAAATGACTTTAAAGGCCGTATCCTTACAGAATGTTCGTTGGCCTTGGCACTTTGATAAATGTAACAACGATAGTTGGGGGAGCGGCGCTCGGAGTACTAGTGGGTGCTCGCATGTTGGCCCGTACAAGAATTCTCATAACCGAAGTACTTGGGCTCATCACAATTCTTGGCGCGGTTAGTGCGTTAGCTCCAATGTGGAGTGATCGCTACATCAATTCAATTCCTAAAGGTTGGACTCTCTTAGCAATTCTGGGTTCACTTCTAATCGGTGGCGCAATCGGTTCCGCACTTTCACTCGAATCCCGACTCGAAGGATTGGGTGAAGCCCTTCGTGTTAAATTCGGTGCCCACAAAGAGAGCACCTTTATTGAAGGGTTCGTTTCAGCAGCGCTGTTATTTGCGATAGGACCGCTTGCGATACTCGGTTCAATTAGCGATGGAATGTCTACCGGTATTGATCAGTTACTTCTCAAATCCAGTCTCGACTTTTTTGCGGCAATGGCTTTTGCAGCAAGTTTGGGCTGGGGCGTAGCAGCCGCTGTGATCCCAGTAGCCATCTATCAAGGTATTTGGACAGTAATCGGACTCGGTCTAGGAAGCATTCTTGAGGGTTATCAGGTTGATGCCATGACAATTACAGGCGGAGTGATGTTGGTATGCATCGGTCTACGACTTCTCAAGATCAAAGATATTGCTGTGGGCAACTTGCTTCCGGCGCTCTTTATTGCGCCAATCTTTGTTCTTGTTCTTAACAACTTCCTATAGGGATTATTTCTAAGGATGTTTAGAAAGTTGTTGCATCAATAACGAAGCGATATTTAACATCGCTCGCGACGGTACGTTCGTATGCCTCATTGATGTAATCAGCCTTAATGACCTCGACGTCACTGACAATGTTATGTTTTCCGCAGAAATCAAGCATCTCTTGCATCTCGGGGATGCCACCGATCATTGATCCAGATAGTGAACGGCGTGCTGGGAGTAGCGAACCGGCGTCAACCGAGTACGGCTTTCCAGGAAGTCCAATAACCACGAGGGTTCCGTCGACACCGAGCATTGAGAGATAGATATTGATATCTAGTTCAGCGCTGACTGTGTTCAAGATTAAGTCAAAGTGCTTGCTGTACTTGTTATGGAAACCTTCAGACTTTGTTGAAACAAAGCGATGTGCGCCCATTGCCTTTGCATCTGCTTCCTTCGAAGGAGAATGCGAAAAGACAGTTACTTCAGCTCCCATCGCAGCTGCAAACTTGACTCCCATGTGACCAAGTCCGCCAAGTCCCATAACTGCAACTTTCTTACCAGGGCCAGCCTTCCAATGTTTAATTGGCGAATACAAAGTAATTCCAGCACAGAGCAGGGGAGCCACACCATCTAGAGAAAGATTTGCAGGAATAGTGACAGCGTAATCTTCATTAATGACCATTACATTTGCATAGCCTCCCATTGCAGGAGTCTTTCCATCACGTTCTAATTGGTTGTAAGTACCAGTCATTCCTTCGATGCAGTATTGCTGCGTTCCGTTTTTGCAAGGCTCGCATACGCGACATGAGTCAACGAATACGCCAACGCCGATTAGATCTCCAACTTTAAATTTGGATACTGCAGAGCCAATACTTGTCACGACACCCGCGATCTCGTGGCCCGGAACCATAGGGAAAATTGCTGGGCCCCATTCTTCACGCGCTTGATGGATATCTGAATGACAGATGCCGGAGTACTTAATATCTAGGGCGACATCGTGTGCGCCAAGATCGCGACGCTTAAACTCCCAAGGAGCAAGCGGGGCCTTAGCGCTCATTGCAGCGTATCCACGTACTTTCATTTTTCTCTCCCTGATTGATTGACTAGTTAGCGCTCTTTATTCGTTCTCTGTAAATGGTAAAGGTAATGGAGAAGTATGTCCTGCTCGAGATGCACGCGCAGTAACGCGACGCATGTGGTGGCGTCGACACAAGACTTCGTAGGCAATTTCTGCACCTGGTGCAACATCTCCGACAACGACTTGTTCACCTTCGGTAACCATTACTCCGCCGAGAGTTCTGGCATTGTGAGTTGCTCTTGAACCACACCAGCAAAGAGCCTCAACTTGAAGTGTATTTACTCGATCAGCAAGTTCTACCAATCGAGCCGATCCAGGAAACAATTTCGTGCGAAAGTCTGCCAAGATACCAAAGGCGAAGACATCAATCCCTAAACCATCTACGATCTTTGCAAGTTGTTCGATCTGTTCTGCCTGATAGAACTGGGCCTCATCGCAGATTATGTAATCAATGCGATCTCCAAGAGAGAGACGTTCCACAACTAACTTGTGAAGATCCAGATCTGGATCAACTTCAATCGCAGCGCTCTGTAAGCCAAGACGAGATGAGATAACTCCAGAACCGGCGCGATCTTTACTTGTGAAAATTAAACCCGAACGTCCGCGGCTCTTATGGTTGTGGGCGGTCTGCAGTGCAAGCGTGGATTTACCACTATCCATCGTTCCGCAGTAATAGATGAGTTCAGCCACGGGGTGCATCTTTGCATCTAATCAAGGAAATTGGCGAGAGTGACTTCATATGACGCCATTGCTCCTCAAGAATTCACGAAGATTATCGGAAAGCACCGCGCTCATATCAACGCTTATATGTGAGGCGTCACGATAGGCCACGATCCCATCGACAATTGCCGGGCAGGAATCTGTACAGAGCCATGGAGTTGGATCCAACGCGATAAACCCACCTGCTACTCGCGGATCAGATTTCTCATTGGCATCACATTCATCGTCCTTCGCTGTTGCTAAGCAACTAGGGATATCTCGCTGTGGCTTGGGCGTATCGGAGATATAAATCAAATTTGGAGAGCTATTCAAAACCTTGGCATAGAGAGAACGCTGTCCTTCATACCACCAGGCATCACGCGATGAGTAACGCTCTGGAAACGCGAAGTGCTGGAATCCGCTCATGATAACCGCTTCGGGCTTTAAATCCTTTATTCGCTTTATAGAGTTCTCGCGCCAAGCGTTGCAGTCGGAGTTTTTAAAAGCACCTGAATTAACACGATCTACTTCAACGGCAGTACAGGCGGATTTGGTGAGACTGATTAGCGCAAACCCCTCATCGATTGCGATTTTTTCCAGGGCCGGAAACCATTGCGCTGCATGAGAATCGCCATAGAGAACGATCTTCCGCTTCGAATTAACATCTCCGTAGAGACATTCTGGAGAGTTTTTGTTGCCATAATTTGCATGACATCCATCGTCATAAATCTTAGGCTTCTGCATGACCGCCGCTATTGATACGGAGCGACCATTCGGGAGAGAGATGTCATCTTTTGTGGTGAGCAATATTGCACTTGCCACCATAACGCCGGAGAGAGTTGCCGCTAATGCGAACTTTGTAGTCTGGCGATTTGATAATTTCCTTCTTGAGAATGGTTTTTCAATAAATCTATGAGTTAAATCGGCAGCTAGAGCGGTTAGGGCAATTAAGAGAAATCTCTCAAGCAGGGTTAAAGGGCGACCGAAGCGAGTAGTAGGAATTACTAATAGAGGCCAGTGCCAGAGATAGAAAGGATAGGAGATTTCACCTAACCATTGAACAAAGCGCAGGCGTGAAAAATCATTGAGTATTGGTGGCCACGAATGTATGAAAGCAATCAGTAGCGCAGTAGCCAAAACCGGATACAGAGCTGCAGTACCTGGGAACGGCGTGTTGTCACTGAATCGAATTACGCCATAGAGAAGTGTTAGCGCAGATAACCAAACAATCAGCGTTCGAGAAACAGATTTCTTTTCAAGAAGCTCTTTCGGAATGAAGAGTAGTAGAGCACCAACGCCGAGTTCCCAAGCGCGAGTTGGAAGACTGTAGAAAGCCCAGATCGGTGCTGCGTTAGTTAGGAAGAGCGAGAATAGAAAAGAGAGGATGGTGATACCGAGAACGCCGCGAAAGACTAAGCGTTGGCGACCAATCTTCCAGAGTGTGAAAATTATCAGTGGCCAGAGTAGATAGAACTGCTCCTCTACGGCGAGCGACCAGTAGTGAATTACTGGCGATGGCGTCGCGTTTAGATTCTGATAATCGTTCTGCCACCAAGCAAAAAGGTAATTGGAAATATAGATCGAAGCGGCGAAGATATCCTGACCCAGAGATGATCGAATAGTTTGTGGAAGAAAAAGCCAGGCCCCGAATGCGGTAAGTATCAGAACGCTTATTGAGGCAGGCAGTAACCGCTTGGCTCGCCGCAAAAAGAAGTTTCGGTAGTTAAAGGCGCCAATTAGCTTTATCTCTTTAATGATGATGCCAGTTATTAGATATCCAGAGATCACATAGAAGATATCTACGCCAATGAACCCACCGGGTGCTAACTTTGCATGGAAGAGAACAACCAGCGTTGCAGCGACGGCACGCAGCGCTTGGATCTGGTGGATGCGAACTTTAGAACTCAAGAAGTTACCAACGATTTAATCTCGATCTTGGGAAAACGCTTGGCGATTAACTCCCGGCCACCGAGTCCAGAAATTTCAAATAGAACCTGAACGGATTTAACGACCGCCCCAGTGCGTTCAGCGAGTTCGAGCGCGGCAGCGATCGTTCCGCCTGTTGCTAGGACGTCGTCAATAATCACTACCGTTTTTCCATTGGCAAATGCATCGATATGAACTTCTATCTCATCTTCGCCATATTCCAGACCGTATTTCGCGCCGATAGTTTCAAAGGGGAGTTTTCCACTCTTTCTAAAGGGCACGAAACCAGCGCTTTTCTCTAAGGCAATCGCTGCGGCAAAGATAAAACCACGAGCTTCAATGCCAGCAATTACATCTACGTCGTCGATCTGAGACGCGAAGGCTTTGATTACAGTTGAGTAAGCAGTTGGATCGGCCAGTAGCGGCGTTATATCTTTAAAGAGGATGCCAGGTTTTGGGTAATCTGGAATATCTCTGATCAGGGAGAGGGCGTCTGCTAACTTCATAACGATCCAATTCCACCACATTAAACGTGTCCGGGAAGGGAGTTGAACCCTCAAGCCCTTGCGGGCACTAACACCTCAAGCTAGCGCGTCTGCCAATTCCGCCACCCGGACCAGTGCGCTGCAAACGATAGCAACGCTGAAGCAACCACGCAAAAGCAGGTCCTTTTTCGAGCGATTGTGGGGGAGAATGACGGCATGAGCGAGATAAGAAATTTTGAAGATGAAGCAATTCGTATCTGCCAAGATTTAATCCGAATTCCTAGTGTGAACTTTGGTGAAGGACGCGGCGACGAAGAAGCGGTTGCTAACTACATTGTTGCCTCACTCGCGGAAGTTGGAATCGAAGCGAAAATTTATGAATCTGCGCCCAAGCGATGCAACGTAATCGCACGAATTAAAGGGAGCAACCCAGATAAACCAGGTCTCGTTGTCCACGGACATATCGATGTCGTGCCGGCTAACGCTGCTGAATGGTCAGTGGATCCTTTCGCCGGCGAGATTAAAGATGGATGTATCTGGGGTCGTGGCGCAGTTGATATGAAGAATTTGGATGCAATGATCTTGGCCATCGTGCGAGATTGGGCGCAGCGCGGTTATGTTCCAGAACGCGACATTGTTCTCGCCTTCTTCGCAGATGAAGAAGCAGGAATGACCTTTGGTTCTCGTTGGATGACGGCAAATCACCCTGAAGTATTCGCTGGTTGTTCAGAAGCGATTTCAGAAGTTGGTGGTTTCTCCGTAACCGTTGCCGATGGCAAGCGTCTCTACTTTATTGAAGCAGCACAAAAGGGTATTCACTGGATGAAGTTAACCGCGCAAGGTCGCGCAGGCCATGGCTCGATGATGAACGATGAAAATGCGTTAACGACGCTAACTGAAGCAGTCGCCAAAATTGGTCGCTACGAATGGCCACAGCGTTACACCAAGACGGTAAAAGATTTGTTTAAAGAAGTTGCGCGCGTGACTGGAAAAGCATATGACGAGAAGGATCTACGGCCGCTTTTGAAGGAGATTGGTTCAACTGCGCGAATGATTGGAGCAACGTTGCAGAACACTGCAAATCCAACGATGTTGGAAGCAGGCTATAAGGCAAATGTAATTCCAGGAACGGCAAGTGCGGTTATTGATGGACGTTTCCTACCAGGTTATGAAGCTGAGCTAAATGAGACTGTTAGAGCGATTGTTGGTCCTGATATTTTAATCGAAACTATCTCTCACGATATTGCTTTAGAAGTTGACTTTGATGCACCGCTTGTCGATGCGATGAAGGCTGCAATTCTCGCCCATGATCCAGAAGGAATTCCCGTTCCTTATCTGATGAGCGGTGGCACGGATAACAAAGCGCTCTCTGAAATTGGAATTGTTGGTTACGGTTTTTCTCCACTGCGCCTTCCAGCAGATCTCGACTTTATGTCTTTATTCCATGGAGTAGATGAGCGAGTTCCAATTGATGGCCTGCGCTTTGGAGTACGAGTACTTAACGACTTTTTAGAGAGTTGCTGAAACTTCGTTTAACGCGTTACGTACAACTTCAGGAAGTTCAATCTCTTCACTAGCCAATATCCCCTGCAATTGAGCTGCGGTACGAGCACCTACGACTGAACTAGTAACACCGGGAAAATCACGTACCCAAGCTAAGGCGACCTCTAGTGGTGAATAGCCGAGACCTTGAGCAGCAACAGAGACAGCTTCAACTATGCGACGTGAACGATCATTTAAGTAAGGTTCAATAAAGGGCGCGAAGTGCGGTGTAGCAGCGCGAGAATCGGCAGGAATTCCGTTGCGATATTTACCGGTTAGAACACCGCGACCTAGCGGAGACCATGCGATAAATCCGGATTCCAGATTGCGAGAGCATTGCAACGAATCTTCTTCCACTCTTCGATTTAGAAGTGAAAATTCATTCTGCATAACGGCGATAGGTGCCTTGCTGCTATTGGCTTCCTGTAACGAGATAGCTCGTGCGCTCTGCCAACCGTTGAAGTTTGAAATTCCTACATATCTGGCGCGACCAGAGGTATATGCCCAATCAAGAGCCGATAGCGCATCTTCTAATTGCGCAGCATCATCCCAACTTTGAATCATCCAGATATCTACATAACTTGTACCTAGTCGAGTGAGTGATTTATCGAGTGAACTCATTAAAGAGGTGCGCGTATTGTCGGTTACTAAAGAACCGTCTATGTATGAAGAACCTGCCTTAGTTGAGATAACGACATCTTCTCGTTTGAAGAGCGTTCCGATTAATCCACCAATTACCCGCTCAGCATCTCCATCGCCGTAGTGACTAGCTGAGTCAAAGTAATTTCCGCCAGCATCTATAAAGGCGCGGGCTTGGTCGGCTGCTTCATGGGTATCGGTATCTCGCCCCCAGGTCATCGTGCCTAAGGCAAGGCGCGATAGCGAAAGACCTGATCGGCCAGCGCGACGAAGTTCCATGGCGGCCACCCTAGCAAGACGCAAATGAATTTTGCGGATAACCTTCTAACATGACACGGATAGTTTTATTGAGGCATGCACATTCCACAGCCAATGCCAAAGCAATCCTTGCCGGAAGAGCACCTGGTGTAGATCTCTCTGATCGCGGGAGAAAAGAATCGTTGAATGTTGCGAAGAGATTAAAAGGCGTTGATTTTTCCTTAATCAGAGTTAGCCCTATGGAGCGCTGTGCGCAAACGATTGAACCACTATTGACGCAACTGTCGAAGAGCAGTGGGGTTAAATCGTTAATTGAAGTTGAGAGCGATCTCGTGGAAGTGGATTATGGAAAGTGGACTGGTAGAAAGTTATCTGTTCTTTCCAAAGATAAGGCTTGGAAAGTTGTGCAAAATACTCCAAGCGCGATGTACTTTCCGGGCGGTGAAGGACTTTTAGATGTCCAAGCCCGAGCGATGCGCGCTTTAAATGGAGCAGCAAATACTTCAGGTAGAGGTGCGAAGCTTCTAGTGAGTCATGGTGATGTAATTAAATCGATTATTGCCAGCGTATTAGGTACCCATTTAGATCATTTTCAAAAGATCGTCATTGATCCCGCATCGATAACCGTTCTTGATTTTAACGGTGTTGATTATCGAGTTCTGACTTTAAATAGCACTACATCTCCAATCACTTCCTTCTTAAGAGAAGAGAGTTCCAAGAAGAAGGGTGTGTCAGCGCTACTTGGTGGAGGATCTGGGCGCAAAGGTAAGGGATGAGCGGTCAGATCTTCCTCTTTGATCCGGCAGAGCGTTTTGTCGCTGGAACAGTAGGCGTACCGGGGGAGCGCACTTTCTTTCTTCAAGCGCGAGCAGGATCACGGTTGATTTCGGTTTCGCTAGAAAAGGCGCAAGTGGCTGCACTTGCTGAGAGAACTCAACAGATTCTTCGAGAAGTTAGATCATCAGAGCCGTTAACAGTCTTTGAGCGTGCAGGTCGTGATGATCAACCGCTCGAGACGCCTATCGATGAAGAGTTTCGCGTTGGAGTTATCGGTCTGGCTTACCTGTCAGATCGCAAGATGATTGAGATAGATCTTCAAGCGATCGCAGATAGCCAATCTCCTGAAGATGAAGAATTGTTGATGGAGTTATCAGATAGCCAGGACATATTGCGGGTTTTGATTCCGCTGGGTTATGCCGAAAGTTTTGCAAAACGCGCCATCGCAGTCGTTGGCGCCGGTCGTGCACCTTGTCCATTCTGCGGTGGCCCAATTGATCCGAGTGGCCATCTCTGTCCCCGTGCAAATGGATACCGAAGATGAGTTTTCTCGGAGCTCAGGAAATTGAAGAATATCTGCGAGATCTTAGCCACGGTGAGATATCAGTGACCGGCAGATTGGTTGATGCATCCAATGCAACTTTGTACGCCTCATGTGAAGTTAAGGAAAGAACTTTAATTTGTATCTACAAACCAATTGCAGGTGAACGTCCGCTTTGGGATTTCCCCGATGGCACCTTAGCTAATCGTGAATATTTGACTTTTTTAGTCAGCCATTGGTTAGGTTTACATCTTGTGCCACCGACAGTTCTACGTGATGGTCCTTACGGAACTGGAATGGTTCAACTTTGGATAGATATTGATGAGAACGTAGATTTAATGGAGTTCTTTAAGGAAGATAACCCAGAACTTCGCAATATCGCTCTACTTGATTTGATAACTAACAACACAGATCGAAAAATTGGTCATTTGATTCCTACGTCAGAAGGCGCGGTCTATGGATGCGATCACGGCGTTACCTTTCACACTGAAGATAAATTGCGGACTGTTTTGTGGCAGTGGGCGAAGCAGCCTTTCTCTCCGGCCGAGCTAGAACTTTTACAATTAGCAAGAATGTTGATTGCAACTGAGAAGCGAGATGTTGTTCTGGGTTTGATTGAAGAAGAAGAGTTGGATGCAACTGTTGATCGGATCGATAGAGCCCTTGCTGAGAAGTGTTTTCCGGAACCTAACCCAGATTGGCCAGCAGTTCCTTGGCCACCGTTCTAGGATGAGCGAATGAAGGCTTGGTCAGATCTATATATCCCGCCACTTGATGCGCGCTTTCCTTTAGCGGATCTCTCGCTCCACGACACAGCAACTAGTTCGGTCAAGCCACTTGCGCGAAAGAGCATCTATCGAATCTATGTCTGTGGAATAACTCCTTACGATGCAACGCATCTTGGCCATGCCAATACTTACTTAACCTTTGATCTAGTGAACCGTTATCTCCGAGCAACCGGTGCAGAAGTAAATTTCGTAGAGAACATCACTGATATCGATGATCCGCTTTTAGAGCGAGCCGCCCGCGATGGCATCGACTGGAAAGAACTGGCTCACTCACAGATTGAGCTCTTCAAGTCGGATATGGTCGCACTGCATGTGATTCCACCAGCTCATTACATTGGAGCTGTTGAAGCGATTCCTGAAGTAATAAGCGCAATTAAGACGCTCCAAGAAAAGGGTACGGTCTATAAGGTAGACCAAGACCTCTACTTTGAAGTTAGAAGTGATTCCGACTTTGGTCTTCGTTCAAATTTATCTCAACCAGAGATGCTCGAGATATTCGAGCAACGTGGGGGAGATCCGCTAAAGCCTGGCAAGAAAGATCCACTTGATGCTCTTCTCTGGCTCGCTCAACGCCCCAATGAACCAGGTTGGGAAAGCGAATTCGGCAGTGGACGTCCAGGATGGCATATCGAATGCTGTGCAATCGCGCTCAATTATTTAGATATTGCAGAAGACGATGCAACCTCGATAGATATCCAAGGTGGTGGAAGCGATTTGATTTTTCCACATCATGAAATGTCTGCTGCGCAGTCGAAGATGATCAACGGACGCGAGTTTGCAACGCATTATGTTCACGCCGGAATGATCGGACTCGATGGCGAAAAGATGAGTAAATCTAAGGGAAACCTTGTTCTGGTCTCTAATTTGCTCAAAGAAGGTCGCGATGCGATGGCGATTCGCTTGGCTTTGTTAAGCCATCACTATCGCAGCGACCATATGTGGACGGATACAGATCTAGTTAACGCCGAGGAGTTTATGAAGCAACTACGTATTGCGCTCTCGCGTATGGAAGTTGCACCAACAGATGCCACTATCAATGAAATTATTGCGGCGCTCTCAAATGATCTCGATACTCCAACCGCTATCAAAGCTCTGCGAAATTGGCTGGCAGATACTGACGCTGGAAATATTGGCGGAAGCCCGGGAGAACTATCGCGCGCGATTGATACCCTGCTCGGTATCGCTTTCTAACTGCCTTCTTGTCGCCTTAAGAATTTCTCTAGTTCACGGGCAATTTCATCGCCAGAGACATCAGAGAAGGCGGCGCTATCTTTACTCTCTTCCAACGCTTTAACGTAATCTCCGATCTCACTATCTTCCTGCGTTAACTCATCAACTTCCTTCTCCCATTCTTGGGCGTGATCATTTAACTCACCCAATGGGAATTCGATCTCTAAAAAATCCTCTAAAGCGTTTATCAATGCGAGAGTTGCCTTCGGAGATGGTGAGCTACTCGCATAGTGAGGAACCGCAGCCCAGAGTGAAATCGCATCGATTCCACGTCGCAGACATGCATCTTGGATGACACCGAGAATTCCGGTTGGTCCTTCATAACGACTTACTTCTATTCCTAAACGCTTGGCAATCTCAGGATGTGCACCTGATCCCGTAACAGTAATTGGGCGACTATGTGGCGCATCAGCGAGCATCGATCCCAAGGTAATAATCGTTGATACTTCTAAATCATCGGCGAGATCTAATAGTTGATGCGTAAATGTGCGCCATTTCATCGAAGGTTCAACGCCGCGAACAATTACAAAGTCATTGGCAAACTGCGGTGTAGAAAGACCAAAGACTTGGGTTCCGGGCCAGATTAGAGATCTAACAAGGGAACCATCTATTTCGATCATTGGTCGATTTACTTGGAAATCGTAATAATCTTCAGAATCTACATCCGCGATTAGCTCTGGAATCAAATCGGTCGCCTTTGGATTATCTACATCAGCGATTTCACTCCAGATACCTAAGAGATGAGAGACGGCGCCAGTTGCCGCTTCTGCGGCATCGTTCCAACCAGAGAATGCGATAACCATGATTGGTGAGCGCAGCGCAGGTATCTTATGAATCTCCACATTGATCACCTTACGGTAACCTCTGCCAAGTGACGAGCCCTAATCGCCAGAGACCCGCGGGATTACTCCGCCAAGCCCTGGCATCGCGCACGGTAATCGCCGATGGGGCGATGGGCACGATGTTGCAAGAGGCCGATCCAACGCTGGAGGATTTCCAAGGCCATGAAGGTTGCAACGAGATTCTTAACGTCTCGCGGCCAGATGTTGTTCGCGGAGTTCACGACAAATATTTAGCCGTGGGCGTTGATGCAATTGAAACCAACACTTTCGGTGCGAACTGGGCGAATTTAGCCGAGTACGGAATTGAAGATCGAATTTACGAACTGGCTTTTGCCGGTGGCAAGATCGCTCGCGAGGCAGCAGATGCCGCGAGCACGAAAGAGAAGCCACGTTTCGTGCTTGGCTCACTTGGACCCGGAACGAAGTTGCCTTCGCTCGGACACGCGACATATCAAAAGTTGAAGGATGCTTATTACACAGCGGCAAAGGGTCTGCTTGATGCAAAATCAGATGCGCTCTTAGTTGAAACGACTCAAGATTTGTTGCAGGCCAAAGCCGCCGTAAATGGTTGTCGCCAAGCGATAGAGGAAGTCGATTTCGATGTAGTACTGATTGCACAGGTAACTGTTGAAACAACTGGCACGATGTTGTTGGGCTCCGAGATTGGCGCAGCGCTAAATGCGCTAGAGCCGCTAGAGATTGATCTAATTGGGCTGAATTGTGCGACGGGTCCTGCAGAAATGTCTGAGCACCTGCGTTACCTTTCAAAGTTTGCAAACTGTGCCATTTCAGTTATGCCAAATGCTGGCTTGCCAATACTCGGTGCAAAGGGCGCGGAATATCCACTTGGGCCTAAAGAGTTAGCCGATGCCCTCGAAACATTTGTGGGCGATTATGGCATCGGCCTAATTGGTGGATGCTGTGGAACTACACCGGAACACCTTATGGCAGTTGTCGAGAAAATGTCGAGCAAGCCATTTAAAGATCGCGGAGCGGCGCTCGATCCGGGTGCTTCATCGCTTTACCAATACGTTCCATTTCGCCAAGACAATACTTATCTAGCGATCGGTGAGAAGACCAACGCCAATGGTTCTCGCGCTTTTCGTGATGCACTTGTTGCCGAAGATTGGGAGAAGTGCGTAGAAATCGCCCGCGATCAGATCCGCGACGGAGCGCATATGCTCGATCTTTCAGTGGATTACGTCGGTCGCGATGGCGCTAAAGATATGTACGAGATCGCATCACGTTTTGCTACTGCGTCTACTTTGCCGATTGTTCTTGATTCGACCGAACCTAATGTGATCAAAGCTGGACTAGAAGCACTCGGTGGTCGCTGCGTTATCAACTCAGTTAACTACGAAGATGGTGACGGTCCCACATCTCGCTTCGCTCGAATAATGCCCTTGGTTAAAGAACACGGCGCATCAGTTGTTGCACTGACTATCGATGAAGAAGGTCAAGCGCGTACAGCGGAATGGAAGTTACGAGTTGCGCGTCGACTGATTGAAGAGCTGACTACCAATTGGCAGATGAAGACCGGCGATATTTTGATCGATGCCCTGACATTTCCTATCGCCACCGGCCAAGAGGAAACCCGGCGCGACGGTATCGAAACGCTGGAGGCGATTCGTCAGCTCAAGGCTGAGTATCCAGATGTTCAAACAACATTAGGTGTATCAAATGTTTCATTTGGCTTAAATCCAGCAGCGCGCGTTGTTCTTAACTCGGTATTTTTACATGAGTGTGTAGCGGCAGGCCTTGATTCGGCGATCGTCCATCCCTCAAAGATCACGCCTCTTGCCCGTATTGAAGAGCGGCAAAAGGAAGTAGCCCTCGATTTAGTTTATGACCGCCGCAAGTACGACGGTGAGACATGTATATATGACCCGTTGACTGAATTTCTACAACTCTTTGAAGGCGTTGAACTAGCAGCTTCTCGAAATGTTCGAGCCTCGGAATTAGCCGCTTTGCCACTTACTGAACGTTTGCAGCGTCGCATTATCGATGGTGAAAAAGTTGGCTTAAGCGATGATCTCGATACTGCGATGACTGAAGGAATTAAGCCACTCACCATCATTAACGATTATCTCCTCGAAGGAATGAAGGTAGTAGGCGAACTCTTCGGTAAAGGCGAGATGCAGCTTCCTTTCGTACTTCAGAGCGCTGAAGTAATGAAGACGGCAGTTGCTTATCTTGAGCCGCATATGGAGAAGACCGATGACGAAGGTCGCGGCACAATGCTGCTGGCTACCGTCAAGGGCGATGTTCACGATATCGGCAAGAACCTGGTAGATATTATTCTGAGCAACAACGGATATACCGTGGTAAATATCGGAATTAAGCAGACAATCAATCAGATTATTGATGCTGCGCAAGAATCTAACGTCGATGCCATTGGTATGAGTGGGTTGCTGGTTAAATCAACGGTAATCATGAAAGAAAACCTCGAAGAGTTAACTAATCGTGGGCTTGCTGAAAAGTGGCCGGTTGTGCTTGGGGGAGCAGCGTTGACTCGCGCTTTCGTAGAGCAAGATCTTGCTGGGATGTTTCCCGGAGAAGTTCGTTATGCACGTGATGCATTTGAAGGACTTCGCTTGATGGATTCGATTATGGCAGTTAAGCGCGGAGTTCCAGGGGCTACCTTGCCGGCGCTAAGAGAACGTAAAGTTCCGCTACGTCCTAAGAAAGATGAAGATTTAGTAATTGATAACAAGCGAAGCGATGTCGCGATCGATATCGATATTCCGGCCGCTCCATTTTTTGGTTCTCGAATCATTAAGGGTGTTCCTTTAGCGGATTATGTTGAAATGCTTGATGAACGAGCTTTGTTCGTTGGTCAGTGGGGCTTAAAGGGTGCCCGCGGTGAATATGAAACGATGGTTGAAAATGAAGGGCGTCCTCGTCTTCGCGCACTTCTAAATCAGGTGCAATCTAAAGGTTGGTTAAATGCCGCCGTTGTTTACGGCTACTTCCCATGTGTTAGCGATGGCAATGATCTAGTTATCTTGCATCACGAAGGCCCTGATAAAGGAAAAGAACGCACCCGCTTCTCGTTCCCACGTCAATCACGCGATCGCAGACTCTGTTTGAGTGACTTTTTCGCCGCTAAAGATTCAGGTAAGACCGATGTTGTCGCATTTCACGTGGTCACGATGGGTAGCGAGATCAGTAAAGCGGCAAATGAACTCTTTGCTGCGAACAACTACCGCGAATATTTAGAGCTACACGGCTTATCAGTTCAGTTAACAGAAGCGCTAGCTGAGCATTGGCACGCACGAATTCGTGAAGAGTTCCATGTCCGCGGAGATGATGCACCAGATCTGCAAGGAATTTTGGATCAGGGTTACCGCGGATCTAGATACTCATTCGGTTATCCAGCCTGCCCAAACATCGAACAACAAGTTGAACTATGCGAGTTGCTAGAACCAGGACGCATTGGCGTAGAGCTCTCTGAAGAGTTCCAGTTACATCCTGAACAGAGTACATCTGCGATCATCGTTCATCATCCTGAGGCGAAATACTTCAACGCAAATTGAGTTTCCAAGCAATCTTCTTTGATATGGACGGACTCTTCCTAGATTCCGAGCCACAGTGGCATGAAGCCGAAACGCTAATGATGCGTGAAAATGGTTATGACTGGAAGCCGGAAGATCAACTGCACTGCCTCGGCGGACCACTTCGTCGTGTCGCGGAATATATGTCTAATTGTCTTGAGGGACGTAAATCGCCAACAGAGTTAGAGGCGATCATTATCGCCGAGATGACCGATCGTCTCTCCAGAAAAGTTCCATTGATGCCAGGTGCGCTAGCACTATCTAAAGCGATACACGGTTCGGGCACGAAACAAGGTTTAGTTTCAGCTAGTCCACGCCCGATCGTAGATGGAGTTCTTCGCGGCATGAGCGAGAAGTACTTTGATGTAACGGTAGGTGCTGGTGATATCGAACGAACTAAACCTTTTCCTGATCCTTATCTGCATGCAGCCAAACTTCTTGGCGTCGATATTGAGCAATCGCTTATCTTTGAAGACTCTACAACTGGCATAACGGCGGCTGTCGCAAGTGGAGCGTTTGTCGTGGCGGTCCCACACTATGTAGAAGTGCAGGAACAGCCTCGATTGAAAGTCATTGCTTCATTTGAGGATATAACTTTTGCAGATTTAGAGAAGTGGGCAGAAGTTAACCAACGTGAGCTGGGCAGATAGCCTTAAAGAAGCACCAATCACATAGCTTTGTTGGGCGCGGCCTGAATTCATTTCGTTCAATCGCGCGCAAGATATCTGCAGCAACATCAAAGAGTATCTGTTCGGTCTTAATTAGATCCTTTTCAGTGGGTGTGCTCTTTATCAATCGAGTATCGCCCATGTAGATCAGTTGTAAAAGCTTCGGAATTACGCCGTGGTTCTTCCAATACAGAAGCGCGTAAACTCGAAGTTGGAAGAAAGCCTTATCTTCCCAGCCAGGTTTCGGCGATTTTCCGGTTTTGTAGTCAACGATGCGAACTTCACCGGTTGGCGCAACATCTAAACGATCGACGTACCCATGTAGATAAAGTTCGGGGGATAGATCCATCTCTAGATGTAGCTCTCGGTAAGTTGGTTCAAAGAGAGTTGGATTCTCCAAAGTAAAGTAGTTTCCCAATAGCTCTTCAGCTCTTTTAAACCATGCTGCGGAATCTAGAACCAACTCTTTTATTGCAGGCTTTTCTTCAATCTGTGTCTGCCACTTCTCCGGCAACATTTGTGCAGCGTTTGAGATTGTTCGATCTGGCGCCGGGATTTCAAAGAGATCTTCCAGAACGGTATGAATCAGCGTTCCACGTTCGGCATCAATACTCGGTGGCTCTGGCAGTAGGTCAATCGTGCGATATTTATAGAGCTGTGGACAATTATTAAAGTCGCTGATGCGGCTAGGCGAAAGTCTCAATTGGCTCATAATGAAGGAAGATACCCGTTCGCACGCGCTTTGCGCCTAAGATGCTCCCGTGTCTAGCCTTAATGAGAATAACGCCGATCTAGGCGCCAATCGTGGACGTTTTGTCGCTGGCGATCGAGTGCAACTCACCGATCAAAAGGGAAAGATTTACAGCATCACGATCACTCCCGGTAAAGAGTGGCACACCCACAAAGGGTGGATCGTTCATGACGATTTAATTGGTCTTCCCGAAGGTTCAGTTGTTAGCACTAGTGCGGGGTTAAAGTTCACTGCTTTTATTCCATTGCTCACTGATTACGTTCTATCTATGCCACGTGGCGCAACGATTGTTTATCCAAAAGATGCTGCCTTAATTGTTGGATTCGCAGATATTTTTCCAGGAGCGCGGGTACTTGAAGCAGGTGTGGGAAGTGGTGCGCTGACGCTCTCGCTGCTACGCGCAGTAGGTCCATCGGGCTCTGTGCACTCTGTCGAACGTCGCGAAGAGTTTGCCGCTAACGCAACATCCAATATTGAAAATTACTTTGGCGGTCGACCTGCAAACTGGTCACTTGCAATCGGTTCAGTCCAAGAACAAGAGTTCGACCACGAGTTTGATCGCGTGATTCTAGACATGCTTGCTCCTTGGGAGTGCGTCGATATGGCAGCGAAAGTTCTGCGCCCTGGGGGAGTCTTTATGGCTTATGTCGCAACAACCACACAGCTCTCGGCTACAGCGGAGGCGCTGAAAGAAGATGGCCACTTCACTGAGCCAGAAAGTTTTGAAAGCATGGTTCGTGGTTGGCACCATGAAGGTTTAGCAGTTCGTCCGCAGCAGAGAATGATCGGTCACACCGGATTCTTGATCTTCTCTCGCCGCATGGCTCCAGGCGTTGAGGTCCTGGCTCGTCGTCGTCGTCCTGCGAAGGGGTCTTACGGTGTCGCGGAAGACTGAGCGTTTAGTAAATTTAACAATCGCGCTCCTGGCAACGAAAAGATATATAACGAAATCTGAAATCTTTCGCACAGTTGATGGATATGAAGGCAATGCAGAAAGCAAAGAGCGGATGTTTGAGCGCGATAAAGATGATCTTCGAAATCTCGGAATTGAAATTGAAGTTGGCTCGTTCGATCCACTATTTGAAGATGAGGCTGGCTATCGAATCAAGCCAGACAGTTACCAATTCCAATTAGGTGAAGTTACTAGCCAGGAGATCTCACTTCTTTCTCTAGCCGCAGAAGCATGGCGAGGAGCGGCGCTAGATGGATCTGCGCTTACTGCGCTAAGAAAATTGCACGCTATCGGCATCGAGTCGGATATCGAATCAATTCCTGATCTCGCACCTCATGCAAATATTCGAGATAAGAATTTACAAGTTGCGATCAGTGCTATTACATCTCGTCAGAAGATCTCCTTTAAATACCTCAGCGAAGAGCTAACGGAACAGGAACGGAAAATCGCTCCTTACGCGGTCACTTCTCGCTATGGCCATTGGTATCTATATGGCCTAGATCTCGAAAAGTTAGGAGTAAGAAGCTTCCGACTCGATCGCATTTCAGGAGATATCGCACCTGAAGGTAAGTCAGGATCTTTCGAGGTGGAAGAGAGTTTTGATCTATCCAGCCAAGGCAGTAACGCAGATGAGATTCGTACCGCGACGATCTTTTTGCGAAACGGTAGAGCGTTAGCGCTACGTTCGAGATCGAAGTCCGCACTCGCCAAGAGCTCAATTGCTGGCTGGGATTTAGTCGAATTGAGCTATCGAGATCGAGAGAGATTTATTGAAGAGGTACTCTGGTACGCAGATGATGCAATCGTCCTCGAACCGGGCGATGTCAGGGCTGAAATTGTCAAGAGATTGGAACTCGGGGTAAAGCGCTATGGCTAAGCAACCATCCTCACCGATCGCTAAAACCGCTCGTCTATTGGATTTAGTTCCCTACATAACTACCCATCAGGGAATATCAGTTAAGGATCTAGCGAAAGAGTTCTCCATATCAACAGAAGAGTTGCTTGATGATTTGAACACCCTTTGGATGTGCGGGCTTCCTGGATACACACCACTTGAGCTAATAGACCTCTCCTTTGAATCCGGTTATGTATCAATTCGTAACGCTGAAATACTTCAGAAGGTTCGCTTACTCACCAAAGATGAGTTGGTTGTGGTTGCAATCGGGTTAGATTTTCTAAGAGAGTCGATCTCAAAAGATCGGGTTGATCTAATCGCTGCAATTGCTTCGTTGCAAATTAAAATTAAATCCCTCATAGGTGATATCGCGCAGGCATCACCAACTGTAGATAGCGCACGCCGTGCGGTAATTCTAAGAGCGATAAAAGAGCGTAAAGATCTCGAGATTGAATATCACTCTCTAATTCGTGATGAAGTTTCTACTAGGGCGGTAACGCCACTAGAGTTGGGTGAGGATAAAGGGATCGAAGTTCTCCTTGCTTACTGCAGTAAGGCTTTAGGATTTCGTACATTCCGCCTAGATAATGTGAAGCAAGCAAGGCTCTTGGATTCAAGTCAGATGATTTCAGATGCTAAGAGCGAGAGCGAAGAGTTATTCCGAGCCAAATGCAAAGTTAACTCTCGATTGCGAACCACCTTTGAGAGATTCCGGTTAGAGACAGCGCTTGCGACCGCTCCGAGCGTTGATTCAGGCAAGGCAGTGGCTGTTGAGGTCACCTCATTTAGCCGAGATTGGTTGGTGAGAAATTTCATGAGTACGTTGGCCAATACAGAGATTACAGAGCCGGCAGAGCTAGCCAAGGCTGTGGGTCAAAAGTCGCAAGCGACCTTGGAACTTTATAAGAACGAGCGCTTCTCGTCCTAGGCGCACCTGCGCATACTGGCGCTAATGGGATATCTTGTACCTATGAATTTAGCGCAACCAAGTCATCTCCTTCTTGTCCTATTGGTCTTTATCGTTCTCTTCGGTGCAAAGCGCCTGCCTGATTCAGCGCGCTCCCTTGGTCAATCACTTCGCATCTTTAAGAGCGAGATGAAGAACGATGGGGATGAAAAGAAGAACGACGACGATTCATCAACTAAGTAATTCAGTAAGTAATTAGGCCCGCGTCCTACTCTCATGATGGCTGGAGCAAAAGCGGCTCGCATGCCTTTGTTGGATCATCTACGCGAGTTTAGAAAGAGAATTGTTCGTTCGGTTTCGGCAATCTTGCTCGCCGCGTTAATTGGCTGGTTCTTCTATAACGAGATTATCGCGAAGTTAGCAGAACCAGTTTGCGATTTAGCCCTAGCTCAAAGAACTGGATCTGACACCTGCGGTTCTCTCTACATCAGTGGCGTACTGGGTCCATTGAACCTTCAGATTAAAGTCGCGCTACTTACCGGGCTGATCATCGCGGCGCCATATTGGCTATATCAACTATGGGCCTTTATAGCACCGGCACTTCACCGAAAAGAAAAGCGCAACTCAGTCTTCTTCTTCGTCGCCGCTACTCCATTCTTCGCTGCCGGAACTTTCCTTGGCTACGCAATTCTTCCTTTGGCGATCAAGGTTCTATTCGGCTTCACGCCAGATGCACTTAACAACTTGGTTAAATTCGATGATTATCTAGATTTTGTAATGCGAACAATATTAGTCTTTGGCTTAGCCTTTGAACTTCCTGTCTTCCTAGTTACCTTTAACTTGATTGGCTTCTTAAGTGGCGTGACAATTCTCAGACCTTGGCGCATTTGGGTCTTCTGCATTGTTCTCTTTGTTGCGGGGTTCTCACCAAGTGCCGACCCACTATCGATGATTCTTCTAGCTATTCCACTAATTATTCTGTACCTGCTTTCGGGCGTATTCGCGCTTTGGAATGACAAGCGGCGAGCTAAAAAAGAAATTCCACTGGATTAAATCGTGTGGGCGATCGTTATCAACCCTGTATCTGGGGGAGGCAAAGGCGCCATTCTCGGTAGAGAAGTTGCCGGTTACTTCGCAAAGCACGGAGTTGAATACACGATTATCACGGCTACATCAGCGAATAAACTAAAAGAGAACTTAGCTAACTTTCTTGATCTAGCCGAAGGTCAACCATGTCAGGGCGTGATTGCAGTTGGCGGTGATGGCCTGGCGCATCTCGTCATCCAATTGGTTGCCCCAAGAAAGATCCCATTTTCAGTGATTCCGGCAGGAACTGGCAATGATTTGGTTCGAGCCATGGGTTGGAGCCTTGACTCGATTACTAAGCAATTAGATTTTGTGACAACAACGCAACCGACTGCAATTGATCTTGGAATGGTTGATTCGGAATGGTTTGGCGCAATACTCTCAACAGGTTTCGATTCAGTGGTAAACGAGCGAGCCAACACCATGAGTTGGCCTAAAGGACCGATGAAATACAACTTCGCGATAGCGATGGAGTTACCAAGATTTGCGCCGATTTCTTACACAATTGAATTGGATACCCAGTTACTTCAAGTTGAGGCGATGCTTATCGCCGTTGCAAATGGCAAGAGTTACGGGGGAGGCATGCAAGTCTGCCCTGATGCATCGATGACCGATGGACTCTTTGATGTGATGATTCTGCATCCCGTGAGCAAATTGGAATTTATCAAGGTCTTTCCAAAGGTATTTAAGGGCGCTCATATCGGACACCCTCAAGTGCGCATTTATCGCAGTGCACGTGTCTCCATCACTTCTGCTGCCGTTGCGTATGCCGATGGTGAGCGAATCGGAGGTTTGCCAGTTCGTGCGGAATGTATGGCAGGTGCTGGACTATCGTGGACCCCGTGAGTACGCCTGCTGAAAAATTCGCCGCTGCAAAGAGTCGAAGTAAGCACGCTGTAACTGAAGATTTTCTAGCCGAATCAAAGTTCCCATTTGATGATTTCCAGATCCAAGCCTGTCACGCGGTCGAAAGCGGACATGGCGTTTTAGTTGCTGCTCCAACAGGTGCAGGAAAGACGGTCGTTGGAGAGTTCGCGGCATCCCTTGCACTGCGTAACGGCAAGAAGTGTTTCTACACCACTCCGATTAAAGCGCTATCAAATCAGAAATTTCAAGAGTTTGTAGATCGGTTCGGTGAAGATCGCGTTGGTCTCTTAACTGGCGATACCAATATTAATTCCGAAGCAGATATCTTGGTTATGACCACAGAAGTTCTGCGGAACATGCTCTATGCCGGCTCTTCAACGCTGACCAATTTAGGTTCAGTTGTTATGGATGAGGTTCATTATCTGGCGGATAAGTTCCGTGGTGCTGTTTGGGAAGAGGTTCTGATTCACCTGATGGAATCTGTTCAGGTTATCTCACTATCTGCAACGGTTTCTAACGCTGAAGAGTTCGGTGAATGGCTCGGGGAAGTACGTGGTGAAACCCATGTGATCTTGAGCGAGCATCGCCCGATTCCGCTCTATCAACATATTTTAATCAACTCATCTCTGATCGACTTGTTCTCAAGCCCTGGCAAAGTTAACCCCGAGATCTTGGCTGCCGAACGCGAGGCGATGCGAAAGGTAAAGATTCCGCGTCATCGACGCGAGCAATGGGGAGCATCCGAATCGCGTTTATCCCGCCCAGAGATTATTGAAAAGCTACAGCGCGAAAACTTGTTACCCGCAATTACTTTTATCTTCTCGCGTATGGGATGTGATGCGGCAGTTAAGCAATGTTTGGCCGCTGGAATTAAGTTAACCAATACCGAAGAACGCGCCCAGATTCTCAAAACTGCCGAGCGCTACACCGCTAACTTGCCTGAAGAAGATCTAGAGGTGCTTGGGTATCGCGAATGGATCACTGCTCTGGAGCGTGGCATAGCCGCGCACCATGCCGGTTTACTTCCCTCATTTAAAAATGCGATCGAAGATCTCTTTCAACGCGGACTTGTTAAGGCAGTCTTTGCCACCGAAACCCTTGCTCTAGGTATCAACATGCCGGCACGAACTGTAGTCCTAGATAAGTTAACTAAGTGGAATGGTGAAGCCCACGTTCCGATTACGCCGGGGGAGTACACCCAGTTAACTGGACGTGCAGGTAGACGCGGTATCGATATTGAGGGAAATGCTGTTGTGCAATGGTCACCAACGGTGGATTCAGCGATGGCGGCGAGCTTGGCATCTACAAGAACTTATCCGCTTCGTTCTTCATTTACTCCAACCTACAACATGGCGATAAATCTAATCGCACGATTTGGTCGAGAGCGAGCCCACGGAAGTTTGGAATCTTCGTTTGCGCAGTTCCAAGCCGATCGCGCTGTAGTTGGCTTGGTAAAGCAAATTAAGAAGAATGAAACTGCGCGACTTGAGTTAATGGCTAGCGCCGAATGCCACTTAGGTGACTTCGAAAGTTATGCCAGATTGCGAAGTGAGATTAAAGAGTTAGAGAAGCTGCTCTCCAAACGTGATGGCCGTAAAACTTTTGATAATCGCCAGCGTCAGCATATGGAGAATGAGATTGACGGCCTGCGCCGCAGCACGCGATCACATCCCTGCCATTCATGTAACGATCGCGAAACCCACGCCCGCTTTGCTGAGCGCGCTGAACGCTTGCACCGTGAATCCGAAGGCTTACGTGGAAGAGTCGAGAACCGTACCCACGTTATCGCAAAAACTTTTGACCGCATTTGTGATGTATTGACCCATCTCGGATATATCGAGGGGGAGAAGCCACTTCCGCAAGGCAAGATCCTCGCCAAGATTTACGCAGAATCAGATCTTCTTTTAACCGAAACTATTCGTAATGGAATTCTCGATGAGTTATCTGCTCCGGAACTTTTATCCGTTGTCTCATGCATGATCTTTCAATCAAGATCTCGCGATGAATACGCACCAAAAATGCCACATCAAAACGTCACTAACGCACTTGTTGAGATCACCAAACTTTGGGCCAAACTTGAAGATATCGAGAACGAGTTTGATGTAAAAACTCAGAAGGAACCCGATTTCGGTTTTGCCTATATCTCTTATCGTTGGGCACAGGGCAATTCGTTAACCAACGTTCTAAAGGGTTCGGATATGTCGGTCGGAGATTTTGTTCGTTCAGCTAAGCAGTTGATGGATCTACTGATGCAGATCGCCGGTGCCAGCGAGAAGTTACGTCCAGTTTGTCGAGAGGCGATCAAGCGTTTAGATCGCGGCGTAGTTTCATATATGGTGGATGACCTATGACTTTAATGCTGCTTGATAGCGCTTCTCTCTGGTATCGCGCTTACTATGGAATGCCAGATACCTTGCTCGCACCCGATGGAACGCCTGTGAATGCAATACGCGGCTACCTGGATATGACGGCACGCCTTATTGGCATGTATTCACCAAATCGTATTGTGGCTTGCATCGAGGGGGATTGGCGCCCCTCATGGCGAGTAGATATTTTCCCTGATTACAAAGCTAACCGCCTGGAGGAAGATGGCGAAGGCGAAGAAGAACCAGATTTATTGACACCTCAGATTCCGATCTTGCT
This sequence comes from Candidatus Planktophila lacus, assembly GCF_002287925.1. Lineage (GTDB taxonomy): Bacteria > Actinomycetota > Actinomycetes > Nanopelagicales > Nanopelagicaceae > Planktophila > Planktophila lacus. The sequence goes on along the minus strand of NZ_CP016769.1, from coordinate 711,287 downwards.
AGATCTTCTTGATGAATTTGGAATTCCGATGGTCGGTGTAGATGACTATGAGGCCGATGATGTTATGGCGACCTTTGCGGTTAAAGAACCTGGCCCAACTCGAATTGTTACTGGAGATCGAGATCTCTTTCAGTTGGTCGATGACAAACGTGATGTAAAGGTTGTTTATCTAGCAAAGGGTTTATCTCAGCACGATCTAGTCGATAAAGCGTGGATATCTCGCAAGTATGCGATTCCCGGTGATCGTTACGCCCTATTTGCGATGTTTAGAGGCGATCCTTCAGACGGACTTCCTGGTGTTAAGGGGATTGGTGAGAAAGGCGCAGCGCTGATTGCAAACAACTTTGCAGACGTCGATGAAGCCCAGCAAGGAGCTCGTGACGCGCACCCATCTTTAAAGCCAGCCCTTGCTAAGAAGATAATTGAAGGCGCAGATTATTTAAAGATCGCACCTACTTTGGTCAACTGCGCAAGAGATGTCGCCCTTCCAAAACTCGATATCTCGATGCCGCAGAAACCAGCTGATCTTTCAAAGATTTATGAGATCAAGGAACGCTACGGACTTGGCGCAAGCGTTGATCGGTTGATCACTGCACTCAAATGGTGAACTTCTTATTTTCTGCACTCTTAGTAAGTGCGGCGTTTGAGCCAATAGGCCTTTGGTATCTCGCGCTCGTTGGATACGCGCTTTTCTTTAGAGGGCTGTCGAAGAGTAAAAGACCAGTCCTAGCCTCATTCGTCTTCGGAGCGATTCTTAACGGCATAGTTCTGCATTGGAGTAGTAAGTACGTCGGAGCACTACCTTGGCTCTTGCTCACTTTGCTGCAAGCTTCTTTCTATCTTCCAGTTGGATGGGTTTACCGCAGAACAAGTTCGCTTCGTTGGGTTCTCCTCACCTTTTTGATCTGCGAAGAGTTGCGGGCGCGCTTTCCATTTGGTGGATTTGCCTGGACCAGAATTGCCTTCAGCCAAGTTGAATCACCGCTCCTTCCATTAGTTTCGATTGGGGGAGTACTGCTACTTAGCTTTTCGACCTTACTTTCTGCGCTGGCCTTAACCCGCCTTAAAGTTCGGGCACTCACTCTTGTCGCAGTTGGTTTCCTAATCGTTAACTTCTTACCGAATAATCCAACTGCGCCAGAAAAGATTTCGTTAATTGCGATTCAAGGAAATACACCTTCAGTTGGGCTTGAATTCAATTCGAGGGCGAAAGCCGTCTTCTACCTACATCGCGACACAACGCGTAAACTTGTGAATCAAAAGTACGATGCAGTTGTTTGGCCAGAAAATGCCATTGACATTGATCCGCGAAACTATCCCGAAGTTCTCGCGGACATTAAAACGGTGGTTAAAGAGATAGATACCCCGCTGATTGCAGGAGTGGTTCTTACAGAACAAGGATCGCCAGCTAATGCTTCAGTGATGTATGACAAGTCCGGAGCGGTGCAATCAACTTATATCAAGCGCTACTTGACCCCTTTTGGTGAGTACATGCCGCTGCGCCGAATCGCTGAAATTGTTTCTCCATATGCCAAGTCGGTAAACGATTTTAAACCTGGTCAGGGCTTTGTTTCGCATGAAATTGGCGGATATCAAGTAGCACCGATCATTTGCTATGAAATCATCCACGATGGTTTGGTTCGCGAGAGCGCGAATCAGTCTGGTGCAATTATTGTTCAAACAAATAGCGCGACCTTTGCAAATACCGCCGAAAGCGCACAGCAACTAGCAATTACTAGAATCCGCGCAGTTGAGCATTCTCGCGAGATTCTCAGCGTTTCTACCGTTGGTATCTCTGCATTTATCGATAATAATGGCGCTGTGACATCCCAAACAACTGAAAACATTTCAACTTCGATCTCTGGAGATCTTAAAATTTCGATATATCAGACCTTATCTGATCGTCTAGGGGCAGTGGCTCCCCTTCTCGTACTATTTGCTTCTCTTATCTTCGCAATAGGAATTCGCAGAAAGGTCTCGCGATGACTATCAAGATTGCACTTCTGATTCCAACCTACAACGAAGCAGTTTCAATTGTTGAACTTCTAGATCAGCTGGCTGGTTTTCGCTTAAATAAGGCGAGGAATTTTGATGTCATTGTTATCGATGATAATTCGCCAGATGGCACTGCAAAAATTGTCGATAAATTGCATCTTCCCTGGGTATCGATACTTCGCAGACCCGGTAAAGGCGGATTAGGCGCTGCTTATCGCGCCGGTTTTCTACAAGTCCTCGCTGATTCGAGTTACACCCATGTAATAACTATGGATGCTGATGGATCACACCGAGTTGTCGATCTAGAGAAGATGATCGGTGCAATAACTCCTGGAAAATTGATTGTTCTTGGCACTAGATGGATACCTGGCGGATCGGTTGTTAATTGGCCAAAGCGGCGTCAATATCTATCGCGAGCTGGCACTGCATATGCCAAATTGGCCCTTGGAATCCCGCTTAATGACTTAACTGGTGGTTTCCGGGTTTACAGCGTTGATCTACTCAAAACTTTAAAACTTAGCGATATGCAGGCAACTGGTTATTGCTACCAAATCGAAATGGCACTTGCTGCCCATCTTGCTGGTGCGAAAGAAATTGAAGTTCCAATTACCTTTGTAGAACGGATAAATGGCGTTTCTAAGATGTCGCAGGCAATAGTTGTTGAGGCGTTGCTGCAGACGACCCGCTGGGGCATCTCACGCATACTTAGACCTAACGCCGATAAGTTACATTATGTTAAGTAATACTAAATTAGCTCTACCCCGCGGAATTTAGGCGCTAATTAGGCGTACGACTCGATCGGTGCGCATGAGCAGACAAGGTTGCGATCACCGTAAGCGCCATCGATACGACCAACGCTAGGCCAATACTTACCGGCAGTTCCGATCAGTTCACCGCTTATAAGGCCGCTAGCGGGCGCTGGAAAGGCTCCCATTTCGCGTGAATAACGACGATCCCACTGGCTATTTACGACTGCGCCAGCTGTATGAGGTGCATGGCGTAGCGCTGAATCTTCAACTGCAATAGCCCCAACAGTTATCTCGGAAATCTCTCGGTGGATCTCAACCATGGCGTTGATAAAGCGATCCATCTCTCGCACATCTTCGGATTCAGTTGGTTCGATCATCAGAGTTCCAGGAACTGGGAAGCTCATCGTTGGCGCATGGAAACCGAAATCCATTAAACGCTTTGCGATGTCATCGACAGTTACACCACTCACCTTGGTGATTTCACGGAGATCCAAGATGCACTCGTGAGCAATTAACCCGCTTTCAGCGGTATACAAAATTGGAAAGTAAGGAGCTAATTTCTTTGCCATGTAGTTGGCAGACAAGATCGCAACTTGGGTGGCATGAGTTAACCCTGCTCCCCCCATCATTCGGATGTAACTCCAAGAGATCGGCAAGATACTTGCTGAACCAAATGGCGCTGCCGAAATTGGACCTGGCCCTGTTACAGGGCCAGCTGTTTCATCAAGTGGATGGTTTGGCAAGAATGGCGCTAAGTGCGCACGTGCGATTACTGGACCTACTCCCGGTCCCCCACCGCCATGCGGAATACAAAATGTTTTATGGAGATTTAAGTGCGAAACATCTGCGCCAAACTTTCCAGGTTGCGCAAGACCAACTAACGCATTCAAATTTGCACCATCAACGTAGACCTGACCGCCTGCTGCATGTACCAACTCGCAGATTTCACCGATCGCAGACTCAAATACTCCATGCGTAGATGGGTAAGTCACCATCAGGGCAGCGAGATTGGCACCGTGTTCTGCGATCTTCTCTTTGATATCTGCAACTGAAACGTTTCCGAGTTCATCACAAGAGACAACGACAACCTGCATACCCGCCATTACAGCACTTGCGGCATTTGTGCCGTGAGCACTCGATGGAATCAAGCAGATGGTGCGATGTTTGTCACCGCGTGAATCATGGTAATTGCGGATTGCGAGCAAGCCAGCAAACTCCCCTTGGCTACCAGCATTTGGTTGCAGAGAAACTGCGTCATACCCGGTGATTGCAACCAACCAATCAGAGAGCTCCTTAATCATTCGGCGCGATCCTGCGCTCTGGTTAGCAGGTGAGAATGGATGCAGCGCCGAGAATTCAGGCCAAGTTACCGCTTCCATCTCGGTTGCCGCATTTAACTTCATCGTGCAAGATCCAAGCGGAATCATTGTGCGATCAAGCGCAAGGTCGCGATCAGAGAGCATGCGCAGGTAACGCATCATTGAAGTTTCGGAGTGATAGGTATTAAAGACTGGATGCGCCAGGTACGAACTCTCTCTTACCGCGAACTTTGGAAGACCACTCCCCTGCACTGAAAGATCAATTGAGATACCAAAGATCTTTGCTAATTGGTTTAAGAGATCAACCGTGGTTGTTTCATCGAATGAGATACCGACTTGGGTCTGCGAAATCTTACGCAGATTGATCTTTAACTCTTCGGCGCTCTTCATCAACTTGTCTGCAGATTCAACGTTGATCGTTAACGTGTCAAAGTAGCTTTCATTAGCAATCTTGAAGCCCTTTGAAGTAAGTGCAGTTGCGAATATATGTGTAAGTCCGTGAACGCGGTTGGCGATCTTCTTTAGACCAACTGGGCCGTGCCACATTGCGTAGAAGGCGCTCATATTCGCAAGCAGTACTTGAGCAGTACAAATATTGCTAGTGGCTTTATCGCGGCGGATATGTTGTTCGCGAGTCTGCAACGCTAAACGAAATGCGGGATTTCCATGAACATCGACGCTCTGGCCGATTAAGCGACCGGGCAGTGAACGTTCTAAACCTGTCCGCACTGACATGAAACCAGCATGTGGTCCGCCGAATCCCATAGGGACACCGAAGCGTTGTGCGCTACCGATTGCGACATCTGCGCCCCACTCCCCCGGAGCCTTCAGTAAGGTCAAAGCTAAGAGATCTGTTGCTGCAATTAAGTAGGCGTCTTTACTATGAATTTCTTCCGCTAAATCAGAATAATCGTTTATCTCGCCAAAAGTGTTTGGGTACTGAACAAGAACACCGAAGTATTCGATGCCAGAAATATCAGCAGCGGACTTGATATCTACTTCAACAACTTTGATACCCAGTGGCTTAGCGCGAGTAATGACAACGGCTTTGCTCTGTGGATGAAGTGATGAATCGATTACAAATATCGCATCGTCCGAGCCCTTGAAATTGCGGCGGGCCAGCGTCATAGCCTCAGCTGCTGCAGTACCTTCATCGAGCATTGATGCGTTAGCAATAGTTAAACCGGTGAGATCGCAGACAACTGTTTGAAAAGCAAATAGCGCTTCCAAGCGTCCTTGGGAAATTTCAGGTTGGTACGGTGTGTAAGCCGTATACCAGGCGGGATTCTCTAAAACGTTTCGTTTAATAACCGCAGGAGTAACCGTTCCGTAATAACCGGTGCCGATAAGTGAAGTAAAGACTTGGTTCTCGGAAGCCATCTGGCGAAGTAGCTTGATCGCTTCGACTTCAGTAACCGCACTAGGCAGATACTTCTCCAGCGGTTCTTTCATCGCAATTGCAGAAGGCACGACAGCAGAAATGAATGTATCGAGTGATTTAAAACCAAGTTGCTCAAGCATCGCAACTTCATTTGCGTGGGTTGGACCTATGTGGCGATCAACAAATGCGCCATGTTCTAAAGTCAAAGCAACTCCCCCGATTAAGTTTCCAACTATCTAGATGGGAACATATTGGGGAAGAATATGTCTTTTAGGCGCCTTTCGCCTTTCGACGTAATGAGAGCTCGTCGTTACTTTCACCACCTGCTGTAACGATCTCGCCATTGAACTCGCCTTGCAGCGATGCCAATGAACCCTCAACCTCATGCCAAACCTTACCCACTGCGATACCGAAAACGCCTTGACCGCCTTGCAGCAAGTCGATGATTTCATCTGGACTAGCGCATTCATAGATCGATGCGCCATCGCTCATCAAGGTAATGCTTTCTAACTCTGTAACTCCGCGACTGCGCAAATGATTTACGGCAGTTCGAATATTTTGTAGAGATACTCCTGCATCCAATAAACGCTTAACGATCTTTAAAACGAGAATGTCGCGGAAACCGTAGAGTCGCGCTGTTCCAGAACCACTTGCAGTGCGAACACTTGGTTCAAGCAAACCGGTACGTGCCCAATAATCTAATTGGCGATACGAAATTCCAGCGGCTGAACATGCTGTTGCACCGCGGTATCCGATTTCATTCTGGCCATCGTGCGTAACTGGGGAGGTCACGTCGTTCTCGATTCTGCTCGGGGAAGCTTGGATGGGTTTCTCTTCTGGGCTAAGGCTACGAGCGAAGAGAGCTGTAAACAACGACCGACACGAGGCAAACCTCAAGTAGAGGGTGAGACTTCTGACCCCTACCCTGCAAAGTCCTCCGGGTTGATCTGGTCGAGGAATTCACGGAATCGCTCGAGATCAAGGTCGGTCGCCGCACCTTCCTTGGCTCCAGTTATATCTTCCACGCCCTCGACTTCCAAGAGGCGTTCTGGGATATCAATGCCGACCAGATCCAGAAGGTCAGAGTCGGCCACGATATTGCTCTTGGTACGAAGTGCGATCGCGATCGCATCCGACGGTCTAGCTGAAACCTTCAGAAGTGCGGACTGGCTATCGCGGATCTGAATCTCGGCGTAGAAGATCCCATCCTTTAATTCGGTGATGTGAACTGCGGTCATCGTTAGATCTGCGACTTCTAGAAGGTTGGCGATCAGATCGTGGGTCAGCGGGCGTTGTGCCGCCATTCCTTGTTGAGCAAAAGCGATCGCAGTTGCTTCAACAGCTCCGACCCAGATCGGCAGGAAACGTGAACCTTCGATCTCTTTCAATAAAACGATCGGTTGATTAGAGGGCATCTCAATGCGAACGCCAACAACCTCCATATTTACCAACATGAGTTCGCCTTACCTGCCCCGAACAATTACTGGCGAGGGCGATTAAGACCGGCGCGAACTAGCCCGGCATGTAAACGAATTGAAAGTGAGGCGATCTGCTTCTGAACTTCTTCAGCGCGCGCCTTTGAGTCCGAAGACTTTTGGCGGTTAATCGGAGTGATCACTTGTTCGATTAAACCGATCTCGCGATCTGCGGCAGATTTGAATGAACGCAGGTGGCGCGCTTCGATACCGAAACCAGCCATCTCAGCTACCGCCTTGGCAACAGATAGTGCGTCAGCATCGTAATGACGACCGCGTAGCGCGATGAATCCGTATGACTCGAGTTCTACTAATTGATCATCAACTAGGCCGCTTGCCTTAAGCAACTCTTCACGAGAAAGACGTAGGTCAGAAGATGCACCGAATGATTCAGGTGATGCTGAGTTATCAACGGTTGTAAGAGTTGGACGAGGGGATGCAACTCCTCCAGCAGGAGCAGGATCTAGTCCACGGTCAAGGGCTTCTAAATTCTCTTTTATAACGCGTAGCGGTAGGTACTGATCGCGCTGTAACAGGAGTACGTAACGCAAGCGATCAAGGTCAGCGGCGGTGAATTTGCGGTATCCCGAAGGCGTTCTCTGGGGTTCAATCAACCCTTCTGATTCAAGGAAACGGATCTTAGAGATCGTTATATCCGGAAAATCTCCACGGAGCTTTGTAAGGACTTCCCCGATACTCAAATACGCGCGTGCTGGAACGCTCACGTTAATCTCCCCTACTGCTAGTTAAGCGGTTGATAAATTCTTAAATCTGTTTTTTACTAATTACTTACTTTTCTTTGGCGCTACGAAGAGCATATGAAATTTACCGATCTGAATCTCATCACCTGTAGTTAAGAGTGAGTTAAGAACTGACTGATTGTTTAGATATGTTCCGTTGAGGCTTCCTTGATCTTTGATGCTGAATTTCTGTTCATCTTTAACAATAACCGCATGCCTTCTTGAGACCGTTACATCGTCTAAGAAGATCGGTGAATCAACTGACCGACCAATTGCAACTTCACCGCTATCGATTAGAAATCTCGCGCCCTTTGACGGACCGCGATGGATGACGACCATCGCTCGGTCTGCTGGACCTTCGATGATTGCTGTAATTGCTAAGCGGTCTGCATCGCTGGCAGATGAGAGAAGGGCGTTGAGAGCGCTCTCCGGGGAACCATCTACGACCGAGCGGAGTCCGAGGTGGAGGGTACTGGTGAGTTCGCCGTTGCTATCTGGTTTATTCATATCGCTCCCCCTTCACTTGGCTTTCCTTGAGGTTCAACTTCAACCTGAGGCTGACCTTAGGGTGAGAAAAGAAAGAAATCAAGCGGTAAAAAGTACGAAAAATTCCCGATTTCTATGCGGTGATTTGACGATAATCATCGGCAGAGAGTAAGCCGGCCGGAAGGGCCGCTACTTCAATCTCGGCCAACCAACCTGCACCGTAAGGATCTGAGTTGATCGTCTCTGGCGCGGTATTGAGCGCTTCGTTGATCGCAACGATCTTTCCTGAAACGGGAGCGAAGATTTCAGAGACGCTCTTAGTAGATTCAACTTCACCGCAAACTTTATCCGCAACAACGCTTTCGCCAACCTTCGGCAGCTGCACATAGACGATGTCACCGAGCGCACCTTGAGCGTAATCAGTAATTCCCATACGGAATGTATTTCCGGTAGCCAGAACCCATTCGTGCTCTTTTGTGTATTGCAAGTTATCTGGAATAGATGACACTAGAACTCCCCCTGATTGATGGGAGAAAACTATCGCGATTTACGAAGAGATGTAACCGCAGAGCCGAGATAAGTAACGCCCGTAAAGAGGTAGAGAACAATCCCCCAGATCGCAAAGCTCCAACCGAAGATGTAGGCGAGAGTTCCATACCAATTTGGATTTAGCGCGAGTAAGAGAAATGGAAATGCATAGAGCAGGTTAAAGGTTGCCGCTTTTCCGAGGTAAGTGACCTTAAGCGGAGGTAGAGACTTTGCAGTCAGCGCCAAAGTTGCAACCGCCAGGACCAAGTCACGTACAACTAGAACAACGATCACCCACAACGGAATCGCATCGCGCAGGTAGAGAACGATGAGAGTTGCAACGATATATAAACGATCAATTGCGGGATCTGCTAATTCTCCGAAACGGGATTCCTGGCCCCAAGCACGGGCGATCTTGCCGTCGAAGTAGTCGGTTGCTCCCCCGATAGCCAGGGTCAGAATCGCCCAACCATCTGCCTCAAGTGAGATAGCAAGGTAGATAAAGAGCGGAATCCCGAGGGCGCGTAGAAAGGTGAGCGCATTCGGAACGGTGACTAGGGAAAGCTTCTTCATAATCGTCATTAATCGCGCTCTTTTACTCGAATCGCGACCATCACTGGCGTGCCTGGGAAGCCGAACTCTTCACGCAGGCGACGCTCGATAAAGCGGCGATAAGAAGGCTCGATCCATCCGCTGGAGAAGATAACGAACTTCGGTGGCGCGATACCCGCTTGGGTTGCGTAGTAAATCTTTGGTTGCTTTCCACCGCGAACTGGCGGCGGAGTCGCACCGATGAGGGCGCCTAAGAATGAGTTGAGTTTTGCGGTTGGAACGCGACGTTCCCAACTATCGATCGCGGTGCGAAGAGCTGGAGCTAAACGATCACGGTGCCAACCGGTCTTGGCGGCAACATTTACTCGCTGTGCCCATTCGACTTGATCAAGGTGGCGATCGATCTCTTTATCTAATTGATCGCGACGATCTTCATCGACGAGATCCCACTTATTCATCACGATCACCATCGCTTTGCCGGCTTCTTCAACCATGGTGATGACGCGTAGATCCTGCTCAGAAATCGGCAGCGAAGCATCTAGAACAACTACCGCACATTCACATCGTTCTAGAGCGCTCTGGGTGCGAAGCGTTGCGTAATAGTCAGTGCCGCTGGCTTGGTTAGCGCGCTTGCGCAAACCTGCAGTATCGATAAAGCGCCAGATCGATCCCCCGAATTCAATTAACTCATCTACTGGATCACGAGTTGTTCCGGCGACATCATCAACGATCGAACGATTTTCTCCCGCAAGCGCATTTAACAAACTTGATTTACCAACATTTGGTCGACCAATCAGAGCGATTTTGCGATAGCCATCCTGAGTTTGCGCGCCGCCAACTTCGGGCATCTCGCGCACGATGTAATCAAGCAGATCTCCACTACCACGACCATGAAGTGCAGATACAAATCGAGGTTCACCAAGACCGAGGTTCCAGAGCGCGTGTGCATCTGCCTCATCTACATCGCTATCTACTTTGTTTGCGATAAGAACCATCGGTTTCTTAACTTTGCGAAGTTCTTGAACCAGAATGTCATCTTCGTCGAGTGCGCCCACATGTGCATCAACTACGAATGCAAGAACGTCTGCTTCTTGCATCGCAAGTTCAGCAGACGCGCTAACTTGCACCGAAATTCCATCGGGCTTTGATTCCCATCCGCCAGTATCCATAATTATGAAACGTCGTCCGCCCCATTCGCATTCGTACTGAACGCGATCGCGTGTAACACCAGGGGTATCTTCAACAATCGCTTCACGACGTCCAATAAAACGGTTGATCAAAGTTGATTTACCAACGTTAGGCCGTCCTAGGATCGCAACGATTGGAAGACCGAGCAGGGAACGTTCTTTCAATAACTCCCAGACGCGTTCTACCGTTTCTTCTAAATCCAGTTCTGTAGAGTCAATTAAAACTGCGTCAGATGCTTTAGCTAAAGGAGATACCGCGCGATTCGAATCAATTTCATCGCGTTGGTTTAGTGATTCCGAGACGCTGGCAACCGGTGCGGCTATTTCGCTAGACCTTCTTGCGGCGCGAGCGGCGATATCTGCTTGTAGATAAATCTTCAACGGTGCATCTGGTGCAACAACGGTTCCGATATCGCGGCCTTCAACAACGATTCCGCGCTCTGCGCTATTTATCAATCTGCGCTGCAAAGATAAAAGTGCGGCGCGAATTTCTGGCAGTGCGCTAATTGCACTTACTCTCTCAGTGACTTTCTCACTTCTAATATCTGTTGACACATCTACATCACCAACAAAAACCTTTGGGTCTTTTGGATCTGCGATGAAGTGAATTGTGTTATCGTCAAGCGCAGCGAGAATATCTTCTGCAGAGCTAATCTTTTCTCTTAGCGCTAACCATGCGACCGCACGGTACAAAGCGCCAGTATCTAAATAATTCCACCCTGCTCGTTGTGCAACAAGTTTTGATGTGCTGGACTTTCCCGCACCGCTTGGTCCATCGATGGCTACAACGATCATTTCTACTTACATCCCATCATTGCCCTGCGCGGTGTACTGCATTGAAAATTAATAGTGATAGTTACTAACCACTAGTCTATCTTGGAGCGTGAACGTTCCATCCCGACTCTTCGAGATGTTTCTGCAAGATGGCAGCATCACTAGCCGATAGAGCAAGAGTTATTAAGCCCGTGAACTGACCAGGTGAGTGTTCGATTGTTAAATCTTCAACGTTTACCGAAGCTTTTGCGCACTCATCAAATAACGCTGCAAGTTGTCCTGGTTTATCTTCAATAACCACTGGCAATTGTGTGTATTCGCGAGCCTTTCCACCATGTTTGCCTGGGATCATTGAGCGACCTTCGTTACCAGCTGCGATAAATGAACCAACTTTCGCAGGATCATCGAGCGATTCAATGAGGGATCCAAGATCGTTTTGTAGATTTATTAATAGCGGCAAAATCTCTTGCGCGTTGCTGGAGATGATTTCTTGCCATAGCTCTGGATCCGAGGCAGCGATCCGCGTTGTATCGCGAAGACCAGCGCCTGCAAGATCTAAATCTTCGCTCTTAGCCCCCTTGAGTTGGGCGGCCAAAAGAGAGGCGACGATCTGTGGCAGATGCGAAACAAGTGCCACCGCAGAATCATGGCGGGAGGCAGACATCGATATTGGCGTAGCCCCTAAAGACTTGATCAACCAGAGACCGGTCTCCAGGACATCTGAGTCAACCTGCGCTCCATCTGCATAGGTAGGGCAGTAGATCCAGGTGCGACCTTCGAATAAATCGGCGCGAGCACTAGCTGCTCCCCCAATTTCACGACCAGCCATAGGGTGGGTGGCAAGGAAGCGCGATGAACCACCGCTGATTCTTGATACTTCAACTTGAGGTTTAGTTTTAACGCTAGCAATATCTATAAATTTAGATCCTGGGTTGAGTGCAAATTCTCGTTCGAAGGTCTCAGCGAGTGCGCTGGCAGGGATTGCGAAGAGGATTACCTCTGGCGCTCCTGATATCTCTGAGGCGATCAGATCTTGGGCTAATTTCTGGGCCTTTTGATCCAGGTCGAGCATCTCTACTTGAACTCCGCGGGCAGCTAGAGCCAAGCCGATCGAAGTTCCGATTAGACCGGACCCGATAATCCGGATTGAGGAAAAGGCTTTACCTTCGTTAGTTGCCATCAGAAGAGCGCCCTACTGAGCTATATCTCGGCGTAAAACCTTTGCTCCGCCTAGGTAGATATGGTTGATTTCTGACTTTTTTAGCCCACTTTCAACGTGAGCCATTATGCGGATGGTGCGCTCGAGCGAGCCTGGAACCCCAATTTCGACCGCACAGATGAGCGGGACATCGGTAAATCCAAGCTCACGAGCTGTGCTTGCTGGAAAAGCTGCATTTAGGTCAGGGCTAACCGTGAAGATCACCGAGATGAAGTCTTCGGCGGTAAGGGTGTTGGCGCTGAGCATCTCTGTCAAGAGTTCCTTGGTGGCAGCGTCTATCGCCTCGGCGGTATTGGCCTCTGCCTGAACCGCTCCGCGTATCGCTCTAACCGTAGACATTGACCAATAGTACCCGCAGAAAGTTCATCAGGTCGTTATATATATCGCGTTTTATCGATATATCTAGTAACTGCTTTTACGATATTCGTTCTCGCGCTCTTCGGGAAGATCCTCGCGCTAGCTGCACCACCGGATTTCATCAATATCGATAAATGGTTATTAAGGGATTAGAATACGCCCAAATCCGCATTAAAATATCGATAAATAGTTAAAAAAGAGGACTCGAGCATTAATATAGATAAATGGTTTTATATCTTTGTAGGCAGAATATAGATAAAACCTTAAAGATCTAAAGCCTTTTGTAGGTTTGCCAATTCGCCCGCATTTAGATCTCGCCATCTTCCTTCAGGGGTATCTCCCAAGGAGATAGGTCCGAAGTTGGTTCGGATCAATCGCAGGACGGTGACATCGACTGCCTCCATTAGCCGGCGGATGATGTGGTATCTGCCTTCGTGGATTGTGACTTCTAGCCATTGGGGGCTCAGCTGCTTAAATGAGAGAACTCGGCCAATTCCATCCTCAAGTTCGATCCCCTTCAAAAGGGTCTTCTCGGTCCCAACCGGGAGCTTTCCATCAAATTCAATAATGTAAGTCTTTTCCAGCCCAAAAGATGGGTGGGTAGCTCTAAAGGTTAAATCCCCGTCATTGGTAAGCAGGATTAACCCTTCAGAGTCCTTATCAAGGCGTCCAACGTGGAAAAGGCGCTCTTTTCTGAGGTCAATAAAGTCGGCTAATGAGGGGCGACCTTCCGGGTCGAACATCGTAGACAGAACACCTTTTGGTTTATGAAGTACAAGATAAGACTTAGTCAGAGATCTTGTAATTGTCTCACCATCAACCATGACTTTTACCATTTGTGGGTCGAACTTAGCTCCGAGCTCACGACAGATGAATCCGTCCACGCTTACTCGACCATCCATGATTAACTCATCGGCTCCGCGACGGCTCGTGATTCCAGCGTCGGCGATTATTTTATTCAGGCGCATTTCGGCCATTTGGCTATCCATTCTCGACAGTCATTAGGGGCGCTCCCCCAGAAAGATGGCCTTCAACTGCTAGACCATCAAGGGGAAGTTGAGACGTGAGTCTACGCCAAAGCAGGTACAGGGGTCAAAGCAAAGGCCAGCCTGAGCGTAAAAGCAGCTTAGTCGGTGAGTGATTCCAAGATCTCATCAAGGCGATCGAGATCCGGCAGATAAGGAGCCAGTGCAGGTAAATCACCGAGTGAGTTAAGTCCAAGTCTTTCCAAGAAGTAGCTTGTGGTCTTATACAAGATCGCCCCAGTCTCAGGCTCTAGCCCTGCCTCCTCGACCAGCCCACGGGTCACCAAGGTCTTCATTACCGCTTCAACATTTACACCGCGAATGGCTGAGACGCGGGCGCGAGATACAGGCTGGCGGTAGGCGATGACAGCAAGGGTTTCGAGCGCTGCCTGAGTAAGGCGGTTCTGCTGGCCATCGAGAACAAACTTCTCCACCACGGCCGAACATTCTGGGTGGCTATAGAAGCGCCATCCCCCGTTGATCGCCTTCAGGGAGAAGCCACGACCCTCGTATGAACCAGTTAGGTGTTCGAGCGCCTCGACTACTTCGTCGACGGTACGTTCTAGAACTGAAGCCAGAGTTAGCTCGGTAACCGGCTCATCTACGACCATCAGGATCGCCTCAATGGAACGCTCGAGTTCGGGATTAGACATTTTCTCCACCTTCTGTCTCATTTACTACGCTTAAATCTGGGGTTTCGTCCTCTGGTTGATCGCTGGCTTCGTCATCGAGCAGAGAGACCGGGATATCGAACTCATCTGAGGCGGCGACCTCGCCCTCATCTGAGCCCGTCCAGCTGATCTGGAGCTCACCGAGGGCAATAACCTGCTCAAAACGGAGCGCTCCCTGACGATAGAGGTCGAGCAGGGCTAGGAACCTGGCGACGATGACTAGGGTCGAGTCAGCATCTGAGCAGAGGTTTCGGAAACTTAGAGTGCGGGACTTGCGAAGGGCCTCAACAACCAACTTGGACTCCTCAGCCACGCTCACCAGGCTGGTGTGGAGGTGTTCTACGGCAACCACTGGTGGGGTTTTAGGCGTGAGTACACGCTCAGCGATCGCGGCAAAGCGCGGTGCGCCTACCCCGATCAAGACCTCAGGCAGAAGCGCCGAAAGGGCGGGATCCAGGGCTACAACGCGGGCAAATGACTTATCGGCGGCTTCAATGCGCGCGGCGAAGGTCGCTGCGATCTCCTTAAAGGCGCGGTATTGGAGCAGGCGGGCGAAGAGGATGTCGCGGGCCTCGAGCAAGGCAAGGTCTTCTTCATCCTCAATCTCACCGCTAGGCAAGAGGCGAGCCGCCTTTAGATCAAGCAGGGTCGCTGCGATTACCAGGAACTCTGTGGCCTGGTCCAAACGCCAGCCTTCACCGGAGGCCTCAAGGGCCCGGATAAAGGAGATAAATTCATCGGTAACGATACTCAGCGAGACCTCGGTGATATCCATCTTGTGGCGCGAGATGAGCTGGAGCAAGAGGTCGAAGGGGCCATCGAAGTTATCTAGGTGGACATTAAACGGGGAACTCTCAATCGATACGTCAGAGCCCCCGCTTATATCCGCTGCTTTTACATCTGCAGGGCTTATCTCGATATCCACCTGCGAACCTTACTTCTTTACTTGCTCAAATCTGCGCATGGAGCGTAGAGTCGCGCCAACAGAAAGAGGTTTCTCGCTTGAACGCTAAATCGACATTTGATGATGATGTGGCAACTACCGCCACACTTCTCGGGCGCGAACCCCAGAATTTCCGTGTTCCACCAGCACCAGTTGAGGGCCAGCCAGCCAAGATCATCTCGATCTTTAATCAAAAGGGCGGCGTAGGTAAGACAACTACAACTATCAATCTCGGTGCAGCCATTGCAGAACTTGGTCGGCGAGTTCTTCTCGTTGACTTCGACCCACAAGGTGGTTTATCGCTAGGTCTTGGAGTAAATGCACACGCACTTCCACTAGAGAACACTGTTTATTACGCGTTGATGACACCGGATGCGAATATCGATGAGATCGTTCTTAAATCATCTGTTGCAAATCTAGATTTCCTTCCTGCTAACCGCGATTTGGGTACTGCTGAAACAACGCTTGGTGCTGAAATTGGCGGGCAACAGTATTTGAAGCGCGCTCTTGGCCGCTTGAAGGATCGTTACGACGTTATCTTGATCGACTGCCAACCTACGATGGGCCAGTTAACGATCAATGCACTTGTTGCATCAGATGAAGTTATCGTTCCGCTGCAATGCGAATACTTCGCACTACACGGATTTATTGAACTCAAGGGAAACATCGAGAAGGTTAAGAGCTTCCTTAACCCTGATCTAAATCTCCTCGGAATCCTTGCGACAATGTACGAGAAGAAGACGCTTCACAACCGCGAAGTTTTAACTGCAATTTTAGAGAAGTATCCCGAAGATGTCTTTGAAACAATCATCGCTAAGACAATTCGCTTCTCTGAAACAACTGTTGCCGGTGAACCAATTACTAGTTATGCATCATCATCAGGGGGCGCTGCTTCTTATCGCAGATTAGCCCGTGAACTAATTGCCCGAGGAGGCGCACGATGACCCGTAGAGCAAGCTTGCCTGGAGCAGATGAACTCTTCCGCGCAAATACTCCAGCACTTAGCGCAGTACGCCAAGTTGTTGAAGAAGCCCAAGAAGTCAGCAAGGCTATTGGCGTTGCCCCAACAAATCCGAAGACAAAGAAGGGCGTTCGTTCAACGCCACGTCGTCGCGTTACAACAGTTGATCGTTCACCATCTGGTCGCGAAAAGCATGATGAGAAAATTACTGTTTATCTTTCTCCAGATGAACTCTTTGATCTCGATCAAGCGCGCCTTACACTGCGCGGAGACCTTGGTTTAGCAGTAGATCGTGGTCGCATTGTCCGCGAATCAATCGCAGTTATCGTTGCTGATCTCGAAGCTAAAGGCGATCAATCAATTCTTGCTCGTAGACTCCGCGGAATTTAATTAGCGCGAGGGTGCGCGGTTGCATAAGCTTCGCGCACTTTATCTATCGTGATCAGGGTATAAATCTGCGTTGTAGTTACAGATGCATGTCCCAGTAGCTCTTGCACCACGCGAATATCAGCGCCACCATCTAACAAGTGTGTGGCGTAGGAATGTCTAAAGACGTGCGGTGAAACTTTTCCGGAGAGCCCAGTTGAATCTGCAGCATCCGAGATCATCTGCCAGGCGCTCTGCCGAGATAGGCGGCTCCCCCGTTGATTTAAGAAAAGCGCGGTCTCAGCCTTGGCTGATTTACTTTTGCTTAATAGGTTCGGTCTAATACGGACTAAGTACTCATGAAGAGCGTTCTTTGCAAAACTTCCAAGGGGCACAATCCGCTCTTTTGATCCTTTACCTCTCAACTTTAGAGTTGTTATTGGATTGCCTTCGACATCACTCTGTGCAAAATCGTTGATATCGATTCCGACGATCTCACTTACACGTGCTCCCGTGCCATAGAGGAGTTCAATAATTGCGTGGTCACGAAGCGAAATTGGATCACCTTCACGCTTTGTCGAATCAATTAGAGAGGTTATCTCCTTGATCGTCAGCGCCTTAGGTAGGCGGCGCGGAACTTTTGAACTTAACACTGCGCTAACAGGATTATTCGTTGAAAACTCTTGCGCTAGATATTTGTAGAAACTCTTCAACGCCGAGATATTGCGATTGATGCTAGTAACTGCCATTCCTAAACCCTTAAGCCAAACTTCGAAACTGATAATTTCATCTTCACTCAAGCGTTCAAAATCCAACTTTTCTTTGTCAAGAAAATCGGAGAATTTAGCGAGATCTCTTCTGTATGCCGAGATTGAGTTACTCGATAAACCACGTTCAATAGTTAAGTGATCGAGAAAGGATTGGAGCGCGTTATCAAACTTCATAACCGTGAGCCAGGGCTACTGCGTTATAGCGAATCTTTCCGGCATGAACATTTAGACCACGATCGAGTGCTGGATCTTCCTCAATTGCTCGCTCCCAACCCTTATTTGCAATCGCTAGCGCGTAAGGCAGCGTCGCATTTGTTAGCGCATATGTTGAAGCAACTGGAACAGCACCTGGCATATTTGCCACGCAGTAAAAGACTGACCCGTGAACGTTAAAAGTTGGTTCAGCATGAGTCGTTGGTTTGGAATCTTCGAAGCAACCACCTTGATCTATGGCGATATCAACTAATACAGAACCAGGTTTCATCTGTGCCACCTGGGCATTAGTCACTAGTTTCGGCGCCTTCGCGCCATGCACTAGCACTGCTCCAACAACTAGATCAGCGTTCTTGATCTCACGATCGATTGCATGCATAGTTGAAGCAAGCGTCTTAATTCGTCCGTTATAGAGCGAATCGACATAGGCAAGCCGTGGCAGCGAGCGATCTAGAACAGTTACATCTGCTCCCATGCCCATCGCAATAACTGCAGCATTTAACCCTGCTACTCCCCCGCCGATAACCACAACTTTTCCGGGGGCAACTCCGGGAACACCGCCTAATAGAACGCCACGTCCACCGTTCGGTTTCTGCAAGGCATACGCCCCAACTTGAACAGATAGACGTCCAGCAACTTCGCTCATCGGAGCAAGCAACGGCAACGTTCCATTAACTTCCACAGTTTCATAAGCGATAGCGGTAGTGCCACTCTTCAACAACGCGTCGGTGCAAGGCTTGCTCGCTGCTAAGTGAAGGTAGGTAAAGAGGATCTGACCTGAACGAAGTCTTGGATATTCAACCTCTATCGGCTCTTTTACCTTCAGAATTAAATCTGATTCGCTCCAGATTTTTTCAACATCTGCCTCGATGCGCGCACCCGCTGCAACGAAATCCGCATCGCTAATTGAAGATCCAACTCCGGCGCCTTTTTCAACAACTACTTCGTGGCCACCGCGAGTGAATTCAAAAACGCCTTCGGGAGTTAGAGCGACCCTAGATTCGTGGACCTTAATCTCTTTAGGAACGCCAACTAACATCTTTAGCCTCTCGATTTAATCGCTGCCGCAATTAGACCAATAAATAGCGGATGAGGACGCGTAGGTCTAGAGCGCAACTCAGGGTGGGCTTGAGTTCCCACGTAGTAAGGATGTACCTCAGAAGGAAGTTCTACAAACTCCACTAGGTCGCGTTCCTTATACATTCCTGAGAAAGTAAGGCCAGCACTAGAAATCTGATCTCGATATTGATTATTTACTTCATAACGATGGCGATGGCGTTCGGAAATCTCTTCTGTGCCATAAGTTTTAGCCACGATCGAACCTGGCTTTAACGTTGCAGTGTAGAGACCAAGTCGCATCGTGCCACCCATATCTGCTTGACCAGAAACTATCTCTTTCTGCTCATCCATAGTTGCAATGACATGTGTGCCAGATTCAGGAGAAAATTCTGCAGAGTTAGCATCTTTAATTCCAGCTAAATTGCGCGCTGCTTCGATGACCATGCACTGCAAACCTAAGCAGAGTCCGAGAGTTGGAATCTTGTTTTCGCGAGCAAATTTAAGCGCGCCTAACTTGCCTTCGATTCCACGTACACCGAAACCTCCAGGAACGCAGATCGCGTCTACTTCGCCAAGGGCGTTCTTCGCACCTTCTGGTGTTTCACAGTCATCGCTAGGTATCCAAATTATTGAAATCTTTGCGTTATTGGCAAAACCACCAGCGCGCAGCGCTTCGGAAACAGAGAGATAAGCATCAGGCAGATCGATGTATTTTCCAACGAGAGCAACTTTTACTTGATGCTTTGGATGATGAACTTTTTCAAGCAAGTCATCCCATTCGCCCCAAACAACATCGTGCCCCCCTAGTGATAATCGACGAACCACATAGGCATCTAACCCTTCAGAGAAGAGCACCTTTGGAATGTCATAGATAGATGGTGCATCTACAGCCGCGACGACCGCTTCTATATCGACGTCACACATCAGCGAGATCTTCTTCTTTATGCTGATTGGAATTTCACGATCGGAGCGCAGCACCACTGCATCGGGTGCGATACCGATACTGCGTAGTGCAGCAACTGAGTGTTGAGTTGGTTTCGTCTTTAACTCACCTGATGGACCGATATAAGGCACAAGTGAGATATGTAAGTAGAAGACGTTATCGCGGCCAATTTCTTGACGCATTTGACGTGCTGCTTCTAAGAATGGCTGGGATTCGATATCTCCTACTGTTCCACCGATTTCAGTGATAACAACATCTACATCAGGAGATGACATGGCGTGCATTCGTTCTTTAATCTCATTGGTGATATGAGGAATTACTTGAACCGTCTCACCTAGGTATTCACCACGTCGCTCACGCGCAATAACGCGTGAGTAGATCTGACCTGTTGTTACATTTGCTGAGCCCTGCAAGTTGCGATCTAGAAAACGTTCGTAGTGGCCAATATCGAGATCTGTTTCAGCGCCATCATCGGTAACGAAGACCTCACCGTGCTGGAATGGATTCATTGTGCCGGGATCAACGTTTAGGTATGGATCGAGCTTCTGCATCGTTACGCGGATACCGCGGGCAACTAATAGCCTGCCAAGACTTGAGGCGGTGAGCCCTTTACCGAGACTTGAAGCTACTCCACCGGTTACGAAAATATGTTTAGTCACATGCGCTTGGCCCATGGAAGACAAACTTATCACTACTTTCGGGCTTGGCCCCGCATCGCCAGAAGCTCGGCGGCGTGTTCGCGTGCACTTGTCGACTCTTCAAGACCTGCGAGCATTCTTGCTATCTCTTCAACGCGGGATGCGGCATCTAAAGCCTGAACATCTGAGGCTGTAACAGTTCCATCGCTACTCTTCTTAACAACGAAGTGGCTATCGGCCCATGCTGCAACCTGAGGCAGATGTGTAACCACGATAACTTGGGTGTGCTTTGCAAGTGCTGCAAGTCTGCGACCAACTTCGATCGCCGCTTTACCGCCAACGCCTGCATCGACTTCATCAAAGATATATGTGCCAACTGGATGCGTTGCAGCAAGGACAACTTCTAGGGCCAACATAATGCGTGACATTTCGCCACCGCTTGCGCCCTTGCCCAGTGCAATTAGCGGACCATCTTTATGGCCTTGAATCTGCATCGATACTTCGTCACAACCAAGTAGCGTGAAATCAGATTCCTTGAGTGCGCCTTTGTAATCTGGTGAGTTAACTGAAACTGAATATTGAGTGTGTGGCATCGAAAGTTGATGAATTTCTTCGGAGACTGCTAGCGAAAGTTTGGTAGCCCCCGCAGCGCGAACTTGTGTCAACTTCTCTGCCGCCGATAAAAGTTTCTTCTTGATATCGCCAAGTTCCTTATCTAACTCCGCGATACGTTCATCGCCACCCGTTAGATCGTCTATCTCTATCTTTGCGTTCTTTGCCTTAGCGGCTAATTGCACTAAATCTTCGTCGGGTTCGGCTGAAGAGCCCCACTTCTTTAGGAAGGCTGCAAGTTCAGCTTTACGAGACTGCAAAGTATCGAGTTGACCAGGATCTGCTTCAAGAGATGTCAGATACGAAGCAAGATCACGCGCTGCATCATCAATTAAGAAGAAACCTTCCGAAATGCGACCAGCAATCTCATCTAACTTTCCATCTTTACCTTTTGCCAAATCAAGGAATCTCCGCGCAGCGCCCAGTGAAGTAAGAGAGCCCTCCTCTTCATTAGCAATGGCCTGGGTTGCACCATCTGCCGCAACTCGCAAATCTTCAACGCTTGAAAGTCGAGAGATCTGATCATTGGTAGATGCCACTTCGCCACGAACCGCCTTCAACTTTATCCAGGCAGATGAAAACTCTTGCAACTCAGCGATCTGAGAATCACGCTTACTAACGCTCTCGCGCATCGCTTTGATTCGGGCCTTTAATTCGTTAAAGCCATTGAAATTTTCTTGATATTGCTGCAACGCTTTAGATAAATCACCACCAATAAAACGATCAAGGAGTTCGCGTTGTCTTGCTGGCTTAACGATCTGATGATTAGCGGCCTGTCCATGGATCTCAACTAGATGATCGGCAAGTAACGCCAAAGTTGCTGCGGGAACGTTTGCACCGCCAGCAACCGCTTTACTTTTGCCATCTGCATTTACGGTACGAGTTAAAATCAAGGTTCCATCTTCAACATCAGCGCCGGATTCAATTGCGATTTCGGCGATAGCTTTATTGACCGAGAAACGTGCCGACGCCAACAATCTTTCGCTGCCATGGCGCACTAAAGAGCTATCGCTCTTGCCACCTAGAACAAGTTGAAGAGCGGTCAGAATCATCGTCTTTCCCGCACCAGTTTCGCCCGTTAATACATTTAAACCGGGGCTTAATTCAAGAGATGATTGATCGATAACGCCGATCGAACGAATTGAGATTTCCTCTAGATGAGAACGATCACTCACCGCGCCAACCTTCAACGGGAAGTTTGAATTTAGCCACCAATCGATCAGTGAAAAGCGTTGGTTTGATATGTGAAAGCTTGATTACCGATGAATCACGAGTAATCAAGATGCGATCCGACAATTGGAGCGGAAATTTACGTAGTGAATCCGATGATAGAAGAGCATCGCTCGATTCGATATCTACGATGATTTCAGATTTTGGTGAGACGACCATGGGACGTGAAAATAAGGCATGTGCGGAGATCGGTAGAAGTACGAGCGCATCAATTTCGGGCCAGAGAACCGGACCGCCTGCGCTAAATGCATACGCAGTTGAACCAGTTGGCGTTGAGCAGATGAGTCCATCGCAGCCCCAGCGAGAGAGCGGGCGTCCATCGATCTGCACAAAGAGTTCAACCATCGTTGTTCCATTACGTTCTACGGTCACTTCGTTGAGCGCCCAGCCAGTATCTACAACTTTTCCGGCTCGTTCTACCGAATACTTTAAAACCATACGGTTTTCAGTTACATAATCTTTTGCAATAACGCTTGCCGCAATCTCAGAGAGCGCAGGTTTTTCAACCTCTGCCATAAATCCAACATGGCCAAGGTTGATGCCAAGAATTGGAATATCTTGGCGGCGCGCGATTTCTGAACCACGAAGGATCGTGCCATCTCCCCCGAGAACTAGAACAACTTCAGCCTTTGGAAGATCTTCAGCTGGATGTTGCGAAATTCCAAGGATCGAAATTTCTGATGGAGTTGAAAGTGTGAAGCCATCTTTAAGAAGGATTTGTGAGATCTCTTTTGTTGCAGCAACTGCTTCTGCGCGCGATGCGTTGACGACAAATATTGCGTGACGTGACATTAGGCAGGTCCCATCGCTATCGCTTGTGAAACAGATGCTTCATCGATTGCTGGCGCACCACGTCTTAGCCATAAGAAGTACTCGACATTTCCGGCAGGGCCTGGAAGTGGCGAAGCGGCAATTCCCATCGTGCCAAGGCCAACGTCATAAGCGGACTCAGCGACATCTAGCACGGCAGCCTTACGAAGTTCAGGGTCGCGTACAACGCCGCCCGCACCTAACTTTTCCCGGCCAACTTCAAATTGTGGCTTAACCATTAAAACGAAATCAGCGTTCGGTTTCGAAACTGCAGCTAGTGCAGGAAGAACTAAGGAAAGTGAGATAAATGAGAGATCTGCAACAACTAGATCGATTTCCTCACCGACAATATCTCCCGTTAAATGGCGAATATTTGTGCGATCCAGGATCTTCACACGTGGATCTTGGCGAAGCTCCCAAGCCAATTGCCCGTAGCCAACATCTACTGCAACGACCAGCTTTGCGCCTTGGCGTAGAAGTACATCGGTGAAACCACCAGTGGATGCACCCGCATCGAGACAATTCTTTCCTTCAACAACAACGTCCTTAAAAACTTCTAAAGCCCCCGCTAATTTATGTCCGCCACGAGAAACAAAATCATCTCGGTCGCCTTGAATTGTTATCGAAGTTTCGGCATCTACTTGTGTTGCTGGCTTTGTTGCTGGGATCCCGCCGACTAAGACAGAGCGAGATTCGATTAGATCGGCCGCATGCTCGCGTGAGCGCGCTAGTTCGCGACGAACTAGTTCAGCATCTAAGCGAGTCTTCATCTCATTTACTTTCTAAATCTAATTCGATTTAGCCTTTAGAGGCCATCGATTGAGTTAAGCGCTTCTTGCAACTTGCCATGGAGCGCATCAAAACGAGCAGCGTGTTCAGTTAGGTCGGAGTTGTCGATCTCGCTGAGCTCGATCTTCACCTCTTCTACTAGTGAAGGAGCGGACTCTTCTGAACTATTAAATTCATTTGACATTACTTCTTAACCGCCTTCTTCTTTGCAGCGCTCTTCTTAACAGCAGATTTCTTCGTCGCCGACTTCTTGGGCGCAGCCTTCTTTGCAGAAGCCTTCTTAGCCGGAGTTCCACCATTCATTGCAGCAACCTGAGCCGCTAAGCGATCGAACTCTTCCCGCTTTACAAATCCCATCTTGGCAACGCTAGCTTCGACTTCTTCATGGATCTTTGACTTAAGGGCATCTGCGCTCTCGCGCGCCCAACCATTTAGAGCGGCAGCAACTTCTGCCGGAGATTTCTCTCCTTCAGTTACCTTGGAGACGTATGTACGAAGAGTTGCAAAGAGATCGTTCGAGGATTTAGCCATGTCCTTAGCCTATCCAATAAGCCAGAAGTAGGCCTTTTACGCCCTAAAGACGAGAGATCTCGATCGCTTCGACCTGCCATCGTGAAGCCAGTCCACCTGGGGACTGCCAGAAGCGGCGATGGATGCTGCCAGAAATCTCTACCCACTGATCGGGCTTTAACGTAAGAGCGGTTTTTCTAGATTTAGCGCTCCAGGCTGCGATATCCAGGGTGTCAACGCCTTCGCGTTCTGCGCGAGTAACAATCAAACGAAACTCGACAACTTTATCTCCGCTGGGTAGTTCCTTCGTTGTCGCTTCTGCAGAGACTCTTCCACGTAACAATAAATCATTTAGCGAATGATCGATTACTTCTTCTTCAACAACTTTCTTAACCATCTCTTGCTCCCTAGCCTAAAAAGTACGCGATTGCGTAAGGAGGAGATATTGAACTAAGGCTGTGACAGGAAAGGAGTTACTTGAGGTTAGGTGTGGATAAGCGAATTACTGGGCGCGCTCTGCCGCGTCAGTGAACTCATCATGATCAATATCTGCGCACTTCTTAAACCACTCGCGAGCTTCTGCTTTGCGACCGGCAACCTCAAGGGCATCGGCATATGCATAGCGAAGGCGAACTGCCCACTCTTCGTTCTCGGTCTTCAACTCTTTACATGTCAGTGTGATAACTGCTGCATCTAGTTCGCCAAGATCACGACGTGCACCTGATGCAACAATTCGCATTTCAATTTCTTCAGGCTTGGCAAGTCGCTTTACCTCGTCAGAACCAGCCAAATTCAGGGCTTTTAGCGGCCTGCCGAGACCTCTTTCGCAATCTGCCATTACCGGCCACATTGAAACATCGCCAGAAATTCGATGAGCTGCGCGAAGTTCTTTTAGAGCAATCTCGTAATAACCCGCGCGATATGCTGCATAACCAGCGCTTTCGCGAACAACAGCTAAACGACCTGCATGATGAGCAGCTGCGATGCCGTGTTTATGTGCAAGTTCTGGATCTGAATCCATATGGATATTTATAGAAACTAAATGGCGCGCGACAACTTTCGCATTCTCTGCAGACAAACTTAACAACTCTGCACGAACACTTTTCTCTAGCTCTTCACCAGTAATCTCTTCAGGAATATCTGGTTCGAAAATTCTGGGACGAAGTCTTGATTGATCGCGTTCTAACGGCTTGGGACGAAACCCGCGTGGATCAATGGCTTCACGCCCCTGCGATACCTGACGAATTGCCCCTGCGCGATCAGATGAACCACCGCGTGCCGGAAGATCTTCACGGCGACGTTCGCGATTTGGACCAGTTGGTCTTGATGATGAAGAAGATGATGGGCGACCTGAGCTTGGACGATCTGAACTTGGTCGGCTCGATGGGCGTCCAGTTGAAGAAGGACGACCGGAAGAAGAGGGACGGCTGGATGGACGGCCAGAATTGGCGCGTGGTTTTCTCTCATCCATTTCGTTCTCCTCTATTTAGATTTTAGATAATTCTACAGTCATATTTTTTAGGGAAATAAAAAAGGGGCACTCGTGAAAGTGCCCCTTTTTATAAAAGAAGTCCGGCGACGTTCTACTCTCCCACAAGGTCACCCTTGCAGTACCATCGACGCTGAGAGGCTTAACTTCCGGGTTCGGAATGGGACCGGGTGTTTCCCTCTCGCTATGGTCGCCGAAACGCTATTGAGATTTCGACAAAACCTTTGAATTAGATCGAATTCTGAAGCCATCGTTTATAGATGTCAGAACTCTCTCTATTTCGTGGTTCTCGACCGTATCTCGAGAACCACACAGTGGACGCGTAGCAACTTTGTAGTTAAATCCTCGGCCTATTAGTAGTGGTCAGCTCCAAGCCTTACGGCTCTTCCACTTCCACCCTATCAACCCAGTAGTCTAGCTGGGGGCCTTACTTGGTAAACCAATGAGAAACCTAATCTTGAAGCGAGCTTCCCGCTTAGATGCTTTCAGCGGTTATCCCTTCCGAACGTAGCTAATCGGCGGTGCTCCTGGCGGAACAACCGACACACCAGAGGTTCGTCCAACCCGGTCCTCTCGTACTAGGGTTAGCCCTTCTCAAGTTTCTTACGCGCACAGAAGATAGGGACCGAACTGTCTCACGACGTTCTGAACCCAGCTCGCGTGCCTCTTTAATGGGCGAACAGCCCAACCCTTGGGACCTACTCCAGCCCCAGGATGAGACGAGCCGACATCGAGGTGCCAAACCTTGCCGTCGATATGGACTCTTGGGCAAGATCAGCCTGTTATCCCCGGGGTACCTTTTATCCGTTGAGCGACGGCGCTTCCACAAGCCACCGCCGGATCACTAGTTCCTGCTTTCGCACCTGCTCGACATGTCTGTCTCACAGTTAAGCTCCCTTGTGCACTTACACTCGACACCTGATTGCCAACCAGGTTGAGGGAACCTTTGAGCGCCTCCGTTACTTTTTAGGAGGCGACCGCCCCAGTCAAACTACCCACCAGACACTGTCCCTGATCCGGATTACGGACCGAGGTTAGAAGTTCAAAACGATCAGAGTGGTATTTCAACGATGACTCCACAAACACTGGCGTGCCCGCTTCAAAGTCTCCCACCTATGCTACACAAACCGTTCCGAACACCAATATCAAGATATAGTAAAGGTCCCGGGGTCTTTCCGTCTTTCTGCGCGTAACGAGCATCTTTACTCGTAATGCAATTTCGCCGAGTTTACGGATGAGACAGCGCTCAAGTCGTTACGCCATTCGTGCAGGTCGGAACTTACCCGACAAGGAATTTCGCTACCTTAGGATGGTTATAGTTACCACCGCCGTTTACTGGGGCTTAAGTTCTCAGCTTCGCCTTGCGGCTAACCAGTCCCCTTAACCTTCCAGCACCGGGCAGGCGTCAGTCCGTATACATCGTATTGCTACTTCGCACGGACCTGTGTTTTTGGTAAACAGTCGCTTGAGCCTGGTCTCTGCGGCCTTCCAACGCTTCGGAGGAAAACTCCTACACGTCAAAGGGCCCCCCTTCTCCCGAAGTTACGGGGGCATTTTGCCGAGTTCCTTATCCATAATTATCTCGATCGCCTTGGTATTCTCTACCTGACCACCTGTGTCGGTTTCGGGTACGGGCTACTTAAAATCTTGCTAGATGCTTTTCTTGGCAGCATAGGATCATTCACTTCGCCTTACGGCTCGGCATCAGTTCTCAGGCATGTGTTACGCGGATTTGCCTACGTAACGCCCTACGACCTTACCCCGGGACAACCATCGCCCGGGATGAACTACCTTCCTGCGTCACACCATTGCTTAGCTACTAGTACACCGGTTCGACGCAACCTCAGGTCTGACCGAAGCCAGCCTGATTATGGGTCTTAGCATTAGTACATTCGCTATGGGCGATTTTAAGCGGGTACTGGAATATCAACCAGTTGTCCATCGACTACGCCTGACGGCCTCGCCTTAGGTCCCGACTTACCCTGGGCGGATTAGCCTGGCCCAGGAACCCTTGGTCTTTCGGCGGAGGGGTTTCTCACCCCTCTCTCGCTACTCATGTCTACATTCTCACTTGTGTGACTTCCACGGCTAGATTCCTCTGCCGCTTCACCAGTCACACAACGCTCTCCTACCCATCCAAGCTCCTGGATCTTACGACCGGGATAATGCTTGAATGATAGAACTTCGGTGCTGTGCTTGAGCCCCGTTACATTGTCGGCGCGAAATCACTTGACCAGTGAGCTATTACGCACTCTTTTAAGGGTGGCTGCTTCTAAGCCAACCTCCTGGTTGTCTATGCGACTTCACATCCTTTTCCACTTAGCACAGGCTTTGGGACCTTAGTTGCTATTCTGGGTTGTTTCCCTCTCGACCATGAAGCTTATCCCCCACAGTCTCACTGCTGCGCTCTCACTTACCGGCATTCGGAGTTTGGCTGATGTTGGTAATCTTGTAGGACCCCTCGACCATCCAGTAGCTCTACCTCCGGTAAGAAACACGCAACGCTGCACCTAAATGCATTTCGGAGAGAACCAGCTATCACGAAGTTTGATTGGCCTTTCACCCCTACACACAGCTCATCCCCTAATTTTTCAACATTAGTGGGTTCGGTCCTCCACGCGGTCTTACCCGCGCTTCAACCTGGCCATGCGTAGATCACCTCGCTTCGGGTCTAGATCGTGCTACTTAGTCGCCCTATTCAGACTCGCTTTCGCTACGGCTTCCCCTCGACGGGTTAACCTTGCAACACGACACTAACTCGTAGACTCATTCTTCAAAAGGCACGCTGTCACAACTTACGTCGCTCCAACGGCTTGTACGCACACGGTTTCAGATTCTATTTCACTCCCCTTACGGGGTTCTTTTCACCTTTCCCTCACGGTACTAGTCCGCTATCGGTCATCAGAGAGTATTTAGGCTTAGCGGGTGGTCCCGCCAGATTCATACCGAATTCCTCGAGTTCGGTATTACTTGGGATGACAATAAAGAGTTAATTAAGTTTCGACTACGGGGTTCTCACCCTCTATGACTGGCTTTCCCACGCCATTCATCTACTTAACTAGTTTCTGACTCTTTGGTTGAACGGCAGTCCAACCTAACTGGTCCCACGACCCCGATACTGCAACGCCTGCCGGCTTGGCACAGTATCGGTTTAGCCTCTTCCGTTTTCGCTCGCCACTACTAACGGAATCACGGTTGTTTTCTCTTCCTGTGGGTACTGAGATGTTTCACTTCCCCACGTTCCCTTTATCTGCCCTATATATTCAGGCAGAAATAACCAGACATTACTCTGGCTGGGTTTCCCCATTCGGAAATCCTCGGATCAAAGCTCGTTTGACAGCTCCCCGAGGCTTATCGCAGCCTACTACGTCCTTCATCGGCTTCTGATGCCAAGGCATCCACCATGTGCGCTTAATAATTTTTCCACAAAGATGCTCGCGTCCACTGTGTAGTTCTCAAAATACGGGCGGTACTCAATAAGAGTTGAGACTTGAAAATCCAAACTTTTACATTTGGTTCCAGTATCTCTTCTTATTAAGTCCAGAGGTTTGGCGCTAGCCGTCCCCTCAGGACCCAACAACGTGCCTAGTTGAAATTCGATATTCAGGGATTTTCCACTCCATTTTTGTTTTACAACAAATCCGGTTGTACTGGTATGAATTCTTAGATAAACCTAAGTCAATGCTCCACATATGAGCCTGATTTCTCAATATTTTTGAGTTCAGATGCTCCTTAGAAAGGAGGTGATCCAGCCGCACCTTCCGGTACGGCTACCTTGTTACGACTTCATCCCAATCACCGATCCCACCTTTGGCAGCTCCCTCCTTGCGGTTGGGCCACTGACTTTGGGTGTTACCGACTTTCGTGATGTGACGGGCGGTGTGTACAAGCCCCGGGAACGTATTCACCGTAGCGTTGCTGATCTACGATTACTAGCAACTCCGACTTCATGGGGTCGAGTTGCAGACCCCAATCCGAACTGAGACTGGCTTTATCGGATTCGCTCCACCTTGCGGTATCGCAGCCGTTTGTACCAGCCATTGTAGCATGCGTGCAGCCCAAGACATAAGGGGCATGATGATTTGACGTCATCCCCACCTTCCTCCGAGTTAACCCCGGCAGTCTCCTGTGAGTCCCCAACTAAATGCTGGCAACACAGAACGAGGGTTGCGCTCGTTGCGGGACTTAACCCAACATCTCACGACACGAGCTGACGACAACCATGCACCACCTGTATACAGACCTTGCGGCTATGACATCTCTGCCATATTCCTGTATATGTCAAGCCTTGGTAAGGTTCTTCGCGTTGCGTCGAATTAAGCCGCATGCTCCGCTGCTTGTGCGGGGCCCCGTCAATTCCTTTGAGTTTTAATCTTGCGATCGTACTCCCCAGGCGGGGCGCTTAATGCGTTAGCTGCGTCGCACAAACCGTGGAAGGTTCGCACAACTAGCGCCCACCGTTTACGGCGTGGACTACCAGGGTATCTAATCCTGTTCGCTCCCCACGCTTTCGCTCCTCAGTGTCAGTATTGGCCCAGAGACCTGCCTTCGCCATCGGTGTTCCTCCTGATATCTGCGCATTCCACCGCTACACCAGGAATTCCAGTCTCCCCTACCAAACTCTAGCTTGCCCGTATCGGCTGCAAGTCAGGGGTTGAGCCCCTGAATTTCACAACCGACGTAACAAACCACCTACGAGCTCTTTACGCCCAATAATTCCGGACAACGCTTGCACCCTATGTATTACCGCGGCTGCTGGCACATAGTTAGCCGGTGCTTCTTCTGCAGGTACCTTCACTTGCGCTTATTCCCTGCTGAAAGCGGTTTACAACCCGAAGGCCTTCATCCCGCACGCGGCGTCGCTGGGTCAGACTTTCGTCCATTGCCCAATATTCCCCACTGCTGCCTCCCGTAGGAGTCTGGGCCGTGTCTCAGTCCCAGTGTGGCCGGTCGCCCTCTCAGGCCGGCTACCCGTCGTCGCCTTGGTGAGCCATTACCTCACCAACAAGCTGATAGGCCGCGAAGTCATCTTCAACCGAAAAACTTTCCAGCCCCGATCATGCGATCAAGGCTCATATCCGGTATTAGCCCCGGTTTCCCGGAGTTATCCCAGAGTTGAAGGCAGATTCTTCACGTGTTCCTCACCCGTTCGCCGCTAATCCTTCACCGAAGTGATCTCATCGCTCGACTTGCATGTGTTAAGCACGCCGCCAGCGTTCGTCCTGAGCCAGGATCAAACTCTCCATAGAAAGTTTTGTTCATGGCTTACGAGACAAACAAACTGTCGTTTATTTTGTCTTTACCAAAGGAAATCAACGAGTATTGCAAACACTGAATAAACAGTGTTTTACAGATACTTCATTGAAGTATTTATTTAGAGAATGGCCCAGTCAAAATTAAATGACTAGTAATACCATTCTCTGGCATTGACTTATGGCACGCTGTTGAGTTCTCAAGGTACGGATGCGCACTGCTTTTCGGCTTTTGGCCGATTTTCAGGGCAGACTGCCAAATCTAGTCCATCCACGCAGGCACGGTCAAACCGGCCTAAATGGCGCTAAATAAGGAAGATGCTGTACGGCCTAATCGTCCGTTCACACAGCAAGGAGCGTAACTATAGGCGTGCGCAGCGTGAGGGTCAAATCGGCCTAGCCCGATTACCAGTGGGATTGGTCATAGCCTCTAAATAGCAAAAATCTGCATATTTATGCGTAAAAACGTGTAAAAACGGTAGCCCGCGTGGCTTTTAGAGCAGCTCTACCGCTGCAAGATCGCGCTTTCCTTTACGTAAAACTGCATATTTACCGCATAAAAAGTCGCTTTTTGAGGGGGCAAAGTCTTCGCCAGAGATCTTGGCGTTATTCAAATATGCCCCGCCCTCTTTGACGATGCGGCGGGCCGCTGATTTTGAATCGACGACACCAGTTGCCACAAGGAGATCTACCCATGTTGGAATCGGTTCGCTGCTCTTAACTGTTGTGCGCGGAAGTTCTGCAAGTGCAGCCGTCAAAGTTGCCTCATCTAGCTCTGAAAGTTCACCTTGTCCGAAGAGCGCACGCGCTGCTGCTTCTACGCGATCGCAAATTTCGGCGCTATGAACAAGTGAAGTTAGTTCGCGAGCAAGTGCGCGATGCGCCTCACGTGCGCCAGGGTTTTCAGAGTGTGATTTTTCAAGCGCTTCTATCTCTTCGCGAGATTTGAAAGAGAAAACCTTTAAGAAGTTGATGACATCTTTATCGTCAGTGTTCAACCAGTATTGGAAGAACGCATAAGGAGAAGTCATCTCTGGATCTAGCCAGATTGCACCCCCTGCAGTTTTTCCAAACTTAGAACCATCAGCCTTAGCAAGCAGCGGGATTGTTAAAGCATGTGCGCTACCAGATTCAACGCGGCGAATTAGATCTAGACCTGCAGTGATATTTCCCCATTGATCAGAGCCACCTAATTGGAGCGTGCAGTTGTGGCGGCGGAAAAGTTCAAGGAAATCAAATGATTGAAGTACTTGATAGGAAAATTCAGTGTATGAAATACCACCTGCCTCAAGGCGTGATGAAACTGAATCCTTAGCAAGCATTTGGTTGACGCTGAAGTGCTTACCTACATCGCGCAGGAATTCGATAGCAGAAAGTGGTGATGTCCAATCAAGGTTATTGGCGACAATTGCGGCGTTATCTTTGGCGTTGAAATCTAAGTACTTTGAGACCTGTACTCGAATACGTTCTACCCAAGCTGCAACCACATCAGTTGTGTTGAGACTGCGTTCTTCGTTCTTTCCGCTGGGATCACCGATTAAACCGGTCGCTCCCCCGACAAGGGCGATTGGAATATGGCCCGCTAGTTGAAAGCGGCGCAGGGCCAGCAGAACAACGAGGTTTCCGACGTGCAAACTTGGTGCGGTGGGATCGAAACCGATGTAGAGAGTGGTCGGCTTTGATAGCGCTTGGATAAGGGCTGCTTCATCAGTTGATTGCGAGAAGAGACCGCGCCACTTTAGATCGTCGATTAGCGCCTTTGATTGAGTTGCCATTTTCGGGTTCACTCCCCCATCATCGCTGAGAATGAACTCATTTGGTCGGATAATTTCTTTTCTGCAGCCTTTATGTCGGAATTCGCTGATGCTAATTGCGCCGCCAAAGCAGTGCCGCCCGTTGCGCCGACAGTTGTGCGCGATGCGATCGCGCCTTCGACGGTAAGAACCTTGCGGATCTCAGGAGTTAGTTGCGGATGGACCCCCACAAAATCCTGATCGCTTAACTCGTGGAGTTCAACTTTCTTCGCCTCACAAAGTGCAACGCATTTGCCCGCTGCTTCATGGGCTGATGCGAATGGAACATTTGCGCGTACTAAGAAATCAGCAATCTCAGTTGCAAGCGAGAAACCTTGTGGTGCAGCAGCCAACATCTTTGCTCGATCAAATGTTGTTGTCGCAACCATGCCGGTAACTGCAGGAAGAACGAGGATCAAAGTATCGATCGAATCAAATAGTGGTTCTTTATCTTCTTGAAGATCGCGGTTGTAAGCAAATGGAAGTCCCTTAAGCATCGCCAGGACTCCGGTTAAGTTTCCAATTAAGCGACCGGATTTACCTCGTGCCAGTTCTGCCATATCGGGATTCTTCTTCTGCGGCATGATCGATGAACCAGTTGAGTAAGCATCGGCGACCTTCGCCCATCCAAATTCAGATGTTGCCCAGATGCACCACTCTTCTCCGATACGAGATAAATGAACTCCAACCATTGAAATAATAAAGAGCGCTTCTGCAACAAAATCGCGATCGGATACGCCATCGATGCTATTAGCAGAAGATGAAGCAAAACCTAGATCCTTCGCCGTTACTTCTGGCTTTAAGCCAAGCCCTGATCCAGCGAAAGCTCCCGAACCAAGTGGGCTTACCGATGTGCGCTTTAACCAATCTTGAATTCGATCGAGGTCGCGAGCAAAAGCGTGGATATGTTTTGCTAACTCATGACCAAAGAGAATTGGTTGCGCGTGCTGCATGTGAGTAAACCCAGGCGCAGGCGCATCGCCATACTCTGCGGCCTTTGCTGCAAGCGACTTTTGAAGTTCCAAGATCATCTGAGAAATTTCCATCATATGATCGATTGCGAAAAGTTTTAGATCTGTCGCTACTTGATCATTGCGTGATCTACCTGCGCGCAGCGCTCCCCCGACATCACCGATCTTCTCGGTTAAGCCACGTTCTAGCGCGCTATGAACATCTTCATCGTCTTCGATGGCAACGAATTTACCGATAGCAACTTCATCGATTAATTCACGAATAGCGCTTTCAATCTGGCTCGCAACATCCTCTTTCAGAAGCCCTGAAGATTTAAGCACTCGCAGATGCGCTAGCGATGAACGCAGATCGTAAGGCGCTAGCCGCCAATCGAAGTCAACGCTACGTGAAAGCGCAAAGACCGCATCAGCTGGTGCGTCAGAGAAGCGTCCACCCCAGAGAGCCATTATTTCTTCGCCTTTCGTTTTGCAGATCCGCGTTTTGCGCCTGCGCCGAAGCTGAGCAATTCTTTCGCAAGATCGGCTCCACCGGTGGCCTTCTTCGATACAACTAAAACCGTGTCGTCACCGGCGATAGTGCCGATGATGTTTTCAAGGCCTGAGTTATCCAGTGAACTTGCTAAAAATTGGGCTCCACCAGGTGGTGTGCGAACTACGGCAAGGTTGCCAGATGATTCGACCGAGAGAATCAGGTCCGAAGGAAGTGGCATAGATCGCGCGATCGAGCCATCAGCGGTTGTTCCAAGTTGATAGATCAATTCGCCAGACTCGCTACGCGAACGAACGGCGCCTAGCTCTTCTAGATCGCGACTTGCAGTTGCCTGCGTGACATCGAACCCGGCCTTCTTCAGTAACTTAACCAAATCAGATTGCGAATGAACAACACCTGCCTTGATTAATGCAATCGCCTTCGCGCGGCGCGCAGAAACCGAGCTTGAATTCAACACCTTAGCCATTAGTTACCTCTTTCATCGCCTTTGCGAAAGCCACAATAAATTTATCGATCTGAGCCTTGGTGACAATTAACGCCGGAGCAATTCGTATAGTTTCTAGATTTGGAGCATTTACCAAGAACCCGTTTTTTGCTAACTGAGCGGCTAACTCTTTTGCATACTCCCCATCTAGAGCGATTCCAATAAGTAAACCTCTACCGCGAACTTCGCGCACGCCACGTATCGCTGAGATCTTTATTTTCAAGCGTTTCTCAAAACTCTTGGCTTGCGCCATTAATCGGTTCTTCTCGATTACAGAGATAGCAGCTAGCCCGGCCGCTGCTGCAATTGGATTTCCACCGAAAGTTGTTCCATGTTCACCTGGAGCAAATTGTGGAGTCTTGCTGCCGAGAGTGATCATCGCACCGAGCGGAAGACCGCCACCAATACCTTTTGCGAGAGTGATTACATCAGGGCGAACGTTCTCGTGCTCATATCCAAACCAATTACCAGTTCGCCCCATGCCGGTCTGTACGCAATCGAAAACTAGAAGTACGCCGTGCTGATCACAAAGTGACCGCAACTGCTTTAAATATCCGTCTGGTGGAGTTACAACCCCTGCCTCACCGAGAATTGGCTCAACAATGACCATCGCCGTTTTCTTGGAGACCGCTTTGTACATCGCTGGAATATCACCGAATGGCACGTGCTTAATATCTTTGAGCAAAGGTCGAAACGGTGCGCGCTTGCTCTCTTGGCCAGTTAATGAAAGCGCACCCATGGTGCGACCGTGGAATGCCCCAGTTGTTGCAACAATTCGCGTCTTTCCAGTTTTCCGCGAAAGTTTGAGTGCAGCTTCATTAGCCTCTGCTCCTGAATTACAGAAGAAGACTCTTGCTGTGTTGTCTCCGGTCATCTCCTGCAACTTCTTGGCAAGCGCTAGGCCTGATGGATGGCTATAGAAATTGCTTACATGGCCAAGCTTTGCAACTTGTGTTGAAACCGCTTTAACTATTGCAGGATGGGCGTGACCGAGAATATTTGTGGCGATGCCACCGAGGAAATCCAGATACTTCTTCTTCTCTGAATCAGTTACTACTAGGCCTTTTCCTGAGACTAAATTGATTTCTGGAACGCCGTAATTCAACTGCATTACATCGTTCCAAGTAGTCACTGTGGATTTCTTAACTGGGCTCATTTAGTCACCAACGTTCCGCCAGAGTTACCTAACGCCATAGCGAAGGCCGATGGATCCGTTCCATCGATAATCCTTACTGCACTTGCTCCGCCATCTATCGCATCAAGGCATGCCTTAACTTTTGGTGCCATGCCTTCGGCAAATGTTGATTTAATTGCATCTAGTTCAGCATAAGAGATAGCTGAAATCAGAGACGAAGTATCAGGCCATGCGCGATAGATGCCGGCAACATCGGTCATGATGATCAAACTTTCAGCACTGAGCGCGCCTGCGATCGCAGCGGCTGCGAGATCGGCATTGACGTTAAGTCCCCCTTTGAAGTTTTCATCGGTGGCGATCGGTGAGATCACTGGAACTTGCCCGCCCTTTAGAGCGCTGTTGATCGCCTGTGGATTCACTGCAGTGATTACTCCAACCAAACCCAAATCAACTGGTGAGCCGTCAACTAATTTGCGAAGCGGTTCGGCGATCAAGCATTCACTGGTGCGGCCAGAGAGCGCGACTGCGTTAACTCCGGCTCGGCGAAGTGAATTGACAACTTCTGGACCAACTTCGTTTACCAAAACTCTTTCTACAACTTCGAAGATTTCAGGGGTGGTCACGCGGAAGCCGCCAATAAATTCCGAAGCTATCTCTTCTTCCTTGAGCGCCGCATCGATCTGTGGGCCACCACCGTGGACCACAACTAGCTTCACACCGCTCTCTTGCGCTGACGCTATTGCCTTTGCGAAACCACCATTCTCATCCTTCATGGCATGGCCACCGAATTTAACGACGATCATGTTGCGTAGGCCGAGTTCTCATGAACATAGTCATGTGAAAGATCATTGGTGAAAACAGTTGCGTTACTTGAACCAACCTTGAGATCCACTTCAATCGTAACTAAACGATTTTCGAATGAAACTTTGTTGCGATCCTCGAACGGTGCGCTAGATCTTGCGACTTGCACCCCGTTAAGAGTGACATCTATATCCAGCGGATTTAAGTGAGCTCGGGCAGTTCCGACAGCGGCCAGGACTCGACCCCAGTTTGGATCTCCACCGAAGATCGCACATTTCAACAAATTATTTCGGGCACAGGCTCGAGCAACTTCTACAGCATCACTTTCAGAAGCCGCGTTCTTGATCTCGATCGCCACGGTCTTGGTAGACCCTTCGGCATCTGCGATTAGTTGTTGAGACAAAGAACCACAGATCTCCATTAGCGCGCTCTCTAGTTCAGGCTCGCTTGGCGCAAATCCACTTGCGCCAGAACCCATCAGCAACACAGTGTCGTTAGTTGATGTGCAACCATCAGAATCGATTCGATTGTAGGTGCGATCGCAGACTCTCTGGAATATCTCTTGCGCGTTATCTGGCAAAAGAGCATCTGTCATCACAACCGAAAGCATGGTCGCCAGAGCGGGCGCCAGCATTCCGGCTCCCTTGGCGACTCCGGATATTTCGAAGTGGTCGTTCTTAAAGTTGGCAATCTTGGAAACGCTATCGGTTGTCATAATTGCACTAGCTACATCTTGCAACGAATCGGTTGAGAGCGCTATGGAAATCTGATCTATGCCAGAAATAATCTTCTCCATCGGCAGTAGCTCGCCAATCAAGCCAGTCGAGCAGACAACTACTTCGCCAGATGAAATACCGAGTACTTCGCCAACGTGTTCTGCTGTTCTATGTGTGTCAGCAAAGCCTTGTGGCCCTGTGCACGCGTTAGCACCACCTGAGTTAAGAATTGCCGCGCGAACTATCTTCTCTTTGGTGACTTGCTTGCTCCAAATAACTGGAGCTGCCACAACTTGATTTGATGTGTAAACCGCCGCCGCATCAAATTTTGGGCCGTTATTTAAAATCAACGTCAAATCCAAAGCACCCGAACTCTTAAGTCCTGCCGCGCAAGAAGCAGCGGTAAAGCCGCTAGGCAGTTTCATACCCCAAGACCCATGCCAGTAAGTCCAAGGTTTTCAGGAAGTCCGCAGATGATGTTGGCGTTCTGTATCGCTTGTCCAGCCGCACCCTTAACCAAGTTATCGATTGCCACGCTTACAACCAAACGATTGGTGTGCTCATCGACTGCAACTTGTATCGCAACATAGTTGCTTCCTAAAACTGAAGAAGTTTGTGGCATTTGCCCAAGCGGCAAAACCTTCACGAATTCTTCGCCGTTATAAGCATCGTTATAAATCTTATGGGCTGCCTCATTCGTGATTGCAGAGTTAAGTTTCATGGTGATCGTTGCGAGAATTCCACGTGGCATTGGCGCGAGAATCGGCGTAAACGAGATCTTTGCTGCAGTCCCCGTTGCACGTGTGAGCGCTTCTTCGATTTCCGGAGTGTGCTGGTGAACTCCCCCAAATTTATAGGAAGTGAGGCTTCCCATAACTTCGCTAGCAATTAAATTAATCTTTGCGCTACGCCCTGCACCTGTTGTTCCGGATGCTGCAACAACTACGACATCGCTCAGATCTGCAATCTTTGCTGCAGGTGCGGTACCTAAAGCAATCGCTGTGGCGTAACAACCAGGATTAGCGACCTTAGAAGATTTTGCGATATTTGCACGCGCTCCTGGAAGCTCTGGAGCGCCATAGGTCCATGTACCAGCGTGAGTTCCACCGTAATACTTTTCCCACTTAGCACCGTCTTCTAAACGATAGTCAGCTCCAAGATCAACAATCTTCGCCTTTGGACTAAGTGATGCGATAACTGCTGCGCTTTCGCCATGTGGGAGCGCTAGGAAAATAAGCTCGCAGCGTTCAAAATCGCTCGCCTTGAAGGATGAAAAACTTTGACCGGCGTAAGAAGTTAACTGCGGATGGACCGAAGTGATTTCTTCGCCAGCGTTGCTATGAGCCGTAACGCAGGAAACCTCAAACTCAGGGTGCCCAGCCAGCAAGCGCAGGAGTTCTCCCCCGGCGTAGCCGCTAGCTCCAATAACTCCGATTTTCATAGAATGAGAATAGCATAAATATGCAATTTAGCGCATATTTATGCAAGATCAAAACCCGGATTATGCTGTACGAAGAACGGCGCCAGTGGCCTTTTCGGCGGCAACTACCGCCGCTTCGCGCATTTCTGAAACCTCAGCCCCTGTAAGAGTGCGATCAGGTGCGCGGAAAGTTAGCGTGAAGGCCAGCGAGATTTTGCCGTCACCAATCTTGTCGTAGCGATCAAAGAGTGCAATGGACTCGAGTAAATCCCCTGCACCGCTGCGCAGAGCGCTTTCTACTTCGAGTGCTGTGACAGATTGATCGACGATTAGTGCGACATCTTGAACGGCCGCGGGCATAGTGCCAACTCTGGTTGGTCGAACGATTTGAGAATCTGGCAAAGCACTTAGTCCAACTGCAAAGGCAACGCTTCGTTCTGGCAAACCGTACTTGGCAATAATACGTGGGTGAATCTCACCGGCATGTGCAACTGCCTTGCCATCAACGATTAATTCGGCGCAGCGGCCAGGATGCCACGGCGCAAAATCGGAACGTTTAATCGTCCATTCAAGGTTGCAAAGTTGCAAGATATCTTGGGCATAAGCGATTGCATCCTGCCAGTTATATGGGCGAGCTTTGCCTTGCCAATCTTCGCTCTCAACTTTACCGACCAATAAACCTGCCACATGAAACGCCTGTGGTGGCACGCTGGCATAGATCGATTCGATTGTTTTGGCATCAGGACGGCTTCCGATAACCGGAGAAACAGCTGGAACCAGCCTCTGCGCGCTGCGGAAGATCGAACCCATTTCAAAGATCGCAAAATCTTTTGCACCTCGGCTGATGTTTCGCGCCGCTACTTCGACAAGGCCTGGTACTAAGTGAACACGCATGAGCGGGAACTCTTCAGACATTGGATTTGCGATGCGATACGTGGAAGCGCGTTCTCCAACGAATCCCATCTGATCGATGGTCTCTTGATTGGTAAATGGGAATGTTTGAACTTCTGCCAAACCGCGTGCAGCGAGCATTGCAGAGATAGCTCGGCGCCGTTTCTGCGTTGGCGTAAGGCTGGCGTGATTTGGACGTGGTGGAAGGATTGATGGAATCTTGTCGTAACCAATCATGCGGGCTACTTCTTCAGCCAAATCTGAAGGTGTTAACAAGTCTGCGCGCCAAGATGGAGGATCAACGGCGAATGACTTTTCATCTACATCGCAGCCAATTACTCGCAGAACGCGCGCGATTTCAGCAGGTGCAATTTCAAGCCCCAGAATCTTTGAAATATAGGTCGGATCGAGTTTCACAACAGGCGCATACTTTGGTTCGCCAGCAACAACCGTTGCGACATGTTTGGCAGAACTATGCGCAGTTAAGAGC
Source organism: Candidatus Planktophila lacus (assembly GCF_002287925.1). Taxonomy (GTDB): domain Bacteria; phylum Actinomycetota; class Actinomycetes; order Nanopelagicales; family Nanopelagicaceae; genus Planktophila; species Planktophila lacus. The sequence continues at coordinate 671,053 of NZ_CP016769.1, read as the reverse complement.
TGAACAAAGCGCGCTGACGCGAACTCAGCAAGCGATGGATCCACGCTGCGCTCAAGTCGACGCGATGCTTCAGAGGAAAGTTTATGGCGACGAGAGTTCTTAGCAATTAACACCGGATCGAAGCGAACTGCTTCAAGTGCAATTTCAGTTGTGTTCTCGGATATCTCAGAAGACTGTCCGCCCATCGTGCCTGCAAGTGCCAACGGTTGCTTATCGTCACAGACCATCAAATCTTCAGGATCGAGGTGACGAACTTGACCATCAAGAGTTGTAAATGGTTGTGCCTTACCAGCGCGCTTGATGGTTAGGCCACCAGAGATCTTCGCCTTATCAAATGCATGTAGCGGCTGACCGAGTTCAAGCATTACATAGTTAGTTACATCCACAACTAGCGAGATTGAACGCATTCCCATCTTCTCGATGCGACGTCGCATCCAAATCGGAGTGGTTGCAGATGGATCGAAATTTGAAAGCGTGCGGAGGTAGAAGACCGATGCTGTTGCAGGATCTTCAATCTTTGCAGCAACGCCTTTGCCAGTCTCTTCAAACTTCAAAGCACGAAGTGGCTCAACTGGATCCTTAAAGTTAAGTCCAAGTGAGCCAGCTACCTCGCGAGCTATACCGCGAATACTTAGCGCGTAACCACGATCCGGATTAACGGCAACATCAAAAATTGTGTCGTTAATTTCGAGAACTGCGATTGCATCTGCGCCGATCTCAACTCCGCCTTCGGCAAAGACCATGATTCCTGAGTGATCATCACCTAAACCGAGCTCGCGTGAAGAACAGATCATGCCATTAGAAGTTTTTCCGTAAGTCTCGCGCGCTCCGATTTTGAAATCTCCCGGCAAGACTGCGCCAGGGAGAGCGGCAACGACTATGTCGCCAACCGCGAAGTTAGTGGCGCCGCAGATTACATAGCGAGTTTCCTTCTCTCCGCAATCGATTCCAACATAACGAATTGGCTTCTTAAACTCGGTTATCTCTTCAATAGTTAAAACTTTGGCAAAGGTCAGTGGACCCGTTAAATCAGCGCCCGCTTCAATGATCTCTTCGACTTCAAAGCCAACGCGGATCAGGCCATTAGAGATTTCTTCGGCAGAAATCTTTGCCGGAATATCTACAAATTCACGGATCCAAGATAGAGGTGCGCGCATATTAGAGTCCTACTCCGAACTGACGCGTAAAGCGAAGATCGCCTTCGACTATGTCGTGCATATCGGTGACGTTGTGACGAACCATAAGTGTGCGTTCAAGCCCCATGCCGAATGCAAAACCGCTGTATACATCTGTATCGATGCCACAAGTCGCGAGAACTTTTGGATTTACCATGCCGCAACCGCCCCATTCGATCCAGCGACCGTTGAAGAAGATATCTACTTCTGCACTTGGCTCAGTAAATGGGAAGAAGGATGGACGTAAGCGAGTTGTAACATCGGGTCCAAACATCGCTTGGGCAAAATTATCGAGCGTTCCCTTTAGGTGAGCCATGGTGATGCCCTTATCAACTACCAAACCTTCGACTTGGTGGAATACCGGACTGTGTGTGGCATCTAGTTCGTCGGCGCGGAAAGTGCGACCAGGGCAGATCATGTAGATCGGAGGTTGATGTTCAAGCATGGAACGAATCTGCACTGGTGAGGTCTGGGTGCGAAGGACCATTCCAGAGTCAACTGGTTCAATGTAGAAAGTATCTTGCATGGTGCGCGCAGGATGATCTGCTGGAATATTTAAAGCATCAAAGTTTAACCATCCAGATTCAAGTTCGGGCCCTTCTTCAACGGAATAACCCTGTTCGATAAAGAAATCGCTGATCTCGTTTTTAATGATCGTAATTGGGTGAAGTCCTCCGCGATGTGCGCGATTTACCGGAAGAGTTATATCTACAACCTCTTCGAGAAGAACTTTCGAATCACGCTCTGCCTCTAACTTTTCGGTTGCTTTTTCAAGTGAAGCCGCGATCGCTGCCTTTGCCTCACCGATTAATTTGCCCGCACTAGCTTTTTCTTCTGGGGCGAGTGAACCTAAACCGCGACTAGCGAGTGAGATCGGAGCCTTATCGCCAAGATGGGCAAGGCGTGCGCTCTTTAAAGAATCGAGGTCGCCCGCAGCGGCGAAAGCCTTGGCGGCATCGCTAACCCATTTTTCGATTTCTGCGGGGCTCATAGCGAAATCTTATCCTGTGACCTTTCCAAGATGCGGGATATTTGAACTTCGATGCGATTAAAGAGCGGCGAGATGGAACATAACAATTGAGGCTGCCGCGGAAAGATTTAGGCTCTCGGCGTTGCCTTTCATTGGAATATTTACTGCAATAACATCGCCGCTAATCAAGGTATCAATGCCGCGCGCTTCATTTCCGAATATCGCTACACAATCTCCAACTTTTTCAAGTTCTAAAAGCGAAGTCTTTCCCTGCGCGGATAGCGCCAACTTGGTAATGGTTGGGAATTTCTCGGAGAGTGTTGAAAGAGTGATTCCCGAATAAAGCGGAATATGCCAGAGCGATCCCGCAGTTGCGCGAACTACCTTTGGCGAATACATATCGACGCTTCCGGGGGATGTGATCACCGCATCAATACCCATAGCGTCGGCACTGCGCAGAATTGTTCCAGCATTTCCTGGATCTTGAATTTCATGTAGATAAATAAATCTTGAACTACCGCTCAACTTTAGATCAGAAAATTCATTACGCCCGATTTCACAGACGCTAAGGATTCCTTGCGGTGTAATCGTTGAGGACATTGCAGCCATTACCGGCTCGCTAACCAAAATTGTTTCGACGCTTGATGTATCCAAACCGGCGGTATCGATGCGCGATTGGCCACTCTCAGTTAAAAAGAGAGTTTTAATCTTTGGACCAGACGCTGCTGCTAACGCTTCGCGGGCGCATTGCAGGCCTTCGGCGATAAATTCTCCATGCTCTCCGCGCTCTTTATTGCCGCGGGATGAAATAAGAGCCTTCACCCGCGCGATATGCGGCGAGTGAAGGCTCTCAATCATTTAAACAGTTAGGCGCTGACTAGGTTCTTGCGAGCTAGATCAACAAGTGTCTTAAATGTTGCTGGATCGTTTGTTGCGATGTCGGATAGAACGCGACGATCAACTTCAACGCCAGCAGCCTTTAGGCCTTGGATGAAACGGTTGTAAGTCATTCCGTTTTCGCGGGCTGCAGCGTTAATGCGCTGAATCCATAGCTGACGGAAATCACCCTTCTTATCTTTACGGTCGTTAAACGCGTAAACCATTGAGTGAGTGACTTGCTCTTTCGCCTTTGTGAAAAGACGGGAACGCTGACCGCGGTATCCGCTAGCGCGTTCAAGGGTTGTGCGACGCTTCTTAGCAGCGTGAACTCCACGTTTTACTCTCATTTAATTCACACTCCTTACTTAAGGCCAAGCATGCGCTTGGCTGTCATTGCGACGGTTGGCTTTGCTGCTTGTTCGGTACTCAAACGACGAGTTACGCGAGATGACTTACGCTCCAAAAGGTGGCGCTTGCCTGCACGCTCGTGCATGATCTTTCCTGAACCGGTTACGCGAAAAGTCTTCTTCGCGCCACTGTGGGTCTTCATCTTTGGCATTTATCTTCTCCTGTACTTCGTCGTCTTATAAAACTTGAAAAACTTTTGAAACTAGAAAAACTCTTTACTTCTCTTCTGCCGCCTCGAGCGCTGCCTTTTCCTTGGCTGCGCGCGCTGCCTTCTGCTCTGCAACCGCTTCAGTCTTCTTCTTTGTCGGCCCCAGCACCATCGTCATATTTCGACCCTCTTGCTTAGGGGCGAACTCAACAAAAGCAACTTCTGCAACATCTTCTGCAAGACGTTGTAGCAATTTGAAACCAAGCTCGGGGCGAGTTTGTTCGCGTCCGCGGAACTTCATCGTGATCTTTACCTTGTCGCCACCCTTTAAGAATTTCACGATTGCGTTACGTTTAGTTTCGTAATCGTGATTTTCAATCTTTGGTGTCAATCGCACTTCCTTCACCACAATGTGGGTCTGGTTCTGACGAGCTTCACGGGCCTTCTGGGCAATTTCGTACTTGTACTTGCCGAAGTCCATGATTTTGCATACAGGTGGATTTGCCTCTGGCGCGATCTCAACGAGATCTAAACCAATTTCATCTGCCATCTGTAGCGCTACTTCAATATCTACAACTCCAACTTGATCACCGGTGTGGCCGATGAGACGAATTTGAGGTGTGCGGATACGGTCATTGATGCGCGGTTCAGTTGTGATTTGTGCTCCTTAGTTGGTTACTACTTTTGAACGCTGTTCTCTTTTGAACTTCGTTCTGTCGATTTTGACTTTAGTAGCCGGGGTTTACCGCAGAAATCGCGCACCGCTAAGGAAAGAAAAACGCGCCTGGAAGGCGGCTTACTTTCGACAAACCAGCCAGCTCTAGAATCTAGGCCAAGAAGGTGGGAGCGGTGAGCTCCTCTTGCAGTAGCCAAAGCCACTGGTCTGAGCCGTACTTTACCTTTAAGCGCCCATCGCGTGCAAACCGCCGTCTACATGCACGATTTCGCCCGTTGTCTTCGGGAACCAGTCAGATAACAGGGCCACAACAGCCTGGGCGGCAGGCACTGGATCGGTTACATCCCATTCCAGTGGGGAGCGTTCATTCCAGACCTTTTCAAATTCATCAAAGCCCGGAATTGATTTTGCCGCCATGGTGCGAATTGGACCTGCTGCAACCAAGTTAACACGAATATTTTCTGCGCCTAAGTCGCGGGCCAGGTAACGAGATGTCGATTCAAGCGCTGCCTTTGCAACGCCCATCCAGTCGTACTTTGGCCAAGCAACAGTGGCATCGAAATCAAGGCCTACAACAGATCCCCCACCGTTAAACAGTGGGCGCGCAGCCATCGTTAAAGATTTAAGCGAATATGCAGAAACATGAACTGCGGTTGCTACATCTTCCCAAGCAGTGTTTAGGAAATTTCCACCGAGCGCTGCTTCGGGGGCAAAACCAATTGAGTGAACAACGCCATCAAGGTGTGGGAGATGTTCTTTAACTCGACCGGAAAGAGCATCGAGATGTTCTTGATTTGTAACATCGAGTTCGATGACTGGAGCTGGTTGTGGCAAGCGACCTGAAATACGAGTAGTCAAACTCATTACGCGACCGTAAGAAGAGAGCAGTACGTTGGCGCCTTGTTCCTGCGCAATCTTGGCAATATGGAAAGCGATCGAGCCATCTGTTAATACGCCAGTTACAAGAATATTTTTACCTTGAAGAATTCCCATTTAATGTCCCATTCCTAATCCGCCATCTACTGGAATCAAAGCACCCGTGATGTAACCACTTGCAGGTGATGCCACAAAGCTAACTACTTTTGCGATCTCATCTGCAGAGCAGAAACGACCGAGCGGCACAGAAGCAGCGATTTCGGATCTGCGTTTTTCATCGAGGGCTGCCGTCATATCAGTTTCGACAAATCCTGGAGCGATCACATTTGCGGTAATACCGCGGGAACCAAGTTCGCGAGCAAAAGAACGAGCCATTCCGAGTAGACCCGATTTACTTGCCGAGTAGTTAACCTGGCCAGCAGCTCCGACTCCCCCGACAACAGATCCAATAAATATAAGTCGTCCGCGTTTTAACTTAAGCAGACCCTTGGTCGCTCGTCTTGCAACGCGAAAGGCGCCAGTTAAATTGGCGTTGATAACGCTCTCAAAATCTTCATCTGACATTCGCATGACTAGACCATCTTTGGTGATGCCGGCATTAGCCACGATGATTTCAGGCAAACCCCATTGCGATTCAATTTCAGCGAAGGCGGCATCAACGCTTTCAGAGGAAGTCACATCCATCTGCACTGCGCTAAATCCAGTAGGTGCGCTACCGCTGCGATAGGTAACAACTACATGATGGCCATCTGCTTTAAGTGATTGCGCGATCGCTAATCCAATACCGCGATTTCCGCCGGTGACCAGAGCGATTGCTTTTGATTCCTCGGACATATGACAAAACTTACCCTGCTACTTACGCGTAACTTGCCGTTTTCGGCGGGCGCGCCACGGTTAGGCGCCTTACTCTTAGGTCATGGCGATCAGACGCAAGTCAGCAAGTAAGGCTCCTGCGGTTTATGACATCACCGCCGCTCCTGCATCACTGACTCGTGATCAAGCAGGGCGTCAACGTCGCTACTTCTATTCAATGATGATCCGTACCTTTTGCTTCATTCTGACGGTGATTCTGCCTAGTCCTTATCGCTGGTTTGCACTCCTAGGCGCAGTAACGCTTCCATATTTTGCAGTAGTCATCGCAAATGCTGGTCGTGAGTCTTTTGCGCCGGGCTCTGGCTTGGTTTCAGATAAAGCGAAATCCCTAGAGTAAATAATCTTTCTAGAATTATCGATTGGCTAGACTCAATACATGTCTAGTGAGCGCTCTTCAGAGAAGGAATCTAATACTTTTCTAAAGCATCTTCTCGCGCTATTACTAATCTTGGGATGTCTTTGGGCTAGTCAGTGGCAGTTTCAGCGCGGTATAGATCGCCAAGATCGTAACCAAGGTATTGAGGCGCAGTTAACTCTTAATCCAGTCGAATTGAATGATATAAAAGATAATTTTGTGAAGTACGAATGGCGCACAGTTACAGTAGAAGGTTCCTTCGATTCAACCAATCAAATTCTGCTTAAGAATCGATACTTTGAAGGCGTCTATGGCTATGAGGTACTAACTAGATTTACCGCAAGCGATGGCCGATCTTTCTGGGTTGATCGTGGATGGGTAAAAGCTGGCAAGGATGCAGCTACCGCACCAGTTGTCTCTACTGCCCCGACCGGTGCAGTTTCTCTAACTGCGCGGTTTCGTTTGGATAGATCACTTCCACAAGGCGCTTTCTTCGCACTTCCTGCAAGTGGCGCGGGAATGATCTCAAAGTTAAATGCTCAATCAGATTCGACATCCGAAGGTTTCTACTTAGATTTACTGAGCGGTTCCCAACCATCACTGACTCCAGCTGTGCCTGCGCAAGTGCCTGAGTTAAGCGATGGGCCACATATTGCTTACTCGCTGCAATGGATCTTCTTCGCCGGGCTAATTATCTACGGCAGAATCTTAATTAGGCGTGGTCAAATCTTGACGAGCAAAGAGCTCGGAATAGAGCCCACCAGTTAGCACTAGCTCCTCATGTTTTCCGCGTTCGACGATGGATCCATTTTCAAGAACGATTATCTGATCTGCGCCCATGACGGTGCTCAAGCGATGCGCAATCACAATACTGGTGCGTCCATATAACGCTTGCGCTAGCGCCTTTTGAACTAACTCTTCATTTTCAGAATCAAGGTGAGCGGTTGCTTCATCGAGAATTACGATGCTTGGAGATTTCAACAGTAACCGCGCAATTGCCAAACGTTGCTTTTCGCCGCCAGATAAACGGTGGCCGCGTTCTCCAACCATTGTCTCCAAACCGTTTGGAAGTGTTGAGACTAGATCCCAAATCTGCGCTGCTTCACAAGCGACCTTCATCTCATCGAGTGTGGCATCGCTCTTTGCATATCTTAGATTTTCGGTAATTGTTGCGTGGAAAAGATGTGAATCTTGCATAACAACACCAATAGATCCGCGAAGTGAATTAAGGGTGAAGTTACGGATATCTTCACCATCAATCGAAATACAGCCACCTGTAACATCGTAAAGTCTCGGAAGTAGCGCGCTGATAGTTGTCTTTCCTGCACCCGACGGACCAACGAGCGCTGTTACCGTTCCAGGTTTTACTTCAAATGAGATTCCTTTGAGAATCTCTTCAGAGTCCTTTACCTCAGGTAGAAAAGCGGCTTCAAGGGAGGCAAGAGAGATCTCTTGCGCTTTCGGATAGGTAAAGCGCACTTCATTAAAAGTAATTGCAGGCGTCTTACTTTCCAACTTCTTCGGTGCTGATATCTCTTTGACCATAGGTTCTAGATCAAGGACTTCAAAGACTCGCTCAAAAGAGACAAGTGCGCCCATAACATCCACGCGCACTGTGGCCAGAGCAACCAGTGGACCGTAAAGACGGGCAAGCAAAGTGGTTATTGCAATCAAACTTCCAACAGTTATCGAACCATCAATCGCTAGATGTCCGCCGATGCCATAAGCAATTGCAGTGGCAAGAGCAGCGATACTTATCAACGCAATGAAGAAGAAGGTGTTGAGCATCGCCATTGAGATACCGATATCGGCGACTTTACGTGCTTTGGTCTTAAACTCTTTTGATTCCTGATTTAGATCACCATAAAGCTTTACCAAGAGCGCCCCAGATACGTTGAAACGTTCGGTCATCGTCGATGACATTTGGGCATTTACTTCAAATGAATCTCGGGTGTAACCCTGCAGGCGTGAACCGATCCACTTTGTTGGAGCTAAGAAAATTGGCAGCAGGAGAAGCGAGGCTACGGTGATCTGCCAACTAAGCGCCAACATAGTTCCAACTACCAAGACCAGGGTCAGAACATTGCTGATGATTCCGGAGAATGTGGATGTAAATGCGCGTTGGGCTCCAATAACATCGGAGTTAATTCGGGAAATTAACGCACCAGTCTGAGTGCGCGTAAAGAATGCGATCGACTGCTCTTGAACATGGCGAAAGACTTGAGAGCGAAGATCATAGATAAGACCTTCGCCAATCTTTGCTGAAATCCAACGTACAACGATATTTACCAGAGCGCTAGCGATAGCAAGGAGCGCAACCGCTACCGCCATAGTTGTGACGACTGAGCGATCTTTAGGAATTACTCCGTTATCGATAAGTTCGCGAAGCAGAAGCGGGGTGGCCACGGTTAGAACTGCGTCGGCAATTAAACAGATTAGAAAGAGCGCAAAGACCGATTTATATGGGATCGCATAGGCAAATATTCGCTTTAACGTGCCGGGCTTTAACTTGGCGTTTTTTACAGATTGATCAGAACTTAACGTGCGAAGCGCCATCCAGCCAGCATGCATTGACATAAAGAGCTTCCGATCAAATAAATTGCTAGATCGCTAACGCTAATTTAGGTTAGACGGTAAAACCAAGCGCACGTAGTTGTTCGCGCCCATCATCTGAAATCTTATCTGGACCCCAAGGTGGCATCCATACCCAGTTGATCTTTACATCCGAAGTATGAGGTGCGAGTGCTTGACGAGTTTGATCTTCGATTACATCCTGCAATGGACAAGCCGCAGATGTCAGAGTCATATTTAGTACGGCGATATTGTTATCGTCGACCATTACATCGTAGATAAGGCCAAGATCAACAACATTGATTCCGAGCTCGGGATCGACGACATCCTTCATCGCCTCTGTTACATCATCAACTGTTGCAGCCATTATTTTCTCCGTTTTGTAGATTGCTCTGGTTAGATCTTACTAGCCCTTGGATTGGGCTTGAACGCTGGCATCTTTAAATGCCATCCAGCCCAACAGGGCACATTTGATTCGTGCGGGATATTTAGAAACGCCAGCAAAGGCGACTGCATCTTCCAGGAGATCTTCATCTCCAGTCACCGCACCTTTACTCTGCATTAGGGCGACAAACTCATCAAATATTCGGTAAGCATCTGAAATGCTCTTACCGATTAACAGGTCTGTGAGAACCGAGACGCTGGCTTGAGAGATCGAACAACCAACGCCATCCCAAGTGATTGCGGATACTTCGCCGTTCTTGATCGTTACATTTAAATCAATTTCATCGCCACAAGAAGGGTTTACGTGGTGAACCTGTGCGTCGTAAGTCGCTGATAGCTTCTTGTTCTGCGGGTTCTTATAGTGATCAAGGATCACTTCCTGATAAAGGTTATCGAGTTGCATTAGCCGAAGTATTTCTGCGCAGCAAGGATCGATTCACAAAGTTGATCGATATCTTCGGTGGTGTTGTAGAGATAGAAACTTGCACGGGTTGTAGCGGCAACGCCCATCTTGCGAGTTAGTGGCCAGGCGCAGTGATGTCCCGTGCGAACTGCGATTCCCGCATCATCTAAAAATTGTCCTAAGTCATGCGGATGAATTTCACCGAGTGTGAAGGAAACCGCTCCCCCACGCATATCCGTATTTAGAGGGCCGAGAATACGAAGTGAATCAATACCGGACATTGCATCTAGCGCATATTTAGTGAGTTCGATTTCATGTTTATGGATCGCACCCATTCCGATCTTTGTTAAGTACTTGAGTGCGACCCCAAAGCCAACAATCTGCGCCATATTTGGAACGCCTGGTTCAAATTTACGAGGTGCTGGTGCCCAAGTTGCTTCAGTCATAGTCACTGACTCGATCATCGATCCGCCAAATAGGAATGGCGGAAGTTCTTCGAGTAAATTCGCTCTTCCCCAGAGAACTCCAACTCCAGTTGGTCCAACTGCTTTATGGCCAGAGAAGGCTAAGAAATCGATATCTAGATCTGCCACGTTAACTGGCATATGCGGCACTGATTGACAAGCATCAAGGATGCAAACGGCGCCTACATCGTGGGTGCGCTTTACCAGATCATCCAATGGAACAATAGTTCCGAGAACATTTGATTGGTGAGTTAGCGCAACGATCTTGGTCTTCGTCGTAATAATAGAATCGATATTTGAGAGATCTAAGCGCCCCTCAGGAGTTACCTCAAACCATTTAAGAATCGCACCTGTGCGCGCTGCTAGTTGTTGCCAAGGAATCAAATTGGCGTGATGTTCCATCTCGGAAACCACTATCTCATCGCCAGCCTTTAGGTGAAACTTATTCCCGGTTGGCGCAGAACCGATCGCATAGGCCAATAGATTAAGCGCCTCTGTAGAACTTTTAGTGAAGACAATCTCATCTTCTTTGCCGCCCAAGAAATCAGCGACAACTTTACGCGCAGATTCAATTCCGTCAGTCGCTTCCTCTGCCAATTGATGAGCGCCACGATGAGCTGCAGCGTTATGTAAACGATAGAAATCGCTTTCCGCATCGATAACGATGTTCGGCTTCTGGCTTGTCGCACCGCTATCTAGATAGACCAGGCGCTTTCCATCGCGGATCTTGCGATCAAAGATCGGAAAATCCGCACGGATTACGACTGCATCAAATGACATTAAATTAAGTAATTGCGAGATTACGCAGTTACGTACTCCGCATATCCATTGGCTTCGAGCTTATCTGCAAGTTCTGGCCCACCTTGTTCAACGATCTTGCCGTTGGCGAAGACGTGTACGAAATCTGGCTTGATGTAGCGCAGGATTCGGGTGTAGTGAGTGATCAGAACAACCCCAAGATTGTTATTTGTCTTTGCACGATTTACACCTTCAGAGACTATGCGAAGGGCATCAACATCTAGGCCTGAATCAGTCTCATCGAGAATCGCCATCTTTGGCTTGAGTAGTTCAAGCTGCATGATTTCGTGGCGCTTCTTCTCACCACCAGAGAAACCTTCGTTGACATTGCGTTGTGCAAATGATGGATCCATGCTCAAAGCTTCCATCGCGCTTTTAACTTCGCCTACCCAAGTACGTAACTTAGGCGCTTCACCGCGAAGAGCAGTTGCTGCGGTGCGTAGGAAGTTAGAAACAGATACGCCCGGAACCTCAACTGGATATTGCATAGCAAGGAACAGACCAGCCTTGGCGCGCTCATCAACAGTCATCTCAAGAACATCTACGCCATCTAGCGTGACAGTTCCGCTAGTAATTGTGTACTTGGGATGTCCGGCAATTGAGTAGGCAAGAGTTGATTTTCCAGAGCCATTAGGGCCCATGATTGCGTGGGTTTCGCCGGATTTGATAGTCAGGTCTACGCCTTTGAGAATTTCTACAGCACCGTTCTCGGTATCTACAGAGACTTTAAGTCCACGAATTTCTAGAGTGCTCATCAATTATCCTCGCTACGCATCTACCGTGACGGAGTCTCCGTCAACGCTTACTGAATAAGTCTTTAGTGCTGCAACTGCTGGCGGAGTTAACGCTTCGCCTGTACGAAGATCAAACTCTGCGCCGTGAAGCCAGCATTCGATCTTGAAATCTGTAATGTCACCTTCTGATAGAGAAGCATCTGAGTGCGAGCAAGTGTCATCTACGGCGAAGACTTCATCGCCAACACGAGCAACGCAGATAGCGCGACCATCTTTTTCGATCTTGACCGGCTTACCCGAAGTTAACTCGCTAAGTTTTAGATCGCTCATCTACGAACCAGCCTTTGCAAGTTCGCCATCGATACGATCCATAAGACGATCTTGAATCTCTTCCACGCCAATCTCAGAGACGATTTCATTGAAGAAACCGCGAACCACTAAGCGACGAGCATCTGCTGCATTAATGCCACGTGACATCAAGTAGAAGAGTTGTTCGTCGTCGAAGCGACCAGTTGTACTGGCATGTCCTGCGCCTACGATCTCCCCAGTTTCAATCTCCAAGTTAGGAACTGAATCTGCGCGCGCTCCATCGGAGAGCAAGAGATTGCGGTTTAGCTCGTAAGTATCTGTGCCTTCGGCTGCAGCTCGGATAAAGACATCACCAATCCAGACGGTATGGGCTCCATCTCCTGCAAGTGCGCCCTTGTAGTTAACGCGTGATTTGGCATTTGGGACTTTGTGATCGACAAACATACGGTGTTCGAAGAACTGTCCGGAAGTTGCAAAGTAAACGCCTAATAGCTCACAGGATGCGCCAGGTGCAATGAAATCAACTGTTGGAAGTAAGCGAACAAGTGATCCACCTACGGTTACAACGATTGACTTAAAAGTTGCATCGCGATCGACGATTGCATGGTGGCGGCCGGCGTGAATTGTCTTTCCATCCCACTCTTGCAAAGTCACCAACGTTAAGTTCGCGCCCGGTGCGACTGAGATTTCCATATCTTCTGCAAGGTGCGTATCACCAGAGTTCTCGATGATCACAGTTGCTTTGGCATGGTTTTCGATTCGGATCTGAACTCGAGAGAGTTCAGCGGAATCTGTAGCGCCAGAGCTGCGATTTAAGAAGATCGGCGCTGCAACTTCTGTGTTTGCCTTGATGGTTAGAACGGCGACATCTGCTGCGTTTTCGCGGATACGGCCAACAATTGCGTCATCGCTTTCAGTTAACGGAGCGGCTAACTCGCGTGAGATTCTTTCGAAGCTGACGCCTTCTGCGGCCACGCCCTTAAGCGAAAGCGATCGGCGATCTGCAATTACTGCAGTGCCATCATGAAGACCACCTAAACGCTTTAACGGAGTAAAGCGCCAGGCCTCTTCTCGCCCAGTAGGCGTTAAGTAGTTAGTGGTGAGCGTTGTCATTAACCGACAGCACCTTCCATCTGAAGTTCAATTAGTCGGTTTAACTCAAGTGCATACTCCATTGGAAGTTCGCGTGCAATTGGTTCGATAAAGCCACGAACGATCATCGCCATAGCCTCATCTTCAGTAAGTCCACGTGACATTAGGTAGAAGAGTTGATCATCACTGATCTTAGAAACTGTTGCTTCGTGTCCCATTGAAACATCGTCTTCGCGGATATCGACATATGGGTATGTGTCAGAACGTGAAATTGTGTCAACCAAGAGCGCATCGCACTTTACGGTGCTCTTTGAGTGATGTGCGCCTTCTTGAACCTGTACGAGACCACGGTAGGAAGTACGACCGCCGCCACGTGCAACAGATTTAGAGATTACGGATGAAGATGTGTAAGGAGCTGCGTGCACCATCTTTGCACCAGAATCTTGATGTTGTCCGGCGCCCGCAAATGCAAGGGAGAGTGTTTCACCCTTGGCATGAGGACCCATCAACATAACTGCTGGGTACTTCATGGTTACCTTAGAGCCGATATTTCCATCGACCCATTCCATCGTTGCACCTTCAGCGCAGGTAGCCCGCTTGGTTACGAGGTTGTAAACGTTGTTAGACCAGTTTTGAATCGTGGTGTAACGAACGCGTGCACCCTTCTTTACGATGATTTCTACGACTGCTGAGTGAAGTGAATCTGATTTGTAGATTGGCGCTGTGCAGCCTTCTACATAGTGGATATATGAATCTTCATCGGCAATGATCAAGGTGCGCTCGAACTGACCCATGTTTTCGGTGTTGATTCGGAAATATGCCTGCAATGGAATTTCGACGTGTACGCCCTTTGGTACGTAGATGAATGAACCACCAGACCATACAGAAGTGTTCAGTGCTGCAAACTTATTGTCGCCAACTGGAATTACTGAACCGAAATACTCTTTGAAGAGTTCTGGGTGCTGCTTTAGCCCGCTATCGGTATCAAGGAAGATCACGCCTTGTGCTTCTAGATCTTCACGGATTGAGTGATAAACAACTTCTGATTCGTACTGCGCTGCAACGCCAGAGACCAAGCGTTGCTTTTCTGCTTCTGGGATACCTAAACGATCGTAAGTGTTTTTGATTTCTTCAGGAAGATCATCCCAAGTTGCAGCCTGCTTCTCGGTTGAGCGAACGAAGTATTTGATGGTGTCGAAGAAGATTCCAGAAAGGTCTGATCCCCATGATGGCATCGGCTTCTTCTCAAACAGTGACAAGCCCTTAAGGCGTAGATCTAGCATCCATTGTGGTTCGTCTTTCTTGGAAGAGATATCGCGAACGACATCTTCGTTAATGCCACGTTTTGAGTTTGCGCCAGCATCGTTGCCATCTGACCAACCGTATTCGTAGTTTCCAAGACCTTCGAGCTCTGGATGTGCTGTTGTCATTTTTGCGCCTTTCCGGCTTTTGCTTGAGTGTTTATCTTTGGAACTTGCTTTGGAACTTGCTTTATAACTTGCTTACCAAGTTGAGGTATATATGTAGTGCAAACACCATCGCCGTGGGCGATCGTGGCTAAACGTTGTACGTGAGTTCCGAGCAGATTTGAAAGCGCCTCTGTCTCGGCTTCACATAGCTGGGGAAACTCTGCGGCGACGTGTGCAATCGGGCAATGGTGCTGACAAAGTTCTTCACCTGTCCCACGTGGACCGACGCTTGCGGCATAACCTTGTTCGGTTAGGAACTCAGCAAGTGATGCGACTTTGTCATCGCTCTTTGAAATAGAAGAACTGGCTTTGCGAACCATGTCATCGGCGCGTGATTGCGCAAATGCGCTAACGAGATGTTCTCCAGATTGTGCAGACATAAATTTAAGAGCGGCTACCGCTAGATCGTCGTAAGAATGTTCGAACTTCTCGCGCCCGTTATCGGTCATCACGAAAACTTTGGATGGTCGACCACGCCCGCGCGATGGTGCAACTCGTGGATCGCGCGCTTCGAGAATTCCATCTGCGACAAGCAGGTCTAAGTGGCGGCGAATTCCAGCTGGCGTAAGACCTAAGCGCTCGCCCAAGGCAACAGCGGTAGATGGTCCATTTTCAAGGATTGAGCGGGCGACGGCATCGCGGGTACGCGGATCATCTCCCACGATGGCGCTCGGACGTTCCTTGATTTTCACAACACTATTGTGTCTTAATTCATGCCATCTCGCCACTTCTACGGCGTGACTTTGACCGCCTCTTTCCTCGCGCGGTCTTAGGCTAAGGCTATGAAGCTGCGCAGATTCCTCTACGGCGCGCTACTAACTTTGCAAGCTGGATTGGTCTTGACCGGTGGCGCAGTGCGAATTACGGGATCAGGCCTGGGCTGCCCAACTTGGCCAGAATGCACACCTGGTTCATATACGCCGGTTCCTCATCAAGCAGAAGGTCAGTTACATGCTTGGATCGAGTTTGGAAATCGTTTATTAACCTTTGCGCTCGTTGCAGTTTCATTAGCAATTCTGATTCATGTTCTCAATAAACGTCGTCGCGATCTGCGCTCGCTAGCTATCGGACAACTTCTTGGAATTCTCGGTCAAGGCGTACTTGGGGGAATAACTGTTCTCACTGATTTGCATCCGCTACCAGTGGCTGGCCATCTCTTGCTATCAATAATTTTGATCGCTGGCGCGGCATCGCTTTACTCGAGACGAGAGTATTCAGCCCGCCCGCGCACAGATCTAGATAAGTTAACAAAGCGAATCTCACTCTTACATATCGGATTAACTTTCGTGGTCATTATTCTCGGCACCATCGTGACTGGCTCTGGCCCACATGCTGGAGATGAGAAAGCGCAACGTTTTGGATTCGATATTCGCGTCGTTGCGTGGCTACATGCTGATGCCGTCATTGCCCTCCTTGGTTTAACCGCGGCTTTCTTCATTCTGGTTCGAAGCGATAAAGAGCTAGTTCGGAGAATTGGTGTTTTCACAGCGATCGCCCTCGCCCAGGGCGCGATTGGTTATATCCAATACTTCACTGGGATACCTGAAATACTTGTAGCTGCTCATCTTCTTGGAGCAACCCTAGTTTGGATCGCAGCGTGGCGAATCCGCATTACCGTTACAAAGACTTTGGTAATTCAATAGGTCAATCAGTAGATGAAAAATACAAATAAAGGATGGCTATGAAGAACTGGACTGAATTAGATGATCGCGCTGTGGTCATTGCCCGTGCACTCGCTATGGATTCAGTTCAAAAGGCTGGTCATGGACATCCCGGTACCGCGATGTCACTTGCACCAGTTGCCTACAACCTATTTCAAAACCATTTGACCCATGATCCTGCTGACCCAAATTGGTTGGGGCGCGATCGCTTTGTTCTTTCTTGCGGCCATTCTTCACTCACTCTTTACATTCAACTTTACTTCAGCGGCTACGGCGTTGAGTTAAATGATCTGAAATCATTTAGAACTTGGAACTCACTTACACCGGGCCACCCTGAATACGGTCACACCGCTGGCGTTGAAATGACGACCGGACCGTTAGGTGCAGGTGTAGCAACTGCGGTCGGAATGGCGATGGCTGCCCGTTATGAGCGCGGTTTACTAGATCCAGATGCTCCTGCCGGAAAGTCGATCTTCGATCACAATATTTGGGTTATCTGTTCCGATGGTGATTTACAAGAAGGTGTAAGCGGTGAAGCATCATCCCTTGCCGGTACACAACAACTTGGCAACTTGAAGATGATCTACGACGACAACCGCATCTCGATTGAAGGCGATACCCATGTTGCCTTCACTGAAGATGTTTCTGCGCGTTACCGCGCATATGGTTGGAGCGTAATTGAAGTCGCGACTAAATCTGATGGAGATGTTGATCTTTTAGCTTTGGATGCGGCAATGGTCGCCGCTGAGAAAGAAACTCTAAAGCCAACTTTGATTCGCATGAACTCTGTCATTGCTTGGCCCGCACCTAAGGCTCGAAACACCGCCGAATCTCATGGTTCTGCCCTTGGCGCCGAAGAGATTGCCGCAACAAAAGTGCTTCTCGGGCTAAATCCGGAAGAAAGTTTTGCTACGCCAGCAGAAGTGATCGCACATGTTCGCAAAGTAAAGGAACGTGGCGCTGCGCTGCGCGCCGATTGGGATAAGAACTTTGCAACCTGGAAGTCCGCTAACCCCGATCGCGCAACACTGCTTGAACGTTTGGTATCCAAAGAACTACCTGCCGGCTGGGATAAAGAGCTTCCAGTCTTTGCACCTGGAAAAGATGTAGCAACTCGTAAAGCATCCGGTGATGTGATCGCCGCTATCGCAAAGGTACTTCCAGAATTTTGGGGCGGTTCTGCAGATCTGGCAGGAAGCAATAACACCGTTATCAATAGCGCGGGTTCTTTCCTTCCTGCTTCGAGTGCAATGGCGAATGCAAACCCTTACGGACGCATGATCCACTTTGGCATTCGTGAACATGCGATGGGATCGATTCTAAACGGGGTTGCTCTGCACGGGTTATCGCGTTGCTTCGGTGGAACATTTGCCGTCTTTAGCGATTACATGCGTCCAGCAGTTCGCTTGGCAGCGATCATGGATATTGCATCTATCTTTATCTGGAGCCATGACTCAATTGGTTTGGGCGAAGATGGTCCAACGCATCAACCGGTTGAACATTTGGCAGCGCTCCGCGCGATTCCTAACTTTGATGTGGTGCGTCCAGGCGATGCCAACGAAGTTCGCGAGGCATGGAAGGTAATTCTGCAACGCCGCAAGCCTGCAGGTTTATTGCTTTCTCGCCAGAATTTGCCGGTAGTCGATCGCGCAACACATGGCGATGTCGCACTTGTTGGTAAAGGCGCCTACATTTTGAAAGAAGCCTCTGGCTCAGCCGATGTTGTTCTAATCGCAACTGGTTCTGAAGTTGGTGTCGCAATTGCAACGCAAGAGATTCTTGAAGGCCAAGGGGTCTCCACGCGTGTAGTGAGCGCTCCTTGTCTGGAATGGTTTAAAGAAACCGATTCTGCATACCAAGGCCAAGTAATTCCCAAAACCGCCAAGTTGCGCGTAAGCATCGAGGCTGGAATCGCCCAAGGCTGGCGCGATTACATCGGTGATTCAGGCATCGCCATATCGCTAGAACACTTTGGGGCTTCAGCATCTGCTGGAAAGCTCTTTACTGAATTTGGATTCGGCCCAGATGTAATTGCCGCAAAAATCCAGAACGCTCTGAAGTAAAGAACGATGATCAAATTAAGCGGACCATCTCTATCCAAGATTGATCGTAACGATCCTAAATACTTGGCGTTGGCCAAAGCACATCCTCGTATCGCTGCCAAAGATGCAAATATTTGGGGCCAGGCAGCAAGTGCAGAGGCTGCGATCCGTCTAAATTGGGTTGACCTAGATCAAAGTTCACGCGAGCTACTCCCCTTGCTCGATGCTCTCGCTGCTAAATTTCGCGATAAAACTAATTTAATTCTCTGTGGCATGGGTGGTTCTTCACTTGCCCCCGAGGTAATCGCTCAGACCTATAAGAAGAAAGTTTTTATCTTGGATTCAACGGATCCGGATTATCTGCATCGTGCGCTGCAAGGCAATTCCAGCAAGATGCTTGTCCTGGTTGCTTCGAAATCAGGATCCACCATTGAAACTTCTTCACAGCGCGCCTTCTTTGAAAAGTATTTAGGCGATGCAGGGTTAAATCCCACTGAACATATGGTCTTTGTAACCGATCCTGGTTCACCGCTAGATCAGGATGTACGTAAGTCTGGATTTACAGTTATCAACGCTGACCCTCACGTTGGTGGTCGCTTTAGCGCGCTCACCGCCTTTGGTTTAACACCTGCGACGTTGATGGGCGTTGATGCATCTGTTCTACTTGATCAAGCAAGTGATTGTCGTGAGCTCATGAAAACCAATCCCGAAGTAGTTCTAGATGTCGCTTATTTGCTACTAACTCAAGCCGAGCAATTCTTAGGTTTCACAGATAGCGGTTCAAAGTTTCCTGGACTTTCTGACTGGATCGAACAGTTAATCGCGGAATCAACAGGCAAGGAAGAGCAAGGGCGCCTGCCGATTGCAACAGAAGGTTTCAAGGAAGCTGCCATGGGCGGTGCATTCTCTGTCGCCTTTGCACCTGGTGCAGATCTAACAGTCGAAGCAGAACTTGGTGAGCATTTCTTATTCTGGGAATGGGTAACTGCTCTACTGGGTGCAGCGCTCGAAATCGATCCCTTCAATCAACCCAATGTTACCGAGGCAAAGGAAGCAACTTCTGCGGTACTTGCGGAATGGAATAACTCACTTCCAGTGATTACCACCGCCAACAGCGAAGATGGCGTTGAGATCTTCGGCGATGGAAACACCTTAGTTGCAGCGTTAAAGAATCTAATTGCGAATACCGACGCTGACGGTTACATAGCGATCACCGCTTATTTAGATCGCGCAGGAGATAGCAAGTTGACTGAACTTCGTGCGGTTCTCTCCGAGAAATCTGGACGTCCAGTTAGCTTTGGTTGGGGTCCGCGTTTCTTGCACTCCACCGGACAATTCCATAAGGGCGGACAACAGAATGGTTCGTTCTTACAGATAACTGGCGAGACAGTAAATAACTATCCGGTTCCAGGACGCGCCTTTGATTTCCGTACTTTGCTCATGGCGCAAGCCCTCGGTGATAACCGCGCTCTTGCGACAAGAAAATACCCGCTGCTTCGTCTGCATTGCACAGAACGTAGCGCGGGTATCGACCAGATCTTGAGAGCCGCTAAAGCTCTCTAAAAACTTTTACTACTTTTATTTAATCGTCATCTCCACGAAGTTTACGGAGCGCTTCTTCAAGAATCTTTGCGCCTTCAACATCTGTGCGACGCTCTTTTACGTAAGCTAAATGCGTCTTGTAAGGAATATTTACAACTGCCTTTGGCGGATTGTTGCGATCGCGTCCGGCAGGAAGACCGCATTTAGGGCAGTCCCATTCGGCAGGAATTACTACAGTCTCTTCTACTGCGAAGGATGGGCGAACTTCATGGCCATTGCCACACCAGTATGAAACTGTGGCACGCTCGATCTGATCTCCGCGTTCAGCCTCGCCCATTGGGCCGGCGCCGACACGGCTTCCGCGAATTGCACTTGCCATGGATTAACCCTTCAAAACAAGACTGAGTGCGACAACGCCGCCGAACCAGATTCCGCCAACAACGATTGTGATGCGATCGAGGTTACGTTCTACAACAGATGAACCGCCATAGTTTGATGACATTCCGCCGCCGAATAGATCGGAGAGGCCTGAACCTTTTCCTTTGTGAAGGAGAACGAGCAGGATCATCAAGATGCTTGTAATAACAAGCAAGATAGATAGAGCTAGAGCCACGGTGTAAAACTCCTCAAGTTGTGGATGGAGATAGAGCGTAAGGATACTAGATCGAAGTGCGAGATTAGGCGCCTTCCACCGAGTAGAACTTGGCGATCTTGGCCAATTCCTCAGGATCCAGGCTCGCTCCCCCGATTAGGGCGCCATCGACATCGACCTGCTTCATGATTTCGACAACGTTAGATGATTTAACAGATCCGCCGTAGAGGATGCGCATATTTGCGGCGATCTCGGGTGAGCCGATACTTTGAATCTCTTCTCGGATCGCAGCGCATACTTCTTGCGCATCTTCAGGGGTTGCAGTCTTTCCGGTGCCGATCGCCCAAACTGGTTCGTAGGCGATAACAATCTTCTTAAGTTCTGGCTTAGTAAATCCTTCAAGACCGGCACGGACTTGGCGAATTACGTGAGATACATGTGCGCCAGATTCGCGGATGGAAAGTTCTTCACCTACGCAGAAGATTGGAGTTAGCTCGTTTGCGAGTGCTGCTTTGATCTTGCGGTTGATAAGCGCGTCATCTTCGTGATGGATTGCGCGGCGCTCTGAGTGGCCGATGACGGCAAAGGTGCAGCCGAGCTTTGCCAGCATTGATCCAGAAATATCTCCGGTAAATGCTCCACTGCTTTCTGGTGATATATCTTGCGCACCGTATAGCAAGCGAAGTCGGTCACCATCAACCATTGTTTGAATCGAACGAATATCGGTAAATGGGGGGATGATCGCGATATCAACTGCGTCATAATCTTTATCAGAGAGTGAGTAGACAAGCTTCTGTGCAACCGCGATCGCCTCAAGGTGATTGAGGTTCATCTTCCAGTTACCTGCCATAAGTGGCTTACGCATTCTTTACTCCTTCTAACTTAGATTGTGATGAAAAATTACAGACCAATTACTTATAGACCTAGAGCAGTTAGACCTGGAAGTTCTTTGCCTTCTAGGTATTCAAGCGATGCGCCACCGCCGGTAGAAATATATCCGAAGGCTGAATCTGCGAAACCAAGAGCGCGTAC
This sequence comes from Candidatus Planktophila lacus, assembly GCF_002287925.1. Classification (GTDB taxonomy): domain Bacteria; phylum Actinomycetota; class Actinomycetes; order Nanopelagicales; family Nanopelagicaceae; genus Planktophila; species Planktophila lacus. Next base: position 649,540 of record NZ_CP016769.1, on the reverse strand, counting down.
CGCAGCGGCAGAGTCTCCACCACCGACTACAGAGATGCCAGAAACCTCAGTAAGCGCCTGTGCCACAACCTTGGTACCGCTAGCAAATGCTGGAAATTCGAATACGCCCATCGGCCCGTTCCAGAAAAGAGTTTTACAAGAACGAATCGCTGTAGCAAAGGCTGCCGCTGAATCTGGACCAATATCGAGACCCATCTGATCTGCGGGAATTGCATCGGCGCTAACCAAAGTTGCAGGTGCATCAAATGCAAAGGCTGGTGCTACCAAGATATCTGTTGGAAGTACCAACTTCACACCAGAATCAGCAGCTTGCTTGATCAAACCCTTAACAGTTTCAATGAGGTCTGTTTCAACGAGAGATGTTCCGATCTCTTTTCCTTGTGCAGCCAAGAATGTAAAGACCATTCCGCCACCGATCGCCATGACATCTACCTTGCCGAGCAAGTTAGAGATAACACCAATCTTGTCTGAAACCTTTGCTCCCCCAAGTACAACGCCATATGGACGTTCTGGGTTTTGGGTTAACTTCTTGAGAACTTCAACTTCTGCGGCCACAAGCGTGCCAGCAACGTGTGGCAACAACTTAGGAAGATCGAAAACAGATGCATGTTTGCGGTGAACCGCGCCGAAACCATCGCCAACGTATGCATCAGCAAGTGCTGCTAACTCTTTGGCAAGAACTTGGCGCTCAGCCTCATCCTTAGAAGTTTCAGCAGCGGAGAAGCGAATATTTTCCAGCAACAAGATCTCGCCTGCCTTGAGCGCTGCTGCCTTAGAAGTTACATCGCTTCCAGTGACAGCTCCAGCAAATTGCACTGGTGCGCCAAGTAATTCAGATAAACGCTTTGCAACAGGTGCTAGTGAAAGTTCTGGTTTGGCCTCACCTTTCGGGCGACCGAGGTGCGCTGCGATAACGATGCTGGCACCGTTTGCGATGAGAGTTTTGATAGTCGGCAGCGAGGCGCGGATGCGTCCATCATCTGTGATCTCGCCGTTTTTCAACGGAACATTGAGATCGCAGCGAAGGAATACTCGCTTGCCGGCTACATCAAAGTTTTGAAGCGACATTAATTACAGGTAATGGTCAGATAGATTTGCCGACGAGGCCGACAAGATCAACTAGGCGGTTTGAGTAACCCCATTCGTTGTCATACCAACCGACGACCTTAACTTGGTTTCCGATTACCTTGGTTAGGCCAGAATCGAAGATACAAGATGAAGGATCGGTGACGATATCTGAAGAGACGATCGGATCTTCGGTGTAGGTAAGGAAACCCTTAAGTGCCCCAGTTGAAGCAGCCTTCATTGCAGCGTTGATCTCTGCCGCAGTTGCTTCCTTAGCAAGTTCAACTGTTAGATCTGTTGCTGAACCTGTTGGGACTGGAACGCGCATTGCGTAACCATCAAGCTTGCCCTTTAGCTCTGGCATGACCAAAGAGATCGCCTTTGCTGCACCCGTTGAGGTTGGGATCATATTTGTCGCTGCTGCACGTGAGCGGCGAAGATCTTTATGTGGGAAATCAAGGATTACCTGATCGTTTGTGTAGGCGTGAATTGTTGTCATCAAGCCTTTAACGATGCCCCAGTTATCCTGCAAAACCTTGGCCATTGGAGCAAGGCAGTTGGTTGTACATGAAGCATTTGAAATAACGTTGTGGTTTGCTGGGTCGTACTTGTCGTGGTTTACGCCCATAACGATTGTGATGTCTTCATCTGTTGCTGGTGCAGAGATGATTACCTTCTTGGCACCTGCGGTGATGTGCTTCTTAGCATCGGCTGCCTTTGTGAAGTGGCCGGTAGATTCGATGACGATATCTGCCTTAACTGAAGCCCATGGAAGATTTGCTGGATCGCGATCTGCGAAAACTTTGATTGTCTTGCCGCCAACGGTGATTGTGTCTTCGGTGTGGCTTACTTCAAGTCCTAGGCGACCCAAGATTGAGTCGTACTTTAGGAGGTGGGCCAAAGTAGCGTTATCGGTTAGGTCGTTGATACCTACGATATTGATATTTGGGTTGGTTAGTGCTGCGCGGAAGAAGTTACGACCGATACGTCCAAATCCATTAATTCCAACATTAATCACGTGAAAACCTCGCTCTAGAAAGTGTCAGGACCCGCTGGGTACTCATTAAAAGTTACGCCAATTGGGTGTACGGCAATAAAACTGCCACATCATTGGGGTCGTGGCTAACCTTACCAGCCGCGTGGAGTTACTTCTGCGTAGGACTAGTTGAGCAAGTCAGGCGATAAGCCCGCTTCAGTATCTGGAATACCGAGTTCAGAGGCGCGTTTATCGGCCATTGCGAGGAGTCGTCGGATACGTCCTGCGATCGCATCCTTGGTCATTGGTGGAGAGGCCAGCGATCCGAGTTCTTCAAGACTTGCCTGTCCGTGGCTGATGCGAAGTTCGCCGGCCTCTTTTAGATGATCAGGGATTTGTGGGCCGAGAATTTCCATAGCTCGTTGCACGCGAGCTGCTGCTGCAACTGCAGCGCGTGCTGAGCGACGCAGATTGGCATCATCAAAGTTTGCTAAACGATTTGCGGTTGCCCGAACTTCGCGGCGCATGCGACGTTCTTCCCAGGCAAGAACACTTTCATGTGCGCCAAGGCGAGTAAGAAGAACTCCAATGGCATCGCCATCGCGAATAACAACGCGATCGACGCCGCGAACTTCGCGCGCCTTTGCGGTAATTCCTAAACGACGAGCTGCTCCAACGAGCGCCAACGCTGCTTCTGGACCTGGACAAGTAATTTCAAGTGAAGATGAACGACCGGGTTCAGTGAGGGAACCGTGTGCAATAAAAGCACCTCGCCAAGCAGCCTCGGCATCGCAGATATTGGCAGCGACAACTTGTGGTGGCAGACCACGAACTGGGCGACCGTTGCTATCGATCAAACCTGTTTGGCGAGCTAGTGCATCACCGGCTTCAATAACGCGCACCACATAACGAGAACCTTTGCGCAATCCACTGGATGAGAGAACTGCGAGATCGCTATCGTGGCCGTAGATATCGGCGATATCTTTCTTGAGGCGACGTGCGCTCTGTGAAGTATCGAGTTCTACTTCGATTACAACTTTGCCAGCTGCAATATGAAGGCCACCAGCAAAACGCAGAAGTGAAGATACTTCGGCTTTGCGGCAGCAAGGTTTGGTTACTGAAAGACGGCTTAGCTCGTCTTTAACTGCTGCGGTCATTGCCATGGGCATATCCAAGCAGGGATTAGCCCGCTATGTGTGCGAAAAGTGAAGTTAATTTCTTTGGATCATGATGGACCAAGGAGCGTTGGTCACGCAGGTCGGCTATCAATAACTCTCCACCTGTACTTGAAAGATGGCGCTGTAGCTGATCCGATCCAGCGACAACGCTTTGATCTGCCACGATTAAATCAAAGCGCAGATCGGGAGCATAGGTGTGCAATATCTCTATATGTTCTGTAGCGGTATATCCGGCGTACTCCCCCGAATTTATGACTGGTCCATTTTCAGTTGCTGAATCCAAGTTAAGAATCAGAATCTTCTTCGCTTTCGCTGCAACTAACGCATCGCGTTGTTGGGGAACCATCAGATGTGGCAGAACGCTGGAGAACCAAGATCCTGGGCCCATAACAATCCAATCTGCTGCATCAATTGCAGCAAGAGATTCTGGACGGGCGGTTGGATTTTTAGGGAGCAGGCGCAGACTTTCTAGGCGGCCTTTAGCAGTAGCAACTTCTACTTGCCCTTTAACAATAAAGCGACCTGTTGAATTAGTGAAAGTTGCTTCAATATCAAGTGGTTCTACAGACATCGGTAATACACGACCGATAACTTTCAATAGCGATCCAACTCGATCTAGCCCTGCAACTGGATCTTCACCCTTATTCCAAAGCGCTGCAAGCAGTAAATTTCCAACGGCGTGGCCATCAAGTACGCCATCACTTTCAAATCTATATTGCATGATCTCAGCCCAACTCCGGCCCCATTCATCATCTGCGCAGAGCGCCGCTAGTGCCATTCTTAAATCACCAGGAGGATAAATCGAAAACTCTTCGCGCAAGCGACCACTTGAGCCACCGTTATCAGCCACCGTGACAATCGCAGTTAAATCACTTGTTATTTGGCGAAGTGCGGAAAGAGTTGCCGCCAGACCATGGCCTCCCCCAAGTGCAACTACTCGCGGTTTACTGCCACTCATTCACGACCTACATCACGATGTGTCGCGTGTGCTGAAATTTCTATCTCTGATTTCTCTGAAGAGAGTTGTTTGGCTATTTCCTCAGAGATCGCCACGCTGCGATGTTTTCCACCGGTACAACCAATTGCGATGGTCACGTACTTCTTACCTTCGCGAAGGTAACCCGGCATCATCTGGCGAATAACTCCAACATAACTCTTTACAAATTCCGATACGCCCTCGCTGGTCAAAACTTTATTTGAAACTTCTTTAGTAAGACCTGTGAGCGGGCGCAGCTCTGGGATCCAATGTGGATTTGGAATAAAGCGGCAATCTAAAACTAAATCTGAGTCGACCGGAATTCCATATTTGTATCCGAAGGAGAGCACATTGATGCGGATCGCATCCAACATTCCTGCTGAAAAGATTTCGCCGATCCGTTTTTCTAACTGGTGCACATTTAAATTAGAAGTATCGATCACGACATCGGCACCAGAACGAAGTTCCTCTAACTTGGTGCGTTCGCGTTCGATTCCATCAACAATCCGGTCTTTTGCTTGCAAAGGGTGGGGTCTACGTGTTGATTCAAAGCGCTGCACCAGAGATTGATCTGTAGCGTCTAGAAAGAGTAAACGATAAGAGATACCCGAGTCTTTTAACTTTTGGAGTGAGTTGCTAAGCGCGTCAAAGAACTTACCTCCACGCACATCTACAACAACTGCTAGGGATGCGATATCTGAACTCTTTGTTTGTACAGCTAATTCAGGCAGCAAGGCAGGTGGCAAGTTATCAACTACATACCAACCGAGATCTTCTAAGGCGTGGGCAACGGTTGAACGACCTGCACCTGACATTCCCGTTACAACAAGGAGTTCCTTCGTTGACATGGCTTTATTCTCCCTTGCGGCGCTCTCTTTGGCTACTTCGTAGCGGTTGTGATCTCGCCGGTTTGAGTATTAACAATCTCCGCAACCGAGCCGTGCGCTGATTTCTGGAGATACTCAAAGATGATTTCAGCGATCTTTTCTCCGATACCAGGTGTCATCGCGATTTGTGCCAGAGTTGCTTTACGCAGTGCGGCAACTGATCCAAATTGTTCAAGCAAGGCAGCGCGACGAGCCTGGCCCATCTGTGGAATCTCATCCAAAATGGATTCCAACATCACCTTTGATCTCCGCGAACGGTGGAAGGTAATAGCAAAGCGGTGAGCTTCATCGCGGATGCGTTGTAGCAAATACATTCCCTCACTAGTGCGCGGCAAAATCAACGGATCGCTTTCACCGGGACGCCAGACTTCTTCTAAGCGCTTCGCCAACCCACATAGTGCAACATCGGTAACACCTAGTTCATCGAGCGCGCGTTGCGCAGCGGCAACTTGCGGCGCTCCACCATCTACAACTATTAACTGTGGTGGATATGAAAACTTACTTAGCTTGCCTCCAATAGCGGCGACATCGCTTTCATCTACAGCACGGTCATTTAGTAAACGCTTCATGCGGCGAGTAATGACCTGGTGCATGGCCCGAGTGTCATCGGTTGCTTCCTTAGTATCGATTATGAAGCGGCGGTATTCGCTCTTCTTAGCCATACCGTCTTCAAAGACGACCATAGATGCCACGACTGATGTGCCAGAGATATTTGAGATGTCATAACACTCGATACGAAGCGGTGTGCGCTTTAGCTCTAACTGCTCCTCGATCTCCAGCAGCGCCTTGCCGCTAACGGCGGCATCGGTTGCACGCTTACTTAAGAATTGAATTAAGGCGTAGTGAGCATTGCGTGCCACAGTCTGCAGTAGCTCGACCTTTTCGCCACGTTGTGGAACTTTTATTGAAACTTTTGCTCCGCGAAGATTTGTAAGCCAGGCTTCTAACGCTTCTTGGTCAATCGGCTCGCGATTTAGATAGATCTCGCTTGGAATATCAGTTGGTGCGCTCTGGCTGTAAATAGAGAAGAACAGTGAGGCGACTTGCTCATCACCCTCAAGTGCTCGTTCTTGATCGACAATCCACGAACGCGAGCCTTTGATTGATCCACGTCTCACCATAAAGATTGAACCGGCTGCATGTAAGCCTTCTTCATGTATTGAAATGAAATCTCCATCTAGATCATCTGAGAGATTGCCTTGGGTGGAACGTTGTGCTTTTTCGAAGGATTCGATCTGATCACGGATACGCGCTGCGCGTTCAAACTCTTCGCGTTCAGATGCAAGATCCATCTCACTGCGCAACTTAGGCAAGATATCTTCCATGCCTTTCTCCATAAAGGCATCGAGCTTTACTGCGATCTCGCGATGTTCTTCAGGCGTTACCCAGCCGACGCAAGGTGCGGCGCATTTACCGATATCCCCCAGTAAGCACTGCCGTTTGCTCCGCTTAGCCCGCGCGAAGTTTCCTTCCGAGCAAGATCGAACTGGAAAGACTTTGCGAAGTACTTCATAGGTATTTCGGAGCGCCCACGCATTTGTGTAAGGGCCGAAGTATTTAAGTCCGGGGCGTTTCTCCTTGCGGGTAATAAAGATTCGAGGAAATTCATCTTGCATGGAAATTGCAAGGTATGGATAAGACTTATCGTCTTTGAACTGCACGTTATAAGTTGGTTGATATTGCTTGATCCAAGAAAATTCCAGAGCAAGTGCTTCGAGTTCGGTAGCAACGATCGTCCAATCAACACGGACCGCTTCGTTAACCATCCGGTGAGTCTTGCGCGCCAAATTTGAACCAAAGTAAGTTGTTAAGCGATTCTTTAAATTCTTTGCCTTACCAACGTAGATAACTTTATCTTTGCCGTTATAGAAGCGATAAACCCCAGGATCTTCTGGGATCTCCTTTGGGCGGTAACTAGCTGGATCAGCCATTTACTTAACGGCAGCCTTTTTCTTAGCCGGTGCGCGGTTGGTAGCGAGCATTTCGGCCAGGAAGTTACCTGTGTAACTCGCTTTAACTTTCGCAACATCTTCAGGTGTTCCTTCAGCAACAACCATGCCGCCTCGGAAACCACCTTCTGGCCCCATATCGATTACCCAGTCAGAGCATTTAATTACATCTAGGTTGTGTTCAATCACAACGACTGTATTTCCGGAATCAACCAAACGACTAAGCACCCCAAGTAACTTACTGACATCTTCGAAGTGCAGACCAGTTGTTGGTTCATCTAGAACATAGATTGTGCGTCCAGTTGAACGGCGTTGCAGTTCGGTAGCCAACTTCACGCGTTGCGCTTCGCCACCTGAAAGAGTTGGCGCCGACTGGCCCAAGCGAACATAACCTAGACCGACATCGCAAAGTGTCTTTAGGTATCTGGCGATCGCTGGAACGGATTCAAAGAATGTGTGCGCGATTTCGATCGGCATATCTAGAACTTCGGCAATTGTTTTGCCTTTGTAATGAACTTCCAAAGTTTCACGGTTATATCGTGCGCCATGACAGACCTCGCATGGAACGTAAACATCTGGCAAGAAGTTCATTTCGATGGTTATAGTGCCATCGCCCGAACAGTTCTCGCAGCGCCCACCTTTTACGTTAAATGAGAAGCGACCCTGTTGGTAACCACGCACCTTGGCTTCAGTTGTCTCAGAAAATAGCGCACGCACCTTGTCGAATACGCCTGTGTAGGTGGCGGGATTGGAACGAGGAGTGCGACCGATTGGTGACTGGTCAACGTGTACAACTTTATCGAGCTGATCTATACCAGTAACGGTACGGTGGCGACCTGGCACCAACTGAGCACCATTTAACTTGTTGGCCAAAGTTGTGTAGAGAATGTCGTTAACTAGAGTTGATTTACCTGAACCACTTACACCTGTAACCGAGACAAAGAGACCAAGCGGGATATCTACTTCAACATCTTTGAGGTTATTCTCCTTGGCACCCTTAATAACCAATTTACGCTTTGGATCTATTGGTCTACGTTTGCTTGGAATCGCAATCGACTTGCGCCCCGATAAGTAAGCACCTGTGATTGATTCTTTAGATGCAATTAGATCTTCATACGATCCTGACACCACAACCTTGCCACCATGTTCGCCCGCGCCAGGACCTATGTCGACGATCCAGTCAGCGGTGCGAATAGTCTCTTCATCATGCTCTACAACGATCAAGGTATTTCCGAGATCGCGCAGACGTGTGAGAGTCTCGATGAGGCGACGGTTATCGCGTTGGTGCAATCCGATACTGGGTTCATCTAATACATAAAGCACGCCAACTAGGCCAGAGCCGATCTGAGTTGCTAGACGAATACGTTGCGCTTCGCCTCCAGAAAGTGTTGCAGCAGGTCGTGCCAGAGATAGGTAATCAAGTCCAACATCGAGCAAGAACCCCAAACGAGCATGCACTTCCTTCATCACTCGCTCTGCGATCTGTGCCTCGCGAGCGTTGAGCGAAATACTCTTTAAGAAGGCTGCGCAATCAGCGATGGAGAGTTCACAGATCTCGGCAATGCTCTTATCCCCCACCGTCACAGCAAGGACTTCCGGCTTTAAGCGTGCGCCTTTACAAACATTACAAGGCGTCTCACGCATATATGACTCGTACTTTGATCGGGAATAATCGCTATCAGTCTCGTCATGTTTACGATTTACGAAAGGTATTACTCCTTCAAATCCTGAGGAGTAATTACGGACGCGGCCGTAGCGATTCTTATACTTAACATGGACTTCATACTCAAAACCGTTGAGGATCGCTTCTTTGGCTTTAACAGATAACTTCTTCCAAGGGTTATCTAGCGAGAATTTAACCTCTTCAGAAAGCGCCTCAAGTAAACGTAAGAAGTACTCGTTGATATGTCCGCTAGACCAAGGTGCGATAGCGCCATCATTAATTGAGAGATTGTCATCTGGGATAATTAAATCTTCATCTACTTCAAGCTTTGTGCCGATACCTGAACATTCCGGGCAAGCGCCAAATGGTGAGTTAAATGAGAAAGAACGCGGTTCAAGTTCTTCGAATGAGAGGTTGCAGTCGTGGCAAGCCATATGTTCGCTATAGGTTCGTTCTTTCTCAGCGCCTTTGGCATCTACAAAATCCAGGAGCACTATTCCGGAAGCTAGACGTAGTGCTGTTTCGATTGAATCGGTAAGCCGTGATTTTGATTCTGCCTTCGCGGTCAAGCGATCTACGACAACTTCAATGGTGTGCTTCTCTTGTTTCTTTAACTTTGGTGGTTCAGAGAGCGAGATAGTCTCGCCATCGACGCGTGCACGTGAATAACCTTGAGTGACAAGTTCGGCAAAGAGATCAACAAATTCACCTTTACGTTCGCGGATGACTGGCGCTAAAACCTGGAATTTAGTTGTAGCTGGCATGGTGAGAATTTGATCAACAATCTGCTGAGGACTTTGGCGCGAGACCGCTTTGCCGCACTTAGGACAGTGTGGTCGTCCGGCACGCGCAAAGAGCAGTCGCAGATAGTCGTAAACCTCAGTGATTGTTCCAACTGTCGAACGTGGATTTCGGTTGGTGGATTTCTGATCGATCGAAACGGCAGGAGATAAACCTTCAATGAAGTCGACATCAGGTTTATCCATCTGACCCAAGAACTGACGCGCGTACGCCGAAAGGGATTCAACGTAACGACGCTGACCTTCAGCGAAAATCGTGTCGAAGGCCAGGCTTGATTTTCCAGAACCGGATAGACCGGTGAAGACGATTAAGGATTCGCGCGGTAGTTCGATAGAGACATTTTTTAAATTGTGCTCGCGGGCACCGCGCACAATTAACTTATCGATGCTCACTTAAATTCCCGCCTCATCCATTCCGCGGAGCTCCTTCTTGAGCTCTCTAATTTCATCGCGCAGGCGAGCTGCGAGTTCGAACTGTAGGTCACCAGCTGCGCTACGCATCTGTTCGGTGAGCGAGCCTATCAAGGCAAGTAGTTCCTGGCGCGGTAGCGAAATAACGGTGCGGGCGTTGAAGCCGATATCGAGAACCGATGTGGCTCCCTTTCCTTTACCTGATGATTTACGAGCTGCCATAAGTTCATCGGTGTCATCGCTCTCACGGGCGATTGTGTCGGTGATGTCAGCGATCTTTTTGCGAAGCGGCTGCGGATCAACACCGCGCTCCAGGTTATAGGCCACTTGCTTGGCGCGACGACGATTGGTTTCATCAATTGCCTGTGCCATCGACTTTGTAATGTTATCGGCATACATATGCACTTCACCCGAAACGTTACGTGCTGCACGTCCGATTGTCTGAATAAGAGATGTTGCTGAACGCAAGAAGCCTTCTTTATCGGCATCCAAGATTGCAACCAGTGATACTTCGGGTAGATCAAGACCTTCACGGAGCAAGTTGATACCGATCAAAACATCGTATTCACCAGAGCGAAGTTCACGCAGCAGTTCTACACGTCGCAAAGTATCTACTTCAGAGTGTAGATAACGCACGCGGACGCCACGCTCTTGCAGATAATCCGTCAAATCTTCAGACATTTTCTTGGTCAGAGTTGTGACAAGAACTCGCTCATTCTTTGCCGCGCGGATATTGATCTCATTTAGAAGATCATCGATCTGACCTTTAATTGGTTTGATAATGATCGCTGGATCTACCAAACCGGTTGGGCGGATTACCTGTTCAACTACATCTCCCCCAACTTTCTCCATCTCGTACTTTCCGGGAGTTGCAGATAGATAAACAGTTTGGCCAACGCGTTCTAGAAATTCGGGCCAACGCAGTGGACGGTTATCGAGTGCGCTCGGAAGTCGGAAGCCGTGTTCTACCAAAGTGCGTTTACGAGATGCATCGCCTTCGTACATTGCGCCAATCTGCGGCACTGTTACGTGGCTTTCATCGATAACAACTAAGAAATCTTCTGGGAAGTAGTCAAGCAGACAGTTAGGCGCGGTTCCCGGTTCACGACCATCGAGATGACGTGAGTAGTTTTCGATTCCGGAACAGAATCCAAGTTGTTGCATCATCTCGAGATCAAATGTCGTACGCATGCGCAGGCGTTGCGCCTCTAGAAGTTTTCCCTGCTTTTCAAAGAGATTTAGTTGGATTTGAAGTTCATCTTCGATCTCACCCATCGCACGCTTCATCGTTTCTGGGCCTGCGGCATAGTGCGTGGCAGGGAAGATATAGATCTCGGTCTCATCGCGAATGATCTCGCCGGTAAGTGGATGCAGTGTCATGATCTTTTCAATCTCATCACCGAACATCTCAATGCGGATGGCTAGTTCTTCATACATCGGAATGATTTCAATAGTGTCGCCGCGGACGCGGAAGGTGCCGCGTTCAAAGGCCATATCGTTACGTGAGTACTGCACATCTACGAATCTGCGTAGAAGTTGGTTGCGCTCGATCTCATCGCCAACCTTTAGGCGAATCATGCGGTCGATGTATTCCTGAGGCGTTCCAAGGCCATAGATACAAGAGACAGTTGCGACAACAATTACATCACGACGAGTTAGGAGCGAGTTCGTCGCCGAATGTCGCAGGCGCTCGACTTCATCGTTAACGCTGGAGTCTTTTTCGATAAAGGTATCGGTCTGCGGAACATAAGCTTCAGGTTGGTAATAGTCGTAGTAAGAAACAAAGTACTCAACTGCGTTATTGGGTAGTAGCTCTTTAAATTCATTTGCCAACTGAGCGGCGAGGGTCTTGTTAGGAGCGAGAACCAAAGTTGGGCGCTGTAAACGCTCAATCAACCAAGCTGTAGTTGCAGATTTGCCGGTACCTGTTGCTCCTAGTAGAACTACATCTTTTTCACCCGCGTTTATTCGCGTAACGATCTCTTCGATCGCCTGAGGTTGATCTCCTGCAGGTACGTAGTCGCTGATTACCTGGAAAGGGTGAACCTTTCTTTGAAGATCAGAGATCGGGCGCATTTTCCTAGCCTACTTTGAAAGGCGCTGGAGTTCCTCCCAGAGGTTTTCCACCTTGCGCAGCAGTTGATCTTCATCGCCGCTATTTTCGATCACGTGGGTAGAGACCGCTTCACGCTCAGATGGTGAAGCCTGAACAGCTAAGCGAGATTCAATCTCTGAGATGAACATGCCGCGCTTTAATAGTCTGGATTTACGAATCTCAAGATCTGCTTCAACTGTAATGATCTGATCGAAGTTACTGGCGGCACCGGTTTCAACTAGTAGCGGGATCTCATAAATCAGAATTTCATCTGCAGCGAGATCGCTGACAACTTCAAAGAACAGTTCGCGAACGCGCGGATGGATAATCGCTTCAAGATCTGCCTTAGCGCTCTTATCCTTAAAAATTATTTCACCTAACGCTTTGCGATCTATATCGCCGTTGCGCAGAATGCCTTCGCCAAATCGGGTGATGACTTCATCAAATCCCTCAGAGCCACGTTCAATTGCTATCCGTGATAGTTGATCTGCATCTACAACACGAGCGCCGAGTTCTGAGAAGTATTGGGCAACAAGAGATTTGCCTGCGCCTATTCCACCGGTAAGTGCAACGACCAACATGGTTCAGACTCTACCTTTCACATTCAGATTTCGATATGAAAAAAGGCCCACCCGAAGGTGAGCCTTTTTTCATTATCTACTTATTATTCAGCAGCTGCTTCTTCAGCAACAGGAGCTGCGGCATCTGCTGCCTTTGCTTCTGCCTTCTGCTTCTTGTGAGCAAGGAAGCGAGTTTGTGCTTCCTGGTATTGACGTTCCCACTCTTCGCGTTGAGCGTCATGGCCTGGCTTCCACTCCTGAGTATCAGGATCGAAACCTTCTGGGTAGATGAAGTTACCTGCTGCGTCGTAGCGAGCAGCCATTCCGTATTGGGTTGGATCAAAAGCTTCGATCTCAACTTCATGACCTTCATTAGCCTGCTTAAGAGATAGTGAGATACGACGACGCTCAAGATCGATATCGATGATCTTTACAAATAGTTCGTCATCTACAGCAACAACCTGCTCTGGGATCTCAACGTGGCGTTCTGCCAACTCTGAGATGTGAACAAGTCCTTCAATGCCCTCGTGAACACGAATGAATGCACCGAATGGGACAAGCTTTGTCACGACGCCCGGAACAACCTGATTGATTGTGTGGGTGCGAGCAAATGCTTGCCATGGATCTTCTTGTGTTGCCTTAAGAGAAAGTGAAACACGCTCACGCTCGAAATCAACTTCGAGAACTTCTACGGTTACTTCATCGCCAACTTCAACAACTTCACCTGGGTGATCGATGTGCTTCCATGAAAGCTCTGAAACGTGAACTAGACCGTCTACGCCACCAAGGTCAACGAATGCACCGAAGTTAACGATTGATGAGATTACGCCAGTACGTACTTGACCCTTTTGTAGCTGGTTCAAGAATGTAGTGCGTGACTCTGATTGGGTCTGCTCTAGGAATGCGCGACGTGAAAGAACAACGTTGTTACGGTTCTTATCGAGTTCGATGATGCGAGCTTCAACTTCCTTACCGATGTAAGGAGTTAGATCGCGTACACGACGCATTTCAACGAGTGATGCTGGCAAGAAGCCGCGTAGACCGATATCAACGATCAAGCCGCCCTTAACAACTTCAATAACTGTTCCGACGACAACTTCGTCGCGTTCTTTCTTGCCTTCGATTTCGCCCCAGGCGCGCTCATACTGTGCGCGCTTCTTAGAGAGAATCGTGCGTCCTTCTTTATCTTCCTTTTGGAGAACGAGCGCTTCAATGCGATCGCCGACCTTAACAATGTCATTTGGATCTGCATCGTGGCGGATTGAGAGTTCGCGTGAAGGAATTACGCCTTCTGTCTTATAACCAATATCAAGAAGAACTTCTTCGCGATCTACTTGGACTACTGTTCCGACGACCAAATCGCCGTCATTGAAATTTCTGATTGTGCCTTCGATTGCTGCAAGGAAATCTGCTGCTGATCCGATGTCGTTAACTGCTACGACTGGTGATGATGTGCTCAAGTTGCTCCGTAGGGATAGAAAGTAATAGGACTCCAGAACCTTTCTGGTGAACGGGCGTAAGCGTACGGTTTTAGCGGTTAATAGGGCAAATCCGCCTAATAGTCAGGCGTAAACTAGCAACCAATGAAACGCTACAGAGAACTCTTTGCCATTCCCAATGTATGGGTCTTAGTTCTCTCAGCATTCCCGGCCCGTGTCGCCTACGGCATGGTTGCACTCGCCATTTTCTTTAAGACTGAAGATGCAACCGGCTCGATTGCTGCTGCGGGATTTGCTATTGGAATTAACTCTGTCGCGGGCGCCGCAACTGCTGGATTACGTGGCATGTTGATGGATAAATATGGACAGAAATGGCCACTGCGTATTTTTGTTCCAGGTTACGCCGGAATGATGTTGATTTTAAATACTATGGAAAATCGAAATGGTATTTTGTTGGCCGCCTTCATTATGGGAATTACCGCGCCTCCAATTAATCTCTCAGTACGTCCGTTGTGGCGCGATGTCGTTCCAAAAGATTTCTTGCGCACCGCTTATGCCGTAGATACATCGGTAATGAGTTCTGCAGGTGTTCTAGGTCCGGTTATTGCCACTTCATTGGCTCTCTCATCACGTCCAGGAAGCCCGCTTGTGGTGGCTTCCATCTTTATGTTGATAGGAGGCGGCGGTTTAGCGATTACCAAAGTTTCTCGTAATTGGATCCCAGAGAAGAAAGAAGAGAATCACATCTCCCTCTGGCGCCACAAGGCAATTCAATTGCTGATGATCGAGGGGTGTTTTATTGGTTTCGGTTGGGGCGTTTTCGATGTAGCCGTTCCAGCTTTCGCAACTTTAGAAGAAGTGCCCCACAGAACTGCTTGGATTTTAGCGGCGATGGGAATCGCAAATATCTTTGGTGGACTTCTTGGCGGTCTTGTCTCAAAGAAAGTATCTGCACTTAAGGCGATGCGAATTACCTACTTGATTTGGATCTTCATCTCCATACCGATCGTCTTTACTTATCCAGGCTGGTCGATGGTTATTGCCGCTTCATTCCTAGGTTTGGTAGGCGGAACGATCCAAGTCTTTTACTGGGAAGTTATGGAGGCGGTGCGCCCTAAGGGTTCGGCAGTTGGAATGATGGGTTGGATCTGGACTGTTGAAGGAACTCTGATGTCAATTGGTGCTGCGGCTGGTGGTTGGATCGCAGAGACTTATTCACCGCGATTTGCTCTCTCCATAACCTGCTTCACTATCGTTACCGGATTTATCATTCTTAATTTAGGAAAGAAACGTTTATCTGCGGCAGATCGCATACCAACAGATGAAGAAGATCTCGCAGCTATGTCTGATAATTCACCAACTACTACTTAGCCCCTTAGTGTGCAGCTTCGTTCCAGCTCTTACCGATACCGACGCTTACATCAAGCGGTGCGCGAAGTGGGAAGGCAGAACCCATCTCACGACGGACCAAATCAGTTAGAACTTCTTCTTCGCCCGCTACAACTTCAAGGATCAACTCATCATGAACCTGCAGTAATAGACGTGATTTAAGGTTTTCGCTAATCAACGCGCGCTCTACATTGAGCATTGCCTGTTTGATGATGTCGGCGGCCGAACCCTGAATCGGAGCATTTAGCGCCATACGTTCTGCAATCTCACGACGTTGGCGGTTATCGTGCATTAGATCTGGCAGGTAGCGTCTGCGCCCCATAACGGTTTCGGTGTATCCAACTTTGCGTGCTTGTACTACAACGCTACTTAAGTAATCGCGGATTCCACCAAAACGCTGGAAGTATCGATCCATTAAATCCTGTGCAGCAGGTGGTGAGAGATCTAACTGCGCGGCAAGACCATAAGAGCTCAAGCCATAGGCAAGTCCGTAAGACATCGCTTTGATCTGACGGCGCATCTCTGAATCAACTTCATTTGCTTTCACACCGAAGACAAGACCAGCAACGGTGGCATGTAGATCTTCACCGGTTTCAAATGCTGCAAGTAATCCAGCATCATTTGAGAGATGAGCCATGATCCGCATTTCGATCTGGCTGTAATCTGCAGTTAAGAGTCCGCTAAATCCTTTATCTGCGATAAATGCGTTACGGATACTGCGACCTTCTTCGGTTCGAACCGGGATGTTCTGCAGGTTTGGTCCTACAGATGAAAGACGACCCGTTGCTGCAACGGTCTGCGCAAAATGGGTGCGGATTCGTCCATCGCTGCCTATTTCTGCAATAAGGCCTTCGACCGTTGTGCCTAACTTCTTGGTTTCCCGAATTCTAAGAAGTGATTCAAGGAGTGGATGTTTAGTCTTTTCAAATAACCAGTTAAGCGCCTCGGCATCGGTTGTAAATCCAGTCTTGATCTTCTTCGTCTTTGGCAGGTTTAGCTCATCGAAGAGAACAACTTGTAGCTGTTTTGGAGATGCCACATTGAATTCATGGCCGGCGGCTAGGTGCGCCGCCTTTGTCTCGCGTGTGACTTCTCCCTCAAAGAATGTCGCTAACTTTTCAAGTTCTTTGCGATCAACGGCGATGCCGCGGTTCTCCATAACTGCGAGCAGGTGAGCGATAGGAAGTTCTAGATCTGTAAAGAGCGCAAGTACGCCGCGATCTTTCATCTCGGTTAGAAGTGAGCCACGTAATTTAAAGAGGGCGGCTGCACCCGTAAGCAGTGATTGCTCTGGAGAAGATGTATCAATTTGAGCGCCATCTCCCCAGCGCTCTAATAGATCGGATAACTCTTGTGCACGCACACCTGGGTTTACCAAGTAGGCAGCGAGTGCAGTATCAAAGACAACGCCATCCAGAAGATTCTCGCGCGCTAAGGATTTAGCGTCATGGGCAATTTTAGAAACTTTTGGGTTCTGTGCCCACTCCCCCATCTGTTCGGAATGAATCAAATAGACATCGCTCGGATTAAAGGCAACTGCGTAACGATGCAATTTCTCATCTAGTAGCTCAAAAGATAGAGCGATATCTCCCGAGTGCTGAGCAATCTTTTCACTTAACTCTTCCGGTGACAGGGTTCCACCTTCGATCATTGGGGCAAAGAGTGTGAACTCAACGTTGTTGCTCTGACCCTTTACCTCTTTGACTACTGAGTCGGGATTAAGAATTGGCTTTAATCGATCTTTGAGGGTTCGAAACTCAAGTTGTTCAAATAACTTCGTGAGATCACTTTCGACAACACCAGCCCAAGCAAGTGCATCAACTTGGTATTCGATCGGTGCATCATGTACGAGTTGAGTCAACTCGCGGTTGCGGATTACATCGTCGATATTGTCACGCAGTGATTGGCCGACTTTTCCGCCGACTTTGTCCACGTTGGAAATCAAATCTTTAAGCGATCCATATTCAACGATCCACTTTGCGGCAGTCTTTTCGCCAACACCTGGAATCGATGGCAAGTTATCGCTCGGGTCGCCGCGCAGCGCCGCAAAATCAGGATATTGGTCAGGGCTCATGCCGTATTTTTCTTGCACCGCATCCGGAGTCATGCGCGCCATTTCGGAGACTCCGCGCTTCGGATAGAGAACAGTCGTCTTCTCGGTAACTAGCTGAAAGCTGTCCCGATCGCCGGTACAGATAAGTACTTCAGCACCCTCACGTTCTGCCTGCTTAGTAATAGTGGCGATGATGTCATCAGCTTCGTAACCTTCGAGTGCAAACTGGGTTATTCCGAATCCTGTAACCAAATCGTTTAGATAAGACATCTGCGAGCGGAATTCATCAGGGGTCTTTGCGCGATTGGCTTTGTAATCAGGAAAGATATCGGTGCGGAAAGTCTTGCGAGATACATCGAAGGCAACTGCCACATGAGTTGGCTTCTCGTCTTTAAGTAGTGAGATCAACATCGTCGCAAAGCCATAAATAGCATTTGTATGTTGGCCCTGTGCGGTTGTGAAATTTTCGGCAGGTAGTGCGAAGAAGGCGCGATATGCCATTGAATGGCCATCGATAAGTAATAAACGCTTCTGGGCCATGGCGTCATCCTAGAGAAGTACCCGTTAACAAGTTACTATTTCGAACTATGACGCAGCCAGAAAATACCCCGAACTATCTAGAACTAATTCGCGAACGCGGAAGTGGCGCCCTCGACAAGAAGATGGGGATTGAGATCCTTGAGGCATCCCCTGAGCGCTTAGTTGGACGTATGCCTGTTGAGGGAAATACTCAACCAATTGGTTTGCTACATGGTGGTGCAAATGTCGTTTTGGCTGAATCGCTAGGTTCTATAGGGACCCAATTAAATGCTGGACCTAACCGCAGAATTGTTGGCGTTGATATCAACGCCACTCATCACAAATCGGCTATGTCAGGATATGTGACTGGCGTTGCCACAGCGGTATCAATAGGAAAAACCTTGTGTGTATACGAAGTTGTGATTACCAACGAGCAGGGTCAACGTACTTGTTCTGCACGTATTACCTGCATGATCCTTGCTGAAAGATAATTAGTGAGCGCCAGTACCGAGGTAGGCTTCGCGTACAGCAGGATCGTTAAGAAGATCTGAAGCCTTAGCTTCCTTAACAACGTTTCCGGTCTCAAGAATGTAGGCGCGGTGTGCGCGTTGCAACGCTTGCTGTGCATTCTGTTCCACGAGAAGAATTGTTACACCGGTCTTATTGATCTCGGTGATGATGCGGAAGATATTTGCAATCATCTGAGGTGCTAGACCCATTGAAGGCTCATCGAGGAGAAGTACTTTTGGACGAGCCATTAGTGCACGGCCAATTGCGAGCATCTGTTGTTCTCCACCAGATAAAGTTCCGCCGGCTTGTGAGACGCGTTCTTTCAAACGTGGAAAGAGCGTGTAGACCTTATCTAGATCTTCGGCCATCTCGTTTTTACGGTTATGGCGATGGAACTTACCCATTTCTAGGTTTTCCAAAACTGTCATACCTGGGAAAATTCCGCGGCCTTCTGGTGCTTGCGATAGACCGAGATCCACACGCTTGTGCGCAGGAACGTTAGAGATATCTTGACCATCAAAAATGATCTGACCAGTTGTGACAGGACGAAGACCTGAAATTGTCTTAAGCATTGTTGTCTTGCCGGCTCCGTTAGCGCCGATGAGAGTAACAATTTCGCCTTCATTAACAACGATTGATACGCCCTTGATCGCTTCAATCTTGCCGTAGTGAACGTGTAGATCTTTAATTTCAAGACGCATCTGCAGGTACTCCTAGGTAAGCCTCAATAACGCGAGGGTCGTTTTGTACTTCAGCTGGTGAACCATCAGCGATCTTGGTTCCAAAATCAAGAACAGCAACGCGATCTGAAATTCCCATGATCAGCGACATATCGTGCTCGATCAAAAGAACTGTGTAGCCAGCATCGCGAACTTTCTTTATAGTTGCCGCAAGTTCAACCTTTTCTTGTGGGTTAAAACCTGCAGCAGGCTCATCAAGAAGCAATAACTTGGGTGAAGTTCCCATAGCACGAGCGATTTCAAGACGACGCTGAACACCGTAAGGCAAGTTACGGGCTAAGCGATCTGAGTATTCATCGATTCCGATGAACTCAAGAATTTCGTGCGCCTTAGCTCGGTTCTCGCGTTCTTCGCGACGAGCACGAGGTGTTCCAAAGAGAGCCGAAATTAGGCCGCTCTTCTTATGAACATCGGTTGCAGTAATGACATTTTCAAGCGTTGTCATATCTCCGAATAAGCGAATGTTCTGGAAAGTGCGAGCGATACCAAGACCGGTGATCTGATAGCGCTTCTTGCCACCGATCTTTTGGCCATCAAAATTAATTGAACCAGAAGTTGCTTGGTAGACGCCGGTGATCACGTTAAAGACAGTTGTCTTTCCCGCACCGTTAGGGCCGATCAGGGCGAGAATTTCACCTTCGCGAACCTCAAGATTTACTTCATTAAGCGCTGTAACTCCACCGAACTTCATGGTGAGGTTTTCCAGATTTAAAAGAACTTTAGCCATCTTTAATTCGCCCCTTTCTTAACAATCGCTTTTTCGCGTTTCTTTCGCGGTAGTAGGCCATCTGGGCGGAAGTTCATAACAACAACAAGAACTAAGCCGAAGACTAAGAGGCGAGCATCTGAGATAAAGCGGATGCGATCTGGGAGGTAACCAAGAATTGTTGCACCGATAATTACGCCCCAGATATTTCCGATTCCACCAAATACCACGCAGGCAAGGATAAGAATTGAAACGTTTAGGGTAAACATTTCAGGTGCGATAAAGAGGTTCTTTGAAGCGTAGAGAACGCCGGCGGCGCCACCAATTGCAGCGCCGAGAGTAAATGACCAGATCTTGTACTTAAGAGTTGGTACACCCATCAACTCTGCAGCATCTTCATCTTGGCGGATCGCTTCCCAAGCGCGGCCTGGACGACGAACTGATAGGCGGCGGATCATCCAGATCGTAAGCAGAATCATAATTAGAACAACCCAGAAGAAGACTTTCTGATCATCTAATTTGAATTTAAGCGGTCCGATATCAGGTGGCATCGGAACGTTTGCAATTCCGTTTGGACCTTTGCTCCATGAAGAGTTGAGAAGAACAAGGCGAACGATCTCACCAAAGCCCAAGGTAACGATGGCGAGGTAATCACCACGTAAGCGAAGTGTTGGTAGACCAAGGATGACGCCTGCGAGCATCGCAAAGGCGATACCGAAAGGCATGATCTCCCAAGTATTTAAACCGGTTGTTGTACCCATAATCGCCATCGTGTAAGCACCGATTGCGAAGAAGGCAACGTAACCAAGATCGAGCATTCCGGACTTACCAACAACAATATTTAAGCCCAGCGCCATAAGAACGAAGACTGCAACTGGATAGACAAGTACCGCGTCATAAGCTGCGATTGGTGTTGCTAGAAATGATGCTCCAGCAAATGGCAGTAGCCCAACTAAGAAAATTGTTGTAACTGCGATTAGTACTCGGGCTGGTCGGCCTGAGCGCTCCCAGATTCCTGCGCCCCAATCGCGGAGGTTCCAATAGTTTCTAATTTTCATGAGTTATGCCCTCGTTGTCTGAACGGCTTCACCGAATAAACCATTCGGCTTAAAGAGAAGGACTAGAACTAGAACGATAAAGACGGTAACCGCTTTCCACTGTGTTCCAAGAACTGCAGAGGCATAAACTTCAAGAAGTCCAAGCGCGAGCCCACCGTAGAAAGCGCCACGGATATTTCCGATTCCACCGATTACTGCGGCGGTAAAGGCGGCGAGGCCCATAGTGAAACCAATGTTGAACTTGGTGTATTCAAATACTGTTATGTAGAAGAAGCTGGCCGCACCTGTTGCAAGTCCACCGACCAAGAAGGTGGCGGTGATAACGCGGTTTAGATTTACACCCATTAGCTTTGCAGCGTCTTCATTCATTGATACTGCGCGAATCGCTTTACCCATACGAGAGAGCTTTACGAAGCGTTCAAGAATGATATAGATAATCGCTGCAGCGATGATTGTGATAACGGTATCGAGGCGAATGTTGGCGCCCCAAACTTCAGTGAGAATTGTCTTCTCTAGTACTCGTGGAGATCCAACCGGACGAGAGTCGGTAAGTAGGCGCATGATCTCTGATAAGACGATGGAAATTCCGATCGCTGAAATCAGAGTCGCTAAACGGTTGGTGCCTCTCATGCGCAAGCGACGGTAGGCCACGTACTCAACAAATACTGCAGTGAGTCCTGCTACGAGCATCGACATGAGCAAACTCGACAATAGGACAAGGGCGAGTTTGAACCCTGTTGCAGGTTCGGAGACCTGTGTGTACTTAAAGATATCGCGCGAGGTGATGACTGTGCCGAAAGTTCCCCACATAAAAATTTCTGAGTTAGCGAAGTTGATCATGCGTAAGACACCGTAAACCATGGTGTATCCGAGCGAGATCAAAACGTAGATAAAACCTAACGCCAGCCCTGCAATCGTTAGGGCCCAGAACTGATCAATCAGTACCGCAAACATGAATCTCCTTCAGTAACTTCAATTCGGTCATTCTATGCTCTCAAATTATGCAATTGGTGGGTGCCTCGCCTCTCTCTTTCGAGAGATTAAAAGCACCCACCAACCTTTAATGCATCAGGTCTATCTAATTACTTGATAATACCTGTGTTAACTAGAACGCCATCCTTTGATGTGAATCCAGCAAAGAGACCGTATGAAACGTCACCGTTCTTATCGAACTTGATGGTGTTTCCTGAAACGCTCTTACCGTTGTAGGCCTTAACGAACTTGAGCATTGCTGCACGAGTTGTCTTTCCAGCCTTGATTCCTTCAAGAAGGATATTTGCAGCATCGAATGATTCAACTGAGTAAACACCAGATGAAACGCCCATTTGCTTCTTGAAATCAGCCTCAAGCTTTGTGCTGATTCCTGCAAGTCCGCCTACACCTGTAACGCGTGAACCTTCAGCAGATGCTCCCGCAAGCTTTGGGAACTCCTGGTTGAAGACTCCATCGCCACCAGCGAAGATCGCTGTTGAACCTGAGTCACGAAGCTGCTTTACGAAAATAGCAGCTTGGCTGTAGTAGCCGGTGTAGATAACAACATTTGCTGCAGATGTCTTGATCTTTGCAATTGTTGGGCTGAAATCTGTAGTTGTGTTTGGAACTGAGTCAGTTCCTACAACAGATGCTCCAGCAACCTTCTTCAGACCACCAGTTACATAGCCTGCCAATGGCACGCCGTATGCAGACTGGTCATCGAACACGAATACCTTTGCATTTGCTACACCCTTTGTTGCGTACTTAGCCAACGCTGGACCCTGCAAGTCATCCTTACCAACTACGCGGTGGAAAACTGGTCCACCGAAGTCAGGTGATGCTGGATCTGTAATTGATACGCGTGTTGCTGAAGGAGAGATCATTACTAGTGATCCAGCCTTGTAGTAAGGAAGTGAAGCAATTGTTGCACCTGAGTAAGCAGGTCCTACAACGCCAAGAACGCTCTTGTTATTGCCAACGCCTGGAGCAACTGTTGATGCAACAGCTGGATCTCCTTGGTCATCAACTGAAAGAACCTTGATCTTGATGTTCTTGTTCTTTGCCATGAATAGCTTTGCGGCATACTTAACGGCGTTCTGCTCATCGATACCAGTTGATGCTTCTCCACCTGAAAGTGGACCCTGGTATGCGATTGTGTAAGTCTTTGTTGCTGCTGATGCTGATGTTGATGCAAATACGCCTAGTGAAAGCGCAGCTGCGGCAACGATAGCGACAGAAGCTTTGATCTTCTTGTTCATGTATTGCCTTCCTGTTTTTTCTTGCATGTGTCCCGGGACAGGGAGGCTGAAAGTGTAAAGGGGGTGAGGAAGATCTATCAACCCAGGGTTAAGCCTGCCAATGTAAAGGTTTGGTTACTTTTGAGCCTTTCCTGAGAGTTCAGTGGCCAGGTACAGCATCTGGGGAGATAACGGCTGCGGCGACCTCTTTCATGGTCAGCCGGCGATCCATCGCAGCGCGCTGGATCCAAGAAAAGGCCTCAGGTTCAGAGAGGTTCAAGGCCTGCATCAATATTCCCTTTGCGCGATCAATCAATTTACGAGTTTCAAGTCGCTCGTGAAGATCTGCAACTTCATCGGCAAGTGATCGCATCTGCATATGTCTACTAATTGCAATTTCGATTGCAGGCACAAGGTCACCTATCGAAAATGGTTTTACAACGTAGGCCATAACGCCGGCGTCTCGTGCACGTTCTACGAGTTCGCGTTGTGAAAATGCGGTCAACATAAGAACTGGTGCAATATCAATTATCTTTTCTGCTGCTGATATTCCATCCAGCACCGGCATCTTCACATCAAGAATTACTAAATCTGGTTTATGTAACTGTGCGAGTTCAATCGCCTGGGCACCATCTGCAGCTTCTGCTACAACTTCATAACCTGCTTCGCGCAACATTTCGACTAAGTCCATACGGATCAGCGCTTCATCCTCGGCTACAAGAATTCTTACTGGAGACTTTTCCGCGCTACTAGTCGTTGTCATGTGCCTCGAGTCGGATTCGAACCGACACTATGCAGTGTTTGAGACTGCCCTCTCTACCGTTGGAGTACCGAGGCTCTTTGCAATTCCCTTACAGGAAAGTTACAAGCCAAATCTTAACGGTATGCAGGAGCAGCGCCACTCACGGCATCGCCCACGCGGTGAACGCGCATAGCGTTCGTTGATCCTGGAATTCCAGGAGGTGAACCAGCGACGATCACGACTAGTTCACCTTCAACGCAGCGCTTAGATTTGATCAAGAGGGTATCGGCCTGCATAACCATTTCATCGGTGTGCTTAACCATCGGCGTTAACTCTGGTTCTACTCCCCAGTCCAGCGCCATTCGGTTATATGTGCCAACTTCAGGGGTAAATGCCAAGATCGGAATTGGAGAACGAAGTCGCGCAGTGCGGCGCGCAGAATCTCCGGATTGCGTGAAGGTAACCAAATATTTAGCGCCAACAATTGCGCCGACTTCAGTTGCAGCCTTGGTGATCGCACCGCCCTTTGTCTTAGGCGCTGATTTCATCGGGCGGATCATATCCATGCCGCCTTCTTCAGTATGGCTGATGATGCGAGCCATAGTTTGAACAGCTTCGATAGCGAATTCGCCAACCGATGTTTCGCCAGAGAGCATCAAGGCATCTGCGCCATCTAGAACTGCATTTGCACAGTCTGTTGCTTCCGCGCGAGTTGGACGAGAGTTTGTAATCATCGAATCAAGCATCTGGGTTGCAACGATTACCGGTTTAGCAGCTTCGCGCGCTAGTTCGATGCAATGCTTTTGCACAAGAGGAACTTCTTCAATCGGGAGTTCAACACCGAGGTCACCGCGAGCCACCATGATGCCGTCAAAGGCGTTAACAATCTCCTGCAAGTTTGCAACTGCCTGAGGCTTTTCAATCTTTGCAATTACGGGAACGCGGATACCAACTTCATCCATAATTTTATGAACATCAACAATATCTTCAGCGCTGCGCACAAATGAAAGCGCAATGAAGTCAGCGCCGGCATTTAGCCCCCAGCGAAGGTCCTCTTTATCTTTTTCAGAGAGCGCTGGAACTGAAACGGCGACGCCTGGCAAGTTAATTCCTTTGTTGTTGCTAACGGCGCCCGGCTCGATAACTTTGGTTACGACATCGTTGCCTTTTACCTCAGTAACTTCAACGGTAACTTTTCCATCGTCGATGAGAATGCGATCTCCTGGCTTGCAATCTCCAGGTAGGCCTTTGTAAGTAGTACCGACGCGCTCTTTAGTGCCTTCTACTTCATCAGTAGTAATTGTGAAGATATCTCCGCGAGATAGATCATGTGGGCCGGCCTTAAAGCGAGCTAAGCGAATCTTTGGTCCTTGTAGATCTACGAGAATCGCAACAGGTTTTCCTGCCTCTTTCGCAGCTGCGCGGACTTCATTAAGTCGGCTCTGGTGTTCTTCATAGCCGCCATGAGAGAGATTGAGGCGAGCCATATTCATACCGGCTGCAATCAACTCACGAACTTTTTCGGGTGATTCAACGGCTGGACCCATTGTGCAGACAATCTTCGCGCGACGCATGTGGCTACCTTATCTAATCGTTTAACTACTGGACAGTTTGGAGGAAGAGATTTAAGCCACCGCGGCTTTAGACCGCTGAGACTTTAAACCACCTCGCCTTAAACCATTAGGGAGCGATCAGTCGGTTCGATCGGTGAAGGCAGTTGGCTCTCGCCTTCTAAATAAGTATCGACTCCCGCTGCTGCGCTTCGCCCTTCAGCGATTGCCCAAACAATTAGAGATTGACCACGACCGGCATCTCCAGCAACGAAAATTCCTTCTTCGCTGGTCTGGAAGTTGGCATCGCGTTTAATGTTTCCGCGCTCATCTAATTCAACGTTGAGTTGAGTTAGTAGCGCTGACTTTTCTGGACCAGTAAAGCCCATTGCAAGAAATACAAAATCAGCAGGTATTTCTTTCTCTGTTCCTGGAACTGGCTCAAACTTTCCATTTTCAAACTTTGTCTCAACGAGTTTGATCGCCTTTACGTTGCCGTTTCCATCACCGATAAATTCTTCAGTACTAACTGCAAAGAGTCGGTTATCCAACTCTTCATGAGCAGAAGAAACTCGGTAGATCATTGGGTAAGTTGGCCAAGGTTGTGATGATGGGCGTTCTTCAGTTGGGCGAGGCATGATCTCAAGTTGAGTAACGCTTGCTGCGCCTTGGCGGATTGAAGTTCCCAAGCAATCTGCGCCCGTATCTCCCCCACCAAGAATTACTACATGCTTACCTGCAACGTTGATATCAGGGTTTACAACTTCACCAAGTGCTTGCTTATTGCCCCAAGGCAAGAACTCCATCGCCTGATAGATGCCCTTATTTTCACGACCTTTAATCGGAAGATCGCGCCATTGGGTTGCACCAACGGCAAGAACTATTGCATCGTACTTCTTGCGCAGGTCACTTCCAGTTAGCTCAACTCCCACGTTTACTCCAGGACGGAAGCGAGTTCCTTCCTTCTCCATCTGAGTTAAACGGCGATCCAGAATGTTCTTCTCCATCTTAAATTCAGGAATTCCGTAGCGAAGAAGTCCACCGATCTTGTCGGCGCGTTCATAAACGGCAACGGTATGTCCGGCACGAGTTAGCTGTTGTGCAGCAGCTAGTCCAGCAGGGCCGGAACCAATTACTGCAACAGTCTTACCAGTCAATCTTTCTGGAGCGAGCGGCTTTACATTTCCGGCACCGAAGGCTTCTTCAATTGTGCGCAGTTCTACCTGCTTGATTGTTACTGCATCAGCGTTAATTCCAACGACGCACGCAGTCTCGCAAGGTGCTGGGCAGAGGCGACCTGTGAATTCTGGGAAGTTATTTGTTGCGTGAAGGCGATCGATAGCTTCTTCTTTATCGCCGCGCCAGATCAAGTCATTCCACTCGGGAATCAAATTTCCCAGTGGGCAACCTTGATGACAGAAAGGAATGCCGCAATCCATGCAACGACCTGCCTGCTTCTGCAAGTGCTCCATGCTCTGTGGTTCGTAAACCTCATGCCAATCTTTGATACGTACATCAACTGGACGGCGCTTTGGAGTCTCGCGCGGCGTAGTTAGAAATCCCTTTGGATCAGCCATTTGCTGCAACCTCCATTACATATTGATCAACCGGTAAGCCATCTTTTGTAGCGCGTTCAATGGCCGCTAAGACGCGCGCGTAGTCGCGTGGCATTACCAACGAGATGCGATTTAGCGCAGCGTTCCAATCTGCAAGAAGCGCGGAAGCAACTTCTGATCCAGTCTCGGTAAAGAAGTCAGAGACCAGAGCCTTTAGCGACTCCTTCTGATCTTCTGGAACCGCCAAGATGTCGACGAGTTCGCCGTTAACTTGTGCAGGATTTAGATCCAAAACAAATGCGCGGCCGCCAGACATACCTGCTGCAAAATTACGTCCGGTGCGACCCAGTACAACAACGGTGCCACCAGTCATGTATTCGCAACCGTGATCTCCGATTCCTTCGACGACTGCAGTTGCGCCTGAGTTACGAACACAGAATCTTTCACCGACCAAGCCACGAATATAGATCTGGCCTGATGTGGATCCATAACCGATTACGTTTCCGGCGATTACGTTTTCATGAGATGCAAAGGTCGCTCTTTCATCTGGACGAACTATTACGCGACCGCCAGAAATACCTTTACCTACGTAGTCATTGCTATCGCCATACATACGAATAACAACTCCTCGAGGCAAGAACGCTCCAAGTGACTGTCCAGCAGAGCCATGCAGAGTTACATCGATCGTGCCAATTGGTAATCCGTCAGCGCCGTAACGTCTTGTGACTTCTGCACCCAACATCGTGCCAACTGTTCGGTTCACATTTCGAACTGGCAGGTCGATACGAACGCTTTCACCCTTATCGAGTGCCGGGGCGGAGAGTTCAATCAACTTATTGTCGAGCGCTGCAGCTAATCCATGATCTTGCACTGTTGTGCGGTGCAGAGGTGAATCCACATCTGGGCGTACTAGTAGTGGTGCTAGATCCAGGCCGCTGGCTTTCCAGTGATTTACCGCATCGCGAGTGTCGAGATATTCAACGTGACCGATCGCCTCTTGCATTGTGCGGAAACCAAGGCTGGCCAAAATTTCACGTACTTCTTCCGCGATGTACTCGAAGAAAGTTTCGACAAACTCTGGCTTGCCGGTAAATTTCTTACGTAGCTCTGGATTTTGTGTTGCCACACCAACTGGACAGGTATCCAAGTGACAGACGCGCATCATTACGCAACCAGAAACGACTAGCGGCGCGGTAGCAAAACCGTATTCTTCGGCGCCCAGTAACGCTGCGATAACAACATCGCGACCCGTCTTTAGCTGACCATCTGCTTGTACAACGATGCGATCGCGCAGACCATTTAACAGAAGCGTCTGCTGCGTTTCGGCAAGACCTAACTCCCAAGGAGCACCAGCATGTTTAAGTGAAGTAAGTGGTGATGCACCAGTTCCGCCATCATGACCGGAGATCAGAACAACATCAGCATGCGCCTTGCTAACTCCTGCAGCAACGGTGCCGACACCGACTTCAGCAACCAGTTTGACGTGAATACGTGCATTCTTATTGGCATTCTTCAAATCGTGGATCAGTTGTGCCAGATCTTCGATTGAGTAAATATCGTGATGTGGTGGTGGTGAAATCAAGCCAACACCTGGAGTTGAGTAACGCACCTTTGCAATCCATGGATAAACCTTGTTGCCGGGCAACTGTCCGCCTTCACCGGGCTTTGCACCTTGCGCAATTTTGATTTGAATATCATCGGCGTTAACAAGGTAGTTGCTTGTTACTCCGAAACGTCCGCTAGCAACCTGCTTAATCGCACTGCGCTTGGAATCGCCATTTTCCATTGGGGTAAAGCGCGATGGATCTTCTCCGCCTTCGCCAGTATTTGATTTGGCGCCGAGTCGGTTCATGGCAATTGCTAAAGTTTCATGAACTTCTTGTGAGACCGAGCCCCATGACATCGCACCTGTTGAGAAGCGCTTGACGATCTCAGAAATTGGTTCAACTTCATCGATAGAAATTGCCGGACGAACACCCTCATTAAATGCAAAGAGTCCGCGTAGAGTCATTAGCTCTTTACTCTGGCCATCGACCTTGCTGGTGTAACGCTTGAAGATGTCGTAGCGCTTTGAACGAGTTGAGTGCTGCAACGCAAAGACAGTCTCTGGATTAAATAGATGTGGTTCGCCATCGCGACGCCATTGGTATTCGCCACCGATTGGCAGGCGCTTTGAACCTGGGATCGCTCCCCCAGGTGGATATGCAATGTGGTGGCGCGCCAAAGTTTCTTCAGCGATTGTGTCGAGGCTGATTCCACCAAGACGTGAAGTGGTACCAACAAAGTATTCATCGACAACTTCTTGAGAAAGTCCGATCGCTTCGAATACCTGCGCTCCGGTGTAAGAGGCGATCGTCGAAATACCCATCTTCGACATAACCTTGAGAACGCCTTTTCCTAAACTCTTAATAATGTTGCGAACAGCCTTTTCGGGAGTAATGCCAGTGATTACGCCTTGCAGGACTAAATCTTCAGCAGATTCCATCGCAAGATACGGGTTAACTGCGGCTGCGCCGTAACCAATAAGAAGAGCCACATGGTGAACTTCGCGAACATCGCCTGCTTCAACAACTAAACCAACCTTGGTGCGAGTCTTTTCGCGAATTAAATGGTGGTGAACTGCCGCAGTTAAGAGAAGAGAAGGAATTGGCGCATCTTCGGCATCGCCATCGCGATCGGATAGAACAATAATGCGCGCTCCTGCAGAAATTGCATCAGATACTTCGCGCTTAATCTCTTCTAGACGAGTGTGCAAAGTATTTCCATCGCCGGATACTGGAAAGAGTCCGCGAACAACGTAGGCAGATAAACCTGGATGGTCGCCATCAGCATTTACGTGGATGATCTTGGCAAGTTCATCATTATCGATAACTGGGAAGGCGAGCGAGATCTGACGGCAAGATGAAGGACCTGGATCAAGCAAATTATGTTCTGGACCAATTGATCCGCCCAGACTTGTGACAAGTTCTTCACGGATTGCATCAAGTGGAGGATTTGTTACTTGTGCAAAGAGCTGTGAGAAGTAATCAAAGAGCAGACGTGGTTTTTCAGAGAGCGCTGCGATTGGAGTATCGGTACCCATTGAGCCGAGCGCTTCCATGCCGTTCTTAGCCATTGGAGTAACCAAGATGCGCAATTCTTCTTCGGTATAACCGAAGGCGCGTTGGCGACGGACAACAGATGAATGCGGATAAATAATGTGTTCGCGAGAAGGAAGATCAGATAGCTTCATCATTCCGGCGTGTAACCATTCACCATATGGCGCAGCATCAGCCAACGAATCTTTTATCTCATCATCTTCAATAATTCGCCCGGCTTCAATATCAACTAGGAACATCTTGCCTGGCTGCAAGCGACCCTTACGAACAATCTTTTCAGCAGGGAAATCGAGAACACCGACTTCAGATGCAAGAACAACTAGCCCATCATCGGTAACCCAGAAACGTGATGGACGTAGCCCGTTACGATCTAGAACTGCACCAACTTGATGCCCATCTGTGAAAGTTACACATGCTGGACCATCCCATGGCTCCATAAGAGATGCATGGAAGGCGTAAAAGTCGCGACGTTTCTGCGACATCGTTGTGTGATTTTCCCACGCTTCCGGAATCATCATCAAAACTGAATGTGGCAAAGATCGTCCACCTAGGTAGAGAAGTTCTAGAACTTCATCAAAGGAAGCAGAGTCACTGCCGGACATTTCCACGATAGGAAAGAGGCGGCTGAGGTCTCCAGGAATTAACTCGCTAGCAAGAAGTGATTCGCGGGCGCGCATCCAGTTGCGATTTCCCTTAACGGTATTGATCTCACCGTTGTGAGCAATAAATCGGTATGGATGGGCAAGTGGCCACGAAGGAAATGTATTTGTAGAAAAGCGTGAGTGAACAAGTGCAAGCGGAGATACCACGCGCACATCGCTTAGATCCGGGAAGAACTCTTCGAGCTGTCCTGTTGTAAGCATTCCTTTGTAAACAATTGTCTGTGAAGAAAGTGATGGGAAGTAAAGATCGAGTGAATGTTCAGCGCGTTTTCTAAGGCAGAAGGCGAGACGATCTAACGCAATTCCTGATTCGTCTTTATTGCCGGCAAGAAAGACCTGTTCAAACTTTGGCATAACTGAAACTGCAGTCTTGCCAAGTGATTTCGCATTGATTGGAAGATCGCGCCAACCGAGAACAGTTAGGCCTTCCTCCGCTGCGATCTTCGCAATTTCTGATCGAACTTCGGCACCTTGTGCAACAAATGCAATACCTGTTGCGTAGTGGCCTTCAGCGGGAAGTTTAAAGTCGGTAACTGCGCGATAGAAAGCATCTGGAACGCGAATCAAAATTCCTGCGCCATCACCGCTATCTGGTTCAGCACCTGATGCGCCGCGGTGTTCTAAATTACGTAGAGCGGTAAGCGCCTTTTCAACAATCTCATGTGTAGCAACTTTATTTAGAGTAGCAACCATTGCAACGCCGCATGCATCATGCTCGTTTGCGGGATCGTAGAGACCCTGTTGTGTTGGGTAATTAGATGGAAGAGCCATCAGTTACACGCTCCTGTTGCTCACACTTAATTGTTGAAAGAGTGGGACAACTTTGGCCCGAAAGAGCCACCGCGAGCGGTGGTAGATGCAAAAGGGTAGCAACTGTTGGCGGTATTCGGCACTCCCGAATTAGCCTGCGCGAGAGTGAGTTTAGATACCGCTCAAATGGAGCGCCTGGCCGATTCCAGCGGTAATTGCCATGCCGATACACCCGCCCACGATCACGCGAAGAGTCGGAGCGAGGATCTTTGAGCCTGCCGTCTTTGCGCTCAGGATTCCGGTCAGAGTTAAACCAATAATGGTGAAAGCGACAATTGTTGCTGCCGCTTTTCCTGGAGTTGGAGCAAAGGCGCCAACGAATGGGATTAATCCTCCAGCGGTGAATGCTGCAGCAGATGCCATCGCTGCTTGGACAGGTCGGGCTTTAGTGTGAGGAAACTGTCCGAGCTCATCGCGCAGATGTGCTTCTAAAGGATCGCGATCGTGCATCGCCTTTGCAACTTGCATTGCGAGTTCTGGCGTTAGCCCACGTTCGATATAGATATGTTGCAGTTCGATAAGTTCTGACTCAGGATCAATTGCTAGATGTTGCATCTCCAAGACACGATCAGATTCTTCAACATCATTTTGTGAACGAACTGAAACGTATTCACCAACAGCCATCGACATCGCTCCCGCAGCAATTCCTGCGGCGCCTGCAGTAATCAAGAACGCTTGTGCGTCTACTCCGCCAGCTTTCGCTGCGGATACACCAATCATTAGCGATGCGGTAGAAACTAAACCATCATTTGCACCAAGAACTGCAGCGCGTAACCAACCTGCGCGATGAGTGCGGTGATGTAGATTTCTACGGTAAACATCTTCAAGTGCCATATTTACAGCCTATCGGATCAATGCGGAAAAACTGCGAAGGTTTAGGCCTTATCGCGGGCGCGTAGTCGGAGGAAAACTAGCGCAGAAACCATCACTAGCCCCATGCTCACCCATTGATTTATCCGAAGCCCGGCAAAGTTATGTGCTGGATCAATACGGATAGATTCGATAAAGAAGCGGCCCAGCGAATAGCTAAATACATATGCCGCGAAGGTGCAACCAGCAGACCAGTGTTTCGATGCGCCCATCAATATGAAGGCGATCAAAGTGCACCAGATCGCTTCGTAGAGAAATGTTGGGTGAAATGTTTCAACGAGGCCATATCCACTTGGTCGATATTTATATGGAATTGATAATCCCCACCAAGTATCTAGCGGGCGACCAAAGAGTTCGGCGTTAAACCAATTTCCAAATCGACCAATCGCTTGAGCAAGGAGAATTCCTGGAGCAATTGCATCAAGAAAGACTCCAAAACTCGGCAAACTCATTGTGCGCGCTAGTCTTCTATAAGAGTAGAACGCTCCCAGCGCACCGAGTGATATCGCGCCCCAAATTCCAAGCCCACCCTGCCAAATCTTTAATATCGCAAGGAGTTCGCCATCTGCACCGAAGAAATCTTCTGGTGTTGTTATTACGTGATAGAGCCTTCCACCAATAATTCCGGAGGGCACTGCGATCACTGCGACTTCAGAGACAACGCCTCTTAACGATTCATCACGAGAAGCAAGGCGCTTATTGCCTAGCCAAATTGCAATAGCAATTCCAGCAATTATGCAGAGCGCATAGAAATGAACGGTGAAAGGCCCGATTGATACTTCCGAAATAGAGGGAGTAGGTATCGAGCGATTCATGCGGAATCTAGTTAGGCTTTTTCAACCGCAAGCATAAAGTCAGCAAGGCTTCCATATGCAGTGTTGCGATCTATTTCCTTACCGTTGATCAAAACCGTTGGAGTTGAGTTGATATTTCGCTTCGATCCTTCTTCCGCAACGTTCTTAACCCAACCCATGTAATCCTGGCCTGTTACGCACTTGTCGTAATCGCTGCTAGAAATTCCTAGACCGATTCCAAGAGTTGCAAAATACTGAGATGTCCAAGCACCTGTATTTTCGGCAGGCTGGTTAGCGTAGAGAGTTTTATGGAATTCTAGGAATTTTCCTTGATCTGCAGAACATGCTGCTGCATTTGCTGCAATCTGTGATTCACCGCCTAGGAAGGAGAGCATGTGGAATGCCACCTTGGCCTTCTTTGTAGCAATTAACTCTTCGATGTAAGGACCGCTAATCGCTTCAAAGCGTGCGCAAGCCGGACACTGGAAGTCTTCGTAAATTTCGATAAATGGAACATCTGTTAATTCGCTGTTAAAGACCAACCCATAACCATCATTTACTGAGGCGGTAGCAGGAATTGCAGCAGTGGAATCGCCTTGCTTAGAGAGAACTGTTGGCACCAGCATGATTAAAGCTACTCCAACCACAACTGCAACTACGAGGTTACGTGTGAAGTTATCTTTTCCGCCGTTTGATTTTTTCGCTTGTGCCATCTTTATTCCGTATCTCCTGCGTTAGATTGTTTAGGTGTTTTATCAATAGAAAACTTGGTTATCGGATATCGCACTAAGAATAGGGCAAGGGCTACTAGCCCAGCATCTCTGAGAATCTCCTGAAGGTAGCGTGTCTGACCAGGATCTACTGTGCCTCCGCCACCGAAGCAGCCGCAATCAATGTTTAAGCCGCGTGCCCACGCTTGAGCAATAGCGATGATAAAAATAAACATTGTAAAGCCACCGAGCGCTGCGACCGCTCTAGTTGCTGCTCCAAGAATAAGTAGTAGGCCAACGACAACTTCAAAGAAAGGCAGGGTCTGGCCAAGAAAATTAGCTATCGGAATCGGAAGTAATTCATATGACCGAACTGCCATTTGAGATACCTCTAGTTTGTCGACCTTAAGATAACCGGCAACAAAAAGAACGCCACCAAGGGTCAGACGCGAAAGAAGTCCTATCCAGGGCTGTAGCTTTTCGAATTTACTCATCGTCCCTCACGTACGCCTTTCGCTAACTCTGTTGCTAACTCTTTAACTGCAGCCAATCCGGCTTCCTCATTTGGAGCATCTTGCAAAGCCTTAATAAAGGCGGAACCGACGATAACTCCATCCGCGTAAGCAGCAACGCCTTTAGCTTGCTCGCGAGTTGATACACCCAAGCCAACGGCGACTGGTAGTCCAGTTGTTGTGCGAATGCGCGCGACTAAATCTGCAGCACCTGATGAAACTGAATTACGTGCTCCAGTTACACCCATCAAACTTGCAGCATAAACAAATCCACCACAAGCTGCAGTTACCTTAGGCATTCGAGCATCTGATGTGCTTGGCGCAATTACATAGATCGGATTAATCGAATTTTGCTTAGTAGCGCCTAACCAGGCGACGGACTCTTCAATTGTTAAATCTGGAGTAACTACGCCAGATCCACCATTTGCTGCAATCGCTTCGGCAAATTCTTCAACGCCATAGCGCTCAATCGGGTTCCAGTAAGTCATAACTACTGCTGCTACTCCACCATCGGTTGCAACCTTGAGAGCAGACATAACTTCAGCAGCACCTGTTCCATTTTCTAAAGAGGTAACTGCCGCCGCCTGAATAGTTGGACCATCCATTACCGGATCGCTATATGGAAAACCAATCTCGATCGCGTCAACTCCGGCATCGATAAAGGTTTGAATAACTTTTGCACAACCAGCTTGAGAAGGAAAACCTGCAGGGATATAGGCAATTAGCGCAGCGCGATTTTCAGCGCGAACCTTTACAAATAGTTGATCGAGTGCAGTCATTAATCCAGTGGAATTCCAAAATATTGCGCTGCAGTCTGCACATCTTTATCGCCGCGACCAGAAAGGTTGATAACGATAATCGCATCTTTACCTAGTTCATTTCCAACCTGGAGCGCACCTGCTAGAGCATGTGCAGTTTCGATCGCCGGAATAATTCCTTCTGTCTTCGAAAGAAGTGCGAAGGCATGCATCGCTTGTTCATCTGTGATGGCGCGATACTCAGTGCGCCCAATGTCATGCAAGTACGCATGCTCAGGACCTACACCAGGATAATCAAGACCAGCAGAAATTGAATGTGACTCAACAGTTTGACCATTAGCATCTTGCAAAACATAAGATCGAGTTCCGTGCAGAACTCCTGGAGTTCCACCAGTAATTGTTGCTGCATGGCGTCCGGTTTCCACGCCATCTCCACCTGCTTCTAGCCCAATCAAACGTACTGATGGATCGGAGATAAAGCGGTGGAAAATTCCGATGGCATTCGAACCGCCTCCGACGCAGGCAAGTACCGCATCAGGTAGACGACCGGTGAGCGCTAAAACTTGTTCGCGTGTTTCTTCGCCAATGATCTTATGAAAATCTCTAACCATAGTTGGAAAGGGGTGCGGACCTGCAACGGTGCCCAGCATGTAGTGAGTGGTTTCAACGTTAGTTACCCAATCGCGCATCGCTTCATTGATGGCATCTTTTAAGGTACGTGATCCAGTTGTAACAGGAATAACTTCTGCGCCAAGTAACTTCATACGGGCAACATTTAGCGCTTGGCGTTTTGTATCTTCTTCACCCATGTAAACAACGCATTCCAGTCCCATCAACGCGGCCGCTGTCGCTGATGCAACACCGTGCTGACCTGCACCGGTTTCAGCGATAATGCGCTTCTTACCCATGCGCTTTGTAAGTAACGCTTGTCCTAAAACGTTATTGATCTTATGGCTGCCAGTGTGGTTTAAATCTTCACGCTTCAAAATTATGCGCGCGCCACCTGCATGTTCGGCAAAACGTTTTGCTTCAGTGAGGATGCTAGGACGACCTGTGTACGTGCGATGAAGTTCTGCGAGCTCTGCAACAAATGAGGGATCTTCTTGAGCAGTGCGATGCGCCGTTTCTAGCTCTTCGAGAGCGCCGATCAGCGCTTCAGGTACAAAGCGACCACCGTATGGACCGAAGTGGCCCAAGATTGATCCAAGATCTTCTTGCGGCGTAGTCGACATGGGATTAAGCCTACCCTCGACCCAATAAGGTCCGCATCGCCAAATCCGGATCCCCCGATGTAACCAGGGCTTCACCTACCAAGATCGCCTGTGCGCCTGAGTTCTGCGCAAATTCAACATCGCTGCGAGTTGAAATTCCAGATTCTGCAACGCGGATTAACTCGGCAGGAATTCTCGGAATCAAATCAGAGAATGCTGTGGGATCTACTTCCAAGGTCTTTAGATTTCGGGAATTCACTCCGACTATTCGAGGAGAGATTTCTAGCGCTCTCTCTAACTCATCTGCTGTGTGAACTTCAATGAGAGATGCCATCTGCAATTCAGTTGCGATATCAAAAAAGTCTTTCAGTTGGCTCTTAGATAGGGCGGCAACGATTAACAGAACCAAATCTGCGCCATGAGCGCGCGCTTCGAAGAATTGATACTCATCAACCATGAAATCTTTTCTCAAAACTGGAATATCAACGCGAGCACGTACTGCATCTAAATCAGCGAGCGATCCTTTAAAGCGGCGCTCTTCTGTTAAAACACTAATCACACTTGCACCTGCGCTTTGATAGCGCTCAGCTAACGCTGCGGGATCAGCGATTGCAGATAGCGCCCCTTTACTAGGCGAAGATCGCTTTACCTCCGCAATAACTTTCATCTCATCCCCCGTTAAGGCAAGGTGAGCATCGCGAACCGGAGCAGCCTGTGTCATCTCTTCGTGAATTTGATTGAGCGATTTGCGACGCTTTGCTAAATCTTCACGCACGCCCTCAATAATTGAATCTAGAACAGTCATGGCTTCTCGGTCTCGGATTTAACTTCGCTGGGATCTATTCCATGATCGAGCGCGCTCCAGGAATTCATGGGTGGCGTACTCCGCGATTGGCGCTCGTAACGTTTGGAAATTCGAAAACGTTTAGAGATATAGATCGTGAGCGCTGCAACAATTAAAATTGAGATGGCTATTTGAACAAACTCAGACACTTGATGACCTCATCTTATTTGCAGCGCTAATGGCGCCTAAAACAGCGGCTGCTTTATTTGCACATTCTTGATCTTCAGATGCGGGATCCGAATCCGCTACAACTCCGGCGCCTGCCTGAACGTATGCCATCTTGTTGTAAATCAGCGCGGTTCGAATTGCGATACAAGTATCAATATTGCCGGTGAAATCAATATATCCAATTGCGCCACCATAGAGTCCGCGTCGCGTGGGTTCGAGTTCTTCAATGATCTCCATCGCTCTTGGCTTTGGAGCGCCAGATAAAGTGCCAGCAGGAAATACGGCAAAGAGCGCATCAACTGGAGTAGAGGTTTCTGCAAGTTCCCCGATAACTGTTGAAACGATATGCATAACATGTGAATAGCGTTCAATATGCATGAAGTCGATAACTTCAACGGTTCCTGGCTTTGAGATGCGCCCTAAATCATTTCTTCCGAGATCAACTAACATCAAATGTTCGGCGCGCTCTTTGGGATCTGCCAATAACTCTTCGCCTAAACGATGATCTTCCTCAGCAGAAGAAGAACGTTTTCTAGTTCCAGCGATTGGATGAACCATTACCTCTTTACCGGTCACCTTAACCAAAGCTTCTGGGCTTGATCCAACTACTTCAATCCCATCTGTAAAGCGGAAGAGATACATATAAGGGCTCGGGTTATGAAGACGAAGCGCACGATAAACATCTAAAGCATCAGCGCTACATTCCATAGCAAAGCGCTGCGATAGGACTATTTGAAAAGCCTCACCCGCAACAATCTCTTCTTTGGCCTGTAGCACCTTATTTTTAAACTCATCACTAGAGATGTTTTGCGTATATTGCGGAGTCTGACGGTCTGGAATTTGATCAATGTAACCAGGCAGCGAACTTTGCAGATCAGATTGCATACGATCTAAACGAAGTTGAGCGTCGTGAAATGCTTCATCAATTCGCTCATTGCTGCCATCCCAGTTGATGGCATTTGCGATCAAGGTAATCGTTCCCTCAGCGTGATCCATTACTGCGAGATCACTAGTTAACATAAATGCGATCTCAGGAAGTGGAATATCTTTCGCGCTTTGGCTTGGCAATTTCTCTAAGCGACGAACTGCGTCATAACCCATGTAGCCAACTAGCCCACCAGTAAGCGGTGGGAGTCCGGCAATTTTTGGAGATTTCAGATGCGCAGCCGATAGACGAAGCGCTTCAAGTGGATCTATTCCGACAGGTGCGCCGGCAGGTGTTGTTCCAACCCAAATTGAACTGCCATCCTTCTCACTTAAAGTTGCTTGCGAATGGGCGCCGATAAATGAATAACGCGACCAGGCTCCCCCGTGTTCGGCAGATTCCAAGAGAAAAGTTGATGCTTCGTTCTTTGCAATCTTGCGATAAACACCTAGCGGTGTTTCACCGTCGGCAAGGAGTTTGCGATAGACCGGAATAACGTTGTAACTCTTCGCGTATTCGCGAAATTCAGATAGTTGCATTACTTTCCCGCACTTATCTGTAGAGGGTTGTGGAAACAAGTCTTATCTCCAGTGTGGCAAGCGGCGCCAATTTGGTTAACTTTCAGTAGCAACGCATCGCCATCGCAATCAAGTGAAATTGAAACTACCTCTTGGGTGTGTCCTGATGTTGCACCCTTTACCCAGAGTTCGCTGCGGCTGCGGCTCCAGTAAGTTGCCTTACCTGTTGCCAGAGTTAGTGCAAGAGATTCACGGTTCATATACGCCAGCATTAAGACTTCACCGGTTTGCGAATCTTGGGCGATCGCTGGAATTAAATCGATACCCTCTTTTAGGCGCGTTGCTATATCTAGTGGGATCGCAGCGCTCATGTGCTTATTCTGCCTTACGCAGTTGCGTTGTTGCGAATGGAATAACCCTGCGCGCTTAGATAGCGCTTCACATCACCTATGCGGTGAATTCCAAAGTGAAAGACGCTTGCTGCAAGTAGCGCATCTGCGCCAGCATCAAGGGCAGCGGCAAAATCTTCTAGCGCGCCTGCACCACCGCTGGCGATTAGTGGAACTTTAGAGATGGCGCGAACCGCGGTAATCATTCCGATGTCATAGCCCGCGCGAGTTCCATCGGCATCCATTGAGTTGAGCAGGATCTCTCCTGCTCCAAGTGCACAAGCTTTTTCAACCCATGAAAGAGCATCAAGCCCGGCGCTCTGTCGACCACCATGCGTTGTAACTTCAAATCCTGATTCGGTTCT
The DNA here is from genome assembly GCF_002287925.1 of Candidatus Planktophila lacus. Classification (GTDB taxonomy): domain Bacteria; phylum Actinomycetota; class Actinomycetes; order Nanopelagicales; family Nanopelagicaceae; genus Planktophila; species Planktophila lacus. Next base: position 609,874 of record NZ_CP016769.1, on the reverse strand, counting down.
TGCGCGGCGCGCATCAATAGAGATGGTTAAAACTTGAGAGCCGAAGCGATCGGCGATTTCTGCGATTAATTCAGGGCGCGCAATGGCAGATGTATTGATTGAAACTTTATCTGCACCGGCGCGAAGTAAACGGTCCACATCATCAACCGAGCGAATGCCGCCGCCAACTGTTAACGGGATAAAGACTTGTTCAGCCGTTTTGCGCACTACATCCAAAGTTGTTTCGCGGTTACTGCTGCTGGCAGAGATATCTAGAAAAGTTAGCTCGTCGGCGCCTTCTAGATTGTAAAGAGATGCCATCTCAACTGGATCACCCGCATCAACCAGATCGGTGAAGTTAACTCCCTTTACTACGCGTCCTTCGGTTACATCAAGGCAGGGAATGATCCGAATAGATAACGCCATTTACTTCGCGCCCTTAGTGATCGCCAAAGCTTCTTCAAGGGTGAAGGCACCTGCATAAAGAGCCTTACCAACTATTGCGCCTTCAACTCCAATTGCATGAAGTGATGAAAGTGCAGTGATATCGGCAAGAGATGAGATTCCACCGCTGGCAACAACAGGCTTCTTAGTTGCCGCACATACCTCTTTAAGTAGTTCTAGGTTTGGACCTTGGAGCGTTCCATCTTTTGTAACATCGGTGACAACGTAACGAGAGCAGCCATCGCGCTCCAGACGCTCAATTGTTTCGAAGAGATCGCCGCCTTCTTTAGTCCAACCGCGTGCCGCTAAAACATGACCACGGACATCTAAACCGACTGCGATGCGATCTCCGTGTTCGGCAATCACGCGCGCTGTCCATTCGGGGTTTTCTAAAGCGGCAGTGCCAAGGTTTACGCGAGTACATCCTGTGGCCAAGGCACGCTTTAAAGATTCATCGTCACGAATGCCACCAGAGAGTTCAACTTTTATATCCAGGCGACCCACGACCTCGGCTAACAAAGATGTATTTTCGCCGCGACCAAATGCTGCATCTAGATCAACTAGGTGAAGCCATTCAGCTCCCGCTGCTTGAAACTCGAGTGCGACTTCAAGAGGTGCGCCATAGATACTTTCTTGAGCAAGTTCACCTTGGACTAAGCGAACTGCTTTGCCATCTTTAACATCCACTGCTGGCAAGAGCTCCAGATAATTTACTTGGTGATTGTTTGTCGTCATAGCATCCCAACCCAATTCTTAATTAACGCAAGACCGGCATCGCCAGATTTTTCAGGATGAAATTGCGTTGCTGCAATCGCACCATCTTCTACTGCCGCCAAAAACTTCTCGTTGTGAGTGCTCCAGGCTTGCGCGATTCCAACAGGCTTTTTTGCAGCATATGAGTGCACGAAGTAGAACGATTGATCTTCTATCCCTTTGAACAAGTTCGAGTTTGATGAGACTTCTACCGTATTCCAACCCATATGCGGCAATATCGGTGCATCTAACTTGGTGATGCTCTCTTGCCAGATACCGACGCCTTGGTGCAGTAGCCCGTTGGTATGTTCATCGCCATCTCTGAAGAGAATTTGCATTCCAACACAGATTCCTAAAGTTGGACGTTGCTTAGCAAGGCGTTCGCGAACAATCGCATCTCCCCCAACTGCAACTAAACCGCGCATACATGCCGCAAATGCACCGACGCCCGGAACCACTAACCCTTGCGCATTGAGTGCGATCTCGCGATCAGATGTAACGACAACTTCTTTACCGCTGCGCTCGAAAGCGCGTTGTGCCGACCTTAAATTTCCAGAACCGTAATCAAGGATTGCGATCACTATTAAAGCGAACCTTTTGTTGAAGGAACTCCTGCGATTCCGCCATCAAGGGAAACTGCATCGCGAAGTGCGCGAGCAACCGCTTTAAATTGTGCTTCAAATACGTGGTGGGCATTGCGTCCTTCTAAAACGCGAATATGCAGTGCGATGTGAGCTTCGGCAACGATTGATTCCCAGATGTGCTTACCAAGAGTGGTATCGAAAGTTCCGATTAACTCAACGATTTCTGGTTGGCGGTGAACTAGATATGGACGACCAGAAAGATCAACTGCTGCCTGAACTAGAACTTCATCAAGTGGAACCATGGCATCACCAAAGCGACGGATACCAATTTTGTCCCCGAGTGCTTCGCGTAGCGCTTGTCCAAATGCCAGTGAAGTATCTTCAACCGTGTGATGAGAATCGACATCTATATCACCTGTTGTCTTTACAGTGAGGTTGAAACCGGAGTGCTTTCCAAGCTGTGAAAGCATGTGATCAAAGAATGGCACGCCAGTATCAACTGATATCTCACCGACACCATCGAGGTTTAACTCAACAATTACGTGGGACTCTTTAGTTTTACGTTCTACTCGGGCTGTTCTCATCTATTTATCTCCATTAGCTTCATATTCAATTACTTCTGCAAAATCTCTTTTAAGGCGCCAATAAACTTCTGATTCTCGGCCTCATTGCCAATGGTCATACGCAAGTGCCCTAATAATCCCACATCTCTAATCAGAACACCGCGATCGAGAAGTTGGCGCCAGATCTGCGCTGGCTCTGAGTTAAATCCTGAGAAGATGATGAAGTTTGCGCTGCTTGGAGCAACGGTTAGGCCCATGGATTCCAGCTCAGCAATAACTTTCCCACGTGAATCAATCAGCGTCGCAACAGTTCCTAAAAGTTCGCCTTGATACTCAAGTGCAACTTCAGCAGCTGCCTGAGTAATTGCGCTTAAGTGGTAAGGCAATCTCACCAGAAACATCGCATCCACGACATCGGGGTTGGCCACTAAATAACCCACGCGCGCTCCGGCGAAAGCGAATGCTTTACTCATGGTTCGAATCACCACCACATTTGGATACTTTTCAATTAGCGTGACGGCAGATATTTCGCTAGAAAATTCTGCATAAGCCTCATCAACGACTAGCAAACCGTTAACTTGTGCTGTCGCCTTTGCTAGCTCCTCAATCTCGCCGATTTTTAAAAGGGTGCCAGTTGGATTATTTGGAGTTGTCACGAAAGTTAGGGCTGGTTTCTTTCCCGAAATCTCCGTTATCGCCTTGGCGGTATCTAACGTGAAATCTGCGCGACGTCCTCCATCTTGCCAAGTAACGCCAACTACCTTGGCGATTAGCGGGTGCATTGAATATGAAGGTGTAAATCCAAGTGCGCCTCGATCACCGAATGCCATGAAAAGAGATTGGATAATCTCGTTACTGCCATTGGCTGCCCAGATTGAATCTGCTGTGAAATTTGTTCCAGATAGAGTATTTATAAATTTACCAAGAGCTGCGCGCAGAACTGTGGCATCACGATCTGGATAGCGATTTAAAGTTGTAGCAACCCTATGCACCCGGTCGGCGATCGCTTGTGCGAGTTCAGGAGATGGAGCATAAGGATTCTCGTTGGTATTTAACGTCGCCTCAGCTGGAACCTGTGGTGCTCCATATGGGGAAAGAGAAGTTAAATCATCGCGAAGTGGCAGCCAAAGTGGCCATTTCTTCTCACTCATAAATCTTCCAAACGCGCGGTCATCGCTTCACCATGTGCTGGCAAATCTTCTGAATTTGCAAGAGTAATCACGGTCTGTGAAATATCAATAAATGCATCCTTCGAATATTCGATGTAGTGCAACCCGCGTAAGAAGGTTTGTACAGATAGCCCACTGCTGTGGCAGGCGCATCCACCTGTTGGAAGTACGTGATTTGAACCTGCTGAATAATCGCCAAGTGAGACTGGTGAGAAGCGTCCGATGAAGACTGCGCCAGCGTTACGAATTTTCAACGCATCTTGCGCAGCGTTCTGGGTTTGGATCTCTAAGTGTTCTGCTGCATAGGCATTTACAACATCTAAACCTTGTTCAATTGAATCAACCAGAACGATTGCAGATTGAATACCGGAAAGTGCTTCACGGATTCTGTCGGAGTGCTTCGTCTTGGCGACTCTGACTTCCAACTCTTTAACAACATCGCCTGCTAATTTTTCAGAAGTTGTTACTAGAACTGCGGCGGCAATAACATCGTGCTCGGCCTGGCTAATTAGATCTGCGGCAACATCACCTGCGCGCGCACTTTCATCAGCCAATATTGCAATCTCAGTTGGGCCTGCCTCGGAATCAATACCGATAACACCGCGGAGAGCGCGCTTAGCAGCAGCGACATAGATATTGCCTGGACCAGTGACCAAATCACATTTCTCGCAGAGGCCATCCATGCCATAGGCAAAGAGCGCGATTGCTTGTGCTCCACCGACTGCGTAAACCTCAGTGATACCAAGGAGTGCACAAGCAGCAAGAATCGTTGGGTGCGGAAGACCGCCAAACTCTTTCTGTGGTGGTGATGCAACAGCGATGCTAGAAACTTTGGCGATCTGTGCTGGGATGACATTCATTAAGACGCTACTTGGGTAAACGGCGCGACCACCTGGAACATATAACCCGACGCGATCAACTGGGATCCAACGTTCAGTTACGACTCCCCCATCGACAACTTTCGTAGTAGTTACGCCGCGGGTTTGATCGTTGTGAACTTTACGGATTCGCTCGGCTGATAGTTCTAGTGCAGCGCGAATCTTTGGATCTAGATCGGCAAGTGCTTTATCGAAAGCAGATTGTGGAACGCGGATTGAAGGTGGCCGAACGCCATCAAATTCCTCGGCAAGTTGCAGTAAGTCTGCCTCGTTACCTGATTTAACTCTCTGCAGAATTGGCTCAATCGCAACTAGGGCTGCTGCGATATCTAACTTCGCTCGCGGAATAGCTTTCTGGTAGCCCGCTTTAGTAAGAGCTTTACCGCGTAGATCAAGCGAGCGAATCATGGGGCAAGTCTAACGGCTGCCACCTCTTCGGGGCGCGGCCAATAAATCACATTCGAACTAAGCAGTCGGGCCCCAAGATAGATTTCAGATCTGCGCTCAAACTCGGCGATGCTGTTACGAGTGCATCGATCTTCATCGTTGTTAGTACGCCTTGGTCATCGATCTGCATATGTACTTCGCGTTTGCCGGGATGTGAACGCAGAATTTCCTTCATGCGATCTACTACTGGTGGTGTGCACTGCGCGATTGGCAAAGAGATTAATAATGGTCCAATGGGGCCAGTAGAAACATCAAGCGATTTCATTTCAAGAGCCGTAAAGCGCAGTACATCATCGCGCCGTTCGAATCGACCGCGAACAGTTACAACGCGATCTTCAATCAAGGTAAGTGCATATTGGTTGTAAGTATTTGAGAAGAAGAGAACTTCTATAGCGCCTTCCAGATCTTCCAGACTAACAATCGCCCACGATGAACCTGTGCGGGAAACCTTGCGTTGAACGCCTGTAATCAAGCCGCCCAAAGTGACCATGCCATCTGGCGTACTTTCATCACTTTGTAGCGCGCTAATAGACATATCGGTATTGGAACGCAAGATATGTTCAACACCAAGTAGCGGATGATCTGAAACATAGAGGCCCAGCATTTCGCGTTCAAAACTAAGCAGCGTTGACTTATCCCATTCGAAGTTTGGAATCTCAATTTCCAGACCTGAAACTTGCGTCATCGACTCGCCTCCAAAGAGATCAAATTGACCGATCGCCTCTGCTCGCTTGGTTTCGATTACCGAATCAATAGCTTCTAGGTGAACAGACATTAGAGCCTTGCGTGGATGGCTTAGAGAATCAAACGCTCCACCCTTAATCAAAGATTCAATTGTTTTCTTATTGCAAACTTGCGCATCTACCTTGGCGAGGAAATCACCAAATGAAGTGAAGGCACCTTTGGTTGTACGCGCAGACTTTATGGAAGCGACTACGCCTTCACCAACGTTACGGATTGCAGCAAGTCCAAAGCGAATATCTTTGCCGCGCGGTGTGTATTCAGCATTTGATTCATTGACATCGGGTGGCAGAACCTTGATACCCATGCGACGACATTCAGATAAGTAGAGCGCTGACTTATCTTTATCATCACGCACACTGGTAAGCAGGGCTGCCATATATTCGGTTGGATAATTTGCCTTTAAATAACCGGTCCAGAATGAAACAACACCGTAACCTGCGCTATGTGCTCGGTTAAATGCGTAGTCAGAGAAGGGAATCAGAACATCCCATAAACGTTTTATGGCGGCGGTTGAGAATCCATTCTCTTTCATGCCAGCTTCGAAAGGTATGTACTCCTTATCCAGAATTTCCTTGTTCTTCTTACCCATGGCCTTACGTAAAAGATCTGCACGACCAAGTGAGAACCCGGCAACTTTCTGGGCGATCGCCATTACTTGTTCTTGATAAACAATAAGACCGTAGGTATCCCCCAAAATTTCTTGGAGAACTTCAGAGAGCTCTGGATGAATTGGTTCAACTGGTTTGCGTCCGTTCTTGCGATCGGCATAGTTATTGTGTGCATTTTCGCCCATTGGACCAGGGCGGTAGAGCGCGATAACCGCAGATATGTCGGCAAATGAATCTGGCGCCATGCTGCGAAGGAGTGCGCGCATTGGTCCACCATCGAGTTGAAATACACCAAGTGTGTCACCGCGCGATAAGAGTTCGAATGTCTTTTGATCTGACAGTGGTAGATCTTCAAGGACTACATCTATTCCTTGATTCTCTTTGATATTTAGTAGTGCGTCATCTAGTACGGATAAGTTGCGAAGACCCAGGAAGTCCATCTTTAACAAGCCTGTTGATTCGCAAGCGCCCATATCGAACTGGGTGATGATTGCCCCATCGGCTTCGCGTCGATGGATTGGGATTACATCAAGAAGTGGTTCACGCGAAAGGATGACGCCAGCGGCATGCACGCCCCATTGGCGCTTGAGTCCCTCGAGTCCGCGCGCTAAATCAACAACCTTCTTTGAATCAGGGTCGGTGTTATAGAGCTCGCGAAATTCGCCAGCCTCGCCATGGCGCGAGTCTTGTGAATCGAATACTCCAGCGAGTGAAATATCTTTTCCCATCACTGAAGGTGGAAGCGCTTTCGTTAACTTCTCACCAATTACATATGGGTACCCTAAAACGCGAGTGGCATCTTTAATGGATTGCTTAGATTTAATTGTGCCGTAGGTGATGATCTGGGCTACGCGATCTTCGCCGTATTTCTCAGTTGCATAACGGATCATCTCGCTGCGCCGACGTTCATCAAAGTCCAGATCGATATCAGGCATAGAGATACGTTCTGGATTTAAGAATCGCTCGAAGAGTAAGCCGTGTTCGATTGGATCAAGGCCGGTAATTCCGAGTGAATACGCAACTAATGAGCCCGCAGCAGAGCCGCGACCAGGACCAACACGGATTCCAACTTTCTTGGCATGCGCAACTAAGTCAGCAACAACTAAGAAGTAACCTGGAAATCCCATATTGGCCATTACATCTAATTCGTAACTCAACCGAACGCGATGAGCATCTGTTGCCTTATCTCCAAAACGTGTAACCAGCCCGCGCTCTGCCTCTTTACGTAACCAAGAATCTTCTGTTTCACCTGGCGGCACCGCAAAGGCGGGCATGAGATTTTCGCCTTCGCGAAGTTTTACATTGCAGCGCTCGGCGATGAGCAGGGTGTTATCGCAGGCTTCAGGCAGATCCTTAAAGAGCTCGCGCATTTGCGCAGGTGACTTTAGATAGAACTCATCGTTATCGAATTTAAAGCGCTTTGGATCTGCCAGAGTGGAGCCTGATTGCACGCAGAGCAGGGCTTCATGTGCAGGCGCATCTTCGTGTCGGGTGTAGTGCAGGTCATTTGTCGCAAGCAGCGGAAGTTTAAGTTCGCGGCCAAGTTTGATGAGATCTTCTTTAACGCGGGTTTCAACATCAATACCGTGATCCATTAACTCAAGGAAGAAGTTATGTGCCCCAAAAATATCTCTGTAATCACTTGCCGCGCGCATCGCTTCTTTGTAATTTCCCATACGCAGGCGAGTCTGGATTTCTCCGCCTGGGCAACCAGTAGTTGCAATTAAGCCATCTGCATATTTAGAGAGTAGTTCACGATCCATACGCGGCTTGTAGTAATAACCTTCAAGGGAAGCAAGAGAAGAGAGTCTAAATAAATTAGCCAGACCATGATTGTTCTCGGCCAAGATGGTCATATGCGTATATGCACCGCCGCCTGAAACATCGTCATCTCCACCATCGGCCCATTGAACCTTCTTCTTATCAAAGCGCGATTCTGGAGCAACGTAAGCTTCGATACCGATGATTGGTTTAACGCCCGCCTTGACCGCTTGCTTATAGAAATCAAAAGCGCCGAACACATTTCCGTGATCAGTCATTGCGATCGCCGGCATCTCTTGGCGCGCTACTTCTTCTACGAGATCGCCAATACGTGCGGCACCATCGAGCATTGAGTATTCAGTGTGCACATGAAGGTGCACAAAAGAATCTTTACTCGCTTTTGGCTGGGTTGGGTTTTCGGTTGTCACAGTTGCACAAGATTAGTCGTTACGGCAGAACAGCCTCGGATAGCAACGCCAAGCAAGCCTGAAGGTCAGGTGCATAGGGAGCGTTGAGAATGAGCTCTTCTGATGAGACGGGATGTTTAAAGCGAAGTTCTAGGGCGTGCAACCACGGACGTGACATGGCTAACGATTTACCAAGGACTGGATCTGCGCCATAAGTTGTATCCCCCACGAGTGGATGATTTAACGCAGAAAAATGCACGCGAATTTGATGTGTGCGACCAGTTTCGAGTTCGACTTTTACGAGTGAGACGGAGCGATAGAACTCGATTACTTCGTAGTGAGTGATGCTCTCTTTTCCTTCGGCAATTACTGCGAAGCGATGATCTTCTTTGGGATGGCGATCGATAGGCGCATCGATGGTTCCAGAAACAGGATCCATATGTCCTTGCACGAGTGCGTGATAAGTCTTTTCCACTTCGTGGTTTCGGAAGGCTTCCTTCAATCGTGTGTAGGCAACATCAGTTTTTGCAACGATCATTAAACCGCTCGTGCCAACATCTAAGCGATGAACGATTCCCGCGCGTTCGGCAGGACCTGAAGTAGATATTGTGTAACCAGCAGCCATAAGTGCGCCGACAACTGTTGGCCCCATCCATCCTGGGCTTGGGTGCGCTGCACAACCAACCGGCTTATCAACTACAACGATGTGTTCGTCATCGTAAACAACTCGTAACCCATCAAGTGGAGTTAGCGGAATTGGATCTTGATTCAGCGGTTCTGGCATTAAGACATCGATAACTTGTCCGCTGGTTACGCGCTCTGATTTAGCCATCGCACGACCAGAAGTTGTGATGTCGCCATCTTCTAAAAGTTTTACGATTGCGGTTCGAGAGAGCCCGAGAACACGAGTTAGCGCGCTATCGATACGCTCGCCTGCAACTCCTTCAGGAACGCTTAATGTGCGCGCTTCGCGTGACATTTACGCCTCCTCGGAACGATCTTTTTTCTCGATATTTGCTGGCTCTATCGGAGAAATATTTTTTATTGACAGGACCACTGCGATCGCTGTTGCAACCACAATAGCGCTATCTGCGATGTTAAATACCGGCCAATTTGGTAACTCAATCCAGTCGATCACATGGCCGGTAAAGAAGCCCGGTGCACGGAAAATTCGATCAGTTAAATTGCCCACGATTCCACCAAGGGCTAGACCAATCACGATCGCCCATCCCTTTGAGGTGATCTTTGGTGCGTAGTAAGCAATTGCGGCTACGACGCAACAAGCAAATATTGAGAGAATAAGAGTTGCACCTGTCGCAAAGCTAAATGCTGCTCCTGAGTTTTTAACTAGCGTTAACTGCAGAAATGAGCCAATCAATTTAATGGGATCTCGGGAATCTAAATTAGCGATCGCCCAAGTCTTGGTAGCGAAATCAATTAGCCAAATAGCCCAGGCGATTGAGTAGAGACGTTTGCTAAGTGGAGAAAGGCGCACGTTAGCGCCGCTCTTCCTTCTGCTTACAGATCATGCAGAGCGTCGCACGCGGAAATACTTGAAGGCGGGCTTTACCTATTGGGCTGCCGCACTCTTCGCAATTTCCATAAGTTTTATTGTCGATTCGTTCAAGAGCGCGCTCTGTTTGCAAAACCATATCGCGCGCGTTAATTACCAGAGACATCTCATGCTCACGTTCAAAGGTTTTCGTACCTGAATCTGCCTGATCATCTCCAGCGCCTTCACCAGAATCAGAAATCAACTCATCCATCTCTGCTTCTACTAGTGCAAGTTCACGGCGCAGGCGTTCAAGATCAGCAGAGATTTCAGTTCTAACTGCCTTTAACTCTGCAGCCGACCACGGCGCTTCACCATCGCTGGCAGTTACCGGAGTAGGCGCTGCTTTGATTGGTTTAAGCGGCGCAACTTTCTTTCCACTCTTTACTGGGCGCGGAGGTGGGGGCATTACTAGACGGCGCTCTTCAATTACTGGAGCAGCAACTGGCGCAACAACTGTTGCAACGCTAACTGTTTGAGATTTTTCATCAACGGTAAGAGTTGTCTTTCCAGCCTTAGATGGGAAAGGTCGAACTGGCGCTTTCTTCAAGGCAGATTTCTTGGCTGGCGCTTTTTTAACAGCGGCTTTTTTAGCTGGCGCTTTCTTAGCAACTTTCTTAGCCGGAGCCTTCTTAGCAACTTTCTTGGCAGAAGCTTTCTTGGCCGCGGCTTTCTTAGCAGGCGCCTTCTTTGCTTTGGCTACCTTCTTAACCGGCTTCTTCACGGTCTTCTTTTTTGCTGGCACGCCGCGCACCTTATGCCCTTTTCCACGCGCCACCAACTCTGCCACTCATAGCCCGCACAAATTCTTGAACAGTTCTGCGCAAGGCGGGCGTTAGACTCGCCTCCTTATGAATTCTCCAAAGATGCGCCCAATTCCCGCTGCGATCGACCTCCCAGGTATGGAGCGTTCGATCTTAGATTTCTGGCGCACGAATTCGATTTTTGAGGCGAGCACACAGGCAAGAGAAGGCGCGCAACCTTGGACTTTCTATGAAGGCCCTCCAACAGCCAATGGAATGCCCGGAACGCATCACATCGAAGCACGTGTATTTAAAGATGTCTTCCCGCGTTATCAAACGATGAAGGGTAAGTATGTAACTCGCAAGGCAGGTTGGGATTGCCATGGCCTACCTGTAGAAATCGCGGTCGAAAAAGAGTTAGGTTTTTCTGGAAAAGGCGATATTGAGAAATATGGAATTGCAGCGTTTAACGATAAGTGTCGCGAATCTGTAACTCGCCACGTTGATGCATTTACAACGATGACCAACCGGATGGGTTTCTGGGTTGATTTTGATCAGGCTTATTGGACGATGGCTCCCGAATATGTCGAAAGCGTTTGGTGGAGCTTAAAAGAGATCTGGAAGAAAGGTCTCCTCGTTCAAGATCACCGCGTTGCACCATATTGCCCGCGTTGTGGAACTGGCCTGTCCGATCATGAATTAGCACAGGGATACGAAACAGTTACCGATCCTTCGGTCTATGTTCGCTTCCCAGTTACATCTGGTGAGTTAGCAGATCTTGGTGCCGCGCTTCTTGTCTGGACAACTACGCCTTGGACCTTAGTTTCAAATACCGCTGTTGCAGTTCATCCAGATGTTGATTACGCGGTCGCTGAAGTTGTGGTTGAAGAAAACCGGGAAGTCCTAGTTGTTGCAGAAGCGCTTCTCAGCGCACTCTCCGGTGAAGTTAAAGTTTTAAAGGTTATCAAGGGTAGAGATCTCGAGCGCGTTACCTATAAGCGCCCATTAGATTTGATCGAGATTCCAGATTCTCATTTCATAGTTCTGGCAACATATGTAACAACTGAAGATGGAACTGGCTTAGTTCACCAATCCCCTGCCTTTGGCGCAGACGATTTAGCGGTTTGCCGTGACTATGGACTTCCTGTTGTAAATCCAATCGCGCCCGATGGAAAGTTCTTAGCCGATGTTCCACTAGTTGGCGGGCTCTTCTTTAAGGAAGCCGATAAGACTTTGGTTAAGGAACTTAAATCACGCGGTGTTTTATATAAGCACCAGCCATTTGAGCACCCTTACCCACACTGCTGGCGCTGTCACACTGCTCTTATTTATTACGCACAACCATCTTGGTATATCCGCACTACCTCAATTAAAGATGAGTTGATCCGCGAAAATAACAAAACTAATTGGCATCCCGAAACCATTAAGACTGGTCGTTACGGTGATTGGCTCAATAACAACATTGACTGGGCGCTATCGCGAAATCGTTTCTGGGGAACGCCACTACCGATCTGGCGTTGTGAAGATAAGCATGAAATCTGCGTTGATTCACTCGCTGAACTCGGCGCGCTTGCCGGGCAAGAACTTTCTAACCTAGATCCGCATCGCCCATTTGTTGATGACATTACCTTCCCATGTGCGCAATGTTCCAAAGTTATGAATCGCGTACCTGAAGTAATCGACTGTTGGTATGACTCAGGCGCTATGCCATTTGCACAGTGGGGCTACCCACATAAGCCTGGTTCAGTTGAAAAATTTAAAGCTGCTTATCCTGCCGACTTTATCTGCGAAGCGATCGATCAAACGCGCGGCTGGTTCTACACACTGATGACAATTGGCACCTTGGTCTTTGATCAAAGTTCATATAAGAGCGTGCTCTGCCTCGGCCACATCCTTGATAAAGATGGTCGCAAGATGAGTAAGCACCTGGGCAATGTGCTCGAGCCGATTTCGCTAATGGATCAACATGGCGCAGATGCAGTGCGTTGGTACATGTTGGCCGCCGGATCTCCTTGGTCTGCGCGCCGCGTAGGCCACGATGCGATTAGCGATGTCGTACGTAAAACGCTACTTACTTACTGGAACACAATCTCATTCCATACTCTCTATGCCGAAGCATCGGGATTTGAGCTAAGCCAATCACCAGCGCTCAAGGATCGCTCGATGATGGATAAGTGGATCATCAGCGAGCTAAACGCACTTGTTCAAGAAGTTGATAAGTCATATTCAGAATTTGATTCGCAGAACGCAGGTAAGGCGCTAGCCAGATTTATCGATGACCTTTCTAATTGGTATGTGCGACGCTCGCGTCGTCGTTTCTGGGATGGCGACGCCGCTGCCTTGGCAACACTTCATGAATGTCTAGTCTCGCTGACTCAGCTACTTTCACCGATGGTTCCATTTATTACCGAGCATGTTTGGCAAGAGTTGGTAAAGGTTGCAGATCCATCCGTTGCCGCCTCTGTGCACCTAACAGATTTCCCTATCGCCGATCCTTCCCGAATTAACCTAGAACTAAATGCGCAAGTTGCGATGACTCGACGCGTTGTTGAATTGGGCCGTTCTGCTCGCGCTGAATCGGCGATCAAGATTCGCCAACCGTTGCAACGCGCTCTGATTTCTGCAAATGGCTGGTCGACTCTGCCAACAGATATGAAGGAACAGATCGCAGATGAGTTAAATGTGATCGATCTAGCCGATATCGCCGATGCCGATGGAGATTTAGTTGATATCTCTGTAAAGGCTAACTTCAAATCACTCGGCGCTAAATTTGGCAAAGAGGTTCAAGATATTGCTAAGGCGATTGCTGCTACCGATCCAACAGAACTTGTTAAGGGTCTTCGCAAATCTGGTAGCGCCAAAGTGGGCACATGGGAGATTGATTTAGCTGATCTCGTTGTGACTGAAGTGCCGAAATCTGGCTGGATGGTTGCTAGCCACGATGGCGAATCGGTAGCTCTTGATCTAGCGCTAACACCTGAGTTAATTGAGGCCGGAAACGTTCGTGAAGTAATCCGCTTTATCCAGGAACGTCGCAAGAGCGATGGCTTTGAGATCTCGGACCGGATCAAAGTTCGCTGGAACGCGGAACAATCAGTTCTATCTGCAATTTCAAGTGCAAAGGCGCATATCAGCGATGAAGTACTTGCTCTCGAGTTCGAGCGCGATGAAACGATTGCAACTAGCGATAATGAACTTGGGATCGAAGTAGTACTTAAAAAAGCTTAGAAAGTTATATTTAAAGTACGACGATGATGATGCTCTTGGCCAGGCTAATGCCGATCAAGAGAACGATAAATGAAAGATCAATTGCTACTCCACCCAAACGCAGTGGTGGCACGAAGCGACCAACAAATTTCATTGGTGGATCGGTTATTGAATAAATCAATTCGAAGAAAGCGATCAAGAAAGATTTAGGGCGCCAATTAGGTGCAAAAATTCTGGCGTAGTCAACAATTAAGCGAATGAAAAGTGCATACTTGAAGAGATCAAGTAGCGTGAGCAGGAGTGAAGTAATCATTAACTGAGAGGGAAGGTTCTTAAATCAACTCTGGTTAAAGAAACTTGCCTGTGCTGCAGCGGTCTTATCTTCGCTGCTTACATTTACATTTGCAGGTGAGAGAAGGAAGACTTTATGGCTTACGCGTTCGATACGTCCGTGTAGACCAAATACAAGTCCGCTTGCGAAGTCGACTAGACGTTTACGTTCGCTCTCTTCCATATCATCGAGATTGATGATGACTGGATTACCTTCGCGGTAGTGCTCGCCCATTTTGCGGGCTTCAGAGTATGAACGTGGTTGCAAAGTGATGATGTGGTAATTCGACTCTTGAACTGGAGCAGCTGCCACAGTTGAACCAACCACGGTCACGCCGGCGCGATCACGAGATGGACGTGCGATCTCGCGTGCTGGACGTTCAGTGTTGCGAACTGGAGTTGCTTCTTGTTGTTGAGCTTCTTCATCGGTATCTACCAAACCGAGGTAGCCCATCATTTTATTGAGTGCAGACATAGGTAAAGGTTAGGGGTGATAGGTCCGCGAACCGAGGATTTGGCTACCTATCCGGATATGTGTCGCGCCATGGGCAATGGCAATTTCAAAGTCAGAACTCATGCCAGCAGATAGTGATTTTGCGCTTGGGAATCGGCTGATAAAACGTTGGTGAATTTGCGCGATTTCGGTAAAGGCGAGTTGATGCTCATACTCAACTGGGGGAACGCACATCAACCCTTTGAGTTCTAGCGCCGAACTTGTAGCAACCACATCGGCAAGCTCTGCCAATTCTTGCTCAACTACTCCCCCTCTATCGGGTGCGCCATCTAGAGAGAGTTGGATAAAGACGCTAATTTTCTTATCTAGCTCTTCGCAGATGCGGTTTAACTTTTCGATATGACTGATTTGATCTAAGGAATGAATCACATTGGCCCAAGAAGCTATCTCACGTAATTTTCGACTCTGCACTTGTCCTTGATAATGCCAAATCCCAGGCACCTCTAAGGATTTCACTGCGCCTTCTTCGGTTCGATTCTCACCAAAATTTCCTTCGCCAAGATCGCGAAGAATTTGAACATCGGATACTGGATAAGTTTTTGTAACAGCGATCAAAGTTATCTCGGCAATATCCCGCCCAGCCAATTGAGCGGCGCTAGCAATTCGTGACTTCACATCTTGCAGTGAGTTGCTTATAAATTCACGGCGCTCAGTCATAGCCAGACCAACCCTGCTTGGCGCCCGGTGGCTCCATCTCGCCTATAAGAGTAGAGATCATCGTGTTCTAAGGTGCAACGACTTTGGTTATCAATATCTTTTATCCCCAATTTTTGGAGATCTGAGATGAGGGCAGAGATTAGATCCAGAGAAGGAGTTCCGGATGGAGTTTGGCTAGCGCTCTCTGGATGGCTTGCAGCCACTTCGCTAAAGATTTCTTTTGAAACTTCATAGCATTTGCCACAAATAGCGGGGCCGATAATCGCTGTAACCTGGGCATCGGAAATCTCGCGCATTACATCTATCGCTTTTTCGGCCACTCGATTTAGTAAACCTTTACGACCAACATGAACTGCCGCAACGGCTTCCTTAGATTTAAGTAAGAGTGGAATGCAATCGGCAACCATGACCGCAAGAGTTACTCCCGGAATTCCCGTAACTAGCGCATCCGCAGTTGGAATTTCGTCAGTTACTTCTTCGATGATCGCAACGCGATTGCCATGGACTTGGTTCATATATTGAGTGGGTCCAAATCTTGCGGCAATCAAAGCGCGATTGCTGGTAACTACCTCCGGAGTATCCCCAACATGGTCTCCCAAGTTAAGGGATGCAAATTCACCAGAACTGTTGCCACCTAAGCGATCGGTAAAGAAGGTTCCCATAGTTAGCTCACTCGCCTTTGGAGTGGAGCTAATTACTTCATAAAGTCGGGAACGTCGATCTCATCTTCAGCAACGAGATCTTCAAAGGTAACGCGCTTACGAGGTGCGCTGCCATCGAGATCAAGGGCGACAGAAATTGGATCGTTACTTGGAATTGGATTAGCGATTCCTGAAAGGCTCGCCTTATCAATTACCGGAACTGAAACCTTCTTTGGCTCTCCGCCATCAAAGCCAGCAGCAATAACAGTAATGCGAACTTCATCGCCTAGAGCGTCATCAATAGTTGTACCGAAGATTATGCGGGCATTGGGATGCGCAGCTGCTTGAACTAGTTCGCAAGCCTCGTTGATCTCAAAAAGCCCAAGGTCTGATCCACCAGCTACCGAGAGAAGAACTCCCATTGCACCGTCAATTGATGCTTCTAGTAGTGGACTTGAGATCGCCAGTTCTGCGGCACGTGTTGCGCGATTTTCACCGCGCGCAGATCCGATTCCCATAAGAGCAGAACCAGCATCGGTCATAACTGTTTTAACATCTGCAAAGTCAAGGTTGATAAGACCTGGTTGTGTAATGATTTCGGTAATTCCTTGAACGCCGGAGAGAAGAACTTGATCAGCGCTCTTAAATGCATCGACTGCAGTTATGTTGCGATCTGAAATTGCAAGTAAGCGATCATTTGGAATAACTATCAAGGTATCTACTTCTGCACGGAGTAGTTCGATTCCTTCATCTGCTTGCGCAGAGCGAATCTTTCCTTCAAATGAGAACGGACGAGTTACAACACCGATTGTTAGCGCACCAAGATCGCGTGCGATCTTTGCAACGATTGGCGCTCCACCTGTACCGGTACCGCCACCTTCACCTGCTGTAACGAAGACCATATCTGCGCCACGTAAAATTTCTTCAATATCTTCTGTGTGATCGATCGCTGCTTGACGACCTTTTTCAGGAGCAGCGCCTGCGCCAAGACCTTTAGTTGATGCGCGACCAATATCTAGTTTCACATCAGCATCGCTCATCAATAGATGTTGTGCATCGGTATTAATTGCAATGAACTCAACGCCTTTTAATCCAACATCAATCATGCGATTAATTGCATTGACTCCACCGCCACCAATTCCAACTACTTTGATGACAGCTAAATAATTCTGTGGTGCAGCCACAATATCCCCCTTTAGAACTGTAAACCTCTACTTGAGAATTACATTTCTACTCTCTGTAATAAGGGCAACGTAAGGCGTTAAGCAGGCGAAAGCAAAGACCGACTCAAAGATTTTTCAACGAATTTTTCAACGAATTTAGAGAAAAGACATCGAGTAAATATTTAAAAAAATTTTAATCTTCACATCACTTCACGATAGGAGCATGTGGAGCACTTACATCAATCATCCGTAAATTCTTATTCTCTTCTCGCTTTAACAGCGCCTCGATTACCTCAACCTTCAGATCTGTATCCTCGCCATCTCCCCAAATAATTCGTAGATCCTGTCCTTCAAATCTGCCGTAAATTAAGAAGTTATCGCTGCGGGCAGCGCTCATGCGATCGATATTTTTGCTGAAGCTTTCAGGTAGCGATGTAAAGACTTTAATCGCCGCCAGCCCCCCATCAACTGATTTGGCGCTTACCTTCGGAAGTCCTTCTTCAATATCTGCCGGAGTGGCAAAGGTATTTCCTGAAGAGTCAAGTACTACTTGAGGTTTACCAGGTTCGCTATATAGAGCGATTGGAGTTCGTGTTGTAATCGAAATCGAAACTCTTCCATTAATCCAATTTCTTGAGACATGCGAACTTTCAATCCAATCAAATGAACGTAAACGATTCGAGAGAGACCTGGGGTCAACTCTGGCTAACTTTTCGCCTTCTGCGATATTTAAAGAGCGCGAGATTGCAATTTGACTCTCTTTAGTCGGCGCCCCGATTATTTCAACACTTCTGACTGAAAGTAGTGGAGACCAACCTAGAAGGTAAGAGCCTGCGCCAAAGATTAGAATGACGACGATTGCGATGCGCGCGGTTTTGGGGCTTATCTTCATTTTTTTCAGATCTTTAGACCGGTGAGTTAAATCGGCGCGCTAGCCCATCGCAGATAATTGGCGCCAGTGAGTTCACATCTCCCGCACCAAGGGTCAGTATTACATCTCCTGGTTTTGCATTTTCGATAACCCAGTCAGATGCTTCGAAAAAGTTTGGAATAAATTGGCCGTTTTCCATTGCGGATGCGATCTGCGCAGCGCTTACGCCTGGTATTGGTTTTTCAGATGCCGCGTATATTTCAAGGAGAATTACTTCATCGGCTATATCTAATGCCGTTGAGAACTCCTTCATAAATGCTTGCGTTCGCGAATAACGGTGCGGTTGAAATATCGCAAGAACTCTTCCATCACCGGCATAGCGCTTTGCCGCTTCTAAGGTCACGGTAATTTCAGTGGGGTGGTGTCCGTAATCATCGATTACGCGAATTCCATGAACAGTTCCCTTTAACTCAAAGCGGCGCCCAGTGCCATGGAAACTTGCTAAACCTGAAAGTAGTTCGGCAGCGGGTGCACCAAGGGCTAGGCCCATCGCTAAAGCTGCACCAGCATTTAAAACATTGTGTAAACCAGGAACTTGCAGCGAGAGGGTTCCGACTAAGCGCCCTTTCCAAAGCGCTCTCGCCGTTGATCCCATAGCCAATAGATTGATTGAATCGATATACAGGTCGCTACCTTCGATAGTTCCATAGGAAACAACCTTTAGATCAGGGCGTAATTTCGGGTTCCTGCCCAAAGCGGCAGAACCAGCATCATCGGCGCAATAAACCAGAATTCCATCTTGGCTAATTGTTGCGGCAAAAGAGTTGAATGCCTTGGTTACATCCTCAGGCTTTGCGAAAAAGTCAACGTGATCGTGTTCAATATTTGTAACGATCGCAGCGTTGGGATGGTATTCAATAAATGATCCATCAGATTCATCGGCTTCGGCGACAAAGAGATCGCCTGTTCCTTTATGGGCATTTGATCCAGATGATGTCAACGTGCCGCCGATCGCAAATGAAGGATCCAATCCACACGATTGCAGGGCAACGGTCAACATCGATGAAGTAGTTGTCTTGCCATGAGTTCCGGCAACGGCGATGCTGCGATCTTGCGACATTAAAGTTGCAAGCGCCTGCGCACGGGTCAGCACGGGAATCTGTAACTCTTGGGCGCGAACTAACTCAACATTTGCAGCACTGATGGCCGTTGAAAAAATAATGTAATCGGCGCCATCTACTTGGCTGGCTTTATGTTCTGGCGAAACCTGCGCTCCAAGTGCCTGCAGCGCGCTTAATACCGTTGAATCTTTAGCGTCAGATCCTGTAACTGTTATTCCATGCGAGAGAGCTATGCGCGCTAAACCACTCATTCCCGCTCCGCCAATACCGATGAAATGCAGACGCTTGCCTGACCATTGCGAAATATCGTTTGCCATTACTTCGCCTTCACTTTCAAGGCTTCTTCCATCAAAGCAACGATCTTTTCGCTGGCGTATAAATCAGAAGCGTTGCCTGAAGGGCTAGCCATCTCGCAATTCTTAAGTAAGCGATCTAGGTGCTTTTCGATCCATTGTGGAGTGAATTCACTTTGATCGATGATTTCTCCACGAAATTGTTCGGTCACCAAACGGGCATTTACTCTCTGTTCGCCATTTCCAATCGGCAGTGGAATAAAGAGCGCATATTTTCCGAGCGCATTTACTTCTGAGCAAGTTACGGCGCCGCTACGAGCGATAATCAAATCTGCAGCTAGATAAGTGCTGGCCATATCCTCGATATATGAGACAGGTTTGTAATTAGGTGCGGCTTTGGGAAGTTGATTTGATTTGCCGACTGCGTGGAGCAGTTGTGCACCATTCTTCTCAAAGATAGGAAGAGAATCGGCGATTACCTTATTGAGCGCTACCGAGCCTTGGGAGCCAAAGAAGATTGCAATAACTGGTTCGCTGGCGCTCATTCCTAGCGCGGCCTTTGCTTTACTGCGCGCTGCTGCCCAATCGCTGCCGCTAGATTGAAGAGCTTTCGATACATCCGAACGCAGTGGCAAGCCAGTAATTAGCGCCCTGCTCAATTTTCCGGATTTAACTGGTTGAGCGACAGCTAAATGGTTTGTGAAAAGTGCGCCTAAGCGATTTGCTAAACCTGGCTTCGCGTTTGCCTCGTGTATGACTATCGGAATCCTTGAGGAGCGAGCGGCTAAATATGCAGGTGCAGAAACATATCCCCCGAAACCGATTAAAAGATCAGCGCCTTTAAGCACTGCGCGGGCTTCAAGAAAGGCCTGAGTTAATGTCGTAGGTGCGACAAAGAGTGAGAGTGAGATTTTGCGGGGAATGACTACCTTCGAGATATGTGAGAGGTTAAATCCTGCTTCAGGGACTAGTTGATTTTCGAGCCCTGATTTAGTTCCGAGGAATTCAATCTGATCGCCTGCGTGATTTGCGCGCCAGGTGCGGGCGACGGCAAGGGCTGGTTCGATATGGCCAGCAGTTCCACCGCCTGCGAGAACGATCTTCATGATGTGCGTAATCTACGCCGTTCTATCGCTTTCTGGAGTTCATTGAATACTTCAGGATCGCGTAGCGCGCTGCCAAATATGTAACCGAGTCCGATATAGAGAGAAATTAGCGCTGAGCCTCCATAGGAAACAAAGGGAAGAGTTACACCGACAACTGGTAACACACTAGTTGCTGAACCAATGTTAAGAACCGTCTGTACTGCGATCCAACAGCCGATTCCAGAGCCAACATAACGAGACATTGGATCTTTGCAACGCAGCGCGATTTTAAAGATTGAAAAGATCAGCGCTGCAAGTAAGGCTAGAACCGCAAGAGTGCCGAGTAGCCCGAGTTCTTCACCGATTACTGCAAAGATAAAGTCGGTATGTGCTTCGGCAAGGTTGCCCCACTTTTGACGACTACCCCCTAAGCCAACTCCAAAAATTCCACCAGATGCTAGCCCGAGCAAACTATGTGCTGGTTGCCAACCTGCGTTTTTATACTGCTCTGCTGCGAATGGATCAAGTACAACAAGAAATCTTGCAGCGCGATAGCCAGCGGTTGCAATAAGCGCAGCCAGAACAACTGCTCCCGCTGCAACCAATGTGCCTAGTAAGCGAAGTTCAACGCCTGAAACAAAAAGTAATCCGCCGAGTATCGCTGCAACAACGCATGCCGTACCAAGATCGCGACCCAACAAGATTAAGAAGATAACAACCATAAATCCCGGAGTAATCAGAGCAAAGACATTAATCCGAGTCTTTCCGTTCTTCTCCTGATTTGCCAACAAGTAACTCGCCCAGAGGATCAAGAAGAATTTTGAGATTTCACTTGGCTGCACATCAACAAATGGAAGAGCGATCCAGTTGGTATTTCCGTTGACAGTCTTTCCAACTCCAGGGATCTGCAGGATGGCGAGAATTGCAACTGAAATTAGTAAGCCAAATCTTGCCAACCAACGCCACTGGGTTAGCGATCTTTGCGATAGATAGATTGCTAACGGGATAGATAGCGCGAAGAAGAAGCCTTGGCGCAGAACGATTGCAACTGCGTTGCCTCTTGTATCCAGTGAGTGGATCGAAGATGCAGAAAAGACCATTACTAAACCGATAACCGAGAGTGCGAGTGAGCTGACTGCCAAGATATAGAAATTGTTAACTGGTTTTGCGAAGAACTTGGCCGGGGCGCTCATTGGACTACTTTCTTTACCGCTGCTGCAAACCTATCTCCACGATCGGAGTAGGAGATGAATTGATCCATTGATGCGCAAGCTGGGGCGAGTAAGACCCGATCCCCCGTTTTAGCGCGTTCAGCGGCAGCTTTAACGACCGCCTCCATCAGTGAATTATCTCTTCCGCCTCGCTGATATGTGCCGGGAGCATCGACGTAAACGATTTCAATTTCTGGTGCTTGCGAACGCAATTCATCGGCGATTAGCTCGCGGTCGGCACCGATAAGGATGGCAACTTTAATTCTTGATTTGCACTTAGCGATTAGTTCTTGCATCTCGGCACCCTTAGCTAACCCACCTGCGATCCAGATAGACGATAGTGCTGAGTTTAAAGATGCAACTGTCGCATGGGGATTTGTCGCCTTTGAATCATTTACCCAAGAAATACCATTTATATTTGCAACTTCTTCGATGCGGTGTCTTCCCAATGAGAAATTTTGTAGAGCGCTGCGAACTGCTTCCGGAGATACGCCAAGGGCTCGAACCAGCCCTGCGGCGGCCAAGGCGTTTGCCACATTGTGTGGAACGGTAGGTTTTACATCAACTATCTCTGCAAGCATCGCCGCTTCCTGGGGATCGCTAACAAATGCACGATCCACCAATAACTCTTCAACTATGCCGATTTCACCAGGTGCAGGCGTCTCGAGTGAGAAAAAGACTTTGCGTCCTTGCCAGTGCGCTGCTTGATTTACGACTTCCAAATCTGACGAGTTAAATACTCCTGTCGATGCGCGATCTAGAATCGAGCCCTTAACGCGCGCGTACTCGGTGAAAGTGCCATGCCAATCAAGATGATCTTCTGCAATATTTAAAATCGCTGCCGCCACAAAACTTGCTTCTCTTAACCAGTGCAGTTGAAAAGATGAGAGTTCAAGCACGAGGACTTCATACTTCTCGGGGCTTTCTACGCTTTCAATTACCGTCGTACCAACATTTCCGCAAGCAATGGCTGAAACGCCACCTGCGCGCAGCATTGCCGCCGCCATTTCAACAGTTGTTGTCTTTCCATTGGTTCCAGTTAAAGCGATCCACTTTTGACCGGGAACAAGTTCTGCGCGAAAAGACCAAGCCAGATCAATCTCATTTACCAAACGTATGCCGGCGGCTTGCGCCTTAACGATGAGCGGATGGCTCGTAGGAGATGAATTGATCCATTGATGCGCAAGCTGGGGCGAGTAAGACCCGATCCCCCGTTTTAGCGCGTTCAGCGGCAGCTTTAACGACCGCCTCCATCAGTGAATTATCTCTTCCGCCTCGCTGATATGTGCCGGGAGCATCGACGTAAACGATTTCAATTTCTGGTGCTTGCGAACGCAATTCATCGGCGATTAGCTCGCGGTCGGCACCGATAAGGATGGCAACTTTAATTCTTGATTTGCACTTAGCGATTAGTTCTTGCATCTCGGCACCCTTAGCTAACCCACCTGCGATCCAGATAGACGATAGTGCTGAGTTTAAAGATGCAACTGTCGCATGGGGATTTGTCGCCTTTGAATCATTTACCCAAGAAATACCATTTATATTTGCAACTTCTTCGATGCGGTGTCTTCCCAATGAGAAATTTTGTAGAGCGCTGCGAACTGCTTCCGGAGATACGCCAAGGGCTCGAACCAGCCCTGCGGCGGCCAAGGCGTTTGCCACATTGTGTGGAACGGTAGGTTTTACATCAACTATCTCTGCAAGCATCGCCGCTTCCTGGGGATCGCTAACAAATGCACGATCCACCAATAACTCTTCAACTATGCCGATTTCACCAGGTGCAGGCGTCTCGAGTGAGAAAAAGACTTTGCGTCCTTGCCAGTGCGCTGCTTGATTTACGACTTCCAAATCTGACGAGTTAAATACTCCTGTCGATGCGCGATCTAGAATCGAGCCCTTAACGCGCGCGTACTCGGTGAAAGTGCCATGCCAATCAAGATGATCTTCTGCAATATTTAAAATCGCTGCCGCCACAAAACTTGCTTCTCTTAACCAGTGCAGTTGAAAAGATGAGAGTTCAAGCACGAGGACTTCATACTTCTCGGGGCTTTCTACGCTTTCAATTACCGTCGTACCAACATTTCCGCAAGCAATGGCTGAAACGCCACCTGCGCGCAGCATTGCCGCCGCCATTTCAACAGTTGTTGTCTTTCCATTGGTTCCAGTTAAAGCGATCCACTTTTGACCGGGAACAAGTTCTGCGCGAAAAGACCAAGCCAGATCAATCTCATTTACCAAACGTATGCCGGCGGCTTGCGCCTTAACGATGAGCGGATGGCTCTCTTTCCAGCCTGGTGAGATAACGATAAATGAAAGCCCATCAACCTGTATTTGATCTGACTTTGAAACTTTAAATCCTTCTACATTTTCAACCTGGTCATCGGCGAAGAGAATCGAAGCGCCTTTAGCGCTGAGTGATCTGGCGACTGCTATTCCAGTTACTCCAGCGCCAAGGATCAAAACGCTCTCGCCCGATAAGTTAATAGCCATTTCTTATCGGCCTTATGCCGTAACCCATTGTGCGTAGAAGAGCCCTAAGCCAGCTGCGACGCAAAGACCAGCGATGATCCAGAAGCGAAGCACAATTGTTACCTCACCCCAACCCATTAATTCGAAGTGATGTTGAAGTGGCGCCATCTTGAAGATTCGCTTTCCACCTGAGATTTTAAAGTAGGCGACTTGCAGAATCACTGAAGCGCTAATGATTACAAATAAGCCACCTAGTGGAATTAGTAGTAACTCAATACGCAAAGTTGTTGCGATTCCAGCAAGGGCGCCGCCCAGTGCTAGCGAACCGGTATCGCCCATAAATATCTTTGCTGGCGAAGCATTCCACCAGAGAAAACCGGCACAGGCCCCAGCTAGCGCTGCAGATAGAACAGCAATATCTAACGGGTCTCGAACTAGATAGCAGTTAGCGCCAGGTGATACCGCGCAACTCTGACCAAATTCCCAAACGCCAATCAAAATAAATGCGATAAATGTCATCACAGCAGCACCAGTGGCTAAGCCATCTAAACCATCGGTGAGGTTCACACCATTGCTGGTAGCGGTCACCATTATGACAACCCAGATTATTACCAAGGTGGTTCCTAAAGTAATTGAGGTATCGCGAACGGTAGATAAATTCTGGGAAATTGGCGTAAGCCCATCGCGATCTGGAAAGTTGATTCCTAAGTAAGCAAAGGTTGCGGCAACCACAATCTGCCCAAAGATTTTCTGCTTGGCATTTAAACCAAGTGATTTCTGGCGAGAAACCTTTAGCCAATCATCTAAGAATCCAAGAAATCCCAGACCTGCCATCAAACCAAGAACTAAGAGCGCTGAGGTGCTAACTGTGTTTCGCGAAATTGCGTGGGCGATGAAATATCCCACTGCCGTTGCGAAAATGATGATGATGCCGCCCATAGTTGGCGTCCCGCGCTTAGTGTGATGCGAAGAAGGTCCATCATCTCGAATAATCTGTCCATAACCGCGGCGGGCAAGTATGCGAATTAAACCTGGCGTTCCGAAGAGAGATAAGAACAAGGCGATCGCACCAGCGATCAGAATTTCTCTCATTTAATTCTCTCCCCCAACTTCACGGCTATTCCACTTTTCAGTGATTGATTCTGCAACATCCTCAAACTTCTCTGCGCGAGATGCTTTCACTAGAACTACATCTCCCTGGCTCATCTGGCTAACTAACTCGGTTGCTAACTCTTTAGAGTCAAGGAGGTGAACTGTCATTGCGCTGGAACCAGTAATCTGCGCGGCATACTCTGGAGAACCCACGCAGACGAGATGGTCAATTCCTAACTCTGAAGCAAGGGTGCCAAGTCGTGAATGGTGTTGAAGCGATGACGCGCCGAGTTCATGCATCTTTCCTAGGAAAGCCCAGGATTGACCGCCCCGTTCTTGGGCAAAGAGCACCAAGGTGCGTAGCGCTGCCTCGGTCGACTCAGGGCTTGCGTTATAAGAATCATTAATCAGCACTAGACCATTTAGCTCTGCGATATCCATTCGCCACTTGCTATGAAGTTCGGCGGTGGAAAGCGCACCGGCAATGAGATCAATTGAGATCTTTAAATTGGTTGCGATCGCTGCCGCGGCAAGTGCGTTAGATACTTGATGAATTCCAACAATTCTTAAGCCAACCGATGCACGACCTGCCGGAGTTACTAGATCAAAATGCGGACGGCCCTCGCGAATTTCAATATCTGTGGCTCGAACATCTGCACTTGTTGTCTCACCAAATGTCACCGTTGCGCCGCTGTGCAAGGAAGCCATAGCTGGCGTGTATTGATCGTATTGACCGAGAACCGCTATCGCAGAGCCGCTTAGTGATGAAATCATCTCTGACTTAGCTTTGGCGACTAACTCTTCGGATCCAAATTCACCAACGTGTGCAGTTCCGACTCTGAGAACAACTCCAATATCTGGAGTGGCCATCTGGCATAACTTTGCGATATCGCCAACATGACGAGCTCCCATTTCTAGGATGCAGAATCTGGTTTTCTCGTCGCATTGCAACAAAGTGATCGGTGCACCTAGTTCATTATTGAAGTTTCCAGCCGGGGCCACGGTAGGTGCGACGGTTTCCAAGATGTGGCGGAGCAGATCTTTACTTGTTGTCTTTCCTTGAGAACCAGTTAGCGCAATTACCTTTAATTCAGGTAGCGCCTGGCGAACATAAGATGCAAGTGAGTTAAGCGCTGCAAGAACATCTTTGACGACTATGCAGCGTTCTGGGACTTCCCTAGTTACAAAGGCGAGAACGCAGCCGTGCGCAAAAGCATCTGAAACGAAGTTATGGCCATCAGTTTTTTCACCTACGAGAGCGAGAAAGATTGATCCTTTAGTCGCTTGATTTGAATTAAAGATCGGTGCTGCTGTGACGGTGATATCACTGCCGATTAAATCTCCGCCGACGATCTTGGCGATCTCTGATGCCTTTAACTCAATCATTTCACACCTGCAATCGCCTGTGCCAAAACTTTGCGATCATCAAAATCTAATTTCTTTCCAGCAATCTCTTGCCCGAGTTCATGGCCCTTACCCAAGATCGCAATTGTGTCTCCTTGCGATGCCAAAGAAACGGCGTACTCAATCGCGCTCTTGCGATCTTCAATTACTCTTGCTGGCTCAGAAACTTTTAACTTACCAACCATCTCTTTGAGAATCTGGCTTGGATCTTCAGATCGCGGGTTATCACTGGTAAACACTGCAATATCGCAACCCTTGAGAAGTGCCTGCCCCATCAAGGGACGCTTTGAGGAATCGCGATCCCCACCGCAACCGAGCACGGCGATAACTTTTCCAGATGTAAATTCGCGAATTGATTCGAGCACGTTAGAGACTGCATCAGGAGTGTGCGCATAGTCAACAAAGGCCGAATAACTCTGACCAACGCTTACCTCTTCTAGCCGACCTGCTGCACCTGATAGCGCCGGAACAGCGGCTGCAATATCGACTGGGTCGACACCAGATTCAACTGCGACAGCGATAGCCATTAAAAGGTTATCCAAGTTATAGCCACCGCGAAGTTTTGTTGAGGATTCAATAAGCATTCCGCCAGAGCCACGAATTTTAAAGTGAACTTGCTTTCCAGAGGTATCAATTTCTGCAAAGTGCCAAGTGGCTTGCGGATTTAGCCGAGATAGAGAGATAACCGGAAGTTCAGTTTTATCAGCCAACCTTGCGCCATATTCAGTATCTATATTGATGACGGCTTGATCTGCAAATTCGTAGGTAAACAACTTGGCTTTGGCTGCAAAGTAACTCTCGATATCTCCGTGAAAATCTAGGTGATCCTGAGTCAAGTTTGTGAAACCCACAAAGGCGAAATGTGCGCCTTGCATGCGATGTAAGACCATGGCATGGCTAGAGACTTCCATAACTAGATGGCGCATATGTCGCTCGCGCATTACCGCCGAGAGCGCTTGCAAATCTGTGGCCTCCGGTGTGGTTCGCGAACTCTCGACGGCATCTTTTCCGATACGTGTTTCGATCGTTCCGATTAGCCCGCTATCGCGCCCAGCTGCTTCGAATATTTGATAAATCAAAGTAGATACAGTCGTCTTGCCATTTGTACCGGTAATTCCGATACTCGATAGATCGCGCATTGGTTCGTTGTAGAACAGAGCAGCGATATTGCCCGCAACGCGGCGAGGATCCGCCACAACTAGAACTGGGATGCCCTGAACGTAAGCGGCTCCTGCACTATCGGTCAAAATCGCTACCGCGCCTTTACTTACTGCGCTCATCGCAAACTCTGCACCATGGCGATTAGCACCCGGTATCGCAATAAAGAGATCTCCGGGTTCTACTTGAGAATCGTTATGAGTGAGGCCGGAAATTTCTATCTTAGAAAGTTCCGCTTCGCTTAATTCACAGGTTGCAGAGACAGCGCCGGCGACTTTCGTTAACTTTAAAGTGCTCTGGCTAAATGGGCGCATTATCTGCTCTTTAAACTCGCCTGTGCGGTTGCCGCAGTTTCGCGACGCTCTTTCTGGCGAAGCTCTGCTTGGGTTAGCGCTACTGGAAGAACTTTTGTTCCAGTTGGTGCAACATGCTCTGCCTGCAATACAAATGTCATAACCTTTTTAAATACTGGACCACCGAGTGAGCCACCGTAGTACGAGCCCTTTGGATCTTGGATAGTCACGCTAACAACATACTTTGGAGCATCTGCAGGGGCAAAGCCAATAAATGATGCGGTGTATCCGCTGTAGCAACCACAATCAACGTTGTAACGTTCGGCAGTTCCAGTTTTACCAGCCACTCGATATCCAGGTATCGCCGCACTTGGCGCGGTTCCGTGTCCTGAAACAACTGATTCCATCATCAAGCGAACCTGTTGTGCAGTCTTTGCGCTAACTACTCTCTGGCTGGTGCGATCTGCGGCCACAGTAAACTTTCCAGTGCTGTCGCTAGTGCCTGCAATAACAGTTGGAGAAACGCGAACACCATCATTTGCGATAGTTGCAAAGATGCTAGTTGCCTGCATTGCGGTAACTGAGTATCCCTGACCAAAAGCAACAGTTGGTGCTGTAGTTCCAGACCAATCGCTGACAGGGCGGAATAACCCTTTAGATTCACCAGGTAGACCAGATCCCGTTGATACGCCGATTCCAAATTTAGTTAAATAGTTGTGCAACTTGTCGCTTGAAAGCATTTCGCCAATTTTTATAGTTCCGGTATTTGAGGAAACTGCCAAGATTCCAGAGGTTGTTAGATGCTGAACGGGATGGCGTTCGTGGTCGTGGAAGGTATCTCCCCCGCGCTTGATTGAGTAAGGAACAGATAGAACCGTCTCTGGAGTTATCTTCCCTTCTTCAAGCGCAGCAGCCAGAGTCATAATCTTTCCAGTTGAACCAGGCTCATAAACATCTTGTACCGATGGATTTCGCATCAACGATTGAGAGACAGTCTTAGTGTTATTTGGATCAAATGTTGGAGCGGTCGCATGCGCCAAAATATGGCCAGTCTTTGGATCCATGACAATTACTGTTCCGCTAGTTGCGCGTGACTTGGAAACCGCTTCTTGAATAGCTTGCGCTGCAACCCACTGCACATCACGGTCGATAGTTAAACGAACCGTTGTGCCCTTCTTTGCCGCAACTATTTCATTCTGTGAACCAGGAATTTCGGCACCTAAGCCACGCGCATATGAATAACGTCCATCGGTTCCGGAAATCAGTGAGTTCATACTTGATTCGAGGCCTGTAGCACCGATTCCATCTTGGCGAACGAAGCCAACAAGCGAGGAGACAAGAGAGCCAGATGGATACTCGCGGATGTAATTGCGCTCGGCGAAGAAACCCAGAATTCGCTTATCAAAATTCTCTTTTGATAGCGCTGCATTATGAGCATCGATGGAATCGCTCAAGGTGCGCCAAATCGCAGGCTTCGCATTTCGAGCAACCATCGAATAACGCTTTGTTCCAGATATCGCGCTCTGTACCTGCGCAACTGTCATTCCAAGGATTGGCGCAGCAAAGTTTGCTGTTGCGGGCGCATCGGTAATTAAGGTTTGGTCAACGACGATATTTATCGCTGAGACGCTGCGTGCAAAGGCAACGCCATTTATATCGGTTATCTCACCGCGCGCAGCTGGGATGGCACGCGTTGACTCCATCTCATTGGCAGCTTTAGCGCGATAGTCGCTGGCTTGGATCGCCTGGATTTGAATCAAACGCGCGGCAAAGAGTAGGAAGAAGATCAAGATAAAGACGATGAGTATGCGGATGCGAGATGCGGCCAGATTTAAATTACCCACGGGCGACATCTCCATTAGTTATTTCAGAAGTTGCAGCGTCTGCAATTGGTGCCAGGTTTAGAAATACGGGAGATTCAGATGGGCGCATTCCGAGTTCAGCTGCTTTCTTAGCTAGCGCCTCTGGTGATGATGCGAGATCAATCTGGCGGTTAATCGCTTCACGTTGATCTGCAACGATCTTTGCTTCAGCCTTTAACTCTGAGAGCGTGAAGGCATCTTGTGCCAACAAAATATTTACAACTAGCAACATCAACAAACCGATACCAGCAACTGCCGATAAGAAGGTTGCAAAGAAGCGATGAGTAGCTTGAGCGCCATCAGAAACATTTGGTACTAACTTTAAGAAGACTTCTGCTGACTTCTCAGAGAGCTTCTGGCGTGGAGCGCGTGGGGTGCGAGTTGCAATCGTCTGGGTAAGTGCCATTTAAGCAGCCAACCTTTCGATCGCACGTAAACGAACCGATGCCGAACGCGGATTATTAGCCAACTCTTGATCAGAAGGTGTTTCACCTGATTTGGAAACAAGTGCAAACTTCGCAGCAAATTCTGGAAGATCAACTGGAAGATCGCGTGGCGTCTTTGAAGTCGAACGCTCAACAAAGATCTCTTTAACGATGCGGTCTTCTAAAGATTGGAAGGAGAGAACAACTACACGTCCCCCAACCATTAAGAGATCGAGGGCAACGGGTATTGCGCGCGTGATTGCACCGAGCTCGTCATTGGCTTCAATTCGCAGGGCCTGGAAGGTGCGCTTTGCTGGATTACCACCGGTACGACGGGTTGCAGCAGGAATGCTCTCTTTAACTAATGTGGCAAGTTCTTGGGTTGAGTTAAGAGGTGCTTTCGCACGGGCTTTAACAATATTTTCCACGATTCGTGTTGCAAACTTTTCTTCACCGTAAGTGCGCAGAATCTTTACCAGTGCGCCTGGAGCATAGGTATTTACAATCTCTGAAGCGGTAATCCCGCGAGTGCGGTCCATGCGCATATCAAGAGGCGCATCTTGTGAATATGAAAATCCGCGATCTACTTCATCTAATTGAATAGATGAAACGCCAAGATCAAAGAGGATCCCGTTAACGCTTTTATAACCATGGCTAGCAACAACTTCGTCGATGCGATCAAAGATTGCATGGTTTGCTTTGAAGCGGTCTCCGAAGCGAGCAAGTCTTGCTGATGCGCGTTCTAAAGCGATTGGATCGCGATCGATTCCAATAACGGTAAGAGTTGGAAACTTTTCAAGGAGGGCTTCGGTGTGACCGCCCAAACCAAGTGTGCAATCAACGATAACTGGTGATTGGCTTAGCAGAGTTGTTGGAGAGAGTAATTCAATGCAACGATCAAGCATTACTGAAATATGTTGCGTACTTGCATCGTTCATACACTCCCCCTTTTCTTAACTAGTTATCTCGCATTTACTTCTTTAACTTCATCTCTCATCTCTGGTCACCGCCGGCCGACGGATCTAACGAAAGCGACACCGGGGAAGGGGTGTCGCTGCCGGCTTTAGGTCGGCGGTGGCCACAGATGAGAGCGCTATTTAGTTTTTTACTTGCTATTTAGTTGTTTTATTAAGTTGTTTTAATTTTTCTCAGAAGAGACCCGGAAAAATCTCCTCTGAAACCTCGGCAAAGCCCTTTTCACGATCTGATAAATAAGAGTTCCAAGCTGCGTTATCCCAAATTTCAACGCGAGTATTTGCACCGATAACAACGCAATCTTTTTCAAGACCTGCATATGTACGAAGTCCTGCAGGAATAGTTACGCGACCTTGGCGATCAGGAATTTCATCGTGTGCGCCGGCAAACATCACGCGCATGTAATCGCGCGCATTCTTTGATGTAACTGGTGCCTGGCGCAGTGTTTCGGTGATCGTTGCAAATTCAGCAGATGGAAAAACGTAGAGACAGCGTTCTTGTCCTTTTGTGATTACTAAACCTGCAGAGAGTTCTTCGCGGAATTTTGCGGGAAGGATTAAGCGGCCCTTTTCATCAAGGCGTGGCTCGTGGGTACCGAGAAACATCTTCGCGAACCCCCTTCCCCGAGGACTCTTGTAAGCGGCAATTCCCGCTTAATCCCCCACTTTACTCCACTTTCCTCCTTTTTCAACCACCCTTCGCCACCCTTCCCCCACCTCCTCCCCACGCCTCTCCACCGGTTTTGCCCGCAAATAGGCAAGAAAAAAGCCCCCGCGTGAGCGAGGGCTTGGGAGATGAGATTTAGCGGCGGTTAGCCGTTATTGCGCTGATCCCAACGATCTTCAAAGCCTTGGGTGAAGCCCTTTCCAAAGCCTTTACCGCGTGGGCGCTTGGCAAATGAACCCTGGCGAGCGCCTTTAGCTGCAGCCGAGATCGCATTAGCCAAGACGATTACGCCTACGAGGGCGAAGATAAAGCCGACGACGCCGACGGCGGTGACTTGTGCGATTAGACCGGCAAAGAGAGTGGCGATTCCTACGATGAGAGCGACCACGCCAATTGCAGCGCCTGGGCCGCGACGGCGAGTACCTGAGAGCGTGGAGACAAGAGCTGGGTCATCAGCTGATAGCGCCTGCTCCATCTCGGCTAGCAAGCGTAATTCGCGATCGGAAAGTGCCATATGCCCACAATAGAACAAGATTTCTCTAGGTGCTAGTTGGTTCACCAACTAGTCCAGAGGACCTAGCGGTGCTAGTCGGTCTCTTCCTCATCGGATTCAGCCTTAATTAGGCGCCCCGGACGCACGCTGCCCCTCCCAAAGCGCGCCTTTGCACGATCAATGGCCCCTTCAGCATCGCGCCAACCCTTCTCGCGCGCACCCAAGACCAACTGTTCTGGTGAATCATCCTGCAAGTTTTCCAATGAGACTCCAACTAAGCGAAGCCGTGCGCGATCGATCTTTAACGCCAAGTAAAGGGCTTTAACAACTTCGTAAACCTCGTGAGTGCTATCGATTGCAAGTGGCAGAGTCTTTGAGCGATTGATCGTTGAGAAATCTGCAAAGCGCACCTTGATGGAAATTGTCTTTGCAAATAAACCTTTTTCGCGAAGTCGCGCAGTTGCCTTCTCGGTCATTCGGAGAAACTCTTGCAAGATCTCAATTGGATTATCTAGGTCTGTCGAAAAAGTTTCGGCCGCCGAAATGGATTTATCTGGTTCTTCAGGCGTGACATCTCGATAGTCGCGGCCCCACGCAAGTTCATAAAGTGAAGCACCTGCTGCATCACCAAGTGCGCGAATCAAAGTGCTGCGAGGCGTGTTTGCGATATCTGCAACTGTATGAAGTCCAAGTCTTTCCAGCTGTTCAGCAGTCTTTGGCCCGACTCCCCAGATTGCGCCAACTGGCAGTGGATGTAGAAAAGTTAAGATGCGATCAGTTGTAATTTCGAGCATGCCATTTGGTTTGCAATGTTGTGAGGCTAACTTTGCAATAAATTTTGAAGGCGCAATACCGACTGAACAGGTGATGCCTTCTTCTCGCTCGACTCTGGCGCGAATCTCTGTTGCGATTTCGCGACCTGTGCCCAGTAATTTGCGCGCACCTGTGACATCTAAGAAAGCTTCATCGAGTGAGATAGGTTCAACTAGCGGGGTAAATGATTCGAAGATCTTCATTACGCGTTCAGAAATTTCAGAGTATCGATGGTGATCTGGTGCGATAAAGATTGCATTAGGCGCCATACGTTGCGCCCGGCCCACTGGCATTGCCGCGCGAATTCCGAATTTACGTGCTGCATAGTTTGCAGATAGGACAACGCCACGTGCACCTGCGCCAACAACAACTGCTTTGCCGCGAAGTTCTGGGTGATCGAGTTCGGCTACAGATGCGTAGAAGGCATCCATATCCACATGCAAGATCGTGGACTCTTGCGCTTTCTCTTGGGTCATATCGCTCTCTCGATTAATTTGCGCGACCACTTTTCATAAGCCTGGCGTAGGTCCCAGGCACCGCTAGCGTTGATCGAGATACCGCGTTCGCCGGTGCGTCTAGTTTTGCCACGGACTAACAATAAGGATGTTGAGTAGAGAGTGGAAGCAAAACCCTCTTGCGCATCAGAGAAGAATGTTGAATCAGTGCAACCATAACCATCATCGAGAGTTAAGAAGATAACGCGCCGCCCAGAGCGCACTGGTGGGGTCTGCATCGCCACCTTTACTCCTGCAACCAAGATATCGCTCTGTGATCGAAGTGTTAGTAGATCCGATGATTTAACTGCGCCGATCGCATTTAGAAATGGCGCATAGAACTCGAGCATATGGTGGGTGATATCCATCCCTAAGCGCTCGACTTCGTTACGCACTTTTTCGGAAGCGCCCATCGCAGGTAATCCACTGGTGGCAAGTGCAGGTGGGGCAAAGCCAAAGACCATCTGCGAACCAGAGATATTTGAGGCAGGTGAACGAGTTAGATCAGATAAATGCAGAAGTAGATCGCGATGATTTAGGGCGCCATCGCTAAGCGAGTGCACTCGATCGAAAGCGCCAGTCATGATTAAGGTTTCGATAATTGGATGTGAGGCACCTGATCTGCGATAGAAATCTGCTAAATCGATATAGGGGCGCCCTGCGATTATCGAAGTGATCTCCCCCGCGCTAATGCCACCAACTGTAGAAAGTGCGATGCGTACGCTGTAAGCGCCATCGTT
Organism: Candidatus Planktophila lacus; assembly: GCF_002287925.1. GTDB lineage: Bacteria > Actinomycetota > Actinomycetes > Nanopelagicales > Nanopelagicaceae > Planktophila > Planktophila lacus. Next base: position 575,265 of record NZ_CP016769.1, on the reverse strand, counting down.
ACTTTTCTCAACCGTATAACTCTCATTGGAAAAATTGATATCAAGCGGTGCCAGCCCAACGCCTAACTGACGCGCTTCATCAACCATCAAACGCTTTGGGTACATGCCCGGATCGTGAGTGAGAACACCGGCGATAAATGCTGCTGGGTAGTGGGTCTTTAAATATGCAGATTGATAAGTGGGAAGTGCGAAAGCTGCAGCGTGTGCTTTACAGAAACCAAAGGATGCAAAGGCGCGCAAGACATCCCAGATCTCGGTAATAGTTGTTAACTCGTAACCGCGCGCGGTTGCGGCAGGAAAGAACCAATCGCAGACTTCTTGTTGGCCTTCTTTGCTGCCTAAAGCGCGCCGTTTTTCATCGGCGGCAGCCAGAGATATGCCAGTCATAGTGGCGATAATTGAGATCACTTGTTCGTGAAATACAACCACTCCTTCAGTTTCAGCCAAGATCTCATATAGATCAGGGTGGATTATCTGCGCCGAAGTAAAGCCATGGCGCGCACTTAAGAAGGGGCGGATCATGTCGCTCTTTACTGGGCCAGGGCGAAAGAGTGAGATATCGATAACGAGATCGTTAAAAGTTTTCGGAGTTAACTTTCCTACTAGTTCGCGCTGCCCTGGGCTTTCAACTTGGAAGATACCTAAGGTGCGCGTTGATTGGATTAACTCGTAAGTTTCTGTGTCATCTAGCGGCACGACATCAATATCAATTTCGGCTTCATCAACTCGTTTTATTTCTGCAACAGCATGGGCAATAGTTGATTGCATCCGAACACCCAGGATGTCGAGTTTTAGCAAACCGATTTCTTCAACGTCATCTTTATCAAATTCGACCATCGGGTAACCACCCGCGTTAAATTGAACTGGCGCGCGATCGAGCAGACCCGCATCAGATAGAACAACGGCGCATGGGTGCATCGCTAAATGGCGCGGCAAGCCATCAAGGCGCTGGGCAAGTGAGATCGCCATCGCGGTAAGGGGCGCCGATAAATTAAGTGAGCGAAGCTCGGGAAGTGATTTAAGAGTTGCCTCGATATTTCGAGCGCGGATATGCGGCATAGATTTTGCAATGAGATCGATCTCCATCGGTGAGATACCAAGTGCGGCGCCGGTATCGCGGATCGCATTTCGGGCGCGGTAGGTGTCGACCATCGCAACGGTTGCACAGCGCGATAGCGCACCTGGTGCGCGCCAATCAGTGTCGCCATAGCGTTTAAAGACCATGTCGTAAATTTCTAAACGTCGTGCGGATTCAACATCGATATCTATATCGGGAAGAGCGCGACGCAGCGGTGAGCAGAAGCGTTCCATCAAAAGGCCATGGCGCATCGGGTCTACGCCAGAGATGCCAAGTAAGTGACAGATCAGAGAACCCGCGCCGCTGCCGCGAGCGGCAACGCGGATATTATTTTGGCGAGCCATATCAGTGATGTCGGCAACGGTTAAGAAATATGACTCGTAACCAAGAGTTGCAACTGTTGCTAGTTCATCATCTAAACGAGTGCGCGCTTTAGCAATAAGCGTTGAATCGTTGTAGCGCCAATTGATTCCGGATTCGCAACGGCTGCGCAGCAAAGTGCGCATTTGATTTGCTGAATCTGCCCCGACTACATGGGGTTCAGGTAGATGGATCGCCCCTAAACCAAGATCGCGTTGTGGCGATAACAACGCGCGTTCGGCCCATTGTCGCGTTGTATTTAAAAGCGCGCGCGGTGTTCGTTCTCCTGCAGCGCGCGCAATTTCGGCGGCGAGTGAAACCATTTGTTCGTTAGATTTTAAATAACCTTCGGCGTTACGTCTTTCGAGGTGGCGTTGATGCAGCGGAACTAATTGGCGCGCACAATCGAGGATGTCAGCAACTGGTCCATCTGCGGCATCGCGCATCCGCACTGCATTGGTGATAACTGCATCGATATCGTGATCGCGGGCAAAGATTAAAGAGCGCGCGGCATGTGTTGTTGAAAACGGGCCTTTGCCAGCAACAAGATGTGAAACACAGTCAATTGCTTGATCGCCAAAGAAGGGGCGAGTCTTATTAAATAACTCGTAGGCGATATCGCTGCGGTGCAAGACTAGCGCTTGGCTTAAAGGTGATTCAGGGCCGTGCAGCAAATGTAACTGTGTTGAGTATTCGCTAAAACTTTGCAGTAGTTCGAGAGTAATAACCGGCTTGCGATCAACGGCGTTCATGGATAACCCAGTCATAAAACGAACAAGTGCCCGCCATCCCCCATCGCCATGTGCCAGAACTGTTACGCGTGGCAGATCTTTTGCGCTTGGATTTTTACTATTAGGGTCGTTTAATAAATCGATAGCTAGGTTTACTCCGATAATCGGTGCGATTCCGTACTGCAGGCAGGCGCGGGCAAAACGAATAGAGCCAGATAAACCATCGCGATCGGTGAGAGCGAGCGCCGGTGATTCAAATTCGGCAGCGCGTTGCACTAGATCTTGCGGCTGCGTTGTCCCGTATTTAAGCGAGAAGGCACTTGATGTACGTAGATGGATAAAACTCATGCTGAACTCATACTTGTTTAACGATCCACGAACCTGTTATCTCGTCGCGTTCTAATTGAAAGGTGTTAAGTGCACCGATAGGAGCGGCTTCAACTGTCCATAAAGCGCGAGCGCCATCATCGGGGCGATAGATGCCATCGCTAACCCGGTTCCACCAACCACCTGCTTCACACCAACGCGATAGAACTGCATGGATGCGAAAACGTTTGCCGCGAAAGGTGAATTCGATGGGGGTAGCTGCTCCATCGGAAACTACTTCGTGGGCTGGTGATATCTCTGGGACTGACATTTTGGGACGCCTAAACCTCTCCTGTGGACAATTCGAACATGTGTTCGAAAACTAGCCCAAGGCCCTGACATTGGCAAGAAAGGTGTGTCGCCACGCTTAAAATAGTTGAAAGTTCAACTATCTCCCCTACAATTGCCGAGTCAGAACCGCTATTAAAAGGAGAACCATGGACGTAGTACTCGTAATTGGCCGAATTCTTTTCGCCTTCATCTTCATCACCTCAGGAATCGCTCACTTTGCCAAGCTTGAAATGATGACTGGCTATGCCAAGTACAAGAAGTTGCCTGCTGCAAAGCTCGGCGTAATCGCAAGTGGCCTTTTCTTCCTTCTCGGTGGAATCTACATCGCTCTCGGCTTCTGGGTAGACCTTGGCGCTCTAATGCTTGCAATCACTTTGGTGCTTGCCGCAGTCATCTTCCACAACTACTGGAAAGAGACTGATGCAACTACAAAGCAGAACGAAATGATCGCTTTCAATAAGGATCTCGCTCTTGCTGGCGCATCACTAATCATCTTCGCACTTATCTACAGCGGTGCAATTTCAGCAGATGCTTTCGGTCCACATGTCGGAAACATCTCTTTCTTCAACAAGTAAATTCAATAAGTTAAAAACGTTCACCGAAACGGCTCCCAGAGATGGGGGCCGTTTCGCTTTTCGGTGAGAGTATTAAGAAATGGATATCTTGCTGGCGCTAATTTCCGGTGGAGCTATAGGCGCAGTTTTAGGTGTTGTAGGCGCCGGTGGAGCAATGCTCTCGGTTCCGATACTTCTCTACATCTTTGACTTCACCGCTATTCCTGCAACCACAGGTGCGCTAGCGATAGTTCTAGCAGCTGCTGTAGCAGGTTCTATTCCAAAAATTCGCGCCAAGCAGATTCTCTACCGTGAAGCAGTAGTCATTTGGGCACTTGGGTTAGTTACCAACCTCGCGGCTTCGATCTTGGCTCACAAGTTAAGCGATCAAGTAATCACAACTGGATTTAGCATCACTTTGTTTATTGCAGCGCTTTCAATGCTGAAAAAATCTGAAGAACAAGAAGAGCGCAGGATGTCGATTGGCTTCCTGGTATTGCTCTCTTTGGGTATTGGCGCGATAACCGGACTCTTCGGAATCGGTGGTGGGTTCATAGTCATTCCCGTGTTGATGCATGCATTTGGAACGCCGGCGCGGGTTGCAACTGGAACTTCACTAGCTGTTATAGCTCTTAACTCGATAACCGCTTTCATTGGCCATCAATCACACTGGGATGAAGTCGATTGGAAAATTCCACTCGTGATGGCAGCTAGTGCGATGGTTATCGCCTTATGGTCTTCTCATCACCAAACTCATAGCAATGTATTAGCAAAGAAGTTCTTTGCCGGCGTACTCGTTGTATTGGCAATCTTTACTTTATTGCAAACTTGGATTTAAGCCTTACCTCTCTTAATCGACTTCGATAAGAAGCCCGCCAGAATCAACATCAAAACCGGATAAGCCATACCAATTGAAAGATTTGTATATTCGGCGATCAAACCTGTAACCGTTGGACCGAAGAAGAAGCCTGCGATACCAATTACACCAACGCGCGATATTGCAACAGCTGGCGCAATCCCTGGAGTCTTACTTGCCGCCAAGATAAATGCAGGAAACATTGGACCAATGCCAAGGCCTGCTGCGATGAAGCCGATATTCACAATTATCAGCGCAGGAATTGGATAAGAATCCGACATTGGAATCGCAATTAGCATCGCAATCCCCCAAATACTTCCGCCGAAATATCCACCAAGTTTTACTAAACGCGCTGGACCGAAATAATCGAGTGCGCGATCGCCTAAGAAGCGGCTGACAATCATGGCGAGAGCAAAGGATGCGAATGCTGATGCATAAACACCTTTGCCATAGCCCATTTCATCGCGCAATAAAATTGCGCCCCAGTCACTTGCCGCGCCTTCACCGACCAAGCTGGCGAGAAGTCCGACGCCCAAGAACCAGAGCGGCATAACAGATTTACCGAAAAGCGGAATCTTTGCTTGATGTTCTTCATCGCCCTTATGCCCATCAATCGATGAAGGAAGCAAATAGTAAGCAGCGATGAGATAGGCGATCAGAGAGACGATCGCAATGGCAACCAAATTTGTGCGCGGTGAAACATGGCGAGTAATTGCGCCACCAAGAACAGTTGTCACAAACGCGCCCATGCTCCACATTGCGTGAAATGAGGACATGTATCGTCGTTCCAAAATATTTTCAACAACTGTTGCCTGAAAGTTGTAACACATATCAATCAAGGCATACCCAAACCCCATGGTGTACAAACTTAAAAAAAGCGCCACTGCATTAGTTGCTAGGCCCATACCCGCTAACCCAGCAGGCATGATGAATACTCCAACGAAAATCACTTTCTGCGATCCGAAGGTATGCATCAACCTTCCGGCAAGCTGCGCACCAGTAATCGAACCAAAGGTGCTTCCCAAAAGAACAAAGCCAAAAGCTCCATTTGAAAGCCCGATTAGATCTTTAATCTCGGGAATGCGCGGAACCCAACCCATAGAAACTATTCCGAGCAAGAGGAAGCAGACCCGCAGAGAATTTCTCGCTAATTTCGCACGGTGGTTTTGATCAAGTGCTCCGATAGACATTTGCCAAGGGTATCCTGCAACTATGGAAGGCATCCTCGAAAAGGCAGCGGTAAAACGCTTTATTCAAGCAGCCACCGACCTTGGCGTTAAAGGACAAGTAACTGTTCTTGCTGAGACCGCCCGAACTGCAGTCGATGCCGCCAATGGTTTAGGAATTGAAGTTGGGCAAATCGCCTCTTCTCTTATCTTCAAACTTCCTTCAGGCAATCCCCTATTGATCATCACCAGTGGTCGCCACCGCGTTGATACTGATTTAGTTGCGAAGAATTTAGGTATCACCGAACTTGGCCGCGCCGATGCCAATTATGTAAAAGAAGTTTCTGGTTATTCAGTAGGTGGAGTTGCACCACTTGGTTGGATTAGCCAACCTGAGAAGATCCTGATTGATCAAGCGCTAAATGACTACGAGGTCGTTTGGGCAGCATCTGGACATCCGCATGCTGTCTACCCAACTAGTTATGCCGAGTTAATTACTTGCACAGGCGCCACCCCAATGATTGTTGGAGATTAGTTAAGTAACTCCGCAAGCAATTTTTCTACACGAACTTTGATCTCATCGCGAATCACGCGAACTGGCTCAATTCCCTGTCCCGCAGGATCTTCAAGTACCCAATCCTCATAGCGCTTTCCAGGATAGAACGGACATACATCGCCGCACCCCATGGTGATAACCGCATCTGATTCTTGTACAGCCTCTGGGGTTAAAACCTTTGGTGTGTTATTTGCGATATCAATTCCGACTTCGGCCATCGCTGCAACGGCAACTGGGTTAATCGAATCTTTAGGGGCAGAACCGGCAGAGAGCACTTCTACGCGTCCCTGCCCGAGTTCACGCATGAAGCCCGCAGCCATTTGTGATCTACCTGCGTTGTGTACGCATACGAATAAAACTGTTGGTTTGCTCATCTACTTCTCGTTTCCTGTTTTATTTGGGGAATTTATAAATGTACTGAGTACCAGACCAAGCGCAGCTCCGATAATTTGTGCGGCAATAAAAGGAAGTACAGATCCTGGGGCGATACCAGCGAAGGTATCTGACAGTGTTCTGGCTACCGTTACTGCAGGGTTTGCAAAACTAGTTGATGAAGTGAAGAAATAAGCTGCTGATATGTAAGCGCCTACAAGTACTGGAATCTTCGCTTCGCTCTTTTGCACGATCGCAGTAAAGATAATGAAGACTAGGCCAGCCGTTGCCAGAATCTCGCTCACGAAGAGTTCAGCGCCGGTTCGATCCTTCTGCGAAATTTCGATAATTGGTAAGTTGAAGATGAAGTTAGCAAGTGCAACGCCAATTACCGCACCGACCAACTGAGCCGCCAGGTAGGCGGTGGCAAGAGATGCCGTGATGTTCTTCTTGAACAACTGGATTGCAGTCACAACTGGGTTGAAATGGGCGCCACTAATTGGGCCAAGCAAGGTTATTAAGATGTAGAGAATCAATCCGGTTGCCGCTGAGTTAATTGTTAGCTGCACACCAACATCTTTTGAAAGATTGGTCGCCATTACGCCGGAGCCGATAACGACTAACAAAAGAGTCGCAGTACCAACTGCCTCGGCGATGGTTTTTCTCAAATTCACATGTCTATCATCGGCCATAGATGAACAGGTAATAACCAGCGCCACGGAGTAATATCTGAATTTAAGATGAACCTTTCTATGCAACTCCTCCCATCTGAGGCCGAATCAGCGCCTCATATTGTGCTTGTTCATGGGATGGGCTCGGCAGCAACAGCCTGGAAGCCTTTGATCCCATTGCTGCAACCTCGCTATAACGTGATCACCGTCGATCTTCCTGGTCACGGTAAGACGCCGATGGATAAAACTCTGTCCATGGATCCGCATGCATTGGCAAATTTAGTTGTCAAGGAAGTCGGGCGAGAATTTCAAGTTAACGAGTTTGATCTTGTTGGAAATTCTTGGGGTGGCTGGATTGCACTTGAAATGGCCGCCGCACATCCGCAAACGGTTAAGAGCGTTGTTGCCCTCGCCCCTGCTGGATTCTGGTTAGCAACATTTGTGCAGAGATATCCTGGCACTTCAACGCTTCGTTATTTGGCGAAGAATTCTGCGCCGCTTGCGCCAACATTTTTGAAGTACGAGTGGTCACGGAAATTAGGTTTTGAATCCGTTAGTCCGCGTTGGCGCGAATTTTCTACAGAGCTTTGTTTAGATGCGACTCTGGCGATGGCTAATTCCCCGGGTTATTTTCCGGCTTGGGATGGAATGCTAAACAAGCGTTTTGATTCGAAGGTAGATTCCTCGATTCCAGTGACGATTATCTTTGGAGATTCAGATAAAACTCTGCCGGCGACAACCTGCCAAGAACGATTGATGGCTCCAGCGCACGCGCAATGGAAAACATTTGCCGAATGTGGCCATGCTCCGATGTGGGACCACCCGCAGGAGGTTGCCGCAGAGATATTTGCTGTAGCAGGTATTAATAGATGAACAATGAACTTGTCACAGTTATTTACTTCTGGAAGGTAAAGCAGAGCAAATTAGGTTTCGCACTTCTGCGGATGGCGCTAGATCGTGGCGGCCTTCGCAGAATGAAGGGCGTGCGTTTTGCCAAGATGCTTGGTGCGGGAAAAGGTGAATCATTTACACCCCGCGATGCCGATATAACTCGCTGGGGCGCGCTAGTTGTTATTGAAGAATCTCAATTGGTGGCGCTAGATAATTCAAAGTTAGTCAAGCGCTGGCGCGCAAATAGCAGTGATGAGGTTCGATATCTCGTTGATCCAATTTCATCTCATGGTTTATGGGCCAAGGTAAATCCCTTTGACTACGTAAAGAGCGCTGGTGATGGTGAAGTTGTTGCGATTACACGCGCTCGAATCAAATGGGCCCAAAATGTGCGTTTCTGGAAAGCCGTTCCACCAGTAACTTCGAGTCTGCATTCATCTCCTGGTTTATTGCAGACCATCGGAATTGGTGAAGCTCCGATAGGTCTGCAAGGAACTTTTTCACATTGGCGCTCTGGCGCAGATTTAAGAAACTTTGCTTACAAGGGCGCCGCCCACCAAGAAGCGATTGCAGCCACTGAACGCCATGCTTGGTATGCCGAAGAACTCTTTGCACGCTTTTCTGTGCGCGATATCCGCGGTTCGCTTAATAAATAGAGGTATTTCTGGGAGCGATTACTAGGGCAGAATTAGCCCATGTCGATTCGTCATTACAACCCCCGCAGGCGCCACCGCCGCGGTATCTCGGATCGCTCCCGCCTCTTTCTCTATCTGGTGCTTGGCGTTGCTCTGCTCTTACAGGTTTCCTATCCACTTCTTGAAGGTGAAACGCTTCGCGTTGTAACAATTGCAACCGTTTATTGGGGTGCTGGTGCAATGGCGCTACATGCGCTGTTGTCATACGGTGCACGATATGTATTTACATATTTAGCTATCGCGCTAACTTTCGGTTTCTTTATTGAGTTGATTGGCGTCTCCACTGGATGGCCATTCGGCGTCTATTCATATGACCCATCACTTGGTCCGCAATTAATTAGCGTTCCACTTGTTGTTCCATTTGCATGGGCGATGATCGCGCATCCAGTCTTATGTGTTGCACGCCGAGTGACTAAGAACTGGGTATTTCTCTACGGTGGCTTTGGAATGATGGCCTATGACTTATTCCTTGATCCACAGATGGTTAGCGGTGGTCGTTGGACTTGGGAGGTAACTGGCTCACATGTTCCCTTCACCCCTGAAATTCCACTATCAAATGCATTTGGGTGGTTGTTATCTGGCATGGCTTTGATTGCAGTTCTGCATTTAGTTCTACCGCGCGATCGCCGCAAGCAGAGCGCGAGTTACACGGCAGTTGATTTCTTCTTAATCTGGACATGGTTTGGTGGAATCGTTTCAAATCTATTCTTCTTTGATCGCCCAGGTATCGCATTCTTATTCGGAACGATTTATGGCGCCTTCCTCGCGCCGTATCTCTTCTCACGCTGGCTCGGGCGCCCTTAACAATTTAACTTGTATCGAATAAATCGTGCTAACTAACTTAATTTTCTTTGCATCCGTTGCCCTGCTTTGGCTGGCCGTCGCAAACTTCTTTACGATCCGCCGTCCAGTTGCCGCCATAGAACGCAGCGAAACTGTAACTATCTTGATTCCGGTGCGGAATGAAGCGGAAAACATCGCAGATCTAGTACTTAGCCTGCAGGCACAACAGTTCTTGAATAAGTCAGAGATCATCTTCATCAACGACTCATCCACCGATGACACAGCAGACAAGTTGCAGGAAGCCAAAGATGGTGGAGCTCAAATTAAAGTTATCAACGCCCCTGAACTTCTAGATGGTTGGCTAGGTAAACCATGGGCGCTGCAGCAAGGATATTTGCAGGCAAAGGGTGAAATCGTTGTAACTCTTGATGCAGATGTTCGTTTAACGTCAACCGCTATTGCACAAGCCATTGCAATGCTGGGCGATCGCTCATTTATCTCACCATATCCACGTCAGATCGCCAAGACTTTTTCAGAACGATTGATTCAACCGCTGTTGCAATGGTCATGGATGAGCACAGTGCCTTTGCGCGTTGCCGAGAAATCTACACGCACTTCTTTAGCAGTTGCCAACGGTCAATTCTTTCTGGTGCGCAAAAACTCTTTGGACCAAATCGGCGGATTTACTGCGATCGCTGCAGAAGTTCTCGACGATATGGAACTTGCCCGCGCGCTGATTAAATCAGGCGCATTTGGTGGCGTGGCAGATGGTTCATCGCTGGCGCAGACCCGCATGTATAAGAACTTCTCTGAAATCAAAGCTGGGTATGGAAAATCTCTCTGGAAAGCATTCGGCAGTCAGAGCGGTAGCGCAGCTGCGATCGCATTTCTGTTTATCACTGGCATCGCTCCAGTAATTGCTTGGTTTGGTGGCCATCCCCTGGGCTTCTTCGCCTATCAATTTGTAGTTATAACTCGCGCTCTTAGCGCAGCGCGTTCGCGCGGGCGAATCCTGGATTCAATTCTGCATCCGATCTCTTCTGCGATCTTGATCTATTTGATTATCTACAGTTGGCGCGCCCGTGGCGCAGTAACGTGGAAAGGTCGCACCCTGTGAGCAAAGGTAATTCCAATAAACCTGCCGTTGCTGTAATCGGTGCCGGCATGGGCGGAATGACAACTGCAGCGCGTTTAGCAAAGGCTGGCCACCAAGTAACTGTCTATGAAGCATCCGATCGTCATGGCGGTAAGTGCCGCACTGAATGGATCGGCAATTACGCATTCGATACCGGCCCATCACTTTTAACTCTTCCTGCGGTCTATCGCGATTTCTTTCAGCGCACCGGTGAAGTCATGGGTCGAGTTCTAGAGCTTGTTCCCGTTAATCCATCATTTGATTATCGTTTTGCCGATGGCAAGTCAGTTAAGTTTGCCAACTTATCTCGGAAAGAGACTCTGGCGGCAATCACTGAATCGCTCGGCGCAGAAGCAGGGCAAGAGTGGGATCGCGTAATGCGCACCGCTGAGGCGATGTGGGATGTCTCGCGTGAACCGTTTATCGAATCTGAACTGCGTTCTATCGCTTCATTACTGAAGCGTCCAACTCTGCTGCGCGACATCCGAATCATTGCTCCCTGGAAAACTCTGCGCGGGCTAAAGATTAAAGATATCCATCTACGAAACATCTTGGATCGCTATGCAACATATAGCGGATCTGATCCACGCGTTGCACCTGCGGTGCTGGCATCTATCGCCTTCGTCGAAGAAGCATTCGGGGCTTGGCATATTAAAGGCGGGGTTGGAAAGCTAGCCGATGCCGTTTATCAACGTTGTCTTGATCGCGGAGTTAAATTTGAATTCAACTCTCCCATTACTGCTATTAACCACAATGGTAAATCTATAACTGGCGTCTCTCGTGGTGATGGGCGATTAATTGAATATGAAGTGGTCATAGCTAACGCTGATGCTTCACTGGTCTATAACAGTTTAATTTCGGGCAAAGTAGGAAAGTTAAAGCGCACCCGTAAGAACTTGGCCAAAGCTGAACCGTCGCTTGCTGGATTCTCACTTCTACTTGGGCTTCGCCCCACCGATCAGCCAACAGGTTTATCGCATCACAATGTCTTGTTTCCCAAAGATTACGATGAAGAGTTTGAAGATATCTTCAGCCGTAAGGTGCCAGTTGAAGATCCAACAATTTATATCTGCGCGCCAAATGACGATGCGATGGTTAAACACCCCGGGCACGAAGCTTGGTTTGTGCTGGTTAATGCACCGCGCCATGGCGATAGCGATGGCTTTAACTGGAACGATAAAGATGCCAACCACCGCTATGCGATGAAGATTATTGATGCCATTGAAGCGCGCGGAATATCAGTTAGAGACCGCTTAGAAGTTTTGGAAATTCGCACACCTGCAGATCTCGAGCGCACAGTGATGGCGCCAGGTGGATCGATCTATGGCACTTCCAGCAACGGAGCGCGTTCGGCATTTTTGCGCGCCAAGAATCGTTCTCCACTAAAGGGTTTGTACTGCGTTGGTGGATCGGCTCATCCAGGTGGAGGCTTACCGTTAGTTGGGCTAAGCGCTGAAATTGTTGCGCAAGCAGTTGTGGGCCCAACGACCCACTAAGTAAAAGCTAAATAGTTGAAGTGCGGCGAGAACTGCCATCACTGGAGTTACTAAGTTAAAGCCGATTGCGTAGGCAACCAGGGCGATAAAGATAAAACTAGCGCGCACAGGTCGTTCTGCTGGCGTAACAACTCCAACTTCGCTGATACCTAAACCACCTAAACGGGCACGCGCATATTCTTGCGTTGATGCAGTTACATAAGTTAGAAGAACAATCCATGCTGGAGCGCCGATGCGGTAAGCGACGTAGAACCAGAGCGCTTCGCTGATGCGATCGGCAACTGAATCCAGAACCGCACCGAATCGGCTCTCGCGATTTTGGTAGATAGCAACGCTGCCATCGATTCCATCGGCATAGAGTGAGAGAACCAGAAGCGGAATCGCCCAGAGCGATAGTGGATTAACCGCCATCGCAATAGCAAAAACAATTCCTAGCAGCGTGAGTAAGTTCGGAGTTAAGCGCAGTGCTGAAACGAATTTAGCCGATGCGAATGAGATCTTGAGCCAAGCCTTAACAATTCCCTTTATCTCAGCGTTACCGTGGAGCTCCCTCCACTTGGCGAAAAAATCGGTCTGGTTCATCCGCGTTTCTTATCTTTGATCTGCTCAAATATTTCGCGCGTTGCTGATGAGGTATTCATTGTGTAGAAGTGAAGACCCGGAACTCCTGCATCTAATAAATCTTCACAGAGACCGGTAGCAATTTCTACACCTAACTTACGGACATCATCTGGTGAATCTTTCAGCGCTTCAAAACGCGCAGCGATAGCCGGTGGAATCGGTGTGCCGCTTAACTCGGCCATACGATTTAACTGAGCAACATTTGTGACCGGCAATATGCCTGCGATGATCGGCAGTTTTGAGCCGCGTGCCGATAAGCGATCGACGAGCGCTTTCCATTTATCAACTTCAAAGAAGAACTGTGTCGTTGCAAATGATGCACCGGCTTTTTCTTTACGGAGCAGAACTTCAATATCTTCATGGAAATTTAACCCTGATGCGGGATGTCCGTCGGGAAATGCGGCGACGCCAATTGTGAATCCACCAACTTCAGCAGCGAGCGTTACTAATTCGTCGGCGTGATTTAAACCGCCAGGTGTTGGTGTCCAAGGCGCACGCGGTCCCCCAGTTGGATCTCCACGCAGCGCCAAAATATTGTGGATGCCGGCTTGCTTGTAGCGCGCCAAAATTTCGATTAACTCGTCTCGCGTTGAACCAACGCAAGTTAAGTGCGCAACCGTTGGAATATGAGTGCGCTGCGTTATCTCGGAAGTTATCCGAATTGTGCGATCGCGGGTTGTGCCGCCTGCACCATAAGTAACTGAGATGAAATCTGGGGCGATCAGTTCGAGCGCGCCCATAGCGCTCCAAAGGCGTTCTTCACCTTCTGGGTCTTTCGGAGGAAAGAACTCGAAGGAGTAAGTAACGCCTTCGCCGATCTCCTTCATGCGCATCTCCACGCGGTCAGGGTACCGTTGCGCCGTGGTTAACGATGCACGTGGCACGCTTTTAGCGGTACGCGAGACGGTTCAAAGCGAACTAACTTCTTATCTGACCTTGCAGCGCGAATATTTAAGTGGCATCGGCTCTGAGTTAATCCCAGTATGCGATGCCCTCGAATCTTTCTTGCTTGAAGGTGGAAAGCGCCTGCGCCCGCTATTTGCATATGCCGGCTTTGCGGCAACTGGCAAGGTTGCAACCGCTGCAGATATTCGCGCATTCACCAGCCTCGAACTATTGCAAGCATGTGCGCTTATCCATGATGACTTAATGGATCGTTCAGATACTCGCCGAGGAAAACCTGCGATACATCGCCACTTTGAGAACTTGCATCAACAAGAAGCGATGAGCGGTTTGGCAGATCAATTTGGTGAAGCAGCAGCAGTACTTCTTGGTGACTTAGCTTTAGTTTGGTCAGATCACTTGCTCCATACATCAGGTGTTGAAAATAGCGCGCTCTTATCGGCGCTAAAGGTGCACGATGAGATGCGTATCGAACTTATGGCCGGACAGTATTTAGATGTTCGTGAAGCAGGTGAGCGCTCCCCTAGCGTTGATCGCTCACTTCGTATCGCCCGATACAAATCAGGCAAATACACAATTGAACGACCATTGCATCTGGGCGCATCGCTTGCGATTACAGATGCGGCAGAACGAAAAGATTTAACAAATATCTTGAGCGCATATGGTCTGCCACTTGGTGAGGCATTCCAATTGCGCGATGACATGCTCGGAATCTTTGGCGATCCATCTGTTACTGGTAAACCAGCCGGCGATGATATTCGTGAAGGCAAGCGCACCGTTTTGATGGCGATGACTTTAGAGCGCGCCGACCAAGCAAGCGCTGCCAAGATCACTGCAGCCCTTGGCCGCGAAGATCTAACTTCCGATCAGATTGAAGAAATCCGCGCGCTCATCACCGCAACAGGCGCAGTTAAAGTTGTCGAAGATCTCATCGAGGGGCTTCTTTCCAACGCGCTAACTGCGGCAAACTCTGATGAAATTGACCCTTCAGCCCGCGAGTTATTAATCGAACTCGCAACTAGCGCAACTCGTAGGAGCCATTAAATGCCGGCAAAGGTAAAGGGACCAACTGATCACGTAGTCGTAGTTGGTGCAGGACTTGCTGGGTTAAGCGCTGCACTTCGCTTAGCGGGCGCAGGTCGCAAAGTAACGGTCGTAGAACGCGAATCTGTTCCGGGCGGTCGCAACGGTTTGCTAGAAAAAGATGGCTACTCATTTGATACCGGTCCATCTGTTTTAACTATGCCTTCGCTAATTCAAGATGCCTTTAGCTGCGTCGGTGAAGATATGAAGGATTGGCTAGAGCTTTCACCGCTTAAGCCACTTTATCGCGCTTTTTATCACGATGGTTCGCAGATCGATGTCCATGCCAATACCGCTGAGATGGAAGAAGAGATCCGTCGCACAGTTAGCGCCGAAGAAGCCCTGGGCTACCGCCGTTACGTAGATTTTGTAACCAAGTTGTACAAGTACGAGATGAACGATTTCATCGATCGCAATATCGATTCTCCATTTAATTTGTTGACCCCCAACTTGGCACGCTTGATCGCACTCGGTGGATTTAGAAAACTTTCTCCAAAAGTAAATCAATTTCTTAAAGATCCTCGCCTGCAAAAGGTTTACTCATTCCAGGCGATGTATGCAGGCGTTAGCCCACAACAGGCGCTAGCAATCTATGCAGTTATTGCTTATATGGATTCAGTAAATGGCGTCTTCTTCCCTAAGGGTGGAATGCATGCTGTACCTCGCGCACTTGCTGCTGCTGCAGAGAAGCATGGCGTGACTTTCAAATACAGCACCACGGTCACTCGCCTAGAAGTAGAGAACGGGCGCGCCAAAGCGGTTATCACCGATAAGGGCGAACGCATCGAATGCGATGTGGTTGTCATGAACCCAGATTTACCCGTTGTTTGGCGCGATCTACTTGGTAAAACTCCGCTAAATATTAAGCGCCTTAAGTACTCACCATCTTGTGCAACTTTGCTAGTTGGTTCTTCTAAGAAGTATGACCACGTGGCTCACCACAATATTCACTTCGGAAAATCTTGGGATGGCGTCTTTGATGAGCTAATCAAGAAGAAGACCTTGATGTCAGATCCTTCGGTACTCGTGACTATTCCGACTAAGGATGATGCCGCGTTGGCACCTGCTGGAAAAGAGAGTTATTACATTCTCTATCCGACTCCAAACTTGGATGCCGATATTGATTGGAAGACTCAAGCGCGTCCATATCGTGATCACATGATCAAGACTCTTGAAGATCGCGGTTACACCGGCTTTGGCGATTCAATTGAAACCGAAGTAATGACCACGCCACTTGATTGGCAAGCACAAGGCATGGAACGCGGCGCACCATTTGCTAGCGCGCATACCTTCTTCCAAACCGGACCATTCCGTCCCCGCAATATCGCAGCTGGTTTTGAAAATGTCGTCTTTGCCGGTTCAGGTACCCAACCAGGCGTTGGCGTTCCGATGGTTTTGATTTCTGGTCGTTTAGCGGCAGAGCGAATCGTAGGTCCGGTTAAGTAAGTGAGTGAGTTAAGCGCTGCAGGGATTACCGACCCGCAACTACGGGAGTCTTATTCCGAGTGCAAACGTCTCAACTCTCTGCACGGCAAGACTTATTACCTAGCAACTCTTTTGTTACCAGCGAGCAAGCGACCATTTGTTCACGCGCTTTATGGTTTTGCACGTTATGCCGATGAGATCGTCGATGATTTAGCCTCAACGTTAACTGCTCAAGAGAAAGCAGAAGTACTTCGCGCATGGAGTTCTGATGTATTGCGCGGTTTAAAAACCGGTGAAAGTTCAGATCTCGTTGGTCGTGCGCTAATTGATACGGTGCAGCGCTTTGATATCCCCCACCAACATTTCGTAGATTTCTTACACTCGATGGAGATGGACCTAACTGTTACTGAGTACCAAACTTTTGATGATCTTTATGAATATGTATATGGATCTGCAGCAGTTATTGGTCTTCAGATGGTGCCGATCTTGGGGGGAGATACTGTTAATTCTTTAGAAGCTGCAAAGAATCTGGGCGTTGCCTTCCAGCTCGCTAACTTTATTCGCGATGTGGGTGAGGATTTAGATCGCGGCCGCGTTTACTTGCCGCTACAAGAACTTGCCGAACACGGCGTAACTCGTCAAATGTTGGAAGCGCGTAAGTTAACTCCGGAGATAATTAGCGCTCTTAAGTTTCAGATCGCTCGCGTTCGCCAACTACAGAAGGCTGCCGAACCAGGTATTGCGCTACTAGATAAGACCAGCCAGCCATGTATCCGCGCAGCCAGTGAGTTGTACTGTGGAATCGTTGATGAAGTAGAAAAAATTGGTTACGACATCTTTAATAAGCGCGCCAAGACTTCGACAGCTCGCAGAGCGCGAGTGGCTTTCGCGGCTTATATAAGCGCCGTTGCAGCGCGTTTGCGCTAAAGTAAATCTCGCGGGAGCCGCTGAAACGGCTGAGAGGATCTGAAATTCAGATCGACCGCTTGACCCGTCCGGTAATGCGGATGCGGAAAGGGTAAAACTATGTCATCTACATTTTTAACTATTTGGGGATACGAACTGTCTTATCTCGAACTAATCGCGGTAATGGCCTCTTTCATCGGAGTTGCACTTGGCATAACCGGTAAACGAATTACTTGGCCCTGGTGGGCGCTAAGTTCAGTTCTCTACGGAATTCTCTTCTTCCAATGGGAGCTCTACGCCAGCGCCGCCCTTCAAATCGTATTTATCATCGCTGCAATTGCAGGTTGGTTTGGATGGGAACCAAGTGGCGCAAAGCCTGGAAGATTGAAGAGCAGCCATCGCGCATATGTTGTAATTGCAATAATTTTGGCAACCCTGGCTCTAGCACCGCTACTTAAATACTGGGGTGCGGCATCAACCTTTGCTGATGCGATTCTATTCTTCGGTTCACTTTCAGCACAGATTTTGATGGTTTATGAAAAGTTTGAAAGTTGGATTATCTGGTTGGTCGTAGATGCTGGATATGTAGCACTTTATGCATCACAGGATTTACTCTTTACTTCAGTGCTTTATATTACTTTCACAGTGCTAGCGGCTATGGGATGGAGCAAATGGTATGGAGCTCATCGCAGCGCTAGCCGATCTCTGTAAGGAGAAGTCGCGGCCCGTCATTGCAATTGATGGGCCAGCTGGGGCGGGGAAAACAACCTTGGCTCATGAAATTTTCTTAGCCCTAAGTAACAAGATGTCTTTACAAGTTATTCATATGGATGACTTGTACGACGGCTGGGATAACGCTCTATCGAAAGACCTTTCCACGATTCTGCAATACCTAGTTAGCCAACATGAAGCAAAATCTCCCGCCAAAATTCAAAGGTATAACTGGGAGAGTTCTTCCTTCGGTGAAAGTGAAGAACTGCCGGTTAGCGATCTCCTAATTCTCGAGGGAGTTGGTTGCGGAGATAAAGAGTTGCAAGATCGATTTGCAGCTCTAATTTGGATGGAGATTGACCCCACAGATGGCTTAAAACGTGTAATAGATCGCGATGGCGCGCAGATGCATGAGCGGATGCAAAAGTGGCTTGGAACACAAGCCGAATATTTCTTACAACACTCAACGCGTGAAAAGGCAGATTTCATTCTCACTACCTAAAATTGCAGATATGTCCGATCTAACTGGCGAGCTAATTGATGGGCGCTATCAGCTCCTTCGCCAGATGGCGGCAGGTGGAATGGCAACAATTTATGAGGCAGTTGATACCCGCTTAGATCGCAAAGTGGCGGTAAAGATAATGCACCCCCATCTTGCTCAGGATGAACAATTTGTAGAACGCTTTATTCGCGAAGCCAAAGCATCAGCTGCGTTATCTCATCCCAACATTGTTTCGGTACAAGATCAAGGGTGGAATCAGAACGGTACGCCTGCAGTCTTTCTAGTAATGGAGATGGTCGAGGGCCACACCCTTCGCGAATATTTAAATGAGCAAGGTTCACTCTCGGTAGCTAACGGAATTCAATTTCTGTTACCTGTCTTGAGCGCACTTGCTGCAGCGCATAAAGTTGGCATTGTCCATCGCGATATTAAACCCGAAAATATTTTGATCTCTAAAGAAGGAAGAATCAAGATCGCGGACTTTGGTTTAGCAAAGGGGCCGCTGCTTGGCACAACGATGACCGCCGAATCCAGCGTCATACTCGGCAGCGTTTCATACCTATCCCCCGAGCAAGTTCAACGCGGAATTGCAGATGCACGTAGCGATGTTTACTCCGCTGGAATTACCGCATTTGAGATCTTTACTGGCGAAAAACCATTCGCAGGTGATGAGCCAATACAGATCGCATATATGCACGTTAACGAACGCGTGCCGCTAATGAGTACAAAGAAAACCGGTATTCCTGCCGAACTCGATCAACTGATTCAGCGCGCTACAAATTCAGATCCTGATGGCCGCCCCAAAGATGCCGGCGAATTCCATGCCGCGCTCAGCGCTATCGCACAATCGCTTGACCCAAATCAAAAACAGATGAGTTTGGAGCTAGATATTCCTATTGCTCCGATGCGCCCGGCATCGAAGAAACCAAGTCGCCGTGAACGTGCGCGCGCCGAAAAGGAAAAGACTGTGTCGCTAAAGAAAAATCGTGAAGACTCAAATGAATTACCTGAAAAGGGAGAGCCGACAAAGCGCGAAACAACGGCGCAGATTAAAAAGCGTAAGAAGATAAGTAAGCGAGTTCGTCGTAATCGCTTTATCGCAGCCGGTCTGGCAATTTCACTAGGAATCTTCGGTTGGTATGCGCTCGTCGGTCCAGGTTCACGTGTTGTTGTGCCATCAATTGTCGGTGCGACAGAGAACCAAGCGTTAAGCGCGCTATCTCCTCTCGGATTAACGCTGGTGATCTCTGAAAAACGCTTTGATGAAGAAGTCGGCGATGGCCAGATTATCGAATCTGATCCTGCAGGTGGAGGCAAAGTTGATGCTGGCGGACAAGTAAAGGCGATCATCTCCAAAGGCCCAGAGCGTTATGTAATTCCGATGCTAGTTGGGCTTACGCCAGAGGCAGCGGTCAATCTTCTAGCTAAATCTCCAATAAAAGTTGGCGAGTTAAAGGAAGTCTTTAACGATAGAACGCCTAAGGGATTTGTTATCTCATCAAGCCCTGCGCAAGGTGAGAAAGTAAAGCGCGATGCAACGGTAGATATCTTGGTAAGTAAGGGCGTAGAAACTCTAGATGTCGTTTCCTATGTTGGAAAGTCCGCCGACCAAGCGCTAAATGAATTAACTGAAGCTGGATTTGATGTCGAAACAATTGATCAATTTAGCGAAAGCGTTTTAGCAGGTGCCGTTATTAGCCAGGTTCCATCAGGCGGAGCACCGCTACCTAAGGGCGAGAAAATCGCCTTGACGATTTCTAAGGGATCACAATTTGTATTTATCCCTAATGTCTTCTCACTTACTGAAGCAAAGGCGCGCGCAGCGCTTACAGATCTCGAACTTAAAGTTGTTGTAAAGAAGATCGGTGCCAAGAAGGTCAAGTCGGTCACAAATATCGCTCCGAAGGTCGGCACGAAGGTTAAACGTGGCAGCACGGTTACGATCACAGTAGGGTAGGCAAATGCCAAAAACCTCACCGCGTATCGGTGCACATACTCCGACTACCGGTGGAATGGCTAAGCGCTCTATCGCATATGCCGAAACTATCGGCGCCGAAGCGATCCAGGTATTTACCTCTAATCCACGCGGCTGGGCGATGCCAGAGACCAACCATGAAGCAGATGCACTCTTTCGTGAAAAGGCAGCAGCGTTAGATCTTGAGGTTTATGTCCACGCACCATTTCTAATCAATCTGGGTTCTCCAACTGAAGGAACTTATAAAAACTCACTTGCATCTACCGAGTTCTCGCTTAAGCGCGGTAAAGAAATTGGCGCACATGGCGTTGTAGTTCATACCGGATCTGCTGTAAATGAAGATTTTGTTGATAAAGCATGGAAGCAAATCCATAAAGGGATGATGCCGATTCTTAACGCGCTAACTGATGATGCTCCGATGTTGCTCCTTGAGCCAACAGCGGGCCAAGGGCAATCACTTGTTAAGCGGTTAGAGGATCTGGAATATTACTTAAAGGCTCTCGAGTACCATCCTAAAGTTGGCATCTGTCTTGATACCTGCCATGTCTTTGCCGCAGGCCATGACATAGCTAAAAAAGGTGGCATGAAAGAGACTTTGGATTTACTTGTTGAAGTCGCTGGCGCCGAACGAATCCAATTAATCCACGCCAATGATTCGATGGATGTCTGCGGTGCGCTTAAAGATCGCCACCAAAATATCGGCGATGGTTTTATCGGCGTAGATCCCTTTAAAGAGTTACTAAAGCACCCGGCAGTTAAGAACGCTCCCCTAATTTTGGAGACGCCTGGCATGGAACCGGAGCACGGTAAAGAGGTTGAACTTCTAAAAGGTTTACGTGGATGAGCGCGCGCCATCAACTCCAGTTAAAGCTTGCGCCTTGGGCGCTATTAGCGGTCTCAGCATCTTGGGGCGCAGCCTTCGTTTTGATGAAACCAGCGATCGAGCGCCAAGCAGTAAATAGTTTTCTAGCAACACGTTTTGTGGTGGCGGTTCTTGCGATGGTAATTCTGCGCCCAAGTGTCTTGCAGAAGTTAAATCGTGAATTAATTTTGAAAGGCTCACTGGCCGGACTCTTCTTAGGCTCTGGTTACATATTCCAAACTCTTGGACTTGCTCGCACCGGGGCTGCGATTACAGGTTTTGTTACTGGACTCTATGTTGTTCTAACACCGCTAATTGCAGCGGTGTTTTTAAAGGAGCGAATTAGAGCTTTTACTTGGTTCTGTGTTGTGCTGGCGACAATTGGCCTTGCGTTGCTTTCACTACAAGGCTGGTCAGTCGGGGTTGGTGAGGCGCTCGTCTTCATTAGCGCTATCGCTTTTGCCGCGCATATCGTTACTTTGAGTAAATGGAGTTTAGGTTTAGATGCCTATGCACTTACCGTTGTTCAACTCACGATTTGCGCGATCCTAACTGGCGCAATTTCTTTAGGACAAGGTTATGAAACCCCGCCAGATGCCGGAGTTTGGGGCGTAGTAATTTTCACCGCGGTTGTTTGCACCGCAGTTGCCTTCATCGTACAAACTTGGTCGCAAGCCCATATGAGTTCTACCAAGGTGGCAGTTATCTTGACGATGGAAGTTGTCTTTGCTGCGCTCTTCGCAGTTGTATTTGGCGGAGAATCTCTCTCACTTCAAGTATCAATTGGCGGAATCTTGGTTGTGATCGCGATGTATTTGATCGTGATGAAAGAGGCGTGAGAGGCTTAGGCCATGGCCAACCCAATTGATCTTCGCTCAGATACCGTAACTCGCCCATCACAGGCGATGCGCCAAGCGATGGCAAGTGCTGAAGTTGGCGATGATGTTTATAGCGATGATCCAACTGTTAACTCGCTCGAAGAACGAGTTGCGGCGCTCTTTGGGAAAGAAGCAGGTGTGTTTACACCAACTGGATCGCTAGCCAACCAACTGGCTATTCGCATGCTTGTTGCCCCTGGCGAAGAGTTAATCGCAGAAACTAATTCTCATATCGTTCGCGCCGAACTGGGTGCTGCTGCAGTATTTAGCGGAATAACAACGCGCACTTGGCCCGCCAAGAACGGTCTCTTAGTTGCCGAAGATGCGCTAGAAATCGCCCGCCCAAATTCGGGTCCTTACTTAGTTTCAACAACCGCGATTGCAGTGGAAAATACCCATAACTTTGGCGGCGGAACTGTCCAACCACTTGATCAAATCAAAGCGCTTCGTAAAGGCGCAGATGAAATTGGCGTTGCCCTGCACTTAGATGGCGCACGTATCTGGAACGCCCACGTTGCAAGTGGCGTTGCTTTCAACGAATATGGAAAATACTTCGACACGATCAGCGTCTGCCTATCTAAAGGTTTAGGTGCGCCAATTGGTTCAGTAATGCTCAGCACCAAAGAGCGTGTGACCAAGGCGCGTATCTGGCGCAAGCGTTACGGGGCCGGGATGCGCCAGGTTGGCTTGCTCGCAGGTGCTGCGCATTACGCACTCGATAACAATATTGCTCGCTTATCAGAAGATCATCGCCGCGCTAAAGAGTTGGCAGTTGCCATCGCTGCCATAGATAAATCCTTTGTTGATCCGGCTTTAGTTGAGACAAATATCGTTGGACTTGATTTAGCAAACGCTCCATATACAGCGGCAGAACTCGCAACGCGTTGCCGTGAAGCAGGACTTTGGATTAGCGCGCTAGGTCCAAATTATGCGCGCTTGGTTACTCATTTAGATTTTGACGACGAGCAATGCGCTGCTGCAATTGAAATATTAAAGCGCGTTCTCGTGGCGTAATAGCCACTCTTTCTTACTTAGCCCATACGCGTAATTTCCGAGGGCTCCCCCAGTTTTTACTATTCGATGACATGGCACAACGAGTGCAATTGCATTCTTGGCACATGCAGAGCCCGCTGCACGCACCGCAGCTGGCGATCCAGCGTTATCTGCTAAATCAGCGTAAGAAAGAACTTTGCCACCCTTAACTTTGCGCATCGCTTTCCACGCTGCCTGTGAAAATGGCGCACCAGGTTGGCGGACTGATATTCCATTGATCGCATCTATGTCGCCGGCAAAGTAATCGCCTAATAAGTCTGTGATGACAGGAATTTTTGAAACTTCCTTGAAGCCCTTTTCGTAATCTTCCTGCGAAAGGCCATCTTTAAGGGCCTTCACATTAGAAAGGTTTAGCCCAAGAAGAATTTGATCGTCAGCAATTAGATTTAGAACCCCGATAGGAGATTTGTATTGCGAAATCTGAAGTGCCACGTCCGCTAAATTAGCGATCGCGCAACATTTCAGCAACTAAAAAGGCAAGTTCCAGGGACTGCGAGTGGTTAAGGCGTGGATCGCAGGCGCTTTCGTAGCGGGTAGCTAAATCAGTTTCAGAGATCTGCTCACCGCCACCGAGGCACTCAGTGACATCATCACCAGTTAGCTCGATATGGATTCCGCCTGGATGTGTGCCAAGGCTCTTATGAACTTCAAAGAATCCCTTAACTTCATCCATAACATCATCAAAGCGACGGGTCTTGTAACCAGTTGCTGCCTCAAAGGTATTACCGTGCATTGGATCGCAGACCCAAAGTACTTGTGCGCCAGATTTCGTAACGCCATCAACTAACGCAGGGAGTGCTTCGCGGATCTTTCCTGCGCCCATGCGAGTAATGAATGTGAGTCGACCTGGCTCGCGATTTGGATCAAGGCGGTCGATCAAGGCAAGTGCATCATCAACTGTTGACTTAGGTCCGAGTTTTACACCGATTGGGTTGCGTACCTTGGCAGCAAAATCAATATGAGCGCCATCGAGTTGACGTGTGCGTTCGCCGATCCATAAGAAGTGTGCTGAAACATCGTAAGGAAGTTGAGTGCGTGAATCGATGCGCGTCAACGCCTTCTCGTACTCCATGATCAACGCTTCGTGGCTGGAGTAGAAATCAACAGATTTAAATGAATCAGGGTCGACGCCTGCTGATTTCATAAAGTCAAGTGCGCGACCGATCTCGCGCGCCATTTGTTCGTAGCGATCGCCAACAGATGAATCGCGGATAAAGCCCTTGTTCCATTCGTGAACTTGGCGCAGATCTGCAAAACCACCTTGAGTAAAGGCGCGAACTAAGTTAAGGGTTGCAGCAGAAGTGTTGTAGACACGAACCATGCGATCTGGATCTGGCGTACGTGATGCCTCATTAAATTCGAGATCGTTAACGGCATCGCCACGGTAGGCAGGAAGCGTTACATCGCCGCGGGTTTCAAAATCATTTGAACGCGGCTTTGCAAACTGCCCCGCCATACGACCAACTTTTACAACTGGCAGGCTTGAGTAGTACTGCAAGACCGCGGCCATCTGCAGGATGGTCTTGATGCGATTGCGAATTGAATCTGCAGTTGCGGCTGCAAATGTCTCAGCGCAATCTCCGCCTTGTAACCAGAATGCGCGCCCTGCGGCAGCTTCAGCAATCTTCGCCTTTAGGTCATCGCACTCACCGGCAAAAACCAGCGGTGGAAAAGATTTCAGTTGGGCAACTGCGGATTTCACTGGAGCGCCATCAACACCACCTGGCCACTGCGGTTGTTGCGCCGCTACGAGGCCAGGGGTGAAGAGGGTATCTAGTGAATTCATCATGGTTAAAGAGTAGTTTGCTCAGATTGTTTCTCGGGTGAGAATTATCCGAAGAAGATCTCTGACTCCTTGTAACGCTCGATTGGAACAGTTTTGAGCTTCTCAGTCGCTGTTGCAAGCGGAACGCGGACGATATCTGTTCCGTGAAGTGCAACCATCTTGCCCCAGTCGCCTTCAGATGCAGCGGTGATCGCCTGCAAACCAAAACGTGTAGCAAGAACGCGGTCAAAGGCAGTTGGCGTTCCACCACGTTGGATGTGGCCGAGTACAGATGTACGTGCCTCTTTGCCGGTCTTGGTTTCGATCTGCTTAGCAAGCCATTCGCCAATTCCAGAAAGCTTTACGTGACCGAAAGCATCGAGCTCTGAATCCTTAGTGATCATGTCGCCATCTTGAGGAATTGCACCTTCAGCGATAACGATGATTGGTGCATAGCTGCTCTTAAAGCGTGACTCGACCCATTCGCAGACCTTATCTACTGAGAATTTAACTTCTGGGATCAAGATACAAGCGGCTCCGCCTGCGATACCTGAGTGAAGTGCGATCCAACCAGCATGGCGGCCCATAACTTCAACGATAAGTGCGCGGTGATGTGATTCAGCAGTCGTGTGAAGGCGATCGATCGCTTCAACTGCAATGTTTACAGATGTGTCGAAACCAAATGTGTAATCGGTGTTGTTAAGGTCGTTATCGATCGTCTTTGGAACGCCGATTACCTTTACGCCAAGTGCATCTAACTTTGTGGCAACGCCGAGAGTATCTTCGCCACCAATTGCGATAAGTGCATCGATGCCTTGATCAGCGAGGTTCTGCTTGATGCGTTCTACGCCATTTTCAATTTTAAATGGGTTGGTACGAGATGAACCGAGAATAGTTCCGCCGCGAGGCAAGATGCCGCGGGTTGTCTCAAGGTTGAGCTCCATTGTGTAGTTCTCGAGTGGGCCTTTCCAGCCATCACGGAAGCCAACAAACTCGTGGCCGTATTCCTTTACACCTTTACGAACTACTGCGCGGATAACCGCATTAAGACCAGGGCAATCTCCGCCACCTGTAAGGACGCCAATACGCATGAAAACTCCAGTTCAAAAAATTATAAATCTAAGCCAAAATGAATTTTAGACTTGAGAATAAGTGGTCAACGTTGACAGGCACAGTCTAACCTCTACCCATGGCTAACCAAAAACTCATCGCGGGCGTGGATTCATCTACTCAATCTTGCAAGGTCGTCATCCGCGATGGCGTTACCGGCGAGTTAGTCCGCGAAGGCCGCGCTACTCATCCTGATGGCACCGAAGTTAATCCTGCACACTGGGTCAGCGCCCTAGATACCGCTATTTCTGCAGCTGGCGGTCTTGATGGCGTTGAAGCGATCTCAATCGGTGGACAGCAACATGGAATGGTCGCACTCGATGCGCAAGGCAAAGTAATTCGCGATGCACTTCTATGGAATGACACGCGTTCTGCCGATGCCGCAACAGTGCTAAATAAAGAACTCGGCGGAAATGCAGAAACTGCCAAACAAATTGGTTCGGTATTGGTTGCATCATTTACCGCCACAAAATTACGTTGGCTGGCGGATTCTGAGAAAGATAATGCGGCAAAGGTTGCAGGCGTTGCTCTCCCCCACGACTGGTTATCTTGGCAACTGCAACACAGTAAAGGTGAAGCTCTAGATTTCGGAAAACTTTTCTCTGATCGCAGCGAAGCATCGGGCACTGGTTACTTCGATCCAACAACTTCGCAATATCGCCGCGATATTTTGGCAAAGGTTCTGCGCACCGATCGCGAAATATATCTGCCAAAAATTATTTCGCCAGCGCAATTTGGCGGAACAACTCCATCTGGAATTCCAATTGCACCAGGCGCAGGCGATAACGCAGCCGCTGCACTTGGTATTCAGGCCCAAGCCGGAGATGTTGTTGTCTCACTGGGCACAAGTGGCACCGCCTTTGCAGTCTCTGAGACACCAACCCATGATGCATCTGGTCAAGTCGCCGGTTTTGCTGATGCAACTGGTCGTTTCTTGCCACTTGTCTGCACCTTAAATGCAGCACGCATCTTGGATGCAGCAACTCGCATCCTTGGAAAAACACATGATGAAGTTGGAGCACTTGCATTGACCGCCAAGCCAGGTGCCAACGGGCTTTCGCTCCTTCCTTACTTTGAAGGTGAGCGAACCCCTAACCGACCACATGCAACTGGTGTATTCGGCGGAATGAACTTAAATAACTCAAATGCGGCAGATATCGCCCGCGCGATGGTCGAAGGAATGCTCTGCGGTTTAGTAGATGCCGTGGATGCGCTTGAGAAGTTAGGTGTAAATGTAAAACGGATTATTTTGATTGGTGGCGCCGCTAAGAACCCTGCAGTTTCGCAAATAGCTGCCGCGCTCTTTGGTCGCGAAGTACTTGTTCCGCCGGCAGGAGAATATGTAGCAAATGGCGCAGCCCGCCAAGCAGCTTGGGCTTTACTTGGTGGAGATAGCGCACCTATTTGGGATCTTGGAAAGATTGAAAAAGTTTCTGCAATTGCAACACCAGATGTAGTTGAGCGATATCGCACGCTGCGCGATCGCACCGAAAATTGGATTTAATTAAATGACCTTAGCCCCTGAAATAATTCAGCAACTTGCAGATCAGAAAGCGGCAGGGCTCCCGCAAGTTTGGGAAGCACCCGTTGCTGTTATTCGTGAGCTGACGCAAGGTCGCGTTGCATTTGCAGGCGTTCCAGAACCAATTCTCTCTGTAACAAATCGCTTTATTCCAGGCCCCACTGCAGATCTGCCAATTCGGATCTATCGCCCAAATCAAGATCAGAACGCCCCTGCCATGGTCTTTTTCCACGGTGGCGGCTGGGTATTAAATTTTCTAGATATCTATGATGCCGCACTTCACCGCTTAGCAAATCAAAGTGGCTCGGTAATAATCAGCGTTAATTATCAGAAAGCGCCAGAGCATCCATTCCCAGCGCCCTTTGATGATTGTTACGCCGGACTTCTCTGGGTTAAAGCACACGCCCAGGAGATTGGTGTCGATCCAGACCGTATTGGCGTTGGTGGAGATAGCGCTGGTGGAAATCTCGCTGCCGCTGTTGCCTTAAAGGCGCGTGATGAAAACGTGGCGCTAACTTATCAATTACTTGTTTATCCCTGCCTGGATCGTGACTTCACAACTAAGTCATACATCGAAGCAGCAACAGATTACGGGTTAACAACGCAAGCGATGCAATGGTTCTGGGATCAATATCTGCAAGGTAGCCAACACGATAACAATCCATATGCTGCGCCCATGCGCGCAAAGTCTCTTGCAGGAGTTGCCCCATCAATCGTGATCACCGCGCAATACGATCCACTAGTCAGCGACTCTGAGAATTACTGCGCGAAGCTAGAAAAAGATGGCGCCGAATTTATATATAAAGAATTTCCAGGAATGATCCATGGCTTCTTTGCCAACGTTGCCGCAACACCTTCATCACATCTGGCACTTGATTTTGCAGCAAAAGAAATTGTTGTAAAAACTAAGCGGTAACGCGAACGCCCTTACCGACTACGACAATTCCGCCATCAGAGATAGTAAATCGAGCACGATCACGCTCTAAATCAACGCCGATCTGCGCACCTGGTTCCACAACTACATTCTTATCCAAGATTGCGCTGCGGATAACCGCCTTGTCACCGATCTTTACCGATGGCATAAGAACAGAACCGTCTACAATTGCGCCGGCTCCGACATGAACATCATGAGAAATAACAGTTCGGTTTACATGGCCGCCAGAAATGATGGAACCTGCGCCAACGATTGAATCCTGAGCAATACCACCTTCGCTAAATTTTGCAGGTGGAAGTGATGGTGGATTGGTGAGCAGAGGCCATTCGCGGTTGTAGAGATTAAAAATTGGATGGATCGAGACTAGATCCATATGAGCATCGTAATAAGCATCGATTGAACCCACATCACGCCAGTAGCCTTTATCGCGTTCAGTTTCACCCGGCACTACGTTATTTGCAAAGTCATAAACCTTTGCACTGCCATTGGCGGTGAGCATCGGAATTATGTTTCCGCCCAGGTCATGGCGACTTTCTAGATCTTCAGAATCCAGAATTAACGCTTCTTCCATAACATCGCGGCGGAAGATGTAATTTCCCATTGAAACTAAACATAGATCAGGGTGACCTGGCATGGCAGGTGGGTCCGATGGCTTTTCGTGGAATGCTTTAATTGAGATTCCATCATCAGCTAATTCAATTACGCCAAAGTCGTGCGCTTCAGCGCGCGGCATACGGATAGCGGCGATAGTTACACCCGCACCAGATTCGATATGCGCCTCAAACATCTGGTCTGGATCCATGCGATAGACGTGGTCCGCACCAAAGACAAGAACATGGTTTGGATTTTCATCGTGAATTAAATTGAAGTTCTGCAAGATTGCATCTGCGCTGCCGGTGTACCAACGAGGTCCAAGGCGTTGTTGTGCAGGAACTGGCGTTATGTAATTGCCAGTCAAAGTGCTCATGCGCCAAGTAGTTGTTATGTGGCGGTCGAGAGAGTGAGATTTGTATTGAGTCAGAACAGCGATCTTGCGCATCTCGGCATTTACTAAATTGGATAGTACAAAATCCACTAATCGGTAGGAGCCACCGAATGGCACTGCAGGTTTAGCGCGATCTGCGGTCAACGGCATTAAGCGCTTACCTTCGCCACCAGCCAGGACAATTCCTAGTGGTCGCTCTCTCCGCTTCATGGATTAAATCTACTCGCGTTACTTCCAACGCGACAGTAGAAATTGCGACAAGTTGGTTTAGGCTCTGATCTATGAGCAGCGATCTCAAAGTCGGCATTGTCACCAAAGAATGGCCACCTCAGGTCTATGGTGGAGCCGGCGTCCATGTCTTCCAATTGACGCAAGCGCTTCGATCCGTAAGCGGTGTTGAGGTAGATGTGCATTGCTTTGGTGGAGAACGTAGCGACGGCGCTTTTGGATATGACGTTCCCAGCGGCTTCACATCTGCAAATCCTGCACTTCAAGCGATCGCAACAGACCTGGCAATCGCAACAAATCTCGAGAGCGTGCAGCTCGTACATTCACATACTTGGTATGCAAATATGGCAGGACATACCGCATCACTGATTTACGGAATCCCCCACATTGTTAGCGCGCATTCACTTGAACCGCTGCGCCCATGGAAAGCCGAACAACTCGGTGGTGGTTACCAGATTTCTTCTTGGGCGGAAAAGACAGCTTACGAAAGCGCGGCAGCAATTATCTCAGTCAGCGATGGAATGCGCGCTGATGTATTAAGCGCCTATCCAAGCGTTGATCCAAGTAAAGTTCACACCATTCGCAATGGAGTAGACGTTGCAAAGTTTGCGCCAAATCCTGATCCATCGGTTTTGGCAAAGTATGGAATCACTGGGCCTTATGCCACATTTGTTGGTCGTATTACTCGTCAAAAAGGTTTAGCTCATTTGCTGCGAGCCTGGAAATCTGTTCCTGCCGAATATGGATTAGTACTCTGCGCCGGAAGCCCCGATGAACCAAGTATTGGCGCAGAAGTTGCTGATCTAATTGCTGAACTACAGAAAACTCGCAAAAACATCTGGTGGATCAAAGATATGTTGCCGCACGATGAGTTAACCGCTGTGTTAACTCAAGCCGAACTCTTCTTATGTCCATCAATCTATGAACCACTCGGAATCGTTAACTTGGAGGCGATGGGATGCCAAACCGCAGTTCTGGCTTCACGCGTAGGCGGTATTCCAGAAGTTGTCGATCACTTAAAAACTGGTGAATTAGTTGAATACACCGAAGATCACGCCAAATTTGAGTGTGATTTATCGCAAGCGATTACTCGTTTATTGGCAGATCCAGAACTACTTAAGCGCTATGGAAAAGCAGGTCGCGAACGCGCCACAACGCACTTTGGCTGGGATGCTGTTGCACAGGCTACTATTGCGCTCTATCGCAGCGTGCTGCGTTAATTCAAAACACTTTCTAGCACTGGAGCACCCCGACTCATGTCGCGCCGTAATTTGATCCTCTTTATCTTGGCTGGCTTTCTCTGGGGTATCCCGTATTTATTTATTAAGGTCGCAGTTGATCCGCAAGACGGATTCACTCCCGCCATCGTCGTCTTCGGTCGTGTATTTATCGGAGCGCTAGTTCTGATTCCAATTGCGATCTACGACAAAACTTTCTTTTCCGCGATTAAGCATTGGCGCTTCATAGCGGTCTATGCCCTCTTTGAAATGGTTGGTCCGTGGATTCTGATCGGAACAGCAGAGCAGAAGATCTCATCTGGGCTAGCTGGTTTGCTCGTTTCCTCAGTACCTATCTTTTCGACGCTTATTGCATCTCGTTACGGTGATAAATCTGTCTGGCAACCAAAGCGCTTGTTCGGAATCGCTATCGGTTTTCTCGGCGTCTTCTTACTTGTAGGAATTGAGAGCATCACCGGTTCATCTGATCCGCTATCAATCTTGATGGTAATCGCCGCATCTATCGGCTACGCCTTCGCCGTTATCTACATTACGCGCAAGATGCCTGATGGATCGGGCATTGCGATCAACGGTATCGCCATGGTGATGACTGCCGTCTTCTACTCACCAGCGCTCTTCTTCTGGCCAGATCACGCGATAAGTAATGAGGCGATTTATTCGCTAATCGCACTCGGAGTCTTATCAACCGGAGTCGCATTTGCCGTCTTCTTCACAGTGATGGCTGAAATCGGGCCAACCCGCGCATCGCTGGTTACTTATATGAATACCGCTTTTGCGGTAATCCTTGGCGTAATTATTTTAAATGAACCGCTAACCGTTGGAATTATTGTTGGACTACCACTGGTTTTGATCGGCTCATATCTAGCAAGCCGCAGAACTAGCGCTTAGTTTTCGCCAAATCCTAAACGCTGTAACAACTTAGGATCGCGCTGCCATTCTTTAGATACCTTTACATGTAGCCCTAAGAAGATTCGCGCGTTAAGTTCGCGTTCGATATCTGCGCGTGCGCGCATTCCAATATCTTTTAACCGTTCGCCTTTATGGCCCAAGATGATCCCGGTCTGCGAATCGCGTTCGACGTGGATAGTTGCATGAATATCAAAGAATGGTCGTGAGCCTTTTTCATCGCGCTCTGACATCTCATCGATTGTCACCATAATCGAGTGCGGAAGTTCTTCACGAGCATCGCGCATGGCTGCTTCGCGAATTAACTCGCAGATCAACTGCTGCTGATCTTGATCGCTCTTCATTCCTTCGGGATAGAAGGCTGGGCCAACCGGCAGGCTTTTACCAATAAGTTCGGCCAATAAATCGATCTGCGAATGTATCGCTGCAGAGATCGGAACGATCTCATCCCATGTAAATCCCTTAGCGAGATCGTTGATTCCGGCTAGACGCAGGGCCAATTTCTCCTTAGAGATTAAATCTGTCTTAGTAACTAGTGCGAATTTCTTAGCGCGCGGGTGTTTGGCAATCTCTTGGGCAAGAAATACATCTCCTCCCCCAGAAGTTTCATCTGCTGGCAGGCACATCAAAACGATATCTACTGAATCCATGCTCTCGCCGACAACTGCATTTAGGCGATGACCGAGCAGAGTCTTTGGTTTATGGATACCTGGGGTATCAACGAGCACTGCTTGGAAAGTTGGGTGGTTTACGATGCCGCGAATGGCATGGCGCGTGGTGTTGGGATGCGGTGAGGTTATTGCGATCTTGCTACCGACAAGTGCGTTGATGAGAGTTGATTTTCCGGTGTTAGGGCGGCCGACAATTGCAACAAAGCCCGAACGGAATTCACTCATGCGCTTATTCTCTCATTAAGCGCTTGCATTGCCTAAACCAAATTTTTAGAGGGTAGAAATCAACTCAATCGCATCTCCAACAGATGTAACCAACTCAGCAGCGCGTTCGCCGATTAAGCGATGACAGCCTTCAGATGTTGGCGCACTTATCGGCCCAGGTATCGCCATCACTGGGCGCATTAGCTCTGCGGCATCGCGTGCAGTGCGAAGTGAGCCCGAACGAAAGGCTGCTTCAACGACTAAGGTCGCTTGGGAAAGCGCAGCAATTATTCGATTGCGCGTTAGAAAACGTGACGGAATTGCATGGGCGCCAGGAATAACTTCTGAGACCAGTGCACCGTTCTCGCAGATTTCAGCAAATAGCCGAGCATTTCCTGCCGGGTATGCAACATCTATTCCAGCAGCAAGCACCGCAACTGTTGATCCTTCGGCAATAAGCGCACCTTTATGTGCTGCTGAATCAATTCCATATGCTCCACCGCTGATAATCGTCCATTCGCGATCTACAAAGCCAGCAGCGAAATCTCCAGCATTACGGATTCCATAAGGCGTGGGATTGCGCGTTCCGACAATTGCGAGGCCACGTTCTTGCAATACATCAATATCGCCTTTCACAATTAAACCAATTGGTGGAGCGGCGAGTTCATTTAATTGCTCGGGCCATTGCGCCATTTCTGGCGTTAAGAAGATCGCACCTGCGCTTTCAATGCTTTTGGCAATTTCGTCTACCTTAAGAGCGCGCAATCGGTCTATCGTCTTTCCGAATTTAACTCCGTCATAACCGTCTGCGATTAGCTTCTTATAGACATGATCTGAACCATAAGTTGCGACCTCTTGGCTCCAGAAAACATGACCACCTTCAATCGCGGCAAAGAGTGCGAGCCGGGCCTGGATTTCTTTCATAGCTCTTATCCCTCTCGTAGTTGGTGAGCGCGTTGCACATCTGCAAGGTTGGGAATTGTGTGGCCGGCAAGATCTGCCAGAGTCCACGAAAGGCGGATGATCTTGTGTAATCCGCGCGCAGTGAGCAACTCTTTCTCTAATTGGTCGTGGAGAAAATTCATGGCAGCGCGTTCAGGTTTATATGTCGTGCGCAGTGCCCGAGATGGAATTTGCGAATTCAACTTCCAACTCTCGTTTGCAAATCGCTCTTCTGCAGTAGCTCTTGCAGATACCACCCGATTGCGAATAACTGCGCTGCTTTCTCCGAGTTCGGTCTGCGCCATTTCAGTGCGGCTAACGGGCTCGACTTGTACACGCATATCAATACGATCCATCAACGGTCCAGATAACTTTCCGAGATAGCGCCGCACCGCAAGTGAGGAACAGATACATGCCCGACCTTTACCGGTGAACTTTCCACACGGACAAGGATTAGCGGCAAGCACCAAGAGAAATTGTGCGGGAAAGGTAATGCTGCCAACGCTACGTGCAATCGTGATCGTTCCGGATTCCAACGGCTGGCGGAGTGAATCTAAGACTCCAACTGCGCATTCGGGGGCTTCATCGATAAAGAGAACCCCGTGGTGTGCCAGCGAACAAGCACCTGGCTTTATCGCATGCGATCCACCACCAACCATGGCAACGCGTGATGCGCTGTGATGTGGCGAAACTATTGGCGCAACTAAAGACATTGGCGAACGAGTTCCAAGAGAACCCGCAATTGAATGAACTGCCGTTACTTCAAGTGCTTGATCAATACCAAGCGCGGGCAAGATAGTTGGCAGCCGCGCTGCAATCATCGTCTTACCCGCACCTGGTGGACCGATCAAGAGCAAATGGTGTCCCCCACTTGCTGCTACCTCTGCTGCAAATCGAGCACGTGTTTGACCTGCAACATCGGAGAAATCCGGTTGAACTTCTTCTACTGAAAGTTCTAGATCAAGTTGCGGCGCAGATGTAATTTCTCCGGTTCGCAAGAAACGTAGAACTTGTGCCAGGTTTGGGAAAGTTAAGATCTCCATCTGTGTCATGAGCGATGCTTCCCCATAATTTTCTGGCGAAACAAGAGCCCTTTTGATCCCTGATTTATATGCCGCAATTAGCGCTGGCAGTACTCCGCGCACCGAACGGATACGACCATCAAGTGCCAGCTCGCCCAAGATAACAACGTCTTCGAGTGGTTCTTGCGGCAGCGCACCATGAGCGATCAAAATCGCTAGCGCAATAGATAGATCAAAACCCGAACCGCTCTTTGGTAACCAAGCAGGCGATAGCGAGACAGTTACTTTCTTGTTGGGCCAGACTTCATTTGAATTAATTAGCGCTGCACGTACTCGATCGCGAGATTCGTTAAGCGCCGCATCCGGTAATCCAAGTAGCGAATACATCGGCAGGCCATCAGCGATATCTACTTCAACAGTGACAATCGCACCGTCGAGGCCATGCAGAGCAACACAAGTCGTTTGACCAAGGCTCATAGGATCGCCCCTCGATATTCCAAGGTATGTGTTCCATCGACTGCAATAAGAACAGCCACAACATCGATCGCATATTCGCAACCTAGACATCCGTGGGTGGCAAGCCAAGCAAGTGCTAAACGTTGCATGCGATGGGCTTTATCGCGATTGATTGCCTCAAAGGGGTGGCCAAAGGCAAGTGAAGAACGAGTCTTAACTTCGATAAAGTGAAAGATGCCATCGCTGCTTAGCGAAACTAGATCTATCTCGCCTTCGCGCACCCGCCAGTTGCGGTCGAGAATTTCATCACCGCGCGCAGTTAAGTAATCAGCGGTTACTTGTTCGCCAAATGCACCAGTCTTTTGATTGTTCTTCTTCTCGCCTACTTTGCCCATGGCGCGCAGGTTAGAGAAAGGTCCAGACAGTTAATCCAAAGCTGAAAGCGCTTGTGGGTAATAATTAAAGGAGCACTGCAATATTTGCGAAAGAGCGGCGGTGTTCTATACACGGGCCGTGTTCTTGCAACGCTTCGGTGTGGACTTTGGTGATATAGCCCTTATGTTTGGCAAAGCCATAATTTGGGAATTCAGTATCTAATTCGCGCATTATGCGGTCACGAGTAACTTTAGCGATAATTGAAGCAGCGCTAATGCATGTAACGACTTGGTCGCCTTTCCAAACTGCCACATTGGGAATCGCTAAACCTTCAATGGCATAACCATCTGTAAGCACGTAGTTAGGTGTGACCGATAAGCCCTGCACCGCACGGCGCATGCCATCGAGGTTTGCCGCGTGCACACCGCGAGAATCAACTTCGGCCGCAGGCACTGTTATCACGCTAATAGAAAGCGCCGCAGAAGTTACGAGATCAAACAACTTTTCTCGTTCTGCTTCAGATACGTCTTTAGAGTCACGAACTTTTGCTAACTCTGGCGCAAAGGGATCGGCTAAAACAACTGATGCAATCACTAGGGGTCCGGCGCATGCACCGCGTCCTGCCTCATCTACTCCGGCAAGTGGCGTTATCCCCGCTTCAATTAGCAGCGATTCAATTACCTTCACCATTTAAAGCAACTAACTACTTAAGTGAAGAGTAAGAGCCAACTAATCCAAAATTCTTTAGCGGCCAGATGATTCCGATAACCCGTCCGGTTACCTTAGAAGTTGGCACCATTCCTTGATTTATATCGTCTTGATGGAAACGTGAATCAGCGCTGGCGCCACGGTGATCTCCCATAACCCAGATTTTGCCTTCAGGTACGGTGACATTAAATTTAGTATCACTCGGTGTATTTCCCGCGAAGATATACGGCTCATCAATTTCAATGCCGTTGATCATTAACTTCTTGCTCTTGGCACAGCATTCGACTTTATCGCCGGCAACGCCAATTACTCGCTTAACCAGATATTGCTTTGCTGGATTTGGTAGGACGCCAACGGCAACAAAGCCTTCTTTAATCTTGGCTATATATTTATTTCCATCTGCACTGTATGGCTCAGGTAGCCAGTTATCTGGATCGCGAAAGACAACTACATCTCCGCGATTAATTGACTTGCTAATGAATGGGACTTTATTGACCGCAACGCGATCATTTATCTGAAGGGTGTTCTCCATCGACCCAGAAGGGATGTAGAAGAACTGAACTAGAAATGATTTGATGACGAGCGAAACTGCGAGCGCGACAACAACAAGAATAGGTAACTCGCGTAATAGCGAGCCCTTGCGTGGCATTAGAGAAGAGTTACTTAGTTAGCAGGCTTGTCTTCAGCTGCAGCTTCAACCACAACGTCTGAAGTCGCTTCTTGAGCTGGAACCTCTGCCACAACTTCGGTCGCAGTTGGCTCGGACACTACTGGAGCCTCAACAACTACTTCTTCAACCACGGCAGCAGGCGCCTCAACGATTACTTCCTTCTCAGGAGTTGAAAGGATTCCATCGCCGTAGCCTTCGATGCCATCGCGCTTTTCGCGAATCTTGGCAGCCTTACCGCGAAGATCGCGGAGGTAGTAAAGCTTGGCGCGACGTACATCGCCCTTCTTTACGAGTTCGATCTTTTCAATAACTGGTGTGTGTACTGGGAAGGTACGTTCTACTCCAACGCCGTAAGAGACCTTACGGATTGTGAAAGTTTCGCGAACGCCATCGCCTTGGCGACGGATAACGATTCCTTGGAAGACCTGGATACGGCTCTTGCTACCTTCGATAACGCGGACATGGATCTTTAATTCGTCTCCAGCGCGAAATTGTGGGACGTCATGGCGAAGTGACTTCGCATCAACGGCATCGAGAATATTCATCGTAAGGTCCTCATCTATTTTTAAGCGTTTACAAGCGTAACTAAAAGTGTTGTGCAGACTGCGTATCTTGCCATAGAAGGGGCGTCGAGCGTAAATCGGCCAGTTCCTCCCGCTCAGCCGAGGGCTCACCCTGCCCGACTTTCTCACCCTCTGCGGGTATTCTCGCCCACATGAGTGAGCTACGCCTAACCGGCAAGACCCCAGATGGGGTGCACCTAGCGCTCACCGATAACGATGGAAATGAACACACTTTGCGAATCAGCGACACTTTGCGCGCCACGGTAAACCAACCACGTTTGACTTCAGTCCCAGTTGGCGACGAGAACGAAGTGATGAGCGTTAAAGAGATTCAACGTCGTCTGCGCGCAGGCGAAACTATGGAAGTAATTGCACGCGATGGAAATATTTCAGTAGATAAAGTCGAACGTTTTTCTGGTCCAATTCTGCAAGAGCGTTTATTTATTATCGATCAAGTACATGGTCTGACTCCACGTCGCGATGGTAAAGAGACCGCTAAAGATGCGCCAACATTTCTCGACATCGTTATTTCAAAACTTGCACCACGCGGCGTAGATATCGATGCGATCGATTGGAACACCTGGCGTTTAGAAGATGGCAGTTGGACAATCGAACTCCACTATCCAAACCGCGATGGCGTTGGATCTGCACAGTTCTCATTTGATACCCATCGCCGTTCAATTACTCCGCTCGATGACAACGCGGCGTGGATGACCGGTGAAGCAGCACCTGTACGCCGTATCGAACCTGGTTTGGTTTATGCTGAGCCATCACATCCTTCACGTATTGAAGAACGCACAGAACCACGCGAACCAATTCGTATCGATAGCGCACCAGTGCGCAGCATCTCTTCCATCCTTGATGATCTTCCAGATAACGATCCGACAGATGAAGAATTTGAAGCAGAAGTAAGCCGTGAAACACCACGATTGGTTTCAATTCGCGAGACCCCTGCACCTGGCGATAGCCAAGATGGAATTACTGCACGCGCCAAAGTTCCTTCATGGGATGAAATTATGTTTGGCCGTAAAACTACCGAGGAACCAACCCCCGAAAACTAACTCGTTACATGAGTTAGCAGCGGTACAAAGCTTTCAATATCTGTTGCTCCGCCATGGTGGCCAACCATTGCGCCTTCTTGTTTTTCGCGTTCGGCTTCGATCAAGATCATTTCGCCATGTGCGATTGCGATTACATCACCCATGCGATCTGATGCATCAAGTGAGACATCGCTACCAAAGAGCCCTGCTGCGATCGCTTGATCGCGTAAATAAATAGTGGCCTTCTCCCCCAAATATTCTTCCCAGCGCGATGCCACTTCTTTATGTGCGCTAAGCGGAGCGCCATCTGCCAAATAAAGGTGGCGCGCACGAGGCTCGCCGGCAATCGTTGCGATATCAGTGGCTAAGTCATTGTCTTGGCCAATAACTATCTTTTCTCCGACATTGATCATGCCGTGATCGGCAGTTAACCAAAGCCTGGTTTTACGTGGAAGTTTTTTCAGTAAGTTCGCAACTAGCTGATCGATTGCAACAAGAGCAGCCAACCATTTCTCTGAACCTACTCCATCGCTATGGCCAGCAACATCTAGTTCATTTACATAGAGATAAACAAATGATGGCGTCTTCTTTAACGCCTCAACAGTTTCGGTAACTAAATCTTCGTGGATATTGGCGCCGCGGTAATTTGCACCGCGAAAGACTGCGCGCGTGAAACCAGTATCTTCATAACGCTTTGCCGCAACATGGGTAACGTTGATATCTGCAGCCGTTGCGCGCTCGAATAAAGTCGGGACAGGTTGCCAAATTGTTGGATCAACGCGTTCATCCCATTTAAGTGAGTTAAGAATGCGACCACCACTGCGTGGAACTTGCACGGTGTAACCCAACATTCCGTGGGTTCCGGGATTAACACCTGTAGTTAGCGTTGCCAGGCTTGTCGCCGTCGTTGAAGGAAACGAAGTGCGCACAGCGCCGTGGCGAATCAGCGCGGAAAGTGTTGGGATATAGCTAGAAAACTTTTCAACTGCATCTGCGCCTAAGCCATCTACAAGAAAGAGAAGTTCGCGGCCGTTGGGGCTAGCACCACAATTTATTTGATCACTGGCATCGGCTAAACCTAGGCTGGCAAAGAGCGAAGGAGTGATTTGCGAGAGATGCACGGAGGTATCTTCTCACGGGTAAGGTTGGGCTTATGAGCCACCGTATGCCTTTTACTCCATCGCCCGAAGTTGCTGCAGCGCTGGCTGAAGGAAAACCAATAGTTGCACTCGAATCAACGATCATCAGTCATGGTCTGCCGCGCCCACAAAATTTAGAGGTAGCGCGTGAAGTCGAAGATATCGTCCGTGATCATGGCGCAGTTCCAGCAACTATTGCGGTAATCGATGGAGTTGTTCATATTGGCTTAACCGATGACCAATTAAAGGCAATTGCTAATCGCGATGACATCGCTAAGGCATCTAGTCGCGACTTGGCCATTATCTCGGCGAGCAAGAAGAGCGCAGCGACAACAGTTGCTGCAACAGCACATTTAGCCGCACTTGCTGGAATCCGAGTCTTTGCAACTGGTGGTTTGGGCGGAGTTCACCGCGATGCCAATGAAACTTTTGATGAGTCTGCCGACCTTACGGCGCTTTCACAATTAGATATCACTGTTGTATGTGCTGGTGTTAAATCGATTCTCGATGTGGCAGCAACGTTAGAGCGTTTAGAAACACTAGCCATTGGCGTAGTTGGATATAAGACAACGGCCTTTCCAGGTTTCTACCTAACTGATTCTGGTTTTACAATCGAACATCGCGTGGAAAGCGCTACCGAGATCGCACAAATCATTCACTCACGTGAGGCGCTAAAGACCAATAAGAGCGCGTTGGTTGTCGCAAATCCGGTAAAGCACGAGATGGATCGCAAGCGCCATGATGCGATTTTGAAGAGCGGACTAGCCGGTGCACGTAAAGCGGGGATTGTCGGCAAGGCGGTAACTCCTTTCCTTCTCGAGCATTTCCACACCGCCAGCGAAGGCGAATCGCTTTCAGTAAATATCGAAATTATTAAATCGAACTCAGCACTTGCCGCTGATATCGCCGTTGCTAAGCAGCAGCACTAACTCTTAGGTATTTAAATGACAATTAACGTTCTGTGTATCGGCGATGTAATGCTCGATGTCATCGCCCGCATAAACGTTTCTCCCCAAAAAATTAATTTCGGTAGCGATACCGCAAGCCGCATCAGCACCAGCAGTGGTGGAGCCGCAGGAAATGTCGCCGCTTGGCTAACTCGTACCGATGCACGGAGCACAATCGTTAGCCACGTTGGAGATGATCCAGCAGGTGCTGCGATCGTTGCAGAATTCGATGCCTTAGGCGTAAACCATGGAGATCTAATAATTCCAGGTGAAACGTCCGGCGTTGTTGTAGTTCTTGTTGACTCATCAGGTGAGCGCACTATGTTTCCGGATAAAGGTGCAAATTCACGACTAACCGTGACAGACCTACCTGATCTGGGTTCATTTCAAGCTGTTTACATCTCTGGTTACGCGCTTCTCAATCCCTTAGCCCGTGATGGTGTTTTAGCGATGATTGAGAAGATCAAGGCAGATGGGCTACCGATTTATTTTGATCCCGCATCTGTTGGTGCGATGAAAGATGTTGCAGATAAAGAGTTACATAACTGGTTTTCAATGATGGATGTTTTATTCCTAAATGAAGAAGAATCGATTTACTTAACTGGCTCAGTTGATATTGAACGCGCTCTTGATTACCTGCTTGATTTCTCGCAGGTTGTCGTAATTAAACGCGGCTCTGCTGGCGCTATCGCCAAAGCACGCGGTTTTGATTCCATTAGCCTTCCTGCAGTTGCAGCTACCGTTGTTGATACAACAGGGGCTGGAGATAGTTTTGCCGCCGGATTTATCGCCTCATATTCGATGAACCACGATTTAACCGCTGCTTTACAGGCAGGTGGAGAGTTAGCGGCAGGTTGTGTTGCAATCGTCGGCGGCAGACCGCGTGTAGGTACC
Organism: Candidatus Planktophila lacus; assembly: GCF_002287925.1. Taxonomy (GTDB): domain Bacteria; phylum Actinomycetota; class Actinomycetes; order Nanopelagicales; family Nanopelagicaceae; genus Planktophila; species Planktophila lacus. The sequence goes on along the minus strand of NZ_CP016769.1, from coordinate 534,026 downwards.
GCGATTTAGCTAGTTATCTTGGCAGAATGCGCGCATGGCAACAGCAAAGAAAGCCGCAGCATCGACCAAGGCGAAGAAGGTCGTTGGTCCAAAGCCCGGTGAATATCCCGGCAAGATTGTAGATATCGATGTTTCATCTGAAATGTCAGAATCATTTCTTGAATATGCATACTCAGTTATTTACTCACGAGCACTTCCTGATGCGCGCGATGGTTTAAAGCCAGTTCACCGCCGCATCTTGCACCAGATGGCCGATATGGGTCTTCGTCCAGAGCGCGGCCATGTGAAGAGCGCACGTGTTGTCGGTGAAGTAATGGGTAAGTTGCACCCACACGGTGACTCAGCGATTTACGATGCACTTGTTCGTATGGCGCAATCTTTTTCAATGCAGGTTCCACTAATCGACGGCCACGGAAACTTTGGTTCACTCGACTCTGGCCCTGCAGCGATGCGTTACACCGAAGCTCGTCTAGCCAACGCTGCAATGGCGATGGTTGCTGAAGCCGATGAAGACACCGTTGATTTTGGTCCAAACTACGACGGCCAATTGCTTGAGCCACTTGTTCTTCCTGCCGCGTATCCAAACCTTTTGGTAAATGGCGGTTCAGGTATCGCAGTTGGTATGGCGACAAATATGGCGCCACATAACCTAGGTGAAGTTATCGCTGCAACTAAGTTCTTAATTGATAACCCTAAGGCGACGCTTAATCAGTTGATGAAGCACATCCCTGGGCCAGACTTTCCAACTGGCGGAGAACTCGTTGGCGCCGAAGGCGTACGCGAGGCATATGCCACCGGTAAGGGTTCATTTAAGGTTCGCGCATCTGTTGAAATCAGCAAAGTTACCTCTCGCAAGATGGGTATCACCATTAAGGAACTTCCATTTAACATCGGCCCTGAAAAAGTTGTTGAACGTATTGCAGATCTTGCTAAGGCGAAGAAGATTCAAGGTATTTCAGACATCATCGATCTAACTGATGGCCAGACCGGAACCAACGTAGTTATCGAGCTAAAGAACGGCTTTGAACCAGAGGCAGTTCTAGAACAGCTCTATAAGTTAACTCCGATGGAAGATGCCTTCGCCATTAACGCTGTTGCCTTGGTTAAGGGTCGCCCACAAACTCTTGGACTTAAGGAATTGCTACAAGTCTTTATCGATCACCGCATCGAAGTTGTACGTCGTCGCTCTGAATATCGCAAAGCCAAGGCCGAAGGTCGCCTATCAATGGTCGATGGTCTGCTTAAGGCGATCATTGATATCGATAAGGTAATCAAGATTATTCGCGGTAGCGATGATGCAGCCGCTGCCAAAGAGAAGTTGATCAAGGACTTTAAGTTAAATGATGAACAAGCAACTTATATCCTCGACATGCCGCTTCGTCGTTTGACCAAGATGAGCAAACTCGAACTTGAGACTGAACAGAAAGAACTCAAAACAACTATCGCCGCGCTTAGCGCTCTTCTAAAATCTGAAGAAAATATCAAGGCGCAGGTTGCAACCGAGCTAACTGCAGTCGGAAAATCATTCGCTACCCCGCGTCGCACACGAATTGGCGCTGCTTAATTTCGTTTAACTTCTCCCCTGTGGGAGACTTCGTCAAATGATCTCTACAAGTGCTCTTGAACTACGCGCAGGTGCGCGACTTCTGGTCTCAGGAGTAAATGTTCGCATCAACCACGGAGATCGCATCGGATTCGTTGGCCGCAATGGCGCAGGAAAATCTACGCTCGCCAAGGTACTTGCTGGTGAAACACTCCCCGCAGGTGGCGCAGTACAACGCACCGGCAAGATCGGTTATCTGCCACAAGATCCCCGCACTGGTGAAGATCAAGGCACTGTTATTGAAAGAATTTTATCGGCGCGCGGATTAGATCAGATCGCAGCGCGTATGACCCAAGTTGAAGAAGAGATGGCAACAACTGAAGGTGAAGCACTCGAAAAGGCGATGGAGCGTTACTCACGCGTCGATGCCGAGTTCCAAGCAGCCGGTGGTTATGCCGCAACATCTGAAGCAGAAGCGATCGCAACTTCACTTGGCGTATCTGAAGCAGTCTTTGGCAATCAACTAGACACACTATCTGGTGGTCAGCGCCGTCGTATCGAACTTGCACGTATCTTGTTCTCGGGCGCAGAAACTCTGCTTCTGGATGAGCCAACGAACCACTTAGATGCTGACTCAATCATCTGGCTTCGCAACTACCTCAGCACTTATTCAGGCGGACTTGTCATCATCTCTCACGATGTTAACTTGATCGAACAAGTTGTAAATAAGGTCTTCTATATCGATGGCAACCGTAACGTGATCGATGTTTATAACTTGGGCTGGAAGCAATACCTCTTGCAGCGCGAGCAAGATGAACATCGCCGCAAGAAAGAGCGTGCCAACGCCGAAAAGAAAGCTGAAATCTTGCAGAAGCAGGGCGAGAAGATGCGCGCTAAGGCTTCTAAGGCAACTGCCGCTCAAGGCATGTTACGTCGCGCTGAGAAACTTCGTTCCTCACTCGATGACGTTCGCGTTAAGGATAAGGTCGCCAAACTTCGCTTCCCAACACCAGCACCTTGCGGAAAGACTCCCCTATCCGGTGAAGAGCTCTCTAAGAACTACGGATCACTTGAAATCTTTACCGACGTTTCCTGTGTTATCGATAAGGGCTCACGCGTTGTTATCTTGGGACTTAACGGTGCTGGAAAAACTACTCTTCTAAAGATCCTTGCCAATCAACTCGAATCCGATACTGGAAAAGTTGAACATGGCCATGGCTTAAAACTTGGTTACTACGCCCAGGAACATGAAATGCTCGACTTTGATCGCACAATTCTGGAAAACATGATGTCTTCCAAGGATGACTTGCGCGAACCAGAAGCCCGTAACGTTCTTGGTTCATTCTTATTCGTTGGCGATGATGTTCATAAGCCAGTGAAGGTCTTATCTGGTGGCGAAAGAACTCGTTTAGCACTCGCAACTCTTGTTGTATCTGCCGCAAACGTTCTTTTGCTAGATGAGCCAACAAACAACTTAGATCCCGCATCTCGTGAAGAGATCTTGGGCGCACTTGGTGAATATCAAGGGGCAGTAATCATGGTCTCTCACGACGAAGGCGCCGTTCAGGCCCTAAAGCCAGAGCGCGTGATCTTGCTGCCTGATGGCGATGAAGATATTTGGAAAGATGAATACTTCGATCTAGTTTCTATTGATTAGAACCTGATTAAAGTTAAATAAGTTAAGCGTCGATCCGATCGCGATCGATTTCAGCCGTTGAGATAAATTCTTTACGTGGGGCTACATCGTTACCCATTAGAAGCTCGAACATCGCCTCCGCTGCTGCGGCATCTTTAATTGTTATGCGGCGTAGGGTGCGCGCCGCTGGGTCCATAGTGGTTTCACGGAGCTGATCAGCATCCATTTCACCCAAACCTTTATAGCGCTGGATTGGTTCTTTCCACTTTTTGCCAGCCTTTTTAAACTCAGCAGTTAACTTCTTCATCTCATCATCTGAATATGTGTAGATATACTCACCCTTTTTGCCGCCGCTACCCATTAGCTCGATGCGGTGAAGTGGTGGAATCGCTGCAAAGACGCGACCGTCATCGATCATCGGCTTCATATAGCGATAGAGAAGAGTTAAGAGCAAGCAGCGAATATGCGCACCATCAACGTCCGCATCGGACATCAAGATGATGCGGCCGTAGCGCGCATCGGCTAGTTCAAATGATTTTCCAGAACCGGCGCCGATTACCTGAATGATTGATGCGCATTCGGAGTTATCTAGCATTTGTGAAAGCGATGCCTTTTGTACGTTAAGGATCTTGCCGCGAATAGGCAGGATCGCTTGGAATTCAGAGTTACGCGCTGCCTTGGTGGTACCAAGTGCTGAGTCACCTTCTACGATCAAAAGTTCGGTGCGAGTTACATCTTCAGAACGGCAATCAGAGAGCTTGGTTGGAAGCGCAGATGATTCGAGGGCGTTCTTACGACGTTGCAGGTCCTTGTGAGTACGTGCAGAAATACGAGTACGTGATGCAGCAGCAACTTTCTCGAGAATCAAACGGCCGTTGGCCTTATCGATACGACGAGTTGTGTTGAAGAACTCTTTCATCTTGTCGGCAACTACTGCAGAGACGATTCGTGTTGCAGCCGCTGTGCCGAGAACTTCCTTGGTCTGTCCTTCAAACTGTGGTTCAGACATACGCACTGTAATGACAGCGGTGAGGCCTTCCATGATGTCATCTTTAATAACATCGGCTTCGTTCTTCTTCAGAGTGCCAGTGCTGCGAAGGGATTCGTTAAATGCTTTGGTGATCGCTCGCTCGAAACCTTGAACGTGGGTTCCACCCTTTGGCGTCGAAATAATGTTTACGAAGGAGTGAACGGTGGCATCAAAGCCATCGCCCCACTTCATCGCAATATCTACTTCCATATCGCGTTCTACTTCAGTTGAAACCATGTGGCCTTTATCGTCAAGGACTGGAACAGTCTCTTGATAATGGCCGGTGCCGTAGATGCGGATTACTTCGCCTACTGGTTGATCTGGTTGTAAGAATTCGCAGAACTCAGAAATACCACCCTTGTGATAGAAAGTTTGAGTTGTGACAGCTTTGGTGCGATTGTCATTGACGATCAGCGTTAATCCTGGAACTAAGAATGAGGTCTGACGTGCGCGAGCGTAAATTTCTTCGATATCAAGGGATGCTTCCTTTAAGAAGATCTGACGATCTGCCCACCACTTAATACGGGTACCAGTAACTTTTGCGGAAACTTTTCCGATTGTGCGAAGTCCTGATTGTGGAGTGAACTCTGCCTTTGGGCCTTCGCCATCGAAGATGCCGGCAACGCCGCGCTTAAATGACATCCAGTAAATTTTGCCATTGCGATCTACTTCTGCATCAAGACGTTCGGCAAGTGCGTTTACAACTGATGCACCAACACCGTGCAATCCGCCAGATGCAGCGTATGAACCGCCGCCGAACTTTCCACCTGCGTGCAGCTTTGTAAGAACAACTTCAACTCCAGTTAATCCAGTCTTTGGTTCTTTATCAACTGGAATACCGCGACCATCATCATGGACTTCAATGGAACCATCGGCCTCTAAATTAATTTCAATCTTCTTGCAATGACCTGCAAGTGATTCATCTACGGAGTTATCGATAATTTCCCAGAGACAGTGCATGAGCCCGCGTGAATCGGTTGAACCGATATACATACCTGGGCGTTTACGAACCGCATCAAGTCCTTCAAGGACTGCCAGGTCTTTGGCGGTATAGGAATCTTCGGCGTCGCCTAGAGCAGTGAGATCGAGTTGATCTCCAGCATCTTTAGAATTCTTGGCGGCCACGGAGGCAAAGGTTATCGGCGTAGTTGCAAGGATCTTGCGTTAACGCGCCGTAATAGTCTCAAATATTGGTAATTTCCTTCTTTCGGGCGAAAAATCGGAAAAGTCTGTGAATTGCAACGCAAAAGTAACAATATTCCTCCATTTATTTCCTGCGGGGAATAAAGAGACATGGTTTGATGTTCCATAAGAAGTACCACTTCCCACCTAAATGAACGGAGAGCGCGATGACCGAGCAAGTAATCCTCGAATCCACACCTCTTAATGCACTTGATCGTTGCGATCGTTGCGGCGCTCAGGCATATGTGCGAGCAACCCTCGCAACAGGTGGCGAACTAATGTTCTGTGCACATCACGGCAAGGAATACGCTGAAAAGCTAAAGGCTGTGGCAGTTGCAATCCAAGACGAATCAGAGCGCTTGGTTGAATCTAAGAACTAATTAATCTTTTTTAAGAAGACCCTTGTGCGATCCGTCGCAGAAGGGTTTTTCTTTTGATTGGCCACATCCGCAGAACTTTGGATTTTCTAAAGTCTCCAGAACGTTGCCATCGGCATCGACCATTTCAACTTCACCGGTTATGCGGATAGAACCACTTTTGGGGTTTATGAAAACCTTTGGCTTATCCACGTTAGAACTCGATTTCTTTTTAATCTAGTTTTAATCTAGATAATCGCGAAGTGATTGCGAACGTGATGGGTGGCGCAACTTCGACATAGTCTTAGATTCGATCTGACGGATACGTTCGCGAGTTACCCCGTGAACCTTGCCGATCTCATCAAGTGTCTTTGGCTGACCATCTGTAAGTCCGTAACGAGCCTTGATTACATCTGCTTCACGGTTGGTGAGGCCGCCAAGGACCTGCATCAACTGTTCTTGCAAGATTGTGAAAGTTACAGATTCTTCAGGCTTAACCGCTTCAGAGTCTTCAATGAGATCTCCGAACTCAGAATCTCCTTCTTCACCAAGTGGTGTGTGAAGTGAGATTGGTTCGCGGCCGTACTTCTGAACTTCAACAACTTTTTCAGGTGTCATATCAAGTTCTTTAGCGAGCTCTTCTGGAGTCGGTTCGCGGCCGAGGTCTTGCAACATCTGGCGCTGAACGCGAGCCAACTTGTTGATGACTTCAACCATGTGAACTGGAATACGGATTGTGCGAGCCTGGTCTGCCATCGCGCGAGTAATCGCCTGACGGATCCACCAAGTTGCATAGGTAGAGAACTTGTAACCCTTTGTGTAGTCGAACTTTTCAACTGCGCGGATAAGGCCGAGGTTTCCTTCTTGAATTAGATCAAGGAACAACATGCCGCGACCGGTGTAACGCTTTGCAAGAGATACAACGAGACGAAGGTTTGCTTCAAGCAAGTGGTTCTTAGCGCGTTTGCCATCTTCAACGATCCATTCAAGTTCGCGCTTGAACTTCTTCTCCATCTTCTTATCTTCTTTAATCTTCTCTTCGGCAAAGAGGCCGGCTTCAATACGCGTTGCTAGCTCTACTTCGAGCTCAGCGTTAAGGAGTGCTACGCGGCCGATCTGCTTTAGGTAATCCTTTACTGGGTCAGCGGTTGCACCAGCAGTCATAACTGTCTGCGCAGGTGCATCATCTTCTTCAGAGGCCTTTAGGGTGAAGGCATTTTCTTCGTTTCCAGATGCTTCTTCAGCCAGGTTTACAACGCGTGGCTGATTAGATTTATCTTCTGCTTCTGTGTCGATGATTTCAGCGACTTCAGCGATAAGAGTTTCGACATCTTCAAGTTCAATTTCTTCAACGACGATTTCGTTACCTTCATCATCTAGAACCACCGCAGCCTTGCCGGCTTTACCTTCGCTCTTTGGAGCAACAGGTGCTGGAGGTGGCGCAATTAGTGCGAGTTGGGCTTTAGAGAGAATTCGCGCAGATGTTCCGAGTCCTGCTTTGCGTGCTTTCTCAGAGTCAGTTGCAATAACTTCATCAAGGTGGCGCGCTTCTTGGGCGAGCGCCAAAAATTCTTTCTTAACCGCTTTGCGATAGTTATCGATACCGCTGGCAGCAAGTGTTTCGACGATCTCTTTGTGGCGAGCGACGTCGTTCTTCAAATTTACAAGTTGTTGAACTTCTTTGGCAGATAAATCTTTCTTCAGCGCAACCTTTACTGGCTTAACTGGCTTAACGACGGCCTTCTTAACAGGCTTCGCTGCGACCTTCTTCGCTGACGCTTTCTTAACAGGTGCCTTCTTGGCGGCTACCTTTTTTGCAGGTGCTTTCTTAGCAACAGCTTTCTTGGCAGGAGCATTTTTCGCTGCCTTTGCTGACTTTGCCTTGTTTTTGAGCGCACTAAATACAGCCACAATTGTCCTTTGGTTTTTCGAACTATCTTCGAAACCTTTGTTTCGAACTGCTCGAAGCGATGGCTATATTATACTCAGCGCTTGGCCGATTGCGGCGCCAACTGACTCAGATTCGACCAAAAAGCCATCGTGTCCGAAGTCCGATGAGATAGTAATTAGCGGTTGCGCCTTAGGAACGAGCTCGGCAATCTCAACCTGAAGTCGAGGTGGGAATAGGCGATCGGTATCAATTGAGACCACAACGACCGGAATCTTGATCGATTCCAGCGCAGCCACGACTCCCCCGCGATCGCGGCCCACATCATGGGATGCCATCGCTGAAGTTAGCGAGATATAGGTATTGGCATCAAAGCGCTTGGCCAATTTAACCGCCTGATGATCAAGGTATGACTCAACGGCATAGCGCCCGGTGTCATCGCCCTGCATCTGGCCACCAAAGCGCACATCCATCTCAGATTCGGTGCGATAAGTCAGATGCGCGATGCGTCGGGCGATACCCAAGCCTTCGATTGGGCCCCTTGCTTGCTCGTAATAATCGCCGCCGTTGAAATTTGGATCGCTCTTGATTGCGCGGATCTGCACTGAGAATCCGCCGATCTGATCGCCGGTTGCAACTGCTGATGAACCGATCGTGCAAATAGCACCGACGCGGTCTGGATATTCAATCGCCCATTCCAGCGAGCGCATTCCGCCAAGGGATGGACCTACAGCCAAACGATATTTCTTTATGCCGATGGCATCGCTAAATAAAAGTTCGGCCGCGGCCATATCACGCACTGTCACAACTGGAAAACGTGAGCCGTAACGTTTGCCATCAGGAGCAATACTCGATGGACCTGTACTTCCCTGACATCCGCCAATCACATTAGGGCAGACGATGAAATATTTATCGGTATCAAAAGGAAGACCTGGGCCGACCATATTTGGCCACCAACTAGTTACATCAGACCAACCAGTCATCGCATGGTTAATTAAAATCGCATTATCTTTTGCAGCGCTTAACGTGCCCCAAGTTTGATAAGCAATCGTGATATCGGGCAGCGTCTCGCCGCTTTCAAGTAAGAGAAAGCCGATCTTTACAAATTTGCGATCGCCGGGATCATGGCTTTCCAGCCATGCACCTGTAACTGCTGTAGTAATCGAGTTCGACATTTAATTCCTTCACGCACTTGCTCACATCGTGTGATGCAAACCTGGTCGTCACCCGGAGCACCCCACCGCGGTGGAGGGTTGCCGTCTAATCAGCCGGGGCTATCGATTAGAACTCGTGACCTGTCCAAATTCTAACCCAAAAAACCACGTGGGTCTTTCGCGCATTCTCTATCTGACTTACTCTAGAACTATGTTGATCGGGGTTGACTGGGGCGGAACCAAGATTGAAATCGTTGCCCTAGAACCCGATGGCACCGAACTAATGCGCATCAGGCGCGATACTCCGCGCGGTGACTATCAGGCTTGCTTAAGGACGATTGCCGAATTAATCGTGGAGATCGAGGAGAAGACCGGTCAGCGCGGTTCAATCGGAATTGGAATTCCGGGATCTCTTGAACCAATTAGTCGTTTAGGTAAAGGCGGAAGTTCAACCTGGATAAACGGCCAGCCCGTTGAAGCAGATTTGAACAAAGTAATTGGACGACCACTTCGCGTTGTAAACGACGCCGATTGTTTTGCATCATCTGAAGCCCGTGATGGAGCCGGTGCAGGTTACGCAGTTGTCTTCGGAGTAATTATCGCTAGCGGTGCAGGAGCAGGTGTTGCGGTAAATATGCGCGCACATCACGGCCCTAATAACAGCGCTGGTGATTGGGGACATAACCCGCTGCCATTTGCTACCGCCGATGAACTTCCTGGAGAAGATTGTTACTGTGGCAAAAAGGGATGTATGGAAACTTGGATCTCGGGATATAGCTTCTCCAGAGATTATCAAAGGCGCGGTGGCGCAGATCTAAAGCCTTCAGAGATTATGGAACGTGCACGCGGTGGAGAGACAATTGCTATCGCAAATTATGAAAGTTGGATTGACCGCGTTGGACGCGGACTTTCAGTAGTTGTAAATACATTGGATCCAGATGTTTTTGTCATGGGTGGCGGAATGAGCAATATCGATGAGTTGTATCGCGATCTTCCAGGAAAAATTGGTCAGTACACATTTTCGCCAGTCTTTGCCACACCAATTGTTCGCTCAAAACATGGAGATTCAAGTGGTGTTCGCGGCGCTGCCTGGTTATGGCAATAAAGACGGGTATTAGACTCTCCAGATGAGCCTTTCGCAAGTAGATATTGATCAGCGCTTTGAATTCGGCAAAGAGCTAATTCTTCGCGCCGGTGATCTAGCCATGACATATTGGAAATCGCTGGAAACTCTAGAAGTTAAGAGCAAAGGGCTGCAGGATTTTGTTAGCGAAGCCGATTACAACACTGAAGTTTTGATCAAAAGTGCTATCAAGGAACGTTTCCCAGATGATGCATTCTTTGGTGAGGAAACCGGGCCAACTGGAATTGAAGGCGCAGAAGGTATCTGGGTAGTTGATCCAATTGATGGCACGCAGCCATTTTTGATGGGGATGACTAGTTGGTGTGTTTCGATCGCCTTTGTAAGTCAATCTCAAATTGAAATCGGCTTGGTTTATAGCCCTGCAGGTAATGAATTCTTCATCGCCCAAAAAGGCAAAGGCGCAACGTTAAACGGCAAGAGAATTCAAGTGCGCGATGCCCAGACTCTAAACGATGGCATCGTTAGCGTTGGTTACTCCAACCGCACTTCCCCAGCGCAGTTGATTCATATGATGAAAGGCCTGCTTGAAAACGGTGGCATGTACCACCGAAATGGTTCAGGAGCACTTGGTATTTGTTATGTGGCAAGTGGCGCACTCATTGGTTACATCGAATATCACATCAACTCTTGGGATTGCTTAGCTGCTCTTTTATTGGTCTCTGAAGCAGGCGGAAGAGTTAATGACTTTATCGCTGACAATGGACTGCACCTGGGCGGCAAGATAATTGCTGCATCCCCTAAAGTCTTTGCTCAATTAGATAGCTTCTTTCCAACAAAGTAATTGTTAAAGCCCGAATCCGGGCGGTAGATCTTCACCAAAAATTCCAGCGCAGACTTTGGGATGTAGTTCTCTGCGCATCGCCGCAAAGGATGCCGGCGGCCAACCTGCTGTAAAGACGCGTCGCAATAAGAGCGCCAGGGAATAACCATTGGCATCTTCGAGGGCGCGATCTAGCGCGCGGTGGGCAAGTGCGCCATCACCGCTTTCATATGCCAGCGCGGCACACAGAGATGCAATCGGTGCCACATATCCCTTTGGTGCGATCCGCATTAAGTGGCGCCACATCTGAAAGTAGGTATCAACGTTCTCTTCATCATGGCTGCCAAGTGCAAAATCGCGCACCTGGATATCGCTTAACCGACCGATAACCCGCGCGGTTAGTTCGAGATCTTGGCCAATGCGTCCACTGGCAAATTCACCTGCTAAATCAATTACCGCAGTTGCGCCATCGCGTTGTAACTTCGGCAAGTTATCCATAGCTTTGGGAATTAGAAAACTGTCCACTAATTCGCACCATTTAGCCTCGGTTGCTACCGGCAACGATGAAATTGAATCGGTGAGTGCTTGCAGATTGGCAAAGGGCATCGCACGACCTGCAACAACATGTTCAACGGCAATACGCGAACCATCGATCTCGGGAATTAAGTTTCCTTCAGCAGGGCAACAACCTTGATCCTGACATAGAACAGAGCGATAACGCCCGCCTTGGATAAGCAGAGATTCATCAGTAGCAATACTAATTCGGGTTAACGCCGCCCTTGTATCGGCAAGAACAACTTCCCCATCGCTGCGATCGCTTGGAACATAAGCAACTAACAGCGCCCCAGTTGCCAAATCTCGCTGTAGATGTGAAGCCAATAAGTCGTAAGCACCTTCGGGAATATCAACTGGATAATCAATCCGCATCGCCATTCCAACGGTGTTATCTTTAATTGAAACTACAACCAATGAATCTTCAGGGTGGTAACCAATTAGAAAGGGAATTGCGGCAAGTAGGTCATGTGGTGATGTAAGCGTAGTCATCTCTCTCAATTCATAAAGCGGGTTGGAGCTGCCACCACGGTGATGGTCAGCGCTGAAACTTTTTTGATCTGGCCAGTAATGGCGCGTTCTACGGCATTGTGAGAAAAACTGCCGCTCCAAGTTGTTGTTAAAAGCACCGGATAAATGCCGGGCTGTGAATAAATATGTGTGATCTTGCCTTCGGGAAATGGACCACCTGGATCGGTTGTCGCAAGAAATGAACCATCACCGAAGGACCACAAATATGAAGGGCGCAGAACCACATCGATGGTTTCGCCAATTAAATTAACTTGGGTGCGGAAGACCGATGGCAAGTCATTCCAGAAATAGACCGGAGTGTGAATTAGCGGTTTGAAATTTGGCTGATATGAAATGCCGCCGGTGGGAAGTGATTTACTTAAGCGATCACTGAGTGAAGTTGCTGCGACTACTTTCGGTGCCGCTTTTTTAACTGGTTTCTTTACAGGTTTCGCTGGTGCTTTCTTAACCGGTGCAGCAACTTTAGGCTTTACAACCGGCTTAGGTTTGGCTACAACTTTAGGCTTAGCAACAACCTTTGGCTTAACAACTTTGGGTTTGGTCACCTTGCCCGAACTTGGGCCACTTCCCTTTCTCGCTTCAATAACCAATTGCCCATCTTGGGTATAGACATCAACACAGGCTTTGACGCAATCTGCTGCGTGCGAAGTGAGAGTTTGTAGAGAAATTACCAACGCTGTAATCAGAATTAATGGGAGCTTCATCTGCGGGAAGATAGATCTTGCAACTGATAAAAAACGCCCCGCACCTACTCCATGTGGATAGTTAACGGCTCATATGGAAAGGTAGGAACATGGCTGCGCGCGATGGAGATGGTTGGGTCGAGTGCAGTTGCGGCTCTAAACATTGGGGCTTGCATGGCGCAGCAGGTTTACTTATCTATCGCGATGGCGCAATCTTGTTACAGCACCGCGCACCCTGGGTTCATAACGGAGACACTTGGGGAATCCCAGGCGGTGCGCGTGATTCACACGAGAGCGTTATTGATGGCGCAATTCGCGAAGCGGTAGAAGAGACCGGTATTGATCCACAGCAGTTAACCCCGCGCCAAACCCATAACGATAACCACGGTAACTGGTCTTATGACACCGTTATCGCTGAGGCAACGAGCGAACTTGTGGCGCACGAGTTAAATGATGAATCACATGAAGTGCGTTGGGTTTTATTTGATGATGTAACTCGCTTGCCGCTACACCCCAGCTTTGCAAAATCTTGGCGCGATTTAAGAGCCCAGTTGGATTATCTGATCACACCAAGATAGTTTTTCAACTTCACTATGTGCGACCAGAATGACGGTCTTTCCTGCGCTGCGCTGTTGCTTAAAGATTTCAATTAACTTCTCTTTACTTGCCAGATCCTGTGCCGCAAATGGTTCGTCAAAAAGGTAGATCGGGCAGTCGCGCAACAAGGTGCGGGCGATTTCAACACGCTGCACCTGTCCGACAGAAAGCGTAGTCACTAAGTTCCCCAACAATTCGGTAAGCCCCAAGTCGGCCGCTATCTTCTCAATTTGATTCATGGCCTCATCGCTCTGCCCCAAGGCTAGTACTTCGCGAACAGTCATCGGTAGCCAGAAGGTGCGCTCTTGCAGCGCCAAACTGCGCAGGTGCGATTGTTCGAGATCGCTTAACTCTTGCAAATTCTTTTCCGCGATAAAGATAGAACCGCTAATTGGCTTTAGGTCACCGGTGATAGCCAAGAGCAGCGAACTCTTGCCGCAACCATTAGGGCCGATAATTGCGCTAATTGAGCCTTTAGCAATAGTGGCGCTTAACCCCGTGAAGAGTTCGCGGTTATTGCGCTGCAGCGTTAGATCTTTGATCTCAATTATTTCCATGTCAGCGCCGCCTTTCGCACTAGCAGGATAAGAATTGGTGCACCCAATAAAGATGTAATCAGGCCGATAGGTAGTTCGTATGGGGGAAGAACGCTGCGTGCGATCGTGTCACCGACCAGCAAGATCAGCGCACCGATTAGCGAAGATGCGATCGTCAATATTCGGTTCTTTCCACCAAAGAGAATGCGCGCAATATGTGGGGCGGCCAGCGCCAAGAAGGAGATTGAGCCCACGGTACTCACGCTGACTGCAACCAATGAACCGATTATCAAGAATGCTTTCAAGCGAATCGCTTTCGCAGAAAGTCCTAAGTGACGTACTGAGATATCACCGAGTGAGAGTAGATCTAACTGTGGAGCGATTTTAAAGGCGAAGAAGAAGCAGACCAGAAATACTGGCGTAAGAATCAAAAGGCTCTCTGATGTCGCTAACGCTAATGAACCGAGCGACCAGAATGAGATCGAACGGATCTCTGGATTATTTGTGGCGGTAATTAGTAGCCCAACAACTGCGGAAAAGAGCGCCGAGGTACCGATTCCGATAATGATCAAGGCACCTACTGAGCGAGCCCAAGTAAAAGTGAGCGCCGTTGCAATCAGCGCTCCAATAGTTGCAAAGAGAACTGCCGACACTGAACCAACTTCAGCAAGGTTTAAGAGAACGCCAATTACAACGCCCAGGCTTGCACCTGCTGATGTTCCTAAGATTGCAGGGTCTGCCAACGGGTTATTTGCCGCAGATTGTGCGATCGCACCGGCTAAGCCAAGTGCTGCGCCAATTAAGAGCGCAACCAGAATGCGTGGAATTCGAATCTGCCAGAGAATTAAATGGTTGGTACTTGCGCTGTCAAAGCCGGGGTTAAATAGATAACGCCAGATGTTTTCTACCTGCGTTGCACCGAGCAATAGAGATGCCACCACCGCAATATTTAGCGCGATAACAATTAGCGAGAAACGTAACTTCATTTCATCAACTCATCTACAGAAGCTGCCATCTGAAGAATCAGATCTGGTGTGCGGGGGCCAAAGGAGAGTAAAAGAGAATCATCAACGGCAAGGATGCGCCCCTTCTTTCCAGCAGTTGTCTGGGCAACTCCAGGAAGTGCCTTTAAACCTGCAACTCCCCCAACCGATGCCAGACCTTTGCTCATAACTAAAATTACATCTGGGTTTAACTCAGCCAGAACTTCGGCGCTAACTGGCGTAAAGGGATCTTTCGAAAACTCTGCGCCGGCATCAACGGAATTTATCGCCGTGATTAGCGAATCTGCTCCTGAACCTTTCCCTCCAAGGAGATAGATCGAGTTTCCGCCGCGGAGATAGAGAAAGGCGATTCGTGCTTTTCGATCTGCTTTCTTAACTTCAGAAAGTGACTGGTTGATCTTCTCGCTCAAGGCAGCCCCCGATGGAATTGCTCCAACAGCCCCTGCAATATCGGCAATCTTTAGATTTATATCCGAGAGCGTCCAGGCCTGGCGCACCTGAACAATCTTGATTCCATTTTCGCGCAGGGTCTTAATTGCAGCGAGCGGTCCAGTTGCATCGTCGATCAGAACCAAGTCTGGGTTCAAATTCAAAATATTTTCCGCAACAACTTGATGGCCAGAGGTAACGATTGGAATATCTAAAAGTACTTCTTCAGTGCTGGCGATATCTCGTCCAATAAGGATTGGCTTTAAGCCTAAAGAAACCAAAATTTCTGCAGATCCGTTTGCAAGTGCGATTACGCGCGTTGCTGAAGAAGTACCGCCATCTTCGATACTTATCGCGGCAGCGCTTTTAATCTCTTGCACAGCAACTTCACCGGAACTACATGCGGTTAAAGAAAGCGCTGTGGCCAGAGCCACTGACAGATGCCGGTATCGACCATTCTTTAGCACCCTTAAATCATCTCAGCCTTTTACCTGACAGATATAGGTGGGTTGTCGGATAAGACGGTAACGAGATAAAAGTAAGGTTTTCTCATGCGCACAAAGGCTTTTCTCACAACAGCCGTATCTGCGCTGCTTCTGATCTCACTTAGTGTGGCACCGAGCAACGCTGCGCAGAAACCGCAATTGGTTAAGGGCCAGTTCGGCGAATCAATTAGCGCACAAGCGCGAGATATAACGGTTGATAAAAATGGTCAGGCGCAGATTGTCATCACTGGTAAAGGTTTTGATGAAACTGTCGGTATCTACCTTGCGTACTGCGTAATGCCAAAATCGGGTGCTGCTCCGACTCCGTGTGGCGGTGGCGTTAACAAATCCGGAATCGGCGATGCTTCTTACTGGATCTCATCAAATGCACCACCCTATGCAGCCAATCTGGCAGAACCTTTCCGCGCCGGTGGCAGATTTACCAAGAACGTTGGAGTCTCGGAAAAAATCGGCAAGATCGATTGCCGCAAAAGTAAATGCGCTTTAACAGTTAGATCAGATCATCTACGTGAAGGGGATAGATCGCGCGATCTTTTTATTCCAGTCACATTTAAGAAAAGGAAATAGAAATGAAGAAAATGATCACCTTAATCTCAGTATTAGCACTGGCTATACCTGTCTTCACGGCGCCGAGTGCCAGCGCGGAGACGTTTGTCTTCCAGAGCGGCCCGCTAACAAATCTTGATCCAGCAGGTGCCACCGTCAATGGCGGCTTTACAAAATTTACGACCAAGGGCGGAATGTATATGCAGCAATGCATCGCCCCAGTCGCTGGTGCTCGTCCTGCAACCTGCAGCGATGAATTACAGCTCTGGATCAGCACTAAAGGTGAAGTTGGTTCAGTAAGTGCAACAGGGCCAATCGCATTTAAAGTTGCCTCAACTATTACCGGGCGCGGCGTAGCTGTTGACTGCACCAAAACATCTTGCGGAATCTTCTTCCGCCTAGATCGTTCTGCAACTGCAGATACCAGCGAAGATTTATTCCTTCCAATTACCTTCCGCGAAGGTGCTGCCGCGCCTTTGCTACCGGCTGATGTAGTAACCGTTACTTTAAATACCAAGCCGCTAACCCGAAATGTTCCGATGGCACTTGCCTATCGCCAGAGCGCAAAGATTGTTGCAACTGCGCAATCTGGTCTGCCAGTGACGTTAACTTCATTGACTCCAGAATGTTCATACGTAAATGGAACGCTAACTGCACTCAAGGGCGCTGGACAGTGCGCACTTGCTCACCGAACTGCCGGCAACGATAAGTTCGCAGCAAGTTCTGCAAACTATCCATTTATCCTCGAACCTGGCACCCAGAAAGTAGAGCGCGCCACCAAGGAACTCAAAAAGGGTAAACCAAAGGCGATGCCTGCTGAAAGCAATTTCGGTGAGGTAATTACTTACAAGAGTTTGAGTAAGAACTGTCGCGTTGAGTTAAATCTAATCGAGTCTCAAAAGCGAGGGGTCTGCACCATCGTTGCTACAGCGCCAGCTAAAGAAGGAATGTGGCTAGCCCTTAAGCAAGATCTAAGAATTAGAGTTAGCTAAAGCTTTAATTCCGGCGATATAGAAATCGGTTGTAACTGCGATCTCATCTTGCGCCGTTGCGGCACCTGATTCGATGCGGCGGGTTGCTACATCTGTAATCGCTTGCAACTGCGCTAAGGCGCGTGCGGTATCTGTGATGCCAAGGGCAGCAAAAGTTTTGCTAAGTGGCGCGAGCATCTGACGGTGGGCGGCGCCTATTTCAGCGTTTCGCTCGCGCGGCAAAGTTGTGGCGTGAAGTGACTTGGCAAGCAGATGTCGTCCATCGCCTACGTAGTTAAGAGATGTTTCAATCCAGATTGTTAGCGCTGCGATTGGATCGCTTTCATCTTCGATTGCGCTGCGCAAGAGTTCGCCAAAGTTCTTTAGCTCTTCAATTAACAGATCAGCAACGAGATCTTGGCTGCTAGAAAAGTATTCATAGACCGAAGTTCGCGATAGCCCAGCGCGCGCTGCAACTGCGGCGATTGAAATGCTGGCAGAGCTTTCCTCAAGTGCGATCTGAGTAGCCGCTGAAATCAATTGAATACGGCGCCAATCGCGATGCGAGGCTAGATCTTGCGTGGAAATCTTGGGCATAAAAAAATTATTTCATGGTTTGCGAAAGCCTGCGCAGTGAATCAATGACCACAGCCCGATCGCTGGTGCGCCACAGCGGCGGCATTGAGTTAAGTAGGACACTTCCGTAGCGTTTGGTCACAATTCGCGAATCTAAAATGGCCACTACCCCGCGATCATCAACGCTGCGAATTAAGCGGCCAGTGCCTTGCGCCAGCAGTAGCGCTGCGCGCGGTAGTGATACTTGCATAAAGCCACTGCCACCTGCGGCATCTGCCAACGATGCACGAGCTGACATAACCGGTTCATCAGGACGCGGAAATGGAATTCGATCAATTGCAACCAAGATGCAAGATGAACCTGGAACATCAACGCCCTGCCAGAGCGACATCGTGCCGAGCAGAATTGATGTTTCATCTTTCGCAAAACGTTCAACGAGCGGACCAACTGCATCTCCACGTTTCTGAGTAATTATGGTGATCGGTAACTCTTTTAAAACGCTGCGCAGATGGGCATCGGCTGCTTCAACACCGCGCCATGAACTAAATAGCGCCAAGGTGCGTCCACCCGCTGCATCAATTAACTCGCCGAGTTCAGTTAAGACTTCAGGACTTGGTCCATCGCGACCTGGTTCAGGTAGATGCTTTGGCATATATAGAACGCCTTGATTGGCGAAATCAAATGGTGAGCCAACATCGAGCATCTGCACATTTGCCGGATCAATATCGCCATCTTCACTTTCAGTGTCTGCATCTGAACCAACGACGAAACCAATACTGCGCGCCATCGCATCAAAGCCATTGCCAACGGTGAGCGTTGCAGATGTCGCAATCACTGGAGTCTTGGTTAATAGGTTTGAACGGAGAACTTCAGAGACAGAAAGCGGTGCTAAATGCAGTGTTGAAAAGGTTGGTTCATACCAGAGCACGTGGGTATTGCCCATCTTTAACAATTTGCCACAAGTTGTATTGATCTCAGAGACCGCACCTTTTACACGGGCGCGCTCTGCAATCGCATCAGAATCGATAATGTCGTCATCGGCGTTGATGATCTGCACGATCGCAGCTGCCGCATCTTTAACTTTACGGATAGGTGCTTCAAGTGAAGATGGAATTTCTTCAAGCCGACCTTGCGCGGCAAAGTCACCGCGGATCTGATCTCCGTAATCTGCCATCGCATCGTGGAAATTATCGGCCGCTTTGGTGAGCGCATCAGCTAACTTGCCCGGCATATGTTTGCGCGCCATCGCGGCTGCGCGAATCACGCGCGCAGATGTGAGCTCTTCGGTCACTGCCTGCGTAGTGCGATCCATAAACTCGTGGGCTTCATCCAAGATCACCGCATCGCGTTCGGGCAAGATCGGATGTGAATCAACGATTTCGATCGCAAGCAAGGTGTGGTTGGTGACTACAACATCTGCGGTCTGTGCCTTCGCTTTAGCGAGTGCTGCAAAACATTGTGGCCCGTAATTACAGACATCGGCGCCAACGCATTCGCGTCCAGAAAGTGAATTTGCCGCCCAGACTCTGCGATCGACATCAGGTGCATCATCGCGATCACCTGAAACGCCTGGAGTCTTTGCCCAGGCATGTAAACGTTTGGCATCTTTTTCTAAGTAACTTACCTCCAGCAAAACTTCGCCATCGGGATCTGGTTCATCGGTATTCATCTTCTGTAAGCAAACGTAGTTGCCGACGCCTTTGTAAATTCCATAAGTAATCTCGCGGCCTAACTCTTTTTCAAGTGCTGGCACAACAGCAGGTAAATCACGTTCCACTAACTGCCGTTGCAGCGCAAGAGTTGCCGTTGCAATCAAAACTTTGCGGCCATGGACAAGTGCTGGAACTAAATAAGCCAGTGATTTTCCGGTACCAGTGCCGGCCTGCACCATTAAATGGTGGCGATCGGTGAGCGCATTTGCCACCGCTTCAGCCATTTCGATCTGGCCTTCACGTGGTGATCCCCCAATGGCGGCGACTGCGGCATCCAGGGCCGAACGCACTTTCGCCGATAGATCACTCATATTTGTAGTTCAATCCTCACTGGGCCACAGTAGCGAAAATCAGTGACACCACCCGTGACCAAGCCTTACTTGCTCATATAAGGTTGTGTAAGACCTGGAGGAATAATGAAAATCGCACGAATTGGTGAACGCGGATCAGAACGCCCAGCAGTTATCGATGGTGATAACGCAATCTATGTTGATTCACTTGTCAGCGACTGGGATCGCGAAAATTTAGAAGCCGGTGGTTATCTACGCGTTGCCAACGCTGATCTGAATTCACTTCCCCGCACACCGCTTGCCGGTCTTCGCTACGGCGCAGTTATCAATAAGCCAACCAAGATTATTTGCGTAGGTCTTAATTACCTAGCGCATATCAAAGAGGCGGGGTTCGATACTCCACCTGAGCCAGTTATCTTTATGAAGGCTCCAGATTCGATTACCGGTCCAAATGATGATGTTGTTATTCCACCAAATAGCGCGGCCACAGATTACGAAGTTGAACTCGCAATTGTTATTGGCAAGTCCGCGCTTTATCTAAACTCTCCTGAAGATTCTGCAGAGCACATCTTGGGTTACTCAATCTCGCAGGATGTTTCAGAGCGCCACTGGCAGATGGAGCGCGCCGGTCAATGGGTTAAGGGCAAGTCATTCCCCACATTTAATCCAGTCGGCCCAGTAATCGTTTCAGCAGATTCAATTAACGCTCATAACCTGCGCTTATGGTGTTCAGTAAACGATGAGATGAAACAAGATTCCAATACCGATGACTTGTTATACGGAATCAACCACATCGTTTGGTACATCAGCCAATTTATGGAGCTCTGCCCAGGTGACATCATCAATACCGGAACGCCATTCGGTGTAGGCATGGGCTTTAAGCCACCGATTTATCTAAAGGCTGGCGATGTTCTTAAGACGGGCATTGAAGGTATCGGTGAGATCACCAACCACGTTAAAGCCTATAACGCGGGAGCAAAGTAGTGAGTAAAGATTTCGCAGGCTTAACCGCCATTGTTACAGGCGCAGGCTCTGGTATCGGTTTAGAAGTTGCCCGTAAGTTAACTGAGCAAGGTGCGAAGGTATTCGGCTTTGATCTTCGCTCTGGTGATATGGGTCAGCTAGCAACATTTATTGAATGCGATATCGCCAACCCCGATAGCGTTAAGAAAGCATTTGTTGAATTCGCCAGCCAGAGCAAGACGCTAGATATTCTGATCAACAACGCTGGCATCGGCGCTATCGGCACCGTCGAGCAAGCCACCGAAGAAGAATGGCTACGAGTTTTCAATGTAAATGTTTTTGGCACAGGGCGCATGAGCGCTGCAGCGATGCCATACCTAAAGGCCAGTTCACATGCCGCAATCGTTAACACTTGTTCGCTAGTTGCAACAGCTGGCGTTCCAAATCGCGCGGTTTACGGTGCCAGCAAGGGTGCGATCTACGCACTTACTCTTGCTATGGCAACCGATGGAATTGCTCACGGTGTTCGCGTTAACTGCGTTAACCCTGGAACATCAGATACCCCTTGGATTAAAAACTTACTTTCTAAGGCAGATAACCCTGATCAGGAATATGCCGCCTTGCAAGCGCGCCAACCAATCGGGCGTCTTGTTTCACCTGTAGAAGTTGCTAGCGCGATTGTCTTTCTGGCAAATCCTGCACAAGCATCTACAACGGGCACCGCACTTGGCGTAGATGGCGGAATGCAAGGACTTCGCCTTCCTCGTTAATTTTTCTTGTTTATAGTTGCAAAGAAATAAGTTGCAGCAATTAGTGCAAGCAAGATGACTCCGTAGGCTGCGGCAAATCCAAAGTTCTCGCTGACAAATCCCATGATCCATGGTGATGTGCCATTTGAAATGCCCATACCAATCACAAAGGCGGCGATACCGCGATCTGAACCCTGCGCGGTCGAAGATGCGTTTGCGATAGCAATAGATGCACATGGCCCAATACCTGCAGCGGCAATAATCAAACCTGCCAAGGTAAGCGTTGGTGATGATGCAAAGATAACGAGCAATACACCTGATCCGATCGCCACAAATGAGAATCGCCAGATGCGATACAGGTTATGTTCATTCTTAGTTGAAAGATAGATGCGAGTTAGCGCCACGAAATAAGGTGCGATGGTTGCAAATAGAACCGCAGATTTAACCTCTGATCCACGCTCAGTTAAAAGATCTAGCGCCCAAGCCGATAGTGAAACTTCCATTGTTATCGTCATAAAAGCAAAGAGAAGAATTGCGATCATCGTGTTATTCCAGATGATCTTGCTATCGGCATGGTCTGGCTCTGGACGAGCTTCTAATTCAGGAACGATCTTTAAGGCAACTAGCCCAATAAGCACAGCAGTTGTTGCAACTGTTGCGCGCCAAGGAATATCTGCCTGCGTCGTAATGCCAATTACCGTTGGAGAAACGGATGCCGCAAACAAACCGACTCCGGTTGATCGGAACATATTCTTCAGCGCCGTCTTTGAATGCGCGCCCAAGATTGCCGTCGTTGTGTTGCCTGCGATAACCGAACCAGTTGCAGTAAGGATCACTGCAGGTACTGAGAAATAAATATTTGGGCTAAGGCAATAGACAAGTGAACCAAGAATTAATAGCGCCCAACCAAAGCGAATAGTTTGGTGGGCAGGCCGGCGATGGCCATGACCGAGCAATATAAATGAGATAAATACCAAGGCTGCCGCCCAGCCGATGTTGTGCCAACTGGCTACTACGCGGGTTAACTCAAAGTCGCGCTTAATTAGTTGAATTGAAAATCCGATTGAGCCCATTAAGAAGGAGCTCATTGCATTTAGGGTCACCAAGCGATGCACCAACTTGCGGGGCAGGGCTTGTGGCAATTACTTCTCCTAAACTTGCGAAGTACATATCTTATCTTTGCCAAGCCCTTGCATTTGAAGAAATCTAGCGAATTGAACTGTTTAATAAAAAAGCCCCGCTGAAATTAATCAGCGGGGCTTTTTAACGGGGTTGGTTTAAAGAATTAGCTGCAACCAGATGTATTTCCGCAGCCTTCGCATACGAAACATGCACCTGACATACGCATCTTTACGCCACATGTCATACAGAGCGGTGCATCTGATTTGATTCCCATTGATTCAAGGAGATCAGATGATGAACCGATTGCTCGATCAAGTGGTGCTGGTTCGATCTTTACCTCAACTGCTTTTGGTGCTGGAGCAGCCACAGGAGCCGCCGCAGCTACAGCCGCTTTTGGGGTATCAGCACTCGCAGGTGCTGCATCTTGTGTGTACTCGCCTGTTTCAAGTGCGCGTGCACGCTCTGAGGCTGTAAACAGACCCATCGCTGAACGCTGATCGAATGGTAAGTAATCAAGTGCCAGGCGACGGAAGATGTAATCCATCATGGATTGCGCCATGCGGATATCTGAATCATCTGTCATACCTGCTGGCTCGAAGCGCAAGTTTGTGAACTTCTCAACGAATGTTTCTAGTGGAACGCCGTACTGGAGTCCGATTGAAACTGCGATTGAGAATGCATCCATTACACCGGCAAGAGTTGAACCCTGCTTGCCAAGCTTTAGGAATACTTCACCAAGTGCACCATCAGCGTATGCACCTGAGGTCATGTAACCCTCGGCGCCGCCAACAGAGAATGATGTTGTAGTTGATGGGCGTGACTTTGGAAGACGCTTGCGAACTGGAGTAGCAAGTGCTTCTGCTTCAACAGGTGCATCTTTCTTCTTAGCCTTGCCATCTGAAAGTGGCTGACCGACCTTGCAGTTATCGCGGTAGACAGCAAGTGCCTTGATGCCCATACGCCATGCTTCAAGGTGAACTTCTTCAACTTCTTCAACAGTTGCATCCTCTGGGAGGTTAACTGTCTTTGAAATCGCACCTGAAAGGAACGGCTGGCAAGCAGCCATCATGCGTACGTGGCCCATTGGAGCAATTGAACGCGCACCTAGTGCACAGTCAAATACTTCGTAGTGCTCTGTCTTTAGCCCCGGAGCATCGATTACGTGGCCATTTGCCGCGATAAATTCGACGATCGCTTCGATTGTCTCTTCGGTGTATCCGAGTTTGCGAAGGGCTGCTGGAACTGTCTGGTTAACGATCTGCATTGAGCCACCGCCGACGAGCTTCTTGAACTTAACCAATGAGAAGTCAGGTTCGATACCAGTTGTATCGCAATCCATCATCAAACCGATTGTTCCGGTTGGTGCAAGCACAGAGATCTGTGCGTTACGCCAGCCGTTTTTGTCGCCAGTTGTTAGACATGCATCCCATGCCTTATTTGCTTCTGTCCAGACATCGATATCTAGAGTTGAAAGCTGCTTAGCTGCAGATGATGCTGCTGCATGCTTGCGCATTACGCGGGCATGAGGCTTAGCATTTTGTGCAAAGCCTGCATATGGACCAACGATGCCAGCGAGTTCTGCTGAGCGCTTATATGTTGTTCCGGTTAGAAGTGAAGTGATTGCACCCGCTAGAGCGCGTCCACCCTCTGAATCGTATGCAAGACCTGAAGCCATAAGAAGTGCGCCAAGGTTTGCGTATCCGATTCCGAGCTGACGGAAGGCGCGAGTTGTGTCGCCGATCGCTTCAGTTGGGAAATCTGCGAAACAGATTGAGATATCCATTGCAGTGATGATCAAGTCAGATGCGCGAGCAAATGTCTTTGCATCAAATGATCCATCATCCTTTAGGAACTTCATCAAGTTAAGTGAAGCCAAGTTACATGATGAGTTATCTAGTGACATGTACTCAGAGCAAGGGTTTGAGGCGTTGATGCGACCTGACTCTGGAGTTGTGTGCCAATCATTGATGGTGTCATCAAATTGAACTCCAGGATCAGCACATGCCCATGCAGCTTGTGCAATCTTTGTGAAGAGTTCGCGCGCATCAACTGTGTCGATAACTTCGCCAGTTGAGCGAGCTGTTAAACCAAACTGCTCTCCGTTTTCAACCGCTTGCATGAACTTATCTGAAAGGCGGACTGAGTTATTTGCATTCTGATATTGCACAGAGATTATGTCTTTGCCTCCCAAATCCATATCAAAGCCAGCATCGCGTAGTGCACGAATCTTGTCTTCTTCATTGACCTTGGTTTCGATGAATTCTTCGATATCTGGGTGATCAACATCTAGAACAACCATCTTGGCTGCGCGACGGGTTGCGCCACCAGATTTGATTGTTCCTGCAGATGCATCTGCACCACGCATAAATGAAACTGGGCCAGAGGCTGTTCCACCGGACTTTAGAAGTTCCTTTGATGAACGGATACGTGACAAGTTTAGTCCTGCACCTGATCCACCTTTGAAGATCATTCCTTCTTCGCGGTACCAGTTAAGGATGCTATCCATCGTGTCATCAACCGACAAGATGAAGCATGCGCTTACTTGCTGAGGTGCTGCTGTTCCGACGTTAAACCAAACTGGTGAGTTAAAGGAGAAGATCTGGTGCAAGAGCATATGTGTTAGCTCGTGCTCGAAGATCTCTGCATCTTTATCTGTTGCAAAGTAACCGAATTCTTTTCCGGCCTTTGTATATGTAAGAACTACGCGATCGATGACCTGCTTAAGAGACCACTCGCGATTTTCTGCTCCCACTGCCCCGCGGAAGTATTTGGTAGTAACGATTGTTGATGCGTTTACTGACCAAAAATCTGGAAATTCAACACCGAGTTGTTCGAATACTGTCTCGCCTGTCTTCCAGTTAGCCTGGACAACATCGCGACGCTCCCACTTAACTTCATCGTATGGATGAATTCCCTCATTTGTATAAATACGTTCGATCGTTAAGCCCTTACCCTTTACGGTGTTATGAGCTTTGATCTTGATTGGTCGGTTGATGACCGTATCTGACATTTTTATTTTCCCGTCTTCTCTTTTAACGATTGCTCGTTGTTGTTTGATTTTCTTTTAACGATGGGGCATCGCTTTTTTCATTTACTTCGTTTGCGCCGTGGGAATTAGCGCTCGAAGGCACTGCTCGCAGTAACGCGATCTCGCCTTCGAAATCTTCAAGGGAGGCAAAGTTACGGTATACCGAGGCATATCGCAGGTAAGCCACCTCATCGAGTTCGCGAAGTGGCGCAAGGATTGCCAAGCCCACTTCTTGAGCTTCGATTTCTGCTTTGCCAGTGCGGCGAAGGGTTTCCTCAACGCGCTGGGCCAACAGGACTAGATCATCTTCGCCGACTGGGCGACCTTGGCAGGCTTTACGTACGCCAACCAAAACTTTTTCGCGAGCAAATGGCTCGGTTGCACCAGATCGTTTAATAATGTTGAGAAGAGCGACTTCCTGAGTTGAGAAGCGCTCGCCACATTGTGGGCATTCACGGCGACGGCGGATCTGAGTGCCATCTTCGACCGGACGAGAGTCAACAACTCGAGAATCATCGTGGCTGCAGAACGGGCAAATCATCTCGGCGTGTCTCCCTTCGAAATACTAGATATTCCCAAATTTAGATGTATTGGCGAACCGCTGAAACTACCCTAAAAACACTACTTATGGAAGTTTTCTTCGTTTCGACCCCTACATATAGTGGGAACTATAAAGCAAATCTTGAGAGTTTTCCTGATGAGTACGCATTAACCATTGCTAGGGCGTGTCGGGGCTATCTCTTAAAACTAATTCAAAACTAATCGAGCGGGATGCGTACCTTCTGGCCTGCCTGGAGCTCAGCCGTTGCCAGCGAGTTAACGGAAGCGATCTCATCTACGAGCGCGCGAACATCTCCGCCATCTGCCATACGGGTAGCCAGCGACCAGAGGGTATCCCCAGGGGCTGCGGTGATCTCAATAAAAGATGTTGGGGCGCCAACGGTGTCGGTTGTGCCGGCCCCGGCCTGGAAGCCAAAGACGCTGGCTAGGACCACAGCGAGTGAGAGAACCACGAACGTACGGGCTAGGCGACCACGGCGATTTAAACGAAAGCCGGACGGATTGGTTGAATAGCCTTGAAACCCTTGATTTATAAGGGTTTGCGCGCTTGTTGCGTTTAAAGAAACTGTGCTCATGGTTTTCTCCTGCTGGTACTACCTTGGGGAAGGTATTCGAACAGTTGTTCGAACAAGGCCAATTAAACCCCATGCCACCGACATCGGCAAGTTATTTTCGAACATATGTTTGATTTTTTTTCCTAGGCGTGGGACGATTAGCCCATGGCTAAGAAACCCGCATCCAGCAAAGTAACCGAGCTCCCAGACTTCACCTCCGACGAGGAGAAGCTAACCGCCCGCCAGCTCAAGATCCTCCAGGTCATCAAGGCGAGCATGGACGACGAGGGTTACCCACCGTCAATGCGTGTGATCGCTAAGGCCGCCGGCCTTTCATCCCCTGCCTCCGTCAAATACCAGCTCGAGATCTTGCAGGAAAAAGGTTTTATCACCGCCCACCCAACTCGCGGCGGAGTACTTGAAGTATTAATGCCTGGCGAGAAATCCGAACTCGAAGTCGAAGCCACCAAGCAGGTTCCACTCGTTGGTCGTATCGCAGCCGGTGGCCCAATCACCGCAGAACAGAACGTTGAATCTACCTTTGCCCTCCCTGAAACTTTGGTCGGTAAGGGCAACCTCTACATGTTGCAAGTTGTCGGTGAATCAATGATCGATGCCGCAATCTGCGATGGCGATTACGTTGTTATTCGCGAACAGAAGGATTGCAACAACGGCGAAATCGTTGCCGCGATGATCGATGGCGAAGCAACCGTAAAGACTTTCCAACGCAAGAACGGCCACATCTGGTTGCTTCCTGCCAACCCCGCATTCGAGCCAATCAATGGCGATAACTGCGAGATCTTGGGCAAAGTCACTGCTGTTATGCGTAGCGTTCGCTAGTTAAAAATTAATTAAATACAACTAGCGTTGAAAGCCCTAGGGCGATCAACAGCCCTGCAACAACTATTGAGTTGCGCTTACCAATTCGCTGTGGCGCACCACCAATGCCACTTGCGCGATCTTGATCCATATCTTTAATTACATTTATAAAGTGTGCAGCAGATCCCAGCAACGCTCCCCCAAGCCACATCCATACTGGTGGAGTTACATCTTTTGAAATCGCAATACATGAAGGCAGCGCTGCAAAGGCCAGAGCGTATGGGAGCCATGAGAAGACGTTAAATTTAAAGAAGAAGTTATAAGCAACTCCCATTGCGATTCCAAACATATAAACCAAGCCGCCTTTAAACCCAAGCGGGCCAAGCAAATTTGCCACAAATGAGAACGGCACCATGAAGGTAAGCCAGCGCTTTAAATAGCTTTGCGAGATAAGTTCAGATACAAGTGGTTTGTTCTGCCGGTTATGCATCAAATCATCTTTATAGTCATATAGATCATTGCTCCAGCCGACAACTAATTGGCCGGTAAATACACCAAAAGCGATTACATAGGCAGGTCCTTCCCACCAGTAATGCGCGGCAAAGAACCAAGAAATGGCAGTAACAATTAGCGTCGGCCCAAAGTGTGAGGCTTTAAGCAGGCCGCGCAATTTCTTCAAAGGTTTATTCCTTGACCAACATCGCCATGAAGTCCTTAACTTCTGTGGCCTCCAGGGCTTTGCGATCTAAGCAAAGGTCCAAGATCTTCTTCTGTTGATTGGCGGCGAAGATGCGATTTAAGTTGATCTTGAACTTCTCAACGAGCAACGGAATTCCTTCGGCGCGACGACGTGCATGGCCCACTGGATATTCGACGACTTCTTCACCAAGCACGGTGCCGTCGTTAAATTCGATGGTCATCGCGTTAGCGATCGAACGCTTTGCTGGGTCAAAGTAATCTGCAGTAAAGCTTTCATCTTCGCGCAGGTGCATCTTTGCGCGTAGCGCATCAACTCGTGGATCATCGGCGATTACATCTTCGTAGTCACGGGCAGTTAAACGACCAAAGATCAACGGCACCGCAACCATGTACTGGATACAGTGATCACGATCTGCTGGGTTATTGAGCGGCCCCTTCTTATCGATGATTCGGATACATGCTTCGTGGGTGCGGATGCTGATCTTGGCGATGTCATCGCTGGTCTTTCCTGCAGCAACCATCTGCTTATGCAGCGTAAAGGCGGCTTCTACCGCTGTTTGTGAGTGGAACTCTGCTGGGTAGGAAATCTTAAAGAGCACGTTCTCCATTACATATGAACCGTATGGGCGTTGGAATTTAAAGTGATTGCCGCGGAACAAGGTGTCGTAGAAACCCCAGGTCTTGGCAGTTAGTGCAGATGGATAACCCATCTCACCTAACTTGGCCATAAGTGCAAGACGCACCGCGCGAGATGTGGCATCGCCTGCCGCCCAAGATTTACGTGATCCCGCATTTGGGTAATGGCGATATGTGCGAAGTGAATGTCCATCGATCCAAGCAAGTGAAACCGCGTTAAGCGCTTGCTCGCGAGTTAAACCGAGCATCTGCGAAACCACAGCGGTGGATGCGATCTTTACCAAGATCACGTGATCTAGACCAACTTTGTTAAATGAATTTTCAAGTGCGATGCAGCCCTGAATTTCGTGGGCCTTGATCATCGCAGTCATTACATCGCGCATAGTGAGTTTCTTACCGGTGCCATATTGCGGATGCTGCGAGATCCAGTCAGCGACAGACAAGATCGCGCTTAAGTTATCTGATGGGTGTCCCCATTCAGCGGCAAGCCAGGTGTCATTGAAATCTAACCAACGGATAAGGGCACCGATATTAAATGCACCCTGCACTGGATCTAAGCGATAAGCGGTGCCCGGAACGCGCACACCATCTTTAACCTGAAGTTCTGGAACTAGCGGACCAAGCAACTTGGTGCAGGCTTCGTATTCGAGTGATTCCAGGCCACAACCCAAGGTGTCCATCAAACATGACCACGCAGTTTCATATGCCAGATCCGAAGTAACTTCGTAATCAAAGACGTAATCGACGATATCTACGATTTCTTTATCGAACTCCTGATTTACACGGGTGATATTTGCCGACATTACTTATCCTTTTCGCTCTGGAATTGATCTAGCGCTTTTTCGAATTCATAATAATTAATTCGCTCGTACAACTCTTCGCGGGTCTGCATCGAATCGATGACACCGGCTTGGGTTCCATCACGGCGAATCGCCTCATAAACGTTTTCGGCCGCCTTGTTCATCGCGCGGAAAGCTGACAACGGATACAAGATCATTCCCACGCCATTGGCGCCGAGTTCGTCACGAGTAAATAAAGGGGTTAAACCAAATTCGGTGATGTTAGCCAAGATCGGCTTACCAACAGCGGCGGCAAACTTCTTATAACTTTCCAGATCGCGGATCGCCTCAGGGAAAACAAAATCAGCACCAGCTTCAATGTAGGCAAGTGCTCTTTCAATCGCAGCATCGATACCTTCAATTGCAATCGAATCTGTGCGCGCCATGATTCCAAAATCTGCATCCGTGCGCGCATCAACGGCTGCCTTAATGCGATCAACCATTTCGCCCTTGCTAACAATCTCTTTATTCGGGCGATGGCCACAACGCTTTGCCTGCACCTGATCTTCAATGTGCATTGCAGCTGCGCCTGCTTTGATTAAATCTTTTACAGTGCGACCGATATTAAAAGCCGATGGCCCAAAACCTGTATCGGCATCAACCAACAGGGGCAGATCACAAACTCCAGTTATTCGACGAACATCAGTTAAGACATCTTCTAAAGTTGTTATTCCAAGATCTGGAACACCCAGTGAACCTGCGGCGACCCCACCACCAGATAAGTAAATGGCGCGGTATCCAGCCCGCTTTGCCAGCAACGCATGATTTGCATTTATTGCACCAACAATCTGCAGTGGCTTCTCTTCCTGCAGCGCCTTCTTAAATTTACTTCCGGCCGATTCTGGCTTCATCTGCGCATTCTAATCAGCGGCCAATTAATTAACTAATCCGAGCGGCTGATTGAGATATATCCACAGCCAAGGAGAAATCTGAATCTTGGCGGCTTGTTACCAATACCTTTCGCACGCCTTAATCCTTAACTCCACGCAGATGCGCGCCGCCAGCGACCCATTTGTTCACTCAGCAAAGGCTGAGAATGGAGAAAGGAGTGCAAATGAAATGAGAGCTACCGATTGGGTGACGCTTGTCGTTGCCTTAGCCGACCTCGTATTTAGATACGTGGAAATGCGAAGCGCCCGTCGAAATAACGACGGGCCGGATCTCAGCAATCTTTAATTCGCATCTGGCGGCCGTGTCGGTTCTGGCGAACCGGCGCGGTCCACTAAATATATATCAAAATTCTTTCTCTGCAAGTGCAATCAAATAATTTAATCAAATAATTAAAACTACTTTCTGTAATTTTCTTAACCTTGAACGACGATGCGAACAACGCTTTCCGGCGTTACTGGGTCAGCGCCAATCTCGCTTTCAACATTTGTGGCGATGCCATTGATCTTGGCGGCAGATAAAACCGCTAATTGCGTTGCGATTTCAGTCATCCAGTAAAAAGCGGAAGGCCCGGCCTTATCTAAAATAGATTGCGCCTGCGCAATTCGTGCATCGGAAAATTTCTCGGCGCCATCGCGATCATCGCCAACAACTGAAAGCAGATAACCCTTGATCTCAGCGGCCATCGCATCGGAGTAATAAGTGCTCTCGACTAGCTCGCGGAGTTCGGCATCGATCCCCCGCGGCTTGCGCACCTTCTTCCTGCGATTGATAAAGAGATAGATAACCGCCGTAAGAGCCAATAGTTCGAACATTTCTGCCTCCTTGTGAGTACAAGTTCGCCACCTGCTATTGCCGATGGGCATAGGACTACCTAGATTTAGACTCTAATCCAGCGCGCCGACAACCGCACTGGGCGCATAAAAAGTGGCAAAAGAAACGGTGAAGTAGCCATGAAAACTCGTTCAGCGCTTCGCATCGCAATCGCCTTACTCCTGGCTGCAACCACTCTTACCCCCGCCAGCGCCGCCGATCCTTTTCCGATGCCACCTGAACCAAAGTGGTGGAAGCAAACTGGCATCACCGATGTGCGTTACGGAGTTTGGCTCCCTTGCGATGAGCAGTGGAAGATCACAACAGATTGCACTCAGAGCATCAAGGTTATTAAAGAAGATGGCACCGAAGTTGGTGAAATGAAATACAAGAAGCAACCAAACTTCGACCCAACTACTGCCGTTCAAGAGTGGCAAATGATTTCATCTCCTCAAGGAGAACAAATTGAGAATTACTCTTCAGTAAAGGACTTCGGCGGATTAGCTCATATCTGGACTCTACCTGCTGGTGTAACAACTACTGATGGATCAAGTGAAGTCAGCGCCAGCGTTCACTTGATGAATAGCAGTCTGCAGATCTATTTAACTTCAAATGATATGAATAAGGCTTCTCTTCCAGCGGGCTACTACTTTCAATTTATTTTAAAGAGCCCAGGCTTTTCCAAGCGAATCAAATGGGTGCTCTCCAATGTTCGCGATCCACAAGTTAGCGTCACTGGAGATTTAATTACCGTTAAGGGACTCCCTGAAAATAGCCCGGCAGCCCGCCCGAACGATCCGGTCTGCGAATCTAATCTTTTGAAAGCCGCATCAACTCAACGCAATATGGCAGTCAACATGGTCTATTGGGATGCAGGAAATAAAACTTCAGATACTCGCGCCGATGATGTGATCCTCGGAACCAACGGCTGGTGGTGTCTAAGTGATTTCCGCTTTGATCGCGATAGCCAGCAGATCGTTGTAAAGGTTGGCAACGTTCACTTTGATGAAAACGGCAAAGAGATCGAAGGCTGGCTGGAGTTGAAAGTTAAAGGAAATCGCGCACGTGATTGGTGGGGTATCGACCCAGCAATCGCTGCCGGATATGCCAAAGTTGAAGTTTCCTATGACGATGGCACCAAGAAGGTTGCAACAGTGACTGCGACCTATGACGCAAAGAACGATTGGATCAATCTGCGTGCCTACGGGTTCTCTTACTCATCACCGCGATTGGCAGTTAGCTTTAAGAAGCCAGCGGAGGCTACTAAAACAGTTGCGCCAAAGAAATCCACAATCATTTGCGTCAAAGGCAAGACCTCCAAGAAAGTAACCGGCGCACCACCTAAGTGCCCAACTGGCTTTAAAAAGAAGTAGCTAAAAGGCGCGTAAAAACGCTGATCCAATTACTCTTTACGCATGTCGCAGCTGATCTATCTTCCTTTTGATCACCTGCACCGCAAATTTGGCGCGCTAAAGAACGCTGACCCTAAGCAAGATGTAATTGTGATGGTCGAAAGTGCGCGCATGACCACCGGCCGGAACTGGCACCCACAGCGCCTGCACTTTCTTATCTCCTCCGCTCGCCACTTTGCACAATCACTGCGCGATGAAGGCTTCACCGTGGAATATGAGAAAGCTCCAACCACAATCGATGGCATAACCAAGGTTCAAAAGAAATATAAGACCCACAAGTTAATCTGCGCCGAACCTTCATCTCATCGCCAGATGGAACAACTCAAAGGATTCGGCGCAGAATTAGTAGAAAACGACTTCTTCCTAACCACCCGCAAGCACTTCTTTATCTGGGCAGATTCGCAGAAGAGTTATCTGATGGAGACTTTCTATCGCGCTCAACGTGCTCGCTTAAATATCTTGATCGAAAACGGCAAACCAACCGGGGGTGCGTGGAACTTCGATAAAGAGAACCGCTTGCCTCCCCCAAAAAATTACACCTGGCCCAAGTATTTAGAACATAAACCAGATGCGATTGATCTTGAGGTTGGTAAAGAACTGGGCTTCACTCCCACCACAACATGGGCGACTACTCGCAAAGGCGCACTTGCTCAGTTAAATAACTTCATCGAAAACCACTTTGCAACATTTGGGCCATATGAAGATGCCATGGCACTTGATAACTGGGCGCTCCACCATTCACTTCTTAGCCCATACCTAAACAATGGACTTCTTCACGCCAGCGAAGTTATCGATGCCGCAGTAAAGAAGTTCAACACCGGTGATATTCCGATCGAATCTGCCGAAGGATTCATCCGTCAGGTAATTGGCTGGCGCGAATATGTAAATGGCATGTACTGGTACTTAGGCCCTGAATACCGCGATAACAATCAACTTAACGCCACCAAGAAACTTCTGCCGCTCTTTAGCGATCCCACCAAGACCCAGATGAACTGCGTTAAAACTATCGTCACAGATATTCAAGATCGCGCCTGGGTTCACCACATCCCGCGCCTTATGGTCTTAAGTAATTTAGCCCTGATCACCGGCACTAACCCACAAGAATTTCTCGATTGGATGCGCGAAGTATTTATCGATGCCACCGAATGGGTAATGGTTCCCAACGTTATTGGTATGGGCGTTCACGCAGATGGCGGTGCGATGATGACTAAGCCATATGCGGCAGGCGGTGCCTATATCTCGCGCATGTCTAATTACTGTAAAGGCTGCGCCTACAACCCCAAACTGCGCACCGGCGATACCGCTTGTCCATTTACTACTTTGTATTGGGATTTCCTAGATCGTCACTCTGAAACCTTTAAGAAGAACCACCGCATGAGCCAGCAGATCTTCGGTCTTAATCGCTTATCTGATCTACCTGAGCTAAAGGTGCGCGCGAAAGAAGTTCTAAAGGGTTTAGATGCAGGAACTATTTAGTTAAATAGATTTATTGCGCTTGGATGAGATAACCCCAGTGTTAAAACCGGCCAGGTTAAGTCCGCCAGCAAAGCGCGCATGCTCAATCTTGATGCATTTATCTTGCACAACATTTAACCCTGCCGCCACGCCGCGTTCGGCAGATGCATCATCACTAATTCCGAGCTGCATCCAGAAAGTCTTTGCCTTAATGGCAATTGCCTCATCAAGCACACCTGGAATATCTGATGCTTTTCTAAAGACATCGACAATGTCCACTGGCTCTGGAATATCAGCTAGAGACTTATAAACCTTCTGGCCCAAGATTTCGTTGAGTTTTGGGTTTACAAAGAACAACTTAAAGTGCGCAGCCGACAGTAAATATGTCGCAACAAAGTAACTAGCGCGTGATGGGTTATCTGATGCTCCAACGATTGCAACAGTCGTGGCATCCTGCATGTACTTCAAGCGCTCCATCGCGTTTGGTTCAGTAAATGCCATTAGCGCACCGATCCTGTTGCAGTAGTTAACGCCTGATCTAGATCCCACAAGATATCTTCAATATCTTCCAAGCCTACGCTGATACGAACCAAGTCTTGTGGAACTCCAGCCTCAATCAACTGGTCATCAGTTAATTGGCGGTGCGTGGTGCTTGCTGGGTGAATCACTAGCGTGCGCACATCGCCGATATTGGCTAAGTGGCTAGCTAACTGCACTGAGTTAATAAACTTCTCACCGGTTTGGCGTCCAGATAAATCACCAGATGCCTTAACGCCAAATGAAAATACTGATCCCGGACCTTCAGGCATGTACTTCTTGGCGCGCGCATAATGTGGATGGCTAGCAAGCCCTGAGTACTTAACCCAGGCAATACGTGAATCACTTTCCAACCATTCAGAGACAGCTTTGGCATTGATTACGTGATCGCGCATACGTTGTGGCAGCGTTTCAACGCCCTGCACCAATAAGAATGCTGACATCGCACTTAGCGATGCTCCGATATCGCGCAACTGTTCAACGCGAACCTTGGTTAAGAATCCAAATTCACCGAAGTTCTCCCACCAAGAGACGCCACCGTATGAAGGAACTGGCTCGGTCATCATTGGGAACTTGCCGTTACCCCAATTAAATTTTCCAGATTCAACGATTACGCCACCCAGCGTTGTGCCATGTCCGCCTAAGAACTTAGTTGCTGAGTGAAGAACAATGTCGGCGCCAAATTCAATTGGGCGCACTAAATATGGTGTTGCCACAGTTGAATCGATAACTAAAGGCAGGCCAGCATCGTGTGCCACCTTTGCCAGTGCTTCGATATCGCCAACTTGTGACGCTGGGTTGGAAACCATCTCGGCATAAAGAAACTTGGTCTTATCGGTGATTGCCGCGGCAAAATCTTCAGCCTTATCCGACTTCACGAAAGTTGTATCCACACCAAAGCGGCGCAAGGTGACATCTAACTGAGTCAACGTGCCGCCATATAAAGCAGATGATGCAACTACATGATCGCCGGTACCGACAAGAGCTGCGAAAGTTAAGAACTGCGCTGCTTGTCCGCTAGAGGTTGCAACAGCGCCAATGCCACCTTCAAGGGCTGCAATCTTTTCTTCAAAGGCCGAAACGGTTGGGTTACCAATTCGGCTATAGATATTGCCGTACTTCTGCAGCGCAAATAAATTTCCGGCATCTTCGGTATTTTCAAAGACAAATGCCGATGATTGATAAATCGGAAGTGCGCGCGCACCAGTTTGTGGATCTGGCTGCGTGCCGGCGTGCAGAGCCTTAGTTTTAAAGCCCCACTTGTGTTCGCTCATAATCTAATTAAACACCAATTCCTTATCGTGGCTATAATCGCCGAATGAGCAAGAGTAAATACCACGTTACCCAGGATGAACCTCATCGCTGGCGTAACGTTGAAGAGCTCGTCTATAAAGATGAAGATGGCGCTGCCACATTTAAAGATGTAACCCGTCGCATCTTGTTCGGTGAAGATCACCAGGATGGCATGGAGGTCCGCTACTTCGAAGTAGATGCCGGCGGCCACACAACTCTAGAAAAACATGAACACACACATTTAGTTATTCCGATTAAGGGCAAAGGCTCCTGTTTAGTCGACGATGAAGTTCTGCCGCTAGCAATTCATGACTTGGTCTATGTTCCAGCTTGGGCGTGGCACCAATTCCGCGCCGCCGAAAACGAAGTACTTGGCTTCTTATGTATGGTCAAAGTAAAACGCGATCGCCCAACTCTGCCAACACCTGAAGATCTAGCGCAGATGAAGAGCAACCCAGAAGTTGCTCAATTCATTCGCTCTTAGCCTTAAGCGATTTCAACCTTTACAACATCTCCAAAATCTCCGCTTTCTACAACGCTTATTCGATAACCCAGTGCGGTTATTGACTCGCCTACCTTTAGCGCTGCTCCACTAAGCGGAAAGTTGCGAGCCATAGGAGCGTAATCACAAGAGCGTGTTTTAGGGCATAGAACGTTAATGCCCGTTCCGAATACAACTTGCTGATCAAGTACTTTGGTATCGATTGTGTATACAATTGCACCAAGCATTGGAACTGGAATTTTAAAGTTAAACCCGCTGTTACGCACTGACTCGACTGCAATGAATTTAGTATTGCTGATCGGAATCATCAATAATTTTTCATATGCACCTTTAACGGTTGAAGGTTTAATCCAATGAATACTGGTTGTGCCAGCCGGCGCACATCTAACTTGCTGATCACCAATCCACCCGAAAGTCCATTTATCCCAGGCTAAGAAATCGACCTGAGCACCAGACATGTTGCCCCAGCCGCCTGTTCCTAAATCGTTTTTGTGATCCCCATAGTGATCGTCAGCGGTATCAAATATATGCATTAACTCGTGAACGAAACCAAAGGGTTCTCGTGCCTGGAAGCCTTCATTCGAAAAATCAGAAATTGGTGAGGAAATATATGAGCTTTGATTAAAGCTTTTTTCCTTTGTGATGAGTTGTCTGCCATATGCAATTTGATTTGAAAGCAAAGTTCGTTTGACATTACTTGGCGCCAAGAACCAGACGGCATCTGCTTCTGAGAAGTCAATCCCAGGATCAGCCACTTTTGTAACAGTATTAATCAAATCCCAGCGACTTTCGGTTGCAGAGGTATCGCCATGCATCGTGTTATTGCCTAGATTAAATCGCTTTAAATCATCATTTACGTAGATATATGAATCTGGCATTCGAATCTGAATATCTGAACCCTGATCGCTCATATTAGCAATCGCATCGAGAGCAAATTTATGAGCATCCGCCCAATCCTGCGCCGGCGTAGTTGTTGGCGTTCCATTATTCATATAGAAAGGCACTACCTGAATTATCGTTGGGCGAGCCTTTGTGGCACCGATAAATGAGCGCCCTGGACGAACTCGACTGCCTAGATTTTTACATGCTTCAATTTTTTGCAACTCACTCAGATCGCTTTGCGCAATTTTAGGAGCGGCAGAACCTAACTCCTTTACCAAATAACGGTAAGGCGGAGGGCAACCGTTAAGGCGCTTTTCCGTGTCTTGCCAAGCTTTCCACTTTGCAGGGATAAAAGGATCAGGATCGCAATAATGATTAAATGAGTAGGTTTCTGCTGTTGGTGTCACAGGATCAGCAGGTACGGGTGATGCAGACTGTTTGTTCGCCGCTTTTTCGGTTACGCCTTTATTCCAAACGAGTTTCTTTCCAGATTTAACGCAGGTGTATTTCTTTCCCGATGCAACGCTCGTAGCGCCAACTTTAGAACAGGCGCTGCCTGCTTTAACAACTGCTTGTGCATTCGAGGCAAATACCGCGAGAGATACAACTACAACAAGAGTTGAGAAAGCCCGTTTCATCTCCCCATTCTACTTAGCCAGCGGTCCTAACAAGTAACCCGCTAGGCGTGCTTCTGGTTTATTTTGATTACGGTGCATCGAGTTGAACTCGGATGTGCCATCTGTGCCACATAAAGATGCGATCGCACCTGATCCACCTGGATGAGAACCAATCCACTTAGTTAAGTCATAAACGTTTCCACTAATTACAGCCCAACAACTTGAAGTTGTGCCGTTGGCCTTAACGCGCTCCATTGTGTAACCCGTTGAAGCTGGGGCTGCAGATTTGGTTGGTTCTGCAGATTTTGTTGGTTCTGCAGATTTTGTTGCCATTGGAGTTGCACTCGCCATAGGAGCCGCACTCGCAGCAGCAGTTGCCGATGCAGTTGGTGCGCTCTTAATCACCACACCTTTATTCCAAACCAACTTACTTCCCTTTTTCACACAAGTGAATTTGCGACCAGATACTGTCGAAGACTGTCCCGCCTTCTTACATGCCGCACCTTCTTTAACAGCGGCTGAGGCAGATGGGGCAACAACTAGAGCCAGTGCAACGGCTGCGCCAGTGGCGATCGCATAGATTTTCATAGCGAAAGGGTAAACCAGCCCGATCCGCCATGCGCGCTAGAACCAAAATCCACAAGGTTTTTTCAGGTCGCACTTCTCCTTCCGTACGCCTAACCTTTAAGGTATCCAAACGGATAACAGAGTTTCTTGGAGAGGAAACGCTCATGGAAGAGAAGTCGCTCATTAAGCAGTGGAACCAACTACGTCTTCAAATCATTCAGGCACAAGTTGCCCCGGCTCTAGTTCTTATTGCAATTGTCGCCCTTGCTGCAATCGGTTCCTTTGAAACCGCATCAGATGGCGCTAAGTACTTAGCCCTTGGCGTTGCCGCCGTTACCGGAATTCTTGCAACTATCAGCCAATACGCAGCAGTGCGCGAAGGCGAAGCGTTGATCATTGATCTTCGCAAAGTTGAGAAGCCATCTGCAATGACTGAAAAGATCGCAGATTCACGCGGCCTTGTTTCACTGTCAGCAATTGCGATCATCGCATTTGATATCGCAATCTTCGCTCTCGTTGTCTGGGCAGTACTAGGCGCCTAATGAAGATAGGTCTTGTCTTAATTGCCATCAATGCGATAGCGGTCATTGCTCTGGCAACGCGTTTTGATCGGCCGCGCAAAAACCCGAAGCGCCTTACCGGCCGCGGCGGAGATTTCGAGTAGTTCTACTTACGGCGATGTGCGCTCTTCGATAAGAAGATCGCAAATACCAAAGCAACAACTATCAGGGCATTTAACCCCATCTCGTAAATCGCGCGCTCAAATGCCACATCACTCTTACCTGTCTGCAAGGTAAGCGATGCACCCACCGTCAAGATATGTCGCACGGCAGCGATTACACCAATAATCAAAAACTTATCGAGCTGGTAAACGCCATCGGTAAAGCGCGAGATAACAGTGCGCAAGATTTCAAGAATGATGACGATAAACAAGATGTCATTTACGCCTTGGATCATTCCATTTGGAAAGAAGGGCGCAGTCTCAATTAAGCGTTTGATGCTAAAGAAAAATGCGCCAATGCCGATACCCAGCAAGGCGAGTGCAAGAACTGCGTGAAAAATATCTTCCATCATGTCCACGTACTTCAGTGGAAGGATGGATTTCTCTCCATAGACTTTATCTTCAGATTCAATCTCTTTTTTTGCCATAGAAAACGGTACACCCGCGTTCTTTACCTCGCCCGTCGAACCGCTCGCCACGCCCCAGTTGCCCATAGCGCCCACGCCACAAGCAGCGGCTGAAAGAATAAACGCACCAATCGCGCGCGGTCGGTATCTAACCCAAATGCATCTATCCCATTTACATACTGCGAGATATTTCCCGGAAAGATCGCCACAAAGAACGCAGCCACAACCCAACCCACCTGCACTTGGTACTTAACTAAAAAGACCAACGCCAGACCCAAGACAATCTCCACCACACCAGATGCCAGCACCACAAAATCAGCGCTAAACGGAACCCAGTTCGGCACCTGTGCCTGAAATTCCAAACGGCTAGAAGTTAAATGGGTAAACCCCGCATACCCCAGAGCAATTCCTAGAGTAACCCGTGCAAAACCTTTGACGAATCTCATTGCCCGCGCAGAACTTCGCCAGGCACTTCTCTCGCACCAACCCCGAGCGTTATCGCAGATTTAGTACGCGCAGTGATCATGAAGCTATAGATCCCAGGTTCAGCGACTTCGCTAATGCGCGATAAATACAAATACATAGTGCGACTATAAGTTTCCAAGAACTCAGTTCGCTCGGTGAATTTCATTGTTGTCTTCTTACCCGACGGCGAAGTTATAACCAGTAGCGGTAATTTAGAATTCTTCAGTTTATTCTCTGGCTTCTTATCAATGATTAAGTATTGAACATCCAACTGATCGCCTTCTTTTAAGGCGGCGCGAAATGCCTTCTTCTGTCCAGCCTTAGTAAATGATGCGCGTACCGCAAACGAGACTGTGCCATCTACCAACAGAGGCCCAGCACTTGGCGTGGTGTCGCTATTTAACAAATCCACCGGTTGATGCGCAGATGCTGGCGCCATGCCAAGCAAATTCAAAGCCAGCAGGGCGGCAATTAACTTTTTCACGCGGCTCCTCAAATTTCCTTTAAAGCGCAGCCAACTTCGCAACAACTTCTTTGGCCGAAGGATTGGTCATCGCACTTCCATCTGCGAACACCAATGTCGGCACCGTGCGATTGCCACCATTTACCTTCTCAACGATCTCAGCCGTGCCCGGTACTTCCTCAATGTTGATCTCTTCAAATGTAACTCCGAGTTCACCTAATTGAGATTTCAAACGCTTACAGTAACCACACCAGCTAGTTGAATACATAACAAATGACATGCCCTAAGAGTACTGGCGCACACTGATAAATGTTTGTTAAAATAAACTCCCTTCGTCAAGAGGCGCTCTATCCGCAGCTACAACGAAAAACCCCGTCAGCAATGGCGGGGTTTTCGCTTTTCCGCATAACTTAATGGGAAAACAAAGAAGCCCCAGGTGACTAATTCCCAGGGCTTCTAAGGAGTGGTCTCGCTGGCGGGATTCGAACCCGCGTCTACGCCTTAGTCATTGGCGTGCTCTATCCGCTGAGCTACAGCGAGACACATGCGGAACTTAAATGTTTTCCTGTTACGAGTAATTTTTTGGTCACTCATCTGTGTATAACTTTTCAATCAAACTTGAAATTTCTTTGGTAACCTTTGCTCACTTAGTCATTGGCGTGCGCTCTATCCAGAGCACAGCAAAAAAGTCCCGCAGAATCATCTGTGGGACTTTTTGTTTGCCTGCTAAACTTATGTTCTCTGAGTCAAAGAGATGCATTATTGAGCAACAGCAGAAAACCCCGTCAGCAATGGCGGGGTTTTCGCTTTCTCTCCCCATGTCACACCCCACCCATAGATTCCCCACATGGACTTCGCACTCGAACGCGCCCGCACCCTTACACCCGACTCCGATAGCGAGGAATACCTCCTTGAAATCGCTTGGCTCTATAACCGCGTAGTCCTCACTGGTTCACAGATCCCCGTTATCGACCTCGCCTACGAACTCGTCCTCCCCGAAGAATTCATCGGAGAATGCGTGAGCACTGCAATGGATATCGGCTTTCTCACTGCACCAAAGCGCGGAACTTTCGGTGGCAAGATCACGCCGAAAGCGCTGCGGAAGTTAAAGCAGGTTGGGAAGCATCGGGTTTAATTAGGTTTATTCAGTTAATTGATTACCAAAATCAGAATTAAAGTCTTGGAGATGTCTCTTCGATGATTCTCTTTAGTTCCAGAATCTTGCTCCTGCTCACAAGTTCATTTATCGACGGGATAGTTTTGTCGATACCCGGGCCCCAACCTAAGTGATAGCGCTTACTGAATCTGCGCTGTAATCCGGGTCCATCTTCCAGCGCAGAAGTCAAAAAGGTTATCAGCCGGTCATGCCTAGTTCTAACGCGTTTAGACAAAGATGGCTCTGAAATCATTTCATTGAATTGGAACTCGCGATCAATATCTATTGAAGGGTTAGTGAGTTGCCTCCATGCATCGCCTACTTGCCCCTCCCCCGTTAAAACTTCCAATTCTCTATATCGAGAATGCGAAAGTGTTTGCAATACGAAATGAACTTTATGGGTAGCCTTATCGCCAAATACATCGGTAAATCTTGAAAGGCTTTTTGGAATCCAAACCAAATTTGGAAGAAATGAAAATAGAAGTGGGTCACTAGTCGTCTTCGGCCAAATATGACAGCAGACTAATCCGGAAGAGATGCGGGAATTTCCGTAGGGGTTGTTCTTCCCTAAAATCGGTAGGTTCATAAATGTACTTTTCAACAGAGAATTATCGTCAGCGAAATAGCCTGATTCATCTGGCATTCCCCAAAGATCTCTTTTTTCTCCTGGCGCTCTCTCATCAATTCTGTGTCGCTGCCTTCTAACCGCGTATCGAGCTAACCAAGGCGCATGTCGGAAAGAATCTTCCAATGGCCAAATCGCAAACTTGATTACCAAATCAATAATCTCAGATTCTGAATATCTCTCAAATGAATCTGATGGAGTTAATCCGAGACTCTTGCGAAGTGCAAGATCAGCGTCCACAGTTCCCCCGCTATTCGATTGATAAGCTAAAAACGGGATTCGTTAATTGCCAATTTCTTTCTGACAGCTTCTGAGAGGTCTATATTTAAAACGTCTGCCAGTCTTAACAAGTACATAGCCACATCAGCGATTTCCATTTCGATATCGATCAGTTTTTCAGCAGATAACTCTGAGCGTTCCGACTCTCTTGCGGTAAGCCACTGGAACTCTGCGACCAGCTCACCCGCTTCACCTGCTACTGCCATAGACAGATTTTTGGGAGTATGAAAAACCTCCCATTTTCGTGCATCAGCAAAAGCCCGAATTTCAGCCATTAGTTGATTAATTTCGTTCATAGCTAACCTATCTTGCTAGTCGATCTCGGAAATAACTAGCTACTTGCTCGTCAGTACAGTAAATATAGCAACCCTTCATACCTCGCGTCATGAGAGTTCTGTATGTATTTCGGATTATCTGGTCTGCCTTGATGGTGGCTAATTCGGGATTCTCCTTGAACTCTTTTTTATATCCATGCAGTGAAACATCGGTGCTTGCCCGACCTGAGGGTTCTGTCGCTAAGCAACCATCTATTAATTTAAAGTCTGGGCCGATGATTACACCTACATATTCAAGTTCTAAACCTTGTGATGTGTGAATGCAGCCAATATCGTCAATAGAATTGGGGTCGATTATCCACGCACTTCCACGAGACTCCAAGTTCCACTTCGCTCGAAAATTAAACTTGGGAAATTCAATATCAAATTTCAATTTATCTTTTTTACTTATCCAGTCCCAGCAGTAACCCGCCAACAT
This sequence comes from Candidatus Planktophila lacus, assembly GCF_002287925.1. GTDB lineage: Bacteria > Actinomycetota > Actinomycetes > Nanopelagicales > Nanopelagicaceae > Planktophila > Planktophila lacus. The sequence continues at coordinate 490,595 of NZ_CP016769.1, read as the reverse complement.
TCTCGATTTGTTGTTCAGTTTATTTCGCTTTCGAATTTCAGCGTACAGTTTCGATGGATCGTCAAAAACCTGAAAATCATAATTGGCATCGTTGAAGGAGTTACCTGAGTCCTCCGCAATCCCTAAGCTTTCATCAAGCCAGGTTAAATACCCATCGGAACCGTTACATCGAAACTGAGACTTTAACTCAAGATGATGAATCTCGGCCCCCATGGCCCTGGCGAATTTTTCGATCTCGAATGACTCCCCTATGTCCTTCCAGGTTACTTTCTGCGCTTCATCCAGGAAGAAAACAGAAGTTTTCGCGGCCTGAATAACCTCGCGAATCTGATTATCGCCTCCCTTCGAATATTGGGTTCTTAGTTTTAGTCGATGCGCTTCATCGACAATCAGTACATCGAAGTCATTTGCTTCTATTCCCGTAAAATTTCCAGATCCGCTAAAAAGCTCTTTAATCTCTCCACCTTTGAAAGCCGACTTAAGCTTCACTTCAAAAACTGCTCTAGGTGCGGCATTCGGCGTTACATAGCGAGCAATCAATCGCTGACCCATAAGTCTCGAAAGTGAATTTATCGCAATAACTGACTTACCTGTCCCTGGTCCACCTTTAACTATCACGACTTGCTTTGGCCCCTTCAAGCCCTGGAGTGAAGTCTTGACAATCGTTTCCAAGACCGTTTTTTGCTCATCAATGAGAACGAATGCTTCTTTGCCTTGAAGCATATTTGTTACTGCATCAGCTAGCTGAAGTGAAGGTTTTGTTGGTGAGGCATCGACTCTCTTAAGTAGTTCTACTCCATCACCACTCTTAATTCGATCAGAAATTAGTGCGACTATTTCTTTCTTTTGTCCTTTAATAAAAACAGGGGTATTTCGAAGCGCTTCTTCGTAACGAGAATCATTGACAACATCTAACTCAGGACAATTATGTAAATATGCGCACGAAGTAATTCTAACGGGCGTCTCGTAGACATATTCGTTGTACATTTCTAACAAGCTTGCGTAACTTCGTGCCTGATAAGAAGGATGAACGACATCTCGATTCTTCTGGCCTACGAAGGTGTTTACATGTTCCGGCAGCTCGGAATAATCAATACTTGTCCACTGCTTAAGTTCAATTATTACAATTGATTCGGACCCGTCCGCTTGCCTTCCAGAAACTATGAAATCGATTCGGTTTTTGAGTTTATTTATTTGATACTCAATAGCAATTCCTGCATCATCCGGTATATCTGGACTCGCAATAATGTGAGACATTCCGTTACCGAGTGAGTTTCGCCAGGATGAATATTCATTTTGCCCGACACCTAGGCCCAAATTCTGCTTTACGGCATCCCTGACAAGGTCTTCAATGATGTGGGCGTCCTCCAGAAATTTCTTCTTCGTAGCGAGATATGCCAGCACGAGTTAAGGCTATAGCCGAAAACTACTCTCCGTAAGCATCTGGCAGATGTCGGTTACCCTGAGTAACCTTCCAGCATGATCAGTTCCCAGATTCGAGAAGTTCTTGAGCTTCAAAGGCAATACACCTCAAAGAACACTCCGGCTATGCAAAGACGTGGAATCCTGATCCGCAAAGAGATTGCCTCTTCGCTGAGCGAAAACTTAGATCGCTTCAAATCCAAGTACGAAATAGCTATCGAAGATCTCTGGGTGCAAGGTAAAGATGGCGACGGAAATAAAGCAGAGATTCCTTGGGTGCGTCTAGCATCTAAAGAACTCAGTCCAAGTGCCACAAAAGGCTGGTACGTCGTTTTCTTGTTCTCAGCCACCGGATCTAACTGTTACCTAAGTCTTGGGCATGCCAGCACGACTTACGATGGTGATTCCATGGAGCGGAGATATCAAAAAGCTCTCGCACCTGAGGTTGCTGCCGCGCTAATGACGTGGGGCCGCGAAAAGTTAAATCTTGATCAGGTTAAGAATCCGAGACTTAAGTTCTCACGAAATCTAGAGGCAAAAGGAAATCTTGCTGAAGCTTATGATCGGACCAGTTTATGTGGATTTGAATATCGCAAAGAAAGCGTTCCCTCTGACGAACAGATTTTCACGGATATCGAGTTCTTGTTGGAGATGCTATCTAAGATTTATTTTTTGCAGGAAACGGATGCCACGATCCCCGGATCCGAAAGTCCTGAGCATAAAGAAGCTGTCGCAGCAATCGCACAAGCCGCTGGAAGAGATCTAACCGGACCTCGACGCCAAGGGCGCTCGCGTTTACCGCAAGCGCATAAGAAAGTCATTGAAGAGCACGCAGTTGAAGTAGCCATGAAGCATTTGGGAAAGAAGGGTTTCACGGACATTAAAGATGTCGGAAAAAATCGTTCCTATGACATCGCCGCAAAGTTGAATGACATCGATTTTTACATCGAGGTTAAGGGAACGATGTCGTTAGGTGAGAAAGTTGTACTCACCCGAAATGAAGTTCTTCTTCACCGCCAAGAGCATCCAAATAATGCGCTTATCGTCGTGAGCCAAATAGATCTAGATCGAAGCGAGCCACCATCGGCAAAAGGTGGAAAGGTTATTTTCATCTCACCTTGGAAGATTGAAGATTCAGACTTAGATGCCCTTGGATATGACTACAAGGTAATGAAAAATAGCTAGTTCCAAGGGAGAAATCTAGAATAATCAAAGAGAAATAAAACTTTACTTAACCTTCAGCGACTCCGCGGCATCTGCAAAACCTTCAGCCTCAAGCTTGGCGATGATGTCGGCTTTAACAGCCTTGACTACATTGTGAGTGCCGTTGCAGTTCTTCTCTGGATCGGTTGTATATCCGCATGTGCAAGCGCCCATTTGTTGCTCCTTGTTTGATTGGTCTTTCTATAAGAGTAGTGGGTATGCGAATTTATTACCGAGTAAGATCGAGATATGAACACACTCTTTGATCCATTTACTCTGCGCGGGGTTACATTTCAGAATCGTGTTTGGGTCTCCCCTATGTGCCAGTACAGCGCAACTGATGGTTTTGTGGGTGCGTGGCATAGCGCGCACTTGGGAGCCTTTGCAACGGGTGCGCCAGGGTTGATCATGGTTGAGGCAACTGGTGTTGTTCCAGAGGGGCGAATCTCAATTGGTTGTCCAACGATTGAAGATGACGCGCATGCCAAGGCCTTTGCACCGATGGTTGAGTTCGCGCATTCGCAGGGTGTGAAGATGGGAATTCAGTTGGCACATGCTGGGCGCAAGGCATCGACGATGCGTCCGTGGGATACAAAGCGGATGGCGGAAATTGGTGAAGGTGGATGGCAAGCGGTTTCTTCAACCGATAAAGCATTTGAGGGATATCCGGCGCCGCGTGCTTTAACGGTTGCCGAGATTGCGCAGTTGGTAAGTGAGTTTGCTGATGCGGCTCGTCGTGCTGTGGCAGTTGGCTTTGATGTAATTGAAATACATGCAGCACATGGTTATTTGTTGCACCAGTTCTATTCACCGGTTTCGAATGATCGCACCGATGAATACGGTGGCAGCTTTGATAATCGGATCCGTTTCTTGATGGAGGTAACCGATGCGGTGCGCGCTGCGATTGGCGATCAGGTGGCGCTCTTTGTTCGTATCTCGGCAACTGATTGGGTTGATGACGGTTGGAACTTAATTGATTCGATTGAATTAGCAGTTAGGTTAAAGGCTGCTGGCGTTGATTTGATTGATGTTTCAACAGGGGGCGCAGTTCATAACGCACCGATTAAGGCAACGCCTGGTTTTCAGGTTCCCTTTGCGGCTGCGATTCGTAAAGAGGCAGGGATTGCAACTGCGGCAGTTGGTTTGATTACCGAGCCAGAGCAAGCGCAATACATAATTGAGACCGAAGAAGCAGATGCGGTTTTCTTGGCGCGTGCGATGTTGCGCAATCCGCGTTGGGCGATGAACGCGGCAGAGGCGTTGGGTGTGAAGATCCCTTGGTCGTTGCCGCTTGATCGCGGCCGGACTATTTAATTACTTTCCGGTCTTACATTTTTCAGAACAATACTTAACGTTCTCCCAATCGCGCGCCCATTTCTTACGCCATTCAAAGGGTAGGCCACATCGCGCGCAGATCTTTGGCGGGAAGCCGTTCTTGGTCTTTGCGATCACTGGAGAAGGTTAGCGCCGGGTGCGGAGTACCCTTAGTTAACACTTTGAAAGGTTTGTATCAGATGCCGAAGAAATTTGCCGCCAGGTTTTTTGTGATCGCTTTTTCCGTCATTTCTCTCGCATTTACAACACTGGCACCGACTCAAGGTGCGAGTTTGTTGGATCTGCTGCCGGGTGGTGCAACGAGTAAAGGTTATTTAGGCGTTGATTTTTCAGAGCGCCAACCTACTTCTGGTGAGAATGTTTCGATCATTACTTCAAACCTTTCTGCCCAGCCTGGTACTCCGCCTAACACATTTCTTTGCTCGTCATTAAGTGATGCAAACTGTGCGAAAGGTTCATTCGTTAGAGCGCAATTAATCTTGCCGCCATGTGAAACGGCAAATCAATTGATGTGCGTCGAAGGATTAAGTATTGGAACTTCTGCTTCTGATATGGAGCTTGCGGTTTTGGATCACGAAGTTAGATCGCTTACGACTCCGGCAGATGTGGCGCTTGGTTTACCGCGTGGTGGCGGTCCGAGTTTGTGGAAGTCGGCAAAGTTTGCCAACAAATCTGGCAACTTTACTTACGGCGTAATTGCGCGGGTTGTGTATGGACAGAATCGTGAAGCTGTTGGTGCGGCAGGAAAAGCTAATGCACCGATAACTTTGACCTCAATGAACTTAAGCGTTATTCCAGTTACTCAAAAGGCTGGGAAGTATTACCCGCTTGAAAGTTACACATCGGTTAATCCCGATGGTGGCGCTACTTTTGGCGTGCGGCAAACTGGAAACGATTACGACAATTTGGCAGATTGCGCTTGGACAGAATTAGGTTTCTGCGCAAAGTATGAAGATTTTGCCGATAACACGCGCGTTGCTTTGACGATGCGTATGGGCGCTGAAATGACTGGTTGGCTTTATGGCCGCATGAAGGATGTCGACGTTAAAGTCGATCCGATTGATGCGAAGAATAATCGAATCAAGATTGAAGCTCTTCCTGTAAACGCTCCGGGTGCATTTGGTTATATAAAGAAGAGTGAGTTAGCCAGTAACCCGAAGATTGATGCCCGAGTGCGTTTAAGTTCTGGGGTCTTTGGGTACAACATGATGCTGCAAAGTGAAGGTTCGATCGTTGATGGGTATGACCCAGTTGGAAACTTCGAAGATTTCGCTGCGTTTGAGCCGATTTTGAAGACCAAGGCGGGTTATCGCGCGCAGTGGATTGTCTCTTCCGGTGCAAGTGCCAACGGTTATCAGGCAACCAGCGGTAATGCTTGTTTTGATGACAAAACACAGTTGCTTGGAATCGTGACAACTAATGCGATGGTTTACTCCCCTTCTGCGCCAGAGTTTAAAGATGGCGCGCTAAGTTACAAGGTTGCGGGCTTGCACTTTATTTGCGGTTTTGGATCACGAAGTTAGATCGCTTACGACTCCGGCAGATGTGGCGCTTGGTTTACCGCGTGGTGGCGGTCCGAGTTTGTGGAAGTCGGCAAAGTTTGCCAACAAATCTGGCAACTTTACTTACGGCGTAATTGCGCGGGTTGTGTATGGACAGAATCGTGAAGCTGTTGGTGCGGCAGGAAAAGCTAATGCACCGATAACTTTGACCTCAATGAACTTAAGCGTTATTCCAGTTACTCAAAAGGCTGGGAAGTATTACCCGCTTGAAAGTTACACATCGGTTAATCCCGATGGTGGCGCTACTTTTGGCGTGCGGCAAACTGGAAACGATTACGACAATTTGGCAGATTGCGCTTGGACAGAATTAGGTTTCTGCGCAAAGTATGAAGATTTTGCCGATAACACGCGCGTTGCTTTGACGATGCGTATGGGCGCTGAAATGACTGGTTGGCTTTATGGCCGCATGAAGGATGTCGACGTTAAAGTCGATCCGATTGATGCGAAGAATAATCGAATCAAGATTGAAGCTCTTCCTGTAAACGCTCCGGGTGCATTTGGTTATATAAAGAAGAGTGAGTTAGCCAGTAACCCGAAGATTGATGCCCGAGTGCGTTTAAGTTCTGGGGTCTTTGGGTACAACATGATGCTGCAAAGTGAAGGTTCGATCGTTGATGGGTATGACCCAGTTGGAAACTTCGAAGATTTCGCTGCGTTTGAGCCGATTTTGAAGACCAAGGCGGGTTATCGCGCGCAGTGGATTGTCTCTTCCGGTGCAAGTGCCAACGGTTATCAGGCAACCAGCGGTAATGCTTGTTTTGATGACAAAACACAGTTGCTTGGAATCGTGACAACTAATGCGATGGTTTACTCCCCTTCTGCGCCAGAGTTTAAAGATGGCGCGCTAAGTTACAAGGTTGCGGGCTTGCACTTTATGGAAGATGGCAAGACGCTAACGCGGGGAAGTTACGACTTGGCGATTAGATCATCGGTTGCGCGCTGTGTTTATGGATTCACAAGTGCGCCATTTCAGGCATCGGTTTCAGTTATTAACGCAGACGGAAGTGAGCAGATAATCGGTACCGAAACGGTGCGCGAAGATGCTAAACGAGAATGGTTATTTTTGTCGGCTAAGAACTTTACCTTTTCTACGCCCACAATCCGCGTTAAGTTAACGCAGGAAAAGCAAGCGGTAGTTGCGCCGGCGCCAGTTAAAAAGGCTGCGACCAAGTCGATAACTTGCGTGAAGGGCAAGCTGGTTAAGAAAGTGACTGCCGTATCGCCTAAGTGTCCTACGGGTTATAAGAAGAAGTAACTGGTTATTTCTCGCTGGGCTTGATGACGGTGATGCCACCGAATGGCTGGCTATTCAATTCGGCGAGTGCTTTAGCGCCTTCAGTTAGGCCAACTTCGCGCGTGATCAGTGATGCTGGATTTAGTTTGCCACTGGCAACGAGTGCCAACATTTCTGGGTAATCCTTTGCGGCCATTCCGTGAGAACCGAGTAGGTCTAACTCCCAAGCGATTACGCGGGCCATTGGGATATCGGTTAAACCGTTTGCTGTAAGTAATAGGCCGAGTTGTAAATGGCGGCCGCAACGAGCAAGTGAAAGTACGGATGCGCTAGCGGTTTGTTGGCTGCCGAGTGCATCAACTGCAACATCTGCTCCCCCGAGGTTTTGCATAAAGGCAACGGGATCGACTTTGCTGGAGTTAATTGTTTCGGCGCCGAGTGATTGTGCGATTGCAAGAGCGGCATCGTTGATGTCGACGGCGTAAACGTTTGCGCCTTGGGCTTTGGCGATCATGATTGCGCTTAGGCCAACGCCGCCGCATCCGTAGATAACAACTTTCTCATTTGCTTTGACGTGCGCGCGTTTTATGAGGCCGCGGTAAGAAGTTGCAAAGCGACAACCCAGCGCTGCGGCAGTTGCGAAGGAAACGTTCTCGGGAATGGTTACTAAGTTGAAGTCGGCGTTATTGATCGCGACATATTCGGCAAATGATCCGAAACCGGTAAAGCCGGGTTGAGTTTGGGTGGGACAGACTTGGGCATCACCGCGTGTGCAGTATTGGCATTTGCCGCAGCCGCAGACAAAGGGAACGGTTACGCGATCGCCGACTCTAAATTTGGTAACTGCGCTGCCGGTTTCGGAGATAACACCCGCGAGTTCGTGGCCCGGGACATGTGGCAAGACGATGTCAGAGTCGTGGCCCATCCAAGCGTGCCAATCGCTACGACATAAACCAGTTGCTTCAACTTTTATAACGACGCCATCGTTTGTTGCAGTTGGGACCGAGATATCTTTGATTTCAAGTGGTCCCTTGAATTGGGTGAAGTAAATAGCGTTCATGTACCTACTTTAATGGTCAAAACCTCTCCGGCGACTATTGCTGCCAATATTTTTGAAGAGACCGAGATATCTGAAACTTCGGATTTGTAGCTTTTAAAGATTTTCCAGCTCTTGGCCGCATCGGTTGAGCGAAAGATCTGATTCTTTGATGCGATGTAAATATCCTTGCCGATGCTCTCCACAGCGGCAACTTTAGATTTGAAGGTTAGCGGAGTTGAATTAGTGAGAGAGTTACTGGTTTTAAACAGCTTGCCATTATCAATTGCTAAGGCACCACCGTGCGAGCCATATAAAACAGCAATGTCTGTGAATTTCATTTCACCAAGTCGCTTCCAATTTTTTCCCAGGTCCTTGGAATACATCAGAGAACCATCAGTGGCGTTACCGCCATATATCTGGGAGCCAGAAACTTCCAGGAAGTGGAAGTCAACTTTTCCCAGTAGTGACACTGACTTCCAAGTCTTACCTCCATCGCCAGAACTTAGTAGCCCCAGAGGATTAGGTAACTTTGAAACTGCACTTGGGTGCCCGCTCGCAAATAGCGTTTTGCCTCTAGCATCCAAACCCATAATGTCGAAGGGATCTTTGCCGATTGGTTGCATCTTGTTTTGATCAACGAACTCAAATAAACCTTCGTGAGTTCCCATCAAGATTGTGTTATTAAATGCTTTGATCCCGTGGATATGTGAGACCGAATCAAAGGTGGCGGCACTCGATGGTGAGATTTGTGTAAGCGCTAGCGCAAATACCGTTGCCATAACTTTTACTGGTCGCATTTACACTCTTCCCGCGTAAGGCATCATGCCTTCGACGCTGTAGATATTGGAATAACGAAGGCCAGTTTTAGTGGAACGCGCTTCCCACATCATCCCGTTTCCGGCGTAGATGCTCATGTGATGAATGGTGCTCTGGGTTCCCTTGTATGAGTAAAAAATTAGATCGCCGGGTTGCATCTCTGCGATTGGAATCTGTTTTGTGTAGGTGTAATAAAGGCTTGAGTTTAGGCGATCCCAAATCGGCCAACCGAGACCAACTGATTTAAAGGCGGCATAAACCAGACCAGAACAATCGAAAGCGTTTGGACCTTCACTACCCCATATATATGGCTTGCCAGCCAAAACTTGCTTCTTTGCAAATTCAACAACCTTTAAACGTTGTTCTTCCGTGGTTCTGATCCGGGAGACACCAGTTGGTCCTCCGCCTTTCCAAATTTTTGATTGGGTCTTTGTTTTGGTCGCTTCATTGGCACGGGTTTCTTCTAGAATTGCCAACTGGCGCTTCTGCTCTAGGGTAATTCGCACTTTCTTTGCAGAAGCTAGATCACGTTGCAACTTATCTTGAACTGCTTGTAATTTATCAACTTCTTTTTGTTGTTCACTACGTGCATCGTCAGCTTCTTTCTTTGCGGCTGCGACTCGAACGGTGACCGCCGCTTGATTTGCTTTGGCAACTTCGGCTCTTGTTTTCGCTGCCTCGGCAATATCTTCTGCGACTTTAAAACGCTTTAGTGCAGTTCTGTTGCCTTCTCCTAAATTATCTAAAGTTGATAAGCGATCAATTACATCTTGCGGGCCATTAGAGCTAAGAATTGATTCGAGATCGGTTAAACCGCCCCCAGAGATATACGCATTCAAAGCGAGCTTGCCTATCTCACGATGTGTTCCGGCAACTGCCGCCACTGCCACTTCATAGGCTGCCTGCGCTTGTTGAGATTGAGAAACCGCAATGGCTAGAGCCGCTCTTGCTCTTTGATATTTCTGATCAGCCGCATTTGCCAGCTGGATTAGCGCCTTTAAGTTTCCACGCGCCTTGGCTAACTTCTTAAAGGCTTCATCGGCAATTTTCTTCTTAGCTAGTTCGGCCTTCTTAGCTGCTTCAATTTGAGCCAGAGTCGGCTTGTGATTAGTTGCAAGCAGCGGCGTAACACCCGAAGAAAAAGCTAGTATGAGAACTAACGTAGAAGTAATCGCAAGCTTAAATCTCGTCATAGCCGTCTCGCCCCTACAAATGGCTTTGAACCAAAACGCTTCGTTAAATTAACAACCTCAACACGTTTTCCCGGTCTAGGCGCCTGCACCATTTTTCCACCACCCATATACATGGATACGTGGCTGATTGGCTTGCCAAAGAAAAGTAAATCTCCGGGTTTGAGAGAGTTATAGGAAATAGATTTTCCATACTTAACTTGGATTCGCGATGAATGCGGTAGAGAGACACCTGCGGTCTGATACGCCCGCATGGTCAATCCACTGCAATCCCAACGTGTTGGGCCGGCCGCTGCCCAAACATAGATGTCACCAATTTGTTTCAGTGCGTATTTGAGAGCGATAGATCCACGTGAATTATCACCTGCATAATTGGCGGCAAATCTCTTTGAATCGCTGAGTATTTTATTTTCACGTTCTGCCTCTTGCTGAGCGAGCTTTTCCCGATCTTCCTTCTTTAGCGATTTCAATAATTTTTCAGCTTTTGCCAATGCAGATTTAGCAGATGCAACTTCTTTGTTCAGGCGCAATTTCTCCCGCTTTAAAAGTGCGGTCTTGTCGGAAACCACATATCGCGAAGCTTCCACCTTTTGTTTATTTCTCTTGAACTCTTGCAGCTCCTGAGAATAACCACGAGTAATTATGTCCAATACTGAAGCATCAGATAAATACTGAGTGGGATCAGCCGAAAACATTAAGTCGATAGTTTTTCCAAAACCGTGACCTTGAAAATTTGCTATAGCGATGCGCGCGAGAATTTCGCTAGAAGCATTCAACTTCTCTTTCAGTATCGCCTCTTTTGCAATAAGAGTGACGCTCTCTCTTTCAAGTTGCTTAATTCGGATATTGGCTTCGTTGGCTGCTTCGTACTTTTCGGCAGCCAAGGTCCTTAAGCGGTCAACATCTCGCTGAACCGAGGCCACCGAAGGAGCGGCAACCGCCATAGGGGAAGCGATTAAAGAAGTAAGAAATATCGCCAAAGTAAGTAATGCGCGCATCATTGTAAATCCGCTTTAAGCGAATGTCGCTAAAAGTTTCTTCATGGTGGCGATCTCGGATTTTTGGACGCGGAGAATATCCTTGGCCAATTTTTTGGCTTCGGAGTTCTTTGATGTTTCCAGCATGACTACCATTTCAAGAGCGCCTTGATGGTGCTCAATCATGGCGGTAATGAACGCCTTATCGAACTTTGCTCCTTTTAAGCCACCGAGAGCCTTCATCTGCTTATCAGAAATCATCCCGTTCATATCCATGTGGTGACCCATCGTTGCCGATGATTTAGTGGCGCTTAACCAAAATTTCATCTGGGCTATCTCTTTACCCTGACTGGATACGATGGCAGTGGCAAGGGACCTGATCGCCTTATTGGAGCTATTTTTCAGGGCAAATTTCGACATGTCGACGGCTTGTTGGTGGTGAGGAATCATCATTTGCGCGAACATGATGTCGGTACCACTGAGATTGCTAAGCGACTTGGCGTGAGAACTCGCTACCGCAGGGTTAGCGGGCAATAGCGAGATGGTAAATAAGAATGCAACAACAACTTTTTTCAACATAAATAATCCTTTGCTCGTTAGGTAAACAGGTAAGTTTTAACGAGGTTGGATTAGATTCGAATAACTCCTAATTGAGAAATAGATAATGCATACTTCAAATTTGGTGGGCTTCGTAACGAGGCCACTCGGAATGTCGCTTGTGATACTAGTTCAAGGCGTAATCGGTTAATTTTCTTTAATTTAACTTTACGGCCAAATATCAAGACAAAAAAGAATGTAGCTGAACACACCTTCGCTACTAATGAATTATCGCTAGTAAAAATAGTTGAGGCAGCCTCATCAGCCTGATGGTGGCCGCTCACGCTTTCATGAGAGGTTTGATCTGTGTGGCAAGCGTGGACCATGACAAAGCCGGCCGAAAAGAGAGCTAGCGATATTGCTAACGCACCGCTGTACTTGGCGGCTACGGCTTTGGCCCTGAACATGAGGACAAAGGTAGCAATAGTTAAGAGCGTTTGCCCGTTCTGCGCTTCACAGACTCGCTAGCGCAGGCTGAGTTCAAAGCCCCAGACGTCGAATACGTCTAGATCAACTTTTTTGTAGCCGCGGGCTTCTAGTGCAGAAACTGCGTGAGCGCGGTGTTCGATTGAGTGGTGCACCGCTTGAGTGATGATTGTCGAGCGTAACCAATGTGTGGTTTCGCCATCGCGAGTTATTGAAATTGTTTTATCTTCGAGATCAACAAGTTTCAAAAGGCGAGCATCATTTACTGCAAGAATTTTTGAGAGCTCGCGGAGTTCGGCCATGTTCTTTGGCTGCTCTAGTACGACGGGGGCTGTCTCTTCGAGGCGCGATGCGTAACTGCCGGATGATGATGCGATGTGGCGCAGGATTTCGCGGACCGGAAATTCTGGGTCAGTTGCATAGGCATCGAGCGCTTCATCGGGTAGCTCGGCAATTAACTTGTAGATCTCTTGATTGGCCCAAGCCATATGTTCGAGTGCGCGCTGAAGTGAAATTGTCATAATCGGATCGTATTCGGTAAATCTATAAATTGGCTATTGATCGGATTTTTTTAAATCGCGATAAAAGTTTTCATGTGGGCCGAAAACCAACAATGTAATTTCTTGGCGGGAGACTATGCGGTAGGCAAGAAGCCATTGAGTTTGATTAGCCTTGAATTTGTAAACGCTGACGCCGGTGAGGTCGCCGATTTTGGCATCGCCGAGTTTTGGGTTTGCTGCGATCGCCATGACCGCTTTATCTAGGGCGCGTTTTTGATTCTTATGAAGGCGATTTAGAGAACGAGCGAACTGAGCACCATAGCTAATCTTCATCAGCCGAAGGTGTATTCCTCAGTTGCTTCCTCGGCGTCGGCTTTCATAATCTCTCTGATCAACGAAAATGAAAGATCAGGGTTTTCTTCTGCGATCAGCGCCATACGGAAATAGAACTCAATCTGGCGCGGAACGGAACGGTGTTCAACGGCGGCGATGCGCTTGGCATCTTCTACGAGTTCATCGGAGAGTTTTACAGTTTGTGCCAAGGCGGCCTCCTTTAATTCAACGGGTTCAGCCTACCAGACGAGGTGGCAAAAGGTTACCTTTTATAACCTCTTTAATTTAAAGCCAGTTGGGCACTTGGGTGAAACGGCAGTTACCTTCTTTGAAGTCTTGCCTTTAACGCAGGTGATCGTTGATTTCTTTTTAACGAGTGCGGCTTTTGCTTCCGCCTCTTTGGCTAGCGCTGCAGCGACGTAATCTTCGGCTTCCTTCAAAATATCAAGGTGCTTGTAAACAGGAGATGCGTAGTTGATTCCCCCTTTGCCGTCGTGATCTCCGGCCGCTCCGCATGAATAGGCATTCATGCCGTTTGGCGTTGTAGCCATGTAAATCAACTCATTTTTGTAAGTTGATGTGATGGAGCCTCCTGAATCACCACTGCACCCGAATCCTGCTTTTCCATTGTTCATTACTAGATGATTTTGTAATTGTTGGCGCTCATAACCAACAATCGCTTCGGCCTCTTTAAGAGTTCGCAAAATGGTAGTTAAAGATCTGGGCTGAAAGGTTTTTTGGTACTTAGATGTACACGGCAGTTTTTCGTTGACATCGCAGCGATCTATATATTCTCCATAACCATGCATCTTTATTGGCGTCTTGGATTCACGAATTTCAGCTTCAAGCTCTAGGGTTAACAGCCTGACTGGATCCGCTGGAATTAAATCTTTCTCGAGAACATAGATCGCAAAATCATCGAGATTGCCATTTTTAGATCTGTAGTTTTTTGCGACTAATCTCAATTCTACTTTTACAGCACCCTTATAGTCTCCTGCTGTCGAATTAGGCAGACCAACAAATAAATACTTGGAACCGAATAGGATCTTGTTTCCTTGCTGATCGAATTGATATTCAGAATGAGCGGCCGAGAAAACTATTCGTGATGAATAAAGAAAGCCCGAGTAAGAAGCCTGATCACCAATATTGGGAGGTGTCGGCGAATCAGAGCCATAGATCGGAACAATTCGCGGATTGGAGAGATCAATTTCTGCGTTTAATCCAGCGTTGGCAGGTTGAGTAAAGGTAGATGCGCAGAGGGCTAAGGCCACGGCTACTGCGCGAAGTTTCATAGCCAAAAGTATTGGGTCTTTGGTTGCTAAGTAAATAGTTACTCTGCGTTAGAAAATACTAATGGCCACGCTTTACTACGGCGTGGCCATTAGGTGTGCGTACCGCTGGCGGGGTTCGAACCCGCTACCATTCCCGTAGTTAGTGGGATGCTCTATCCAATGAGCTACAGCGGTACGCAGGACGGAACCTAAGTCAGTAGAAGTTTGCTGACTTAGGTTTTTTACTTTGCTGTGGATAGATATGAACCACGTTTGTCAGTGGGGCTCGCTAGCTTTGCAGGTATGAAGCGATTACAGATCGGGTTCTCCTTAGCGGGGTTCTCGTTCTTTGCAATTTTGTTGCTGCGATATGTGCGCGTTCCATTTATGGATCCGTCTGGAAGCGCCAGCAATATCGCGGCTTTCGTTGTGATGGGTTTGGTATTTCTCTTTTTCATTAAGCGATTTAATTTGCCAACGCTTGAATACTTTGGATTGCCTCGTATTTCACCTGGTTCAATCTTTGCCATGGCTCTCTCTGCTGCGATCTTGATTTCAGTTATCTCTAATGAAGATAACGTGATGAAACCGTGGAAAGTTGCGGTGCCCGGGATTATCTTCTTGCTCTCTATAGGTTTCGGTGAAGAAATCGTTGCTCGTGGCTTTATATATGGCGTGTTAAAGAGGCGGAGCCATAAGGCAGCGATATTTGTTTCATCGCTCTTCTTCGGGCTCATGCATTTAAATCTCTACACGGGCAGTGACTGGGATCCATGGTTGGCCTATTGGCATGTGATGAGCGCTTTCTGTTTTGGTTTCTTGATGTGCGCGATCATGATTGCAACGCGCAGCATTTGGGTTCCAGTGTTGGTGCACGCGCTAATGGACTGGAGCGTTGTTTTTGATAAAACTCCCCCAAAATTGGCTGATAACCCGCCGACTTCATATCCATTCTGGGAAGGGCTGACATCGCCATTTTCAGATTTCTTAATGATTCTCTTTCCTGCTCTCCTGATCCTCTACTTTTCAAAGCCACGTAAGATCTGGGCTCCGCGGTGGTTTAAAGGTTTTGCTATCCGTCTAGCAATTAAATGGAAGTTAGTTGATGAAAGTTCGGACAAACCGGCGCTAGTTGGGCAGAATTAGGCCATGGGATTTATCGCTAATTGGAAAGCTAAGCGCGCATATAAAGGCGCGATGGAAGTTTACGATGCCGAGTTAACCGATTGGCAGAGCGATATTGAAATCTTTCAGAAGGCGCGCGATGCATTTCTATTGGCGGCTAAAGGTGAAGATGTTGTTGTTAATCAGACGATTCAAAAGGCTGGCGAAATAGTTCTCTGGACAGCGCAAGGTCAATTCCACGAAGCAGGTCGAGGCGCCGGAAGTTTTCAAGGCTCTAGCCAAGGGCTAAGCATTCCGGTGGTTGCCGGTATTCGTTATCGCGTTGGCGCAACGCGCGGTACTTATGTTTCAGGCGATCCGATTCAGAAATATGCTGAAGTCGGCGATGTTCTGCTAACGACCCAGCGCGTTTTGTTTAACGGAATGTTTAATACCAAAGAGTGGGCCTTCTCAAAGTGGAACGGTGCTGCGGCAAGTGCCGATGAAACCGATTACATCTTCCACGTCAGCAATCGCCAGAAGACTTCGGGGGTGTTATTTGGCGCCCGCGATGGCCGCGAATTTAACCGCTTCTTATCCTGCGCCCTGATTGCCGCCGAGTACGGCATCGATCGGGTAATCCAGGAGATAGATAAGAATATGAAGGAACTCGAGGAAGATAAGCCTGCGATCCCACCGCTTACGATGCAGGCGCCCAAGGAACTGGAATAGCCCTGCATAAATCGCGGGGGTAATTGACGGCAGATATATAGGCCTAACTAGGCTGTATCGGTCAGTTGCGAATGGGGTTTTACGTGAAGTCAGTCCGTAAATATGGAGCAGCTCTAGTTGCTGCGCTTTTGTTGGGTTCGTTGGTTCAGGCCAATACGGCTAACGCCGGAATGAAGTTCGCTCCAGATATTCCTCTACTCGGACTGCTAATCGAAGATGGGTTGGAGTTTGGTCGCTCACCAAATGTTGTCTTCGGTAAAGGCAACTTGGATTCGCAGGAAACTTGGCTTCGTTGCGATGATCTCGAGGACAAGATTTGCACTGATGCGGCTGGAATTATCGGATATGTAAATCTCACTGTTTGTACCGATGCATCAAGCGTTGCATGTATCGCTGATGTTTGGGCGGTTGACTCGGCCGGAAAAAAGATTCCTGGAAAATTAGTTAAATCTGTTCCACTGGATTACGGGAAATTTACATTTAAAGAAAATGTTGCGATCAATTTGCCGGATGGAACAGGGCAAGGTGCGCTGTGGCAAATACCTGGCGTCATCAATAGCGCAGGTAAAGATACATACTTTGTATCATCTCAATTTATGCTTGCTCAACCAGAGAAGAAAGTTGGTGAGCCAATTAGTGCACGAAAGATTTTCCTTAGCGAGCTAAAGACTGGAATATCGCCTGTCGAAGAAATTCCTGGGCAATATAGATTGATTCAGCCGCGTGATAACGGCACCGCTCGTGCTTCTTGGGTTAACTGGGGCGATACTGGAAATTGGTATTTGCCAGACGGTTCGCGTTGTGTCGGAACTGATGTAAATGTCTGTGAAGCCGTTCGTGAATTTCCAGCGGGCTATCGCTTTGGTGTTTCGCTGCGCATGGGAACAAAGTTATCTGGTTGGTACCACGGACGTTTGGCACTGCCTGATGTAACGATTAAGAATTGGAAAACTGGACAGGAAATTTCAGTCGAAGCCGAACCAGTACGTGTTCCAACGTTGAACTTCTCTGTTCCTAATGCAGAGATTCCACAGAAAGTTCGAGACATTGTTTTTACTGATAGATACTTCGGAAAGAGCGGGGATGGAATAAGAGAAGCACGCATCAACGACGGTTCCTCTTCAGCTGTAATGGTTGATTTAGCTGCGGCCTTTGCCCCCGCATATAAAGATAAGGCAACATCGACAAACACAACTTGGGCCTTTAAAGCAATGAATTACGGCCAGAATTCCAGTGATGTTCAGAAATGTTCAGATAACACAGGAAACGTTGCAGGTCTTGTAACAACCAATGCCCTTACTTATCTACCTGGTCCTCCGACATTTGATAAAGAATCGCAATCGCTCACCTATAAAGTTGCTTCACCGCATTATGAAGCAAATGGCTCTCTCGCCTCCGGAAGTTACGACTTGTCGATGCGTAGCGATATTGCGCGTTGTCTCTATGGTTTCTCAAGCGCTCCGATCAAGGCAGAGATTTCAATTACCTCCGATGAAGGTGAGAAGAAAGTTGCCACCACTATCGTTAACGAGAAGAACGGATGGCTCTATCTCTCTGCTAAGGGATTTACATTCTCTGCGCCAACTATCAACGTAAAGCTTTCTCAGGAGAAGGTTGTGGCGCCGGTCGCCTCTAAGAAGATCACAATCTCTTGCGTAAAGGGAAAGACCACTAAGAAGGTAACGGCAGTTAGTCCTAAGTGCCCGGCGGGATATAAAAAGAAGTAACCCCTAGACTTGCGCCAATTCTTTTCTAGAGTTTTCTAGAAACTAGGGCGGGAGCACAAGTGGCAACTTTCTTTAGCGGCGGCACTATCTGGTGTGGCATCGGTTGTGTTGCAGACTCTGTGCGCATCGATGGCGAGAAGATCGTTGAGGTAAATGGTGCAGCTCAACCTGGAGATAACGTTGTCGATTTAGCAGGCGCATTTATGGCACCAGCATTTATGGATGGACATGCGCATCCGTTATTTGGTGGACGCGAAGCGCAAGGACCGCTGGTAAATGGTCTGCAGACTGTTGCTGAAATGGTTGCCGAAGTAAAAAGGTTTGCAGATGCCAATCCAAATACGCCGTGGATTATTGGCGGCGCTTATGAAGCTGCCGCTGTTAACGGTGGAGACTTCTTAGCAACTTGGTTAGATGAAGTTGTTAGCGATCGTCCTGTTGTATTGCAGGCAGTTGATCACCATACGATTTGGGTAAATAGCAAAGCTATTGAGATTGCTGGAATCACCGTTGCAACCGTTGATCCTGATGGCGGAACGATTGCCCGCAACCCTGATGGATCAGCACGCGGCACACTTCGCGAGCCATCTGCCATGGATTTGATTATGAAACATGCGCCAGAGCGCACGCTGGAAGATGATGTGGCAGCAATTGCTTGGTCATCGCAGCGCTACTTAGAAAGTGGAGTAACCGCATCCGTTGATGCGTGGGTTCGCGAGGGTATGGCAGAGGCATATATGGCCGCTGATAAAAGTGGTGCGCTAAAGATTGATATGGACCTATATCTGTTGGCACAGCCTGATTCATGGCGAGATAACGTCAACTACTTCGGGCAGATTCGCGAACAAGTTAAGGCACTTGGTCCAAAGTCGAAGTTGGCATGTAAGACGATAAAGATTATTGGCGATGGTGCTTTATCTGCCGGCACTGCTGCTTTGTTATCTCCATATTTAGATGATCCAACATCAAAGGGTCTATTGATCTGGAACGATGACGAAATCTTGGATGCCGCTGTTCTATTTGATTCGCTAGGTTTTCAATTACATATGCACGCCATCGGCGATGCTGCGGTGCGTCAGTCGTTAGATACGATTGAAAAGATGGTTGCAGTAAATCCCAAGTGGGATCGCCGTCCGGTAATTACACATGCGCAGTTAATTGATGAAGCAGATCTGCCACGTTTTGCATCTCTTGGCGTGATCGCAAATTATCAACCTTTGTGGACTTATCTAGATCCGATGAATAAAGAACTTATTGCACCGCGCATTGGTGATGAGCGAAATAATCGTCAATATCAACTGAAGTCGATGATCAAAAGTGGTGCGCGTATGAGTTACGGAAGCGATTGGCCAGTTACCTCATACATTCCTTTATTGGCGCTGGCTGTTCCAACCCATCGCCAGTCGCCTGATAAATGGCCGGCTGAAGGTTGGAGCGCACACGAGGCGATAACGATTGAAGAGAGTCTGTCTTTCTACACCGCAGGCGTTGCCTACCAAGGCTTTAATGAAAAGCGCTTCGGTGAGATCGCTGTCGGGATGCAGGCGGATTTGATGATTCTGGAGCAGAACCCGCTGGCAATCGCGCCGCACGATGTGGCCAGTATCAAGATTCGGACCGTTTATAAATCTGGGGTTGCCGTCATAGGATGAGGCTATGACTACAACTGTTGGCCACTGGATTGATAATAAAGAAGTACCAAGCACATCAGGACGCACAGCTCCTGTCTATGACCCTGCTTTAGGTGTTGAGACAAAGCGCGTTGCGCTGGCAAATGCGGCAGAGATCAACGCTGCTATCGCATCTGCGAAGAAGGCATTTCCTGGTTGGTCAAAGACTTCACTCGCAGCGCGTCAACAGATCGTCTTTAAATTCCGCGAACTTCTAAATGCTAAAAAGGGTGAGCTCGCCGAGATCATCACTAGCGAGCACGGAAAAGTTTTATCTGATGCCCTCGGTGAAATTACCCGTGGCCAAGAAGTAGTCGAGTTTGCAGTTGGAATGCCACAACTTATTAAGGGTTATTACTCTGAAAACGTTTCAACAGGTGTGGATGTTTATTCAACTCGCCAGGCACTTGGCGTAGTTGGCATCATCTCTCCATTTAACTTCCCAGCGATGGTTCCGATGTGGTTCTACCCAATCGCAATCGCTGCCGGTAACACAGTTGTATTGAAGCCATCTGAGAAAGATCCAACTGCATCAATCTGGATTGCAAAGCTTTGGAAAGAAGCGGGTCTGCCTGATGGCGTCTTTAACGTTCTCAATGGCGATAAAGAATCAGTAGATGGATTGCTGCACTCCCCTGATGTTGAATCAATTTCATTCGTTGGTTCAACTCCAATTGCACGTTATATCTACGAAGAATGTGCGAAGGCTGGAAAGCGTGTGCAATCACTAGGTGGCGCAAAGAACCACATGTTGGTTCTGCCAGATGCCGACCTTGAACTCGTTGCGGATTCAGCAATCAACGCAGGCTTTGGTTCTGCGGGAGAACGTTGCATGGCGATCTCAGTTGTCGTTGCAGTTGAGCCAGTTGCAGATGCGCTAATCGAGAAGATTGTTACTCGTATGGACAAGCTTCGCACCGGTGATGGTCGCCGTGGTTGCGATATGGGTCCACTTGTTACCAAAGAACACCGTGACAAGGTCGCTTCATACATTGATGTCGCTGTTAAAGATGGTGCAAAGGTTGTTGTTGATGGTCGCGGCGTAAAGGCCGACGGTGAGGCTGCAGGTTTCTGGCTTGGACCAACCCTGATCGACCAAGTACCAACTACTTCAAGTGTTTATAAGGATGAAATCTTCGGTCCAGTCCTTTCTATTGTTCGCGTAAAGACATACGACGAAGGCGTTGCGCTAATTAATAGCGGTGCATTCGGCAACGGAACTGCGATCTTTACCAACGATGGTGGCGCAGCGCGTCGCTTCCAGAATGAGATTCAAGTTGGCATGGTCGGAATTAACGTTCCGATTCCTGTGCCAGTTGCTTACTACTCATTCGGTGGTTGGAAACAATCGTTATTTGGTGACACTAAGGCGCACGGTGAAGAAGGCGTTCACTTCTTTACTCGCGGCAAGGCGATTACTAGCCGCTGGTTAGATCCAAGCCATGGTGGAATCAACCTCGGCTTCCCACAGAACTAATTGATCTAGAACTATTTAATAGAGACATCAAGGGAGCTACAAATGGCAACTCGTAAGATGAGCGTCGGTCAAGCAATCGTCGAATTCTTGGCACGTCAATACACAGTTGATGGCACACATCGCGAGCGAACTATTCAGGGTGTCTTTGGAATCTTTGGACACGGCAACGTTGCTGGTATCGGACAAGCGCTAAAGCAGTTATCAACGACTGATCCAGATTTAATGCCGTATCACCAGGCGCGTAATGAACAAGCAATGGTTCACGAATCATCGGCTTATGCCCGCATGACTCGTCGCCGTTCTACCTTTGCTTGCGCATCATCGGTTGGGCCAGGAGCAACAAATATGCTCACAGGTGCCGCAGTTGCAACGACGAATCGTTTACCTGTGTTGCTCTTTCCGGCAGATACCTTTGCTAACCGCGTTGCCGATCCTGTTCTGCAGCAGTTAGAACAACCATATGACTTCACAATGTCGGTTAATGATGCATTTAAGCCGCTATCTAAATTCTTCGATCGCATCAACCGTCCAGAGCAGATCTTTAGTTCGCTGCTTGGCGCAATGCGTGTGTTAACCGATCCTGCCGAAACAGGTGCAGTAACTATCTGTCTTCCAGAAGATGTGCAGGCCGAAACGATTGAGGTTCCTGAAGAATTCTTGGCAGATCGCGAATGGCATATCCGCCGTCCACGCCCAGATGCGGGTGTCAGCGCAGTTGCTGCAAAGGCGATTCGCAACGCAAAGCGTCCATTTATCGTTGCTGGTGGCGGAGTTATCTACTCCGATGCACATGCAGCGCTCACTAAGTTCGTGGAAGCAACTGGTATTCCAGTTGGTGTTTCACAAGCCGGAATGGGTTCACTTAATTGGGATCACCCACAAATGTGCGGTTCAGTGGGCGCAACAGGAACAACTACCTCAAACCGACTAGCTAAAGATGCGGACCTAGTAATTGGTATCGGCACTCGATATAGCGATTTCACAACCGCATCACGCACCGTCTTTCAAAACCCAGATGTTAAATTCATCAATATCAACGTAACCGCCTTCGATGCCTTTAAGCATGGCAGCGCAATTCCGGTTGTTGCCGATGCGCGCGAGGCGTTAACTGAACTTTTACAAGAGCTAAATGGATATGCGCTAGATGCGGCATATGCCAAGAAGATTGCTGAAGAGAAGACAACCTGGAATGCAATTGTTGATGCATCTTTTATTGATCAAAAGTTAGCCAAGCCAAGCCAGAGCGAGATCATCGGTGCAGTACAGGCGGCAACCGATCCGCGTGATGTTCTGGTTGGTGCAGCCGGTTCACTTCCTGGTGATCTCCATAAGTTATGGCGCGTACGTGATCCACTTGGATATCACATGGAATATGCCTTCTCTTGTATGGGATATGAGATCGCTGCAGGTTTAGGTGTCGCTCGCGCTGATTCATCACGTACACCAGTTGTGATGATGGGTGATGGCTCTTACTTAATGATGCATACCGAACTCGTTACCGCGGTTGCAGAAGGCCTGAAATTTATTGTCGTCTTGGTGCAGAACCATGGCTTTGCTTCGATCGGCCATCTCTCTGAAGATATTGGCTCACAACGCTTTGGTACCAAGTACCGCTTCCGCGATAAGAAAGCCAATAACCACGAAACCGGCGATGTCTTGCCAGTTGATCTTGCAACAAATGCCGAGAGCCTCGGAATGAATGTAATTCGCATCGCTGAAACTCCTAACGCCATTGCAGATCTATCTGCAGCGATGAAGGTTGCTAAGGCGCACCCAACTGCAACGCTGATCCATATAAATAGCGATCCGCTGCTTTATGCACCGGGTGGAGAAGCGTGGTGGGAAGTTCCGATTCCTGCAGTCTCTACTTTGGAAAGCACCCAGAAGGCATACGCGCATTATTCAGAGGCGCGCAAAGCGCAGAAGAGATACTTCGGTAAGGGCGCGAGCGAGAGGAATTAAACGTAACTGACTTCGCGGAAAGTGCGTTTGATCGAAAGCGTTAACTTGTCGTTCTTGGGATCGGCAACTCTAAAGAAGCACAAGATCTTCTTGCCGTACTTCTTCTCTTCAGCTCCAGGATCTGGAAAGAAATATCCATAAGTTAAAGTCGGTGGCAACTCTTTCTGTCCAGTAAGCGTGGCAATCGCGGCATTATCACAAGCGATTCCCGCCTCTTTCTTTGCAGCATCAGAATTTAAATCTTTCGCCTTTATCTTGCCGATGTAAAAGACTTCGTAATGATGTGGGTCAGTGCAACCGGTTGGATAAAGAGTTTTGTAATTTGTATCGGTCCAGCGGCTTGATTTAGTTGGCGCTTTATTGGCGCTATAGCAACCAGTCTTTAGCTCTAGGTAGAAAGAGCCTTTAGATAAAGCCTCAGCGGTGGGCGAACCCGAGAATAAGAGCGCTAGCACTGCGAATGCTGCCAATCTCTTTGATCTCATGCGTAAATCATAGGACCTAAACCTCAAGTTGAAGGTTCAAGTTAATCAAAAAGTAATAAAGATTAACGTGCATAAAACGGCGGGTGAATAGCGCATTTCTTGGGCTCGGTTACTCTTACCCCACAAACGTTTTGTAGGTCGATTGCCCTAATCGACCGCGTCTATATAAGGAGCTCCACTTGATTAAGAGAATTTCAGCCATTACAGCTGCACTCGCTCTTGCAACAGTTGGCTTCATTGTTCCAGCAAATGCTGCAACAACAGAAGCAGATTGCGGTAAGGCTGGCGAATTTTGCGTTGGTCTCGTAACTGACCTTGGAAAGATTGACGACAAGTCATTCAACCAAGCAGCATGGGAAGGCGCTGTAGCAGGCGCTAAGAAAGCCGGCGGTTTCGCTAAGTACATCGAAACTACAGATTCAAAAGATTACGCAAAGAACATCAAACTTTTCGCTGACAAGGGTTACAACGCAATCGTAACTGTCGGCTTCTTGATGGGTGATGCTTCAGCAGCTGCTGCAAAGCTTTATCCAAAGATCAAGTTCATCGGTGTTGATCAGTTCAACGCATCAACAGAAACTAACTACACAGGTTTGATCTTCGACGAAGATAAGGCTGGCTTCTTGGCCGGTTACCTCGCTGGATACCTAACAAAGACCAACAAGGTCGGCGCAGTATTCGGTATGAAGGAAGTACTTCCTGTTCGCAAGTTCGGTGAAGGATACGAAGGCGGAATTGCATACGCAGCTAAGCAGCGCAGCAAGAAGATCAAGTCAACTGTTGTTTACCACGCAGCTGGCGATAACGCTTTCTCAGATCCAGCATGGGGCGCAACAACTGCTAACCAGCTACTTACACAGGGATACGACGTTATCTTCGGTGCAGGTGGATCAACTGGTAACGGTGCTATCGGCAAGGTAGCCCAAAAGGCTGGCGCGCTCTGCATCGGTGTTGACATCGATCAGTACTACACAGTTCCTGAAGCAAAGTCATGTCTCGTCACTTCTGCAGAGAAGAAGCTAGTACTTGGAGTTGCAACACTTGTTGGTCAGGCTAAGGCCGGAACAATCAAGGGCGGAAACTACACAGGTCAAGTTGGTCTTGCACCACACCACGACTTGGAATCAAAAGTTCCTGCAGCAGTCAAGGTACGTTTGAAGAAGACAACAACAGCAGTTCTTGCTGGTTCAATTGCAACTGGCTTCAAGGGTTAATTAATAATCTGAGAGTTAGTTGAAAGAGCGGGTGTGCAAATGCACACCCGCTCTTTCATTTCTCCAGCCATCTTTACAGTTTCCTTCCTCTTTCTTTATTACAAAAAACCAATAAGATAGCCAATTATGAGCGAGACGAAATCCATAAAAACCGATCTGGAAAAGACAGATAAAAAGTTTGATGTTGGCTCTTGGTTGATTCCGATAATTGCAGTTTTTATTGCGCTCTTTATTGGCGGAATATTAATAAAGTTGCAAGGACTCGATCCAGTTGTTGCTTACAAGTCACTCTTTAAAACCGCCTTTGGTTCCATTGAAGGAATTGGAGCAACGCTTGGCAAATCAACTCCTCTTGTCTTAAGCGGACTCGCAGTTGCAGTTGGTTTACGCGCTGGCTTATTTAATATCGGCGCTCAAGGACAACTTCTCTCTGGCTCACTTGCGGCTGCTTGGGCCGGCGTTACCTTTGATGGTCTTCCTGGATATATTCACATTCCAGTTGCGTTGATAATCGGCGCATTCTTCGGATCAATTGTTGCCGCAATTTCAGGTCTATTGAAGGCCTACCGCGGTGTCCATGAAGTTATTACAACGATCATGCTTAACAGTATTGTGATGGCAATTGCTGATTATTTGGCATCAGGAAAATTGCGCGAGCCAGGTCAATTCTTAACGCGAACTTCAGAGATTGCAGAAAGTGCAAGGCTTCCAATCATTGGAAGCTTGCCTTCAGGATTCTTTATCGCAGTAATCCTTGGCGTCTTTATCTGGTGGGTTCTAGGTCGCACAACCAGCGGTTTCCGAATCGAAACCGTTGGTCGCAACCGCCATGCCGCTTGGTATTCAGGTATCTCGGTGAAGCGCACAGTTGTTTCAGCGATGGTCGTGTCTGGTGCGATTGCTGGCTTGGGTGGTGCAATCGAAACTTTGGGTATCACTTATCGCTACGCACCAGCATTTAACTTAGGTTTGGGATTTGATGGAATCACAATTGCACTACTGGGCCGCGTTCATCCGATCGGAATTATCCCGGGCGCAATCTTGATTGGTGGCATGCGAGCAGGTGCTGCCAATATGCAATTTGATGCCGGCGTTGCCCCAGAAATTGTGGATCTCCTGATGGCGCTGATTCTGCTCTTTGTAACAGCGCCGCTAATTACGCGCTTCTTTAAGAATAGTTCGAATAAATCTATGACTAGCGGATGGGGTAACTAATTATGAAACACCTCACCAAGCGCAATATTTATATCTTGCTCGCAGTTGCTGCGACAGCTTTCTTCTACTCTCGTGACGCAGATATAACAACTTCCGTTTACGCAACAGGTACTGCTTTCGCACTCCCCCTTGCACTCGCAGCGATGGTCGGAATCATGTGCGAACGTACCGGTATCGTAAATATTGGTATTGAGGGAACGATGCTTATCTCAGCATTCGTCGCCTTCTTTGTTTCTTATCTGACTCAAAACATCGTCATCGGACTCATCGCCGCTCTCATGGTTGGTGCGCTGATGGGCTTTATCTTGGCGTTGATGGCAGTTTCTTGGCGCATGGATCAGATTATCGCCGGAACTATTATTAATATTTTGGCTACTGGACTGACTTCATTTCTCTACGTTCAGGGAAAGACAATTCCCTCGGTCTTCCAATCATTTGAAATTCCACTACTTTCCAAGATTCCATTCTTTGGACAAGTTCTCTTTATCCACGGAGCACTTACCTTCATAGGTCTTGCGATAATTCTGATTCTCTATGTGGGGATTTATCACACGCCTTGGGGCTTGCGCTCTCGTGCAGTTGGCGAACACCCATCTAGCGCTGACACTGCAGGTGTTTCAGTAGCTCGTCTGCGCTACATCAACGTCACGATCGCAGGTGCGATCGGTGCACTTGCTGGCGCATACCTGGCACTCGAACTAGTTGGTTCATTTGAACGCGGCTTTATCGCCGGCAAGGGCTTCACCGCACTTGCCTTGATGATCTTCGGCCGCTGGAATCCACTCGGTGCACTCGCAGCAGCGCTCTTCTTCGGGCTAACTCAGGCTTATGCCAGCCAGTTGATGATCGATCAGGTTGTGAATATTCCTTCTCAATTTACCGCGGCACTTCCATATGTTTTAACGATCGTTGTCTTAACAATTTCTGCCGGCAAGGTGCGACCACCTGCCGCAGAAGGTCAACCATATGAGAAGGGACAGTAACAATGAGCGCTCTTCTTGAAGTAACTGGCGTAACCAAGCGCTATCCCGGAGTTGTTGCAAACGACAATGTTTCGCTAACTGTTAACGCTGGCGAAGTTGTTGCACTGCTTGGCGAAAATGGCGCCGGAAAATCCACTTTGCTCAAAGCAGTATTTGGTTTGATTAAGCCAGATTCTGGCGAGATCAAGATCGGTGGCACTCCAATCGTCTTCGGCGATACCGCAGGAGTTATCTCACGTGGCGTCGGTATGGTTCACCAGCACTTCCAGTTGGTACCGGTTATGACTGTTGCTGAAAACTTGATCTTGGGAGATGAACCAAAGCGCGGATTATTTATCAATCAGAAGGCAGCACGCGCAGAAATCATCGCGCTATCAAAGCGTTATGGCCTCGAAGTAGATCCTGATGCGGTAATCGAAGATCTTCCAGTTGGTATGCAGCAGCGCGTGGAAATTCTTAAGGCGCTGCGTAAAGATGTAAAGCTTTTGATTCTCGACGAGCCAACTGCAGTTCTAACTCCACAAGAGATTGATGAACTATTAGGTGTTATTCGTAACCTCGCTAAATCAGGCGTTGGCGTTGTCTTGATTACCCACAAACTCCACGAAGTTATGGCTGTTGCCGATCGCGTAGTCGTTTTGCGTGGTGGAAAGCTAGTCGGAACAACAACTCCTAAAGAGACCGACGAAGCAGGCTTGGCGCAGATGATGGTGGGGCGCTCTGTTGTTCTGCAGGTCAATCGCACTGAGGCCAAACGCGGCGCAATTGTTCTAGAAGTTAAAGGGCTACAAGTTCGCGATGATCGCAAGATCTTGTCAGTTAAGGGAGTAGATCTCGTACTTCATAAAGGCGAGATTCTTGGTGTTGCAGGCGTGGAAGGAAATGGTCAGCGCGAATTAGTCGAAGCAATTTGCGGTATGCGCCATCGCGAGGAAGGCGAAGTTCTAATCAGCGGCGTTGCTTCTAGAGATATGGCCCCACATTCAGTTCATGAAGCTGGTATTTCACATGTACCTGAAGATCGTGAAAAGCATGGTCTAGTCGCTAATTACTCGATCGCCGATAACTTGGTGTTAAACCAATTCGATCAAGCGCCTTTTGCTAAAGGTTGGATTCGAAACCTTGGCGAAGTTGCTAAGAATGCCGAACAACTTGTTGAGAAGTTCGATATCCGCACACCTTCAGCCTTTAATCTAGCGAGTTCACTCTCTGGTGGAAATAAGCAGAAAGTTGTTGTGGCGCGTGAGCTAAGCCAAGAACTTCCTGTTCTGGTTGCAGCTCAGCCAACTCGCGGTGTGGATGTTGGTTCAATCGAATTTATCCATAACCAGTTAATTTCAGCGCGCGATAACGGCGCTGGCGTACTTTTGGTATCTGCCGAACTCGATGAAATTCTCTCCCTCTCAGACCGCATCGCGGTTATGTCGGGTGGAAAGATCGTTGCGATCGTTGACTCCAAAGATGCAGATCGCAACTACATCGGCCGTCTCATGGCCGGTCTAAAGGAGTAATAAATTGAAGATCGCAATCATCGCTGGCACAGGTTTCTACAACCTTCCAGCGCTCGAAGGCCAATCCCCTACAACTGTCGACACCGCATACGGTCAGGCAGTTATCACAACGGGTAAATGGCATGGCGCAGAAGTTGCTTTCTTAACTCGCCATGGCGTTAACCACACCGTGCCACCTAGCCAAGTTAACTATCGCGCAAATATTCAAGCGCTAAAGAACTGGGGCGCAGAACTCGTTATCGGCGTAAACGTTGTTGGCGGCGTTGATAAGAAGTTAAAGCCGGGTGCATTGCAGTTAGTTGATGATTTCATCGACTTCACTCATGGTCGCGCAGATACCTTCTTTGATGGTGTCCAAGAAGGCGGCGTTCAACATATTGATATGACCTATATCTATGACAAGAAGATTCAAACGGCGCTTGCAAAATCTGCGAAGAAAGCAGATATCAAATTGCACGAAGGTGGAATCTACGCCGTCTATAACGGTCCCCGTTTTGAATCACCGGCTGAAATCCGCATGTGCGCGATGTTGGGTGTAACTGTTGTCGGAATGACAGGTGTACCTGAAGCAACTTTGGCTCGTGAGGCAGGTCTTCGTTACGCAGCAATTGCAGCTGTTGCCAACCCAGCAGCAGGCCTTTCTAAGGAAGAGATTAGCCACGAAGGCGTCGGTGAAGTCATTAAGGGCTGTGCGGGAAATGTAATCACAATCATTGATGGTGCGATAAAAATCCTGGCTTCTTAGTTGGAAAAATTGACCATGGATCTCTTAATCACCAATGCGCGGTACGCAGTAACCTCTAACGGTAGCGATGAGATATTAGAAAATATCTCGATCGGTATCAAAGACGGCAAGATCGCATACATGGGCACAGATAAACCTGCTGCAGCAAAAACATATGACGCATCGGGCAAGTTAATCGCTCCGGGTTTTATTAATAGCCATACCCATTTAGGAATGTCGCTGTTGCGCGGTTGGGCAGAGGGCGTAAACCTGCAAGGTTTTCTAGAACGCGTCTGGGCCGCTGAAGGTGCGATCATGGATGAGGCAACCTGCGAACTAGGTACCGAACTCGGTGCGCTGGAAGCTTTGCTATCTGGCACAACAACGACAATGGATATGTATTTAAATCCTGCCGCAACACATCGTGGCGCAGTGCGGGTTGGTCTGCGCCATATCGCAGGGCCGATCTTCTTTGATTTCCCAGGCCTAGATGGTCTGCAATGGGAGCAACGCATCGAACGCGCACATCAGTGGAAGGCAGTACTTGCTGAAATCGGTGGCCCATATATTCCGACATATTTAATGCCGCATTCAACATATACAGATTCACCAGAAAACTTAACGCAGGTAGCTGCGATCGCTAAAGAACTTGGCGTACGTATTCACTTACATGTCTCGGAAACACAAGCCGAGAACGACGATGTGGCTACTCGTTACGGCAAGACTCCAACCGAAGTTTGTCGCGATACTGGAATCTTGGATGTCCCAACTATCTTCGGACACGGCGTGCATTTATCAGATTCCGATATGGCGATTGCGGCAAGTAAAGGCGCATCAGTAGGCCATTGCCCAGGCAGTAATTTAAAACTTGGCTCAGGCCTTGCGCGTTTTAATGACCTGCGTAAATCTGGCATCAAAGTTGGCCTTGGCACTGATTCTTGTTCTTCATCTAATGATCTAGATATGTTCTCGGTTATGCGTATGGCAGCCCATGTTGTTGCACTGCGCCAATCCCCTGCCGATGTTGATCTAACTTCTATTGTGCGCGCTGCAACTATCGAAGCAGCGCACGCGGTAGGACTAGCCGACCGAGTCGGAAGTATCGAAATTGGTAAAGAGGCAGATCTCATTGCCATTGATCTTCATGCCGCACATTTAACGCCAGTGCATGATGTCAACGCGCTCTTGGTCTTTGCAGCAGGCCGCGGCGATGTCACGGATGTCTGGGTGGCAGGTGATCAAGTAGTTGCTAACCGAACCAGCACCAAGATCGATCTAACAGATTTGATTAAGCGGGTAAATCATCGAGTAAAAGCGCTGGACCCACTTCGATGAACTTTGCTGGCAACAGCATCCTAATCACCGGTGCCTCTGGCTTTATCGGGCGCTCCTACGTTGATCGCTTTCTAGAACTTGGCTTCACCGTCTGCGCCCAAGTAAATACTGGCGAGATCCATGCCCGTCCAAATTTACATGTCATTGCCGAAGATCTATCTGTTACTAAATCAGGAAATTCACTTGTACAAGAAGCACTCGCACGTGCGGGAAAGTTAGATTATGTAATCAATAATGCGGCTAACCAAGCGATCCTCGATCCGGCTGCCGCATCGCGCTCTGAAATAGAACTTATGATGCGTATCAACGTTGATGCGCCTAAAGAGATTATCGATGAAGCAGCAAAGTCAGGTGTGCAGGTTGTTTTGAATATCTCATCTGTTGAAGCGCTAAATCCGCGCGCGGGCCACGAAATTTATGGCGCAAGTAAAGCAGCCCTAGATGTCTTAACTCGTTCAGCATCTCGCGCACATGCCCCAATGCGTGTACTTGGACTGCGTTTAGGTTTAATCGGTCGTGACGGAATTGATCAAGCTTGGCCAGAAGGCGTTGCTGCTTGGAAAGCTGCTACTCCCCTGGCTCGCTATGCAACAGCTATCGAAGTAGTCGGTGTTACTGAATTTTTATTATCTGATGCAAATGCCTGGGCCACCGGAAGTACTTACGACTTCGATGGTGGCCTAGGCACAAGCTCTTGGTAAGCAAAAGAAAAGAGGCCAGGATCGTCTGGCCTCTTTCCTTATCCCTCGCAAGAAAGTATTACTTGTAGACGTCGGTCCAGTTCGTAATCTTCAAGATGTACCACTGTCCACCTTCAACAGCCTTGGCCAGGGTTGCATCATCTGCAGCCATATCTGGACGAGCCTTTGCAGGTGTTGCGTGGATCTGAGCTACATACATGTAGTAACTAGCCTTATCGTTCTTTGAAGTACGCAATTCATTGCTGACGTCGATAATTCCCGATGATTCTTCATCTTGAGTGATGTAGTTAGGGCGAGTTGAATCGAAGTACTTTGAGTCGAATTGAGCAATTGTTGCTAGCTTGCCATCGCTAATGCGGTAAGAAACGATACGTGCAACGTGTGCATTGTTGCCTGGATCTTCTTGGATTAGGACGTTTCCAAGTGAATCTACTGCAATGTTATCTGGCTTTGACATGTAGATATCTTCTGAACCATCAAGCAACATCTCTAGAGTTGCGCCGCTTAGTGGCTTTGAAACATCCTTGAAGCGTATGCGCCATAGGGCTCCACCATCACGTGAAACTGTTGGAGTTGCTGGGTTAGCAGCAGTTGCCTTTGGATCCTTATTTGATTCAGTTGTTACGAAGTAGTAATCATTTGGCTTATTTGGATCAAAGTGACCATCTTCAACGCGTGAGAGTTCAATACCCTTAGCGTTGGCTTCGATATTCTGATCCTTACCATTTGCCTTCGTGTTCACTTCAGCGAATGTGATTGGGAAAGGAGTGTTCTTTCCGTACTTTGCACGGATTTCATTGTCATTTGCTACAACTGCATCTGCAGCCGCTGCTAGAACGTATGACTTTCCATTTGTAAAGCCCGCTTTTTCATACCAGGCACCAGTCTTGGTCTTTGTTCCGACGTACATCCATTGCTGGCTATCTGTCGCAGCGCCATCTTCGTTGGTCATAAGCACAGTTGTCTTACCCTTAGTTGGCGCAGGGATGACGTTTTCCCAAGCAGCCAACCCAAGAGCTGGAAGCTGAACTAGTTGACCAGTTGTTAAGTTTGTAGCGAATGCGCGAGATTCATCTCCGCCTTCTTCTCCGGCAAGAAACACTGCATCGTTAACGCCAAAGCCAGATGTCTTGTCAAAAAATGATCCTGCTGGAGCTAGAGAACCTGAGCAGAAACGATTAAGTAGGTAAGAGTGATTTAGGGTTCCGTAAGAATCCTTAACTGCAGCACTTGCAGGAGCGCCTGGGTTCTGCCCGTACTTGCCGGATGCGTAGTCATACCAAACGACATCTTTAAATAGATCAACAGCCTTGGTCACCTTACTTGATGCGATGTCATAGGTCATATCGCTCAAGAATGAACCTGAGACGAGTCCGCCAGCTGTTGTACGACCTGCAGCAACAGCGTTAGTTGCGCTCCATTCGTGGTTTGTGATGATGCGAAGTGAGTTTCCGTTCTTGATTACACCTAATCCGTCAGGAATTCCCGGAACTAGGTAGGTGCCGATCATGTCGCCGGCTGAGGTGATTGGAGTGAGTGTTGCTGATGTAGCAACAGCCTCCATGTAAACAGGTGCAGCCGCATTGGCGGGCGCCGCTGAAATTGCTAGAAACGCAGTAGCTGAAATAACAGCAATCCCACGCTTAGCTTTTGAAATATTCACTTTAATTCTCCTCGTTAGAATTTAGTTAGTTGTGGGTTACAACGAGGAGATCTAATCTTTTGATTATTAACAAACAGGTTAATTGAATTGAAGAACCTGTGAACGGCCCGTGTAGAGTGAAAGGCTTGCAGAAGAATTACAGACTTCAAAAAAATGAACAAAGCGCCTACTGAAGGTTAACTCCAGTTGGCGCTCTGTTGCTTTTGTAGCCCCGAAGGGATTCGAACCCTCGTAGCTGACTTGAGAAGCCAGAGTCCTAGGCCGCTAGACGACGGGGCCCTAGTACATTTTTACTGCTCTTTATTGCGGTGGTGCTTGGGTACTGCGCTGGGGTACCAGGACTCGAACCTAGACTTACTGAACCAGAATCAGCAGGGCTGCCAATTACCCCATACCCCATTACAACAGGGGTAAGAATACCCCAAAAATTAAAGCGCTATCGCCGCTGAAATTCGAGCCAGCGACGCATCTTTTCCGAGCAACTCCATCGACTCAAAGAGCGGTGGTGAAATGGTGCTGCCGGTTGTTGCGATACGAACTGCACCGAATGCAATGCGTGGCTTAAGCCCCATCTCTTCAATAAGTGATGTGCGAAGTGCGGCTTCGATGCTCTCGTGGTTCCAAGTTGTAAGCGGTGTTAGCTCAGCAAGTGAACGCTTTAACACGTCCTTTGATGCGCTATCGGTAACCTTTGAAAGCGATGCTTCCTCAACTTTGAAATCCTTAACAAATAAGAAGCGCAACATCGCAGGAACTTCATCCAACTTAACGATGCGCTCTTGAATAAGCGGCAGCGCCTGCTTAACAAGTGCGATCTCAGAATCGCTTCCGGTGATCACATTTGCCTTATTTAAGAATGGCAGCGACCACTTAAGGAATTCATCAAGGGTTAGCGCACGAATTTTGTCGCCGTTGATCGCTTCCAACTTCTTCATGTCAAAACGTGCAGGTGATGAATGCACCTTATCTATGGTAAAGAGTTCGCAGAGTTCAGCCATCGTGACATTTTCGCGATCATCGCCAGGTGACCAACCAAGCAGCGCTAAGTAATTACAGATCGCCTCTGGCAAATAACCTTGTTCGCGATACCAAGCAATCGAAACTTCACCGTTGCGCTTAGACAGCTTGGCATTGTCCTGGCCCATAACGAATGGCAGGTGTGCAAAGACTGGGTAATCTTCAATAGCAACGCCCATCGCCTGGTAAACGCGGATCTGTCGTGGGGTTGAGGAAAGTAGATCTTCTCCGCGCAGTACGTGGGTTACCTTCATCAAAACATCATCGACGGCAACAGCCAGCGTGTAGAGCGGTGAACCATCGGCGCGAACTAGAACGAAGTCAGGTACGAATTTGTGATCGAAAGTGACGTCACCACGGATCTCGTCGGTAAATGTGGTTGAGCCATCAGGCATGCGCATACGGACAACTGCTTCACGTCCCTGTGCTTTATACGCTGCGATTTGATCAGCAGTTAGCTCGCGACAGTGGCCGTTGTAACCAGGTGCCACATTTGCAGCGCGTTGTGCTTCGCGTACCGCCTCTAACTCATCTGGTGAGCAGTAGCAGTGGTAAGCATCTTTCTGATCAAGAAACTTCTGCGCCCAGTGTGCGTAGATATCTAAACGCTGCGATTGTAAGTAAGGGCCATTTTCGCCACCGACTTCTGGACCCTCATCCCAATTCAAGCCGAGCCATTTCAGAGTATCGATCGCTGCTTGGATGTATTCATCGGTAACGCGAGTTGTATCGGTATCTTCAATACGGAATAAGAATGTGCCACCTGTGTGGCGTGCGTAAGCCCAATCAAAAAGGGCGGTACGGATATTTCCGACGTGTAGGTCGCCAGTTGGTGAAGGTGCGAAACGTACTTTTACCTTTTTAGCAGTTGTATTAGTACTCACGGTTTTGCACTCACCTTATTTGTTAGTTGGCCAAGTCCATCGATTCCGACAACGACGTTGCCACGTTCGATGAGCGGTCCAATTCCTGCTGGGGTTCCAGTGATGATTACATCGCCCGGCAAAAGGGTCATGACCTGTGAAACAAAGACCACGATATCGGCAACGCTAAAGATCATCTGATCCAAGGTTGCATCTTGGCGGATTTCATCATTTACCTTAGAGAAGATGCGTTGAGTTCCTGGAACAAAATCAGTTTCAATCCACGGACCAATTGGGCAGAAGGTATCAAAGCCTTTAGCGCGCGCCCACTGACCATCGCTCTTTTGTAGTTCGCGGCAAGTAACATCATTTGCCAAGGTGTAACCGTAAATGACTTCGTGCACACGCTCTTTTGGAACATCTTTGCAGACGCGACCGATAACAACTGCTAGTTCTGCTTCGTAATCAATTGTTGGCGCCATAGCGGGCCAGACAATTGTGTCGCCGGGGCCGATTACGGAAGTATTTGGTTTCAAGAAGATGATTGGTTCTTTCGGAACTTCCGAGCCCATCTCTTTTGCATGATCGGCATAGTTCTTTCCAACTGCAACGATCTTGCTGCGCGGAATAACTGGGGCAAGCAGGCGAACCTTAGTTAGCTCGACCTTTGCCGCTGTCTTGGTAACGCCGTGATAGATCGGATCGCCTGAAATAACGCTGATCTGATTGTCATCTTCGAGGATGCCGAATAACGGGTCGGTACCTAAACCTGATTCAGGACCTGGTGAGAAGCGAACAATACGCATTGGGCTATCTTACGCCCTTGTCACACTTCCACTTGCATCGATATGAAAGAGCGTTGCTTGCGCTGAGTGTTCCTTGATTACCGCAACTTTGGCATCGGGCAAACCTGCATAGACAACGCCTTCAATTCCAGAAATCTGTGATGCCAAGGCGACAACAAATACCGCTTCAACTGCATCGAGAGTTAATTCAGGTGATGCCACATTTATTGCAACATAGGTACGCCCTGTTGAATCGCGCAGAGCGGCAGCTTGTTTAGCACCAGAGCGTGCCAAAGTTGATGTAGCAAGAGTTGCTAACTTTTGATCTTCTGGATTTTCAAAGAGGTTGGCTGAATCCGAATTACTCATGTTCATCAACCTCGCCATTTTTAACTCGCTCAATTATTACCGAACTTATTTTACGACGGCGACCAACTGGACGCTCAGATGTAATCGACCAACCCAGCATAGAAATCGTGCTGCCCGCGATCGGAACGCGCCCCAACTTCTGCGCCATCAAGCCACCAATAGTGTCGACATCTTCAAAGTCTTCTTTATCGATCTCGATCTTTAACTCATCGGCTAGATCTTCAATATGTAGCGTTGCCTTCGCGCGCGCCTTATCTTCATTGATCCAAGTAAATGCTTCATCGCCATCATCGAATTCATCGGTGATCTCACCGACGATCTCTTCAATAATGTCTTCGATCGTGATGATTCCGGCGGTACCGCCGTACTCGTCAACCACAATCGCCAAGTGGATCTGATCGCGCTGCATCTCTTTTAGCAGCTCGGCCGCAATCTTGATCTCGGGAACAAACACTGCAGGGCGCATATGCTGCTCAACTTTTTCAGTTGTCTCTGCTTCATGGTGATCGAGTGCACGCTTTGCTAAATCTTTAACGTATGCAATTCCAACAATCTTGTCGAGGTTTTCACCGACTACAGGAACGCGTGAATAACCGCTGCGAAGTGCCAGAGATAACGCTTGGCGGAGAGTCTTATCGCCTTCGATCCAGACCATATCTGTGCGGTGAACCATGAGTTCGCGCACCAAGGTATCGCCGAGTTCGAATACAGAGTTGATCATTTCGTGTTCATCTGATTCTACTAAGCCACGCTCGTGCGCTTGATCTACTAGATCGCGAAGCTCTGCTTCATTGGTAAATGGGCCATCACGAAAACCCTTACCTGGTGTTATCGCGTTACCGATTGCAATAAGCAGGTTTGTCACTGGACCCAAGATAAAGGCTAAGAAGTAAGCGACAGAGATTCCGGCGCGCGCCCATTTATGTGGTTGCTGGCGACCCAGTGTGCGCGGACCAACGCCGACGACTACGTATGAGAGAACAACCATGATGACAACAGTTGCGATCATCGCTTGTGCAGATGAATATTCGCGCAAGAGCGCAACTGCTAGAAGCGCGGCTGCGGTGAATTCGCAGATCTTGCGGACAAGCAGCAAAACATTGAGATAGCGCGAAGGATGTTGTGAGTACTTCTTTAGAAGGTGTCCCCCACGCTTGCTTTCAAGCTCTTCAATTAAGACGCGTGAGATAGAAGTCAGCGCTGATTCAGATGCAGCCAAAAAACCTGCAAATGCAATTAGAGCAACGATGGCGCTGATATTTACCGCATTCATGCACTTGCCTGCCAGTTCTTAACTAGATCTTCTTGTAGGTCGAACATAACTTTTTCATCTTCCTTGTTGGCATGGTTATAACCCAAGATATGTAGCAAGCCGTGTGCGGCCAAGATAAAGATTTCGTGTTCGGCAGAGTGTCCGGCAGTTGCTGCCTGGTGCGCTGCCACAGTTGGCGCAATCACAATATCTCCAAGCGTCACCGCATCGCCTGGCGCTGCCGGCATATCCATAGGAAATGAGAGAACATCGGTAGGACCTGGTTCATCCATCCATTTAATATGTAGTTCAGTCATCTCGTTTTCATCTACAAAAACTAAGTTAACTTCGCATTCTGGGTTTAGCTTTAACTGCACCAGGCTCTGGGTCAACAGGGCGCGCACTTGATCTGTGGGCACAAGTTCGCCAGATTTGTTGGTGATTTCTATGGTCATAAGTGGTTTTAAATTAGGAGTTTCGGATATTACGAGGTGCAGCCTTTGCCGCATCAAATTTCTCGTAAGCCTTGACGATATCGCCGATCAAGCGGTGGCGAACCACATCTTCTGCGGTTAGCTCCATAAATGCGATGTCATCAATATCTTGCAAGATATCGGTGATGACGCGAAGCCCTGACTTTGCTCCATTTGGAAGATCGATCTGCGTTACATCGCCTGTAACAACCATCTTGGAACCAAAACCTAAACGGGTTAAGAACATCTTCATCTGCTCAGGTGTGGTGTTCTGCGCTTCATCTAAGATGATAAATGAATCATTTAAGGTACGACCGCGCATGTATGCAAGCGGTGCTACCTCGATAACCCCGGTCTGAATCAAGCGTGGAATCGAATCAACATCGATCATGTCATGCAGCGCATCAAAGAGCGGGCGCAGATACGGATCGATCTTTTCGCTTAAGGTGCCAGGAAGAAATCCTAAACTTTCGCCAGCTTCAACTGCCGGGCGCGTAAGCACAATGCGATTTACCTTCTTGGCTTGCAAGGCAGCAACCGCTTTCGCCATTGCTAGATAAGTCTTACCGGTACCGGCAGGACCAATTCCAAAGGTGATGGTGTTATCTTCAATCGCATCAACATAGTGTTTCTGATTTGCCGTCTTTGGTCTGATGGTGCGACCGCGGTTAGAGACAATATTTAAAGATAAGACTTCGGCCGGGCTTTGCGCAGGTTCTTGGCCGAGCATCGCAATACTGCGCGCAACGGCATCAACTGTTAAAGATTGACCAGAGCGGATAACCAGCGTCATTTCAGCAAATAACTTTTCAATTGCTAAGCAATCAATATGTGGTCCGCGCAGAGTTATCTCGTTACTGCGAACTGTGATGTTAACGCTTGGGAAAGCCGCTTCGATCGCTCGTAAGTTGGCATCGTTTGCTCCGATGAGTGAGACCATCGGAATCGCTGGTGGGACGGTTATTAAAGTGCGTTCCATATATCGCTGATACTACTTTTAACCGGGTGGCCAAGCGAGCCCACGCCCGCCCAGCAAATGTAAATGAGCGTGAAAGACGGTCTGCCCAGCATCTGCGCCGGTATTAAAGACGGTGCGGTAGCCATCTAGCTCGCGCTCGGCGGCGATATGGGCGGCTGCGGTGAAAAGATCTGCGGTAATCGTTGGTGACATCTTGGCAAGAACTGCCGCATTTTCAGTATGCACCGTCGGAATCAAAAGCACATGAGTTGGTGCCTGCGGATTTAAATCGTTAAATGCAACAACGTTCTCACTGCGATAAACAATCTCGGCTGGAATCTGTCCCTCAATAATTTTGCAGAAGATGCAATTTGGATCAAGTGCCATGAGTGCGACTATACCTTTACCAAATTCTCAAAGCTGCGTTTAAGCCTGATAACGCAGCCATTCCGGCATGAGCCGAACGGAAAATTGGGCGACCAAGTAGCGCAACTTGCGCACCAGCTTTGGTAAAGAGCGCGACTTCTTCATCGGTTAGCCCACCTTCTGGACCAATGATGACTAGAACTTTCTGCGAACCCGGTTTAATCACTTCAGTGAATTTACGTTGTGCGCCTTCGTGCAAAACAATTACCAGATCATAATTTGGAATTTCGGCGGCAATCTTTGCGGCATCTAATACGCCCATCACAAATGGAATTCGATTACGACGCGTTTGTTTACTTGCCTCGCGCGCAGTGGTGGCTAACTTCTGCATTAGATCTGGAGAACCTTTGCCGATCGAACGCGCCGCAGCCCAGAGCAGAATCACATCAGCGCCGCCTGCAGTATTTAACTCAATAGATTCCTTGATGCGATCGCCCTTGGTGAGCGCCTGTGCGACATGTAGTTCAACACACAACTTATCTTCAAATCCGGTTGATAAGACTTGCACCGTCATATCTTTCTTGCCAACAGTTAACACCTTTACAACCGACCAGCCACCTTGCCCACTAGATAGGGCAAGTGAATCTCCAACTTGGGTGCGCAGGACGCGAATTGCGTGCGCTGCTTCATCTCCCCCGAATTGGTAAGTACTGCCTACTATCGTAGGAAGATCGGCGACGAAGAAGAGGCTAAGCATTAGCGACCGAAGGCATCTCTAAATTTGCTAAAGAATCCTTGCTCAAGTCCCTTGATCTTTACATCGCCAGGCTTTTCACCACGCGCTGTAGCAAATTTACGGAGTAGTTCTTCTTGTTCACGATTTAACTTATGTGGAGTTTGCACTTCCACGTGAACAATTAAATCTCCACGGGTTGCAGCGCGCAGGCGGGTCATACCTTTGCCACGAACTGGGATCGTTGCCCCGCTCTGTGTTCCGGCGCGAACTTCTACTTCGATCTCGCCATCTAAACATTCAACTTTAACTTTGGTACCAAGAGAAGCTGCAGCAAATGAAACTTCGATTGCTAAATGCAGGTTGTGGCCATCGCGAATTAAGAATGGGTGTTCTGCTTCAACGATTTCAACGTAGAGATCTCCTGCAGGTCCGCCACCGGCTCCGACTTCACCACGACCGGCTAGTTGAATACGGTTGCCGGTTTCAACACCTGCGGGAATTTTGACGTTTATATTTTGACGAGCGCGTACGCGGCCATCGCCAGCACATTCACGGCAAGGATTTTGAATTACGCTGCCAAAGCCCTGACACGCAGAACATGGACGCGAAGTCATAACTTGTCCTAAGAAGGAACGCTGAACTTGTTGGGTTTCGCCGCGACCCTTACATACCTGACACATTGCAGGTGCTGAAGCATCGGCAGAACCCTGTCCGTTGCACTTGGTACAGGCGACTGCGCTTTCTACCGAGATGTCGCGTTCAGTTCCGAAGCAGGCTTCATTTAAATCAACTTCAACGCGGATTAAGGCATCTTGTCCTTGGCGCATACGTGGACGTGGTCCGCGGTTTCCACCGCCACCGAAGAAGGCATCCATGATGTCGCTAAATCCACCGCCACCAAATCCACCACCGAAACCAGAACCGCCCATGTCATATGACTGACGTTTCTGCGGATCACTTAAAACTTCATAGGCGGCAGTTACTTCTTTAAATTTATCTTGTACTGCAGGATCAGGATTTACATCGGGATGCAGTTCGCGCGCAATTTTGCGATAAGCCTTTTTAATTTCGTCTGAACTTGCCCCACGATCAACGCCAAGTGTTTGGTAATGATCAGCCATTTATTGTGGGCCTTCCGTAATGTAACGCCCAACATAACGAGCAACTGCAGAGACTGCTGCCATCGAGCCTGCGTAATCCATACGCGTTGGCCCAAGAATACCGAGCGCTCCAACTGGAGACTCCGCTGCGCCATAACCAACTGTGACAAGGGATGTTTGACGTAAATTGCTCTCACTTTGTTCGCCGCCGATTCGCACCTTAACGGTGTCATTGGCATCGCCAAGTAAGCGAAGCAGAACAACTTGCTCTTCAAGTGCTTCAAGAATTGGTGAGAGAGATGTTCCTAAATCTTCACCAGAACGCGCCAAGTTGGCGGTTCCAGAAATAGTCATCTTTTCGCTACCGGCGCCTTCGCCAGTTATGGGATAGGTAATTACTGCAACCTGCTTGGTTAGATCTGCCAACAACTTTGCAGATCTCTTCATCAATTGATCCAAGTTGTTTGCTTCATCTAAAAAAGTTTCAATCGCACGGCGTTCGGCAGATGACATCGGCTTCACCGTTGCCAACTTATCTACGAAGACTCGGTAACCAAGATCAGTTGGAATACGTCCGGCCGATGTATGCGGATGAGTGATTAGCCCTTCATCTTCCAGAACCGCCATCTCATTGCGGATTGTTGCAGGCGAGAGCCCTAGAGAAGTTTTATCGGCAATCGCCTTAGAACCCACGGGTTCTTGGGTAGCTACGTACTCATCAACGATGGCGCGCAAAATCTCGAGTCGGCGTTGTGATTGCATAGCTTTTTCTATAGTTCTTTTCTCTTATTAGTCTCTAGATCAAAACTAGCGCGATAGAAATTAAAGTTAAGAGGAAGAAGGCAGGGAAAGCAGTCTTCGCCTTATTTGCTTTGAAGTGAACAAAGATGGCACCGGCCATAAAGAACCAGAGTCCAACTAGTGGGAAGTACGCCATCCAATTCCACTTGAGGCCGAGGATTAGGCCAAGCGCCAATAGCGCTTCAAAGAAACCGATTACGCGCGCGAGTCCATCTTTAACATTTACATCGCGGGTGCCAGATAGCCCCTTCTCGTTGCCGCTGGCTTTGGAAAGGCCAGAGATAACAAATACGACGGCGAGAAATGCCAGGATGATCGTTGCGCTAGTAGTCATGGGCTAAAGGTACTACAGGCGCTTAGGCCAGCGCCTCTCGGACTAAACGGTCAGCGATCAGCCGACCTTGTGCAGTTAACTGGATTGCATCGCCAACTATCTCTAGATGGCCTGATGATTTATAGGCTTCTAAATTTTCTTTGGCGGCATCAGTTAATAGCGAGAGCGCTAAACCAGTGCGCATACGAATCGCCAACATAATTGATTCTTCGCGCAATTGTTCAGCAGTTAAATCCTCTGAATCTGCAATTGGTGACTCACCAGCAAATAACTTCTGTTTGTAAGCAGTTGGATGTTTAACGTTCCAGAATCGTTTGCGATCAACATGTGAATGCGCTCCTGGCCCAAGACCCCACCAATTAGCGCTCTTCCAATAAGCAATATTGTGCAAGCACTCTTTGCCAGGCTTTGCCCAGTTAGATAGTTCATACCAATTCAAACCTGCGTCATTGCACATCTGATCAACCAACAAATACATATCTGCCATCAGATCATCATTTGGCATAGTTAACTCACCACGTTT
This sequence comes from Candidatus Planktophila lacus, assembly GCF_002287925.1. Lineage (GTDB taxonomy): Bacteria > Actinomycetota > Actinomycetes > Nanopelagicales > Nanopelagicaceae > Planktophila > Planktophila lacus. The sequence continues at coordinate 448,610 of NZ_CP016769.1, read as the reverse complement.
GATCTGCGCCGCAAGTTTGGTGCCTGTCTCAACAATCAACGCATAAGCGCTGATGTGATCGATATCCAGCGAGAGCGCCTCAGTTACGGTGCTGCGCCAATCCTCCAGTGATTCACCAGGAGTTCCATAAATCAAATCAACGCTAATACTTTGAAAACCTGCAGCTCGCGCCATATCAACTGCGCGCTTTACATTGGCCGGATTGTGGGTTCGATCAAGCACCGCTAGAACATGAGGTTGCGCAGATTGCATTCCGAATGAGATGCGGTTGAAGCCTGCGGCGAGATAGGCAGCTAACTTCTCTTGCGTTACCGAATCTGGATTTGCCTCAAGCGTAATCTCGCAATCAGCAGTTAAACCATTGCGCGCCTTAATCGCGGTGATTACTCGACCTAGATCATGGGCGGGCAATAGCGAAGGCGTGCCTCCCCCGAAGAAAATTGTTGGGACTTGGTCTTTAGGTGCGCTCTCTAATTCACGCAGAACCGCATCGATGTAATCGTTAGAGACGATCTCAAGGGTTGCGCCATCCTGTAGCTCAGTAGGCGTGTAGGTATTGAAGTCGCAATATCCGCAGCGCTTAATGCAGTACGGGATATGTACGTAGAATGAGAGCACGATCAGTCTTGCTTACGCGCGGCTTTAATCTTTTCGATATCAGCATCTGTGGCGAGGGCGGCAACGAAGGCTTCTTGCGGAACTTCAACGCGTCCCACCATCTTCATGCGCTTCTTACCTTCCTTCTGCTTTTCCAGAAGTTTGCGCTTACGTGAAATATCTCCGCCGTAACACTTAGCAAGAACATCTTTACGGATCGCGCGGATGCTCTCGCGCGCGATGATGCGTGAACCAATAGCAGCCTGAATAGGAACTTCGAACTGTTGGCGCGGAATAAGTTCGCGAAGTTTGCCGGTCATCATCACGCCATATGAGTAAGCCTTATCGCGGTGAACGATTGCGCTAAAGGCATCTACTGCCTCGCCCTGGAGCAAGATATCGACCTTAACGAGATTGCCTTCTTCGTCACCGAGTTCTTCATAATCAAGTGAGGCATAACCCTTGGTGCGGCTCTTTAGTTGATCGAAGAAATCGAAGACAATTTCAGCAAGTGGCAAGGTGTAGCGAATTTCCACGCGATCTTCCGAGATGTAATCCATCCCCTGCATCGTGCCGCGACGTTCTTGGCAGAGCTCCATGATGGTTCCGATGTATTCAGATGGCGCAAGGATGGTGCACTTTACGATCGGTTCTTTGACGTAATTGATCTTGCCATCAGGAAATTCTGACGGATTGGTAACGATAAATTCTTTGCCATCTTCTAGCATCACGCGATAGACCACGTTTGGGGCGGTTGATATCAAACTGATCCCGGATTCGCGCTCTAGACGCTCGCGCACGATCTCCATATGCAAAAGACCGAGGAAACCGCAGCGGAAACCAAAGCCAAGTGCTGCAGAGCTCTCTGGTTCATAAACAAGGGCTGCATCGTTTAACTGCAATTTATCTAGCGCATCGCGAAGTAAAGGAAAATCTGCGCCATCTAGTGGAAATAGACCAGAGAAGACCATTGGCTTCGGATCTTTATAACCAGCAAGTGCGGTCTTTGTTGGGTTTTGATAGTTAGTGACAGTGTCACCAACACGTGACTGTCGAACATCTTTTACACCGGTAATTAAATAACCTACTTCGCCAACGCCTAAACCTTTACTGGGTAGTGGCTCTGGTGAGATAACGCCGACTTCAAGTGCTTCATGTCGAACGCCAGTTGAGAACATTTGAATCTGTTCGCGTGGATTAAGGCGTCCATCGATAACGCGAACATAGGTAACCACACCGCGATATGAGTCATATACAGAGTCGAAGATAAGTGCGCGCGCAGGTGCGTTGGCATCGCCAACTGGTGCGGGAATCTGCGCAACGATCTGATCTAGAAGGTCGGCAACGCCATCGCCAGTTTTTCCAGAGACGCGTAAGCAATCTTCTGGTTGGCAACCGATTAAGCGAGCAAGTTCTGCCGCAAACTTTTCGGGCTGCGCATTTGGGAGATCGATCTTATTTAGAACCGGAATAATCGTTAGGTTGTTCTCCATCGCCAAATAAAGGTTGGCAAGAGTCTGCGCTTCGATTCCTTGTGCGCAGTCAACGAGCAACACTGCGCCTTCGCATGCAGCGAGCGAGCGCGAAACTTCGTAGGTAAAGTCAACGTGCCCAGGAGTATCGATCATATTTAGGATGTATTCCTGGCCATCGATACCGCTGCGCCATGGCAGACGAACTGCTTGCGACTTAATGGTGATGCCGCGTTCGCGTTCGATATCCATGCGATCTAGATATTGCGCGCGCATATTGCGAGCTTCTACAACTTCGGTGATGCCGAGCATGCGATCTGCCAGCGTTGATTTGCCGTGATCGATATGGGCGATGATGCAGAAGTTACGTATCTGCGCGGGGTTTGTCGCTGCCGGTTGCGGAGCCTTGGCAATTGGAATTGCAGGCACTTATGCGACCTCTAACTTAACTTGGGCTTTAATTCTGGTGGAAAGAAAATTAACGAGCGCCGGCTTTGGCAGCTGCCTTAGCCATTGATGACTTCTTATTTGCCGCAGTGTTACGGTGAACAACACCCTTTGCTACTGCAACGTCTAGAGCCTTTGAAGCGGCGCGGAGTTCAGTCGTGGTTGTTGCTGCATCGCCCTTTACGACTGCTTCGCGGAATTTGCGAACAGCGGTCTTTACAGATGAAGAGACAGACTTGTTGCGAGCTTGCGCCTTGTTATTGGTCTTAACGCGCTTGATCTGCGACTTGATATTTGCCACGTGTATTACTCCGAACGTTGAAAGCTTTGATGACCCTTTTGGTAATCAGGCAGGTGCGTAGGTTATCAGCGCAGGGGGCGCAGGCTCAAATTGGGTTGAAATCCCCGCCTGACTTAGGACTTATCTGGGAGTTATCTAGCAGCGCGAGCAGCGGTAATCGTGGCCAAGGCTTTTTCGAGGGCATAGATCGGATCTGTCGCTGCTCCCTTTACCTGTGCATCTGCCAGAGCGATCGCTTGAACCGCCTTGGAAAGTGCGCGCGGCGTCCAACCTTGCAATTGGCGACGGGCTTTATCAATCTGCCAGGGCGCCATACCGAGTTGTCCGGCAAGTTCGAAAGATTTAGCACCAGTGGCAGAACCAGAAACTTTTGCCAGGCTGCGAAGTGCGGAAGCGATTGCAGATGTAACCATTACTGGATCTGTGCCAGTTTCAATTGCGCTGCGCAGTGAAATTAAGGCAGTTGGTAAGTTGCCATCAATAGTTGCATCAGCAACATCAAAGCCAGTTGTCTCAACGCGGCCTTGGTGGAATTCATCGATGTATTTTTCATCAATTACTCCCGCAGGTGCATCGAGTGCGATCTGCGAAACTGCTTGTTGTAGCTCGCGCATATCACCACCGAGTGCGCCGACAAGGGCGGCAACTGCGCCAGGTGATGCCTTGCGGCCAGAATCCAGGAATAACTCTTTGACAAATTGCTCTTTCTCGGCATCTTTCTTTAGCGGCTCGCAGGCAATTATCTCTGGCTTAACTTTCTTAATCGCATCAAGGAGCGCCTTACCCTTTACGCCGCCCTTATGAATGAAGATCACCGTAGTTGTGGCATCTGGTTCGGGTAGATAACGAGTTATTTCATCGCGAGATTCTTCAGGTAGATCTTGCAGATCTTTAATGATTAGCGCGCGGCGTTCGGAAAATAGCGAAGGGGCAAGTGCATCAGAGATATCTCCGACAATCGCATCTGCAGCAGAGATGGTGGTGACTTCCGCTTTCTCCTCTTTTAACTGTGCAGAAATTTTAGAGAGCGCGCGATCTGCCAGCGCTGCTTCAGAGCCAAGGATGAGATAGAAATCGTTCATCGCTTGGCTCCTTTCCTCTTAAATTCTTCTTAAATTCTTTTAGAAAATCATTCCCAACGGAGAAAGGTTAACTTTGATCTGCTGGTTCGCACCTTAAGGCGATGGTTACGGGCGCTAATTGCGATCGCGCCATCTCTGTCGGTACGCAGTACTTTAGCGCCTGTCGCCTCCAATAGTTCAAGGGTGGCAGGCGCCGGATGGCCATAACTATTTCCCGCGCCAACGCTAATCATCGCAACTTGTGGCGAGAGCGCCTTGGTAAAGATCTCATCTTGATATGCCGAACCGTGATGGCAGACTTTATAGATATCGACTTCACTTGTAGTTGATGCGATCAAACTCTGCGATAACGGCTCCATATCTCCACCAGCAAAGAGTGTGTAATCCGAAGTTGTAATACGTACCGCGATACTTGAGTTATTAGGATCGTAAATTCCGGAATCTGGCCATAAGACTTCAATATCAACTGGGCCTTGTGTGCTTTGCAATTGCGCACGTGCACCACGCTTTACATTTTGATACCAAGTCAGGTCAATCTTGCGCCCCTTGATTACACCTGGCCAACCTGCGATGTGATCGGCATGGCCATGGGTAATTATCAAAAGTGGAATCTCGCGTACACCAAGTTGTTTTAAACAACGATCAATCGCTTCCGGATCGGGGCCAGTATCAATAACAATTGCGCGGTGGTCGCCCAAGTTAATTGCGGCGCCATCGCCTTGTCCGATATCGCAATTGGCAACCTGCCAATCCCCTGCTGGAAAGCGTTGCAGATAGGAAAGGCTCACTACCAAGATAACAACGGTTGCTACCAACCGCTTTGGCGCAAGCAAGAAGAGCGCAATAACAACGGCAATAACTAGAAAGCCAATCAATCCTTTCTGCAGAGTTAAGACGCGATAACCGGCGGCCCAATCTGCAACCCAGGCGATCCAGATCGCTAAAGGTTTAATGCAGGTAATTAGCAAGGTAGAAAGTTGCGGAAAGAGCGGTGAAATCAGCGCTGCGATAAAGCCGGTGATCGTAATCGGTGCGACGGCAGGTGCGGCAAAGAGATTTGCAAATAACGAAGCGGGAGATAGAAAGCCAGATAAAGCAACGATGACAGGCGCGCAGAAGACCATCGCTGCAATCGGTGGCGCAGCAGCTTGTGCCAATAACTTCGGCACACCACGTGCGAAGAAATTGGTAACCCGCGGTGCATAGAGCAGCAAACCAGCAGTTGCCAGAACAGAGAGCGCAAAACCTGGTTCGCGCGCCTGCCACGGATCACCGACAACAACCAGTGCGATCGCAAATCCCAACGCCGGCAATGAATCAGCACCGCGTCTGGTTCCGTAAGAGATAAGTAACACCGCAGCCATTGCTGCAGCACGCAGAACCGATGGCGATGGACGAACCAGTGCGATAAAACAAATAAGCGCGATCGCAGTGGCAATAATGCGAAAACGCATACTGCGAAAGAGAAATTGCATGCACCATAAGACAAATGCCGAAACGATTGCAAAGTTGGCACCGCTTACTGCGACTAGATGCGTTAACCCAGATCTGCGCATATCGCTCTTGAATTGATCACTCTGCAGTGAGGTATCCCCCAGAACCATTCCGGGGATAAGCGATGCGCCATCTCCTGAACCACTTGCGTTGCGAAGTCCTAAACGGATCGCCGCTAAAGATTTCGCCCATGAACTTGCTTCGGTAGTTGCTGTAACCGAACCGCGTGCAATCAAGAGCGCACCAGTGCGCGCCTCTTTACTTTCCAAGACGCTGGCACTCAAGGAAATCCACTGACCAGGAAGCAGGCCAACCACGCTCTTATCGGAAGTAATAATCCGCACCGGTGTTCGCAGATTGAACTTTTCGCTACCGCTATCAATCTGCCGTAGCGATGCCAGAAAGCTATAACTCGGTGGCAAGAAGTTCTGTCCGCTTACCCGCTTAGCAGTGCGCTGTGGATCGGTAGTTATTTGCGCCCTTACTTCAACGGTGCTTTGAAAGTAATTGGCAACCGCGCTCGATTCCAGACTCTGCTGGCGCATCGACATAACCACTGAACCCAAAGTCAGCGCAATTACCAGAACGATTACCCGGCGCTTCTTCTGTGAAATCGCCAGCAAAACAAAGCAGATGGCGCCGAGGGAAATTCGCCACGGCGCCATCCAACTTTGCGTAAGTGCACCAACCCAAACCGCCCCTCCTAAAGCTAAGGCGCGGTAATCAATTAGACGCGTAACTTCTCTTTAAATTGCCCGTACTTTGCAGTGCCTATCCCAGAGACCTTAAGCAGATCTTCAACTGTTAAGAACGGTCCATTTATTTTTCGATAGGCAACGATGCGCGCGGCAAGTACGGGGCCGATTCCATCAAGTGATTCAAGCTCTTTTGCACTGGCACGATTTAGCGAAATTGGGCCGGTTAGCTTCGCCTTGGCGCGCTGTGGCGATACGCGCGCAGCGCTGCCACCTTTCTGCGGTGGATATATATAAACCTGTTCGCCATCTTTGATGATGCGCGCCAGATTTATATCTGAAACATCGGCGCCCTTAACGGTATCGCCGGCCGCCTTTATCGCATCAATTACTCGTGAATTAATTGGCAGTGAATAAACGCCGGGATTTACAACGGCGCCTGCGACATCAACGGTTACCTGCGTAACGCTTTCGACCATAGTTAATTCGGGTGCAACGACTTCGATTTCTTGCGAGGTGCCGCGGACTACAAAGAAGGCAGATGTTGCAACAACAATTGCAGAAAGCGCGAGCAGTGAGCGTTTCTGGGGCGAGGTGAAGGAGATATGGCTCCACCAGGAGCGAAAGTTTTCAAGTATGGAATTCATGGCCCAGATTGTGCAGGGCTTTAACTTTGTTGATAAAAGAAGATAAGTAGGTTGTGGCTAAATAACGATCTAAAGAACGATATTTACGATCTTTGGAGCGCGCGCGATAACTTTCTTCGGCGTTGCACCATTTAACTCAGCGGCAATTGTTGGGTGGGCTAGCGCTAACGCTTCGATCTCGGCATCGGTAATTGTTGGTGGAACTTCGATGCGCTCTTTGATCTTGCCGTTGATCTGGATAACGGCTTCAACCGCATCTGCAACCAATAGTTTTTCATCCACAACTGGCCATCCGGCAGTTGCAATCGCTGGCTTATGGCCTAGGCGATCCCACATTTCTTCAGCGGTAAATGGAGCAACAAGTGAGAGCATGATCGCAATTGCTTCAACTGCTTCACGAACTGCAGGATCTGCAGCTCCTGGACCTGAATCAATCGCCTTACGCGTTGCATTTACTAACTCCATAACGCGCGCGATGGCAACGTTAAAGCGGAAGGATTCAACGGCGAATGCGGCATCGTGCAAAGCTTTATGCGTTGCTTTACGAAGTGCGATATTGCCAGATGCGAAGTCAACGCCCGGCTGTGATGTGACATCGCCCGATAAACGCCAAGCGCGACTTAAGAATTTAACCGAACCAGATGGTGAAACATCGGCCCAATCAACATCATCTTCAGGCGGACCTGAGAAGACCATTGATAAACGGATCGCATCGACGCCATGGTTTTCGAGTTCATCAGAGAGACGAACCAAGTTGCCACGTGATTTCGACATCGCAGAACCATCCATAACAACCATGCCTTGATTTAGCAGGCGGGTAAATGGTTCGGTAAAGCCAAGCATTCCGATGTCATGCAAAACTTTTGTGAAGAAACGTGAATAAAGCAGGTGCAAGATTGCATGGGTTACGCCACCAACATATTGATCAACTGGCAACCAGGTATCGATATCGGCGCGTGAGAATGGTTCGTTATGGTTAGTTGAAGATGGATAACGCAGGAAGTACCAAGAAGAATCAACGAAGGTATCCATCGTGTCAGTATCGCGAAGCGCTGCTGCGCCGCACTTTGGACAAGAGGTATTAACCCAATCAGTTGCTGCAGCAAGTGGTGATTGACCCTTCGGCTTTAGATCAAGACCTTTAGCATCAGGAAGAGTGAGTGGCAGTTGATCTGCTGGAACCGGAATTTCGCCGCACTTTTCACAGTGAACGATTGGAATTGGTGTGCCCCAGTAACGCTGGCGCGAAACAAGCCAATCGCGCAGACGGTAGTTACGTGCTGATTTTCCAAGTCCATCTGCCTCTAACTGCTTATTGATTGCAGTAATTGCGTCTGTTTTGTTAAGTCCATTTAAAGAACCTGAATTAATCATCTTTCCATCGCCTGTTGTGGCAACGCCTGAAACGCTTGGATCTTCTTCATCGCTTTGCACAACAACGCGCACTGGAAGTTTCATGGCGCGGGCAAAATCTAAGTCGCGTTGATCGTGTGCTGGAACGGCCATGATCGCACCGGTTCCGTAATCAGCTAAAACATAATCTGATGCCCAGATCGGTAACTTCTCACCATTTACTGGGTTGATCGCATAACGCTGCAAGAAGACACCGCTCTTTGGGCGATCTGTTGCCAGGCGATCGATATCCGAGGCCGCCTTTACGGATTCAAGATACGTTTTAAATTCACTTTCAGCAGGTGTGCCGCTAGCAAGTTCTGCCGCGAGCTCAGAGTCAACAGCAACGACCATAAAGGTTGCGCCGTACAAAGTATCGGGGCGGGTTGTGTAGATCGTTACAGGTTCTGTGCGGCCTTCGATAACGAAGTTAACGTTGGCACCTTGTGAGCGACCGATCCAGTTGCGCTGCATCGTAAGGACTTTATCTGGCCACTTACCTTCGAGCTCTTTCATATCATCGAGCAAGCGATCGGCGTAATCAGTGATCTTGAAATACCACTGATTTAACTTCTTCTTGGTTACTGCTGTGTCACAGCGTTCGCAAAGGCCAGCGACTACTTGCTCGTTGGCAAGAACTGTCTGACATCCTGGACACCAGTTAACGGCGCTATCTTTACGGTAAGCAAGACCGCGTTTATGAAGTTCGATAAATAACCATTGGTTCCATTTGTAGTACTCAGGATCGCATGTGTTAAAGACGCGATCCCAGTCGAAAGAACATGCGTAACGACGCATCGATGCTTTCTGCGTTGCAATATTTTCGTAGGTCCAGATGCGCGGATCTTCATTGCGCTTAATTGCTGCGTTTTCAGCTGGTAGACCGAAGGCATCCCAACCAATTGGGTGCATGACGTTAAAACCTTTTTGGATCCAGTAACGCGCAATCACATCACCGAGTGCATATGCCTCAGCGTGGCCCATATGTAGATCACCAGAGGGATAAGGAAACATATCCAAGACATATTTCTTAGGGCGCTTATCGTCGGCGCGACCTGATTTAAATGGCTCTAATTTGTCCCAAACTGGAAGCCACTTCTCTTGCACATAGGCGAAGTCATACGCAGCATGCGTTTGTTCATCGCGTGAAGTGGTCATTAACTTAGTTTATCGGGCTTTAGCCCCAAGTAACGCCAGTCAGTTCTTCGCTAACGCTCCATAATTGCGCAGCTATTTGTTGATCATATGCAATTGCAGCGGCGCGGGTGAGTTTGGGATTACCGCGCATCTCCATAAATCCATCAGGCCCGATATATGAGGCGCCATATAACCCTGGAAAAGTTGCGGCGCAGAGCGTTGGTAGCGCACCACGTCCGGCGCTCTGCGCAAATAGCGCATTGGCAAGTGCGCCAGCGCGATCTTGTACAGATGCTCCGCTAATTAAATTGGTTGCGGCATAACCTGGGTGAGCAGCCACTGCTTCGATATTCCAGCCATTGCGATTGCTGCGACGTTCGAATTCATGGATGAAAAGTAAGTTAGCAAGTTTGCTTAAGGCATATGCCGACCAAGGGTTGTAGGCGCCGATTCCGCGAGAGCGATTGCGTAGCTCATCTGAAGATATTCCAGAGATGCGGGCAGCGCGATGCATCTGTGAAGAAACAGCAACGATTCTTTCGCTAACTTTTTCACGCAGTAAACCAGTTAGCGCAAAGTGACCCAAATGATTGGTGCCCATCTGCATTTCAAAGCCATCTTTAGTTAGCGAAAACGGTGTCGCCATAACGCCTGCGTTAAGAATCAGCACATCAACTGGCTTGGTAAATTCCTTAGCAAATTTTTTAACCGATGCTAGGTCTGCTAAATCAAGGAGCTTGAAGTCAACGCGTTCTTTAGCGATCTCGGCGACAACTGCAGAACCTTTGGCGGCATCACGTGCGGTAATTGTTACGTGTGCACCTGCGCGAGCAAGTTCGAGCGCGGCCTCTTTCCCGATACCGCTGGTGCCACCTGTGATTAAGAAAGATTTGCCAGTGAGATCACCGATGTCTGATGCGTTCCAGCCACGTGGAATTGTGGTGACGATAGACATTTACTTTCCATTCTTTTCATTTAAATTAAATATTTTAAATAACTTGAGTGGAGATAAGGGGATTCGAACCCCTGACCTCTTCCATGCCATGGAAGCGCGCTACCAACTGCGCCATATCCCCGTGCTGTACGAGAGGGTAACTCTAGCGCACGTGATCTGGCACATCAGCGCCAGATTCTTCACCGAATACCGGCTCCAAGATAGAGCCGGCGTTATGTTCGGCTAAGTGCCAACCCTTAGGGCTAGTCTGCAAAATAGACCAGCGCGCATTTGAAAGCCCGCCGATCTTTCCCCAATGCGCCATCGGTAGATGTAGATAATGACCGATTAAACAACGCGCAGTACCGCCATGTGTTGCAACAACAATTAATTGATTCTCTTTATCGCCTAAGAACTCATCGATTGCTGCACTTGCACGCGCTGCAACTTGGCTCCGACTCTCACCAATAGTTCCTGCAGGGTTATCGTTTCCATCGATCCAACGCACAAAATTTTCTAAATCTGCCGCGCGATTTTCAGCGCCGGTCTTACCTTCCCAGTGTCCCCCGTTGGTTTCACGTAAACGTTCGTCAACTAGCACTTCCATATTTACGATCTCGCCAAGTTTTGATGCGGTAACGCGAGCACGAGACAAATCGCTACTTAAAATTGCAGTTGGCTCCATGCCTGCAATAATCGGTGCGGCAAGCTGCGCTTGATAAATTCCAACGTTATTTAACTCGATATCAGAGTGTCCCTGAAAACGGTTTACAACGTTCCAATCAGTCTGGCCATGGCGCCAGAGAAGAATGCGATTATTCTTACCTGCCATCAGCCACAGTTTCCTTTACGACATCGAGTTCAATTGTTGGGCAATCATTCCAGAGGCGATCGAGCATGTAATAACGGCGCAGTTCGCTACTTTGGATATGTACAACTAGATCTGAATAATCAAGCAACACCCATTCGTCGGTGCCTTCGCGGCGGGCCGGCTTCTCACCAATCAAACGGAGTTTTTCTTCAACCTCATCTGCAATGGCATCGACTTGGCGGATATTTGCACCGGTAATAATGAGAAATACTTCTGAGAGAACCATCTGATCTGAAAGATCGATAGCGATCATCTCCGTGCCAAATTTTTCAGCGGCAGCGCGGGCTGCAACTTGAGTTAACTCTGTAACGCTCTTACTTGCTGGCATAGAGGTTGTGCTCCTTTATATAAGCGGCTACCTGCGGTGAAACACTTTCTATCTCACCAGCGCGTACCGCAGTTGCAGATACGTTGAGCGCATTGATATCCAGATTCGGCGAACCTGGAAAGTCTGGGCGATCGATAACAATGAAGTCGACCATATCCTGTAATTCTTTGCTGCGATGCCAATCTGCGATCTTGCTAAAGGCATCTGTGCCTAAAATCAAAAGTATTTGATCTCCCGGATAAGTCTGGGCAACAGCGAAGACGGTATCGATGCTGTAACTCGGGCCGGAGCGCAGAATTTCAATTGGATTTACTTCTACGCGGCTAGCAATTTCAGGAGCTAAATCCTTTAACGCTGCCTGGCACATTGCGCGACGATCTGAACCTGCTGCAACTGGTTCTTGATCTCGCAAGCGGGGCTGTCCTGCTGGAACTAAAAGAATTCGATCTGCTATCTCGCGAGTTAATAGTTCGGTTATTACGTGAAGGTGACCTAAATGAATAGGATCAAATGTTCCGCCGTAGATAGCGATCTTTGCCAAATGAAATTTCCCTAGTGAGAAAAATTATTGATCTAGACGAAGTACTAGATAGAGAAAGACTACAAAGACGATAAATGTGCCGACGCCGAAAGCAACAGGAGATGCAGGAAGTTCGCGTACGGTTTCAGAGGCCAGGTTGGTCAAAGCCGATTGGTTAATCATGGGTACAGACTACCCCCGCCCGTCTAGTAATTCTAAAAAGCGCGCCTCATCGATGATGGTGACGCCGAGTTCTTGGGCCTTGGCCAACTTAGATCCGGGATCTGTGCCGACCAATACATAATCTGTTTTCTTAGAGACCGAACTTGCAGGTTTTCCGCCGTGGGCGGTAATTGTTTCGGCGATCGAATCGCGTGTGAATTTCTCTAGCCCGCCAGTAACAACAAAGGTAAGCCCTGCCAAAGTTTGCGGAAGATCTGCAGCCGCTTGCGCCTGCATTAATACTCCGGCCTTCTCCCATTTCTTAATAATTTCGCGGTGCCAATCAACGGCAAACCATTCGATGATTGACTGGGCAATTGTTTCGCCGACGCCATCAATGTCAGCAAGTTCTTGCGCATTTGCCTTAGCGATCGCGTGCATATCGCCAAAGGTATTTGCTAAAGCTTGTGCAGCTGTTGGTCCAACATGGCGAATAGATAGCGCAACTATTACCCGCCAAAGTGGACGTGACTTCGCCTCTTCCAGAGCGGCCAGTAACTTTTCAATATTCTTTCCTGCACTGCCATCTTTCTTGGTAAAGAATTCAGAGCGCATTAACTTCTCTGTTGTTAAACCAAATAGATCTGATTCATCAACGATGATCGCATCGGTTAATAGCGCGTTTGCTGCTTCATAACCCATCACATCAATATCTAGCGCGGCACGTGAGCCGATGTAGTAAATGCGCTCACGTAACTGTGCTGGACAGCTCTGGGTATTCGGGCAGCGAATATCAACATCGCCTTCGGTGATCGCACGCAACGCAGAACCGCAATCAGGGCATTGCGTTGGCATTACGAAGGCGCGCTCTTTTCCGGTGCGCTTATCAAGAACTGGGCCGAGGACTTCAGGTATGACATCGCCGGCTTTACGAATGATTACAACGTCGCCAATCAACACACCTTTGCGTTCGATCTCTTGCGCGTTATGCAAAGTCGCATTAGTAACCGTTGAACCAGCGACTTTGACGGGTTCCATATATGCAAAAGGTGTGACGCGACCTGTGCGACCAACGCTGACCTTGATATCTAATAACTTTGTGGTGACCTCTTCAGGCGGATACTTGTAAGCGATCGCCCACTTCGGTGCGCGAGATGTAAACCCAAGTTTTTCTTGTTCTGCAATTGAATCTACTTTGATAACCACGCCATCAATCTCGTGTTCAACATCGTGGCGATGTTCGTTGTAATACTCAATGAATTTCTCAACTTCAGCGCGCGAGCCGCAGACTTTAAAACGCTCACTTGTAGGTAGACCTAAGCCTTTTAAAGTTTCATAGGCTGCAGATTGTTCGGTGAAGGCAAGTCCCTCGCGCGCACCGATTCCGTGAACAACGACGCTGAGCGGGCGCGATGCCGTAACGCGTGGATCTTTCTGGCGAAGTGAACCTGCGGCCGCATTGCGTGGATTGGCAAAGAGTGATTTACCGGATTCTTCTAAACCATCATTTAACTCTTGAAAGGCTGCAAGGGGGAAGAAGACTTCACCGCGGACTTCAATACGGGTTGGCACTTTCTTGCCGCTTAGCGCGTGTGGCAAACCCTTAATAGTTTTAACGTTAAGGGTTACATCTTCACCAGTAACACCATTGCCGCGAGTTAGTGCGCGGGTTAGCTGGCCATCTTCAAAGAGTAAGTTGATCGCAAGGCCATCTACCTTTAACTCACACAGGTAAGAAGTTTCGCCGATCTCTTTTTCAACGCGATCAAACCAAGCGGCAAGCTCCTGAGTATCAAATACGTTATCAAGGCTCATCATTTTTTCGATGTGATCGTGTTGATCAAAGGTTGTCGCAAATCCTCCGCCAACGCCTAGAGACGGTGAATCAGGCGCAAGGAGCTCAGGATGTTTGGCTTCTAGTGCCCCTAACTCTTTTAGCAGCGCATCAAATTGCGCATCGGTAATTGTTGGAGAATCTAAAACATAATATTTAAATTGGTGATCGCGGATTTCGTTCGTTAACTCGGTGATGCGGTGGCGTGCTTGATTGCTCATGCGCTCTCGCAAATTGTTGCTGAACCCACCACGCGATCACCATCGTAAATAACCATCGCTTGGCCATTGGCGATACCAAGTAGCGGCTTATCTAAATCTGCAACTAAACGGCCATCTGCATAGTAATAAGTGCAATCAAGTGGTGCACCGTGGGCGCGAACCTGAACAAAACCGCGAAGTGGTTTCTCATCAATGGCTGGACCGCACCAAATAGTTTTCTCGCCTTGCAATTGGCTAACTGCTAACTCTTCACGAGATCCGACAACGACAGTATTTGTAACAGGTTCGATCTTTAATACAAAGCGTGGTGAACCATCGGCAGTTGGAACGGTAAGTCCCAAACCTTTGCGTTGGCCGATTGTGTATGTGTAAGCGCCTTTATGTTCGCCGATCTTGGTACCTGTTTGATCAACGATCGGACCTATTTCACTTCCTAAGCGATCGCGTAACCAGCCAGCGTTATCACCGGAAGGAACAAAACAAATATCGTGGCTATCGGGCTTTTGCGCAACTGCTAATCCACGTGCTTCGGCTTCAATGCGGATATCAACTTTTTCAGTATCGCCTAATGGAAATATCGCACCGCTAATTTGTTCGGTGTTTAAAACTGCTAAAACGTAAGATTGATCTTTAAGTGGATCAATTGCGCGGTGCAGGGTTCGGCCCATTGGACCTTCTTGGGTGCGCGCATAGTGCCCAGTAACAACGCCATCAAATCCCATCGCCTTTGCGCGATCTAGCACTGCGGCAAATTTAATCTTCTCATTGCAACGTAGACATGGGTTAGGTGTGCGACCCGCTGCATATTCAGCGAGGAAGTTTTCAACAACGCCTTGATGAAATTCTTCAGCCATATCCCAGATATAGAAAGGAATACCGATCTTATCTGCGGCGCGACGAGCATCATGTGAATCTTCAATGGTGCAACACCCGCGCGCACCGGAGCGATACTTCTGTGGGTTTGAAGCAAGCGCTAAATGCACACCAATTACTTCGTGTCCTGCTTCAACTGCGCGCGCTGCTGCAACTGCAGAGTCAACGCCACCGCTCATCGCTGCGATTATCTTCATTTGGAGGCCGCCGCTCTGCCGCGATTAATAACGGTGGGAAGGACAGATAAGGCGAAATCGATATCGGATTCGGTTGAGGTGGCGCCGCAAGAAAAACGTAGTGAAGATTGTGCAGTTATTTCGGTGTGGCCCATCGCAAGTAAGACATGGCTAGGGCGGTGCACACCTGCGCTGCATGCAGCACCTGTTGAGCAAGAAACTTTTTCAGAGTCCATTAACAAGAGAAGAGAATCGCTCTGTGTTCCGGGGAAGGTGACGTTGGTGATTCCAGGCAGGCGCGGTGCATCCACACCATTTATGTAAGCATCAGGCACTGACGCACGAAGCCCACTTTCAAATCGATCCCGTAGGGCGCTTACTCGCGCAGAATCGTAATTTGAACTTTCTACAGCTGCGGCAAATGCGACGATCGATGGCGCATTTAAAGTTCCGCTGCGAATTTCTCGCTCTTGTCCCCCGCCATGCAAGAGCGCCGGAATTTCAAAGGCGCGACGAAGCACAAGGACTCCGATACCAAGTGGTCCACCAACTTTATGAGCGCTAAGCGCCATCGACATTACGCCGAGATCTTTATAAGAAAGTGGCGTCTTGGTAAATGATTGAACCGCATCAGTGTGGACTGGAATATCTCCGGCGATCTTTACAACTTCGCCAACCGGTTGAATTACACCGGTCTCGTTATTGGAGTGCATAACTGAAATCAAAGCGATCTCGTTGCCGCGCTTTGTGATTAAATCCTTTAGAAAGCCTAGATCAATTAAACCTGACTTTGTTACTGGGATTTCAATTAGCTCGGCGCCTTCATGTTCGACCAACCAACGCGCCGGATCTAGAACCGCATGATGTTCAACAGCGCTAATCACAATTACTTTCTTGCCAGATTTCCAGAACAAACCTTTTATTGCGGCGTTATCTGCTTCGGTGCCAGAACCGGTAAAGATGATTTCGGAAGGCATGGCGCCAACTGCTTTGGCGATTACTTCGCGCGCATCTTCTACATCTTTTCGAGTCGCGCGACCCTGTGTGTGAAGTGACGAAGGGTTGCCGATCTTGGAGAGTGAGCTAGTCATCGCTGCAATTGCAGCATCAGCCATCGGCGTAGTTGCCGCATGATCTAGGTAGACGCTCATTGGAGCAGTCTAGTTGACGACGGTAATTAACCCTTTTTCGCTGAGATGCCCTGCGTAGCCTGCGGCAATACGTTGAAGAGATCGCCGATAACGCCGAAATCTGCGATATCAAAGAGCGGTGCTTCAGGATCTTTATTTACGACGACGATCGTCTTAGATGTCTGCATACCTGCGCGGTGTTGGATCGCACCTGAAATTCCGCAAGCCACATATAACTGTGGGCTAACGCTCTTGCCGGTCTGTCCGACTTGATGTGAATGTGGATACCAACCAGCATCAGTTGCCGCGCGTGATGCACCAACTGCGGCGCCGAGTTCGTCAGCGAATTTTTCAACCGCTGCGAAATCTCCATTTGTGCCACGACCACCTGAAACAACAATGTTTGCTTCAGTTAACTCAGGACGGCCACCTTTAACAGGAGGTTGTGAAGAAGAGATCTTAGATTTCTTCGCCGCATCTGAAATAGCAGCAGCTGCGTTCTCGATTGCAGGTGTTGCAGCAGTTAGATCTGCTTCCACGCTATTTGGGCGAACTGTGATGATTGGTGTTCCGTGTGAAACTTTTGAGTGAACTGTTGTTGAACCACCGAATACCAACTGAGTTGCAGTGGCATCTGCTGAGACATCCACGGCATCTGTGATGATTCCGGATTCAGTAAGTACTGCAACGCGGGCGGCAACTTCCTTACCGAATGCATGAGATGCAATAAGCACTGCAGATGGAGAATTCTCTTTGATTAAGTTCGCTAAAGCATCGGCAGATGCAGCAACACCAAATTGTGCGAAGTCATCTGACTCGATAACCAGAACGTTGGCGATAGGACCTTGATTTACAGTTGCAGCAAGTGCTGCCCCTTTACCAGCAGCAGCGAGAACAACTGCGGTTACTGAACCAATGCGCGCACCAGCGGTTGCTAGCTCTGCCGTTGTTTTGCTCGCCTTTTCTCCTGAAAAATCAGCAAGAATAAATACTTTGCTCATATCAACTTCTTCTCTGCTAGGAAGTTAACTAGCGCTTCGCCGCCGCTACCTTCATCGGTTACTTTCAACCCCGCAGCGCGTGGTGGGCGCGGGGTTGCATCGCTTACTTGTGACCAAGCGTTTTGTGCGCTGGCGCCAACTGCTGCTAAATCTTTCTGTTCAATTGTCTTCTTCTTCGCCGCCATGATGCCCTTAAATGATGGGTAACGTGGTTCGTTGATCTTTTCAACAACGCTAATCACGCAAGGAAATGCCGCAGAGATTTGATCAACGCCAGCTTCAGTTACGCGGGTAATTGCAACTGATCCTGCAGGATCAACTGTTACCTTGGAAGCGAAAGTTAACTGTGCCCAACCCAAGCGAGCGCTGATCATCGCTGGTACAACGCTCATGCGCGCATCAGTTGATTCAGTTCCACAAATTACTAAGTCATAACCGCCATCTGAAATCACTTTGGCGAGAACTGCAGATGTTGCGAGCGCATCTGCGCCGGCGAGCGCGCCGTCAGTTACCAAGATTGCATCGTTTGCACCCATAGAAAGTGCTTTGCGAACTGCTTCAGTTGCGCGTTCTGGTCCCATCGAAATCACCGTGACGGTATTTGCGCCGCCTTCTTCATTGCCGCCGTGAGCTTCTGCGATACGCAGCGCTTCTTCAACGGCATATTCATCTAGATCATTAAGTACTGCATCAACGCTTTCGCGATCGAGTACTCCATTGACCATCTTCTTCTCGGCCCATGAATCTGGAACCTGCTTTACGCATACGGCGATCTTCATAGCGCAGATGTTACCGACCAGTAGCCTTTTCCGCTAGGGCAAAACCCTCAACCAATACTTCATCTCTCATTTGCCAACACTTAACCTCACAGGTTCCATTAAGTTGGTTTTAACCTTCAACCTGTGAACCATGTTGGAATTTAGAGAGGCTTTGGAAGTTAAAGACGCCAACCCTCTGCGAATACTTGTCGTAACGGAGGCCTTCCTCCCGCAAGTTAATGGCGTAACCAACTCAGTACTCCGCCTTCTCGAATTCTGCAGATCACAAGGACATCAAGTGCTGGTTATCGCACCTGAGAGCGAGAACGCGCCCAAGGAATATTGCGGATACAAGATTAAGCACGTTCCAAGTATCGATATGAAGAAGTTGATTCCGATGGGACTTCCGCAGCGAACTCTCGAACCATTTATCGAAGGCTTTGCACCAGATGTAATCCATCTAGCTTCACCAATCTTCCTAGGCCATTACGTTGCACGGTTAGCAAAGAAGGCCGGCATACCCACTGTTTCGGTTTATCAAACTGATATCGCCGGCTTTGCTCGTCATTACGGTTTAACAATTGCCCATGCGACTCTGAAGCGCTGGGTCGCACGAATTCACTCGACTACCGACCTCACCCTTGCGCCTTCATCTTGGGCTTGCCGCGATCTTGAAAACTCTGGAGTTAAAAATGTAAAGCTCTGGCAGCGTGGAGTAAACATTGAAAACTTCCAGCCTTCTAAATTTGATGCAGATTTCCGTAGCGAACTTCTTATAACTCGGGGCAGAAAACCGTCACCTAAATATCTAGTTGGTTATGTGGGGCGTCTTGCAAACGAGAAGCGAGTAAGTGATCTAGAGGTTATCGATCGCCACCCAGATTTCCAATTGGTAATTGTGGGCGATGGACCTGCGCGAGTTAAGTTAGAAAACGATCTTCCCAACGCAATCTTTGTGGGATATCAGTCTGGTGCAGACCTAGCGCGACATGTAGCAGCACTTGATGTTTTTGTTCATACCGGCAAACATGAAACTTTCTGTCAGGCTATTCAAGAAGCACTTGCCTCTGGAACAGTGGTAGTTGGCCCCGATACCGGTGGTCCTACAGATCTGATTGAACACGGTAAAACCGGGCTTTTAATCGACACGGCAAACTCGCATGAACTTTTGGAATCTGTCTTCACTCTTGCCGAGCATCCAGCGCGGGATCTAATGGAAGAAGCTGCACGTAAATCCGTAGAACATCGAACATGGGATCAGATAAATGAAGAACTTATTAAGCGCTATCGAGAAACTATCCGCTTTGTTGCATCACAGAAAGATCTGGTCGCATGAAGATTATCCACATCGCCAATTTCTATGGCCCTAAGTCGGGTGGCATAAAGACCACGCTTCATAATCTCGGTACTGGATACACAAGCCAGGGCCATGAATTTACCTACATAGTTCCCGGCGCTGGTCTGCATCACGAAAAGACGCCGCATGGAACCAGAATTACAGTTCCATCTCTAGTTATTCCCTTTACAGGTGGATACCGCATCATTAAATCAAATCGTCAGATTAGAAATATGTTGCTTGCGCTTTCACCTGATCGCATCGAAGTATCTGATCGATTTACTCTTTCCAGCGTTGGGCGTTGGGCGAAGTCACGCAAGATCACAACGTTGGTATTTAGCCACGAAACTTTGCGCGGATTAATCAAGACATACCTACCATTCTCTGCCAAGAAGTTCGTTGCCTGGCATAACCAACGGCTTGCCAAATCATTTGACTATGTAATTGCCACAACTAAATTTGCCTCTTCAGAATTTCTCGCCATAGGGACTAAGAACTTGATTCAAGTTCCCCTGGGCGTTGATCTAAAGACTTTCTCACCAAAGAATCGCGATCTTGAGCTTCGCACCAAACTTTTAAAGGGTGGCGAAATACTTCTCGTTCATTGCGGAAGACTTTCACCAGAGAAGAAGCCAGAGCGATCAATCCAAGCCCTGCGCGAGCTGTTAAAGCGCGGAGTTAATGCGCGTCTAATCTATGTTGGAACTGGGCCGCTACATAAGAAACTTTACGAATCTTCCCGCGATATTCCTGTAACTTTTCTTGGCTATATCTCTGATAAGAAGTATCTCGCATCGGTTGTCGCTTCAGCCGATATCTCAATTGCACCTGGACCAATCGAGACTTTCTGCTTATCGGCCCTTGAATCTTTAGCCAGCGGAACACCGGTTGTTGCCTCAGAAACAAGTGCGGTCGGTGAATTCCTCCTCATTGACAGTGTTGGCTCTGCAGATTTTGTTGGACAAGTGGCAGCAAATAACGGTTCTGACTTTGCTGATGCAATCGAAACGCTAATTGGTAAGTTGAAGACAGATAACACCTTGCGCAGTCGCTGCCACCACCAGGCAGAGAACTTCCCTTGGTCTTCAACTATTTCGCAGATGCTTTCACTCGGTAAGAAGCCAAACCTCCAAGCTCTGAGAGCGGCTTAACCATGAGCGCGCCTCTTACCTTTGCAGTTATCGGCGATAGCGCAGCATCCGGTGTTGGCGATTCTGACGGTCATGGCAACAACCTAGGTTGGAGTTATCACCTCGCTAAATCTTTTCAAGAACCGCTCATCTTTATCAATGCTGCTCGCCCGGGTGCAAGGTCGACTGAAGTATTGGAGGAACAACTTCCCAAGATTTTGCTCCATAACCCAGATTTAGTAGCAGTTGTGGTGGGTGGAAATGATCTCTTGCGCAGCAACTTCAACCCACAGAAGTTTGCAGAGAACCTGCGAAAGACTTTGCTAGAACTTGTAGCTAGGGGTTGCACAATTATGTTGCTTGAACTTCATGATCCAACCAAGATCGTACCTATGCCATATCTAATCGGGCGAATCTGCCGTCGCAGAGTTGCCGCGGTAAATGCATCTACAAGAGCCCTTGGCAAAACTTTTGGAGCAGTACTGATGGAGACTCGCTCGTTGCAGGATATTTATGCGCGCGAGAAATGGCATGTGGATCGTATGCACCCAAGCAAATTAGGCCATCAATTTATCGCTGCACAATATGCCAACCTCTTAACTCATCGTGGTTATGAAATCGGTGAAGTAAAGATCGATGCCGTAAACAATCGGAGCCGTCGCGATTCAATTATCTGGATGTTAAAAAATGGCACCCCATGGTTTTTAAAGCGCAGCGTTGATCTGCTACCTGGGCTTCTCTTGCTTAGCGCTGCTGAGATAATCTTCATAATTCGCCAGAAATTTGCAGTTCTAGTTTCCCAATTTAAAGGCTTGCAGGGCAAGATAAGCCCATGCTCCCAGCCGACCCTCGCACCCTCGGCGCCACACTTACAGATGGTGGAGCAAACTTTGCAATCTGGTCTAACGCCGCAGATGCCATCGAACTCTGCCTCTTCAATGAGGTCAATGGCAAGTTAGTTGAAACTCGCTTTGCGATGTCACATCGCAACGGCCCGATCTGGCACGGCTACTTAGCGGGAGTAAAAGCCGGCCAGCGTTATGGCTACCGCGTCTACGGTCCATGGCAACCTGAAAATGGTGTGCGTTTTAACGCCGCAAAACTTTTGATTGATCCATATACCCATCAACTAGATGGCCAATTGGAATATGTTCCAGAAATTTATGGGCATGTAGCAAGTGATGCAATCGGAAGTGGCGATAACACGGTGCGCGATGATCGCGATAGCGCAGGCTCGGTTCCTTATTCCGTTGTTACAAACCATCCGGTGCGCGAGATCCATCGCCCGCTAGTTCCTTGGGCTAACACTTTGATTTATGAAGCACATGTTCAAGGTTTAACGGCAAAGAATGAAGAGATCCCGACGAACGAACGCGGGACATATAAAGCACTTGGCCATCCCAGCACGATTTCGCATCTAAAGAAATTAGGTGTTACCGCACTTGAACTTCTGCCAATACATTCTTATCTAACCGAACCATCAATCTGGGATCGTGGCCGAAAAAACCATTGGGGCTATAACGCAATTGCCTTTAGCGCACCGCATGGCGCATACGCGGCAACAGCAGATCCGATTTCAGAGTTACAAGAAGCTGTTGATCGCTTACATGAGAACGATATTGAGGTAATTCTCGATGTTGTTTACAACCACACCGCTGAAGGTGGAGTCGGTGGACCAACGTTATCTTTTAAAGGTATCGACAATAAAGCTTGGTATCGCCAAGATAGCCAAGGCAATTACATCGATGTAACCGGATGTGGTAACACCTTAGCCAGCAGTAATCCACATGCAGTACGCCATATTGTTGATTCACTTCGTTGGTGGGTTGAAGTAATTGGCGTTGATGGCTTTCGATTTGATTTAGCGGCAGCGCTCTACACCAGCCACAGCGCATTTAACTCATCGCTTATGTCAGCTATCGAAGCAGATTCAGTTTTACGTAACTTTAAGATGATCGCTGAGCCTTGGGATGTAACTCGTTATTCGCTAGGTGATTTCCCGCATCCGTGGCGCGAGTGGAACGATGCTTATCGCGACTCGGTACGTCAATTCTGGTTAGGTGATTTAGCGCGCGGTTACGGCGAAGGCGTTGCTGATATTGCATCGCGCATCAGTGGCTCAAGCGATATTTTCTATTATCGCGGGCCAACTTCATCAATTAACTTCATCACCGCACATGATGGCTTTACCTTGGCCGACTTAGTTATGTATCAAGATAAACATAACGGCCCGAATCAAGAAGATAGCAAAGATGGCCATAACGACAACCGTTCTTGGAATCTCGGCGTTGAAGGCCCTAGCGATGATCCTTTAGTGGAAGCTCACCGTCATCAATTAAAGAAATCCATGATGGCAACGCTACTTCTCTCTTCAGGTGTGCCGATGATGACTATGGGCGATGAAATTGGTCGTACTCAAAACGGTTCTAATAATGGTTACTCGCTGCCGCGAGATATGAGCCCGCTTATGGAAGATAGTGAAGCGAACTTCATGGGCGGTTGGGCAAATAAGTGGAAGTTAAATGAAGAAGAATCTGATCTCTTTGACGCAGTCTCCGAACTTGCCCACATTCGTAAGCAATACCTAGAAGGTGTGGCGCACGAATTCTTTACCGGCACAGTCGATGCCGGAACGAAACGAAAAGATATTGCGTGGTTCTCACTTGGCGGTCATGAGATGCATGAAGACCACTGGCAAGATGGTGAAAAGCGCAGCCTGACAGTATTTATTGAAGCTGGTTCAGAGCGCGGACTTCTATTACTTCTTAACTCTTCTAAATCAGAGACACCATTTACCTTGCCCGATGAAAACTGGGGACACTCATTCCGCAGAATCTTTGATGCCGCAACACCG
Source organism: Candidatus Planktophila lacus (assembly GCF_002287925.1). Lineage (GTDB taxonomy): Bacteria > Actinomycetota > Actinomycetes > Nanopelagicales > Nanopelagicaceae > Planktophila > Planktophila lacus. The sequence goes on along the minus strand of NZ_CP016769.1, from coordinate 425,218 downwards.
GTGCAAACACACGAACCGATCATTCGTCCGCCAGCCAGCAAAGTAGATGTGGCAGCGCATTGTGCACAGGTGTGGCTAGTAACACGCAATTAATTTTGTAATTAACCGCGCTAGAAATGCGCAGGTACTAGGTAGTAAACATCACGCTCACCTAAAATCTGAACCATGCTCGCATTAGTTGCACCGGGTCAAGGTGCCCAGACGCCGGGAATGTTGGCACCTTGGATTGAAGAGCCATCTAGCAAAGCGCTCTTAGTTCAATGGTCGGATGAAATCGGACTTGATCTAGTTCGCCTAGGCACAACTGCTGATGCCGATGAAATTAAAGACACTGCCAATGCCCAACCGTTAATTGTTGCTGCAGGCTTGCTTGGTGCTCGCGCGCTCAATAAAGGAAATGACTTTGCATTTGTCGCAGGTCATTCAGTTGGTGAAATTACCGCTGCTGCCTTAGCGCAAGTAATCAGCGAAGTAGATGCCATGAAGTTGGTACGCGCTCGCGGAATTGAAATGGCGAAAGCCGCTGCCGTTAAACCAGCCGGCATGGCGGCAGTCTTAGGTGGCGATCGTGAAGTCGTACTTCGTGCAATTGCTGATCTTGGATTGGTCGCGGCAAACGATAACGGCGCTGGACAAATTGTTGCTGCGGGAGATTTAGATGCGCTTGCACAATTAGCACCCGAAGGTGCACGTGTGCGCGCTCTTGCCGTGGCTGGCGCATTTCACACTTCTTATATGGAACCTGCGGTTGCACCGCTTCGCGCGCTTGCTGCTTCACTTGAGGTGCAAGATCCAAAGTGTGGTGTTATCTCCAATAAAGATGGTGCGGTAATTCGTGATGGACGCGAAATCTTAGATCGCATCGTTGCGCAGATCTCTAACCCAGTTCGTTGGGATCTATGTATGACAAAGCTCTCCGAGAACGTATCTGGTGCGCTAGAAGTTCCACCTGCTGGAACGCTAGTTGGCTTGTTAAAGCGTGCGGTGCCAATTGTTGAAACCTTTGCGCTCAAGGCAGTTGCTGATCTTGTGCTAGCTGATGAATTTGCACTGCGACATAACCAAGAAGTAAGTAATTAAGAGTTAAGGTAGAGCGATGGCGATCAAAGTAAAAACTGGTAGCGAGAGCACGATTTTATCGGTCGGTGCTTATCGCCCATCTCGCCTTGTTCCAAACTCGGAGATCGTAGATTTAATTGATTCCAGTGACGAATGGATCGTGCAGCGCACCGGCATCGAATCTCGTCGCTTTGCTAGCGCAGATGAATCGGTTGTTGATATGGCGATCGGTGCAGCAGAACAGGCACTTACTCGCGCCAAACTTGCAATCAAAGATATTGATACCGTCATTGTGGCAACCATTACTTATCCGCACCAAGCACCTTCTGCAGCTACAGCGATTATTCAACGGATGGGAAATCCAACTGCGGCTGCGCTCGACATAAGTGCTGCCTGCGCTGGGTTCTGTTATGGAGTTGCCATGGCACACGACATGGTGCGCGCCGGTAGCGCAAAGAAAGTTCTCGTAATTGGCGTAGAAAAGATTTCAGATTTCACCGACCCAACAGACCGCGCAACGGCATTTATCTTCGCCGATGGTGCGGGCGCTGTTGTCATTGGCGAATCAACTGAAGCAGGCATCGGCCCAGTTGAATGGGGTTCCGATTCAGAAAACCGCGATGCCATCTTGATGAATCCATCATGGATTGACGTTCGCAACACTGAAACTCAATTAACTAAGGCAGATGTTAAGTGGCCGAATATTACGCAAGAAGGTCAGAAGGTTTTCCGCTGGGCCGTGTTCTCAATGAGTAAGGCAGCGCTTAAGGCACTTGATTCAGCCGGCTTATCTGTAAACGAGATTGATGCATTTATTCCGCACCAAGCAAATGTGCGCATCATCGAAACTATGGCGAAAGAGATGAAGCTGCCAGAGTCAGTTGTGATTGCAGATGACATTCGCACAAATGGAAATACCTCTGCGGCTTCAATCCCTCTTGCGATGGATGCGCTCCTGGCAAAACACCCAGAACTTCACGGCAAGATTGCGCTCTTGATCGGATATGGCGCAGGTCTCGTTTACGCGGGGCAAGTTGTGAAATTACCCCCTAAACCATAATTTTCTGCCGATAAGCCTTCGAATTACTAGGAAGTAGCGCATCTAATCAGAGAGAATTACAACCTGTTGGACTCAAAAGAGAAAAGCAAGAATTAAGAAAAGAAAAGGAATAAACAAATGGCACTTTTAGCCGCAGATGTACTTGCAGGAATCAAAGAGATCGTTGAAGAAGTTGCTGGTATTCCAGCTGCATCAATCGAACTCGATAAGAACTTCACTGACGACCTAGAAGTAGATTCACTTAGCATGGTCGAAGTTGTAGTTGCCTGCGAAGAGCGCTTTGGCGTGAAGATTCCTGACGAGAAGGTAACTGATCTTGCAACAGTAGGAGATGCAGTTAACTTCATCGTTAGCGCTGCCGTATAAGTAGTTTAAATGTCTCAACGTCGCGTAGTCGTCACAGGTCTTGGTGCAACTACTCCACTTGGTGGAGATGTTGCATCGACTTGGGCTGCACTAATCGCCGGAAAGAGCGGAGTCCGTCTTCTCACTGAAGATTGGCGCGAGCTCTTACCTGTGCACTTCGCAGCGCGCGTTGCTACAGAACCTGCCGATCAGATGGAGCGCGTAGAAATGCGCCGCCTTGATCGCTCAGAACAATTTGCTCTCATTGCATCCCGTGAAGCCTGGAAAGATGCAGGTACGCCAGATGTTGATAAGGAAAGACTCGGCGTAGTAATCGCCTCCGGCATTGGTGGCGTTATTACCTTGCTCGATCAATTCGATAATTTGAAAGAGAAGGGCGCCCGCGGAGTCAGTCCACACACTGTTCCGATGTTGATGCCTAATGGTCCTGCTGCAAACGTTGGCCTAGAACTGCAAGCACGTGCTGGAGTCCACACACCTGTTAGCGCGTGCGCATCGGGTGCTGAAGCAATTGGTTATGCACTTGAAATGATCCGCTCAAATCGCGCCGATGTAATTGTTAGCGGCGGCGTTGAAGCAGCAATTCACCAACTTCCAATGGCTGGCTTTGCTGCAATGAAAGCGCTTTCTACCCGTAACGATGCGCCAGAGCGCGCATCACGTCCTTACGATGCTGACCGTGATGGTTTTGTACTCGGTGAAGGCGGCGGAATATTAATTCTTGAAGAGTACGAGCACGCTAAAGCACGCGGCGCTAAGATTTACTGCGAACTAGTTGGCCAAGGTCTTTCCTCAGATGGTTATCACATCGCAGCTCCTGACCCAGATGGTTCGGGTGTGCAGCGTGCAATTAAATTTGCACTTAAAGATGCCAATCTTTCGACAAAAGATATTGTCCACTTAAACGCTCATGCGACTTCCACTCCAGCAGGCGATGTCGCTGAAGCAAATGCGTTGCGCTTAGCACTTGGCCCTGATTCAGATCATGTTGCGGTATCTGCGACTAAATCAATGACTGGGCATCTTCTTGGTGGCGCAGGTGCAATTGAATCTGTATTCATTGTTAAGGCGCTGCAAGAACGTCTTGCTCCTCCAACAATTAATATTGAGAATTTAGATCCTGCAGTAACTATCGATGTGGTGCGCGACACTCCACGCTCATTGCCTGCTGGACAAATCGCAGCGCTCAATGATTCCTTTGGTTTTGGCGGCCACAACGTTGTATTGGCTTTCGCAACTCTATAAACTGATTTTTATGGTCCACAAAGAGGTCGACCCGCGCGATCCTGAATTAAGAATTCAACGTTTACTCGATCCAGGTAGCGTCTCTCTACTCGTTGAACGCACCGATTGCGGAATGATCGCAGCAACTGGCGCAATTAAAGGAAATCGCGTTGTTGTCTTTGCATCTGATGCCACAATTAAAAGCGGCGCACTCGGAGTAGCTGGCTCCAAAGTTATTGTCGAAGCCTATAAAGAGGCGATGTCCAAGCAATTACCGATCATTGGTATCTGGCACTCAGGTGGTGCGCGTTTAAGTGATGGGGTTTCATCCCTTGATGCATTCGGTGAAGTCTTTCAATCAATGATTCTGGCTAGTGGTCGCATCCCACAGCTCTCTCTTGTTCTTGGACCAACTGCCGGTGGTGGTGCTTACGGACCCGCTCTTACCGACATCGTTGTGCTTGCACCTGAAGGTCGAATCTTTGTTACCGGTCCCGACGTTGTTAAATCGGTAACCGGTGAAGATGTGGATATGGCTTCCCTTGGCGGCCCAGAGGCACACAGTAAAAATAGCGGCGTTGCACATGTGATCGCATCCTCTGAACAAGAAGCCTTTGATGAGATCCGTGATGTCACAGCGCTCTTTGCCAATCAAGGCCATATGGATACTGATTTAGAAGATCTAGATCTTTCGGTATTTGTTCCGCCAGTTTCGAAACGTAGTTATGAAGTCCATCCACTAATTGATGCGATCTTGGATAAAGATGGCGAGAAGTTAGAGCTGCTACCTGTCTGGGCCGAGAATATGACAACAGTGCTGGGTCGCTTTGGCGGGCGCAGCGTTGGCGTTATCGCAAATAATCCAGCACATATAGGTGGTGTTTTAGATTCAGCAGCTGGCGAGAAGGCAGCGCGCTTTGTGCGCACCTGTGATGCCTTTGGAATTCCGCTAATTGTTATCGCCGACGTTACTGGTTTTCTACCTGGTGCCGGTCAAGAGTGGGAAGGCGCGGTGCGACGTGGCGCTAAGTTATTGCACGCCTTCGGTGAAGCAGTTGTCCCGCGCGTAACTTTGATTACACGGCGCGCATACGGTGGTGCATTTGTGGCGATGAACGCTAAATCACTTGGTGCAACGCGAGTATTTGCTTGGCCCAACGCAGAGGTTTCGGTGATGGGCGCAGTTGCTGCAGTGCGAGTTCTGCACCGTCGCATACTTGCCGATCTTGCCCCCGAACAACGTGAGGCGATGGAGTTAGAACTTGCTGCAGAACACGACAAGATTTCTGGTGGAGTTGCCCGCGCTGTTGAAATCGGTGCGGTTGATGAAATCATCGATCCGAAAGTTACAAGATCTGCGCTTGCAAGAACTATTGCTGCAGCGCCACATCGCCGCGGTGACCACGGAAATATCCCGCTTTAACAACTAGCTTTTAAAGCGCTCGTTTACGTAATCTGCAGGTAGCGAAGTTTCATGTCCATCAGGAACGCCCATTCGTTCGATTATTTCTTCGTATCCCGCATATTTGCCGCGGAGTTCAGATTTAGTTACACCCTCAAAACATGTTGCGTTAAATCCTGGCGACATAGTGCAGGCAAAGAGTGACCAGGTACCACCGGGTGCAACTTCACCGGCTTGGATGACTCCGGCCTTAATGGTGTGCTGCATTACTTGACCTGCAGCGATATCGCGTCCCAATAAAATTGTGCGCGCTGTTCCGTCAGGATGAAATTCGTAAAGTGCAACAGGATCGCCTTCATAGAAATGCCAGACTTCATCGAAAGTAAGGACGTGTGCAGTAGAAGCGCTGCGTGGCGCGGTTAAGTAAAGTCCTAAACCTGCAGTGCCAGCAGGACCGCCTTCAGCAGTCTTGGCCTCAGAGATATAGGTATTAATAAAGTAAGTCTCTTCAACCGGTAAGGGCTTCATGCCGAAATAGGCAATTAACTCTTCGGGGCGTGAAGTCATGAAAAAACTTTAGTCGTTATTGACGGTAAAGGTAACTGAAACAGTAGATGTGACAGTCTTCTTGATCGTGGTTGTGTCATATGTGCCGCCGTCTGAAGTCATTGTTGAGTCAGGTGTGGTCACCTGGAACACACCACTCTTGACTCCAGTTACGACGCCAACATGGCTACCAACTGCTTTGGTAATTGCAACCGCGCGAACCTTGGCGTCTTTCATCGCTTCTTCCAACAACTGTGGGCGAAGTTCTGCCAGCGTCGAGATGTAATACTGAGGACCGTAGTTATTTACATTTACACCTGATTGTAAAATTCTTCCGATGCCTTGGGAAAGTTTAGAGACCAACTCAACATCTTTGGTGCGCACGGTGACATCGCGACTTGCGCGGTAGTTAAGAATACGACCAGTTGAATTTCCGTTGACCCATTCTTCTTGGCCATATGTTGAAACAGGCCCTAGGGTGAGAGCCTCATCCGGAATTCCGCCATCAGTTAAATACTTAGTAACTGCGGCAACGTCATTTCCTACCTGAGAGACAGCATCGGCAACCTTAGGGCGCGAAAGTGAGACAGAGAGAGTCCATACCGCGTTATCGGCGACAGCTTCAGTGCGCGCCGAACCAGTTACAACGATTCCGCTATCAGTGCGCGCAGAGATACCCCAACCGATCTTTACCAAACCTCCAAATAAAGCAACTGCAAGGATTAATACAGATGCAAATAAAGCGATCGCCTTACGACGTTCGATTTGGATTATCGGGCTCTCTGGGATTGTCATGGCTAAAGTATATCTACTTCAAATACTTTAAAAAGAAATCTATATGGCCCGGAGTTGAATAATTTGATCGATTTCCACTTCTCTAAATGGGGCTAACTCTCTTTCCCATTGATTTCCCAGAATTTCGTCGATCGCATCGCGAATTGAGAGATCATCAAAACCTTTGGCGAGCGCTTCCGTAATTTGATGTTCGGTCACGACAATATTTCCAAGTCCATCAATACTTGCGCGATGAATTCCGAGCTCGGGGGTAGAACGATAAAACTCTCCCCCGAGTTCGGATTCTTCGCGAACTTCAAATCTCAAGTAGTGCCAGCCACGAAGTGCAGATGCAATCTTCGCAGCGCTTCCTCGCACATCTCGAAATTCAACAGTTGTTCTATATGTTCCTGGTGCACATGGTTGATCGCGCCATTGCAAAGTAAGCCAAGTACCTAAGATTGATTGCAAGCCCCATTCGATATGTGGGCGCAGCGCATTAGGTGCGCTATGTATGACAAGTAAACCGGCGACAGATTCCTTTAAACGGTCTCTGTTCTGGCCAGATGGATGTAGCTCTTGCATTTACAAACTCCTAGTAAGTACCTAGCAAGACCGCGCTATGCGACCTTCCCCAGCGGCATAAACGCTTGCTATTTACTATCTAGATACCCAATTTTGCTCCCTTTAGGCGTAACTGTCTAGACCACAGTTAGGTGTACTCGTGTGTAGGCAGTACCCTTTTCCTTAGTCGGACGCTTAATCAGGACCCGTTTCATGGCAGTAGTGCTTTGCTCGGTATCGCTGGCGCAAGAGGAAGACCGTGTTTGAGGATTTCTTAAACACCCACATATCGAAGGAAAAGTAAAACATGGCAACAGGTACAGTTAAGTGGTTCAACTCTGAAAAGGGTTTCGGTTTCATTGCAGTTGATGGTGGCGGACAAGATGTATTCGTTCACTACTCAGCAATCCAAGGAAACGGTTACAAGTCCCTTGAAGAGGGTCAGTCAGTTTCATTCGAGGTCGTACAGGGTCCAAAGGGTCCTCAGGCCGATGCAGTGAACGCTAACTAATAACACTTAGTTTACTAAAATCCCCCATCGCGAAAGCGGTGGGGGATTTTTTTATTTACTTCTTAGGAAGTGGTGGAATCTCACCGTTCTTAGCAAGCGCCGCAGCAACTGCCTTAGCCGGCGAAAAATCTTTTCCAACTTTCCAGGCATCCAAGTATTTCCAAGGCGCAACAACTCCGCGACGTACCCACCAGACATTTGGCTCACTTGGCGTTGGCCAAGAGATTCCAAAGTGAAGGTGTGGTGATGTTCCACGTGCGCTACCAGTTGAGCCAACTCTTCCCAGAATTTGCCCAGCTTTCACAGTAAGGCCCGGTTGAATCGATGCGACAACCGAAGTTAAGTGCGAGCCATAATAACGAACTCCATCAACACCGATTACAGATACATATAAACCACCGCGATCAATACCCAGGTTAGTTTTACCACTCCAGTTATCAACGCGATTAACTTCATCGATGACGCCATTTACTGGTGAGACAAACTTGCATCCCTTTTTAGCCTCAATATCATTTGCTGCATAGTCGTGATGGGCCTTTACATATTTAACAGCGCAATCGGCAACTGGGAAAATATAATTTGGCGCAGCGTTTGCTGGGGCGGCGGAGATAAAGACCATCGCTAGCGCAATCAGTAACTTCAATTTAAAGCCTTTCGATCAAGTCGCGCTGTTACCGCCATATGCGGAACAGTTAAAGCCCAAACAACAACGAGTGATACCCATAAGAATTGATCATCGAGCGAGTCACCACGAAGCAGAACTATCAACGCTGCGATGACAAATGTGCCCACGAGCGCTGGAGTACCTGGCAATACTGCACGAATAAATGCGCGTTTAGCGCTGCCGTTGGTAAACGCCTCCTGTGAAGATGGCAAAGTCAAAGTCAATCGTGCTGTGTGGCGCATGGCATGCCAGCATCCGAAATAAACTGCAAAGGCAACCAATGGTGGTGCGGTAACCGCCAATAAATAAAGCAGAACTAAATCAATCGCTTCACCATCGCGGCGGCGTTGTACCAAGCGAAGAAGAGCGAATGCGGTTATCAGCATTACCCAAAGCATCAGGTCGTTATTTAAGCCTTGGTGCCAATCGACCAGCGCTGGGTTTACCTTTTCAAGCGCCGAAGTGCTCTTATCGCTAACTAAAGGAATAACCACGGGAAGGGTTCCGGCAGCTGTTGCATATAGATATTTCTGAAAGCGCTTCGTCTCTTCGCTGCGGCGATCAATCTCTGAGATAAATGCCGCATCGCCTATGCCAAAGTGCACTGCGCTCATAATTACAACCAGAATGAATCCGACCACATTCCAGGTGAGGAGCGCGATGACAGCAAGCACTGCAACTGCAACATAGAGCGTTATGAATAGCGCCATCTTCTTAAAGTTGCTGCGCGGCAAGGTGACCAAATGATCGAGCGCCCCATGTGGAATTCCTATCGCCAAGGCGATGAGAGCGATAACAACCTGCCAGGTAATCTCTGACTCTTCAATAATCCGTGCAAAGGCGAAAGAGAGAACGATTGCGACGCCAACGGCGTAACGCGAATACTTTCGAACTTTTAGAAGAAGGTCGAGCTCTATTTCACGCATCGTTGGCCCCTTCCTGTGAGTTATATCTGTAACACTACCAAAACGTGCCCGGTGATTTCGGTTTCTGCATGAGAAGATCTACCCGTGCAAAAGTGGAGTTACATGGCGATGCTCATCTTTACTGTTTGTGGATCCTTCTGGTTAGAGATCGCGCTTAAAGTTGGTGTTCTTCGCCGAATTAAGAGAGTAATCCTCAGTGTTCTCCCAATTAGTTCATTGTTTTTATTGTGGGATGCATATGCAATTTCAAAGGGACACTGGTTCTTTGATCGCGATCAGATGCTCGGCATCGTTGGTCCACTAAACATTCCACTTGAGGAGTACCTATTCTTTATCGTTATTCCGATGGCTGCAATCATGACCATTGAAGGCGTAACAACGGTGAAACCTCACTGGCGTAAAGATGAGTTCGGTAAATGAACTACAGCGATATTGCGATAACCGCCTTTGCCGTTGCGGTAATGGCCGATCTCTTCCTCTTCAAAAACTCACTTCTTACTCGCCCAGCATTCTGGACAAGCTATGCAATCATCTTGCCCTTTCAATTCTTAACAAATTGGTGGCTCACATCGCGCAACATCGTTATGTATAGCCCTGATGCAATCGTTGGGCTTCGTATCTTTTCCGCACCTGCCGAAGATCTGCTCTTCGGATTCGCACTACTTCTTGGCACCATGGATATGTGGGAGTTCTGGGGACGTCGCGGCATGCAACAAGATCCACGCCCTGATAAGAAAAATAAGATCGAGCCAAGTAATTGAGCAAAATTGGATTTCTCTTTGATCTAGATGGCACTTTGGTTAATTCCCAAGAAGCAGTCATGAACTCTTGGATCACTATGGCCAATGAAGCCGGTATTCCATTGCAAGCACTTGCCGGTCATCACGGTGTTCCAGCCGAACAAACTTTAAGGAAAGTCTTGGCCGATCGCGAAGAAGCCGAAATCCAAAAATGGATTCGCCGCGTCACCGATCTAGAAATTGCAGATATCGATGGAGTACATGCCGTACCAGGTGCACTTGAACTACTTGCCGAACTAAATGATCGTGAGATTCCTTGGACCATCGTTACCTCTTGCACAACTGATTTAGCAATTGCTCGTACTCGCGCAGGAAAGATTCCGATGCCTGCTAATTCAGTCACCTTTGATCAAGTAACTCGCGGAAAACCTTTCCCTGAACCATTTATTCTCGGGGCTGAAAGATTGGGTCTTCCAACAAATATTTGCTGGGCGATTGAAGATGCACCTGGCGGAGTTACTTCAGCGAAAGGCGCTGGTTGCACTGTTGCTGGCGTACTAACTACCCATACCCGCGAAGAACTTCCGCACGCAGATCATCATTTAGAACACTTAAACGAACTACTCGGCAAAGCCGGTCTCTAAGTACAGTAAAGTTCGCGTTAACCCCACTAGGGACGGTAGCTCAGTTGGTTAGAGCCCCGAACTCATAATTCGGTCGTCGTCGGTTCAAGTCCGACCCGTCCCACCAGACTCAGATCCTGCAGTTAAGCGATTGAGATTTTCTCGCGAACGCTTGGGTGCTCAGCGGTCGAAGAGCGTTCGACTAATTCTGGTTGGAAAAGTACATGTTGATGGATATGGGTATCCGGTAGTTCACATTCTTGAATCACCGGTGAAACCTCACTGGCGTAAAGATGAGTTCGGTAAATGAACTACAGCGATATTGCGATAACCGCCTTTGCCGTTGCGGTAATGGCCGATCTCTTCCTCTTCAAAAACTCACTTCTTACTCGCCCAGCATTCTGGACAAGCTATGCAATCATCTTGCCCTTTCAATTCTTAACAAATTGGTGGCTCACATCGCGCAACATCGTTATGTATAGCCCTGATGCAATCGTTGGGCTTCGTATCTTTTCCGCACCTGCCGAAGATCTGCTCTTCGGATTCGCACTACTTCTTGGCACCATGGATATGTGGGAGTTCTGGGGACGTCGCGGCATGCAACAAGATCCACGCCCTGATAAGAAAAATAAGATCGAGCCAAGTAATTGAGCAAAATTGGATTTCTCTTTGATCTAGATGGCACTTTGGTTAATTCCCAAGAAGCAGTCATGAACTCTTGGATCACTATGGCCAATGAAGCCGGTATTCCATTGCAAGCACTTGCCGGTCATCACGGTGTTCCAGCCGAACAAACTTTAAGGAAAGTCTTGGCCGATCGCGAAGAAGCCGAAATCCAAAAATGGATTCGCCGCGTCACCGATCTAGAAATTGCAGATATCGATGGAGTACATGCCGTACCAGGTGCACTTGAACTACTTGCCGAACTAAATGATCGTGAGATTCCTTGGACCATCGTTACCTCTTGCACAACTGATTTAGCAATTGCTCGTACTCGCGCAGGAAAGATTCCGATGCCTGCTAATTCAGTCACCTTTGATCAAGTAACTCGCGGAAAACCTTTCCCTGAACCATTTATTCTCGGGGCTGAAAGATTGGGTCTTCCAACAAATATTTGCTGGGCGATTGAAGATGCACCTGGCGGAGTTACTTCAGCGAAAGGCGCTGGTTGCACTGTTGCTGGCGTACTAACTACCCATACCCGCGAAGAACTTCCGCACGCAGATCATCATTTAGAACACTTAAACGAACTACTCGGCAAAGCCGGTCTCTAAGTACAGTAAAGTTCGCGTTAACCCCACTAGGGACGGTAGCTCAGTTGGTTAGAGCCCCGAACTCATAATTCGGTCGTCGTCGGTTCAAGTCCGACCCGTCCCACCAGACTCAGATCCTGCAGTTAAGCGATTGAGATTTTCTCGCGAACGCTTGGGTGCTCAGCGGTCGAAGAGCGTTCGACTAATTCTGGTTGGAAAAGTACATGTTGATGGATATGGGTATCCGGTAGTTCACATTCTTGAATCACCAGCTCTGTTGCGGTGTAGCCGAGTTGGTATCCATCCTGTGCAACGGTCGTGAGCGGTACTAAGGCGTTAGGTGCAAGTTCAATATCATCAAATCCCATCACGGAAATATCTTCTGGGATCCTTATTCCCGCTTCAATTAAACCGCGCATAAAGCCAAGTGCGATCAAGTCATTTCCGCAGAAGACGGCGGAGGATTTAGATTTAGAGTCAAGGAACTTCTTGGCGCCTAACTCTCCCCCATGAGTTGTTGGTGAAGGAATTTCAATAAAACTAAGGTTGGCACCCATTTCTTCGGCCGCTTGCTTTGCGCCTTCGCCTCTTTCAATAAATTGATTGATGGTGTTTTCGTAAACATAAGTTATATCGCGATGCCCTAGATCTACTAAGTGTCCAATCGCAACATGTCCACCTCTTATGCCATCAACTTTGGCAGAACAATGGACATCGAAGTAACGGTTGGTATCAATCAAGGTTACTGCGATGTTATTTGAACGTAGGAAATCAAGGTTGTCAGTTTTGCCACGGGTAGGCCAGATCATGATGCCTTGCACATTTTGTCCAGCTAAAGTTTGAATGTACTTGCGTTCCTTCTCATGCGAGTGATCGTGGTTGCACAAGAATAAGGAGTAGCCATTTTGATTTGCTGCATCCTCAGCGCCACGGGCTATCTCAGTGAAAAGTGGGTTTGAGACATCCGGCAGTAAGAGAGCAAGGGTCTTTGAATTTGATGAATGAATCTTTTTTGCAAAGTTACTCGAAACAAATCCAAGTTCATCCATCGCCTGCTGCACTTTTACCAAGGTAGCTGGGGCAACTATTTCGGGGCGATTAAGAACATTGGAGACAGTTCCGATTGAGACTCGGGCCCTGCGTGCTACGTGGCGGACGCTAACTGTCATGTGGGAATTTTTCGCCCTACGGGGTGATAAGTCAAGGAAAGGCTATTTTTAAGCATGGAATACACCCCGTAATTCGATGCATGGTTGAACAGTTCAAAATGGAACTTCATTTTGAACGTTTCAACCCTTTGTTTTTATAACAAAAATTTTTTCTTTAATTGCTAGTTATTGAACAATTTGTGCAGTAATTTGACTATGCATTTGGAAATCAACTTGAAGAGAAAGGTCGACAATGCGCGCAACTAAACGGAAGTTTATTGCAGTTGCCTCTGCAACTCTCGTTGCTGTAAGCGGAACAATTTCATTGAACTCCGCTTCTGCTGCAATAACCCCCTCGTTCTGTCCAAGATTTACCGGAACTTTAACGGTTCTATCAACTGTTATTTTGGAGAAGCCAGATGGAGCTGTGGAGCAAGAAATTGCCGATAAGTTCATGAAGGCTTGCCCAAAGACAAAGATTAAGTTTGTTGGCGTTCCAGCAAACGATTTGGTAACAAAGCTCACTGCAATGGCCATTGCTGGCAACGTCCCAGATATGTATGCATCCGATGCTGTTAATACAGTAAAGATGGCAGCTCTAAATATTCCTCTGGAACTCCGCGCTGCTCTAGGTCAAGATTACATAGATGGTTTTGCTAAGGAAAATGTTGGCGAAATGACTATCGGCGGAAAAATCTATTCTGCACCTTGGTTTAGCATTCCAACAGCGATTTTGTATCGCACAGACCTCTTTGCTAAGGCTGGCGTAAAGCCACCTAAGTCATTCGAAGAGTTCATCACAGTATGTAAGGCTCTTACAAAAGATACTGATGGCGATGGAAAGATCGATCAATATGGATGGGCAATGGTTGGAACCGACAATGGTTCTGGTCAAGGTCGATTTAACACAATTGCTCGCAACATGGGAGCAGTAGATGTCGGCAAGGATTCATCAGGCAAATGGGTAACTCAGATTGACTCTCCAGGATGGAAAGCTGCACTTAAGCTTTACAAGGATGCAGTTGATGTCGGTTGCGTTCCTCCAGGACAATTCCAAACTGGATACCCAGAAGCATCTGTACAGATTGGTAAGGGACAAGCAGCGATGATGATCACTGGCCCTCACACAATTGGCGTTGCCCTGACAGCTAACCCAGCAGCTAAAGGTAAGTTGGCCGGAGCGCCAATTCCTGCAGCAGCCGGAGTTTCTGCAACTACTAGCTTGAACCAGTCAGGTTATGCGATTGCTCGAAAGAGTAAGCACCGTGCGGCTGCTATTGCGTATATGAAGTTCCTTTTGAATAAGGAAAATCAACTTCGCATTAACGACGTTACCTACCGCATTCCTTCTCGTTTGGATGCACAGGCTGATCCACAAGTTAACTCAGAAATGAGCCTTGGCTTTGTGAAGGCGGGAGAAGGCAAAGTCTTCTCTAACCCACAAATTCCTTGGTACAACTCAATCGCAATTCTCGCATCTCCTGCCTATCAGGCGGCGATAAAGGGTGATAAGACGATTGATCAGATCGCTAAAGAACAGGCTGAAAAAGCGCGAAAGATTATCGCTGATAACGGGTAACCGTCTGTCTGTTAATTGAGGGAATGTGACATCGGGAAGAGAAGAAATTCTCTTCCCGATGTCACTCTTTCAGCACATTAAATTTTCTTAAGAGAGGGAATATGAAAAGCGCATTTAAAAAGCGGGAAAGCCGTTCCGGCTACTTCTTCACTTTGCCCACTTTATTAATTGTTTTCTCTTTGATCATCTATCCACTTGGCTATGCGATTTTCATCAGTATGCAGCGCACCAACCTAATCAGTGAATGGAAGTTTGTTGGTGCCCGTTATTACGCAGAACTACTGACAGATGCAGAATTTTTAAGCTCGCTTAAGATCAGCTTAACCTTCGCTTTCTTTGTAGTGGTGGGTAACTTTGTGGTCGGCCTTCTACTGGCTGTTATTTTGAATCAGAATCTTAAATTTGCTACAACTTTTAAAATTATTTTGATGCTGCCTTGGCTACTGCCTGAGGTCGTTGTTGCGCTTATCTGGAAGTGGCTCTTTAACCCAACATATGGGCTTATCAATTACATTTTAAACACCGTCGGTCTGATTGATTCTGATGTTTCCTGGTTCGATTCGAGCACTTCTGCCCTAGTCGGTGTTATCTTCGTTGCAACCTGGAAAGGCTATCCAATCGTCATGATTATGATGTTGGCTGGCATGAAGAACATCCCTTCAGAGCGTTACGAGGCTGCTGCAATCGATGGCGCAACTCGTATCCAGCAGTTCAGACATATAACTCTTCCAGGCTTGCGCCCAATATTTTTAGTTACCTGCATCCTTGAAACTGCTTGGTGGTTTAAGCACTTCACGGTGATTTGGCTGATGACTTCTGGTGGACCTGCCGGGTCAACCAAGGTTGTCTCTATCAGTATTTATCAGCAGGCCTTTGGAGACTTCAACTTCGGTAAAGCTGCCGCTGAGTCTGTAATTATCTTGACTATTCTCTTAGCCGCAAGTTACTTCTACTCAAAGGCGATTCGCAATGACAATGATTAAAGAACCGATGGCTAACGAGAAGAAGTACGGGCTAATGAGCGATGTAAAAGTCGCTCGCAAGATAACCAACCTCACAAGTTATAGCGTTCTTTTCTTCTTCTCTGCACTCATCCTCTTTCCAATACTTTGGATTATTTCCACATCCCTAAAGAATGAAGAGGATCTCTTCTCACTTCCTCCTCAGATTATTCCTGAGAATCCAACGCTTCATGCCTTCAAACAGGTTTGGATTGATCACCCATTCTTGGCCTACTTCCGCAACTCGCTGATAGTCGTTAGCGCCGCAACCTTCATCTCCGTTACATTCTCGGCATTTGCGGCTTATGGGCTATCAAGATTTAAATTTAGAGGCCACGGAACATTTATGGCTTTTCTGCTCGCTAGCCAGCTATTCCCATCGATTATGTTGTTGATTCCTTTCTACAAGATCTATATGACCTTCGGTTTGATTAACACCCATGCGGCGCTAATCATTACCTATGTCTCTTTTACCATCCCATTCTGTACTTGGATGATGCGTGGTTACTTCGACGGAATTTCCAAAGATCTAGATCTTGCGGCACAGATCGATGGCGCAGGGCGCTTTAGAATCTTCCGTAGCGTGATTCTTCCGCTCTCCTGGCCAGGACTTGCTGCAACAACAATCTATTCATTTATATCTGGCTGGAACGAGTACATATTTGCACTTGTTCTAACCCAAGATGAAGAGATGAAGACAGTGCCGGTTGGCATCGGTCAGCTAGTTGGCGAATATAGAATCGATTGGGCGCAGTTAATGGCAGCATCGTTATATGCGCTAATTCCGCTAACAATCATCTTTATCTTCTTCAATAGATATTTCATTAGCGGCCTGTCAGCCGGAGCGGTTAAAGAGTAAGTCTTACCACTCTGCAAGTGATCCATCGTGGTGCGTCCAGTCAGGATTGCGCCAACGATGGCCGTTTTCAGCGGCCTTACGAACCTCTGCTTCATCGACTTCAATACCTAAACCTGGTTTAGTCATCAATTCGATATAACCATCGGGTGCATCAAAGACGGAGTAGTCAACTAAATACTTCATGAGCGAACCGTTATTGCCGCGACCAAGGCCAAGAACTTGCTCTTGAATCAAGAAGTTCGGTGTAGCGAAATCTAATTGCAAGCATGCTGCTAAGGCGATCGGTCCAAGTGGGCAGTGCGGAGCAACAGCGACATCGTAAGTTTCAGCCATTGTTGCAATTCTGCGACATTCAGAGATGCCGCCAGCATGACTTAAATCAGGCTGAGCAACGGCGATTCCAGAGCGAAGCACATCTTTGTAATCTTTTCGATCGAAGAGGCGCTCTCCAGTTGCAATCGGGGTAGAAGTAGAAGCAACGATCAAATCAAACTTGTCAGAAAATTCAGGAAGAACAGGTTCTTCAATGAATAAAAGATTCAATGGCTCTAGGTAAGGGAAGACTCTGCGAGCCATAGCAAGGCTAAAGCGGCCATGGAAATCAAGTGCGATATCGATTTTATCGCCGACATGTTCTCTAACTGCAGTAACCCGAGCAACGATGTTCTTTAGCTCTTGCGCGGTGTCTATATGTTCTAAGCCATCAGAAGGCGCAAATTTAAGTGCGGTTAAGCCTCTTGCTAACTGAGTATCGGCGTTAGCCAAGATCTCTTTAATATCTTCGGCGATTGGATTGTGGGTGTATCCATCTTTTCCGCCAACTCCACCAACATGGCCATAAATGCGCACTCGATCGCGAACTTGTCCGCCAAGTAATTGATAAACAGGTACACCTAGAGCTTTGCCTTTTATATCCCAGAGCGCTTGATCAATGCCTGAGATGGCCGAATCCATGATTGCGCCTCCACGATAGAAGGAACCCTTCTTCATTCTCTGCCAGTGACGTTCGATCTGGAATGGATCTTTACCAATTACGTGGTCCATCAATTCGTCGACTGCTGTGGCTACGGTGAGCGCCTTGCCCTCAAGTACAGGCTCGCCCCAACCGGAAATACCTTCATCGGTTTCTATCTTGAGAAATAACCAACGGTGCGCAACGAAAAATAGTTCGAACTTAGTAACTTTCAAGATATCCCCCAATATTTTCCTTGAAGTCTAATCTTGGCAATAACCTTAATCAAGCAAATCTAGCAATTACTTTCTTGGTACTTGAACAGCGTTCAATAAATTCATCGTTTGATATTTTTGGATCATAAAGTGAGTTACCGATACCAACTGCAAGCGCACCTGATTGAACAAGTTCAAAGGTATCTTCAACAGAAACTCCGCCAACTGGAATTAAGTGTGCATCTCTTGGTGAAACAGATTGCAGAGCTTTCATAAATGGAACGCCTAGATTAGAGAAAGGGAATAACTTCATAGTTCTGACGCCATGCTTATAGGCTTCAAAGAACTCCGAAGAAGTTGCTACTCCGGGAATTGGAATCAGCCCAAGTTTTTGGGCAGCTGAAACAACTTCTAAATCAAGGTTTGGGCTGATACAAATTTCAGCACCTGCCTTGGCAATCTTTTCTACATCGCCGACTGTTAAGACAGTACCTGCGCCAACTGTGATATCTGGCGAAAGATGGCCACGTAGGGTTTCAATACTTAAAAAGGCTTCGGGACTATTTAGCGGAACCTCGATAACTTTAACGCCTGCAGAAACTAGCAGGTCTCCCACTTCCAAGATTTTATCCGGAGTTACTCCCCTAAGAATTGCGATAATTGGAGCAGTTTTCAAATTACTAAAGAGTTGCTCGGATGTATTCATGATTTACTCTCCACCTTTTTCGCTAGCGCTACGAAGTAATTGATTAGTTGTCCACTATTTTCAACGGTTGCTTTAATTCCAAAGTGCGAAAGCGCCAATATATAGATTTCGGCAAGAGAATCAGATGCGACGATCTTGGCCTCACTTGCCTGACACCAACTCTTTGCAGACTTTATTTCGGCACCGATCAATAGCCCAGAGAGGTATTCGCGCGATGCATCCTGAGACTTTCCCTGTATCCAATTGGCTCGAATTGAGAATAAGTCATGAGTTAGATCAGAACTGTCTGCCTTAAGACCTTCGATAAAATCTTCGGAGGCTACTAATTTCGCAGATGATTCAGTTGCCTTTGAAAGCGTGCTGTGATTCCTCAAGAGTTCGAAAAGCTCCCCAGTCATATAGGTTCGAAAATCTGTGATTTTTCCGCTCTTGATTTCAACCCATTTACTGTGCGTCCCAGGTGAGATCACTAGGCCGTTTTCAAGCCCTGAAGCAAGAGATTGTGACTCTTCACCACGCATCACATCTCCAACCTTTGAAACACCTGGCACGATAAAAAGCGCTGGTTCAAAATTTGGAACTTGAATAAGCGAGTTGCTTACTTCATCGATATCAATCGGCAATTGAGAGAAATTTGTCTCGTGTAGACCAATATTTGAACCAATCATTCCTATTGCGATGATGAATTGAAACTGGCCCTGCCACTTACCCAAGACATCGGTGAGGTACTCAGAATGGGCGCCGGCGGCGAAGTTCTTTACGCCTTGATCTGTTTGAATATTGTCAGAGATTTGATCGTGTTCAATCAACCAAGCGCGAAAGGATGAAGTTCCCCAGTCGATCGCTACAAACTTCATCAGATTACAATTCTACTGCAGAACCACTAAGAATTGATTCTTCGCAAGCAATTGCAACGCGTAGTGCTTGACGCGCATTTATAGGTGGACAAGGGTTGGCAGTTTTTCCATCCACAAATTCAATGAAGGCGTGAGATTCTTGGGCAAAGGCTTGGCGAAAGCGTTCGATAAAGCCGGTGTACCTGATTTCGCTGAAGCTAATCTCGCCTTCAATATCGTGAATAGGTGTCTTTAGATTTAGCCCCACGGCTATTGAATCTTTAGAACCAAATACTTCAAAGCGAACATCGTGGCCAACAGGATTATGGCGGGTACCGGTAATTGCTACTTGAACTCCAGATTCGGTGGTTAAAGAAATTAGCGATACATCGGCATCGTTGTACTTGGCATATTGTTGATGTTCACGCACAGCCTGTGACGCATAGACCTTTTTTATCTCGCTTTGCGTAATCCACCTGACAAGATCGAAATCATGAACATGCAGATCTCGATAAATACTGCCGCTGCCTTCTAGGAATTCCAAGGTGGAAGGTTGGTGATCGTGTGCGTACATGTGCATCGCGTAGAGCGTTCCGACCTGGCCCGAAGAAACTTTGTGCGCGGCGACGGAAATCGGTGGATCGAAGCGACGCTGAAATCCAACCTGGATTTCTGTTCCATGCTTTTTACTTTTCTCAATAACTAAATCTGTCTCTTCGACGGTAAGTGAGATTGGTTTCTCGCAAAGTATTGGTTTTCCAAGCGGAATCAACTGATCCAAAATTGCAATGTGCGAATTTGTCGCGGTCGCCACGACATATCCATCAAAATCTAGTTTTAGAAGATCTGCATATTCCGCAGAACTGCAATTTAATTTCTGAGCTAACTCTTTCGCCACGTTATCTCTGCGGTTAAAGAGAGTTACTTCAGCGCCACCTGAAAGCAAATCTTCGGCGCGAATAGCGCCCATTCGACCAGCACCAATGACTGCAATTCTCATCTGCTGGACTACTCCGTATTCCACTAAGCAAGACCTTCACTATATAGTTTGGGCTATAAATAATGAAGCGCTCCCCCGTTCTTTTAAGTTAGGAAATGATGACAATCGCTCTCGACCTATTAACGGTGGGTCGAATAAGCGTCGATCTTTTCTCAGAGCAGATAAACACTTCCTTTAGCCAGCCGCAGACATTTCAAAAATCTATTGGTGGATCTCCTACAAATGTTGCAGTCGCCGCGGCAAGGTTCGGCCATAAGAGCGCGATTGTTACCAAGGTTGGCGTAGATCCACTTGGTGAGTTTGTACTTAATAAGCTGCAAAGTTTTGGCGTCGACACAAGTTTTGTAAAGGTTGCAGAAAGCGGACTTACTCCCGTCGTTCTTGCCTCACAAGATCCACCTGAAGATCCGAAGATAATTTTCCATCGCCAGCCGTCAGCACCTGATACTCAACTCATCACCTCAGATATTGATGACCCAACCCTTAAGAGCGCTAAGAACTTCTGGGTCAGCGCCTGCGCGCTTTCTCAAGGAACGACTGCCGAAAGTATCTTCCATTGGCTTGAGATAAGAGGCCGCGCAAAAGAAACCATTATCGATCTAGATTATCGACCATCGTTCTGGAAGAGCAGAGAAGATGCTCGGGCTGCTGCGCAACGCGCACTTTCACATTGCACGATCGCTATTGGAAATATTGCTGAATGCGATGTTGCGCTGGGTATTACCGATCCAAATAGGGCGGCAGATGACTTATTAAATCGCGGCATCTCATTAGCGATTGTGAAGATGGGCGGCGATGGAGTTTTGCTTGCTACCAAAGATAAAGTTCATGTCGTTAAGCCGCTACCAATAAAGTTGGTTTGTGGGTTGGGCGCCGGAGATGCCTTCGGTGGGGCGTTAATCCATGGGTTACTAAGCGGGTGGGATCTGGAAAAGTTCGGTGCTTTCGCAAATGCTGCTGGTGCCTATTTAGCATCTGAGTTAATGTGCGCAGATGCCATGCCAACGCTAGAGATTTTAAATAAATTTATTGAAGAGATGGGGAGCAATCGGTGAAGTTAGAGCAAAAGCGTTATCTCGAACTAATTGAAGCGCGCATCAATAACCCTAAATCTTTCCAACTTGCTCTAAAGAAGAGATCACGTCGCAGCGTTGCAGGTAAAGATGGTCGCTTGCTCTTGCTCGCAGCCGATCACACCGCGCGCGGCATCATCGCCGCAGGAAATAATCCAACGGCGATCGCAGATCGATTTATTCTGCTCGATAAGTTGGTTAGAGGTTTATCTCTTCCAGGCGTTGATGGAGTAATGGCTAGCGCGGATATTCTCGAAGAATTGGCTTGGCTCGGTGCTTTAGAAGGCAAAGTCGCGATCGGAACTATGAACCGCGGCGGAATCATTGGCGCTTCATGGGAACTAGATGATCGCCTAACTGCCTACGATGCCGAACATATTCGCAGCATGGGGCTAGATGGTGGAAAGACTTTGCTGCGCATCGATGAGACCGATCCTGGCACCGCGCGAACAATCGAGATGGTTGCTGCCGTTACAACACAACTTGCAGATTTTGAACTCGTTTCGATGATTGAGCCACTTCCATATATAAAGAATGAAAGCGGCAGAGCGGTACTTGATCCTTCTGAAGAGAAGTTAATCAAAGTCGTTTCTATCGCCTCTGGACTTGGCTCATCTTCAGCATTTACCTGGTTGAAAATTCCTGCGCCAACCAACCCAGAAAAAGTTGCGGCGGCAACTAGCTGCCCAATTTTATTGTTAGGTGGAGATCCCGGCAGTAATTGGGAAGATGTCTTTGCTAAATGGGAAAACGCTCTGAAAGTTCCAAACATCCGCGGCTTAGTACCGGGGCGCGCATTATTGTTTGGCGATGAGTTAGATGTAGAAGCAGCAGTTGCACGTGCCGCGCAAATGGTCAGAAAAAACAGCTAGAAATGGATAAATCAAATGAGTAATTGGTATAAACCTGCGGGCACGTTAAAGACTGCTGAACATGAAATCTCACTATCACCACAAGATTCTGGCTGGGAATACTGCGGTTTCTATACCTACAACTTCGCAACTAAATCTGAGTTTAACGTTGAGTTAAGTGGCCGCGAAGGCGTTCTACTTCCACTCTCAGCCCAGAACGTTTCAGTATCGGTTGATGGCCAGGCATTTACTCTCAAAGGTAGAACTGGTGTATTTGCAGCAGTTTCAGATTGGATCTATCTCCCAGTTGGTTCAAAGGTTTCATTTAGCGGTAAATCTGGTGAGATCGCACTGCTTACGGCGCAGGCGAGTGAGAAATTCCCAGTCTGCTACACACCTGCAGAACAAGTTCAGGTTGAAGTACGCGGATCAGGTAAGGCAACTCGTCAGGTAAATAACATTGCAACGCCAACTAGTTTCACCCAATGCCACAAGATTCTTGTTTGTGAAGTACTAACACCAGGTGGAAATCTCTCTTCATGGCCTCCACATCGCCATGATAAGTTCCCTGGTTGCCCAACAATTAATGAAGAGGTTTATTACTTCCAGATCGGTAAAGAAGGATCAGATCACGGAGACCCTGAAGGTGTTGGCTTCTTCCACGTTTACACCGTTGATGAGACAGTCGATGAAACCGTTACCTTGCACGATAGAGATACCTACGTTGTGCCTCACGGTTTTCACGGCCCATCAATTGCCTCACCTGAATATCCAATGTATTTCTTAAACGTTATGGCCGGGCCTGCACCAGAGCGCAGCATGGCTTTCTGTGATGATCCAGCGCATCACTGGATCCGCGATTCCTGGAACGATCAAGTACAAGATCCACGTTGTCCAATGACTTCCGCCAATGGGAAAGTATGGAAAGGTAAGTAAATGAAGAGAGAGATCCGCATCGCCGTCCTTGGCTTAGGTTGGATGGGACAGGCGCATTCACGTTCTGCGCTACGCATTCCTTCACTATTTCCAGATCGTTCATTTGAACCTATCTTGCAGGTCTGTGCTGATGTAGATCCCGCGCGCCAAGAGAGCGCAGTAAAGAACTATGGATTCAAGCGCGCAACAGGCGATTGGATGGAGGCGGCAACAGCCGATGATGTTGATGCTGTCTGGGTAACCGCGCCAAATATGTTGCACCTTCCAATGATCGAAGCGGCGACTAAAGCTGGCAAAGCAGTATTTAGCGAGAAGCCAATTGGTGGAAAGCCAGAACAGACAGTTCAGGCATACAAGTTAGCCACTGCCGCTGGCGTACCAACTGGCGTTGGATATAACTATGTTTGGGCACCGCTAGTGCTTCATGCAAAGAATCTCATTGCCAGTGGTGCACTTGGCGAAATTACACATTACCGTGGTCGCTTCTTAAGTATGTATGGCAGTGATGAACTCGGTCTTCTAACTTGGAGATTTAAACTTGCCGATGCTGGTTATGGAGTTTCAAGTGACATTCTTAGCCATAGCGTTTCCATGGCGCAGTTCTTAGTTGGTGGCATCTCCGAAGTAGTTGGAATGCAGAACACAACGATTAAGCAACGCCCACTTCCAAGTGGCAACGCTGGACATTACTCACGCGGTAAGGCAACCGACCCAAAGGGCGATGTCGAAAACGAAGACTTTGCGTCGATGCTATGCACTTTTGAAAACGGTGCAACAGGAACATTTGAGGTAAGCCGCACAGTCGTTGGTCCAGAGAGCCAGAACGCCTTTGAAATTTACGGCACCAAGGGCTCGCTGATGTGGAACTTAGAGAAGATCAATGAACTTCAATATTACGAGCTAGGTACTTCTTTAAACACTGGCTACACCACTATTTATGGCGGAGATCGCTTCCCATTCCATGGCGCTTTCGTTCCGGGACAAGCTAACGCGATTGGTTTTGAAGATCTCGTTGCGATTGAAGATTATTCTTTTATGCAATCAATCGCTGAAGGTACGAAGTTCGGACAGAGCTTTAAAGAGGCAGTTGATGTGGTCAGCGTTCAGCAAGCGCTGATTAACTCTTGGAGTTCACGTACTTGGGAGCGCGTTAAAGATTTAAGTCTTTAAACCAATCCAGACAATCAGGATTGGCTAACGCTCCTAAGTTATCGATTGGCTCTTTATTTACCGCTCTCGTAACCGCTAGCTCTACCAATTTTCCACTCTTAGTTCTAGGAAAATCTGGCGCCTTCAATACCAGTGCCGGCACATGGCGCGGGCTCGCTTTCTGCTTTAGCGCTTGCTTTATTTGATCGGAAAAGGCATCTGTCAGTTCGGAGCCTGCTTTTAACTTAAGGAAGAGAAGTACTCGCGTATCGCTCTCGTATTTCTGAGCTACCGCCAAACTTTCTAGAACTTCCTCAAACTCCTCGGTAATGCGATAGATCTCAGCAGTTCCGATTCGAACACCTGCAACATTTAGAGTCGCATCAGATCTGCCATGCATGATGAAACCAGATTCTTGGGTTGGCTCAACAAAGTCGCCATGGGTCCAGATATCTGGAAACTTTTCAAAGTAAGAAGCGATGTATTTCTCATTCTCTTTATCTCCCCAGAAGAAAAGTGGCGCAGAGGGAAATGTGTTGGCGCAAACCAACTCGCCTTTATCTCCAGGCTTTGTCAGACTTCCATCCGAATTCAAAACTTGCACATCCATGCCGAGTGCAGGCACCTGTATCTGTCCCGCAAATACCGGAAGTTCGGGCCAACCCAACATAAAGCAGCCACAAATATCTGTGCCACCAGAAATTGATGCCAAGTGGACAGCAGGTGAAACTGATTCGTAAATGTATGCAAAGCCTTCATGGCTAAGCGGTGAACCAGTTGAGGCAATAGTTCTTAACTTTGAAAGGTTATGCGAATGGCTCGCCTTAAGTTCGATCTTACGCAAAGAATCTATGTACTTTGCAGAAACTCCAAGAAAGGTTAACTCTTCTTTTTCTGCGATATCGAAGAGCCTTTCTGGTGCTGGATACATTGGGTTTCCATCGAATAAAACAATGCCAGCGCCAGTTGCAAGGGAGGCAACCAACCAGTTCCACATCATCCAGCCACAAGTCGTGAAGTAAAAGACTTTATCCCCATCGCGAATATCTAGGTGGTAGCGCTGCTCGCTTAAAGTCTTGAGCAGAACACCTGCTGCGCTATGAACAATGCACTTTGGCTTACCTGTAGTTCCAGATGAAAAGAGGATAAATCCGGGGCGGCTAAAGGAACCCTTAACTGATATCTCAGGCGTTCCATCACTTGCGCTGAGCCATTCGCTAAATGAAAGGTAAGGATTAGGTTTTGATCCGATAGAAACGACTTTAACCAGCGAAGGCAAGCCAGCAACAATTTCGCTGATTTTCTCTAAACAATCTATCTCCTTGCCGTTGTACTCATAGCCTGAAGTAACTAACAGCACCTTTGGAGATATTTGCTGAAAACGATCTAAAACAGTTGCCGCACCAAAATCCGCAGAAGTGCTCGAGAAGATCGCACCTATTTTTAGCGCACCGAGCGCAAAAGAAACCACATCGGCGGTATTTGCTACACAGGCTGCAACTACATCACCTTCTACAACACCAGCGCTCACTAGCGACTGTGCGACTTGGTTAGCTAACTTCCTGACTTCACCTCTTGTAAATGTGCGACGCTGCCCGGATTCCGAAATCTCAGTTATAACTATTTGGTCGGGATCTCCCTTGAGTAAGGTATCAACCACATTTAACTTTGCACCTGGAAAGAATTCAGTCTGAAAAAAACCAGAGCCAGAGATTGCAGTATCTCCAAAATCGCCGACTATTTCTGAATCACTTACAACAAAGCGCCAAAAGTCAGCAGAGTTATCTATCGACCATTTATGAAGTTCTGAAAAATCCTTCGCCTTTGCCAGCTCATTTAATTTAATGAGTGAAGGGTTATTGGATTTATCTGGGCTCCAAAGAGGTGAAGACATTAATTAAGGTCGTCCCATTACCTCAAAGGCTCGTTCAAAAACTTCTGCGAAAGCAATCGATTGAGAATGCGGCATAAGCCAGCCTTCTCCCCCACGAATCCGGCGCGACATGGCATCTGCCATTAGTTGATAAGGATCGCAGGCGGCAAAGTTTTCAACCGTTACCTTTCCATCAACTTCAACTTCCAGTGTGCTGGCTTTGTTATGCGAGTTAAAGGCATCGTTTCCGGTCATTGAGACTCGACCTTTTGTGCCAACCACATCAAAGTAAAGAGTGTTGGGAGTATTCATCGAAGTTAGCGCTTGCGCATGTGCTCCACCGATATCAAATGAAGTCGTAACGGTTTCGTCGCATCCACCTGGATGCCACTTCACATCTGTCTTTATATTGCTTACTGGTGCAAAGTCCATTAACCATATTGGAGCGGCAACTGAATAAGGTCCAAGGTCGTAAAGCCCGCCACCACCGAGTTCGTAGATCGCACGGATATTTGCAGGATCTAAACCATCATAAGTAAATGCGGAGCGAATTGTCTTTACTTCACCAATCACACCTGAATCAACAATCTCTTTAAGGCGCAGAGTGCGCGGATGCCAGCGGTTCCAGCTCGCCTCCATAAAGATCAAGCCGGTTTCATTTGCAACAGCAATTGCTTCCTTTAGCTGTGCAACGTTCATCGCGGCAGGCTTTTCGCAGAGCACATGTTTTCCAGCGCGCATCGCTTTGATTGACCATTCGATGTGAAGTGAATTTGGAAGCGAAATGTAGATCGCCTCTACCTTTGGATCAGCAAGGAGTTCGTCATAGTCGGTGTAAACCAAACCAGAAGGAGAAAGTGCTAGCCCTCTTTCGCGATCTTTTGCGCCAACGGCATAGATCTCACCATCTTTTGAGTTTAGTAAGGCTGGATATAGCGCTAACTTTGCAATGTAACCTGCGCCGATAAATCCCCAACGTACTTTTCCGAGTCCTTTTTCCATAACGGGGACAATACTTGCAAATTTGGCTTTAGCCAATCAGGCGTAAGATAGCGTTCATGAAGAGCCAACGTTGGACTGCTAAAGATTCAAAGAAGCACATCATCGTTCCAAGCGCGTTAGATCATAAATATTCTCGCGGAACGCTGGGAGTAATAACTGGATCTGCGCAGTTTCCAGGCGCTGCTGTATTAACTTCAAAGGCAGCGCTGGCTACTGGCCTTGGGGTTCTGCGCTTCCATAGTTCATCTGGACTGGCTCACCTTGTCCTGCACGCTACTCCAGAGGCTCTGGTTCAACCAGGAAAGGTCGATGCTTGGCTCGTTGGATCAGGTGTGAGCGATAAAAAATATAGCGACTACACAACCTGGCTACGCCATCGCTGGTTTAAGTTAATGAGCGCACAGAGCGTGCCGACAGTTCTTGATGCAGGCGCGCTGGACTGGGCCGGGAAGTTATCTCAGCCAACTTTGATAACACCTCACGCTGGAGAACTCGCAAAGCTACTTGTGAAGCGCGGAATTCAGGTCTCATCAGAGGCGATTGAAGCGGATCCCAAGAAGTGGTCAATGATTGCTACTGAGAAGTTAGGTGTTACAGTACTTTTGAAAGGTTCAACCACCTATATTGCGCAACCAGATTTTTTAATTGAACTTCCTAAAGCAACACCGTGGCTTGCCACAGCTGGAAGTGGAGATGTACTCGCGGGAATAATTGGCGCGCTTGTTGCCACAAATTACATCGAAATATTAAATGATAAAAATAATTTAGCGCGCGTTGCTGCAACTGGCGCATTTATTCATAACAGCGCCGCACTTTTGGCATCTCTGGGTTCCCCCATTTCTGCCACATCAATCATTGAATTTATTCCCGATGCAATTAGAAAAATACTAAAGTAGGGCTAGCCCCAGATTTTTATTTATTTTATATTTATTTAATTTCCGTATCACCCCGACATCACCTATGCACTACCTTGAGATGTGGCCATTTCCCCAACAGTTCTCGTTGCAAGTGACGACGCATTCGAGTTAGCTACTCTGAGCGCCGCCCTTCGTTTGCAATCTGTAAACGTTGTCGCCGAGGCAGGAACTGATGAGATCGCAGATAATCTCTACAAGTTTCTCTCCCCTCAAGTTGTACTAATTGATTTGCAGTTCTCTGGTGCAGAAGCACTTAAGCTGGTTAACAAATTTCGAAAGGTAAACCCATCTCTCGGAATCGTTTTAATGACTGCATGCCCGGATCTGCGTTTACTTGGACTTTTAGAGAAGCAGATTCCATTAGGTGCGCAAGTAATATTAAAGAAATCAATCGCAGACCTTACGGTTGTTAGCCACGCGATTTTGCGTTCTATTGCTGCCGTAGATGCCAAAGAGAAGATGTCCTGGGTAGATAGCCATGGCTCTCTGCACGAGAACTCTTTTACATCCATTCTCAATGAATTCACAGATATCCAGATAGAGACATTCCGCTTACTGGCTAACGGGCTAAGTAACTCTGAGATAGCAAGGGTTCGATTTGTTAGCGAGAAATCTGTAGAGCAGATAGTTGCCCGAATCGCACAACATCTGAAAGTGCTCCCAGATCGAACTCAGAATCTTCGCGTTGTTTTAACGGGTGAGTACTTCAAATGGATCGGCGCACCGCGCCACTAGCTCTAACATATTTAACGCACCCACTAAAGTTTGTGCCATGTCGACTTCCCTTTCTTTGGCTGAACTTCGTAGCCGGTGGAATGATGTTTTGGACCATCTTGAGTCGCACGATCGCGTAGCTTGGATCGCCTACTTCGATGCTCGCCTTGCCGAATTCGATGGAACTACCTTGAAATTAGATTTCTCTGATGCCCGCAAATTCTCTGGCGGGCACGAATACTCTCCTACTCGAGTAAAGCTAGAGAACTCACTTAAAGCCTCAATCCAAGAAATTCTATCTACGTCGATTGAAATTGAGGAATTAGCATGAAAAAAATAATTTCGGTGCTTGTCATGAGCCTTGCGCTCTTCTCAATTCAAACTGTTTCAACTAACGCTGCTACATCGAAGTTGAGTTTGACTGTCCTTCAAACTCCGGGCGGCGAAGAACCAGTTGTTACTCTCTATGGAAATTTAAAGCCAGCAAAATCTGCGGTAAAAGTAGAGATCCAGATCCAGTTAAATGGCAAATGGCAAGATACGAGGTTTTCAACAAGAAGTGCACGGGTTGGAACTTGGAAAGTTGTCGCTGTCGCCACCGCGCTAAATGCCCAAGTTAAATACCGTGCGAAGGTAAAAATAGGCTCAAAAAGTATTTATTCAAATATCCGTGAGATAACAGTCCGCTCTGTTCCTGAAATTTCTAGCGCTTCATCAACAGTAATGATTGATCAGCTCGGTCCAGGTGGGCGAATCCACGGCTCTGATGTAAGTCGCTGGCAACATCCAAATGGCGCACCGATTGATTTTGTTAAGAAGTACAGTGCTGGAATGCGCTTTGTAATGATCAAAGCATCGGATTCTCGCGATGAAGCAGATGCACTTGCCTTGAAATATGTGATCATGGATAGATTGGCCGCGCAGGCTGCAGGAATGTATACCGGTTTCTACCATTATGCTGTTTTGCCAGATGTAAAGACAGATGCTGAAGTAATCACGGATGCGCAAACCCAGGCGCAGAAAGTTATCTGGCGCCTCGGCGCACTTGGCGGCTACAACGATCGCGACCTTCCTTACGCACTCGATTTAGAGAATAACTGTGTGCGTCTGTCTGGGAAAACTTGTGCCAGATACCTACCAAAGGCACAGATAACTCTCTGGGCAAAAACTTTCCTTAAGGTGCTGCGCGAAAAAACAGACCGCATGCCAATCTTGTATTCATACCCGAGCTTCCTGGAAGGTGCGATGGTCCGTGATAACGAGCTGCGCCAATATCCACTCTGGCTAGCGCAATATGGAATTGACCCTGCCGATCCACTTGGACAGCCTGGGCTTAAGGAGGGCGGTTGCTATGTGCACTCTTGGACCGCTGCTAACTGCTCATCACAATGGATCATCTGGCAATACTCATCTTGCGGTATCGCACCAAAGTATGGAGTTCCCGGTTCGCGCCTTGATTTAAATGTATTCCGAGGAGAGCCAAGCGCCTTCCTAGATTTGGTCAAGGGCAGTTGGTTTCCTGAAGTAGTTGATCAGATGCCAATCAATGAAACAAGCACATTGGTATTTAAGAATGTGAAATTTACGACCAGTGATAAACCTGTGACGTTAGAGGTTGATGTAACTCGCCCAGATGGAAAACCCGTTGTTACAGGCACAGTTCGTTTCTATACCAACTCCGATAATCCAATCGAACCTAAGCCAGTTCAAACGGTGGTTAGATCAACTAGCGGATCTTGGAAGCTAACTATTAAGGGAATACCTGCGGGAACATGGACCGGGCGAATCGGATTTAAAGATGCAACTGGTACCCACGCAGAAAGTCGATCACCAATTACGCTATCGATTTTGCCAGGAGATCCAAACCTACCAACACCTACTCCGAAGCCAACTGTTGCTCCTACAAAGAAGCCAACTACTGATGGATGCAGGAATCAGATAAAGAATTAGCGAGTACGAGTAAGCAATTTATCTAACGCTGCTCGTTCGTTCTTTAAATGGCTTGTAAATTCGGAAACTGAAGCTTTCTTCGCCGCGGCATCCCAACCCAATATCGGTGCGATCAGCGTGGCAACTGTTGCGGCAATCGCTTCGCCACCATCGCTTGCTTCAAATGCAATTCGCGTGCGGCGCGAGAGAACATCATCAACGCTCTGTGCTCCTTCATGGGTTACTGCATAAATGATCTCTGCTTTTAGATAGGCAAGTTCTGGCGTGAGCGGTTCTGCCATCTTCTTATCTGCGTCGATGATTTCAAATATTTCGTTAATTAGCGATCCGTAGCGATCTAGGAGATGAGTAATTGTTGTTTGCGCTATGCCACTCATCTGCGCCAACTGCGCACTCTGCTGAACTAGAGCAAAGTAACCATCAGCGCCAATTGCAGGTAATTTCTCGGTAATTGATTCAGCAACGATCCGGCGTAGATCGTTAACGGCTAGATCAATAACATCCTTACCCATAACGCGATAGGTGGTGTACTTGCCGCCAGCGATACTTACAAATCCTGGGACCGGGCGATCGACAGTGTGTTCGCGTGAGAGTTTTGTAGTTGTGGATCCTGCTGCGTTAGCCACCAGCGGACGCAAGCCAGCATAAACACCGAGAATATCCGCGGCATCAATTTTGGGGTGTAGAACGCGATTTGCCTGATCAATTATGTATTCAACATCTTCTTTTGTGGCGACCGGGTTGGTGCGATCTGCCTTATATGGAGTATCTGTTGTACCGACAATCCATTTATCGGCCCAAGGAATAATAAATAAGACTGAAACTGAAGTCTTTAGAATGATTCCGGCCTCAGATTTAATCGCACTCTTGGGCAACACGATATGAGCGCCTTTACTCATGGCAACTTTATAGCCAGGTTTAATTCCAAATTTCTCATGGAGTTCATCGCTCCAAACGCCTGCGCACATCACAGTTACCTTGGCGCTAACAGTTATCTTCTTGCCAGAGTTAAGGTCGCGAACTTTTGCACCAACTACGCGCTTTCCATCGCGAATTAGCTCCTCACATTGCACACGAGTGGCGATGATTGCACCGTGACGTGCGGCGGTACGTGCGACCACCAAGGTGTGACGAGCATCATCTACTTGAGCATCAAAGTACTTAATTGCGCCGTTGATTAGATCGCCACGTAAAGATGGCGCGATAGTTGCGATCTTCTTTTCACTTAAATGTTTATGCCAAGGAAGTGCGCGCTGAAAACCACGGAGCACATCGTAGAGAGCAAGGCCGGCGCCGACATAGGTGCGTTCGCGATACTTTTCATGGAGCGGATATAAAAATCCAACAGGCTTAACTAGATGCGGTGCTAAGGATGAAACCATTAACTCGCGCTCATGCAGCGCTTCGCGGACTAACTTGAAATCATATTGTTCGAGGTAACGAAGGCCACCGTGAATTAACTTGCTTGAGCGGCTTGATGTACCGGCTGCAATATCTTGGTTTTCTACGAGAGCTACTTTTAATCCGCGTGATGCGGCATCTAACGCTGCACCAACACCGGTGACTCCCCCGCCAATAATTAATACATCGAATTCATCTGATGCCAAAGACTTAAGGGCGGCGATACGTTGCGCAGGATTTAACTGCGAATCAAACATTTACTCTCCCGCCCTACCGTCTCGAATACTTTCGTTATAGGCTTAAGGATATGTCATATATAGCCAGTCTTGATCAAGGAACGAGCAGCACTCGTTGCATGATCTTTGATAAATCAGGCGCTGTTATTGCTATAGCCCAAAAGGAACACCAACAATTCACCCCTCACCCTGGTTGGGTAGAGCACGATGCTGGTGAGATCTGGCAGAACACACAATCGGTGATCAAAGAAGCAATTGCTGCCGCTGAAAAAAAGGCCAGTCTGGATTCAATAGAGATAAGCGCGATCGGCATTACCAATCAACGCGAAACGATCGTGGCCTGGGATGCGCAGACCGGTAAAGCGCTACATCACGCAATTGTTTGGCAAGATACCCGGACCGCTGATTTCCTAGATGGCCTATCTCAATCAGATAAAGAACTCCTTACTAGCCGCACCGGCCTTGCGATTGCGCCATATTTTTCAGCAAGCAAAATCAATTGGCTGCTAAATAATGTGGATTCGGTTAAACGGGCGCTAGCCGCAGGAACCCTGCGGATTGGCACGATTGATTCTTGGCTCACTTGGAATCTATCTGACGGTCTGCACATAACAGATGTAACAAATGCATCGCGCACCATGCTTATGAACTTGCAGACTCTTGCTTGGGATAGCGAGCTGCTGGCGATCTTTGATATCCCATTAGCAATTTTGCCTGAGATCAAATCATCATCTGAAGTGTATGGAGAATCTATTAAGAGCGGTCCCTTTGCAGCCCAAATTCCTATTGCAGGAATTCTTGGCGATCAACATGCTGCCATGGTTGGCCAAGCCTGTTTTGAAAAGGGAAGTTCCAAGACTACTTATGGCACCGGTAACTTTGCGCTGCTAAATACCGGAACTGAAATAGTTCGCTCCAAACATGGTCTCTTAACAACAGTCTGCTTCAAATTCGGCGACCAACCTGCTCAATATGCTCTTGAAGGCTCAGTTGCGGTAACTGGCTCAGCTATTCAATGGTTACGTGATCAACTCGGAATAATTTCATCTGCATCTGAAGTCGAAGCACTTGCGCTACAGGTTAAAGACTCTGGTGGTGTTTATTTCGTGCCCGCCTTCTCTGGTTTATTTGCACCGTATTGGCGCAGCGATGCGCGCGGAGTAATTGTTGGTCTAACTCGCGCCACAACTAAGGCACACCTAGCCCGTGCTGCTTTGGATGCGATTTGCTATCAAACTATGGAGATCATGGAAGCGATGGTTGCAGATAGCGGCATTGCAATGACTGAGATGAAAGTTGATGGCGGTATAACTGCAAATCAACTATGTATGCAATTACAAGCAGATGTAATGGGCATAGATATCGTTAAACCTTTGATTACCGAGACCACGGCGCTCGGTGCGGCATATGCAGCGGGCTTAGCAATTGGTTTCTGGAAATCAACAGATGAAGTTAAAGCGCAATGGCGCCAAGATCGGCGATGGCAGGCAGAAAGTGATGAGAAAACCCGAACCATTGGCGCAGCGCAATGGAAACGTGCAGTGGAGCGGACCTTTAACTGGGTTGAATAACGCTAAATCGCACCCGTTAAGGCTTAGAGTTAACCCATTATGAGCGAGCAGAAAAAGCTAAGCGCTGGAGTTATTCGCAACAATTTAGCGATGGCAGATGGCCGCACTATTCGGTATTACGACTCGCAAGGTCAATCTCGCTCAGCGCAAGATCAGCGCCCTAAGGAAGAGCAACCTGGCATCGGCGAACTTCGCCTTGATCCGCTGCTAAATGAATGGGTTGTAATGGCGGCGCACCGACAGGGGCGGATCTTCTTGCCACCGAAAGAGTTATGTCCGCTCTGTCCAACTAAAGGTGAACTACTTACCGAAGTTCCTGATACAAATTATGAAGTTGTGGTCTTTGATAACCGCTCACCTTCGCTGCGCAAACCAGAGGGTGATTGGGCCGCCCCCGATATGGTCGGGCCAGAAACAGATGCCGGAACCGCTGCGGGAAAGTGCGAAGTAATCTGCTTTACCGATAACCATGGCGGTTCTTTTAAAGATTTAACGCCACAACGCGTGCGCGTTCTGCTTGAAGCGTGGATCGACCGCGTGCGCGAACTCTCACAAGAGCCATATATCCATCACATCGCACCATTTGAAAATCGTGGTGAAGAAGTTGGCGTAACTCTCTCTCACCCACACGGCCAAATTTATGCCTATTCGTATCTGCCTTCGCGAGTTCAGAAGATGCTGGCAGTTGCACGCAAATATATGGATGAAACCGGCAAAGTTTTATTTGATGATGTGCTTGCCCGCGAATTAAAAGACCAGGTTCGAATCGTTGCTAAGAACGCTCACTGGGTAGCCTTTGTTCCATATGCTGCTCGATATCCATTTGAAATACATGTGGCACCGCTTAATCCAGTTGCGGACTTGGCTGAACTAACTCCAGAACAAGCAGATGCTTTTCCAGAGATTTCGTTAGAAGTTATGCGTCGCTTAGATGGCGTCTTCGGAATTGATATGGCCTACATCGCAACCTGGCATCAAGCACCGGTGCGCGAAGGTCGCGATTTACTGCGCCTGCATTGGCAGATCACTAGCGTGCGCCGCGCACCCGGAAAGTTAAAGTATTTAGCAGGTAGCGAATCTGCGATGGGTGCATTCATCATGGATCTAAAGCCTGAACAATCTGCAGGTCAGTTGCGAGATGTTGAGCTCTGATTTCACAGCGCTCTTTGGGCAAGCACCAGAAATAATTTCCGAGGCGCCGGGGCGCGTTAATTTAATAGGCGAACATGTCGATTATTGCGATGGCTTTGTTATGCCATTTGCTATCAGCGATCGAACCTATGCAGCTATTAACCGACGCAGCGATCGAAAGATCCGAATCGCATCAGCACAACGTCCCGGTGAAATAATTGAAACTTCTCTTGATCAGATATCTCCTGATAAAGCTGGCGATTGGGAACGTTACATCTTGGGAGTTATCTGGGCCTTTGGCGATCGCATAACCACTGGCTTAGATATTTTGGTAGATGGCCGAGTCGCACTCGGCGCAGGTTTATCTTCATCTGCGGCGCTGGAATGTTCAATTGCAATCGCACTTAATCAATTATTTGCAGCAGATCTATCGCTACCTGATCTGGCGCGTTTAGCGCAACGTTCTGAAAATGACTATGTAGGAATGCCCTGCGGAATCATGGATCAATCGGTATCGCTAATGGCGCAGGCAGGTAGCGCGCTCCTACTTGATTGTCGCGACCTAAGCACCGAACAAATTCCTTTTGATCTAGCAAGTTCTGGCCTAGAGCTTTTAATTATTGATACCCGCGCCCATCACGCGCTAGTCGATGGTGGTTACGCCGAACGACGCGCTTCTTGCGAATCTGCAGCGGCAAAACTCGGCATAAAAGCGCTACGGGATTGCTCAGTGTCGCAATTAGAAAGTTCTCGCGGCAAGTTAACAGAACTTGAATATATGCGAGCCGAACATGTTGTAAATGACATTGCCCGCGTGCACCAATGCGTCGCACACCTTAAACGCTCTGATTTCAAATCAGTTGGCGAAATATTGACCCAATCACACGCATCGTTACGTGATCTCTTTGAAATATCTTGCCCCGAATTAGATCTCGCTGTTGCAACCGCTCTCGCCAATAAATCACTGGGCGGGCGAATGATTGGTGGCGGTTTTGGGGGAAGCGCTATAGCGCTCTTTAAAGTTGCCGATATTGATCAAGCAAAAGTGGCGATATCTGCGGCGTTTAATTCAGCAGGTTTTACTGAACCAAGATTTTTCACTTCTCTACCAAGTAGTGGTGCAGGGCTAATTAGTCATTAAAGAGCGTTAACTGAGATAACTTCAACTCCACCAATGGCGCCAAGTACCTCAAGCAAATCTGTTGGATCAGTTCCCGGAACGGCAACGGTTACTTCGTCAAAACCACGGCCATCCTCAGATTTCAGAACAGTTAAGCCACGGATATCTGCACCGGCTGCGCCAATTGCAGATGCCAGCAACCCAAGCGCACCTGGGCGATCTGGAAGAGAGATCTCTAACTTAAATAACGCCATGGGTGAAGGCTACCGCGCACCTAACTTTTAGGTGAATTAAACCGCGGGAGCTGTTCCGAGTGTGACCTTGTAGGTCTTTGATGATCCATCAGGCAAGGTCATTACCACTGTAATAACTGCACCTGGTGCGTACGAACGGATCTTCACAATGGCAGCATCACGATTGGCGATCTTTACGCCATCGATTGATTTGATGATGGAACCAACAACGATGCCAGCCTTTTCTGCGCCCTCACCAGGAGTTAACTGCAAGATCTTTGCTTGGGTATCTGCTGTTACATCATCGAAGACAACGCCCATCACTGGACGTGTTGACTTGCCAGTTGCAATGATTTCATCGATAACGCGCTTTGCCTCATTGATCGGAATTGAGAATCCCAAGCCGATGCTGCCGCTGACTCCACCTGAAGTGAGAGTGGCAATTGCAGAGTTAACGCCGATGATTCGACCTTGCGCATCAACGAGTGCACCACCAGAGTTACCTGGATTGATTGCCGCATCAGTTTGAATCGCATTTACATAAGATGTGGAATCAGTTGTTCCAGCTGTAACTGGGCGATTAAGGGCAGAGATAATTCCTTGGGTTACGGTATTTGCAAGCCCTAGCGGTGAACCAATTGCTAAAACTTCTTCGCCTACGCTGATCTTAGAAGAATCACCAAGTGCAATTGCTGGCAAATTACCCTTCTTTACCTGCAAGACGGCGATGTCATACATGCGATCACGGCCCACAATAGTTGCAGCAATTTCACTGCCATCAGCAAACTCAACTTTTATTGTGCCGCTAGTTGCGGCTGCTTCAACTACGTGGTTATTGGTGATGATGTAGCTAATAGTCGAATTGGATTTATAGATCGATCCTGATCCGGTTCCTCCGCCTGATGCAGTCTTTACGGAGATTGAAACCACAGATGGTGTGACTAGCGCTGAAATTGTCTTGGCATTTATAGAGTTATTGCCAATTTCGATTGCAGTCTTGTTTACAGGGCAAGAGTTGCTCTTGGCTAAAGTCAAAGCCTGGGTGCGGTTGTCGGCACAAACTACAACGCTGCCTGCGGAAGTTGTGGTCGCGGCGGTTGCAACGGTTCCGGCCAAGAGAGCGCCGGCAACAAAAGCGATAGTTACTTTTAGAGGTGTGCGTGTGATTTTCATGGCTTGATCATCTCTCTTATTTCTTAGCGAATCCTGTGATTTCGGTGTAAAGATTATTAGGCTTCTACGATCCAGGCACCTTCAACGGCTACCTTAATCTTAGGTAGCGGCTTATTTGTAGGGCCTGTCACAACTGTTCCATCATTTCCTGGATCAAATACCGCACCATGGCATCCGCATTGCAGATTCTTAGATGCTGAGTTGTATTGCACGGTACATCCTTCATGGGTACAGACTGCTGAATATGCATAAACTCCCGTTTTACTCTTAAATAAAACTGCAGGTGAACCTGATTTAGAAGTGAAGTTATGTATCTTACCGACCGCTAGTGACGCGTCTTCAATGATTTTTGCGGGGCCAGCACTCACCGCTGCCGCTTTCTTAGGGAACAAGCGTCCAAGACCAACACCCACAACGGTTAGTGCGGCAATCGATGAAACGCGGATAAAGCCGCGGCGATCAATTGAGATATTGCTCTTGCGACGAGAGCCGTAGAGGAATAAGAAATAAGTGAACCAAAAAACCGTGTAGACCGAATTGCTTGCTAAGAAATATGGCTGAACGTTCCATGTACTAGACAGCCATAGAAATAGGGAGGTTAAAAAACCGCCAAAGGCTGCCCATGTTGGCGCTATCCAAAGAAGTGTTGCAAAGCCGATTGCAAATTCGGCAACCATCACCAAAATACCAACCTGAGTTGCGTGATCTAAAATTTTATTGAGTAAGAAATCAATCGGTGAATTTTGCGCGTATGCAGCAAGTTGTGATCCGATAAATGTTGGCGAACCAGAAGTTAAAAATCCGGGATCACTTGCCTTATCCCAACCGGCATAGATCCAAGTAGCTCCAAGCCAGAGGCGCATAACGCGCAGCGGCCAGAGTTGATTGCTCCATGAGGCTTTTAACTTCATAAACTCAATTTAGACCCTTAAGGTCTAAATCTCTTGCTGGCTGCCCCACCTGGCCTCGATCCAGGGACATCCGAATTAACAGTTCGGCGCTCTACCAACTGAGCTATGGGGCAAAGATTTACAACTTGTCGTGCAGGCGCACACTCTAGCGCACGAGGCGCAGTGGGTCTAAATCGAGCGAAGCGCGAGATCGTGCAGACCGCGGCGGGTGGTCTCAAGGGCCACCAGGCTAGCGAAGGCTTGGTTGTACTCCTGCTCATTTTCTACAGGATTTAACCGTTGCAGCGAAGATTTAAGTTCTGCGATCGCTCGCGAGATTCCAACTTCGCGCAGGCGCGCAACAATGCTTTCTACATAATGGCCAGTGACCTCACCATCGGCGCGAATCGGCTCGACATTTAATTCGGTAAAGAGCGCGCGCATATTCTCATCTGAGATTTGTTCAATCTCAATCGAACTCTGCTCATCAACTGCAGCAATTATCTGCGCCAATTGAATGTAGGCCGGATGTGTAAAGGCGCCACTTTCAATCTCTCGCCAATTTGATATCAAAGATGGCATCTGCAGACGCGCCTTCAATACTTCACGTTCCAGAATTAAACGCGGCTCTTGTGGATTTGGGCGCCACTGCACTTGTGGCGCTTCTTCTTCACCATTTACAACTGGCGCGCTCTGTTGTGGCTGGCGCTTAACACCTTGCGCAACGGCAGATGAAACTGTCTCGACTTCAACGCCTAACCAACCAGCAAGCAAACGTGTGTACTCGGGGCGAAGTGACTTGTCGCGAATCTGCGCAACTAACGGCGCAGTTGCATTTAGCGCGTTAACGCGACCTTCAGCCGAATCTAATTTATGAAGCGCAAGCTCAGTACGTATCGCAAACTCAAATAGCGGAACGCGCTTAGCAATCAAATCGCGTAGCGCTAGATCGCCTTTCTGTTGGCGCAGATCGCATGGATCTAACCCATTTGGCTCAACGGCCACAAAGGTTTGAGTTACAAACTTTTGATCTTCTGTAAAGGCGCGCATCGCAGCCTTTTGGCCTGCCGCATCACCATCGAAGGTGAAGATAACTTCTCCGCGGAAAGCATCGTCATCCATAAGTAAACGGCGGATGATGCGGATGTGGTCTGCACCAAATGCAGTGCCACAAGTTGCAACTGCCGTCGTTATTCCAGCTAACTGCGCTGCCATTACATCTGTGTAGCCTTCAACGATTACAACCTGGCGCTTTTTGGCGATCTCTTTCTTCGCCATATCAAGGCCGTAAAGGACTTGGCTCTTCTTATAAATCGGGGTTTCAGATGTATTTAAATACTTAGGACCCTGATCTTCTTCATCGCTGGCGAGCTTTCGCGCACCAAAACCAACGACGTCGCCAGAGATATCTCTAATCGGCCAGGTAAGGCGATTGCGGAATTTATCAATCGGTCCGCGCTGTCCCATCTTAGAAAGCCCTGCAGTTTCAAGTTCATCGATAGTAAATCCTTGTTCGCGCAAGAACTTAGTTAGGCCATCCCACTCATCTGGGGCGTAACCAACTCCAAAAGTTTCGCAGGCGCCTTTATCAAATCCACGCTTGGTCATTAGCTCGCGTGCATGTGCGGCAAGTGGTGAAGTATTTAACTGTTCTTGGTAGAACTTTGCGGCCAGTGCATTTGCAGCAATTAAGCGAGAGCGATTGCCGGCGGGTGCTGGTGTGAAATTTCCTTGCTCATAGCGCAATTGATAGCCCATACGATCAGCAAGGCGTTCAATAGTTTCGGTAAAACTCAAGTGATCTATCTTCATTAAGAAAGCGATTACATCGCCACTTGCCTGACAACCAAAGCAGTGGAAGAAGCCTTTACTTGGGGTTACATGAAATGAAGGTGATTTCTCATCGTGGAAAGGACAGAGCCCTTTCTTCTGACCGCCACCGGCAGATTTGAGTTGTACATAATCTGCGATGACTTCATCGATAGGTGAGCGCTCGCGCACATGCGCAACATCTTCTTCCTTAATGCGTCCGCTCATAAATACATGTTATCTCTCTAGACCGATATCAGAGCGCGCTCAAGCGGGCATGGAGCGCGTAGGCGCCGGGGTCGGTCAGGCTAGCCACTTGGTCGATGATGATGCGCATGCGCGCGGTCTCATCGCTGGAGCGTTCCCAATCTTTAACGAAGATCGAGTCCAGTGAAGTTGCAGCGTGCTTATGCAACATCTCAACTAGCTCCTTAATAACGATCTGCTGCTTGGCATAACGCTCTTGCGAAATTGCAGCGTTGATTAAGTAATGACCGGCCACTGCCTTCAGGAAATCTACTTCCACTTCTTGTTCGCGTGGAATAACTAGATCTGCATCGTATCGGCGGAGCGCACCATTACCGTGGACTTTTCGAGTTTCAAGTTCGGCGGCAAGCACAAAGCGACCGATGAGTTGTGAAGTTGAATCTTTCAGGCGAGCAAGTGAGCGATGGCTGCCATCGTAATAACGCGGCCAGCAAAAAAGTTGTTGCAGACGTTGCAAAGCCGCTGCTGCTTCATCTTTAGTTGCAGTTGAGCCATAACCATCGCACATCTCTTTATGCAAGATATCGAAGTCGCGTTCAAAGTTATCGACCTTAACTTGTCCAACAAATATCGCATCTTCTAGATCGTGTACCGAATAAGCACAGTCATCGGACCAATCCATAATCTGTGCTTCGATACATTTACGATCAGATGGTGCACCTTGGCGCATCCAATTGAAGATCTCGACATCATCGTCATAGACCCCAAATTTACGTGGGTTAATCGCGCGCGGCCAGGGATATTTTGTTGCCGCATCAAGTGATGCTCTAGTTAAATTCAAGCCAACACTTGAACCATCTTCATCAACAGTCTTTGCTTCAATGCGAGTAAGTAAGCGAAAGCTCTGAGCATTTCCTTCAAAGCCACCAAAATCTTTAGCGACTTCAGCTAACGCTTCTTCACCGTTGTGGCCAAATGGTGGATGGCCTAAATCATGCGAGAGACAAGCAGTTTCAAGTAAGTCGGGATCTGCACCAAGTGATTCACCGAGTTCGCGACCAATCTGCGCACATTCTAAAGAGTGTGAAAGGCGAGTACGTTGAAAATCATTCTCCCAAGGAACAGCTACTTGCGTTTTTGCAGCTAAGCGACGCAGCGCTGCTGAGTGAATAACGCGTGCGCGATCGCGCATAAATTCGGTTCGGCCAGGGCGCTTGGCAGGTTCAAAGAGAAAACGCTCTTGATCTTTCTCTGAGTAATTCTCTGTACCGCTGCTCATAGCCCTACCCTAAATGATCGCTGATATGAATGCCGCGTCTGCCTAAGGTCACATACGAGAGATAAGCCCCGGTTTCCCGCACTAAATAGCGCTTTCCGGAATTCTCCAAGGAGTTTGGACCAGTCTTTACTGGCGAGCAGGTTGCGACCACGCCTAAATCATTAGCCATCGTCATTGCACGGCGGCAATGAAATGGATCGGTAACGATGATTACATCTTTCCAATCTTTGACCTTCATAAACTTTACATAGTTTTCAGTTGAGACCCAAGTATCGCGTCCAACTTCGAGCGAAGTTACATTGCGCGACTTAACACCATTATTTGATAACCAATACTTTCCAGATGCTGCTTCCGTTGTGCGATCACCAGGAGCGCCGGCACCAACGGTAATAATCTGTGGAGCCAGACCGAGTTCATAAATTCGTTTCGCCTCTTGCAGACGCGCTTCTAGAACTTCACCTGGTCGTCCATTTAATTGCGCTGCACCTAATACAACTATTACATCGCCCTTGCGAGTCAGCGGATTATTTGCTGCTTGCCAGGTCACGCCTAACGCGTACAGAGGTACAGCGATAACAATCAAAAGTACTGCAGCAATTACGCGGCGAATTATTTTAAAGAAGATCATCCGCCCGAAAACGCATCTTCTAATTCAACTGAAACATCTTCATCTGGATCTAACAACCAACCATCAGGCAGAGTTGGCGGACGGCCATGGCTAACGCGACCACGTGGCTTTTCAGCGACTTCAACTGGATATGGCTGATCTGTTAACTGATCTAGCAAAGTGCGAAGTTCGGCTAGAGATGAATGCATTCCGAATTGGCGGCGAAGCTCACTTGGAACTCTAAAGCCCTTTAAATACCAAGCCATATGTTTGCGCAGGTCACGACAACCACGATCTTCTGATTCAAAGTAATCAACGATTAATTCAGCGTGACGGAACATAACTTCGCGAACTTCAAAGAGCGATGGTAGGACTCGCTTATCGCCGCCTTTAAAGGATTCAACAAGATCGGCAAATAACCAAGGGCGCCCTAAACATCCGCGACCAACAACGACGCCGGCACAACCTGTCTGTTCCATCATCGCTATGCCATCGGCGCCCGACCAGATATCGCCATTTCCAAGTACAGGAGTTCCGGTTGGCTTTAAGTGTTCAACTAAACGCGCGATCGCCGACCAATCAGCTTTTCCTTCATACATTTGTTCTGCAGTGCGCGCATGCAGTGCAACCCAGGCAACGCCGCTATCTGATGCTGACTTGGCAGCTTCTAAATATGTGTGGTGATCGGTATCAATACCGATACGCATCTTTACAGTCACTGGAATACCAAATGGTTTTGCCGCTTGCACTGCTGCATCAACAATAGATGAAAATAACTTTCGCTTGTAAGGCAGCGCTGCTCCCCCACCTTTGCGAGTCACCTTCGGAACCGGACAACCAAAGTTCATATCAATGTGATCGGCTAAATTCTCTTTACCGATCATGGTTACTGCGGCGCGCATCGTGTGCGGATCAACGCTGTACAACTGAACCGAACGCGGCCATTCTCCGGCGCCGGGAGCGATCATGCGCAAGGTATCCGGCCTTCTCTCAATTAAAGCGCGTGCAGTAACCATTTCAGAGATAAATAACCCAGCTCCTTGTTCGCGACAGAGCGCGCGAAAAGCAGAGTTGGTAATACCCGCCATCGGCGCAAGGACTACCGGTGGATCAATTACATGGTCACCACTTGCAAGCGGCAGGGTTAACGACACGAATTAGCAACCCAAAAGTTTAGGAGCAAGCCAAGCTTCTACTTGATCAATAGCAATTCGCTCTTGCGCCATAGTGTCACGATCGCGGATTGTTACAGCTTGATCATCAAGTGTCTCAAAGTCGATGGTGATGCAATATGGAGTACCGATTTCATCCTGGCGACGGTAGCGACGACCGATTGCACCAGCATCATCAAAATCAATATTCCAGTTCTTACGCAATTGCGTAGCGAGATCGCGCGCCTTTGGCGAAAGATCGGCGTTACGTGAAAGTGGCAATACCGCCGCCTTCACTGGAGCTAAACGGTGATCGAGCTTAAGTACCGCA
Organism: Candidatus Planktophila lacus; assembly: GCF_002287925.1. Lineage (GTDB taxonomy): Bacteria > Actinomycetota > Actinomycetes > Nanopelagicales > Nanopelagicaceae > Planktophila > Planktophila lacus. The sequence continues at coordinate 381,606 of NZ_CP016769.1, read as the reverse complement.
CGCTTTTCCATCTCGCCCTTGGCATTTGGCGCTTCATCTTCCGTGAAGGCGTCCATCAAGAATGTAAGTGCGCAGCGGTCTACACCTGCTGCGGGTTCGATTACATATGGTGTCCAGCGTTCGTTCTTCTCTTGATCGAAGTAAGAAAGATCCTTACCTGATGCAGCAGAGTGCGCCTTTAGATCGAAATCGGTGCGGTTAGCAATACCTTCAAGCTCGCCCCATTCAGTGCCAGAAAATTCAAACTTGTATTCGATATCGGCTGTGCGCTTTGAATAATGAGATAACTTCTCTTTTGGGTGATCGTAGATACGCAGACGATCTGGATTAATCCCCAGATCCTTGTACCAAGCCAGGCGAGTATCGATCCAGTACTGGTGCCAATCTTCATCGGTTCCAGGTACTACGAAGAACTCCATCTCCATCTGCTCGAATTCGCGCGTACGGAAGATAAAGTTTCCAGGGGTAATTTCGTTACGGAAAGATTTACCGATCTGGCCGATACCAAAAGGTGGCTTGCGACGTGATGTCGTCATTACCTGGTCAAAGTTGATAAAGATTCCTTGCGCTGTTTCTGGGCGCAGATAAGCAAGACCTGATTCATCTTCAACTGGTCCAAGAAAAGTTTTTAGCAGACCTGAGAATTGCTTTGGAGTTGTGAACTGGCCTTTATTTCCGCAAGCTGGGCAGTTCATATCGGCAAGTGATTCAAGCTTCTTCTTATGCTTTGCTTCATATGCTTCTTCAAGATGGTCTGCGCGGTAACGCTTATTACAAGCAGTGCATTCGGTAAGCGGATCGCTAAAGGTTGCAACGTGTCCAGATGCTTCCCAAACTTCGCGCGCCAAGATCACACATGAGTCGAGGCCGACAACATCTTCGCGACCCATCACCATGGATTTCCACCATTGGCGCTTTACATTGTTCTTAAGTTCAACGCCGAGCGGGCCGTAATCCCAAGAGGCGCGAAGTCCGCCGTAAATTTCAGATGAGGGATAAACAAATCCACGTCGCTTGGCGAGGGAGACAATATTTTCTAAACGATCTACGGCCATTTCAAGAACTCCATCCGGCTGGCTGTCGGCGAATCACAACGGGCGTTGCTATCGTGGACTTAGTTTATCTCGTAGGCCCCTGGTTCATCAATTGAGCGCGCAAGTAAAGGAATCGCCTCCAACTTTGTACGCATAGCGCTTAGCGCACGTCGATAACTACCAACATTTTCCCAACGTGTAACAAGAGCCCATAAAGTTGATTGATCAAGGTTCTGCCCAAACTCACCATCAATAAATCCAGCACAGGATGCAAGGGCTTCATAGGCGATTTTTATCTCACCAGCAAAGGCTGTGCTCTCAGCAAGGGGTACTTCAAAGCGTGCAATAGCGATCATAGGCATAACAGTAATAGCGATATCCTTTCCGCATGAACATGGCGATCGCCTTTGCGGCAATTACCGTACTGGCGACTTTTTTTGGCGGATATGTTGCTCTCAAATCTAATGACCGCTTCCACTTAGTCCTCGGACTATCAGCCGGACTTCTGCTCGGCTTAGTTGGCTTTGACCTACTTCCTGAAGTCTTTGAGATGAATACCGATTCGATATTGGGTGTTCCACAAGTTTCAGTGGCAATACTTGTCGGCTTTTTGGCTCTACATATTATTGAAGGAATCTTCGGCGGCCACGAACCGGCCGAATCGGATTACGGTCACGATCACGAACACCACAACATCGCTGGAACACTCGGTGCAGTTGCAATGGGCGGCCACGTATTTCTCGATGGCATCGGTTTAGGTGTTGCATTTAAAGTCAGCAACTCACTTGGTTACGCAGTATTTCTTGCCATCATGGTGCACGCATTTAGCGATGGGTTAAATACTGTTTCGCTAATTGTGAAGAGTGGCCACTGGACCAAGAAGAGTTTGCGCCTACTCGGACTCGACGCAGTCGCGCGTATCGGTGGAGCAGCGGTTGGTTCTTATCTCGCACTAAATGATTCTTTACTTGCGCTTTACTTGGCGCTCTTCTCTGGCTTTGTTATCTACCTTGCGACTTCTCACATCTTGCCGGAAGCGCACTCTCGCCATTCATCGCGATGGACATTCTTTGCCACACTTCTTGGCGTAGTAATCATGTGGGGCGTCGTCTCCAGTATTGAGTAGTTGCGCTTTTCCGCAATCTCCACTGTTGGGAAGGTCAAGCCTTCCCACATTTCAATCAATTCGGAAATCGCTACGCTTTTCCGAATCTTCTATCTCGCTCCGAATAAATCTCAATAGCTTTCCATAATTGCTTTGGCGTCATATCCGGCCATAAGACATCCATAAAGACGAATTCGGCATAGACCGATTGCCACGGTAAGAAGTTGCTGGTGCGCTGCTCCCCTGATGAACGTAAGAACAAATCAACATCGCGCATCTTCGGTGAGTAAAGATATTTCTCAATCGTCTTTTCAGTAATCGCATCGGGCTTTAACTTGCCGCGCTTTACATCGCGCGCCAGTGCAGTTGTGGCATCAACGAGTTCAGAGCGTCCCCCATAGTTCACGCACATATTTAAAGTTAAGGTCTTGTTCTTCCTTGTTAACTCCTGCGCCTCTTCTAGCTCAGAGATAACTGATTTCCATAAACGCTGCGGGCGACCAATCCATTGGATCTTTACACCCATCTCATTTAAACGATCACGGCGCCGGCGCAGTACATCGCGGCTATAGCCCATCAAGAACTTAACTTCTTCAGGGGTGCGCTTCCAGTTTTCGGTGGAAAAGGCATACGCGCTTAACTCTTTCACGCCAAAACCAATTGCTGCTTCGACTAAATCAAATAGAACTTTCTCGCCTGCTTCATGTCCTGCGGTGCGCGCAAGTCCGCGATCTTTTGCCCAACGGCCATTGCCATCCATCACAATTGCGATGTGTTCTGGGATCTCGATCTTTTTACTCAACTCTTAAACTCTCTCCACGATCGGCAGGCTTCGTAGGCCACGTTCGAGATGCCATTGTAAGTAAGCAATGACTAAACCACTAGCCTCGCGGCGATGTCGCGGTTCACTTGCTTGCGCAACATCCCAATCACTACTCAAAAGAGCGCCGAGTAATTGCAGGGTTTCAGGGGCGGGAGTTGCCGATGCCGATGGGCGACATTCCATACATACAGATCCCCCACCAACTAGCGAGAAGTAACGATGTGGTCCGGGTTTTTCGCAGCGCGAACAATTGGTAGTCGATGGCGCATAGCCACCGATAGCAAGTGAGCGCAGTAAGAATGCATCCAAGATAAGCGATGCGTCATAACGATTTTCGGCTAGCGCCTTCATGCCACCAACAACTAATTGAAATTCCTGCAACGCTGGTTCGTATTCCTGCGAAGTAAAACGTTCCGCCGTTTCCAGAATCGCTGATGCGATTGTCCAGCGCTGGTAATCATCAGTTAGCGCTTCACCGTAATTATTGATCGCTTCAACTTGGGTGATCGTGTCGAAGGTGCGCCCTTTATGAAGTTGGATATCTACATGGCTACCGGGTTCAAGGCGCGCTCCGAATTTAGACATGGTGCGGCGAACGCCTTTGGCAACGCCACGAACGCGACCATGTTCGCGAGTTAAGAGCGTGATGATGCGATCTGCTTCACCCAACTTCTGGGTGCGCAAAATAATTGCTTCGTCACGATAAAGGCTCACGAAGGTAAAGGTAGTCAGCGAATAGCGCGATTTATTGCAGACACGACCGCTTTAAGTGAAGCAGTTGTGGTGTTTGGGTCGATTCCGACGCCCCAGAAAACTTCGCTACCGATTGAGCACTCCAGGTAGGCAGCAGCTGATGCATCGCCACCGGCAGAAAGTGCATGCTCGTAGTAATCAAGGACTCGAACATCTACGCCGTAGTTCTGCAAGATATTGCAGAAGGCAGCGATTGGACCGTTGCCTTGGCCAGAAAGTTCTTTAACTTCACCGCGATCAAGAATTGTCACAGTTAGGTGAACATCTTCATTTAATACTGAAGTCTGCGAAAGTCCTTTAAGTCTGAAACGTCCCCAAGGCGCAGATTCAGTTGGCAGATACTCATCTTCGAAGATATGCCACAGCGCATCTGAAGTAATCTCGCCACCTTCAGTATCTGTCTTAGCCTGCACAACGCGACTAAATTCAATTTGATGGCGACGTGGCAGATCAAGATGATGCTCGTGCTTCATCAGATAAGAAACTCCACCCTTGCCAGATTGCGAGTTAACGCGGATAACTGCTTCGTATGAACGACCAATATCTTTTGGATCAATTGGAAGATATGGAATCGCCCAAGTGAACTTATCTTTATCAACGCCCGCCGCCTGCGCATCTCTTTCAAGGTGCTCAAAGCCTTTCTTAATCGCATCTTGATGCGAACCAGAGAAGGCGGTGAAGACTAGATCTCCACCATATGGATGGCGTTCTGGAACGCGAAGTTGGTTGGCATATTCCACGGTGCGGCGGATCTCATCGATATCTGAGAAATCGATCATCGGATCGATGCCATGTGAAACCAAGTTCATACCAAGAGTTACCAGACAAACATTTCCGGTGCGCTCTCCATTTCCAAAGAGCGTTCCTTCAATGCGATCTGCTCCTGCTAAATAACCAAGTTCTGCTGCTGCAACACCGGTGCCACGATCGTTATGTGGGTGAAGTGAAACAATTACGCTCTCACGATTTACCAGGTTACGACACATCCACTCGATCGAATCGGCGTAAACATTTGGCGTTGCCATCTCAACTGTTGCTGGCAAGTTCATGATCGTCTTCCACTGCGGAGTTGGCTTCCAGATCGCATTTACCGCGTTGCAAACTTCAACTGCGAATTCAAGTTCGGTGCCGGTATATGACTCAGGTGAATATTCAAAGGAAACCTTGGTGCCAGGCACAGTTGAAACCAGATCAAGACAGAGTTGCGCACCATCAGTTGCGATCTTCTTTATGCCTTCTTTATCTAGGCCAAAGACCACGCGACGTTGCAGAGTAGATGTTGAGTTATAAAGGTGGACGATCGCTTGCTTAGAGCCTTTGATCGCTTCATAGGTACGGCGGATTAACGGTTCGCGGGCTTGAGTAAGAACCTGGATGACAACATCATCGGGGATCATATCTTCGTCAATGATTTTACGAACGAAATCAAAATCAGTTTGTGATGCAGATGGGAAACCAACTTCGATCTCTTTGTAGCCCATCTTTACCAAAAGCTTAAACATCGCCAATTTACGTGGTGTATCCATGGGATCGATCAACGCTTGATTGCCATCGCGAAGATCAACCGAACACCACTGCGGCGCCTTGGTCATCTGCTTAGTTGGCCAGGTGCGATCTTTGAGATCTACTGGAATAAATGATGAATAACGATGCACGGGCATCGCGGAAGGTTTTTGATCAGGGAAATTCTTATCTTGAGACATTTCTTAACTCCTAATTTTTTGGGTTTTGTCGGGTTTTACCGGTGCGACAAACCCCGCGGCGAGGGGACCGGTTACTTGGCCCCGCCACGGCAGCGAAGGAGGAGGCTGCGAAGTGTCATGTATAAATAGTAACGCGATTAGTCAGATACGGGCAAGCCAGGCTTAAAAGACGTGAACCTGCTCCATAACTTCCATAATTTTTACAGTTTCAGCAAGGCTAAGAATTGGACTTTCAGTTAGCCCTTTAGCGATGCACTCTTCAACGTGAATTGCTTGATATTGCATTCCGCGTCCCGCAATTTTCTCTTCATAAGTGCGCACTAGCTGATGCTTATTATCGAAGATGCTAAATGTGGTCTGTTCGAAGAACCAACCATCAATTTCAATGCGACCTTTATCGCCGTGAATTGCCGCGGTGAGTGTGCCTGCCATTGTCATGCAAGAGTTAATCAGCGCCAGGCTGCCGTTGTTGTATTGCAATACAGCAGCCGTTGCAGAGTCAACCCCGGTGTCAGTCATGATCGATTTTCCGCTAACTGAATCTGGGAAACCTAAGGTGCGAATTGCCATATGCATTGGATAAATTCCGAGATCGTAATGCGCACCGCCACCTTGTTCGCGATTCCAAAGACGCGGTGCTCTTTCGATTGGCAGATACTGGCTGTGATCGGCATAGACAAAGTGTGGTGTGCCAATTTCTCCTGCGTTAATCGCGGCAAATACTGCAGTCATAGTTGGCAAGAAACGAGTCCACATCGCCTCCATGACAAAGACATTTTTGCGCTTAGCTGCTGCGTAGATTTCATGAGCATCTGCAGCGTTCATGGTGAAAGGTTTTTCTAGCAAGACATGCTTGCCGGCTTCGATTGCTAAGAGCGCATGATCGCGGTGCAAGGTCTGAACGGTAGAAATATAAATAACATCGACTTCAGGATCTGCAACCAGAGATGCGTAATCTGGATGGCGGTTTGGGATATTGAACTTATCGGCGAAGGCGTTGGTGCGCGCCATATCGCGCGTTGCAACTGCTTGGATCTTTAAACCAGCATGGCCAAAATCTGTCGCGATGATGTCAGCAATTCCACCTGCTCCTAGATAACCCCAACGTAGTGACACGTATCCTCCAATAAAATTTTAATTAAATCTCTATACGGGGATAAGTGTATTGGCGAAGATCTGCCACGCAAGGAGTGATTTAGCAACTAGTGAAAGCGTGATGTAGGTGCGCTCTCCGCGAAGATAATCCGACCATTTGCCGATCTTCTTATATTGAACAAATTGAACAAGTGCGAAGGAGTTGAATAGAACGAAGATGGTGAAGACGATGAAGTAGACGAAGGTTGGCGCCTTATTCTCGCCAGCCCCACCGATAGCAAAGACATAGAAGACGAGTGCTAGCCAAGGAACGATGCCGGTGATGCAACCGAAGATAAATGGAACCCATCCACCGCTGCCAGGCTCTTCATATTTCTCTTGCAACCAACCAAAGAGAATCATCGAAGCGTTAACACCGAAGATAGAGATAAGCGCTGTTACCTCTGAAATTCCAGTTACTTGTGCGATCAGAACGATCATTACTGAAGAGCTAATTGAATATTCAACCCAACGGAAGAAGTTTCGGTGCGCTGCAAGTCCTGCTATATACCGCGGAAAGAACTTCGGGCTAATGACAATAAAGTGGGCGAGAGCAGACAATCCCAAGAACACTGCAACACCAATTGCAAGTGGTGCATCCCATAAGACGATTAGGTCTCCGTAGGTGCTTCCAGGTGGACCAGACATGTATCGCGCAGTGATTGGAAGCGTGAAATCTGATGCGAGAGCAAGTACTGCCACCATCTGCGCGAGGTGAAGAACGCCAGCAAATAAATTGATGCGACGTAAACCGTTATCTGTTATCTCTTTAGCCATGCCAATAAAGTAACAGCCCTTAGGGCTAATTAGGCGTTAAAGGACAGGTAAATAACGGTCTAACTCGTAAGCGCTGACCTGGCGGCGATAGTCCTGCCATTCGGCGCGCTTATTGCGCAGTACATATTCAAAGACATGCTCGCCCAAAGTCTCACGAACCAGTGCGCTCTTCTCCATAACCCCAATTGCTTCATTTAAGTTAGCCGGCAGTGATTCGGGGTTGGCGTTATCGACCAGCTCGTACTTCTCTTCTATTCCCTTTAAGCCAGCAGCCAACATCACCGCGTATGCCAGATATGGATTGCATGCAGAATCAGGAGAACGAAATTCGATACGAGTTGAATTCTCTTTATTTGGTTTATACATCGGGATACGCACTAGCGAGCTGCGATCGTTATGTCCCCAAGAAATCAGTGAAGGCGCTTCTCCCCCACCTTGCAGGCGCTTATATGAGTTCACCCATTGATTTGTTACTGCAGTGATTTCAGATGAATGCTTCAAGATGCCGGCGATAAATGAGCGGGCAACTTTAGATAAATTAAATTCGGCTGATGCATCGTAGAAAGCATTCTTCTCGCCTTCAAAGAGCGAGACGTGGGTGTGCATTCCGCTGCCTGGATGCTCGGTAAATGGCTTAGGCATAAAAGATGCGTAGAAACCTTGTTCAAGTGCAACTTCTTTAATCACGTGGCGGAAAGTCATGATGTTATCCGCGGTGCTTAAAGCATCGGCATAACGTAGATCGATCTCCTGTTGGCCTGGCGCGCCTTCATGGTGGCTAAATTCGACAGAGATTCCCATCGCCTCCAACATAGTGATCGCTTGGCGACGGAAGTCATGTCCCACAACAGCTGGTGTGTGATCGAAATATCCACCTTGATCAACCGGTACTGGTTGTTCGCCTTTTACTGGTGAATTTTTAAACAGGAAGAATTCAATTTCGGGATGTGTGTAACAGGTGTAACCCATTTGGGCTGCCTTGTTTAAAGTGCGACGAAGTACGTTGCGTGGATCAGCATGTGAAGGTGAACCATCGGGCATGGTGATATCACAGAACATACGTGCTGCACCTGGGGCTTCAGTGCGCCATGGCAAGATCGAAAATGTTGCAGGATCAGGTTTTGCCAACATATCTGATTCGGTAACACGGGCAAAGCCTTCAATCGCTGAACCATCGAAACCGATTCCTTCTTCGAAGGCGTTAACTAACTCAGCAGGTGCAATTGCAACAGACTTTAAATATCCCAAGACATCGGTAAACCACAAACGGATAAAACGAATATTGCGTTCTTCGATAGTGCGAAGCACGAACTCTTGTTGCTTGCTCATCTGTGAATCAGGATGTGAATCGTGGGAAGTCATACCCCAGATCTTGCCAAGTCAAAGTTACGGCTGTGTTACGTGGCCCTTATTCAGCCCAGCGCGAAGTCATTGGAAGTCTGCGATCCTTTCCAAACGCTCGCTTAGAAACCTTTGGCCCAGGTGGATATTGGCGGCGCTTGTATTCGGCCTTATCGACCATCGCAATTACGCGACGAACCAAAGCCTCATCAAAGCCTGCCGCAATCAACGCCGCTGAGCCTTGATCATCATCTACGTATGCCGTTAAGACGCGATCTAGCAATAAGTAATCAGGAAGTGAGTCAGTATCTTTTTGGCCAGGGCGAAGCTCTGCACTTGGCTCTTTTTCAATTGAGTTAACCGGAATTGGCTCGGCCTCACCGCGGGCGCGCGCGATTTCATTGCGCCAACGAGATAACGCCCAGACATCGGTCTTGTAAATATCTTTAATTGGGGCAAAGCCGCCCACGGCATCACCATAAAGCGTTGAGTAACCAACGGCGAGCTCTGATTTATTGCCGGTTGCTAAAACTAAATGACCTTCTTGATTTGAGATCCCCATCAGCGTTGTTCCGCGAACACGGGCCTGCAGATTTTCTTCAGCAACGCCCTTTAAAACCAGGTTATTCATATAGGCATCAACCATCGGCGCAATTGGCACGGTGCGGAAGTGAATACCGGTGGCATCGGCGAAAGCTTGGGCATCAGAGATTGAATGTTCGGATGAGTATTTACTTGGCATCGCAACGCCATTTACTCGCTTGGCACCAAGTGCATCGACAGCCAAGGCTGCAACTAACGCCGAATCAATACCGCCCGATAAACCAACGACAACGCTACGGAAACCATTCTTCTCAACGTAGTCACGCAAGCCCACAACTATCGCGTTCCAAATTTCTTCACGGTCATCAAGGCGAACAGCCACACCAGGAATCAGGGCGCGATCAACGCTGACTTCATCTTCGGAGATAATCACATCTGGTGAACTTGTCTTGGTTGCAACATCGATATCAACTACCGCGATGCCATCTTCAAATTGTGGTGCTCGCGCAATGACCGCACCATCTGCGCCAACCACAATGCTGTCGCCATCAAAGACCAGATCATCTTGGCCGCCGGTCATATTTACATAGACCAATGGCGCCTTGGCTTGGCGAGCGCGCTTGGTTACCAGAGCTAAACGTGTGTCATCTTTAGCGCGTTCATATGGCGAACCATTAGGAACGATAACTAGCCCAGGTTTGCGATCAGCAAGTTGGGCGGTAATTCCTCCATCGATCCAGAGATCTTCACAGATTGCGATTCCGATATCTGCGCCATGGATGCGCACCAACAGAGTTTGATCTCCCGGAACAAAGTTGCGGAATTCATCAAAGACGCCGTAGTTGGGAAGGTGGCACTTGGCATAGCGCGCTGTGACCTGGCCATCGCTGATGACGGCAACCATATTTTGTGGGGCGCCATTTACTTGATCTAAATAACCAACGATCGCCACACATCCACCAGTTAATTGACCGGCTATTTCAGTTAAGGCTCTCTGGCTGGCTAGTTGAAAAGATGGACGGAGCGCTAAATCTTCAACTGGGTATCCCGTCAAAACCATCTCGGGAAATACAACGATATGCGCGCCTGCATCTTGGGCGGTCTTGAAGTTGGTGCGCACCAAGGCAGCGTTGGCCACCAGATCACCAACTGTTGGGTTGACCTGGGCGAGGGCTACTCGCAACTTCATTCTTCAAGAGTAATGGAATACCCTTAGTCCCAGAACCCTCAATAGATAAGACCCGGAGACTTCTCGCGAAGCTTCGAGGCTGGAGGAACAGATGAGTACAACGACCCTTTACGGTGGGGCGGCACATCGTCGCGTCACGATTCTCGATTTAAAGAAGGCCAAGACCGACGGCGAAAAGTGGGCGATGCTCACTTCTTACGAACAGATGACCGCCGAGATCTTCGATACCGCTGGCATACCTGTTCTATTGGTCGGCGATAGCGCCGGCAATAATTTTCTGGGCGAAGAGAACACCATCCCAGTCACCGTCGATGAAATGATTCCGCTAACTCGCGCCGTGGTGCGCGGATCAAAGCGCGCACTTGTTGTTGCAGATCTTCCCTTCGGTTCATACGAGTCATCACCTGAGCAAGCGCTGGCAACTTCGATCCGCTTCTTTAAAGAGGCTGGCGCGATGGCGGTAAAACTAGAAGGTGCGCATTTGGCAACTGTTGAAAAGTTAACCGCCGCCGGCATTCCGGTCATGGGCCACTTGGGCCTTACCCCACAATCACTTCACCAACTTGGTGGCTATCGCGTCCAAGGTCGTGAAGATGGGGAGGCGATTTTGCAGGCCGCGCTCGCTCTGGAAAAGGCGGGCGCTTTCGCTATTGTCTTAGAACTCGTTCCAGCAGAACTTGCCGCAAAGATAACGGCCGCACTTTCGATTCCAACTATCGGAATCGGCGCCGGCGTTAACTGCGATGCCCAAGTTTTAGTCTGGACAGATTTAGTTGGGCTAACTGCCAATCCACCAAAGTTGGCCAAGGCTTATCGAAACTTGCGTTCTGAAATTTCGGCAGCCGCCCAAGAATTTGCCGCCGATGTGCGTGGGGGAACTTTCCCTGGCGCCGAAAATACCTTTAACTAACCCACGTGGAAGAAGATAAGCGTTCAAAATTTGCGATTGATCTAACTCCGCTCAAAAAATACCCAGATTTTCGAAATTTGTGGGCCTCTGGCCTGATTACCTACCTCGGGTCGATGATTACTTACGTCGCCGTCCCGTTTCAGATCAAAGAGATGACCAACTCTTACATCGCAGTTGGTATCTCAGGGGTGGTCGAAATCGTGCCGCTGATTCTCTTTGGGCTCTATGGCGGGGTCTTAGCCGATTACGTCGATCGCAAGAAGATGATCTGGGCGACCGAGTTTGCATCCTTGGTACTGGTCGCAATCTTGTTGGTCAACGCCATCTCTCCCAACCCCAATCTAATTCTGATCTATGTCGTCATCGGTTTATTTGCCGCCGTCAATGGCCTGCAACGCCCCAGCGCCGATGCCATCTTGCCGCGGCTAGTTGGCCATGCCGATCTTCCGGCGGCAAGTGCGTTGATGTCACTGCGTTGGCAGCTCGGTGTGATCATCGGTCCAACAATTGGTGGAGTTTTAATTGCAACCTTCTCCGTTTCAGTTGGGTACATCGCAGATATCGCAACTTTCTTTATCTCTCTCGCATTTCTGATGCGCGTTAAAAACGTGCCTGCCAATCCAGAGGCGCAAAAGCCATCTCTGGCAGGGTTAATTGAGGGTGTGCGTTATGCATTTAGTCGCCAAGATTTAATGGGAACTTACCTAGTTGATTTAGCAGCGATGTTCTTTGCGATGCCAATTGCGCTCTTTCCCTTTTGGGCAGACCAACTTGGCGCACCTTGGGCGCTCGGTCTGCTCTATGCCGCCGGAACCGTTGGCTCGGTTGCAGTAACTCTGACAAGTGGATGGACGCGCACCTATCGTTTTCATGGACGGGCGGTTATTTGGGCGGCTATCGGTTGGGGCGCAGCGATTGCATTTGCCGGGTTATCCAATTCCTTGATTCTGGTTCTGCTATTTCTTGCCATGGCCGGGGCCGCCGATATGGTCAGTGCGCTTTTCCGTGGAGTAATTTGGAACCAAACAATTCCAGATGGATACCGCGGACGCCTTGCAGGGATCGAACTACTTTCATATTCAATTGGCCCACTAGCCGGCCAGATGCGTGCGGCATCGATGGCGGCGGTTACCACATTGAACTTCTCAGTAACTTTTGGAGGGGTTCTCTGCATAGTTTCGGTCGCAATTTTGGCCCTTTGCCTGCCGAAATTGCGAAAATATGACTCTGAAACGAACGAATATGCCGTTGAAATGCGCAGAATTCGCGCCGAAGATGAAAAATAGGAAAAAATCGGGTCAATTTTTCTAGATTTTCTAGATTTTCTTAAAAAACGGCTACCAATCGGTAAATCATTTCCATTATTTTTTCTTAAATGCACAAAAAAATAAAAAAATAAATTGCGACACGCACTCCGTTTTTTCGCGCTATGTACTAGCAATATTTTTACATTTCCGTCACACTTATCCACGAACAGGTTTGGGTGACGGATCCGAACCATTCCGATAGGAGAAGTACGTGGCCGCAGCTAAGAAAGCAGCACCAAAGAAGCGTCGCAAGAAGGCAGCAGCTCCAGCAGCAGCTCCAAAGAAGCGCCGCAAGAAGGCAGCAGCAAAGAAGGCAGCTCCAAAGCGTCGCAAGAAGGCAGCAGCTAAGAAGGCAGCTCCAAAGCGTCGCAAGAAGGCAGCAGCTAAGAAGGCAGCTCCAAAGCGTCGCAAGAAGGCAGCAGCTAAGAAGGCAGCTCCAAAGAAGCGTCGCAAGAAGGCAGCAGCTAAGAAGGCAGCTCCAAAGCGTCGCAAGAAGGCAGCAGCTAAGAAGGCAGCTCCAAAGCGTCGCCGCAAGAAGGCAGCAGCTCCAGCAGCTGCTCCAAAGAAGCGCCGCCGCAAGAAGGCAGCAGCTAAGTAATTCATTACTTAATAAAAAACCCGCCACTTTATGTGGCGGGTTTTTTATTTATCTTTTAAATCTTTTCTTAACGATTCTGATACTCGCTCAAAAATTTCTGCAAGGGCCGCTTGATCGCCCTTCGATAGATGATCAACAAAACGTGAGCGCACACTATCTACATGGTCCGGGGCCGCAGCAACGATCGCCTTCCAACCCTTAGCGGTCATCACCGCAAAATATCCGCGCTTATCTATAGGGCAAGCCTCACGCTTTACCCAGCCGGCCTTCTCCATTACCTTCATGCGATGCGAAAGGCGCGAGCGCGACAACATCGCCACATCGGCTAGCTCTGACATACGCATCCGGCGTTCTGGGGCATCACTTAATTGAGCCAAAATCTCGTAATCGGCCATCGAAAGTTCATGGTGGGCTAGGTCTAAATCCAGGGCTTCGAGCAATCGCCGGCTAGCCACGATATAGCGGCGCCAAGCCTTCATTTCAGCAGCGTTGAGCCAGCGAGGTGAGGTAGCGTTTTGCCGTGCCATTGGGCAATCATACGTTAATTACCGCAAAGTTGAACTTTCAACTACTTATTTGACGGTTACGAGAACAAAGGAAGTCATGACTAAGCAGCTACGTAGTGGGATCGATCCTTCACATATCGATAAAACTTTTCGCCCCCAAGATGATCTCTACCGCTACTTCAATGGCCGCTGGCTCAAGGACCACGAGATCCCACAAGATCGCTCCTCCGATGGCATTACCTACCAACTTTATTTAGAGGCTGAAGCCCAGGTCCGCGAAATCATCGAGACCGCCAAAGGCGAAGGCGATGCCCAGAAGATTCGCGATTTATATGACTGCTTCCTCGACACTGATGCGATCACCAAAGCCGGCATTACTCCCCTGCTTGAAGATCTCGCCGCAATCGATCGCATCGAAACTCGTGATCAATTTATTAAGACGATGGCCGATCTAGAAATGCGCGGGCTAGGTGGCGCATTTGGTCTTGGAATTTACGGCGATGCCATGAACTCCGAAATGAACATTATCTATTTGGGACAAGGTGGCCTATCTCTGCCCGATGAGGCTTACTACCGCGAAGAACAATATGAAGAAATTCGCAAAGCCTTTAAATTCCACGTCGCCAAAATGTTTGCGCTGGCCAAGATTGATAACGGTGCAGATTTAGCAGAAAAGATCTACGCCCTAGAAGCCCAAATTGCATCACACCATTTTGATCAGGTTAAAGATCGCGATGTCGAACTGACATATAACAAGATGACCTTTAAAGAGCTCTGCGCCCTTGCCCCACACTTTGATTGGGCGACCTGGCTTGAGTTCAGCCAGATTCCAAAGGCGGCCTTTGACGAGTTAGTTGTTCAACAGCCACCGTTCTTTGCTGGCCTATCTAGCATCCTCGAAAACTTTGATCCCGACCCATGGAAGGCGTGGATGAAGTGGCAGTTAATTTCAGGAGCTGCGGCATACCTGCCTGACGAATTTGTAAATCAGAACTTTGATTTCTACGCCAAGACTTTATCGGGCACCCCTGAAATCCGGGTTCGCTGGAAGCGCGCTATCTCCTTTGTAGAAGGCGCACTTGGCGAAGCCATCGGCCGCATCTATGTACAGCGCCATTTCCCAGAGGCAGCTAAAACCGCAATGCTCGAACTAGTTGATAACTTGATCGAGGCCTACCGAATCAGCATTAACGAACTTTCTTGGATGAGCCCAGAAACCAAAGCCAAGGCTTTAGATAAGTTAGGAAAGTTCACACCAAAGATCGGCTATCCCGATAAGTGGCGCGATTATTCGGCGCTAACTATTACCCGCGATGGCCTCTTTGGAAACATTGGCCGGATCACCAAGTTCTCGCGCGATATCGAATTAGCCAAGATCGGTAAGCCAGTTGATAAGTCCGAATGGCTAATGACCCCACAGACTGTTAACGCGTATTACCACCCGATCCAGAACGAGATCGTCTTTCCGGCCGCTATCTTGCAGCCACCGTTCTTCGATTTGGAAGCCGATATCGCAGCCAATTACGGCGGAATCGGCGCGGTTATCGGCCATGAAATCGGCCACGGCTTTGATGACCAAGGTTCTAAATTCGATGGCGATGGAAACATGATCGATTGGTGGACCGAATCCGATCGCACCGAATTTGAAAAGCGCGCCAATATGTTGATCAAACAATTTGATGCCCTTTATCCAGAAGAGACCCCAGATATCCATGTAAATGGCGCTCTAACGGTCGGAGAAAACATTGGAGACCTGGGCGGCCTTGCAATCGGCTTTAAGGCTTATAAATTGGCTCTAAAGGGCGCTCCAGCGCCTGTAATCGATGGTTTAACGGGAGAACAACGTTTCTTCTTATCGTGGGCGCAAGCATGGCGCGGCAAGGTTCGTGCCGAAGAACTGCGCCGTCGCATCGCAACTGATCCGCATTCTCCATATGAGTTTCGTTGCAACGCGATCGTTGCCAATATCAGCGATTTCTATGAAGCCTTTGAAGTAACCGCAGGCGACAAGTTATGGCTGGCTGAAAAGGATCGCGTAGAAATCTGGTAACAGCCTCACAAAAGGTCTAACTTATCGGTATGAAGATTCGCGCCGCCGTTCTAGTAGCTCCGGGCCGTTATGAGGTTCAAACATTTGACCGCCCCAAGTTAGAAGATGGGGCGCTACTTATGCGAGTGGAGCTCTCTGGCATCTGCGGCACCGATAAGCACACCTACCAAGGTGAGACCAAACAATATGCCGGTACCGAATCAGAGACCGATACCCCGTTTCCAATTATTCAAGGCCATGAAAATGTTGGAGTTATTGAAGAGTTAAGCCCAGCCATTGAGGAATCAGGCGATTTCTACCAAGCGCCTGTAAAAGTCGGTGATCGAATTGTCATGTGCCCAGACATGATCTGCGGAAAATGTTATTACTGCACTCATATCCAAGGCTATAGCTGGTGTTCTAAATCCCAGTGCTACGGAAATAGTTTTACAAGTGCGCAATGGCCGCACCTGTTGGGCGGTTGGGCCGAATACATGTATTTCAAGCCAGGAACGTTCTTTTATAAGGTTCCCGAGAATATCTCGCCAAAAGTAGCGGTTCTTGCTGAGTTAATGGCCTGTGCTGCATCGTTAGATAAATTAAAGGATTTTAGTTCTTACTCAATTGAAGGTTTTACTAGTGGCGATACCGTTGTGGTCTTTGGCGTAGGACCACTGGGGCTATTGCATGTGGCTAAATTGGGAATCATGGGTGCCGGAAAAGTTATCTGTATAGATAAATCTGACTACCGCTTAGATCTTGCTAAGAAATTTGGGGCCGATTTAACAATCAATGTAGATAAGACAAGTCAGAGCGAGCGTCTAAAACTTATCCATTCACTAACTGGTGGCATCGGAGCAGATGTGGTTTTACATATGACCAATCGTCCAGAACCGGTTATTGAAGGAATCGAGATGCTACGCCGCGGTGGCACACTCCTTGAGATGGGTAACTTCGCGGATACTGGAGAAGTATCGATAAGCATGCACCGCCATGTGCTGAGTAAAAATGTCAGATTGATCGGGCTTTCTAACCACCCTATTAATGCTTATGGGCCGTCACTGAAACTCTTTGATAAATACGCCAAGCAATATCCTTTTGCAGATTTGGTGACCCATGAATTTGGATTAGATCAGGCAGATGAAGCGATGCAGATGTCGATGTCGCCGCAATCAGGAAAAGTTGTAATCAATCCCTGGCTTTAAAACTAGTTTTCAGGGAAGTGGCAGGCCACTTGTGAAGCCCCGAGCTGTACCAACTGTGGCACTTCGGTGCGGCACTTATCTTGCGCCTTCCAGCAACGGGTATTAAAGACGCAACCCGATGGTGGATTAATTGGGCTAGGTAGATCACCGGTCAAGATAATGCGTTCGCGGGTGCGTTCAGATCGTGGATCTGGCAGCGGCACCGCAGATAGAAGCGCTGTTGTGTAAGGATGGCGCGGCTTATCGTAAAGATCAGCAGTCGCTGCAATCTCCATCATCTTGCCGAGGTACATAACTGCCACGCGATCTGAAATATGTTGCACCACAGATAAATCGTGGGCGATAAAGACCATGCTGATCTTCTCTTCTTCTTGCAGATCCTCTAACAAGTTAATTACCTGGGCCTGGATCGAAACATCCAGTGCTGAAACAGGTTCGTCGGCAACGATAAAACGTGGCTTTAACGCGATTGCACGAGCGATACCGATGCGCTGGCGCTGTCCGCCTGAGAACTCGTGTGGGTAGCGGTTGTAGTGCTCTGGGTTTAGACCAACGCGCGCCATTAGGTTTTGCACGGCAGTCTTAACGCCTTCCGGTGGAGTAATTCCTTGGATTTCAAATGGTGCAGAAATAATCTTGCCGATTGTCTGACGCGGATTTAGCGCAGAGTATGGATCTTGGAAGATGATCTGCATCTGGGCGCGGATTGCGCGCATCTTGGTTGCGCTGTAATCGGTGATGTCTTGATCTTCGAAGATTAACTTTCCAGAAGTTGGTTCAGTTAGCTTCAAAATTGTGCGGCCGGCAGTTGTCTTACCGCAACCAGATTCGCCTACCAGGCCAAGAGTTTCGCCAGCCTTTAAATCGAAGGAGATGCCGTCGACAGCCTTTACAACTTCCTTTTCGCCACGCTTGCCCTTGCCAGTTGGGAAGTGCTTGACCAAATTATCAACTTTTAGAATTACATCGCTCATGACTGTAACTCCTTTAACTCTTTAGCAAATAAATCATTGCGCAGGGCTTCAGGGATATGGCAGCGAGAACGATGAGTTGCTGAGGTGCCGAT
Organism: Candidatus Planktophila lacus; assembly: GCF_002287925.1. GTDB lineage: Bacteria > Actinomycetota > Actinomycetes > Nanopelagicales > Nanopelagicaceae > Planktophila > Planktophila lacus. The sequence continues at coordinate 363,583 of NZ_CP016769.1, read as the reverse complement.
TAGTTCCGGCTTAGTTGAGTTACAACCAGATTCTGATGAATGTTGCTTGTACTCACAGCGTGGTGCAAATGGGCAACCAACTGGCAGGTTAATTAGTGAAGGTGGCTGTCCTGGAATCGCCTTGAGGCGTTCGTTCTTTGATGAAACTCGTGGCACTGATTTAAGGAGTCCGAGTGTGTAAGGAGCAAGTGGTGAGTAGAAGATGTCATCTACTGGGCCTTCTTCAACAATGCGCCCTGCATACATAACATTTACGCGATCGGCCACTTGTGCAACAACACCGAGGTCGTGGGTGATCAACAAGATACCCATGTTAAATTCTTTCTTAAGCTTGGAAAGTAGCGCCAAGATCTGAGCCTGCACCGTTACATCTAGAGCGGTTGTTGGTTCATCGGCGATCAAGATTTGTGGTGAGTTCATCAAAGCCATTGCAATCATTACGCGCTGGCGCATACCGCCCGAAAATTGGTGTGGAAATTCAACAGCGCGCTTTGCTGGCTCTGGAATTCCAACGAGATCAAGCATCTCAACTGCGCGGGCCATCGCCTCTTTCTTCTTACCTGGATTGTGAACCAAGTAAGCCTCAGCAAGCTGGCTGCCGATCTTGTAAAAAGGATGGAGTGAGGACATGGGATCCTGGAAGATCATCGCAACTGCGCGCCCACGGATATCGCGGATCGCATCATCGTTTAGCGAGACAACATCTTTAAAGGTCCCGCCATCATTTAGTGAAATTGATCCCGAGATCTGGGCTGATCCTTTTTTATGAAGCCCCATCACAGAAAGGCTGGTAACGGTTTTACCGGAGCCAGATTCGCCCACGATGGCAACGGTTTCACCGGCATTTAGAGTTAGCGATACGCCATCTACGGCGCGGACCAAGCCATCATCGGTTTTAAAGGAGACGTGTAAGTCCTGAATATGAAGAAGCTCGGTCATGTGATGCGCACCCGTGGATCAAGAACTGCATACAACATATCTACGATCAAGTTCATTACGATGACAACTACTGCTGCCAAGATAGTTGTTGCAAGAACAACAGATAGATCGAATTCGTAAACCGAGCGAAGCGTAAGGCGGCCAAGTCCTGGCAGGTTAAAGATCGTTTCGGTAATAATCGCTCCACCAATTAGTCCGGCAAAGTCGAGACCAGCCAAGGTGATCAAAGGGGCCAGCACCGCACGAAGTGTGTGCTTAAAGAAGACGACGCGTTCGCCAACGCCCTTAGCGCGAGCGGTGCGGATGTAATCCTCGCCCAGCGTTTCAAGAAGTGCAGCACGTGTAAAGCGGGTGTAGATCGCGGCATAGGCGATTGCCAAGGTGATCCACGGCAAGATGAAATACTCAACAAATTTAAATGGGTTATCGAGGATTGAGGTGTAACCCTGCAAGGAAAGGGGAATTAGCTTCCACTTGATAGAAACCCAGATAAGTAGAGCAAGGCCTGTAACGAAAGTAGGAAGTGATGTTGCTAGAAGTACGAAAACTGATGAACTTGTATCAGGCCAACGGTTTTTAAATTTAGCTGCAACGATGCCCAGGCCAATTCCAACTGTGAGCCAGAGCAGAAGCGCACCGATTGCCAAGCTGATTGTGATTGGCAGAGCCTCAACCAGCATGTTGGTAACGCAAGCATTTTCGTTAAATGAATATCCAAAGGATGGTGCTGGGCAAGTAAAGGCTGCACTTCCGGCGCCATAAGTGCGTCCGAGAAAGATTCCAGAGAGGAAGAGCCAATATTGCTCGTAAATTGGTTTATCAAAACCTAGACGAACTCGATTTGCTTCAACGATCTGATCTGTACAACGCTGACCACAAGTCAGAGCGGCTGGATCAAATGGGAGCAGAGAGAATATTCCAAAGACAACGGCTGAGACGATCAGGATTGTGAACGCTGCAAATATTGCGCGGCGCCCGATGAATTTCAACATCTCTTCAATCCCTTCTTGCGTGTATTAATTTTTAACTTTTAAGAAAGTTGAACCTACCAGTAAGAAGGTACTTCCGACGCCAATTGCTTAGCGCCGGAAGTACCTGTCTCTACTGCTATTTGCGCTATTTAAAGCGCTTGCAGGTAAAGATTTGGATTAGTTGTTAATCCAGATCTTTCCGTATGCAGGGTTACCCTGAGGTACCCAGAAGAAGACGTTTGCAAGCTGTGAGCCCCAAACTTCCTGAGCCTTACCAAACGTTGTTGGCAATACCCACATCTGCTTCATTGCATATGCATCTAGTTCTTTCCACATTACTGCTTGCTTCTTGCGATCGGTTGTCTTCATCGCAATGTTGACCTTATCTTCAAAGGCCTTGTAAGCAGGATCTGCAGTGTTCTGTGAAAGGTTAAATCCACCGAATGATGCAAATAGTTCTGGAATAACTGTTGAAGCATTTGCCCAGTCAGCACCCCAACCAGAAGCAGACATATCTTTCTGCTTGTCAGGGTTCATAACTGTTGAGTAGTAACCAGAGCTGATGATGTTCCACTTAACCTTGATTCCAGCGCGAGCGTATGCAGCCTCGTTGATTGGAATTGTGTCGTTAAGTGTTACAGACTGACGAACATCCATTGTGATGCCTTCTTCAGTTGCCTTCTTGTAATCAGCAGGACACTTGGTCTTTGCGATTTCCATCAATTCCTTCGCCTTAACGATATTTCCTTCAGGCTTGAAATCTGGGCTTCCTGGACCTACGACCTTGGTAGGTGCGTAGTCAGCTGCTACGAGTGGGCTAATTACGCCGGTTGCATATGAACCTGCATAAGTTGGGCCGCCTGCGTAGTCAAGAAGAGCCTTCGCATCACGTGAGTGGTACATCGCTTGGCGGATTTCCAAGCAAGGCATTGCCTTCACGTTAAATGCGATGTAGATGGCGTATGGATCTGAGTTGTTCATACGACGGTTCTTGAACTTTGCGTCGGTGAAGAACTTGTCCTTATTTGAAGGAAGTGGTCCACCAAAGTTCATTGCTGAAGGAATTGTGTCTTCCAACATGATCTGGTCGATTACTTCTTCATCAAGACCGAACTGGATGATTACTTCATCTGGGTATGGAGTACGTACTGGGTCAGATGCTTTTGACCACTGTGCGTTACGGACCATACGAAGCTGTGTCTTGCTGTTTTCAACGATCTTGTACGGACCTGTTGCCTGTGGGTTTAGGTCGTACTTATCGCCTGTGTCCTTCTTCTTTTGGATAGGTGAGATAACACCGTATGTAGCCAAGTAGTTGAAGTCAGCAATTGACTTGTTCAGTTGGAAAGTAATTGTGCGGTTGTCGCTTGAGCAAGAGACTGCCTTGTTGTAAGCAGCTTGTGCTGCCTTGGTGCTCTTGTAAGGACCAACATAGATTGAATTTCCATCTTTATCTTTTGGAATATCAAGCCATGAAAGCAAGTAAGTAGGTCCGTTGTTGATTACATCTTGTGCGAATACACGAGATGTACCGTATTGGACATGCTCACATGTAATTGGAGTTCCATCTTCAAACTTTGTGCCTGGACGAAGTGTGAACTTCCATGTCTTAGCAGCGTTGCTTGGAACACCAGTGTTTGTTGCTAGATCTGGAACAAGGTTTGCTCCTGCAGCACCTGGGACTGGGTTGTATGCAACCAAAGTACGAGTGTGAAATGAATTCATAAACGCGAGGTCGCGTCCGGTGTAGATACGGCTTGGATCTAGGTGATCAAGACGTGGTTCGTGCTCAAGAAAAGTGAGAATTCCACCTGTCTTTGGTGTTGTTGCAGCAGATGCAGCGTTTGTTCCAGCAACCACAACGGTTCCAAGAAGCAAAGCGCTTGCAGATGCAACAACTACGGCACGACGAAGAGCATAACGAGGGCTCATTCCGTAATCCTTTCGATTGGGATGTAGTGGCGGGCAAACCCGCACTACGAGTGGATTGAGTTAAGCAGAAAATGTCCGAAAAGTGAATACTCGGCGGTAGGAGCAGGGGTGATTTAAGCCCCCTAGATAAATCGTTACGCGGTTGTTATTTGTCGGCTCTTGGGTCTAGCGCATCGCGCAGCGCATCGCCGACCAAGTTAAAGGCCAGAACTACGATGACTAGGGAGGCTGCTGTAATTAGGAAGAAGCTCGGCATAACGGTTACGAAGCGGGTGGCATTAGAAAGCAGGATGCCCCAAGTAGATGCTGGTGGTTGAACACCCAGACCTAGGAATGAGAAGACCGCTTCCGATGCGAGGTAGCCAGGGAGTGAAAGCGAGACAACCACAATTACCGGCGCCCAAAGATTAGGGACAAGTTCTTTCAGAATAATTCGACGACGGGTTGCACCCATTGCTTGTGCAGCGGTTACGAATTCGCGTTCACGAAGTGAGAGAACCTGTGAACGAATTAGTCGAGAAAATCCCGGCCATCCGAAGAAAGATAAGAAGAGGATTAAGAAGAGAACGCGAGCGCCATTGCCTTCTGCAATTCCGAATTTTTCAATGCGATCGACCATTGGTTCGCTAAGTGCAACGATCATAAAGAAAGCTGGGAATGCGAGAAGGAAGTCAGTAAAGCGACCGAGGTATCCATCAACGCGGCCGCGGAAATAACCACCAACAATTCCTACGAAGAAACCAATAGTTAGCGCAGTTGCAGTTGTAAGAATTGCGATCATAAATGAGATACGTGAACCGTAAAGAAGTTGGGCCAGTAAATCGCGACCCGTTCCGGGAATTACGCCAAGTGGATGTTCCATGCTAAAGCCGGCTAAATCACCCGTTGGAATACCACTGCTATTTAAACCTTCAAGGTTTAGGTCGTTCGGATTGATCCCCAAAACTCGGCACACGATTGGCGCAAAGAGCGACATGCTCAGCAGGAAAATACTGATTCCTGCTGCTGTCATGCCTACTTTATTTCGCTTAAAGCGGCTCCATGCGATCTGGCGCGGGCTACGGCCAGCGATTGCAGGGCTAGCGCTAATTGGTGCATCAACTTCTGAGTTAGTTGCTGAGTTGAGAGACATGCGGGCTACTCTATACTTAGGGCTAGTAAATAGTCACCTGCGTAATGAAATTTCTCTTGGAGGCCTCAATGTTTAATGCTAAATCTACGAACTTTGCAACTGCCAGCGCAGCTATCGTCCTAGCGCTAACCCTCTCTGCATGCGGTGGATCTGATGAGGCAGCTCAGGTCGACGATCAAACGCTCGTTACCGAAGTTGAAGAAGCACCGCAAGCAACTGGCGGATTTGATGCTCCTGTCGTAACTCCAGACAAAGTTTCATACACACTTTCCTCACCTTCTAGCTTCACACCTGGAAAATTCGCTTCCGGAATGCTGCCTGGCCAGACCAACGAGCGATTCAACGTAACCGTTGAAAATGGCTCAGCTGCAGATTTAGATTTAGCAACGCTAATTGTTAAGGGTTCAACAACCACTGGCGAATGTGTCGATATCTTCGATGGCGATAATCAGATGGAGGGCGCACCAACTACTCCGCTTGCTGCTGGTGCAACTGCCAAGTTCTCTTGGGGACTTTCTTGCCCAGGTAAGGGTGGCGAAGAAATCTCAGTAACGCTTTCTAACGGCCTAACAAATGTAATTGAAGTTACTGGAAAACTCGCTTAAATTTTTAGGGAACTTAGCCCGTTCACGCGATCTGCGTGAGCGGGCTATTTCTTTGCCTTATTTGTGGAGCGCTTTAAGTAAGCAAATAAAGGAATTGGTGCAAGTACCCCGATCGCCATGGTTAAAACCCAGAGCTGTTCTAGATTTGCACCGATCATTAGTCCGGCAACGGCTGGACCTGCAATTCCAGAAATTCCCCACTGCAAACTAGTTAGCGCACTTGCGCGACCACGAATATGTTCAGGAGCAAGTTCTTGCGTTAACGCCGGGCTAGTTGGTGCGTGGACCATCTCACCGAAGGCGAAGATCAATTGACTTACACAAAGTGCGATCCCGGCCATAAACATTGACAGGTATGGCGAAATACCAACGGCTAGCCAAGAAAACGCCCAAATAACTCCTACAGAAATCAGCGCGGTGTACTTCGAATAATTAGCGATCAACTTTAGAACTAGCGGCTGGAAGGCCACAATTGCAAAGGTATTTACGCCAAAGATGATCCCCAACCAATTCGGCGCCAAATCAAGATATTGCGTCGCATAAATTGGTAGCCCTGATTGCAAAGGTCCGTAGCCGAACGTTAAAAGTATGATTCCTGCGATAGTCAGGATCGACAACTCTTTGATCGCAAATAGCTCTCGATAGCTCCCCTTCTCGGGCTCATGCTCTTTCGCAACATATTTGCCGGCATGAGGGGTGTTAAGCCCCCAAATAAAGAAGATAAAGACAAAATAAGTAAGAGAATCAATAAAGTACATAATTTGATAAGAGAGAATCGAATCTTCGCGAATAATCAGAGCCGATATAAATCCACCGATACCGAGACCAAGGTTCATCAACATAAAGTTAAAACCAAAGATTTTGGTTCGATCCTTTAGTGGAGTAACGCGAGTTAAAATCACCATCTGCGAAGGCCAAACACATTGACCACCAAAAGCGAATAAAGTTATTGCAATTAACGCATGTGCTTGAGTTGTTACGAAAGCGAAGGCAAGGGCTGAAAATCCGGAGATCACAAGACCGGCGAGCATTACTTTCTTTGGTCCGATGTGATCGACCAGTGACCCAAGTGGTGGGGTGCAGATAATCCCAAAGAGTGCGCCCCACGCCATTACTGCGCCGCCAAATGCGATAGAGAAACCCCGGATATCGTGGAGATAAACCATCAAGAGCGAAAGCGTCATACCGCGACCGATAGCGCTGAGAGCGATTCCCGCAACAATGCGTCGCGAATGCGGATTTAAAAGAGAAGTGAACTCTTGAAAGGGCGCTTTTCCTGCGAACATCAGGGCAGTCTATATCTGAGACAATAACGCTTGTGTCGACTCCAGCAGCAAAAAACTTCTCATTTGAGATAAAGAAGAGAGCAGAAAATTCTCTGGCGCGCGTTGGCACACTTTCTACTCCACATGGCGATATTCAAACTCCAGCATTTATTCCAGTTGGCACAAAGGCCACCGTTAAAGCAGTTCTACCTGCAGCGATGCAAGATCTTGGCGCACAAGCTTTATTGGCCAATGCTTATCACCTCTATTTACAGCCCGGCCCTGATGTTCTAGATGAGGCAGGTGGCCTAGCCCAATTTATGAATTGGCCAGGGCCAACCTTTACCGATAGCGGAGGCTTTCAAGTCCTCTCACTCGGTGTTGGATTTAAAAAAGTTTTAGCGATGGATGCCAAGACTTTCCGATCAGATCAAGTTATCGCTGGAAATAAAGAGCGTTTAGCCCACGTAGACGATGATGGAGTTACCTTTAAATCGCACCTCGATGGTTCGATGCATCGCTTCACCGCTGAAATTTCCATGCAGATCCAACATAAAATTGGCGCTGACATAATCTTCGCTTTCGATGAATGCACAACGTTGCACAACACCCGTCCTTACCAAGAGCTCGCGATGGAGCGCACCTACGACTGGGCGATTCGTTGCTTAGATGAACATAAGCGTTTAACTGATGTCCGCAGCGATAAGCCATACCAGGCGCTCTTTGGCGTTATTCAAGGTGCGCAATATGAAGATCTCCGTAAGAAAGCAGCGCACGATTTAGGAACGATGTCATCTTCAGGAATCGAATTCGATGGCTTCGGTATTGGTGGAGCGCTAGATAAATCATCTCTTGGCACAATCGTTGGTTGGGTAAATAGCACCTTGCCGGAAGATAAGCCGAAACACTTACTCGGCATTGGTGCGCCAGAAGATTTATTTGTCGGAGTGGAAAATGGCGTAGATACCTTCGACTGTGTTCTTGCATCACGTATCGCACGTTCTAGCGCTGTGTACACAATGCAAGGTCGCTTTAATCTCTCTAATGCACCATACGTACGCGACTTCAATCCGATTGATGACGAGTGCGATTGTTATACCTGCACCAATTTCACGCGTGCTTACTTGTGCCACTTATTCCGCGGTAAAGAGATGGTTGCTGCAACTCTAGCCACAATCCATAACGAACGTTTTGTGGTTCGCTTAGTTGATCAGATGCGTCAGGCGTTAATTGATGGCAACTTTATAGATATGAAGAATGAATTCTTAGGGCGCTACACCCATAGATCCGGTCAATCTCGCGATTAATTAGCGCCCCACTTTTTTAAGAAAGTTTCACGATCCATCTCGTAAATATCTTCCGGACCATCTTCTTCATCAATCTGCTGTCCTTTGAAGTCAAAACCGAAGTATTTGATCACTGCTATTGAGGGAAGATTTTGGGGACTGACCGTGTATCGCAGCGTCTTCACTTCCGGAAAAGTTAAGACCCAGCGCCACATTCCCAACAGCGCTTCTTTCGCGTATCCCTGGTTCTGATATTGGGTCTCAATGCCAAGACCGATCTCCATCATTCCCTGCGCATCCGGTGTGCCATGAAAACTGGTGCTTCCGATGACTTCGCGGTTCTCCTTTAGAACAATCCAACGCACAAACCATTTATTAGTTGCTGGATCTGCCTTTACTTGTGGAACGCGCCAAGCAAGTGGTCCTTGAAAGTCAATTAAGTTGCGAAGCGGATTAGTGAAAGTTTCACCGACGAGAGCGAAGGTGTCGTCACGTTTTTCAAAGAGATCTATCAGTCGATCCGCTGAGATATGGTGCAGTTCAAGTCTTGCTGTTGAGATAACCGGTTCTTTCAAATTCACTTAACGCGCGCCCACCTTTGGCAGATGCCAGTCAAAGCGGATAGAAAGTTCACGAACAATTATTACAACTAGGCCTGCTGAAAGTGCGACAAAACCAGAGTTCAATTCAAAGTAGTCGCCTGTGACGTAGACGAGTGATCCTGCTAAACAAGATGTGCCGATAGTTTCACGGTGCAGCAAAACTGGCTCAACTTGGCAAAGTACATCTCGCAGCAAACCGCCGGTTACGGCGCCAATAAGCCCGAGGAATACCGCCGCCAGAAATGGCGCTCCGTGGGTTAGTGCAAATTGCGCACCTGAAACTGAACAAACTGCTAAACCAATTGTGTCGAGAGTAAGTACAAATCGACCTACTGGATTGGTTCGTTTAATGACTAAAGTAATTAAGACTGCAATTACAACGCCTGCGAATAACCAGGTGTGTAAAACCCAAGGTGGCCGCTCCCCCAAAAGCAGGTTGCGGAAAGTTCCACCTGAAAGTGATGCGATAGCGGCGATAAATGCGATGCCACCGTAATCCAAACCTTTATCCGCGGCGATACGCGCACCAACCAGGGCAAAGGCAAAGGTGCCAGCCAGGTCAAGGATATTTACTAAGAGTTCTAGATCCACTGAAAGAGTATAAGTGCGTTAATCGCAATTAATTAGAGGCTTGCGAAAGCTTCTTCTAAAACCCCAAGTGCATCCTTGAGCAATTCATCGCTAATGACGATCGGTGGCAAGAAGCGAATCACATTTGCATATGTGCCGGCGGTGAGAATGAGAACGCCTTTGCTCTGGCAATACTTGATTACCGCAGCCATTGCAGCAGGGTTTGGGGTCTTTGTTCCGGCTTCAACAAGTTCGATCGCCTGCATTGCACCGCGTCCGCGGACTTCACCAATGATTGGATACTTCTTGGCCAGCGCAGTCAGTGATTCGTTAAGAATCTTTCCGATGTGACGTGCACGTTCGACAAGTTTCTCTTCTTCAATAGTTTCGATCGCGCCGAGAGCTGCTGCGCATGCGATTGGGTTTCCACCGTAAGTTCCGCCGAGTCCACCAACGTGTGATGAATCCATAATTTCCGCGCGCGCAGTAACAGCAGCAAGTGGCAAACCACCTGCGATTCCCTTTGCGGTAACGATCATGTCAGGAACAATGCCTTCATCTTCGCAGGCAAACATATTGCCGGTGCGCGCAAAACCTGTCTGAACTTCATCAGCGATAAAGACGATTCCGTGATCAGTTGCAAACTTTGAAAGTCCTGACAAGAATCCCTTAGGTGGAACGATAAATCCACCTTCGCCCATGATTGGTTCGATAATTATTGCTGCAACGTTATGAGCGCCAACTTCTTTTTCAATCTTTGAAGTCACGATATCCAGGTAATCCTGCGCCATAGTTGCCAGGTTGCCTTCATAGTGGAATGAGTAAGGCATCGGCATGCGATAAATCTCGTTGGCGAAAGGACCAAAACCTTCTTTGTAAGGAACGTTCTTGGCGGTTAGAGCCATCGTTAAGTTGGTGCGGCCGTGATAGGCATGTTCAAAGACGATAATTGCTGGGCGCTTAGTTGAATGGCGCGCAATCTTGATCGCGTTCTCAACAGCTTCGGCGCCAGAGTTTTGCAAAATAGATTTCTTCTTGTGTGTGCCTGGCGTTAAACGATTAAGCGCCTCGCAGACTTCGACATAACCCATATATGGAGCGGTCGTGAAGTTGGTATGTGTAAACGCCTGCACGGCATCAACCACGCGATTCACAACGCGCGGTGCAGCATTTCCAACGTTTACAACGCCTATTCCTGCACCCAGATCAATAATGCGATTGCCATCTACATCTTGCAGGATTGCGCCTTCACCGCGTTCGATAAACGCTGGGATTGCCATGCCTAACCCTGCTGAAACTGCCTCTTTACGACGAGCAATTAACTCCTGCGATTTTGGCCCTGGAATAGCGGTAGCCAAGTGACGTGATTGCGGGAGAGGGTCCTTTGCGGTCATGGATAAATTGTAGAGCCTCTTTTTAACTTCTGCGGCGCAACGAGTTAGGCTCGGATAGTGGAGAAGAGAAATGAACTACGTCGCAGCGCTCCGCTGCTTGATGCATACCTGACTTACTTTGAGGCAGATCACACTCCCTTCACAATCCCTGGACATAAACAAAGAGCCTCCCAAATTGATGTCGGATTAGGCGCCGTCGTTGATTCTGATATTCCACTTTACGGTGGCTTAGATGAAATCAAATTAACCAATCAGATTTTGGCAAAGTCAGAAAAGATTGCAGCGCAATTCTGGGGCGCAGATTTTGCCCGTTTTTCAACAGGTGGTTCAACCCACGCCAATCAAGCAGTGATCCTGGCGCTTGGAAAACCTGGAGATAAAGTTGCGGTATCGCGCACCGCTCATCGCTCAGTTCTCAGCGCGTTAGTACTTGCAGGGCTTGAACCAATTTGGATGAACCCCGAACTTGATGGCGCCTCAGGTGTGCCAATTGGAATTGCCGTAACTGAATTACAACGCGTTCTCAAAGAGAGCCCAATCGCAATTTTGTTAACCGAACCTGGTTATCTCGGAACACTCTCTGACTTAAAACCTTTAATTGCCGCAGCGCATGAAAAATCAATCCCAGTAATCGTTGATGCCGCTTGGGGTGGACATTTTGGATTCCATCCCGACCTGCCACAGCACGTTATTGCACAGGGTGCAGATGCTTTAATTACTAGCGTTCATAAGGCGCTGCCTGGATATAGCGCCTCTGCGTTGCTGCTTGCTAAAACTAAATTTATTAGCGCCGAAAGACTTGAGCAGAGCTTTGAAACTACGCACACGACTTCTCCAGCTGGTGCCCCCCTGGCATCAATTGATGCCGTGAGGGCGCTGCTACAAACTCGCGGCCCTGAATTACTAGGCGCCCTGATTGAAAATGTGGCGCAATTTAAATTAGCGGTACAGGCAAACTTTGACCTACCAATTTTCTTAAATCCAAGTGACTTTCCTGCGGGAAGATTCGATCCGGCAAAGATCGTGCTTCGCGTGCAACAACTTGGCGCTGCAGGGGTAGAAATAGAGCGCGCGCTGATTGCGCAAGGCATTCGCGTTGAAATGGCAGATAACGACACCATAGTTTTCTTAGCAACCTTGGCCGATACCAAAGAAGATTTCCAGGCACTTGCCATGACGCTAGTACCAATTCTTAAAAAATTACAGAACGCACCTCGACAGAGCGCAACCGCGCTTAGTTGGTCAGTTGTGCCACAGATTGCAACTTCGATGCGTGATGCTTATTTTGCAAAGACCGAAATGGTTAGCTCAAGTGATGCGATTGGTCGGATCTCAGCAGATCTCATCGCTCCATATCCACCAGGGGTGGCAGTTGTTGCTCCAGGTGAAGTTCTAACAGAGCAGATTGTTAGCGGGCTAAGTGCCTCTCAAAAAGCGGGCGTTCGCATTGCTTACGCCACTGATCCAACGCTAAAGAGTTACAGAGTCGTAAAGAAGTAATTACGCCTGGCTTGCAAATTTCTTTAACGCATCTCCATACAGTCTAAAGACAGTCCAGTCATCCATCGCCACAGCACCAAGTGATTTGTAGAAATCAATTGATGGGGCATTCCAATCCAACACCCACCATTGGAAACGCTCATAGCCGCGTTCAACGCAGAGCTGAGCCAAGGTCTTCATAAATCCTTTACCGATTCCATGGCCGCGATATTCCGGCTGCACGAAGAGATCTTCTAGATAAATGCCAGGTTTGCCGAGCCAGGTTGAGTAGTTTAAGAACCAGAGCGCAATGCCAACAATTTTTCCTTCAACTTCAGCAACGTGACAGAAGGCAACTGGGTGGCTGTTAAATAAGGATTGCTCTATTTGCTCAATCGTTGCAACCATCTCATCAGGTGCTTTTTCGTAGACCGCAAGCTCATATATCAAGCGGTGAATATCTGATGTGTCTTCAGGTGTTGCTAGGCGGATAAGCATGAGTTGAGTTTAGGGGAAAAGAAAAACGGCCAGGTTTCCCTGGCCGTTCTCCCCTCGTGGATAGGTTAAAAATCAACCGATCTTTGCTACTAGTGACTGAGCTTTCTTTAGGAATTCACCATCTAGAACGCTGAAGCCAAGTGCTTCTCCCTTGTCCTTAGCGCATGCTGGGCTCAAGATAAATGATGCAAGTGACTTAACAGCAGCCGCCTTGTTCTTATCTGGGTAGTTTGTATCAACCAACATGTACGAGACAATACCTAGCGTGTAGGCACCAGCCTCTTTTGTCGCGTAATCAAATGACATGATTCCGTTGGCATCAATTGTTGCCTGTGACAAGAATGCAGATGTTGTTACTGATGTTGGCTCAACAGCATTGCCTGCTGGGTTAATTACGTTTGCAACCTTGAGTCTATTTGCAACAGCGTAATTAACTTCAGCGAATGTGATTGAGTAAGGTGTCTTTCCAGCAAGCTGTGAAACACCAGTTGACGATGCAGCACCAACGATGCGGCCCAAGTTCTCGGGTGAGTTGATATTTCCTGGGAATGAAGTTGTGAAGACTGCAGCCTTAGCCTTAGTCCAAACTGTTGGGGCTGACTTATTTAGGTAGTTAGTGAAGTTCTCTGTTGTACCTGATGAATCTGAACGGTAGACAACCTTGATTGGCTTATCTGGAAGTGTGTAGCGAGTTGTAGTTGCGATCTTCTTGGCAACGATTGGGTCGCCCTTTGAATCCTTAACCACAGCGCCATTCTTTGTCTTGTAGACAATTTTGTCGTATGCACGGTTGTTATCTCTCACGATCGCTGGATCGTTCCAACGTGTGATTGCTCCGGAGAAAATTCCAGCGATTGTCGATGCTGAAAGTGAAAGTGTGTTACGTGATGGAAGATTGTGAAGAATTCCAATTGGTGCTGCAACTACTGGTGCGTGAATAATGCTCGCGCGCTTGGTTGCTGCTGTGTGTGCTGCATCTGAGAACCAGAAATCTCCGACAGATCTATCTGAGTTCGTGCGACCTGCACCTGAACCAGATGATGCGTATGTAAATGAATGTCCTGAAGCTGTTGCAAATGGAGCCTTGCAAGCTTCGATTAGAAGCGCAGGAAATGATGCGCCTGAACCTGATAGATCAACTGCGTGAGCTGGAGTTGAAGTTACCAACCCAAAGGCAAGTGCTACTGCTGCAGATTTTGCGAGCATTGAAACTTTCATTAATTTCCCCTTGTTTGAAATAGGTGACGAACAAGGAGAAAACTATGTATCCCGGGTTAACTACTTGGTTCTTTGAGGCAAACGTTGGTCAACCTTTAGGTGAACAGCAGGTAACTACTAACCGAAGCGGCCGGTGACGTAATTTTCCGTGCGCTGATCCTTTGGCTGGGAGAAGATCTCACTTGTGCGGGCGACTTCGATCATCTCGCCAGGTCCACCATCGGATAAGAAGAATGCTGTGTAATCAGATACGCGAGCTGCCTGCTGCATATTGTGAGTCACGATCACGATTGTCATTGAATCTGAGAGTTCGCGGATGGTTTCTTCAATGCGCAAGGTTGATCCTGGATCAAGAGCCGAGCAAGGCTCATCCATCAGAAGTACCTGCGGGCTTACTGCAAGCGCACGAGCGATGCAGAGACGCTGCTGCTGACCGCCAGAGAGTGATCCACCATGTGCATCAAGACGATCTTTTACTTCATTCCAAAGCCCAGCACGAACTAAGCAAGACTCAAGAAGTTCTTCCTTGTTATCTACCTTAAGTTGCGCCAGCTTTAAACCAGAAAGTACGTTCTCACCGATAGTCATTGATGGGAATGGGTTTGGCTTCTGGAAAACCATGCCGATCTGTAGACGAATCTTCGTAACATCAACGCCCGGTGCATAAATATCTTTGCCATCGAGTCGTACTTCACCTGCCATCGCTGCGCCAGGAATAAATTCGTGCATGCGGTTGATCGTGCGGATAAATGTTGACTTGCCGCAACCAGAAGGTCCGATCAGCGCTGTCACTGATCCTGCTGTGAAATCTAGGTTGATATCTGAGAGAACGTGGTTCTTTCCAAACCAGGCGTGAATGCCGCGAGTTTCTAGACCAGTGCCTTGCGCGGTGCTGGCTTGAGTCCGTGGCGCCTTTGCATTAGCCACACTTGCTAGCGAACTAGGTTGCGCAGGAGTTGACATTTCTTTCTCACTTTCCGGAGTCTGGATCATTAGGAAACCTTTCGTGAAGTTAGGGCGCGTGCTGCTGTGAAGAGGAGCAAAACTAGAATCATCAGAACTAATAGCCCCGCCCAAGCGCGTGTAATCGCTTCAGGAGAACCAGCGTTAAAGGCTTTCCAGATGTAATAAGGAAGAGATCCAACCGAGCCGTTAAATGGATTTGGATTTACCTTGTCGCCACCACCTGTTAACAATAGGAGTGGGGCGGTTTCGCCAGCGATACGAGCAACACCCAAAATCACTGCAGTCATCAATCCGCTTCGCGCTGCGGGCAGGACGATCATTGCAACCGTGCGCCACTGAGTTCCGCCTAATGCTGTCCCGGCCTCACGGAGATCATTTGGAATAAGCAATAAAACTTCTTCTGATGTTCGAGCAATCGTTGGGATCATCAAGATAGTCAGCGCTAAAGCGCCCATCAACGCAGAAAAACCTTTTGTTATTGGATAGAGAACGGCAGAGAGAATAAAGAGGCCGGCGACAATTGAAGGGACACCCGACATTGCTTGAACCAAGAATCTAATTGGTCCAGCAAATTTGCCCTTAATTTCAGTTAGATAAAGCGCTGTCAAAATTCCAAGCGGAACGCTCATTACCAAGGCAAGTGCAACCAAAGTTAGCGTTCCAGTGATTGCGTGCAAGACGCCACCTGTGGCAATTGGATCTGTCGAAGTTGCCATAGACATGTCATTGCTAAGTAACCCGAAATGCAGGCCTGGCAGGCCTTTTTGGAGCACAGTAAAGAGAATGCTGCCGATTGGAATGATTGTTAAGACTGCGCCTAAGGCAACGAGTGTTCTAACAAAAGCATCTTTGGCCGCGGGTGCGCCTCTGGTAAGAAAAGAGTAAGTAGATGAAAGCACTGCATAAGCCACGAAGAAGATAAAGCCGTAGGCCAACTTTCCTTTCATCTCGGTTGCGGCAACAAATCCGTACGAGAAAGCTAACGAGCCGATAAGAAATGAGATCTCGCGAATGCGATCAGCAGGCTTCTTCGCCCAAGGCTTCTGTGGAGTAGCTACAGCGCTCATCGTCCGGACTTTCCTGTTCGCTTAACAATCACATTTGCGACTGCGTTTACTGAAAGAGTAAGGAAGAAGAGCACCAAACCAGCAGCCATTAGAGCTTTGATTTCATACTCGCTAGCTTCGTTGAACTTAAGAATAATTAGCGATGCAACGTTTCCACCTGCGCCAAGCAAGACATACCAGTTAATCTGGAAGACAATATTTAGCACTGTAAATACGGCGACAGTTTCTCCCATTGCGCGACCCAGGCCGAGCATCGCTCCACCAACTACACCGCTTCGACCATGCGGAATCACAACGGCTTTAATCATTGTCCAACGAGTTGCACCAAGTGCAAATGCTGCTTGGATTCGATCAAGCGGTGCCTGGGCAAATATTTCGCGTGAGACAGATGTGATGATTGGAATGATCATGATCGCCAGAACTACACCTGCAACAAATGGTGAGCGCGTAAAGAAATATGGATTTACTTCAAAGAGAGGAATCCAACCTAAGTACTTGTTTATTAGCTTTCCCCAGTATTCAACGCTAGGCATTAAAACTAAGAAGCCCCAGATACCGAAGAGAATTGAAGGAAAGGCAGCCATCATGTCGATGACCGCAACCAGGATCTTCTTCATCCACTGTGGTGCGTAAAAGTTCAAAAATAGAGCTGAAAAAACCGAGATTGGCACAGCAATTACAACGGCAACCAGCGCACAGAGAATGGTTCCAACGAGCATTGCAGAAAGACCAAAATTACTTTCGACAACATTGGCCGACTCATCGAGCGTGATCGACCAATCTGCACTTGTTATGAAGCTCAAGCCTTCTTCGCGCAAGACTTCATAGCCGCGATAGAACAAGAAGAGCGCAATCAATCCTAAAATTACTAGCGAAGAAAGACCTCCACTAGTAACAATTCCACGAAATACCTTATCCGAACGACGGGGTTCGGTTGAAAGTTCTCGAGGGCTTGGAATCGTTTTTGTTTGTGACACTTTAGGCAAACTTTCCAGTTACCAAAAAGATTACGCGGCGTGAAACTGAAACCGCATGATCTGCATATCTCTCGTAGTAGCGACCCAGCAAAGTTAAATCAATGGCAGTTTCAACTCCATGTTCCCAAGTTGGAGCGATTAGAGCTGAGATCAATTGGCGATGGAGCAAGTCCATTTCGTCGTCGTCTTTTTCAAGCTGAGCAGCCATCACGGTGTCGCGAGTTGAAATAACGACTCCGGTCTTTGTTGCGATTTTCTCTGCGGCAACACCCATAGCTTCAACCAATTTCAATACGGCATCCGGCACGGCTGGCTCTGGATGGCGCAAGCGCACAATCTTCGCAACGTGATGTGCAAGATCTCCCATACGTTCTAGGTCTGCAGACATGCGCAGCGCGGTAATTAGTGCGCGAAGATCTGACGCCACTGGTTGTTGACGCGCAATGATGTCGATAATTCGCGCATCTAAATCATGTTGGATGGTGTCGATGTTCTCGTCAAAAGAAATGACTTCTTCGGCAAGCGGCAAATTCTTCTCCATGATGGCGCGAGTTGCTTTCGCCATTGAGTCGGAGACCATGACGCTTAGGTCAAAGAGAGTTTGGGAGACGCCATCTAGTTCGTCCTGGAATGTAGATCTAATTAAAGGCATGGTGCGCACGCTAGGCGCAAGGGATTAACGGCTGCCCAAGAGATGGTTAACGCAAGGTGAACTGCTTAGAATCAGATGCGCTGGGGCTATAGAGTTTAGACATGTGGCGCCGCGAGAAGAGTTTGGCTGAACACGACGGGCGTGAACTGCCTGAGTTATTGCTCAGAACCCTAAGCCAGCTCGATGGCGCCAGCCTTATTCTCGCCCCGGGTGAGATCCCCGTATATGCCAACGACGAAGCAGAAAATCTTGGAGTTTTGAAAGATGGCCGAATTCAGAGTGAAGAGCTCCTGGCCTCGATCCGTGTTGTTCGACGTACAAATTTAAAGCAGACCGGCACCGTTGAGATTGCACGCGGGCCAATTGGTGAAGGAAAGCGCGAGATCACAGTAAATGTAATTCCACTTTCCGAAGACAACTTAGTACTTGTACTGCTTCGTGACGAAAGTGAAGCACAACGTGTCCATGAAGTTCGTAGAGATTTTGTGGCAAACATTTCCCATGAGCTAAAGACACCAATTGGCGCTCTCTCTTTGCTTAGTGAAGCGGTGCTCGGCGCCAAGGATGACTCAGAAGCGGTAACTAAATTTGCTAGCCGAATGCAAATTGAAGCAAAACGTTTAACTGATTTGGTGCAAGAGATTATTCAACTCTCCCGCGTTCAAGATTCTGATCCACTGCAAGAAGCACAGTCGCTTTCGGTTAATGACTTATTGAAAGAAGCGCTAGACCAATGCCGAACTACCGCGGATTCTAGAAAAATCGCTCTAACGTTTGCTGAAGGTGCTGATTGTCGTGTTTTGGGAGACCGCGAGCAGCTAACTATGGCGGTTCATAATCTGATTGAGAATGCGGTTAATTACTCACCACCAGATACTCAAGTTTCTGTAAGTACAAGTATTGATCAGAATATTGTGACCGTTTCAGTGGCAGATCAAGGAATCGGTATCGCCGATGCTGAAATTGAAAGAATTTTTGAACGTTTCTATCGTGTAGATCCTGCTCGATCACGCGAGACCGGTGGAACCGGTTTGGGGTTATCAATTGTTAAACACATCATTTCAAAGCACGGCGGAGAAATTTCAGTCTGGAGTTCAGAGAATGTGGGAAGCACATTCTCAATCCGGCTTCCAATTCAATCAATTAAAGAGGATGAAGCATGACAAAAGTTCTGATTGTTGAAGATGAAATCTCCTTCTCCGATGCTCTGGCGTATCTTCTTAAAAAAGAGAGCTATGAAGTCGAAGTAGCGGTAAATGGCGCCGAAGCAATTGAGCGCTTCCAAACCTTTAATCCAGATCTGATTCTTTTAGATCTGATGATTCCTGAGGTTTCTGGTACTGAAGTCTGTCGCGTAATTCGCTCAACTTCACAAGTACCGATAATTATGTTGACCGCCAAAGATTCTGAGATCGATAAGGTCGTCGGGCTGGAACTAGGCGCCGATGATTACGTAACAAAGCCATACTCTTCGCGAGAATTGCTGGCGCGAATGAAAGCGGTAATGCGCCGTAACTCTGGAGAGAGCGCTGGAATCGAAGAAGGTGCACTCTTAACTGCTGGTTCAGTGCGCATGGATTTGGATAAGCACCAAGTAACAGTTAATTCAGTCGCGGTCACATTCCCACTCAAAGAGTTTGAGCTTCTTGAGTTTCTAATGCGCAATAGCGGCCGAGTTCTGACTCGTAGCCAGTTGATTGATCGCGTCTGGGGTAATGATTACTTCGGCGATACCAAAACTTTGGATGTACACATCAAGCGCTTGCGCGCGAAAATCGAGGAAGATCCAGCAAATCCCAAGATTATTCATACAATCCGAGGCTTAGGTTACAAACTCGAGATTTAACGGCCGATCAGCCGATTAGTGAACTCGTTACCAAATTTATTAGTTGGATCTATTTCCGTTACGAGCTTCTTGAAATCATCGAACTTCGGCATAACCGATTTAAAGTAATCAGGGCTAGCCGAAAAGACCTTACCTAGGTGTGGGCGATAGCCAAATGGCGCAAGCGTTGCTTCGACAACTTTAACCATTTCATAGACCGCATCAACTTTCTTCCACGTAAAATGAATTCCAATTGAGTCGCGCTGGTAGTGCGGGCTCATCCAGAGATCATCTGCGGCAATGGCGCGGATCTCGGTTACCCAGAGAATCTCATTTATCTGTGGCGCAATTTTCTCAAGTGCAGCGATCGCCGCAGGTGCATCTTTACGTGCAACGAAGAACTCGCTCTGAATTTCATCACCAGCACTTGGGGTGAACTCCATCTTGAAATGCGGCAAACGCAAATGCCATGGTCCACTTACAGCCATCTGTTCGGTGCACGGTTCTGGATCAAGCCCTGGCAGTGGATGTCGGTTTGATGTTGCTGGATACGCCTCAAAAAAGTCTGTTGGTGCAGTAGTTCCAGCTTTAAACTTTGCCCAGACTTCTCCCCCGCCTGCAGCAGCCCAGGTGGTGAAGTAACTAACGCTGTAGGCAAGGCTCATGATTTCATCTAAGTTTGCGGCATAACTTTCGCGAGACATTCCGCGATAAACAGTTTGTGCAATATTAAATGTCGGCTCAATTGCCAGATCTAAATTAACTACAACGCCAGTTAAACCTAGGCCGACTACAGAACCTTCAAAACTTGCATCGCCTTTAGAAATTCGCTTGAGCGATCCATCAGGTAAAACTAGTTCTAGGCTTTCAACCGCTGTCGCAAGATTACCGTTTCCAACGCCAGATCCGTGGGTTGCTGTCGCAACAGCACCAGCAACAGATATATGAGGAAGCGAAGCCATGTTATGTATCGCCCAGCCTCGATCGTGTAGAGCAACTGCTAGCTCTCCGTATTTCATTCCTGCTGGAACTCGGACAGTTTTCTTCTCTTTATTGATATCAATATCTGAAGGCATGTTCTCAAAGGTGATCGCCGTTGCAGAAGTATCTGCAATGTCATTGAAGCAATGCGCGCTGCCACGTGCACGAACTCGTGCAGAATTGGAGACAAACTCCTGTAGCTCCTCAACTGACGTTGGTGCTACCCGCTGCGCATCTCGAAAATTTACAGTGCCCGACCAATTAGCGCTCATGAGATAACCCCTAGTGAGAGAAGGAGAATTAATAATGAACCCAGAGCGATTCGGTAGAGAATGAAAGGGGCAAAACTCTTAGTTGTCACATATTTTAACAACCAAGCGATCACTGCGTAGCCAGTTACAAATGCAATTGCAGTCGCCACAAAAGTTTCTGGAAGTGAAAAGACTCGCTCAGATGCACTCTCACCAAGCGCACCGTTTAACTCGTAAAGGCCACTGCCAAAGACTGCTGGTAGTGCAAGCAAGAATGAATAACGCAGCGCTGCTTCACGGCTGTAGCCCATAAATCGACCCATTGCGATAGTTGCACCGGAGCGGGATACACCTGGGATAAGTGCAAGTGATTGCGCAAATCCATATAGAACGCCATGCACAGGAGTTAACTGATGGAGTTGGCGCTCTGTCTTTCCATATTTATCTGCGATCCCCAGAATTATTCCGAAAACAATCAAGGTCGTAGCGATTAGCCAGAGTGAGCGGAAATCATTCCGGATTATCTCTTGACCGAAATATCCCAAGGCAACTATCGGCAATGTGCCAATAATTATCAACCAACCTAATCGCGCATCAGCTTTTTCAGCAGCCAGTAGCTGTTTACGAGAAACTTGGCTAAACCATGCGCTGATTATCCGAACAATATCTTTGCGAAAATAGATAAGTACGGCAAGTTCGGTACCGATTTGAGTTATCGCAGTGAATGTCGCGCCAGGATCGGCGTTCGTTCCAAATAACTCTCCGGCGATACGAATATGTGCGCTAGATGAGATCGGGAGAAATTCAGTTAACCCTTGGAGCGCGCCGAGAAAAATCGCCTCAAACATCGCTACCCCATAACCGAATTAGTAAAGCCAAAAGTTCTTAACTAAAAGAATAGCGAATAGAATCTAGATATGAGCGCAAAACAGGTCATTGCAGATCTCAAAGCCCTGTCATCTGTTGGAAAAGCCGCCGAGCTGCAACGCTTCTTTAAGACCGGCCCCGGGGACTACGCCGAAGGCGATATCTTCATTGGCGTTGTTGTACCGCAGACTCGCAAAGTCGCTGCACGATTCAAAGAGTTGCCTCTCAATGAGATCGCAAAACTTACCAATTCAGATATACACGAGGTTCGACTCTGTGGGCTGATTATTCTTACAAATCAATTTAAGAGATCTCGAGATTTAAATGAGAAGAAGAAGTTCTTCAACTTCTATCTAAAGGAGCTGAAAGCTGGCAACATTAACAACTGGGATTTAGTTGATGTGACTGCTCCTACTTTGGGCGAGTATCTGCTTCAGATAGAAGATCCCATGGCGGTCCTAAATAAGTTGGCCAAGAGTAAATCTCTCTGGGAACGTCGCGTATCTGTCGTCTTTACCTTCGCCTTTCTTCGCGCTGGCGATCTCGAACCAACTTACGAAATGGCAGAGCGCCACCTTGGAGACAAACACGATTTAATGCACAAGGCGGTCGGTTGGCTTTTACGTGAGATGGGTAAACGAGATCCTGGTTTACTCAGGACTTTCTTGCAGGAATATTGCACTCAAATGCCCAGAACGGCGCTGCGTTATTCGATTGAGAAGTTTTCGGAAAGTGAACGAAAGAGATGGCTACTGACTAGATAGTTTTTGCGAAAGACAAATAATCCTCGGCAACGCCATCATGCATAAATAACTTTTTAAGTCTGCCTTCATACTCCCAGCCAGCTTTTTCAAAGGCTTTCTGCATTGCAACATTCTCTTCGGAAGTAGATCCTTCTAGACGATGAAAACTATTGGCAACAGCCCACTCCCACGCCAAGTTAAGTGCGGCAGTTCCGGCACCTTTGCCACGTTCATCTTCTGCAATATCAAGCCCAATATGACCGGATCCGTCAGGCATCGTTTTGTCGCAATGGCGTAGCTGAATATCGCCAATCAATTTCCCATCTCGCAATAGGGCAAAATGCAGATAGTGATCAAGCCAGGTACCTGAGGAATCAAAGCGCGCTTTAAATCTCTGTTGCGCTTCGCTGGTTTCAAGGCCGCGAACTTGGCAGGCGCGCTCAAATTCTTCTGGCTTGTAAGGGCGCATTTCAAAGTTCATAGTTGAAACTTTATGGCATAAAGGCGGAATCTACTAAGATAGAAATATGACTCAATCACCTTTCCTGTATATGAAAGAAAATTCCAAGACAGTACTTTGGAATGACTCTGCTGATCCGAAAGAGCTAAAGGATGCACTTACTTGGGGAATCGTAGGAGCGACATGTAATCCGGTCATCGCACTCAGTGCGATTAAAGCCGATAAGGAATATTGGGTAGGGCGCATTAAGGAATATGCCAAGAACAACCCGACTGCCACAGATGATCAAATTGGTTGGGCAATGTTTGAGGAACTTTCGATCAATGCGGCAAAGATCTTTGAGCCAGAGTTTGAAAAGCAAAATGGAAGAAATGGTCGTCTATCTATTCAGACAGATCCACGTAACTTCCGTGATGCCAAGGCTCTAACTGAACAAGCAGTGGTGTTTTCAAAGTTAGCCAAGAATATTATTGTGAAGATTCCGGTTACTTCAGAGGCGATTAGCGCATTTGAAGAAGCTACCTACCAAGGCGTGAGTTTGAATGCGACTGTTTCATTCTCGGTTGCACAAACTATTGCAGTAGCCGAAGCGATTGAGCGCGGTCTTAAGCGCCGTGAAGCAGAAGGTTTAGATATCTCACAGATGGGTCCGGTCTGCACGATCATGGTTGGTCGCGTTGATGACTGGGTAAAGGTTTCAGCAGAAAAATCTGGCGCCATGATCGATCCAGGCGTTATGGAGTGGGCCGGCGTTGCCGTCTTTAAGCACGCACACCAGGTTTACAAAGAGCGTGGCTATCGCACTCGTTTGTTATCTGCAGCCTTCCGCAATCACATGCATTGGAGCCAAATTCTTGGTGGAGACTCTGTTATCTCACCTCCATATGCTTGGCAGGTAAAGATCAATAAAGCAGAGCTTGTTCCGAATTTAAATAGCATCGAAGAGTCAGTTGACCCAACGATTCTAAAGACACTTCAGACGCTGCCAGAGTTCAACAAAATGTATGACGTCGACGGACTTAAGATCGATCAGTTCACCAACTTCGGTGCAACTCTTCGAACTTTGCGAGGCTTCTTACAATCAGTAAACGATCTCGAAGCATTTGTTCGAGATGTAACTGTTCCTAATCCAGATAAGTAATTTATCTCTTTAGGTCGTAGCGGTCGGCGTTCATCACCTTTGTCCAGGCTTTTACAAAGTCCTTAACGAACTTCGCTTGGCCATCGCTCTGGGCATAAACCTCAGCGTATGCACGCAAGATTGAGTTAGATCCGAAGACCAAATCAGCGCGAGTTGCAGTGAATTTAACTTCGCCAGTTGTTCTATTGCGTAAGTTATAAATGTTTTCGCCTGCTGGCTCCCAGATGTAGGTCATGCTGGTTAGCACGCTAAAGAAGTCGGTATTAAGCGTTCCAACTTTTTCCGTGAACACACCATGCTTAGTTCCACCGTAGTTTGTTCCAAGTGCACGCATGCCACCCATTAACACGGTCATCTCTGGCGCAGTTAGCCCCATAAGTTGAGCGCGATCAAGGAGTAGTTCTTCAGGCTTAGCTGAGTACTCCTGCTTCAACCAGTTACGGAATCCATCGTGAATTGGTTCAAGTGGTGCAAATGAATGACCATCTGTCTGTTCTGCTGTTGCATCTCCACGACCTGCTGCAAATGGAACGGTGATATCAAAGCCAGCAGCCTTAGCTGCAGTTTCAACTCCAACATTTCCGGCCAAGACAATTACATCGGCGATGCTCGCACCTGATTCTTTTGCAATTGGTTCAAGAGCTGCAAGTACCTTCGCCAAACGCGCTGGTTCGTTGCCTTGCCAATCTTTCTGAGGTGCAAGACGGATACGAGATCCATTTGCGCCTCCGCGCTTATCTGAACCTCGGAATGTGCGAGCGCTATCCCAGGCGGTTGCAACAAGATCAGAAACGGAAATTCCTGTCGCTGCAATCTTTGCTTTAACTGCTGCAACATCGTAAGAAGTTGAGCCAGGAGCAATTGGATCCTGCCAAATTAAATCTTCCTTTGGAACATCTGGTCCAAAGTAATTCACCTTTGGGCCAAGATCGCGGTGGGTTAACTTAAACCAAGCGCGCGCAAAGACTTCGCTGAAGTAGGCAGGATCTGCGTGGAAACGCTTTGAGATCTCAAGATAAATCGGATCCTTGATCATCGCCATATCGGCATCAGTCATCATTGGGTTATAGCGAATTGATGGATCTTCAACATCTACCGGCTTATCTTCCTCGGCAATATTGATTGGCTCCCATTGCGTTGCTCCCGCTGGAGATTTCTTTAACTCCCAGTCGTACTTAAAGAGAAGTTCGAAGTATCCGCCATCCCATTTAGTTGGGTGCGTAGTCCAAGCTCCTTCAATTCCACTTGAAACAGTGTCGCGGCCAATGCTGCGAGTTGTGTGGTTCATCCAGCCAAGACCTGCTTCAGAGATGTCTGCACCTTCTGGGCTTGGTCCGAGTCGTGAAGCATCACCGTTTCCATGTGCTTTTCCTACGGTGTGACCTCCTGCTGTTAGCGCAACTGTTTCTTCATCATTCATCGCCATACGCGCAAATGTTTCGCGAACATGTTGAGCAGTCAGCAATGGATCAGACTTTCCGTTTACGCCTTCAGGGTTTACGTAGATCAAACCCATTTGAACTGCTGCTAATGGATTTTCCATTGTGCTGGCATCTTTAACATCCTTATAGCGCGCATCACTTGGCGCCAAGAATTCGGTCTCAGGACCCCAGTAAATATCTTTCTCAGGGTGCCAAATATCAGTACGTCCAAAACCGAAACCAAATGTCTTTAGACCCATTGACTCGTATGCGATTGTTCCGGCGAGAACCAATAGATCTGCCCAGCTAACTTTGTTTCCGTACTTCTGCTTAATCGGCCAGAGAATACGACGAGCTTTGTCGAGGTTTACGTTATCTGGAAAAGAGTTAAGTGGTGCAAAGCGAAGGTTTCCAGTTCCGCCACCACCACGACCATCGGTCGTGCGGTAAGTACCGGCGGCATGCCATGACATACGAATCATTAAGCCGCCGTAATGTCCCCAGTCCGCAGGCCACCAAGGTTGGCTATCTGTCATTAACGCGTGAAGATCTTTTTTGAGCGCTGCAAAGTCGAGCGTCTTTAGCTCTTCGTGATAATCAAAATCTTCACCGAGCGGATTAGATTTTGTATCGTGCTGATGCAAAATATCTAGATTTAAATTCTTTGGCCACCAGTTGACATTAGATGCGCCAACTTTGGTATTTGAACCGTGAACAACTGGACACTTACCTGAATTTTCAGACATTTTGCACTCCTCTAACTAACGCTTAATGATTTGGACTCTATCAAAACTTCTACCAGGCCAGATCCTTGAGTCTCAGCAACTGATACGAGAATGGGTGTTTTCACCCCTTTGATTGCTGGCGTTTCTTCCAAAATCGATAGTTAATCCAAAGTATCAGCGCCAAACCCAGACCCTGTAGTCCAGGTGAATCATCGGCTTCGCCAGAAACTAGCGCTAGCGCTCCAATTACCAATCCAAGTATTGGAAGAATCTTTCTAAGCATGTTCATTTGTATCCGATGCGCTAAAGAAGTGGGCGAAGTTCGACTTTGCGGTTGCAAGCTTTGGAACCGGCGAAAGCCAAATCTTTAGCAATTTCCAGATTTGCCGCCTCAATCAACCAGAAGCCGCTGAAATTTTCCTTTGCATCGAATAGAGGTTTGCCCGTATCGATACCTGCATCGCCGCGATTATCAATCACGCTCGCATTTTCGGGCGCACTTAATCCCCCAGCGAAAATCCATTGGCCATTGGCGCGCAGACTGTCGTTGAATGCATTTATTTCGACCATCTCAGCCGGAGTTCCAGAATTAGTTAAATCATCAATTACAAAAATTATAAACTTCATGGCGCGAGTTTACATATACCCCAAGAGAAAGGCTACGAAAAACGAGTTGAGGTTAGAATTAGGCATGTCTGAATACGATGATGAAGTGCAAGCGCGATGGGGAACTACCGCCGCATATGAACAGTCCCAAGCGAAAACTTCGAAATACTCAAAAGAAGATTTTAGAAAAGCCAAGATAGACCAAGAAGCTGCCACCGAACTCTTTGTGTATGCCTTTGGCAATGGGCTAGATATTCAATCTGAAAAAACACAAGCTGCAGTTATCGCCCATAGAGATGCGATTTCAAAATGGTTCTACGAATGCTCTCCTGAAATGCAAAAAAATCTGGCTGTTATGTATCTTGAGGATAAGAGATTTAAAGAGTATTACGACGGCCGCGTGCGCGGGTTAGCGCAATACGTTCACGACGCCATAATGGCTCAGTAAATTCTCTCATTCGAAACTACTCCTGGTTATTAACTTCGGGATGCTTTCCTGAAGTAACGCGACCAGCATGAGCCTGCGCCTGTGGATCTCGCTTTACCTTTATAAAGCTCGCCACCGTTGAAACCAGCAGAATTAAACCGATTACAGCCAAGCTGCCAACGGTTGGGATCTTAGGAATCTCAGTCCAGGTTTCGTGCAAATAAGTCAGGATCAACTTAATTCCGATAAACATAAGAATTACTGACAGACCAAGAGATAGGTAAACCAACTTATCTAGCAGCCCCTTGAGCAAGAAGTACAAGGCGCGTAAGCCCAAAAGCGCGAATGCATTAGCTGCAAAGACCAAGAATGGCTCTTGTGTAACACCGAAAGTCGCTGGGATTGAATCCAGCGCAAAAAGTAGATCGGTTGATGCGATAGCGATCATCACCAAGAACATAGGTGTGGCGATGCGCTTGCCATTTTGACGCGTAAATATCTTCGAACCGTCGTATTCATCAGTCATAGCAATACGTTTTCTGATGGTGCGCACCATGCCGTTATCTTCAGGTGAAGGGTCTTCATCCCAGTGCTTGAATAAGCCAACGCCGGTCCAGATAAGAATTGCACCGAAGATCACGAATGTGAAGCTAAAGGCGGCTAGCGCTGCTGCACCAACTGCGATAAAGATTGCGCGGAGAACGAGCGCAAGAATGACGCCAAACATCAACACTCTTTGGTGGAATATTGATGGCACCTTGAATTGAGCCAAGATGATTATGAATACAAACAAGTTATCTACAGATAACGATTTCTCAACGAGATAAGCGGCAAAGTACTCAGTTCCAAATTGCGAACCTGCACTTTGCCAGACCCAGATTCCAAAAGCAATGGCGACGCCGATGTAGAAGATCGACCAGATTGCCGCCTCTTTGAACATTACATCGTGGGGTTTGCGACTTACGGTGAGTAGATCAATAACGATCAGCGCAGTGATTACGCCAATAACTACAGTCCAAGTTAAAAGTGTTACATCCATGTTTATTAAACCTATTCGTTAAAGGGGCAGATACTGCCAAGGTCTCCCTCACCACAATGTGGTCGCAACTCCGGGATAACTTCTATCCGTATTGACGAAGGTGCGTTAGCGAGGTACTCCCCTTAACTTCGCGAAAGTCTATGGTGATATTTAAAGCTTCGCAAATTAAACACTCGGCTATCAAACTTGGCGAAGGACCTTCTCCATTGGTCGGCCCTTGGCTAGTTCATCGACCAACTTATCCATGTAGCGAATCTTCTTCATCAGTGGGTCTTCAATTTCAGCAATTTTTACGCCACAAATACTTCCTGTGATCAGTTTGGCTTTCGGATTAATCTTGGCCTCTTTGAAGAACTCTCTAAATGTAATTTCATCTTTAAGATGCTTTTTCAGAGTTCTTTTGTCGAACCCTGTCAGCCACTTGATAACCTCAATTAGCTCATCCTCAGTCCGATCTTTTCGGACTACCTTGTTTACATAGTGAACATAAACCGACGCCACTGGCATCTCGTAGATCTTGTGAGTCAATTAATTACAGGCCGTTCTTTTGTCGAAATACCGCCACGATTGCATTTGCATGGCCGTGTCCCATTTCAAACTTTTCCTTCAGGTGCGCCACCTGTTCCATGTGAGCAAGCTTGGAAACCTTCTTGAGTTCCTTCATCCAATGTTCGATCGGCTTTCCATACTTCTTCTCTATGGATGGAAAGTAAGATGCCGGACCCATTACCTTTTTCTCAGCCATTGCTAAATCGTAGAAGACCTCTCGCTCCGTAAGCCAGAGCCTCACCCAGCGGGGTGACTGACAAATCGCCCCTTTTTATCACCCCACTACGCTGAGAATCACCTATAAAAAACTCCCTAAATGCCTCACCCTAGGAGGGTGAGTAGCGACGCTTCCAAATCACCCCTCCCGGGCTTTGCCAGCAGCGTCCAAAAAATTATTGAGACTGCGATTGAAAAGAATGATTTAGATTTTTTCTATCGCCTCTACTTAACCCGAATGGCGGAGTTGTCGCTAACTGGACAAGGAAAAGAATTCATCGAGTATGCAAAGAGCTCTCTTGATGAATCAGAAAATAGCTTGTTCATGGCAAGGGGATTTGAAGCCATTGGCAATTTGATTGATTTGGATTTTAGAAAATGCACCACCTTGCTCGATGAACTAGAGAAAAGTACTAAAGGTAATCCGATTGAAGTCTGGGTAGATCAGATAAGCAATCTCTGTCGAGCATATGTGAATTTTCATAGCGGTAACCATCAATTAGCGCTAAAACACGCCGAAATTTCAATCAATTCTCCAATTAAAAGTGGAACGTTAGATCCGATGGATAGGGGCCGATTGATTCGGCTAGTTGCTTGTATCGCTCTGGTTACATCTGATACTAATAAGCTAAATGAATGCGCTGAAGATATTTTGCACATCGATAATCCCGATAACTTAAGTGTTTTAGATCAAGCCAAATCTGCGATTAAATCTATGCAATTACTCTCGCAAGGTGAGTATAAGAAAGCCTACGAGTTAGCCAAATCCACAATTGCACTTGAAGAGGCTTCTGGTCGAGTTGGAATCGCATCACCGTTTGATTGTAGATTTGTATTAATCCGCTGCCTATATGAATTTTCAATGATTGACGAAGCACTTGATGAAATGGTGAAGTTAGGAAAAGAGGCTCAGGAAAATAGGATGATCTTTATCAACTATCTTTGCCTAGTTGGTGAGATTAGAATTTTGTCACGTATTCCTAATAGCCAAGATAAAATTTCAACAAAGGTCGCTCGATTGAGGAATGAACTTCTACTTGATCCAGATCTAAAGGCGATGACCTGGTTAGTCGATTTGGGAGAATTACTAGCAAAGAATCAGTCAAAGGATCTGGGCAGAATCGACACGATTGTTAAGCGAAATCCAGAAATTCAATACTTACAACAGCTGGGTAAAAGTGTTTTAAGAAATTCAAAACTCAGTGATGTGAGCGAGATAAAGAAACTCTCAGAAAATACGCCTCACGAGGTAATTAGGAAGAATTTGGCTCTGGCTAAAATAAAAGATGAAGGTGCAAAGAAACAGCGTGAGTACCTCAAGATCGCTCTTGCCAAAGGCGAAGAGGTCGGGGCGCAAGAAATCTTCCTACGGCAAGAGAATTCAACTCTGGAAGCAATCATCGATTTATCTTCTACGAAGAAGTCAATCTGGTTGGAGTCCTTAAGCAGGTTGGCGATTGACCGGATTCAAGAACGTAACCGGTTAATGAAATTTACTGGAGAACAACTAACAGGGCGCGAGATTGAAGTCTTGAGATACCTAGTATCGGAGAATTCGATCTCAGAAATTGGCCAAATTCTGCACATCTCGAAGAACACGATGAAAACTCACCTGCGAAATATTTATAAAAAATTAGGCGTAAGTGGCAGAGGTGAAGCCGCCAAGAAGGCCAAAGAAAATCTGATTATCTAAAGAAGAGTCGCCCTTTAGGCCGGATCAGCCTTTGATAAAGCCATTCTTAATCAAATAATCCGCAGATTCTTTTAAGGTGACTTCAACAGGAATAAAGCTAATGTTCAACAAGCGCTGAGCCTTGGACCCACTAACATTCATGGGCTTTCCTAGTTGAGGCAGAATCGGCTTTATAGAACCATCGAATAGTGAAAGCAAGCGAATAATGAATGTGGGCGCCTGCGCTGACTTGACCTTACTCTTTGGATACAAGCTCTTTAAAAACTTCGCTATCTCAACAAATGATCTGGTTTCTGAGGAAGCGATTATGCGTTCGTTTTTTGTATTTTCACTCTTGATTGCGTAAACATGCATCTTGGCAACATCTTGTACATCTACGATTGCAAATTTTAGATCTGGCAACATCGGATCACTTCCGTTTAATACTCTTTCCACAAGCGAAATTGATGAACCAAAGTTCTTATCTAAAGGTGCACCAAGCACTAGAACTGGATTAATGGTTGTCAGGGCAATTTCAGGAGCTTCACTTTTGATGAAATCCCAAGCTGCCTTTTCAGCCAAAGTCTTAGACTTTGTATAAGCCACACGCCCAACTGGATGCTCAACATCTGTCCACATTGTTTCGTCATAGGCCAAAGCGCCAGAAGTTAACTCACGGCCATAGATTGCCGCGACCGATGAAGTCAGAATTACTCGCTTGACTCCAGAATTTTTTGCAGCACGTAGTGCTCTCAAAGTGCCTTCGACTGCAGGGCGGATCAAATCATTCTCGTCTTTGGGCGAAGTGAGTGGAAAGGGCGATGCAGTGTGCATCAACACATCAATATCTTTGAGGGCAGAATTCCAACCCGAATCTTTCTCAAGGTCGAGTTCAATAAATGTTAGACGAGAATCTAGGTATGAAATTTCTAAAAGATGCGGCGCGACTGCATCGCGAACTTCTGATGACTTTGAAAGCTTGCGGACTGAAGCACGAACTTCATATCCCTGATTGAGAAGCTGGAGTGTGATGTGTTTGCCAATATAGCCACTTGCACCTGTAAGAAGAACTCTGGTCATATAGGAAATCATTCCACAAATCACTAATAAAGAAGAGTCGGCCTAAAAGTCGGGAAATTGGAAAAGGCCCCGATCTCTCGAGGCCCTCCCATGCAAATCTACTCCAACTCATTTGACCATTACCAATAGATCGAATTGAAACAGTTAAGACTGTGGTGGAGGCGACGGGATTCGAACCCGCTCCGCTTGTTTGGTAAACGACCAGGCTGCCAATTACAACACGCCCCCAACACGGGAGCGAAGTTAGATCTAAAGCTGGCGCTAAAGAGAAGTGAGTAAGTCACCTGTGTATAAAGTTTTATAAAAAGCAAAAGGGAGCCGGCATGACGCCAACTCCCATTTACTACCAAACCACCGTGCTCGAACTATTGCATAGAACTAGGCCATTTGCAGTAAAGCAAAAGGGACTTGGTATTTAACCAAGTCCCTTTTGCTACCAAACAAGCGTTACTGAATTATGACACATTAATGAAGTTACTCGTAGTAACTAAATGTAAAGAAGAGTCGCCCTGTAAGCCGGATCCTGTCGTTCTTGCGAACGGATCACCATCCATCTAGATCTGTAATTACTTACAGATTCAAGCAACCTACCCGATGGCTCGAACGAGCAGTTCTCAAACGCCATCTGCGTGGTCTTGCTTCAGGTGGGGTTTACCAAGCTATCTGCATCACTACAAATACTGGTGGTCTCTTACACCACCGTTTCACCCTTACACATTTGCATGTGCGGTCTATTTTCTGTGGCACTAATCCCGCGGATTTCTCCGGGTGGGCGTTACCCACCACCTTGCTCTGCGAAGTCCGGACTTTCCTCGGTGTATTGCTACAACGCGGTGATCCGGGCGACTCTTCGTGCATGATTGTAGTCCAAGAATAAAGCCTTACGATTAGCAAATGATGAGCGCAAATCTGCCGCATGATCCAAAGTGGAAGCGCGCCAATACTTTATTAATGTCGTCTGACCCGAGCTCAGATATCGCATTAGTTGGAGTACCGGCACATAAAGGTTCTATTTCGCCGACTAGCGCAGATCAAACTCCAGATGCAATTAGAAGTGCGCTGGCTCGCTACTCAACTTATTCAACTTCGCAAGGCGTTGATTTAAGCGGTCAATCATTTATTGATTTAGGCAATATTGATTCACCAGATGGTCCTGAAGGCGTCGCACGAGTTGGTGCTTTTGTGAGTGGATTATTGGCAAAACACAAGTTAGTAATTGCACTTGGTGGCGATAACTCCATTACCTACTCAGTTGCATCTGGTTTATGGCCAGACTTATCAAAGATCGGCTTGATCACTTTTGATGCACACCACGATCTTCGTGATGGCCAATCAAATGGATCTCCTGTTTGGCAATTGATTCAGGCTGGTTTGCCAGGAAAAAACATTGTGCAAATTGGTATTGCCGACTTTGCTAATAGCGCCGAGTACAGCCAGCGTGCTAAAGAAAATGGCATAACTGTGTTTTCTCGTGGGCAATTGCGTGAGATGACCATTGCTGATGTATTAAAGAAAGCGCTAGAAATCGCTGGCGCTGACGGGCGTGAGATTTATGTTGATCTAGATGTCGATGTATGTGATCGCAGCGTCGTTCCGGCGTGCCCAGCGGCAATGCCTGGTGGAATATCTGCAGATGAACTGCGCCAAGCAGCGCTTCTATTAGGTGCTGATAAGCGAGTTCGCGCAATCGACATTACGGAAATCGATGCTGCCGCTGATTCAGATGATCAACGCACCTTGCGCTTAGCTGCTCTCTTGGTTCTTGAGGCAGCCGCAGGATTTGCTACTAGATAAGTTCTTTAACAACTTCTCTTGCAGCGTTAACGATTGATCCTGAATTAACCAACGTTGTCGCCGCTTCAAGTTCTGGAGATAAGAAACGATCTGGCCCAACTCCCGGAACTACTTTTCGCAACTCTTTAACAACTCGACCTGTTGCAGGTGATGGGCTCAAACCTTCGCGAAGTTCAATGGCGCGCGCTGCAGTAACGAGTTCGATAGCCAAGATGCGAGCGAGATTATCAACAACTTTGCGTAATTTACGCGCAGCCGACCAACCCATAGATACATGATCTTCTT
The DNA here is from genome assembly GCF_002287925.1 of Candidatus Planktophila lacus. Classification (GTDB taxonomy): domain Bacteria; phylum Actinomycetota; class Actinomycetes; order Nanopelagicales; family Nanopelagicaceae; genus Planktophila; species Planktophila lacus. The sequence continues at coordinate 329,948 of NZ_CP016769.1, read as the reverse complement.
GCATTGCAGATGACGGAATCGAGTCAACGCTGGCAGGAGTTGCAAGGCGTTTGTTCTCGCTAACTAAACCTGCTTGTGTGTATTGCGCAATCATTAGCCCTGAATCAACTCCAGGATCGTGCGCTAAAAATGGTGGCAAACCGGCAGAACGATGTTGATCAAGTGCGCGGTCGGTGCGACGTTCTGCAATTGAGCCCAAATCTGTAGCGGCAATTGCAAGGAAATCTAATACATAAGCAACAGGTGCTCCGTGGAAGTTTCCGTTGGATTCAACGCGTCCATCAGGGAGTACGACAGGATTATCAATCGCTGATGCGAGTTCGCGCTCGGCGATAGTTGAAGCGTAGGAAATAGTGTCGCGGACAGCGCCCGCAACTTGAGGTGCGCAGCGAAGCGAATAAGCATCTTGTACGCGTGAATCATTTTCGCGGTGTGAGGCAACAATGCCCGAGCCTTTAAGCATTGCAAAGATATTTGCAGCACTTACCGCTTGGCCAACCTGCGGACGCAGCGGTGCATGTAGATCGGGGGCAAACACTCGATCAGTACCGAGTAACCCTTCGATGCTCATGGCAGTTGTTATATCGGCAACTGCGCAAAGCTGTTCGAGATCAGCACATGCCATGATCAACATTCCGAGCATTCCATCGGTGCCGTTAATTAGCGCAAGACCTTCTTTAGCTTGAAGTTCGATCGGTTTAATTCCTGCAGCATCAAGCGCCTGCATCGTTGGCATTTCAACACCGTTTGCATCATGGACTTTTCCTTCACCCATTAGCGCAAGTGCACAATGAGATAACGGCGCTAAATCTCCACTGCATCCCAGTGATCCAAACTCTGGAACAACTGGAGTGATTCCATGATTTAAGAAATCGATATAACTCTGCGCTAGCGCAACGCGAACACCGGTGCGGCCGGAAGCCATTGTTCTAAGTCGCAAGAACATAAGTGCCCGGACAACTTCGCGCTCAACTGCTGGGCCAACGCCTGCGGCATGCGAGCGAATTAGCGATTTCTGCAATTGTGCACGATCTGCCACATCAATATGGCGGTTAGCCAAAGCTCCAAACCCAGTAGATACGCCATAAACCGGGATTCCTCCAGCTGCATACTCTTCAATGTATTTTCTGGAAGCGTTGATGGCATCGATAGATTGCTTTGAAAGTTCAACTTTGGCGCCGTATCTGGCAACATCAATAACATCGGCGAAAGTTACTCCTGAGGTTGAAAGAGTTACTGTTCTATTTGATTTGGAGGCCATCGCGCCACACCTGTTCTATTAAGTTAACACCCGGGCGATATGCCAAGTGGATATACGAATCTGCAGAAAGAATCGAAAAGTTAGCGCGCGCACCTTCAAAGAGATGTCCAATATCGTCGCGGCGTAGCGCCTTTGCGCCTCCCATCGTTGCCGACCATAAAGCTAGTTCTGGTGAGAAATGCATCTCGCGAACTGCGATCGCGATAATGAATGGCATGTTCGTTGTGTAAGAACTTCCGGGATTGCAGTCAGAGGCAAGTGCCACGGTGATGCTCGCTTCTAAAAGCGGGCGAACATCTGGATAAGCCGATCGGGTTGAAAACTCTGCGCCAGGCAAAAGTGTTGCCACAGTATTTGATGTTGAAAGCGCTTCGATATCTTTCTCGCTTAGGTGCGAGACATGGTCAACGGAAGCAACATCTAGTTCAACTCCGAGGCGAACTCCTTGGCCTTCTTGAAGTTGGTTGGCATGTAGGCGTGGTTGCAAACCTTTCGCCATGCCGGCCTTAAGAATTGTGCGGGCATCATCTACTGAAAATGCGCCTTTGTCGCAAAATACATCGATCCACTTTGAGTATGGAAGCACTGCATCCAACATCGGACCGGTTACTAAATCCACATAATCTTTTGGGTTCTTCTTATATTCAACTGGAACAACATGTGCACCCAAGAAAGTTGTCTCTTCGGTAAAACTCTGGGCAATTTCAAGTGAGCGCCGCTCATCTTCAACAGTTAACCCGTAACCTGATTTACATTCGATAGTTGTGGTGCCTGATGAATAAGCCTCATTTAATAGTGATTTCGCATTGTTTGTGAGCGCCTCATCGCTAGCGCTGCGAGTTTGTTCAACGGTGTGGGCGATGCCGCCTGCTGTGTAGCTCTCCCCCAGCATCCGTGCGCGAAATTCTTTACTGCGATCTCCCGCGAAGATCATATGTGTGTGGCTATCTACAAAACCAGGGATAACTGCCTTGCCGTGAGCATCGATCTTACGTTTGATGTGATGCGTTGGTGCATCGGCGTTAGGCCCAGCCCAAGCAACAACGCCATCTTCAATCAACAACGCGGCATCGTTAATTACCCCGAGCTTGGTACCATCGTGCTGCGGATCATTTGTAACTAGTTGCCCGATATTGAAAAGGAGCGTGCTGGTCATTCAATATCCAGCATCGGTACATGAACATGGCGTTCCTTGGCAGTATCAATGGCGATGTCATAACCAGCATCTGCATGGCGAATAACTCCCATACCTGGATCATTTGTTAATACGCGCTCTAGTTTTTGTGCCGCCAGCTTTGTGCCATCGGCAACAGAGACTTGACCAGAGTGGATTGAACGTCCCATACCAACGCCACCACCGTGGTGAAGTGAAACCCATGAAGCGCCAGATGAAATGTTGACCATCGCATTTAGCAGCGGCCAATCTGCGATTGCATCTGAACCATCGAGCATCGCTTCAGTTTCGCGATATGGAGATGCGACAGAACCGCAATCTAAATGGTCGCGACCAATAACAATCGGTGCAGAGACTTCACCACGTGCAACTAAATCATTGAAGGCAAGTCCGGCCTTATCTCTTTCGCCATAACCCAACCAACAGATACGTGCTGGCAAGCCTTGGAAGGCGACTTTCTCTTGCGCCATTGTGATCCAGCGATGTAGACCTTCATTTTCTGGAAATAGATCTAGAACAGCTTTATCTGTGCGATAGATATCTTTTGGATCTCCTGAAAGCGCTACCCATCGAAACGGTCCTTTCCCTTCGCAGAAAAGTGGGCGGATATATGCGGGAACAAAGCCTGGGAAGGCAAAGGCTCGTGAATAGCCACCTTGGCGGGCTTCATCCCGGATTGAATTACCGTAATCAAAAACTTCTGCGCCTTTATCCATAAAGCCAACCATTGCTTCAACGTGCTTTGCCATCGATGCTTGTGAGCGCTTAGTGAAATCTTCGGGGTTATCTTTCGCCATCTGTGCTGCGGCGTGAACATCAACGCCAGCAGGTATATATGAGAAAGGATCGTGTGCAGAAGTTTGATCTGTGACGATATCAATTGGTACATCCATGCTGAGCAAGAGCGGGAATAACTCAGCGGCGTTACCTTCAAGCCCAACAGATAGCGGAACTCGCGCATTCTTCGCTTTAAGAACTCTCTCAATTGCATCGTCGATGTTGTCGGCAATTTCATCTAAGTAACGAGTCTGAATTCGCTTTTCCAAACGTGACTTATCAATATCGATAATTAAGCAGACGCCGCCATTCATGGTCACAGCAAGTGGCTGCGCGCCGCCCATTCCGCCACAACCGCCGGTCAGGGTTAGCGTGCCTTGCAAGGTTCCGTTAAATCTCTTCTGTGCAACTGCTGCAAAGGTTTCGTACGTGCCTTGCAAAATTCCTTGCGTTCCAATGTAAATCCAAGAACCGGCAGTCATCTGCCCGTACATAGTTAAGCCAAGTTGTTCTAGGCGACGAAATTCTGGCCAATTGGCCCAATCGCCAACCAAGTTTGAATTTGCTATCAGAACTCGCGGCGCCCATTCGTGCGTTGCAAAGACTCCAACTGGTTTACCTGATTGAACCAGAAGCGTTTCATCATCTTTTAAGTTGGTGAGGCTTTTTACTATTGCATCAAAGGATGGCCAGTTTCGTGCTGCTTTTCCAGTTCCGCCATAAACAACTAAGTTCTCGGGATGTTCTGCAACAGCTGGATCTAAGTTGTTATGAAGCATGCGCAGGGCGGCCTCTTGTCCCCAGCCTTTAGCGGTCAGAGTTGAACCGGTTGCGGCATGCAAAATACGCGGAGTACTAGTCATGGGGTGAACAATATCGGGCGTACGGGAAATGGATAGGGGCTGCTAACCCTTCAGAGCTGCCTCGATATTGCGCATAGAAACCCCTGATTTTTCTTCAGCCGGCTCACGCGCTTTATCTTGTTCGCTCATCATCCAATCCGAGAAGCCAATCTTTTCAAGTTCTGCAAATAGCCCAATTAGATCAAGTGCACCTTCGCCAGCTGGCACGAAAAGATAGTGATCTTCAACTGCAACGTTCATACCTTCGTATTCACCAGTAATAAGTTTTTTCAGAATCTCTGGATCAACATCTTTAATGTGAACATGTGTAACACGTTTTCCGTATTCGACTACACCAGCAACGGGATCTCCCCCACCGACAAGCCAATGTCCAACATCAAGACACATGCCAACCAAATCGGAATCAAGAAGGGCCATTAGCTTTCTGGTCTCTTCAGGAGTTTCAATATAAGTGGCTGCGTGTGGATGGAATGAAGAACGAATTCCGGCCGCTTTCGCTAACTGCGCGTATTTAGCAATGTGATCAGCTAGGCACTGATATCCGGTTTCATTTAGGTGCGGACCTAGATGAGCGCGACCTGCATAAATATCTCGTTCTAAAGTTCCATCAACGGCAAATACCAACATTTCAACTTTGGCACGAATAGCTGCATCAACTATCTCTTGCGAATGAGCATCGGCAGTTGGAAGTGGGCCGTTCTCATCGCAGGCGATATCTAGATACTGTTCGGCAGTCGCTAAATCGTTCTGTTTCATTTGAGATAAGAACTTATCTGAATTTGCTTGCTCAACTGAGATCTGAATACCTTTGAAACCGTAGGCTGCAATGCGACTCAAGAAATCTTCAGACTTTGCCATCTCAAATTTCCAGTTGAGGGCAACGATTCCAACCTTGGCGCTTTTTAAGAGATTACTCATTTTCTATTTCACCTCGTGGATTAGATCTATAAGAATAGTTGACCAGCTAAAGTCAGGTGCCCCACGACCATGTGCAGTTTGCGGGTTGTAATACTCACGGAATCCACTCTTTCGAACCATCGCGATGCTCTGGTTGGTTATGTGGCGTGCTAAGTCATTCCGACCATGGCGCTTTAATCCGCGAGCGATATACCAATTGCTATTGATCCATGAAGGTCCCCGCCATACTAAATTTCCACCAACAGTATCTGGGCGGTAAGTGGGATGGTTCATCGCAGTGCTTGGTATCGGATACTTGGCCCAGTACTCATCTGGATTTAAAATCCGCGCGATGAGTAAATCTGCTTTTCTCTTTTCAAGATCAGGTAAAAGCAATGGCATCAAACACATAAAGGTATTGACGCGCAGTTGCTTATTTTCCTTACCGTTTACACCGTAATAAAGACCGTCTTCTTCGTTCCAGCAGAGTTCATCAAGTGATTTGCGAGCTTTCACTGCTCTGGCCTGGTATTCGTCGTGACCGGCTTGATCTCCAACTTGCTGGCAGAGATCGGCAAGTACATGGAGATTTTCAATGTAAATAGTATTTGTCATTACATCGGCAACGACAAAGTGATTTAGTTCAATCATCTTCTTTGGATCACGATCAAACTTGTCATATGGATCGCAGATTGAATGCCAGCCGCGATCCCAAGATTCGTGCTCCTCATCTTGGATATTCATTATTTCATCCCAGACTGGAGAGTGATCTATACCGGTCTCATCTGGTTGAACTACACGAACCAAGCCATCACCATATGGATTGCGCACAGTGTGAAGCCATTCGTAGAACCGCTTTACAGCAGGCAACACTTCGTTGATGAATTCAACCCCACGACCACGCTTTGCCACAGCGCTTACCGCTTCAGCCAAAAGTGGTGGTTGCATCTCATCTGATAAGTATCGACTGCGGAATGCAATCGCATAAGTCGAAACCATCTCTTCATAAGCATCACGCTGCCAAAAAGTTACGTGAGAGACAAAGCCATCAGAGTGCTGATTCTTGAGCAGACTCTTCAGCTCTGCCTCAGCTTTTTGAAGGTCTACATGACTCAACGCGATTGCGTGGAAGCAAGAATCCCAGAACCACTGAAATGGATAAGTAACGGATGAAGGACAGGTGAAATCAAAGTCATGACCGCACCAATCGGCGTGACCGCGTTGACGATTGCGTTCATGTATCGCCGCAACTTCATCGCTCACCCAAGAAATATCATCCGGAGTTGGGGTGTGGTCATTTATTTGCATTATTTCGCTACGATATCAGCCACATCTAAGAATAGGAATGCAATGAGCGCGATCAAAGTTGGAATTGTTGGAACTGGATCAGTTGCATCTTCAGTTCATCTACCGATACTAACTCGCCGCACAGATCTATTTGAGATTGTGGCTTTGGCCGACCTAAATGTTAACGCTGCACATGCCTTAGCCGATCGCTTTGGTATTTCAAGAGATGTTTGTTTTTCAGATCCTAAGAAAATGATTGATTCGAAGGAAGTTGATGCTGTTCTAATTTTGAATTCAGGATCACATGCCGAGATTGTGGAGATGGCACTTCGAGCCGGCAAGACAGTATTTTGCGAAAAACCTCTTGCCTATTCTCGTGCAGAGCTAAATAGAATTGAAAAAGCAAAGTCGGAATCTGGATCTAATCTAATGATCGGTTATATGAAGACCTTTGATCCAGCAGTTGTTGAGGCGCAGAAAGCGATTAAGACGCGTCCGCGCACAGTCGACGTCTTAGTCTTACACCCAAGTGGAGATAGCCAACTGGTTACTTCAGATGAATCGCTGAATATGCCTAAACCATCTGCTGACTTAATCGAATTGTTTACAAAATCTCGCACAGCAGTTCAGGAGGACGCTCTCGGTAAAGCGGGTGCAGCTTCATTTGGAAATCTGTATTCGGAAATGGTTCTTGGCAGCGTAATTCACGAATTCTCTGTCCTTCGCGCACTTGATATTCATATAACTGAAGTCGATCACGTAGACCGCTGGCCAGCAGGTTCAGCGAGTGATTCGATCATAATTTTTGGTCGCACCGCAGATGGAGTTCGCGTAACGGTGCGTTGGTTCTATCTCGATCAATACCCGATGTACCAGGAGGAGATTCGTTGGGTGAGCGGTGAAGAGGGTCATCACATCGTCTTTCCAAGCCCTTACATTTTGCGCGTACCTACTCAACTTATTTCAACTTATCGCAAAGGTATTGATCATCAATCAAATAAATTTGAATCTTATAAGCCAGCCTTTGAAGTTGAATTAGAGGCGTTCTATCAACTAGTTAAGACTGGAAAGCAGAGCGCAGATCCAATTGCCGATGGCCTTGAAGATTTAGCTTTGGCGCAGAAGATCGCCAAGAAGATCGCAGAAAATGAAGATATCGCTTTAGGTGGCGAACTACTCCTTTGAGATTTCTTTACCTCTAGTTGCATAGAGACTTGTAAGGGCTGTAATCGCCAAGGTGGAGACGATTACCGTCAAGCTAACCTCAAGTGAAATATCAACAACGTGCACGCCATTTTCGTGTAACGCGTGCAAGATCATCTTCACACCGATAAATGCCAAGATAAATGAGAGCCCGCGGCCAAGGTGAACTAATCGATCCATTGCACCTTGAAGCAAGAAGTAGAGCTGACGAAGACCCATTAGCGCAAAGATATTTGCAGTAATCACAACATAGGTGCTGGTTGTTAGCCCAAGGATTGCCGGGATTGAATCAAGGGCAAATACGAGATCGGTAACGCCCAGAGCAATTAGCGCAATGGCGAATGTGCTTAGCCCACGGTTGCGAAGGAAGGCAATTAACTTACCTTCATCTTTTTCTACCTCTTCTTTTTCATTTATTAGCTTCCAGGCGGTGTAAATCAAAAACGCACCGAAGAAGTAAAACGCTGAAGTAAAGCGAGTTACAAGTGCGACTCCAGCAAAGATCAAAATCACGCGTAGAACTATGGCGATAAGGATTCCGAAGAGAAGAACAAGTTGCTGGGATTCTTTCTTTACCTTGAGCGTTGAAATCAAAATGATAAATACGAAGATGTTATCGACAGAGAGTGCATACTCGGTTAGCCAGCCTGCAAAGAATTCAGTCCGCAGTTGATCTGATGTCCAACGTGGCATTAGCAAACCAAAAGTTATAGCCGCCGCCACATAAAAGAGCGTCCATCCGAGAGCCTCTTTTGTACTGGTCTCTTTGTTGCGATGAGCAATAGCCAGGGCTAAATCAAAGATAATTACTGCGGCAAGACCACCAATAGTTAATAGCCACTCGGTTGAACTAATCATGGGCGGAAGTGTCCTGTCTCGTTAAGGCTACGCAGGGCGCGCAGTCCATCTGATGGCCAAATTGATATTGATGTTATTGAACAAGGTGCTGCATCTATATGAAAGACCGCTTCGGTGGGTGCCCCGGTTGCGATCTGTGCCGCTAATTTAATGACTCCATTGTGAGTTACTACGACGACGCGCTGACCTGGATATTCAGCTGCTACTTTTTCTAACGCTTCTTCAACGCGAATACCTGCCTGATCGTAAGACTCGCCACCGGCAGGTGCGTAGGAAGATGAATTTAGCCAGGCTTGATATTCATCAGGGAACTTCTCTTTTACCTCTTCGAAGGAGAGGCCATCCCAATCTCCGAATGAAAGTTCGAACCAAATTTCATCAAAGTTGATTTCAAGTCCTGTGGCAGCAGCAATTGCTTGCGCTGTTTGGGTGGTGCGCATTAGAGGAGAAGCAATTAAAACTTCTGGCTTTAACTTGGCAATCTCTTTGGCAACAGCAGCAGCCTGAGATAAACCTTTCTCCGTTAACTCTGGATTGATTGGCCCAGTTCCCGAAAACTTTCGCAGCGGGGTTAAGATTGTTTCACCGTGGCGAACCATGTACAGCATGGTTGGAACTTCGCTACTGCGAAGTCGCTCAGATAAATAGTTCTGTTGCACTTGTGGTTCAGGCTTATGTGCGGAGCCGCCATCTAGAGCCTTATTGGCTAAGCGATCGGCATGAGAATTTTCATCGCGTGGAATCCATGAGTATTTAACGAGCGAAGGATCGTGAGCTGCTCGGCACTGCTTTGCCAGATCGCGCATATCCGCATGCTTAATCTGCCAACGACCAGACATCTGCTCAACAACTAACTTTGAATCCATGGCAACTTCAACCGTCGCTGCGGAATCCAATTTATTTATATGGCTCAAGCCAGCAAGAAGTCCGCTGTATTCAGCAACGTTATTAGTTGCTATTCCGATGACATCGAAGAGTTCGGCAACGATTTTGCCGTTTTCAGTAACCACTGCGCCGTAACCAGCAGGGCCTGGATTTCCACGTGAACCACCATCGGCAGTTAACTTAAAATTGCGCACCATTTATAGACCACGCACCAAAATGCACCGACATTCTTCGCAGCGTACTAGTTCATCTTCCGGCAAACCTGCAATGCGCTGTAGTTCGATGGTGTTTAAAGTTAAGTGACAACCTTTGCATTGGTTTCCAACCAAGGCTGCTGCTCCTGTTCCATTATTGCTGGTGCGAATTTTCTCGTACAGCGCCATTAGTTCGGGGTTAACGCTGGCTGCAGTCTTCGCGCGATCATCAGCCGCTGCTTTGAGATCTGCAAAGATAATTGTTAGCGCGTTTTCCTTGGAAATTTCTAGGTTGGCAATCTCTGCTGCATGAGCGCTTTCTTCGGCACCAAGTTCTGCGATGCGCTCTTTAATTCCATCAACGCGCATCATGATCTCGAGCTCTACTTCTTCGAGTTCAGCACGGCGTGCAGCGAGGGAAACAAGTTCATGTTGGAGTTGTTCTAACTCTTTGGCAGCCCCTGTGCCAGAGGCAAGGCGGGCTTCATCGCGATTGATTCGTGAGACAACTTGTTCAACATCTGTTTCGGCCCGGTTTAACTCGCGCTTTACATCGTTTAACTCTGTTTCAGCGGCGATACGTAGATCGCGAGCATTGTTCTGCTTGATTGTGAGTGAATTAATCGCCGGTATCTCTGGAAGGCCAGAGGCTTTGGCGTTTAGGGAAGTTGTAGTGAAATCGAAGTTCTGAATGTCGAGAATGGAGCGCTGATCGCTAACGCTAGCCTTCACAACTCGCTCCTTATAACTGCACTTCTTCGTCGCGCACCGGATATTGAATTCTATGGAGAACCTTACTTGATTAGGGCCAGTTGTACTATTTCTCCGTGGCAAAACAGTTACCTGTCGCAGTTCGCGCACATTATCAATCGGCCTCGTCGCCACATAAAGAAACCATGCTCGAGATGCGCAAGCGAATTTTGGAGATAGTTCCAGATGCGCAAGAAGTAGTTAGCTACGGAATGCCGGCATTTAAAGTGGATGAAACGATCGTGGCCGGATTGCTAGCCAATAAGAAGCACGTTGGTTACTACCCTTTTAGTGGATCAATTTTGAAGTTATTCCCTGAAGAGTTAGCGGGATTCTCAAAAACAATCAGCGCTATTCATGTTCCAGTTGATAAGCCACTTACAAAAACTCTCATGAAGAAGCTAATCAAAGCGAGATTGACTCAAGCCAAGTAATTGCTTCGAGAGGTCGCCATTGAAGGATCTGATCAATAAGGTTCTCAGCACGCTACTAAAGCGATGCTGGAGATGAAGAAGATTGATTTAGCTGCAATTAAGGTTGCGTATTTAAATCAGTAAAGGTGGGCACTGAGGGTTTCGTAATCTATCTTTGATTACTCTCTCGCAACCTGCAGGAGCTTCTTTTCATCTACTTGAATCACCTCAGATTTTTGAGGCTACTGCAGACAAATCTCATAGGCGTCAGTATTCTTTTTGCCATGAAGAGGTCCTATGCCTTGATAATTGCCATCGCATTCTTTGGTGCTTCCCTAACAAACCCTGCCTCTGGAGCGGTTAAGGCGGGTAGTGCTTGTACTAAAGCGGGAGCGACTTCCACTTTCTCTGGCAAGAAGTACACCTGCGTAAAGACTGGGAAGCTGTTAGTTTGGAATAAGGGAGTCTTGATTTCAAAACCTTCAAAGCAGCCCGCACCAGCAGCCAGTTCATCACCCTCACAAGGGACATCAGGATCAACGTCTTCGTCACAAGAACCGATAAATTCAAAAGTTATTGAGTTGCCGACTTCATTTGCGAATATAGAGGAGCGTTATCAGGGCATCCCTTACGCAGTGTGGGACAAGATTCAAACCAATTTGGAGCTACATAAATCTTCCGAACTAAAAATTTCGTTTCTCTTCGGACCTAATACACCTCAGAGATATCCGGATCAATGGACTATCAATGCTGTGACATTGGGCTCTCGGGTTATGGGTAGCCAAAAACAACCTTCTGAAATCAAATTCATTCAGTTCAACAAAGAAGATGTTTCATGGGCTAGAAATGAAGCAAACAAATATACAAGCCCCTTCAATTTAGGAATTAACTACGCAGATCAGGCGTCCGAGAAATGTTCCGGGATTGATTGCGATGGGGCGGTCACCAACATCACGACCGATATTGGGCTTGTACTTGTTGGTGTTTCCAATCCCGTGAACCGATTCAACATTCAGAAATTTAATGGTCAGAATGATTTACATGAATATACACATGCTGTTCAAGGCATGATTTTTAAAGGAAAAACAAAAGTTCCACCATCAATGCAAATGCCCTGTTGGTTTGCAGAAGGTCAGCCGCAAGCAATCTCAATTCCAACGCTTGCAAAAAGCGCTGAGGACTACGTAAGAATTCGAAAAGGCTGGATAACTGACAATAGGTGGGTTCTTAAAGACTATGAACCAGAGACCATTCAGGCATTTCTGAAAGAGAATATGCAGGCACCATGCCCCTCTAACACATATTCAATGCTCTTCAGTCTTGGATACATCGTCATGGACGCCCTAATTGCAGTTGGTGGGGTGGATAAGACTTTCGATGTTCAAGTTGGGAGAGCTGATGGTCAGACATTCGAAGATTCGTTTAAAAAAGTTTACGGAATCAGTTGGGAAGAAGCTTCAATAGCGCTTTCAAAAACTGCGTCGAAAGTTTACAAAGAGAATAAGAAGTAAAGAACTGTGGGCGCTGAGGGTTTCGAACCCCCGACATTCTCGGTGTAAACGAGACGCTCTACCACTGAGCTAAGCACCCGATTGTTGCGAGGCAAATACTACCTCAACTACAGGGCAGCGATTGCGGCCTTGTAATCCCCGTTATTACGCGCATCGCCGAGGCCATTTACGACTGACCAGCGAACTACGCCTACTTTATCGATGATAAATGTGCCGCGCATTGCGCAACCAATATCTTCGTTAAATACCCCGAAAGCTTTTGCTGCTGCGCCATGTGGCCAGAAATCCGCAAGCACTGGGAACTTGTAACCCTCTTGTTCTGCAAAAACTTTTTGTGTGTAAGGCGAATCGCATGAGACAGCAATTACCTGAACGTTGTCGTTTTGGAATGCGGCTAAGTCATCACGAATTGCGCAGAGTTCGCCAGTACATGTTCCGGTGAATGCAAAGGGAATAAAGAGAACGACTACGTTCTTGTTTCCCTTAAACGATGAAAGTGAAACCTTGGCGCCATGCTGATCTTTTAATTCAAAGTCAGGTGCAACCGATCCAACAGAAATTCCAGTAAGTGTTTGGCTCATGCCGCCAAACTTATCGCTTGCCAGCCTTACGCGCCACTAGACGTGTTGCCGTCCAATCATTTGCTACGACAAGGGTTGATGTTTGGCTCATCCCCGCAATTGGTGCCGCATCCTGAATATCACTTGGTTCAACATGTCCATCGCGACCAACTTTTGGAGTTAACACCCAGATCGGTCCGGTCTCACTTAAATAGGTGAGGGCATCCATTAATTCATCGACGAGATCGCCATCACCATCGCGCCACCAGAGAATTACTGCATCGACGACTTCGGTTGCAGATCCTTCTAGAAATTTGGTACCAACTGTGGCAGCGATCTCTTTGCGAAGTGCGTCATCGCAATCAGAGTCATAGCCAACTTCAAGGACGATCTCTCCTTGAGCAAATCCCATCCCCTTTGCCACGGGATAAGTCCACCGAATTGCGAGCGCTTTGACAAGGGTTTCGGGTGGTCCATTTATCGGCGCCTTTCTGAGACAGAAAGTGGTCGGATTTTGCTCTACTACCGCGTAAGCGCGAGAATAAGCCCATGAGCGAGAACTTCGGCGTCCCAGACCAGATCATCGACCAGCTAGTAGATATCGATCCAAGTGAGACCGCCGAATGGCAAGCCTCCTTCGATGCCGCACTCAATGGCGCAGGTCCCGTACGCGCTCGTTACCTAATCTTGAAGTTGCTACAGCGCGCACATGAAAAAAATATCGGCGTTGCCGCACTTCGCAATACCGATTACATCAACACTATTACTCCAGAAAACGAACCAGCATTTCCTGGCGATGAAGCGATCGAACGTCGCATCCGCGCTTACATCCGCTGGAACGCTGCGATGTTGGTGCACCGCGCACAGCGCCCCGGCATCGGAGTCGGCGGACACATTTCTACTTACGCATCATCTGCCGCACTTTACGAAGTTGGTTTCAACCACTTCTTCCGCGGACAAGATCACCCAGGCGGCGGAGATCAGATCTTCTTCCAGGGACATGCATCTCCCGGAATGTATGCACGCGCATTTATGGAAGGCCGCTTAAGCGAACACCAACTAGATGGTTTCCGTCAGGAACTTTCACATAAGGGCGGCGGACTTTCTTCTTATCCGCACCCACGTTTGATGCCTGAGTTCTGGCAGTTCCCAACTGTGTCTATGGGTATCGGTCCGATCAATGCAATTTATCAAGCGCGCTTTAACCGTTACCTACATAACCGCGGGATTAAAGATACGAGCCAGCAAAATGTCTGGGCATTCCTTGGCGATGGTGAAGTCGATGAAGTAGATACCTTGGGCGCGATTGGACTCGCATCACGCGAAAATCTCGATAACTTAACATTCGTTGTTAACTGTAACTTGCAGCGCCTTGATGGACCTGTGCGCGGTAACGGCAAGATTATTCAAGAGCTTGAATCAATCTTCGGTGGAGCCGGCTGGAATGTAATCAAGGTTGTCTGGGGCCGCGAGTGGGATCCACTGCTTGCCCAAGATCGCGAAGGCGCACTTGTAAATATTATGAACACCACTCTCGATGGTGATTACCAAACATTTAAGGGCGAGAGCGGCGCTTATGTTCGCGAAAAATTCTTTGGCCGCGATCCACGCACTGCAGCAATGGTTGCAAACTGGTCAGATGATCAAATCTGGAACCTAAAGCGCGGCGGACATGATTACCGCAAACTTTATGCTGCCTACGCTGCTGCATCACAACCAAATGGTCGACCAACAGTTATCTTGGCGAAGACCGTTAAGGGTTGGACACTTGGTTCGCACTTCGAAGCGCGCAACTCAACGCACCAGATGAAGAAGATGTCACTTGAAGATATCGTCGAATTCCGCGATCGTTTGGGTATTCCAATTGCAGATGAGAAGTTGGATAAGTACACACCTCCTTATTACAAGCCAGCTGCGGATTCTGCAGAAGCTAAGTACCTGGAAGAACGTCGCGCCGCACTTGGTGGATCAATTCCACGTCGTCGCAGCGTTTCACGCCCATTGGCACAACCTGCCGATGAAGCATACGAATCTGTAAAGCGCGGATCTGGTCAGCAAGAAGTTGCAACCACCATGGCATTTGTTCGTATGTTGAAGGATCTCGTTAAGGATCCAGGACTTGGTGCGCGTTTAGTGCCGATCATTCCTGATGAGGCTCGTACCTTCGGTATGGATTCATTGTTCCCAACGCTAAAGATTTACTCACCACACGGTCAGCAATACACCGCAGTCGACCGCGAGCTAATGCTTTCCTACAAAGAATCAACTGCGGGCGTAATCCTTCACGAAGGCATTAACGAAGCCGGTTCAGTTGCTTCATTTACTGCAGTTGGATCTTCATACTCAACGCACGATGAACCAATGATTCCGATCTACATCTTCTACTCAATGTTTGGATTCCAGCGCACTGGAGATGCTTTCTGGGCTGCTGCCGATCAGTTGGTACGCGGATTCGTAGTCGGTGCAACAGCAGGTCGCACAACTCTTAACGGTGAAGGTCTGCAACACGAAGATGGTCACTCACCACTTCTTGTTTCAACTAACCCAGCAGTTGTTGCATACGACCCAGCATTTGCATACGAACTCGGCCACATCGTTAAAGATGGTCTACGTCGTATGTATGGCGAGAACAGCGAGAACATTTACTACTACCTAACTGTTTACAACGAGCCATATGTTCAGCCAGCAGAACCTGAGAACTTGGATGTCGAAGGTTTGCTCAAGGGAATTTATCTATTCCAGCAAGGTCCAAAGCAGCGTAAGAAAGTTGCGCAGATCTTGGCATCTGGCGTTGGTATGAACTGGGCGCTAAAGGCAGCAAAGCTTCTTGAATCTGATTGGGGAGTTTCAGCATCCGTTTGGTCAGTTACATCATGGAATGAACTACGCCGCGACGGTCTGGCTGTAGATCGCCACAACTTCTTAAATCCATCTGATCAACGCACCGCATACGTTGCCAAGAAACTTGCCAACGCTGAAGGTCCAGTCATCGCAGTTAGCGATTACATGCGCGCAGTACAAGATCAGATCGCACCATGGGTTAACCAAGACTTTGTTTCACTTGGAACTGATGGCTTTGGTCTATCCGATACTCGCGGTGCACTGCGTCGCCACTTCAAGGTCGATGCCGAATCAATCGTTATCGCAACACTTGCAGCTCTTGCTAAGAGCGGAGATGTAAAGGCTGGTGTTGTGCAAGAAGCGATCAATAAGTATCAGATTAATGACATTAACGCTGCAGATCCGGGAAATACCGAAGGCTCTGGCTGAGGTAACTCTTGATAACTCGCATCCCCATTACAGATATCTCTCCTGCGGTTAATTTCGGAGGCGAGTTAGTTCCTGTAAAGGCGGTTGCGGGTGAAGTAATTGCAGTTACTGCAACGATCTTTCGCGAAGGCCATGATGCACTTGGTGCGCATGCTCTGTTATTTGATGACAAAGGTAAAGAAATTTCCCGCACTCCGATGCGCGAAATCTGGCGCGGTGGCGATCGCTTCGACGGAACGATCACAATTCCGGCACGCGGAGAATTCAGTTACGCCATCGAAGCCTTTGATGACCCCTTTGCAACATGGGAACATGACTCTGAAATAAAGATCGCAGCCAATATCGATGCCGAACTCTGCTGCACCATCGGCAAGTTAATATTCGAAGAGAAGTTAAACGAAGATCCATCTGTAAAGAAGTTGCTCTCCCCTGCAATCAAGGCGCTAACTGATACTTCACTTGCACCAGCCAATCGTTTCTCGCAGGCAACAACCACTGAAATTCGCGCTTACTTTGCTGCTAACCCACTGCGTCGCTTAGTAAGTCGTTCTGAACTAATTCCTGTGCGTGCAGATCGTGATCGCGCACTTGTCGGTGCTTGGTATGAATTCTTTCCTCGCAGCGAAGGCGCGATTGTTGATGCGCACGGCCGTATTACAAGCGGCAATTTTGCAACTGCGGCAAAGCGAATTCCAGCCGTTGCTGCGATGGGCTTTGATGTTCTCTATCTGCCACCAATTCATCCAATCGGCACCGCACATCGCAAGGGGCGCAATAACACTTTAACTCCAAGCGATACTGACCCAGGTGTTCCTTGGGCGATCGGCAATGTGGAAGGTGGCCACGATGCGATTAATCCAGCGCTTGGCACTATGGCCGATTTTGAAACCTTTGTATCGATAGCCAAGAAGAACAACGTGGAAATTGCTTTAGATCTAGCGCTACAAGCATCACCTGATCATCCTTGGGTTAAATCAAATCCGCAATGGTTTACAACTCGCCCTGACGGCACGATTGCATACGCAGAAAATCCGCCTAAGAAGTATCAAGATATTTATCCAATTAACTTTGACAATGACTATGCCGGAATTCTCGCTGAAGTACTTCGCATTATCCGTGTATGGGTTTCTAAGGGTGTAACCATCTTCCGCGTTGATAATCCCCACACCAAACCGGTTCACTTCTGGCAAGAAGTTATGTCAGTAATTCAAAAGGAAAGCCCAGACGTTGTATTTCTCGCGGAAGCATTTACCAAACCAGCGATGATGCACGCACTTGGCAAAGCTGGTTTCCATCAGTCTTATACCTATTTCACATGGCGCACGAGCAAGGCCGAACTTATGGAGTACGGCCGCGAAGTTTCGCAAGAGACCAGTGCATTCTTTAGACCAAACTTCTGGGTGAATACTCCAGATATCTTGCCTTTCCATTTGCAATCTGGAAACCCTGCAATGTTTGCACTTCGTGCAGTGCTTGCAGCAACACTAACTCCTTCTTGGGGAATGTATGCCGGCTATGAACTCTATGAGCACCGCCGCTTTAAAGAAGGTGGCGAAGAGTATTTAGATTCAGAGAAGTACGAGATTAAGGTACGTGACTGGGATGGAGCGGCTAAAAAAGGCATAACCCTTGCACCCTTTATTACTAAGTTAAACCAGATCCGTCGCGCGCACCCGGCGTTGCTGCAACTTCGCAATCTGCGCTTTCATCACACCGATTCTGATTCGATCATCGCTTATTCAAAGCGCACAGGCGATGATTTGATTTTGGTGGTCGTAAACCTTGATCCAACTTATGCTCAAGAGACCACAGTTCATTGGGATATGAAGGCGCTCGGAATTGCGGCACATTCATTCGAGGTCAAAGATTTACTGGATAACCAGAGCTTTACATGGAGCCCAGATACCTTTATCCGCCTTGATCCAGCAAGACCAACTGGCAAAGTTGCACACATTTGCCAGGTAAGGCTCTAACCTCAGATCATGTCTTTCTTCCAGAAGCTATTCGGTAAGAGTAAAGATGCAAAGGAAGAGATCTACATAGCGCCGGCAACATTTTTAAATCCGAATTCAACTTTAGGCGAGTTAGATTTTCATCTACTTGCCGAAGGTCGCCATGAGAAATTATGGGAAGTCCTTGGTGCGCATGTGCGGCGTGATCAAAGCGGAGAACTGCTTGGAACTGCCTTTACTGTTTGGGCGCCAAATGCACGCGCAGTTAGTTTGATCAGCGATTTAAATTACTGGGATAAGAACACCCATCCGATGATTCGCTTAGGTTCATCCGGTATCTGGGAGATCTTTATTGCAGATATAGGCGCAGGAGTTAAATACAAGTTTGCCATCTGCGGCATCGACGGTCGCTGGGTAGATCATGCTGATCCACTTGCACGCCAAACCGAAACTCCCCCACACACCGCATCGATTGTTAACGAATCAAATTATCAATGGCAAGATTCAAAATGGATTGCTGAGCGCTCTAAATTTCAACCTTGGCGCAGCCCAGTTGCGGTCTACGAAGTTCACTTAGGCTCTTGGAAGTTAGGGCTTTCTTATCGCGAACTTGCAACCGAACTCGTTAACTATGTAACAGAACAAGGCTTCACCCACGTTGAATTCTTGCCAGTTACCGAGCATCCATATGGACCTTCTTGGGGTTACCAAGTAACTTCCTTCTTTGCACCGACTTCGCGCTTTGGATCCCCTGATGAATTTAGATTCTTAGTAGATGCGCTTCATGCTGCGGGTATTGGCGTAATCCTGGATTGGGTTCCTGCTCACTTTCCCAAAGATGAATGGGCGCTTGCGAAATTCGATGGCACAGCACTTTATGAGCATGCCGATCCGCGTCTAGGTGAACACCCTGACTGGGGCACCTTGATCTTCAACTTCGGTCGCAATGAAGTGCGTAATTTCTTAGTTGCTAGCGCTCTTTATTGGCTTACCGAGTTCCACATCGATGGCCTTCGTGTAGATGCCGTTGCTTCCATGCTTTACCTAGATTATTCACGTAAAGAAGGCGAATGGCTACCGAATAAATTTGGGGGTCGCGAAAACCTCGAAGCAGTTCAACTTTTGCAGGAAGCAACATCGACTGCATATAAAACTCATCCCGGCATCATGATGATCGCGGAAGAATCAACGGCGTGGCCGGGTGTCACCAAAGAGACTTCATCTAACGGACTCGGCTTTGGTTTTAAATGGAATATGGGTTGGATGCACGACACCTTGGAATATTTGCAGCACGATCCAATTCATCGCGTCTACCACCACAACGAGATTACTTTCTCAATTCTTTATGCCTGGTCTGAAAACTTTATGCTTCCACTGTCACACGATGAAGTTGTGCACGGTAAGGGCCAATTAGTAAATAAATTCCCTGGCGATCGTTGGCAGAAGTTAGCAACGTTGCGTGCGCTCTATGGATTTATGTGGGCCCACCCAGGTAAGAAGTTGCTCTTTATGGGATCTGAATTTGCACAGAATGATGAGTGGAGCGAGAGCGCTGGTCTGCAGTGGTATTTAACTGAATTTGCCGAACATAACGGAGTGCAGAAAGTTGTTGCCGAGTTAAATGCCATCTATAAATCTCAACCTGCGCTTTGGCAGAAGGATACAAACCCAGAAGGTTTCTCTTGGTTAGTGGGTGATGATGGCGCAAGCAATGTCTTGGCCTTTACTCGCTGGTCTGTTGATGGAAAGCCACTTGTTTGTATAACTAACTTCTCGCCAGTTCCGCATGAGAATTACCAACTGCCACTACCTACAGCAGGGGTTTGGCGGGAAATTCTAAATACCGATGCCGTTGCCTTTGGAGGTAGCGGAATAACCAATGATTCTTTTGCCGTTGATGTAGATACAGATTTAAAGCGGAGTTTCCGAGTCCCGCCACTTTCTACAGTCTGGCTCGAGCGCGTTTAACTGACTTTTAGGGCGCGCGCAAAAAACGCTGTAGCCATCAGCATCAGCGCAGGAATCGTTAAAGCAATTGCTAAAGAGCCGGTGAATTGCGCAGTCCATGCAATCGAAGCTTTCAAGATAAAGACCGCAATCATATTTACGACGCCAATCTGCCCAACAACTACCGCGCTCGGAAGTGGCGAGCGTTGATTTCCAGCGGTGTAGAAGGATGGCGCCATCAGCGATGAGCCCATTCCCGCAAAGGTAAATGCCAGGCAAGTTGTTACAAAGGCAATAGTTTTATGCTCGGCGGGAATTTGAACTGTAATAGTTAAGAAGGTTAGAAATCCCCCACCACCGAGTAGCGCAAAAAGTCGAACAGTTTGATCAACTTGAAAACGCTTGGCAATTGATCCTGCATTTAGACGCCCGATGATCATCGCGGTCATGAAAAAGACATATGGCAGAGCCGCCATTCCAGAACTTACGCCAATACGCTCTTTAGCAAAGATTGCCGACCAGTCTCCGGTCGCAAATTCTAGAAAAACCGCGCAGACCAGGCCGCCACTGATTAGCCAATCAACTCTAAATGAAGTGATCAAAGTTCGAAGTGGGAGATGTTCTTCTTCATCTTCATTTGGTTTCATCAAAACTGGAGTTAAACGAATTATCATTGCAGTTAGCGACAGGGTGACAAATACAGCTAACCCACCTACATGCCACGTGATCGGAATATGATCAACGACTAACCCTGAAATAATTGCTGTAGTTAGCGTCCCGAGCGCCCACATACCGTGAAGGCGCGCAATAGTTAAACCGTAAACTCGCTCCATTGCGTTAAATGATTGGGCATTTATCGAGATGTGATAAGCCGATGTTGCCCAACCAATTGCAACGTTACAGATTAAGAAAATTCCAGAAGATTCGGTACGAACAATAAAGAAATATGCCAGCCCCATAATCCAGATATTGGTCAAAATCACGCGCTTTACGCCGAATTTATGAACCATATGGCCGGTTAAGAAGAGACTGGCTACAGCTCCGAATGATCCAGTACTAATAAGAGTTCCAAATTGACCGTTACTTAATCCGAGATTGGCTTTTACTTCAGGAAAACGGGGAATCCAAGACATGATCAACATGGCATATACGCCAAAGAGCGCTTGTAAGAGTTTAAATTCGGTACTTGGTTTAACGGTATTCATTAGAAAAGCGCATTCGCTAAGGCAGCGCGCGCCTTTATAACTCGTGGATCAGCTGGATCTACTAGAGCAAATAGCTCAATCAGGCGATCCTTAACTAGCTTCTTCTCAGCGCCATCAAAGAGTGGAATTAACCTCAGTAATCGCGCAAAGGCTGGCTCTAAATAACCGCTAACGATTTCAATATCGGCACATTGCAATTGAATATCTATGTTATCTGGATGAGCCGAAGCTTCTTTCATGACATTAGCTCCATCAATACCATCCGTGCGCGCCATCAACTGAGTTTGCGCAAGGCCAAGAATTGCAAAGTTATCGTTTGGTTTGCGCGCCAAGAGTTTCTTGTACGCCGCCTCTGCCTTGGCATAATCGCCAGCATCTAGCGCCGCGATAGCTTCTTCCTCTTCGGGTTCAATTTTTTCAGTGGGTGCTCCACCCACGCCCTGTTCGGATGCAAGTGCTAAGACTTTATCGATCACCATCCGGATCTGTTCTTCTGGATAAGGCTGCTCAAAGAGCGGAACCATTTGCTCATTGATGATTGCAACAGCAAATGGAACAGCGCGAGTTTGTAACGCTTGTGCAACCTGTGGTTGAGCATCAACATCAACTCGGCCAAGTACCCAACTTCCCTGATCAGCTAACGCTAACTTTCCAAGGATTGCTACGACCTCTTGTGATTCAGGCGAGCGGGGCGACCAACAAATTAGAACAACGGGCTTGTCTTTAGAGAGTGAGAGAAATTCATTAGTTAAATTCTCAGGGGTTATCTCAATACCGGGCATGGGCCCTGCAGGCTCCGCCTTTGGTTTTCCAAGCGAACTTAGATCGACTGCACGTCCAAAGTTAGGTGGAAGGCTCATGCTTGCGCCCCCGCTTCTACTCCAGAATCACGCCGAAATGGCAGTACATCTTCAATATATGACTGTGCTGCAAAGGTTAGCCCAACATCGTGGCCTTCGCGTTCACTTAAATACCAACGGTGTTCGAGAACTTCGTGGAAGAACTGGGCTTCTTCGATTCGGCCCTTTAAATTATCAGGAATCATCACAACGATCGGCATATAAGTTTCATTTAGCCAACGTCGTGCGGAATCTTGCATTGGTGGTTTCGGACTCTCTTCGCGACCACGGAAACGATCAAGCGAAGCCAGCAAACGCTTTGCTTGCAACGCCTCAGTTTCTAGCCCTGTTAACTCGCGCAGACGATTGCGGTGATATCCGGGTGCAACAAGTTTTGGCTGGAAGTAAAGTTTCTGTGACTCACCATCTAGTGAAACTGAAACTTCTTCTACCGCAAAACCTAAATCATGTAGTTGACGCATCGCACGTTCTACGGCAAGGCGATCTTTTGGATCTAAAACCTGACGCTCTTTAAGCGCTTTCCAGATTCGGTGATAACGCTTGATTACCGCCTCGCTAGCGCGGATCGGATCCATACCTGGGTAAAGAACACCCGAAAGCGCTAAATCTTCAAGTTCGGCGGCAACGTTAAAGTGCGCGATCTCTAAATCATGTTCGCGTTGTCCATCACTTAGTGTTTTCTGGAACTCACCAGTTTCGGCATCCACTAAGTAAGCGGCGAAGGCTTCCGCATCGCGGCGGAATAAAGTATTGGAAAGCGAGCAGTCGCCCCACCAGAAACCAAGTAAGTGAAGTTGTACCAATAACAGCGCAAGGGCGTTGGCCATCATGGTGATGTCATTGGCAGTTACATCTTTACCGCTAAGTAAAACGCGGTACGGAAGCGAATATGGCAAGAAGCGCGTTACAAGAGCGCAAGGAAGCTCTTCTGCACTTTCATCTGTGCGCCCTTCAATAACCGCGATCGGCTGAACGCTTGGCGCTCCGAGGTGTGCCAGTTCGCGCAGCGCTTTATATTCGCGGTTTGCGAATTCAGAGACCGTCTCTTTAACTGCATAGACTTCCGCATCGGGATCATCGGTGGATCGAACCAAGCGAACGATATGTCGCGAAATACCGCGCTTTTCGGTCAGCGCGGGATCTTCCGGCCACTCCTCCAAATTGATATGCCAAGGCAAGCCAGTAACGGCGGCGATTTCTTCGCCTAATCCCGTAATGCGTAACGCCATGTATGAAGGATATCGCTTTAGAATAGGTCACATGGCAATCGCAGATCGCATTAAACGTAAACCTAAGCCAAACACTGCACCAACAGATTTTGGTACTCAAGGAAATCCGATAGATAGATCACATCCGTTCTATTTTGGATTTGTCGCAACGCTCGGAGCCTTAGTCGCAATCGTCTTGATGCGCGCACTTGCCAGTACCAGCCAGATATTTGTCTTGATTGTCGTAGCCCTCTTTTTAGCAACAGGGTTAAATCCGGCAGTTGTAGCGATTCAACGGCGTGGTCTTTCCAGAGCAAATTCTGTAGCCATTATTTTCGTTTCAGTAATTCTTTTCACGGGTTTCTTTATCGCCGTGGTCGTTCCGCCCGTACTTTCACAAGGCACAAACTTAATTAATTCGGCGCCGACCTTACTGGCTGATCTAGAAAACAATGCGACGATCGCAGACTTAAATGACCAATTCGGAATTATTGATACTTTGCAGGCTCAATTAAAAGAAGTCACCGCGGATGGATCGTTGATTATCTCTGCATTTGGTGGCGTGATTGGTGTTGGAAAGTCTGTCCTCTCGGGTGCATTCTCTGCTCTAACAATTCTAATTCTGACCCTCTACTTCATTACCTCACTTCCACAAATGGTTGAACTTGGAGTGCGCTTCGCACCTGCTAGCCGCAGAGAACGCTTAACTCTTCTTGTTAACGCAGTTATTTCTAGAGTGGGATCATTCGTTGGAAGCCAAATTGCAATTGCATTTATGGCTGCAACATTTGTCTTTGCCCTTTCGCTTGTTTTGGCACTTCCATCACCAATTGCAATTGCGATGATTGTTTTGGTCTGTGGTTTGATTCCACTCATTGGCCATTTCATAGGGTGCTCCGTCGTGACAATCATTGCCCTAACCCAATCGGTATCAATTGGCTTAATAGCATTTCTGGCATACGTTGTTTATGTACAAGTTGAAAACTACGTGGTGACGCCACGAATAATGAAGCGCACACTTGCTCTTCCTGGCGCAGTAACCATCATCTCGGCGCTAATTGGATCATCACTTCTTGGCCTAATCGGCGGATTACTTGCAGTGCCAATTGCCGCATCAGTGATTTTGATACTTGATGAAGTCGTCTTCCCGCGCGCAGATAACTCTTAAATCTCAGTAGGCAGCGGCAAGCGCTCTGGCGCAAGTACTTTAGTGATCTCACTCAAAACGGTATGAACGGCGGGTTCTCCTACCCAGAGATGTTTCGCACCAGCAACGGGAATTATTTCTATTTGAGTCAACGGTTTAAATCTTTTAATCGCCTCTGGTGGTTGTAGATAATCATCAAATTCTGGAACAAGGGCAATAACGCGGCGTCCATCTTTAGCCCAATACTCAAGATCGCTAACTTCAGATGTGCGAAGTGGCGGTGATAAAAGAATTAAACCCTTGATTCGTGGGTCTTTTGCATGTCGAAGCGCTAAATCAGTTCCAAACGACCATCCGACTACCCAGAGATTTTCTAACTTCAAAGTATCTAAGCAGTAGGTCATCATCGCCTCGACATCGAATTTTTCTAAGCCACCGTTATCAAATGTTCCGGTGCTGCTACCTGCTTCACTAGTTGTGCCACGAGTGTTAAAACGAACAACATGTATGCCAGCCATATCTGGCAAGCGATTAGCGGCCTTTTTATAAACATGGCTATCCATCATGCCGCCTGCTGTCGGCAAGGGATGCAAGCAAAGGATTGCGCTGGTGTAACGATCAAGTGGTGCAGCGCTTTCGCCGATCAGCGCTTGGCCATCGCTTGTTGTAACGGTAAATGGAGTGCGCAGCGCCGGTAGAACAGTGCTTGGACGTACTGGCTGCAACATGCAGGAGAGTCTAGTCTTTCCCCATGTCCACTTCTACAAACACATTTGCCTCGCACTATCCCGTAACTGGTGAGGTAATCGCCAATTATCCAATCGCAGATCGCGAGACTGTCTTTAACGCAGTTGTTGCAGCTCGCAGTGCATCAAGTGCTTGGCAAGATCTTGGATTTAAAGGCCGTCGTAAAGTATTGCTTAAATGGAGCAACTTACTTATTTCACAACTTGATGAAATTACCGAACTTGTATCAAGAGAGACTGGAAAGCCAGTTAGCGATGCCAAACTTGAGGCATCTCTTGCTGTTGGCCACTTAGGTTGGGCTGCACGTCATGCCGAAGATGCAATGCGCACAACACATCGTTCTCCTGGCGCACTTATGGCAAATATGTCAGCAACCGTAGAACGTTCTCCAGTTGGAGTAGTCGGTGTGATTGGCCCTTGGAACTATCCGATCTTTACTCCAATGGGTTCTATCTCCTACGCACTCGCTGCTGGAAATACCGTTGTCTTTAAGCCAAGTGAATACACACCAGGTGTTGGCGCGATACTGGCTAAGACTTTTGCAGAAGTTGCACCATTTGCCGACATCTTCACCTGCGTTACAGGACTTGGCGCTACCGGAAAAGATTTATGTGAAAGCGGCGTCGATAAATTGGCGTTCACTGGTTCTACTCGCACCGCCAAGTTAGTTGCTGCAGCATGTGCTGCAAATATGACACCAGTTGTTCTCGAATGTGGTGGCAAAGATCCAGTAATCGTTGCTGAAGATGCCGATATCAAGCGCGCAGCTGATGCCACTATCTGGTCTTCCATGTCTAACGCTGGGCAAACATGTATCGGTGCAGAGCGCGTATATGTTCATGAAAAGGTGGCCGATAAATTTATTGAAGAAGCGATCAAGGTTGCTAAATCAATTCACCCGGGCGCTCCCGGAGTTGGCAACTACGGGCCTGCAACAATGCCTTCGCAGATAAACGTTATTCAAGGACATATCGATGACGCGATCGCTAAGGGTGCCAAGGTTGCACTAGGCGGTTCGGATTCAGTTAAAGCGCCATTTGTTGAGCCAGTTATCTTGCTCGATGTTCCTGAAAATTCCACTGCGATGTTGGAAGAAACCTTTGGGCCAACTATCGCGATCAATCGCGTGAAATCAATGGCTGAAGCGATCGCGCTTTCAAATGCCTCTAGATATGGTCTTGGCTCATCTATCTGGTCTAAACGTCAAGGCAAGAAGATTGCCCGCCAATTGCATTGCGGAATGGTTGCCATTAACTCAACTATTTCATTTGCAGCAATTGCATCAGTGCCATTTGGTGGCGTGAAAGATAGTGGTTACGGACGTATCCATGGCCCAGAAGGAATTCTTGAATTTACCTACCCGCGCACCGTTGTTCGCGCGCGATTCCAACTACCAATTGCATTCACTAGCTTTAAGCGCACTAAAGGAAACGATAAGTTGATTGTTACCTTGACTCGTTTACTGAATGGCCGACTTGGTTAAAAGTCGGCCCATATAACTAGCCGCTTGGGCTAATTAAAATCGTGGCGCATTACGTGTGCGCTCTGTATTTGGCTTGCGATTATTGCGCTTTGCCCAACATGCATTGTGCCAATGGCGACGACCATCTTCATCACCGATCATCCATGCAACAGTGTGCGGTGTTGCCATTGGAATTACTTGATCGCAACCGGGACAGCGATAAGGTTTATTTGAACTAGATCCGGTGATCTTTCGAACAATAAAATCGCCATCTGTATGTTCTTCGATAGTTTGATTAGAAGTCGCGATATCGCGCTCTTCATCCTTTGGGCGACGCCCCTTTGGATAGTTGCGTCGTGGGCTCATGGATTCATTTTCTCGCACTTTTGCCCTGAATGTGGCATGGTTGCCATATGAGCAGCGTGATTAACGTCCGTGGCCTGGAAAAAAGTTATGGCCCCAATAAAGCGGTGGCCGGCATTGATCTAACCATCCAACCTGGCGAGATATTTGCCCTCCTTGGTCCAAATGGAGCAGGTAAGACGACCACCGTAGAAATCCTGGAAGGCTTTCGCGATCGCGACCGTGGTGAAGTTTCAGTGCTCGGCACCGACCCAGGAGTTAAAGGCGAACAAGCCCGCAAATGGCGCAACCGTATCGGCATAGTTCTGCAATCAACTAACGATGCTGGCGACCTATCTGTTTTTGAGACTGTCGCACACTTTGCAAAGTACTACTCAAATCCACGCGGTGTTGATGAGGTAATCAACGCAGTTGGCTTAACTGATAAATCTAAGGAGCTAATCAGAACGCTCTCTGGCGGACAACGCCGCCGCCTTGATGTAGCGCTCGGAATTATCGGATCCCCCGAACTTCTCTTTCTAGATGAACCGACAACCGGCTTTGATCCTGAAGCGCGTCGCGCATTCTGGGCGCTGATTCAAGATCTGCGAAAGTCTGGCGCAACAATCTTGCTTACTACCCATTATCTAGATGAGGCTGAAGCGTTAGCCGATCGAGTTGCCGTGATTAATCAAGGCAAGATCATCGAAGTTGCAACCCCTGCTCTGTTGGGTGGCCGCGCGACTTCGCTTGCAACAGTTTCTTGGAAGGGTGCCAACGGTATTCAAACTGAGCGCACCGATAACCCAACTGCGCTGATCCGCAAACTCACCGAGACTTATAAAGATGAGATCCCTGAACTCACCGTCAAGCGCGCTTCACTTGAGGATATTTACTTGGAAATGATTGGAGGCGCCGATGTCAGTCAATAAAGTACAGGCCAATAAAGTGCCCAACGCCTTAGCAATTGGTATTGCACGTGGTGGCCTAGAAGTTAAACAATTTATGCGCCAGCGCGAATCCGTAGTCTTTACCCTGGCATTTCCAATTATGTTGCTCGCTATCTTTGGTTCAGTCTTTACCAACGAACTTACTGATGGCGTTACTTTTAGCCAATATTTTGTCGCCGGAATGATCGCTTCGGGCCTTGTTAATACCGGCTTCCAACAGCTCGCGATCATGATCCCCGTAGAACGTGACTTTGGAACGCTAAAACGCTTGCGTGGCACTCCGATGCCAGCATCTAGTTATTTCATAGGTAAATCGATCGTTGTATTTGTAACAATGGTGATTCAAATAGCCCTGCTTCTAATTGCGGGGGTCTTATTCTTCGGCGTGAATCTTCCGACTGATCCCGCAAAGTGGTTTACCTTTACCTGGTTAATTATCTTGGGAAGCGCCGCGTCAACTGCGCTCGGCATTGCTTTCTCTGTCATTCCAAAGAGCGGTCGCGGCGCATCTGCGGTTGTCTCACCCGTAGTAATCATTCTGCAATTCTTTAGCGGCGTTTTCTTTGTCTTCACTGATTTGCCAGGATGGATGCAGCAAGTCGCTGCGATCTTCCCGCTTAAGTGGATGACCCAAGGTATGCGTTCGGTATTCCTTCCAGATTCATTTGCTGCGCAAGAAGTTGCCGGTACTTGGGAGACCGGCCGCACTTTCTGGATTATTCTGGCGTGGTTGATTGCCGGTCTGGTAATTTCGATTAAAACTTTTAAATGGGAGCAAGAGCGATGAGAATTAAGTTAATTGCAATCTTCTCAGCGCTCTTTCTATCGCTCTCGCTGACTTCCACTATTGCGGCAACTAAGAGCCCTACGCCAACACCGAAGGCGAGTGCCACTCAGAAGGCGCCGGTAAAGAAGGCTCCAGTTAAGAAAGCCCCGGTAAAGAAGAAAAAGAAAGTTGCTAAGAAGTTACCTTCTCCATCACCGAAGTGGCCGCCAGTTGGCTTTAAGACCGATCCATTGGGTGAAACAAAGTTGTATCTAAAGGTTCCAAATGCAAAAGAGTTGGTGGGGCTTCTCTCGGCCAAATCAGCGCTGGCTTCGCAGGTTAAATCCTGTACACAATTCACTTGTGGAGCGGTTTTAGTAGCCGCCGAAATAGGTTGTCGCTGGTGGAGAGTTACTGCCGATGTAGTTGGTGCAACTTCACCTGAGAATCGCACGACTAAAACCTTCGGAAAAATTACTGCAGATGTGGGACGAAGCGCCCCTCAGCAAGTCGTTACAGTTCTATTAGTTACAACTGAACCAATTGGTGCCGGCCAGATAGTTTCCAACATCAATGTGGATTGCAACCAAGGCGATCCATCAGGGCCTCTTCCAAATACTGATTACCAAGTAAGCGCCAATTAAAGATGCTTGGCGGAATTAATAACGGGCTCTTTCTGTCTAGTTTCGGTGGATTCTTCGCTGTGGCAATTCTCTCGCTAATTCTGCGTTGGGCATTTAAGCGCGGAAAATCTGTTGTAGAGCGCACGCCAAAAGTTGGCGGTGAAGATGATTACGGCGCGCTAGTTGTTATCGCATCACCAAATAACTACATCGAAGGCGAGCTGCTGCGCTTAAAGCTTGCGACCGCAGAGATAAAGGCAAACTTGGCCCAAACTAAAGATGGTCCTCGTTTATATGTCTTTGAGCGCGATGAAAAGATAGCGCGCGCAGTTCTAAAAAGTTAGCGGTTTGCTCCGGGTACCCAAAGTTGATCGCCAATCTCTTTATTGGCAACGCGTGCCAACACGAAGAGAAGATCAGAGCAGCGGTTTAGATACTTCGCTGTAAGTGGATTTACGCCAGAGCCAAAGCCATGAATTGCTGTCCAGGTGCGGCGCTCAGCGCGACGAACAACTGTGCGGGCAACGTGCAAGTGCGCAGCTGCAGGTGTTCCAGATGGCAGAACGAATGAGCGAAGTGGTTGCAGATCAGCGTTGTACTTATCGATCTGCTCTTCCAGATATGTAATCTGAGATTCAAGAACGCGCAGCGGTTCAAAGGCTGGTGAATCTACAACTGGAGTACAAAGGTCGGCGCCAACATCGAAGAGATCGTTTTGGATACGAACTAAGAGCGCGCGGATATCATCGCTGAGTTCATCGGTTGCAATAACAACACCGATAGTTGAATTTGCTTCATCAACGGTGGCATATGCCTCAAGGCGTGAATCGTTCTTGGAAGTTCGGCTCATATCTCCGAGGGAGGTAGATCCGTCATCGCCTGTCTTGGTGTAAATACGCGTTAAATTAACCATGGCCCTAGCCTATAAGTAGACTTCGGATATGGCATCTTCGCAAGGTTCGACCAACGATCGCTTTCGCATCGTCGGCGGATGCAGCCTAAAGGGCGAAGTAACGGTCACCGGGGCTAAGAATTCGGTCCTAAAGCTGATGGCGGCATCGCTCTTGGCCGTTGGTAAATCAACTATCCGCAATGTTCCGGATATTGCCGATGTCGACATCATGGCCGATTTACTTAAGCGCCTGGGATGTGAAGTTTCACGCGATGGTTCTAATCTCTCAATTACTGTTCCCGAAGCGCCAGCACATCGCGCTGATTATGATCTCGTGCGCAAGATGCGCGCATCTATCAATGTACTTGGCCCACTTGTTGCTCGCGTTGGCAAAGCCGAAGTCGCATTGCCTGGCGGCGATGCAATTGGTTCACGAGGTTTAGATTTTCATATCAAGGGCCTTGAATCACTCGGTGCGACCGCACACGTGGAACATGGTTATGTAATTGCTGAAGCACCTAATGGTTTAACTGGCGCCACTATCGAATTAGATTTCCCAAGCGTTGGCGCGACTGAAAACCTAATGACCGCAGCAGTTCTGGCAAAGGGCGTTACAACAATCGATAACGCAGCGCGCGAACCTGATTTAGTTGATCTCGGCGAGTTCTTAATCTCAATGGGTGCAAAGATCGAAGGACTTGGTTCACCGCTAATCAAGATCACTGGTGTTTCTAAGTTAAACCCAACTGATCACACCACAATTACCGATCGCATCATCGCTGGCACATGGGCATTTGCTGCGGCTATGACACAGGGCGATATAACAATCCACGGCGGTCGCGCTGACCACATGGAAGTTATGCTCGAAAAGTTAGCGCATGCTGGCGCAATCATTACTTCAACTGCCGACGGTATTCGCGTGCAGATGAACCAGCGTCCACGTGCAACTGATGTTGCAACACTTCCCTATCCAGGATTTGCCACCGACCTCTTACCATTTATCATCGCGATGAATGCAGTTGCCGACGGCCACTCAATGGTTACCGAAAATGTCTTTGAATCACGCTTTATGTTTGTTAATGAACTTGCTCGCCTTGGCGCACACGTCACTGTCGACGGAAAACATGCCTCAATCACTGGTATTGCCCAGCTATCTGGCGCACCCGTTGAAGCTACCGATATCCGCGCCGGCGCCGGACTAGTTCTTGCGGCCCTTGTCTCCGAAGGTGAAACCACCGTCGATGGCGCCTTCCACATCGATCGCGGCTACCCAAACTTTGCTGAAGATCTGCGCGCACTCGGCGCCAACGTCACCCGAGAGTAATTTCTAGAGATTTTCAGTGGAAGAAACTGTGCCTTTGCTTTTCATGTTTCTGAAGCTGAAATTTTGGACTAGCTGACCGTTTCGGTCAGAATGGAAACGCGGTTATTTGCGACAGATAAGAAGCCGCCTTGCACGTTGAATTCTTTTGTTGTTCCATCGATTGCTTTGATGCTCACGGCACCGTCGACTAGTACGCCAAACAAAGGTGCGTGATCTGGAAGGACACCGAGGTCTCCTTCAGTTGTGCGAGCAGAAACGAAAGTTGCCTGCCCGGACCACACCTGTTGTGTTGGCGATACTAGTTCGACGTTAAGTGCCACGTGATTAGCTCTTCGCTAACTCTGCAGCTCTGCGCTCGACATCGTCGAGGCCACCGCACATGAAGAATGCTTGTTCTGGAACGTGGTCGTACTTGCCATCGGCAAGTGCTTCAAAGGCCGCGATGGTCTCTGATAGCGGAACAAATGAACCGTCGATACCAGTAAAGACCTTTGCAACGAATGTGTTCTGTGACAAGAAGCGCTGGATGCGACGTGCGCGGCCAACTAGTACGCGGTCATCTTCTGACAATTCATCGATACCGAGAATTGCGATGATGTCCTGTAGATCCTTGTAGCGCTGCAAAATCTGCTTAATGCGGTTTGCAACACGGAAGTGATGCTCACCGATATAGCGTGGATCCAAGATGCGTGATGTTGAGTCAAGTGGATCCACGGCTGGGTAGATACCAAGCTCTGAAATCGGACGAGACAACACTGTTGTTGCATCTAAGTGCGCGAATGTTGTGTGTGGGGCTGGGTCGGTAATGTCATCTGCAGGAACGTAAATTGCCTGCATAGATGTAATTGAGTGACCACGAGTTGAAGTAATACGTTCCTGCAACTGACCCATTTCATCTGCAAGTGTTGGCTGGTAACCCACAGCAGATGGCATACGGCCGAGCAGCGTTGATACTTCAGAACCTGCCTGAGTAAAGCGGAAGATATTGTCGATGAAGAGCAATACATCCTGCTTCTGAACATCGCGGAAGTACTCAGCCATAGTTAGCGCTGAAAGTGCGACGCGAAGACGCGTGCCAGGTGGCTCATCCATCTGACCGAAGACCAAGGCTGTTTTATTGATAACGCCGGTTTCAGTCATTTCGAGGAACAAGTCGTTACCTTCGCGAGTACGTTCTCCAACGCCGGCGAATACAGATACACCACCGAAGTTTTCCGCTACGCGGTAGATCATTTCCTGGATAAGAACAGTCTTACCTACACCTGCACCACCGAAGAGACCGATCTTTCCACCCTTTACATAGGGTGTTAGAAGGTCGATAACTTTGATACCGGTCTCGAACATTTCTGTCTTTGACTCGAGTTGATCGAATGCTGGTGCATCGCGGTGGATTGGCCAACGCTCTTTAATATCAAGTGATGATGTTGGAACATCGAGTGATTCGCCAAGTGTGTTAAATACGTGGCCCTTTGTAACGTCACCGACTGGCACTGAGATAGCTGCACCAGTATCTGTTACCTCTGCGCCACGGACCATTCCGTCTGTTGGCTGCATAGAAATCGCGCGCACAAGGTTGTCACCAATGTGTTGTGCAACTTCAAGGGTCAAGGTACGAGTAGTGCCACTCATGGTGGTCTCTACGTGGAGCGCGTTAAAGATCGATGGCATTGAATCCGCTGGGAATTCAATATCCACGACCGGTCCAATAACTCGGGCAACGCGGCCTTTACCTGTTGATGACATCATTCACTCCCTGCACTAGCTGAGGCTAACGCGTCTGCGCCGCCCACAATTTCACTGATTTCTTGGGTAATTTCGGCCTGACGAGCCGCGTTCGCAAGTCGGGTTAGCGACTTGATTAAATCATCAGCGTTGTCAGTCGCTGACTTCATAGCGCGACGTCGTGCAGCATGCTCGGAAGCAGCTGATTGCAACATCGCGTTGAAGATTCGGGCTTCGATATAGCGAGGTAGAAGTGCGTTAAGTACTTCACCTGCATTTGGTTCGAACTCGTACATTGGAAGCAAGCCAGATGGTGCTGGTGTATCGCTCTCAATAACTTCCAGTGGCAACATGCGCTTGGCCATTGCATTTTGAGTCAACATTGATTTGAACTCGGTAAAGATGATGTGGATTTCATCCACGCCAGCGTTATCGGTTTGGGCATCTGCAATGAATGCAGCAATCAAAGCTTCGGCAACTTCTTTAGCGTTCTCATATGTTGGGTTATCTGAAAATCCTGACCAAGAACCTGCAATGTCGCGGTTACGGAACTTGTAATAGTTAACCGCCTTGCGACCTACAAGATAGTTAGAAACTTCAAGACCTCGTTCACGGATCATGGCGGCGAGTTGTTCGCCTTCCTTGATCGCGTTATTTGAATAAGCACCAGCCATACCGCGGTCGGCAGAGATAATTAAAATCGCTGCGCGCTTTGGGTTTTCGGAAGGTGTAGTCAAAGGGTGGTTTGTTGAAGAGTAAGTGGCAACTGCGGATACGGCACGGGTCAACTCATTTGCATAAGGAGTTGAGGCTGCGACTCGTTGCTGCGCTTTGACAATACGAGAAGCAGAGATTAACTCCATTGCTTTCGTAATTTTCTTAGTCGCTTTAACGGATCGCATCCGTCGGCGATAAACGCGAAGTTGAGCACCCATGAGTTACTTCTTCACCGCCGGTGGCACAAACTTTGTAATCGCTTCAGCGCCTTCTGAATCAAGTGCTTCAGCAGGTGCATCGTTAACGATTCCTGCAGCAGAAGATTTGAATTGCTTCTTGAAGTCAGCAACTGCTGTCTTCATCTTGGCAACGGTGTCATCTTCGAGCATCTTGGTCTCTGAAATTACGGTGAAGATATCTTTACGTTCGCGACCGATGAAGTCGAGAAGTTCAGATTCAAAGCGACGGATATCTGCGACTGCAACAGAATCAAGTTCTCCTGAAGTTCCGGCCCAGATTGAAACAATCTGACGCTCTAGTGAATATGGTGAGTACTGACCCTGCTTTAGAAGTTCCACCATACGTGCACCGCGCTCGAGTTGAGCCTTTGATGCCGCATCAAGGTCAGAACCGAAAGCAGCGAAGGCTTCGAGTTCACGGAACTGTGCAAGGTCAAGACGCAAACGACCAGCGATCTTCTTCATCGCCTTTGTCTGAGCTGAACCACCAACGCGAGAAACAGAAACACCTACGTTGATCGCTGGGCGAACACCGGCGTTAAATAGATCTGTTTCAAGGAAGCACTGACCATCTGTAATAGAAATTACGTTGGTAGGAATGAAAGCAGAAACGTCATTTCCCTTTGTTTCAATGATTGGCAAGCCAGTCATTGAACCGCCACCGAGTTCATCGGAAAGCTTTGCGCAACGTTCTAGCAAACGTGAGTGTAAGTAGAAAACATCTCCTGGGTACGCTTCGCGGCCTGGTGGACGACGTAGTAGAAGTGAGACTGAACGATAAGCCTCAGCTTGCTTAGATAAATCATCAAAAACAATTAGAACGTGCTCGCCGTTGTACATCCAGTGCTGACCAATTGCAGAACCGGTGTATGGAGCGAGGTACTTGAAGCCCGCTGGGTCTGATGCAGGGGACGCGACGATTGTTGTGTACTCCATTGCGCCAGCTTCTTCGAGCGCACCCTTAACGGAAGCGATCGTTGAAC
Source organism: Candidatus Planktophila lacus (assembly GCF_002287925.1). Taxonomy (GTDB): domain Bacteria; phylum Actinomycetota; class Actinomycetes; order Nanopelagicales; family Nanopelagicaceae; genus Planktophila; species Planktophila lacus. Next base: position 294,959 of record NZ_CP016769.1, on the reverse strand, counting down.
CCTTTTGACCAATAGCAACGTAGATACATTTAACTTGCTTCTTCTTATCGCCAGTTAGCCAGTTTTCACGCTGGTTAATGATCGTATCTACAGCAACCGCAGTCTTTCCGGTCTGACGGTCACCGATGATCAACTGGCGCTGTCCGCGACCAATCGCTGTCATCGCATCGATCGCCTTAATACCTGTTGCAAGTGGTTCCTTAACTGGCTGGCGCTCAACTACAGAGGGAGCCTGTAGTTCAAGTGCACGGCGTGCGTCAGGTTTGATTTCACCCTTGCCATCAATTGGGCGACCAAGTGGATCAACAACGCGACCCAAGAAGCCATCACCAACTGGTACAGAAAGAATTTCACCAGTACCGCGTACTGATGTTCCTTCTTCAATTCCTGCGTAACTTCCGAGAATAACAACGCCGATCTCGCGCACATCGAGGTTAAGTGCAAGACCTAGTGTTCCGTTCTCGAACTGTAGAAGTTCGTTTGCCATTGTTGAAGGAAGTCCCTCAACGCGAGCGATTCCATCGCCTGCCTGGCTAACTGTTCCTACTTCGTCGCGAGCTGCGGCGCCTGGATCGTATGACTTAACGAAATTCGCTAAGGCATCCCGAATTTCATTCGGTTGGATCTTGAGCTCTGCCATGTCGTTCTCCCTTTTTCGTTTCTTCTTAAATCTTCTCTATTACTGATTTGTTACTTTTTTTACGCGGACTGACCAACTAGTGCACGCCCAGCATTTGCCAGGCGGTTTACAACGCTTCCATCGACTAACTCATCTGCGAACTTGATTGAAACTCCACCCAGAATTGTTGGGTCGATTTGTACGTTAATGCGGATTGGCTGACCGACGTTCTTCTCAAGAACTGTTGCAAGTCGCTTTGACTGTGCATCAGTTAGAGCAGTTGCTGTACGCACAACTGCGATTAAGCGGTTGCGACGATTTGCCAAACCAAAGAGGTAATCAGCGAAGGCTGCTTCGATGCTGCGTCCGCGAAGGGAGGCAACAAGTGCGCTAGCGATCTTGATTGTTGAGGCAGATGCCTTCTTGCCAAGTACTTCAGCGATTAACGCTGACTTGGCCTCAGTTGAACCAACACTTACGAGCGCCTTGCGGAGCTCGAAATTATCGGCAACCAGGCGTGAAGTTTCGAAGAACTCATCTTCTACGCGATCGAGTTCGCCAGCAATATTTGCTGCAGATGCTTCTGCCTCAATTGCTAACTGCTCTGTTGCATAGACCAGATCCTTAGTTGCTGACCAACGAAGACCAGAGAGTTCGCTGAGAAGTGATACAGCGAGCGTTCCGGTTGATTTTGTAAATAGATCTTTAACAAGTGCAGCCTTTGCTGCCTTATCGCGTGCTGGATCTGTAATTGCGCGACGCACAGAAGTGTTATCGGCAAAGAGATCTGCTGCTGCGAAGAGGTGAGAAGACAACTCTGAAGCCGATGCCGCGCTTGCGCCCTTGACTGCAACATCGAGTGCAGCACGTGCAGCCACGAGTGACTGACGGCTACTGCCTCCGAGGTGAATTCTCATTTTCCTTACTTGCTCTTCTCTAGATCATCCAAGAAACGGTCAACGATCCGTGATTGACGAGCCTGGTCATCTAAAGATTCCCCGACAATCTTTGAAGCGAGTTCAACTGCAAGCGCACCGACTTCGTTGCGAAGTGATGTGATTGCTTGTTGGCGCTCTGCCTCAATGGATGCGTGTGCAGCAGAAGTGATTCGTGCTGCTTCTTCTTGTGCTTTCGCACGAAGTTCTTCAACGATAGATACGCCCTGTACGCGAGCTTCTTCACGAAGAGTTTGTGCTTCTTCGCGCGCCTTTGAAAGCTGCTCGTTGTATTGGGAAAGCGCGCGTTGCGCTTCGAGCTGCGCCTTTTCGGCGCGCTCCATTCCACCTTGAATCGCCTCAGTGCGTGCAGTGAATGCCTTTTCGAACATTGGCACCACTTTGCTGCGCAGAACAAGGAAGAGAAGTGTGAACGCAACCGCACCAACGATGATTTCCGATGTATGCGGAATCAAAGGGTTTAGCGTCTCTCCCTCGGCGGCAAAATAGAATTTATTCATAATTAGTTCAGATTATTTTCTGGGCTAATTAGAGAACGAAAGCTAGAACGAGACCGAAGAGTGCGAGAGCTTCAGCGAGCGCGAATCCAAGGAACGCGATTGGCTGTAGAACGCTACGTGCTTCAGGCTGACGTGCAACGCCGTTGATATATGCGGCGAAGATAAGTCCGGTTGCAATACCAGGACCGATTGCTGCGAGGCCAAAACCGACCAGGTTGAGTGTGCCTTCCATTTTTTACTGCCTTTCGTTAGGTGTTAGTGCTCGTCGGCAAGGGCGCCGGCGATGTAGAGAGCGGTCAACAGGGTAAAGATGTACGCCTGAAGACATTGAACCATGAACTCGAAGAAGGTCAACACGATGCCGATACCGAAGGCAAACGGGCTAACCAACTTCAAAGCAAGTGCACCCTGGGCAAGGTGTTCTCCGCCCAAGATAAATACGAGCAACAGTAAGTGGCCCGCAAACATATTTGCAAAGAGACGCAGTGAGAGCGTCAATGGACGAACTAAGAAGAAGGTAAGAATTTCAAGCGGGGTAATCAAGATGTATGCAGCCTTTGGAACGCCAGGCATGAACATGATGTCCTTGAGGTATTTGAAAACACCGTGCTTTTTAATTCCGATGTAGTGGAAGACGAAGAATGTAAATGCAGCTAAGACATATGCGAAGCCAACGTGCGACATCGTTGGGAACTGGAGAAGCGGAATAATTCCGAACCAGTTATTGACCAAGATAAAGGTAAAGAGTGTAAATAGGTACGGAACAAAGCGAAGGAATTCGTGGCCGATTACATCTTTTGCAAGGTCATTTCGCACAAAGGCGTAAACACTTTCGCCGGCGAACTGGAGCTTGGAAGGCACGACTGCCGCTTTACGTGATGCGGCGATAAAGAAGACTGAGATCAAAACTACAGAGAGTAGAACTAAGAAAATTGGTTTAGTCGTATAAGGGTTATCGCCAAAAATGGGAGGAAGTTCGAAGTCTTTGGTACTTGGCGGGACAAAGCCTTCGCCTTCAGCGCTTGAACGAACTAACGCGAGCACACGAACTCCAATTTACTTAGACGAGATAAGGGAATTGCCTGTAACGGGGCAACCTTATGGGTAAAAGGCTCTACCTGTGAAATCCAAAAACCGATCTCCAGGGGTGGGGCTGGTCACTTATCTAGGCGTTATTCGCGGCCGAATCGTAGCCAGACCAAATAAATGGCCCCGCCCATACCCACGAGCAGACCGGCCAAGGTTAGGTAACTGGTGTCGAACCACTTATCTGCGGCATAGCCAACCCCGCCCCAGAAAAGTAGTCCAGAAAGGAGGTAACCGAAGATGGTCCACATTGCGTTTTCATCGCGCTTGTTCTGACTGCTGTTACTCACTGGGACCTCCGTGGCCGTAATTACGGTTTTGCTTGAGGGGGTAATGGTAGATGAGTTTTGAGCTTGAGGTAACTAGCGATCTCTCCCCCGAGCCAGGCGACCGTAAGCGCACAGGCTGCGACTCCGAAGCTCAAACGATCGATTACATCGCGATCGGTGTATTTGGCTAGCGCCCATAAGAAGAGGCCGAGGAAGAAAAGTTTTGCAAAGTAAGAAAATAGCGCCATAGCCATGGTGCTTATCGGATCAAGATTTCTAGTTAGGCGCGATACCAAGATATGCACGATGAAGTAAATAGCGACTATAAATTGCGCAAGCAAGGCGCCATAGAAACCAGCAAGACCGCGAGTTAAAGTAAATAGCACTATCGCGATTGCGCCAACAATCAGAGTTGGCTTTACCGCACCTCGCAGAAGTTGTGATTCATTTGATTGCGTATCAGACATGGCTCACACTTTCTGTAATTCGTAACGACTTAGATTTACCGCGGCTAAAGAAGATCGTGAACGCCAACATAGCCCCTGCAAATATCGCCGCCACCCAAAGTGGAGCAAATGCTGAAACGGTGACAGGAAAGGCAATCGTTGCGGTCCACAAATACATAATCGCAGCCGTGCGGATTTGCGTATTGCCAGCGCGCATAATGCGGTGATGTAGATGTTCTTTATCGGATGAAAACGGAGATTTGCCGGCGCGAATACGGCGAAAGATCGCCAGAGTTAAATCAGCAAGTGGAATTGCAAGAACTGCAAAAGGAAGAAGTAGCGGCAATAGGGCAGGCCCAAGTTTCTCTTCGCTAATTGCATTTGGATCTACCTGGCCAGTTAAAGTGATTGCAGAGGCTGCCAGCATTAAGCCAAGGAACATTGACCCCGAATCCCCCATAAAGATGCGGGCGGGATGCGAGTTGTGTGGCAGGAAACCTAAGCAAACACCGATTGCGATCGCGGTAATAAGCGATGGTGCACCTGCGCGGTTAAAGCCGTAAACAACTGCCAATAAATATGCGAAGGCGAAGAAGGCAGAGCCCGCAATTGCAACTATTCCAGCGGCTAAGCCATCTAGGCCATCGATAAAGTTAACGGCGTTGATTGTTACGAGAACTATAAGCACGGTAAGCAATTGGCCAACGCTCGGTGGCAACATGGTTACGCCATTTATCGGCAACCATAAGATTTGAATTCCGTATAACAACAAGATTCCGGCAGCAAGTGCTTGGCCTGCCAACTTGGTAATCGCATCTAGTTCAAATCGATCATCTGCCATTCCCAGTAGAACCAAGAAGGTTCCGGCTAAGAAAATTCCTTGCGCATCATTACCGAAAGATTTTCCAACGAGTTCTAAATTTCCGACAATTAAGAAGGTAGCTGACATCGAAAGCCACATCGCAAGCCCGCCCCAACGTGGAGTCGGGATGACGTGAATATCGCGCTTTCGAATCTGTGCCACTGCGCCAAAGTGCAAAGCCCATTTTCTTACAAAGGGAGTGATGATGTAACAGAGCGCTGCTGCAAGTAAGAGCGTTACGAGATATTCACGCATGCGCTAATCGCTGCCTTTATGCGGTGTAGATCGGAAAACGCGCAGTAAGTGCGTGTACTTCAGATTTGATTGCCGCATGTGCCTTCTCATCATCAGTCTTAATGGCGCGCGCGATAAAGGCTGCGATCTGCTGCATCTCTGCAACGCCCATTCCTTGAGTTGTTGTCGCAGGAGTTCCAACGCGAATACCGCTTGTGATACCTGGCTTTTCTGGATCGAAAGGAATTGAATTCTTATTCATAACAATTCCGGCTAAACCGCAACGCTCATCTGCAACTTTTCCTGTTACGCCAGTGCTGCGAATATCCATCAGCGCTAAGTGGGTTTGGGTTCCGCCAGAGACTGCGCGCATTCCCTCTTTTTCAAGAGCTGCTGCAAGCGCCTGGGCGTTAACAATTACATCCTTGGCATACTTTTGATAGGCAGGTGTGGCACATTCGGCGAGCGCAATCGCTTTGCCAGCGACCGCCGACATGATTGGTCCACCCTGCATACCTGGAAATACCGCTTTATCAATCGCTGCCGCATGCTCGGCCTTAGTCAAGATCATTCCGCCGCGAGGTCCGCGCAGAACTTTATGAGTTGTAAATGAAACAACATCTGCATAAGGAACTGGTGATGGAATTGCCTTACCGGCAACTAGTCCGATGAAGTGCGCCGCATCGACCCACATGATCGCTCCGACTTCATCGCAGATTGCGCGAATCTTTTCAAAGTCGACTAGTGATGGGTAAGCGGTTGCGCCAGAACAGATCATCTTTGGCTTAGTGCGGATCGCGATATCGCGCAGCTCGTCGTAATCAATTAACTCGTTATCTTGGCGCACACCGTATGACTCGACGTTAAACCACTTTCCAGAGAAGTTAACAGGCGAACCATGCGTTAAGTGGCCACCATGAGCAAGTGACATCGCAAGGACGGTATCGCCTGGCTTGGTAAATGCTTGATAGACCGCGACATTTGCGCTGGCTCCAGAGTGTGGTTGTACGTTGGCATGTTCTGCACCGAATAAAGATTTAGCACGATCAATTGCGATTATTTCGGCCTTATCAACTTCTTCGCAGCCGCCGTAATAACGCTTGCCTGGATAACCTTCCGCGTATTTATTGGAGAGGGTTGAACCAAGCGCTGCTAACACTGCGCGCGATGTGAAGTTTTCAGATGCGATTAACTGCAGATTGGTCTGCTGACGCTTTAGCTCGGAAAGTAGAACTGCTGCGATATCTGGATCCTGCTTACTCAGCAGTGCAAAATCCGGGCCATAGAAAGTCTCTGCGCTCATGCGGGCAAGCCTAAGCCTTATGGCGCAGAAATGTCGGGTGCGATCGCTGTGATTTGCTCAGCCGAGATCGCCCCGACGCGCACGATGCGGGCTGGCTCACTATCACCCGATACCACCGTAGTGGCCGGTCCTTGGGTGATTGACCCAACTGAAAAGATTGCCGCCACTTCAAGTTCGGTAAATGTTAAATCAAATGGATCGGTAATTGGAGAATTACCTGCAGGCGCTGCAGAGGCTACGGCAAGTGGACCGTGCATCTTCGCTAGCTGCAAAATGAAATCCGCACTTGGCACTCGTACGCTAAATGAATCTAATTGTTGGCCATCACCTAAATCCCAATTAAGTCCGCGCTGTGGCTTTAAATTAATTGATAGCTGTCCTGGCCAGAAACTATTAATCAACTTTCGTACTGGTTCGCTAATCTCACGGGCAATGCCATCTACTGCAGCGCTTGAACCAATCATTACTTGCGCAGATATTCCGAGTTCATCTCCACGAAGTACATGCAGTGCGCGCACCGCATCATGAAAGAAAGCATCTGCAACTAGTGCATATGAATTCTCAAGGGGCGCCACGATTACATAGCCATCCTTAAGGGCGGCTGTAGCTTTGGCTAAATGCTCGCTTAACGAACCTGAATTGAGATCGATCGTTGCCATAGCTGTTATTTTCTCACCGCAGAAGTCCAACGTGGGCGATCAGTTAAATCCTTATGTAGAAATATCTCGGTGAAATCGCGAGACAAGACCGCATCAATGGCGGCGCCTTGTTCATCAGTATGTTCGATCGCTAAGACTCCTCCGCTCTTTAACAATCGAGCGGCGGCATCGATAAAACGTTTTGGGAGTTCCATCCCAGTTTCACCGCCAAAGAGCGCGATATGTGGCTCATGCTCGGCAACATCGCGAGGAAGCGATTGAGTGTTAGGAATATATGGTGGATTAGCTATAACGATGTCGCATTTAACGCCCGGCAATACATCAGCCACATCGCCTTCAACAACGCGTACGTTCTCGGAAATCTTCGCCACATTCTTCTTCAGCCACTCAGTAGCTTCAGGACTTTTTTCTACTGCGATGACTCTGGTTCTTGGCGCTTCGGTTGCAATTGCAAGTGCTAGCGCGCCAGAGCCTGATCCAAGATCAATTACTGAAATCTCTCCCGTGACTTTTTCTTCTAAGTTTTTAACATGTGTGAGTACGGCTTCAACCAGTAGTTCGCTTTCCGGACGTGGTACCAATACGCCTGGGCCAACTTCGATTTCCAGATGTCGGAAGTAAGCGGTGCCAGTTAGATATTGCAGAGGTTCATGTCCTGCGCGACGAGAAATCAACTTTGCGAAGGTATCTTCAATTACGCCAAAGTCGCCAAGTGATTTAAGGGTTGCATCCAACTTAACCGAATTATGGAGATCCATTCGGGAGATGCCGATGACATATGCAAATAAATGTTCAGCATCAATTTCGGCAATATCGGCCGCAGCTAACTTCTCTTTAGCTGATCGAAGCAGGCTCTTAATCTCGCTCGGTGAAATCGCGAGACAAGACCGCATCAATGGCGGCGCCTTGTTCATCAGTATGTTCGATCGCTAAGACTCCTCCGCTCTTTAACAATCGAGCGGCGGCATCGATAAAACGTTTTGGGAGTTCCATCCCAGTTTCACCGCCAAAGAGCGCGATATGTGGCTCATGCTCGGCAACATCGCGAGGAAGCGATTGAGTGTTAGGAATATATGGTGGATTAGCTATAACGATGTCGCATTTAACGCCCGGCAATACATCAGCCACATCGCCTTCAACAACGCGTACGTTCTCGGAAATCTTCGCCACATTCTTCTTCAGCCACTCAGTAGCTTCAGGACTTTTTTCTACTGCGATGACTCTGGTTCTTGGCGCTTCGGTTGCAATTGCAAGTGCTAGCGCGCCAGAGCCTGATCCAAGATCAATTACTGAAATCTCTCCCGTGACTTTTTCTTCTAAGTTTTTAACATGTGTGAGTACGGCTTCAACCAGTAGTTCGCTTTCCGGACGTGGTACCAATACGCCTGGGCCAACTTCGATTTCCAGATGTCGGAAGTAAGCGGTGCCAGTTAGATATTGCAGAGGTTCATGTCCTGCGCGACGAGAAATCAACTTTGCGAAGGTATCTTCAATTACGCCAAAGTCGCCAAGTGATTTAAGGGTTGCATCCAACTTAACCGAATTATGGAGATCCATTCGGGAGATGCCGATGACATATGCAAATAAATGTTCAGCATCAATTTCGGCAATATCGGCCGCAGCTAACTTCTCTTTAGCTGATCGAAGCAGGCTCTTAATCTCGCTCATAATCAATTCGGATGAACTTAGTTAGTTGAAGAAAGCTTTGCTGCCTTATCGGCATCAAGTAAGGCTTGGACAACATCATCTAACTCGCCATTTAAAACTGAATCTAAGTTATTTGATTTGTAATTTACGCGGTGATCGCTGAGGCGATTTTCTGGGTAGTTATATGTACGAATTCGCTCGGAACGATCAACAGTGCGAACCTGGCTCTTACGTTCTGCCATCGCTGCTGCTTCTGCCTTTTCTTGAGCATCAGCGAGCAAGCGCGCGCGCAAGATACGCAAAGCAGATTCTTTATTCTGTAGCTGTGACTTCTCGTTCTGACATGAAACTACAATTCCAGTTGGTACGTGGGTCAGGCGCACAGCAGAGTCAGTGGTGTTAACCGACTGTCCTCCAGGGCCTGATGAACGATAAACATCTACGCGCACATCGTTCATATTTAGCTCTACATCTACCTCTTCTGCTTCTGGCAAGACAAGTACGCCCGCCGCAGATGTGTGAATGCGTCCTTGGCTTTCAGTTTCTGGAACGCGTTGCACGCGGTGTACGCCGCCTTCAAACTTTAAGCGCGCATAAGGAGTTGTTCCGGGTTCTGGAGTTCCCTTGGATTTAATCGCCATCGAAATATCTTTATAGCCGCCGAGATCGGACTCGGTCATATCGATGATCTCAACTTTCCAATTGCGCTTTTCGGCATAGCGTTGATACATACGGACCAAGTCACCTGCAAAGAGCGCTGATTCATCTCCGCCGGCTCCTGCCTTAACTTCAATAATCACATCGCGATCATCGTTGGGATCACGGGGCAGCAAGAGCTCTTCTAATTTATCCGCTGCTGCTTCAACAGCGGTCTCCATTACTGGAAGTTCGGAAGCAAATGATTCATCTTCTTGCGCCATCTCGCGCGCCGCTTCTAAATCATCGGCGGCAGTCTTCCAAGCGTTAAAGCCGGCAACGACTGGTCCAAGTTGGGCATAGCGGCGACCAAGTTGGCGCGCTTTGCCCTGATCTTCGTGGATAGAAGGATCAGCCATCTGCTTTTCTAACTCTTGATACTCTCGCACCATTTCATGTGCTGATGCAAAGCGATCGTTATCTTTTGCCATTTGGCTTCTCCTTTCTTCGTTGTCTTCGTTGTATTTCTAGTTTTGCTAGTAGTAAATAACTTTAAGAAATAAAAAGACCGCGCCGCAACCTCATTGGGTTGCGATGCGGTCTTTTAAGAAAGCTACTTGGAAGGCGCGGCGTTCTTTGATTTAGAGTTATTACCGAAACGCTCTTCGAACTTAGCGACGCGTCCACCAGTATCGAGTATGCGCTGCTTGCCTGTGTAGAACGGGTGGCAGACTGAACAAACTTCAACGTAGATAGATCCGCTGGCAACTGTTGAGCGAGTAACAAACTTTTCGCCGCAACCACAAGTTACTTGGGTCTCTTTATATTCTGGGTGAATATCTTTCTTCATTTTTATATTCCTTCATCTATGTCTGGGTCCGCGATAAACGGTGAACCAGGGCCACTTATGCCATTCGGTATGGCTAGGCGCTAATACTCTCGCGAAAAGAGAAAACCGCAAAATCCGTGCGCACGCAGCACGGATTTTGCGGCTTCCACCCTTTCGGGGGAAAGAGTTAGGCCTTTGGAGCCGCTGTTGGTGAAGCCTTCACTGGCTTAGCAGGTTTAACTGGCTTTACTAGCGCTGCGATCGCTGCCTTTGCTGTTGCATCTGCTGCAGCGTTTGCACTCTTGCGCGCATCTTTTGCTGCTTGGAGTTGTGCATCAGTTGTGACGTTTGCAAGCGCTGCTTGGAAATCTGCAAGAGCTTTTGCACCGGCTGCACGACGGGCATCAATGATTGCGCGATGAGCGGTTACATAGGTATCCATCTGCGCTCTAAATGTTGCTTGTGCTTGCGCACGTGCAACTGCAGCATCTTTTGTATCTGCTGCTGTTGCTGATGAAACTCCACCAAAAAGTGAAGCCGCTACTAGTGCGCCTGCGAGAATCTTCTTTGAAGTAAACATTGACTGCCTCCGTATTCGCCGGCCCGTGTGGCTTTGGCTGATATGGAGATATTGCGCTGCCACCTTGTGAAGGCTTTGTGAAAGCCTTGCGGTCAGGCGGTGAAAGTTAAGAAATTAGCCCTCGTTTGGACCAGAAGTGGTCTTCTGGATCTGCATCAAGAACTCGACGTTGGACTTAGTGCCCTTCATCTTCTCAAGCAACAACTCAAGCGCTGCTTGTGGTTCAAGTGCATGAAGCACGCGGCGTAACTTCCAGACAATGTTGAGTTCTTCAGTTCCCATAAGAATTTCTTCCTTACGAGTACCTGATGCAACAACGTTAACAGCAGGGAAGATGCGCTTATCGGCCATCTTGCGATCGAGGATGAGCTCCATATTTCCGGTGCCCTTGAACTCTTCGAAGATAACTTCGTCCATACGTGAACCGGTATCAACAAGTGCAGTTGCAAGAATTGTTAGCGATCCGCCATCTTCAATATTACGTGCGGCACCGAAGAACTTCTTTGGTGGATATAGAGCAGCTGAATCAACACCACCCGAAAGGATGCGACCTGATGCAGGTGCTGCGATGTTGTAGGCGCGACCTAGACGAGTAATAGAGTCAAGGAGAACGACTACATCGTGACCGAGTTCAACCAAACGCTTTGCGCGCTCAATAGCGAGCTCTGCAATTGTGGTGTGATCATCGGCTGGACGATCGAATGTTGATGCGATTACTTCACCCTTAACAGAGCGCTGCATATCGGTAACTTCTTCTGGGCGCTCATCAACTAGAACAACCATTAAGTGACACTCTGGATTATTTGTAGTGATCGCATTTGCAATTGATTGCAAGACCATGGTCTTACCGGCCTTTGGAGGCGAAACGATAAGTCCGCGCTGGCCTTTACCGATTGGCGCAATCAGATCGATAACGCGAGTAGTAAGAATGTTTGGTTCGGTCTCAAGACGCAGACGCTCTTGTGGGTATAACGGAACTAACTTGCCGAATTCAACGCGTCCGCGCGCTTCTTCAGGAGTTACTCCATTTATTGTTTCAAGGGTAATTAGTGGGTTGTACTTCTGGCGTTGTTCGCCTTCGCGCGCCTGACGCACTTGGCCTGTAACAACATCGCCCTTGCGAAGCCCGTACTTGCGTACTTGCTGCTGTGAAACATAGACATCGTTTGGACCAGGTAGGTAGCCACCGGTGCGGATAAATGAATAGTTATCCATGATGTCGACTAGGCCGCCAACAGGAACTAGAACATCATCTTCGCCAATTACAGGCTCGCGCTCTTCGCGTTGTCCACGATCACGGTTGCGATCACGGCCACGGTTGCGATCACGGCCACGACCGCGGTCGCGTCCACCAAAGCCACGATCGTTATCGCGTGGTCCGTTATCGTTCACGTTTTCTTCGCCATCGTCATCTGAATCGTTAGCTGAGTTTGATGAGTTGTTCGCGTTTTCACGATTGGAATTCTTCTTTGCATTGCGCGCTTCGCGGCGGGCTTCGCGTTCGGCCTTTGCGGCTTCGCGGTTTGCTGCCTGTAGATCAGCGATTGCGGTTACGAGCGCATCCTTCTTTAACTTTGCAGCGCCATCGATACCGAGCTGTGCAGCAACTTCTTTTAACTTTGGAAGACTCATCGCGGCAAGCTCTGGTGAATTTGAGCGTACTGGCGTTACTTCCTGATCTTGATCTGTCATCTCTATCTTTTCATTTGGGGCTTCGATTACGAGTTTGAGTTCGTAACAGCAAAAAGCCTGTTGATTTGGATTTATTACCTGCCGACTTTCACCGTAACTTCCGGCACTAGCAAGTGGGATAACCATAGCACCATACGGCTACGAGCGGCAAAACTCACTTGGCTTAGAGGATCGTTGCTCCAGTACGCGAAATCTCTAGGGATTTCGCCTCAAATTTCGAACCTGCAGCTCTACTTAATTCAGCAACATCTGCCTCGGTGCCAGTGTGCAAGGCAAGGACAGTTGGGCCCGCGCCAGAGATAAATGAGGCAACTCCTGCAGCGCGCAACTTAGTTAATAAGGCAAATGATGCTGGCATCGCTTCTGCGCGATAAGACTGATGCAGGAAATCTTCAGTTGCGCGATAGAGCAGATCTGGGCGCAAAGTAAGTGCGTGTACCAGTAGCGCAGAGTTTGCAGAATTACGCGCCGCATCGCGATGTGGAATCGTCTCAGGCAGCATTTTGCGCGCCTTTGAAGTTGCAACGGCGGTTGCAGGAATAAATGCAATTGCACGGATGCGAGTATCAACGCTTAAAGAAATCGCTTGTGCAACATCTTTACCGTGTTGCTCTTCCTTCCAGGCAACGACCGCATTTCCATAGAGGGCTGCTGCAACGTTATCGGGATGGCCTTCCATCTCTGTTGCGATCTGTAACAACTTCTCATCGCTCATCTTGTCAGAGCCAGTTAGAACTAGCGCGCGGGCAAGAGAAAGTCCGCCAACGATTGCACTTGCAGAAGAACCAAGGCCGCGACCATGTGGAATTACATTAAGTGCGCGAACGGCAACGCCCTTTGGCTTTCCGCCAAGGAAATCAAAACCTTTATACATCGCCTTAACAAGTAAGTTCTTATCTGTGCGTGGAACATCATCGGCGCCTTCACCGGTTACATCGATATCAAGTCCGGCATCATCAAGAATTTGTGCAACGTAGCGATCGTGCATGCCGAGCGCTAAACCAAATGAATCAAATCCCGGACCCAGGTTGGCGCTAGTTGCAGGAACCTGCACCTGAATTGGATTGGCTTTAAAAGTTGGTTTAGCCATGGCTTTACTTAAGTCCTAGCGCCTTTGCAGCAGCTACAGCGTTTACCTTTACGATCTTTGGCTTTGCAAACTTTTCCAGCGCCCAAGAAATATCTTTTAGTCCGTGGCCAGTAACAGTAATTACGATCTTCTTACCCTTAGGTAATTTGCCAGCCTTCTTATATTTAATTAAGCCTGCGATACCTGCGGCAGATGAAGGCTCAACAAATACGCCTTCTTTTCCAGCAACAAGTGCATATGCCGCCAAGATCTCTTTATCTGTAACTGAATCAATTACGCCGCCTGATTTATCGCGCGCCTCAATCGCTTGATCCCAAGATGCTGGATTGCCAATGCGAATCGCTGTTGCGATTGTTTCAGGCTTAAGAACTGGCTTTCCCTTAACAAGTGGTGCAGAACCAGCTGCTTGGAAGCCATACATCTGAGGCAAGGAATTTGAGATTCCATCTTTACGGTATTCGTTATAGCCCTTCCAGTAAGCAGTGATATTTCCTGCGTTACCAACTGGAAGTGCGTGAATATCTGGGGCGTAACCCAACATATCGATTACTTCAAAGGCAGCGGTCTTCTGTCCTTCAATGCGATATGGATTTACTGAGTTAACAAGTGCAACTGGGTAATTATCTGAAAGATCACGCGCCAGAGTTAGGCAATCATCGAAGTTGCCATCTACCTGCAAAATTTGTGCGCCATGAATAACTGCTTGGGCAAGTTTTCCTGTTGCAATCTTTCCGGCTGGAATAAGTACTGCAGAGATCATTCCGGCCTTTGTTGCATATGCGGCAGCGCTAGCTGAAGTATTTCCAGTTGATGCGCAGATAACTGCCTTTGCGCCATCTTCGGCAGCCTTTGAGATAGCCATGGTCATGCCGCGATCTTTAAATGAACCAGTTGGGTTGATGCCTTCGTACTTTAACCAGACATCGTTGCCGAGAAGTTCAGATAAATAGCACGCGTAGATAAGTGGTGTGCCGCCTTCGCGTAGTGAGACAACGGGGGTCTTTGCAGAAACTGGCAAGCGATCGCGGTATTCCTCGATTACTCCACGCCATTGATGTGCGCCAGATTTCTTCGATTTGAAAAGGCTCATGCGCTTGTTGCTCCTTCTACGCGGATAACACTTGAAATATTTTGAACAGCGTCCATCTTCTTCAAAGACTCAACTGTTGCCTTAAGTTCGCCTTCAGTAGCTAAGTGGGTAACGATTGTGACTTCAGCATCGTCATTGCGCCCTGCTTGATTAACGGTCTGAATAGAAACCCCGTGGTTTGCAAATGTTGTGGCGATAGATGCCAAAACACCTGCTTTATCAGCAACTTCTAGGCGGATTAAGAACTTAGTTTTTGTTGATTCGATTGGTGCGATATCGCGGTCTGCATAATCAGTTTCGCGCTGGCCTACTGAGTTAAGTGCGATGTGGCGAGCAACTGCAACCACATCTCCCAAGATTGCTGAGGCAGTTGGTGCACCACCTGCGCCGCGACCGTAGAACATCAAAGATCCAGCAGATTCAGCTTCGACAAATACTGCGTTGTAAGCATCGCGCACTGAAGCCAAAGGATGACTCTTATGCAACATAACTGGGTGCACGCGTACAGAAATCTCATCAGCAGGAGTTAACTCTGCGATCGCAAGTAACTTAATTACGTGATCCATGGATTTTGCGATCTTTACATCTTCCAAAGTGATCTTGGAAATACCTTCGCGGTAAACATCGTCAACAGTCACGCGAGTGTGGAATGCCAGACCAGACAAGATCGCTGCCTTTGCTGCCGCATCAAAGCCTTCAACATCTGCAGTTGGATCCGCTTCGGCATAACCAAGTGCTTGCGCTTCTTTCAAAACATCAGCGAATTCACGGTCATCTTCATGCATCTTGGTCAAGATGTAATTTGTTGTTCCATTTACGATTCCCATTAAACGAGTTACGAAATCGCCAGCAAGTGAGTCACGCATCGGACGAATAATTGGGATCGCACCAGCGACAGATGCTTCGTAGTAAATATCTTCACCTTTGGCATAGGCAGCGGTAAACATTTCAGCGCCATGGCTAGCAAGTAGCGCTTTGTTGGCGGTAACAACAGATTTACGATTTTCGATCGCAGTCATAATTAATTCGCGCGCAGGCTCGATACCGCCCATTACTTCAATGATTAGATCAATCTCAGGATCGTTAACGATCGAGAATGGATCTGTTGTGAAGAGGCTTGGGTTAATACCCTCGTAAGGCTTAATTGTGCGAACTGCGATGCGTGAGAGCTCCATCTTTACACCGGCGCGAGTAGACAACTCGGCGGTGTCGGCTAGCAATAAGCGCGCGACAGAACTGCCGACCACGCCACATCCGAGCATGCCGATACGTACTGGTTTATCTGCTGGGCTCATCTGCCTATTCTTTCACATCAAGTGCGAGCAGATCTTCCTCATTTTCACGGCGGACAATTACGCGGGCTTTTCCATCTTTTACTGCAACTACAGGTGGGCGCGGCACATGGTTGTAATTGCTGGCCATGCTGCGGCCATATGCGCCAGTAGCCGGAATCGCAATCAAATCACCAGGTGCGATATCGCTTGGCAAATTAATCTCGCGGATAACGATGTCGCCGGTTTCGCAATGCTTGCCGACAACGCGTGAATTAACTGTCGATGCAGACGATGCGCGATGGGCAATTACTGCATGATATTCAGCGTCATAAAGTGATGGACGAATATTGTCACTCATTCCCCCATCTACGGAAATGTAACGACGTGTCTTTCCATCTTCGAGAACCACATCTTTAGTCGTGCCAACTTCATAAAGAGTAAAAGTTGTTGGGCCAACAATGGCGCGCCCAGGTTCTATTGAGATAATTGGAATATTCAACTTATGTTTTTCACATGATGCAGTAACTGCGCTACGTAGCGCTGGCATTACCTCACCGGGTTCTAGAGTTTCATCGCCTGGCAAATATGCAATTCCGTAACCGCCACCAAGATCTAGTTCAGGAAGTTCTCTGCCATAAACATCGCGGTACTTAGCCAGCAGCGAGATCAAACGATCTGCAGCCAACTGGAATGAATCAGTGCCAAATATCTGAGAACCAATATGAGAATGGAAGCCACGGAGTTCAAGTTCTGGGTGGCTTAAGACTTTTTCGACCGCCGCCCAAGCAGCGCCGCTGGCGATAGAGAAACCAAACTTCACATCTTCATGGGCGGTAGAGATTGATTCGTGGGTATGTGCCTGAATACCTGGAGTAAGGCGCAACATGACGCCTTGTACTTTCTTATGGCTGCGGGCAACGGTGGCCACGCGATCAATTTCATGGATTGAATCCATAACAATTGTCTTAACGCCCACGCTTACTGCGCGATCTATCTCTGAAACCGATTTATTGTTTCCATGTACTTCAATCTTCTGTGGATCAATACCACCAGCGAGTGCAACCGCTAATTCGCCACCAGTGCAGACATCGATTCCGATTCCGCACTCCTTAACCCAAGTCGCTACTGCTGTAGAGATAAAGGCCTTTGCTGCGTAGTAAACAGTGCCTGCGTGCGAACCAAACTCATCGCGTAGCGCGTTATTCCAAGCGCTTGCGCGAGTGCGGAAATCATCTTCATCAATAAAGAATGCTGGTGTACCGAAATCTTGCGCCAACTTTGTTGCAGGGATGCCTGATAAGTGAAGTTCTCCATTTGTGAAAGAAACATTCTTCGACCACATAGCTACATCCGCTCCGGCGCGCTAACGCCAAGTAAGAGAAGACCATTCTTCAGTACTTGCAGAGTTGCCGCACATAAATTAAGTCGGGCGCTATGCAGCGCAGTAGCTGGCTCATCCCCCATTGGCAATACCCGGCAATCTGCGTAGAAGCCGTGATAAACCCCAGCTAACTCTTCAAGGTAACGTGCGATGCGATGTGGTTCGCGGAGTTCGGCGGCGCTAGCGACGATTCGTGGGAATTCGGCGAGCGATCCAAGAAGTTCGTTCTCGCGATCATGGGAAAGTTGTGCCGGATCAAAGTTATCTAAACCGCTGGCAATATTTAGTTCGGCAGCGTTGCGCAGAACAGCAGCAATACGCGCGTGGGCATACTGCACGTAATAAACCGGGTTCTCGTTTGTATTTCGCTTTAAAATATCGAGATCCATAACCATCGGAGTATCAACTGGGTAGCGAATCAGCGTGTAACGAGCTGCATCAACGCCAACTTTTTCTACAAGCTCTTCCAGAGTAATAATTGTTCCAGCGCGCTTAGAGAGTTTTACTTCTTCGCCGCCTTCCATGATCTTTACCAACTGACCAATTAAGACATCGATGTTGTATTCAGGGTTGTCGCCAGCACAAGCTGCCGTTGCCTTTAGGCGATGGATATAGCCGTGGTGATCTGCGCCCAGCATGTAGATGCAGATATCGAAACCGCGTTCGCGCTTATTGATGTAATAAGCGGTATCTGATGAGAAGTAAGTTAGATCGCCATTTGCCTTAACTAGTACTCGATCTTTATCGTCGCCAAAGTCAGTTGTTCGCAGCCATGTTGCACCATCTAATTCAAAGACATGTCCTTGGGCGCGTAATTTTTCTAGACCATGTTCGACGCTTCCACCATCGTGCAAGCTGCGTTCTGAGAACCAGACATCAAAGTGAGTGTTAAATGTATCTAGAACTCGCTGCTGGTCCTTAAGTTGTAATTTGTAAGCAGCTTCGCGGAATGCAACTAAACGTGATTCGCCCTCTAATTTAATTATCTCAGGGTTCTCAGCCAGAACTTCCTTAGCCAAATCTGCGATGTATTCACCTTGGTAACCATCTTCGGGAATTGGTTGGCCAAGAGCTGCAGCTTGCACAGATTGTCCGAAGAGATCCATCTGGTTTCCGCGGTCATTTATATAAAATTCACGAACTACTTCTGCACCTGCTGCACTTAATACGCGACCAAGTGCATCGCCAACTGCTGCCCAACGTGTGTGCCCTAAGTGCAGTGGGCCAGTGGGATTGGCAGAGATAAATTCGAGGTTGATCTTTACGCCCGCAAGCGCTGTGCCTTTTCCATAACTTTCTTTTGCGCTCAAAATTGTGCGCACTAAATCTGCTTGGCTGGCGCGATTTAATTTGATGTTGATAAAGCCAGGACCTGCAATATCAACGGAGGAAACTTCAGGAAGTTTCTCTAAATCTTTCTTAAGTAACTCTGCGACTTCGCGCGGGTTCTTTCCGGCGGGCTTGGCTAGTTGCAGCGCAATAGAAGATGCGTAATCACCATGGTCGCGATTCTTTGGTCGCTCCAAAGGGATGGTGGCAGGAACAGTTCCGATCAAATCTCCACGCTCAATGGCGTGCGAGATTGCCGCCTGAATTTGGGCAGCTAGTAGATCCGAATGTGAACTCACAGGGCAAGGTTACCCTGCGCAGCGAATTACTTTCCGAACCCCATTAGGTGCTCTAGAGCGAGCTGATTAAGGGCTTCGTACTGATAACCACGTGCGCCGGCTGCTTCAACATCGAATGAATCTTTAGAAAGATCCTTCCAACTTTCACCAGCGCCCATAGTGTTTTCAGTAAGCCCTGGAATGTTGGAATCTTTCTGTGCAGCGATAACGCGTGGATCGTTGCGGTAGGCAGTTGCGCGATCCTTTAGCGCTAAATATGTGCGCATATTTGCGGTTGCAGAATCCCAAACGCCCTTGTCATCTTCGGTGCGACCTGGCTTGTAATCAAAGTGCTTTGGACCGTCGTACTTGTAGCGCTCAAGCAGTTCAACAAGGAAGAACGCTGACTTTAGATCGCCATGGCCAAATACCAAATCTTGATCGAACTTTGGACCGTGCTGACCATTTAGATCAATATGGAATAACTTCTTCTGCCAGAGCGCCTGCGCGATTCCGTGAACAAAGTTAAGTCCCGCCATTTGTTCGTGGCCAACTTCTGGGTTAAGGCCAACAAGTTCTGGGTGATCAAGAGTGTAGATAAATGCAAGTGCGTGGCCAATTGTTGGCAAGAAAATATCGCCACGCGGTTCATTTGGCTTTGGTTCGATCGCAAATTTAATCTTGTAACCATTATCTAAAACATATTGGCTAAGCACGTTAAATGCTTCGCGCATGCGCTCGTGTGCAACGTAGGCATCCTTTGCTGCATCTGATTCAGCGCCTTCGCGTCCGCCCCAACAAACATAAGTATGCGCACCAAGTTCGACAGCGAGCTCGATATTGCGCATCGCTTTACGAAGTGCGTAACGACGAATATCGCGATCGTTGCTGGTAAATGCGCCATCTTTAAATACTGGATGTGAGAAGAGGTTAGTTGTCGCCATTGGAACTTGCATTCCAGTTTCGGCAAGCGCCTTCTTAAAACGATCTATGTGACCGCGACGTGATGCATCATCACTGCCGAATGGAATCAAATCATCATCATGAAAAGTAACTCCATACGCACCGCGTGCTGCGAGTTCATTAACTGTGCGAACCGGGTCGAGCGCACCACGAGTGGCATCACCGAATGGATCGCGCGCTTGCCAGCCGACGGTCCAAAGTCCGAAGGTGAACTTATCCGCAGGGGTTGGAGTCAATGACATGTAACTTCCTCACTTCTTCGCTGCATGAGCGCGCTGTACGGGCGAAAACCCGAAATTTTGTATAAGGCGAACTTACCTCTAACCTATGTTCCAGTACATGAGTTTTTTGTAACATTCTCATGACGCTCCAGCGGGAGTGGTGAAATGGCAGACACGCAAGTCTTAGGAACTTGTGCTTCGGCGTGCGGGTTCAAGTCCCGCCTCCCGCACCAGAGTTTTTATTTAAGATTTAAAGAAGGTCCATTTATTTATGGCTAAGCAATCTCCAGCAAAGATAAAGAAGCTGCGGGGCGAAGCTATGCGCGCAGCCGCCCAACGAAAGGCTGAAAAAGCGCAGAACCGTTGTGGCGTGACCGGCGGAGAAGTTGATTTAGATGCGTATGCCGAAGTTGACGGAGCATGGCGCGAACTTGGGTTAGCCGCCCCAGCCCGCAGAGCGTTAATTGATGAGGGTCTTTACAAGGTAAGTGATCTAAGAAAATACTCGCTAGATGCGATAAAGGATTTGCATGGCATGGGACCAAATGCGATTCGCATATTGATTACCGCGATGAAGAAGAGCGATATCTCCTTCAGAAGGTAACTAGTCGTAAATAACTTGGAAACTATGGGCTAGTTAGTAATGGCCCAAGCAACCAAGACTCCACCAATTACTCCTAGCGCCACCATTACTTCGCGCTTAGCCAAGAACCCATGTGCGCCCTTAATAAAGGTTAGTGAGAGCGCGATAAATCCCGGAATGAAAACCGCTGCGCTATTTACCAAAACTCCATCTTTACCTGTTTGATAACGCAAATTAATTAGCCCGATAGCGAAGAGTAGATAACTCGCCATTCGGTAATTATTTAGCGCGTACTTTGAGATGGGTGAATTTGTCATGTATCTATCCTACAAATATTAAAGGGGCGCCGGTTTCCCGACGCCCCTCTAATTTTAACTATTTCAGACGATTAGTGATCGTCCTTCATGCCTTCAGCCATTGACTTCATGCGAGCGATCTTCAAGATTGTTAGACCGAATACGCACTTAGCTAGAACGTCAGCGATTGTGTAACCAACCTGTACGCCAACGAACTGATCTGCTGATGCCATACCTTCGCCCATACCAAGAATGTATGAAACTGGGTATACGCCCCATGTCGCGATAAGAAGGAGACGCAAGCGACCAACGGTTGCTGCAACGCCTTCTGGTTGGCGATCAAGTGACTTACCAAGCTCTACGAACAAGACATAGAGGATGTAGAGGAATGGAAGTGTTGAAAGAACACCGTAAAGGATCTGTGTGTTCTGGTCGTTTGAGATTTCACCTGGGTAGCCAAGTGCGATCATCGCAGCTGATGCTGGAACCAAACGCATGATGAGTGACTTTGAAACTTCCTTTGCAAGTGCAAGCACTGCAATTACTTCAACAAGAAGTAGAGGAACAGTTAGTAGCCAGTCAACATAACGGTATGCCTCATTGAATGCACCCTGGTCTCCAGAAACCTTAACTGCCATTCCTTCAGATGATTCTGAGAATGAGTTAAAGATTCTCCAGTAGTGGTAGCCAGCAATGAATGTAACCATTGATGACATAACGAGAGCATTGCGGTACTTAGGCAGTACGCGAGCCTGTGAAACAAGGGTATAAATTGTGCAAGCAAGCATTGAAACAAGTCCAAACGAGAATACGTTATAGACCAGGTTCCACTGATTTGCGGTTAGGGTTAACATGTAAATAAGCCTCCATGGGGTGCTTAATACTTCAAGGACCATTCGGCCCGAGAAGCCAGTGCTAAATCGATGAAGTCCTCGAGGAACCACATCCACTCACTCTGGTGGTAATAGTCTGAACCTACTGCGAGCGATTTGCATCAATACTCGGCGGTATTTTTCAGGTTTTTTCCAAAAAATTCGGAAAATCACGCTCAATTTGGACCTCAACTGGGGCAATCACCCGAACAACTACTCCCCAGCCCCCTCACAGTTAGGCTTGCCAGATGCGCCGCGAGCTACAAGACCTCCACTCCCATCCGGGCTTTACCGCCTTGGCCGCCTCGCGCTTTATCTCAAATGTGGGAAATGGCATTTCGCCGGTCGCACTGGCCTTCGGGGTCTTAGCCCTGCCAGGTGCCACAGCAAAAGATCTAAGCATCGTGATGGCCGCGCGCATGTTTCCGATGATCGCCTTAATGCTATTTGGCGGAGTTGTTGGCGACCGATTTAAACGAAACCGGATTGTCGGTGGCGCCGATGTTATTGGAAGCGCCTTCGCGGCAATTAGCGCAATCTCATTAATTGTTAATAGCTCTAGCGTCCTACTTTTAGCGTTGATGGGCGCACTCTTCGGAGTTTTAAACGCCCTCTGGTGGCCAGCCATGTCAGGAGTCCTTCCAGAAGTGTTACCGAAAGAGAAGTTGCAGCACGGCAATGCAGTAATCGCGCTAACCACAAATATTGGTTATGTAGCAGGTGCGCTCTTAGGTGGAATTTTAGTTACCGCTTTTGGTTCGGGTTGGGCGCTTTTGGTTGATGCAATCTCCTTCTTTATCGCCGGGATTATTGTTTGGAATCTAGATCTACCAACGATCGTGCGCCAGAATGTGAATACTGTTTTCCAAGATCTCAAATCAGGCTGGCGTGAATTTATCTCCCGCTCATGGGTAGTTACTGTTGTGGTTGCTTTTGCCATTATTAATGTTGCATATGAATCTCTATTGCAGATTTTAGGGCCATTGAATTTCTCCAAGTTCGATAATGGGCCGCAATTCTGGTCATTTAACCTTGCTGC
Organism: Candidatus Planktophila lacus; assembly: GCF_002287925.1. Taxonomy (GTDB): domain Bacteria; phylum Actinomycetota; class Actinomycetes; order Nanopelagicales; family Nanopelagicaceae; genus Planktophila; species Planktophila lacus. The sequence continues at coordinate 272,225 of NZ_CP016769.1, read as the reverse complement.
TCTAACTACAGGCATGCTTATCGGGAGCGTGATTTCCCTTAAAGTTCACTTCGGCCGTCCGCTGCTCTTTGCGATGTTGATTATCTCGGCAACGGCAATTTGGGATTTCTCGCTCGCGCTGAGCACTCCCCTTTGGATCTCGCTGATTTGCGCATTTCTTGCCGGAATCGCAATCGATATCTTTATGGTTGTTTGGAATACTTCACTGCAATCTCATATCCCAGAAGAGTCATACTCACGCGTTGTGGCTTATGACGCATTTGGCTCCTTTGGTCTATCTCCTCTAGGAATTGCAGCGGCAGGCCCTTTGGCAGAACTTTTTGGAGTTAGCACAATGCTCTACATAACTGGAGCGTTAACTTTGACCGCAGCCCTGGCCGCGCTTTCCGTTAAATCGGTGCGAGACCTAAAACTCGTTCGCAAAGCGTAGTGTTGATACATGAGTAAAGAAGCTAGCGAGCGCGAGAAGTTAGCGGCAGTAGCGCCACCGAAGTTACGTGGCTGGTTCCACTTAGCCGCGACCCCTGTAGTAATTATCGCTTCGCTAGTTTTATTTATATTAAGTAAGAACTCACTAAAATTTGCGGTTGCTCTCTATTCAATCACCGCGATTATGCTCTTTAGCGTTTCCGCGATTTATCACCGCGTTCCTTGGTCACCTGCCAAGAAAAAGATTTGGCGTCGTTGGGATCATGCCAACATCAACTTGTTGATCGCAGGCTCTTACACTCCCTTCGCGGTCACGCTACTTGAAGGAAACGATCAAATAATCTTGCTTAGCGTTGTCTGGGTTGGCGCGCTATTGGGCGTTGCACTACGCATCTTCTGGGTTGGTGCGCCCCGTTGGTTATATGTTGCCAACTATCTGCTCCTGGGCTGGGTTGCCATTATCTATACGCCGCAGCTCTATAAAGAAGGTGGCCTCTGGGTTCTACTTCCGATAATCATCGGTGGATTGCTCTATTCAATTGGAGCGATCTTCTATGCGCTAAAGCGTCCGGGCAGAGCCGCAACGTACTTTGGTTTCCATGAGCTTTTCCATATATTCGTGCTCGCCGCTTGGGTCTCGCAGTACCTCGCCGTCTCCTTCGCGATATACCGCGACTAAGTCACCCCACTTTTAAACTTTCCACCCTTTGCCCTAATCTAGGCACATGGCTGAGAAAAACTCGTTCCTTAATTGGGTTGGATTTAAAGAGAGCGAAAGCTCTGCTCCAAGTTCGGTAGATCGCATCCGCGAACTCGAATCACAACTCAATGACCTTCGCTCACGTCGCGATATCACTTCCTTAAGCAAGGAAGAGTTTGAAATTCTCGCAACCGAGACTGCGATGTCGATGATCAAGTCAGCGCAAGCTCGCGAGTCAAAAGCCTTTGCATCATCAGAGCGCGTTGTTCTTGAAGCAACTCGTCAGGCAAAAGATGCCATCGAAGGCGCCGAAACTAAAGCGCGCACAATTTTATCTGGCGCAGAAGCTCGCGGACGTAAGTACATCACTGCGGCAGAAGCAGAAGCGGCAGAAAGACTTTCTTCAGTCGAGCGCGAAGCACAATCAATCTTTGATGAAAAACGTCGCGAAGCAGCAGCTCTAGCCCAAGCAGCGCGTCGCGAAGGTGAGCGCATCATCGTTGCGGCAACTGGTGAAGTCGCTGAATATCGCCAATGGTTAAGTGGCGTTATCGCTGAAGCAGAGCGCCTCTACAAAATCCAGACCCAATCCTTAGATTCTGCCGAACAAGCGATCGCACAGAGCCGCACTCGCTTAGATTCAGCATTTGAAAGACTTGCCAATCTTCACAAGAGCGTAAATGAAAACTTAAATGCAGATAACACAGTAATTGATACTGGTCCAAAGAAAGTTATTAGCCAGCGAACTAAACCGGCGCTTGCTGCACCGGCTAAGAAATCTGCACCTAAAAAGCGCGCTACTAAGAAAAAACCAGCCAAGCGTCGGTAATTAATATGGCTACCAAACGCGGTATCCAGTACATCCCTGCAATTGATGGTCTGCGCGCTGTCGCAGTAATTGCGGTAATGCTTTATCACCTTGGGATCGAATGGATACCTGGTGGATTTCTTGGAGTAGATCTCTTCTTTGTTATCTCAGGCTATGTAATTACTCGTTTACTTCTTGATTCAATTCAGCAGCGCGGTGGTTTAGATCTGCGCGATTTTTACATGGCGCGTATTCGCCGATTGCTACCGCCTCTTTTATTCATGTTGATCGTGACCTCAATTGTCGTTGGGCTTTGGGCGCCAGATACAACTAAGAAATTCTTAACCGATGCCCCGTTCTCGATCTTCGGGGGCATGAACTGGTGGCTCGTCTTTAACGAGCAGGATTACTTTGAAAGCAGTGGACGTCCACCACTTCTTCAACACACGTGGTCGCTGGCAGTTGAGGCTCAGTTCTACTTAATCTGGCCGCTAATTCTGCTCTTGGTACTGCGCTTCTTCGGTAAGAAATTGATTTCCATTGCAGCGCTAGTAATTGCCATGACTTCAGGAATCGTCTTGATGTTGGTCTCTTTCCAAGTAGATGCCACAAATACTTCAAAGGTAAGCCATATCTACTTTGGTACCGATACCCACAGCATCGGCCTCTTCTTAGGTGCAGCACTTGCTGTTAGTTGGATCCCCCAGAATTTCCGTCCTGAAGTTAGTCGTAGAGCGCAAGATTTTATCGACGGAATCGGAGTCTTTGGATTCCTCGGAATCTTGGCAACATTCTTACTTATTGATGAATCAAAACCTGCCCTTTACCGAATCGCTTTTCCTTTAGCGGGAATCTTTGGCACCGCAATTCTGATTTCTATTGTGCATCCCGCATCTCGCTTTGCACCCCTCTTGCGTAATCGTGTTCTCCTTTGGATAGGTGAGCGCTCATATGCAATCTATTTATGGCACTGGGTAATCTTCCAAATCTCGCGCCCACAAGTTGATCTAGATGGAGAAGATTGGGCGCTCTTTACCTTGCGCATCTTGGTCGTACTCGCCTTAGCCGACATCTCTTTGCGCCTAGTAGAACTACCAATTAGAAGTGGCGCAGTTGCCTATTGGTTTAAAGGCATGAAGTACCGCACTCCTTATGTGCGCAGAAGGCAGAAGATCGGCGTCTGGTTAATCTCATCTTTAATACTGCTTCTCTCTGCAACTGTCTCTGTTAACGCCCTTGTAGAAATTGATAATAAGAATAAAGATTTAGCGCAGTTACTTAAGGATGCCAATAAACCGATTACGACTGTTGTAGATAGTTCTGAACCTGGCCTATGGGTAACAGGCGATTCGGTAATTCTAGGAATTAGATCTGAGATCGAAGATAAGCACCCGATAGCGCTGATAAATGCGCGGGTTGGGCGCCAAGCACCTGAACTGCTTGATGTGATGAAGGTTGATGGTCCAAAGGTTTTGAACTCAACGGTTATCTTCAATCTGGGAAATAACAATTCGTTGACTCGCGAACAAGTCGTCGAGATCTTTGAAGCTGTTAAATCTGCACCCAAGGCAATCGTGGTTAACACAGCAGTTCCACGGCCTTGGAAAGAGGCTAATAACGCTTTGATTAGCGAAGTCGCAGCTAACTATCCAAATATCTCGGTAATTCCATGGGATCAGATATCTCAAGGCCGAACCGAGTACTTCGCTCCCGATGGTGTGCACCTTGTGCCAGCCGGTGTTCGCGCCTATGTAGCAGCTATCGAAACTCAACTCTAGTAATACTTTAGTAATACATAATTAATAGGGATAAAAAAATAACCCCCACCGAATTGGTGAGGGTTATTTTCTCCAGTAATTATTTGATTGGAATTATTCGAACTGACCGGCGAATCCAAATGCCTTGGCAGTTGCGATCTGACCATCTGAGTACATTGATGAAACTCGGAATGATGTTGAACCATCAGTTGAACCTTTTGTGAATTCAATTGATAGTTGATCTGCTGGAAGCACACCTGATTCTTTCCATTCGCCCATTCCTGAACGAACTTCAAACTTGTAACCAGTTAGACCAGCAGTTGCTGCTGGCGCTTTCCATGTAATAACCATTACTGATTTAGATGAATCTTTCCAGTTTCCGATAAAGCGACCTGGCGCTTCAACTACAGAAACTGCTTCACCTGTTGCAGCTGACTCAGTTGCTTCTGGTGTTGCCTCTTCAGACATCTCTGGCGCTGCTGACTCCGTTGCAGTAGCTGATGCTGATGCAACAGGTGCAACGTCATCGCCATCTGATGCTGGACGTGAGATAACAACGATTGCTAGAAGTGCGATACCGATCATTGCTGCGATCAAAACGCGTGGTGAAGTTGATTGCTTTGGCGCTGCACTTGGCTTAGCCGCTGGTGCTGGCTTAGCAACTGGTGTTGTAGAAACATTTACCGCTGATGGACGCTTTACGCCACCAACTGGTACTGGAGGAATAACTAAACTATTTGCAGAAGATGACTTCTTGGCTGCAGATTTCTTTACTGCACTCTTCTTGCGCGCAGGAGCCTTCTTCGCCGCTTTCTTTACAACCTTTTTAGCAGCGGCCTTCTTCTTAGCAGGCGCTTTCTTCGCCGCCTTCTTTACAACCTTTTTAGCAGCGGCCTTCTTCTTCGCTGGAGCCTTCTTCGCTACCTTCTTAACAACTTTTTTAGCTGCGGCCTTCTTCTTAGCCGGTGCTTTCTTCTTTACTGCCACGATGTGACTCCTTTGAAAATTGGAAACGATCAGGGTTTGAACTAACTCGTATAGGCCAAGTTTAGCCTAGGGAGTTGAGCAAATTGATGACATGAGGTGCGATAGCGCGGAGTGATTTTCCGCGATGGCTTATCGCATCCTTCTCCTCCGCGCTCATTTGCGCGCTAGATATTGAATAACCATCGGGGCGGAAAATTGGATCGTAGCCAAATCCCTGATCCCCAATCGGCTCACGCAGAATCCAACCTTCGAATTTTCCTTCTTCAACATGGGTACGGCCATCGGGCAAGGCAAGGGCAGCAACGCAAGTGAAGTGCGCGCTGCGTTTCTCATCTGGAACATCTGCAAGTGAGGCCAATACCTTTGCAGTGTTTGCTTTGTCATCACCGTGGCTTCCCGCCCAGCGAGCCGAGAAAATTCCGGGATCACCGTTTAAGTAATCAACACAAAGCCCGCTGTCATCTGCGATCGCTGGAATTCCTGATGCTTCACACATCTCGCGCGCTTTTAATAAAGCATTTTCTTCAAAGGTTGAACCGGTTTCATCAACATCATGAAGGTTAGGAAATTGATCAAGGCCAACTAATTCAATCTGCCCTGCAGCAATATCTTCCAGGATGCGACGAAACTCTTCGATCTTGCCTTTATTGCGTGTAGCCAGAAGTAATTTATGGGGAGTTTGGTTAGAACTCACTTGAATAAATTCACTTTGCTAAAGCAGCTTTCTGTATTTCACCTAGTGCTACACAGCCAGCGACTGCGAGATCAAGAAGTGAATCAAGTAAGTTGCGATCAAATGGCACGCCTTCTGCAGTTCCCTGAACTTCAATGAAGCGTCCATCTCCACTGCAGACCACATTCATATCGGTATCTGCGCGAACATCTTCTTCGTAGCAAAGATCGAGCATTGGAACTCCATCGATGATTCCGACAGAGACCGCAGCAACAGAATCGCTAAGTGGTTTGGAATCTGCCTTGATATGGCCTTGTGACTTCGCCCAAGAAATTGCATCAGCAAGTGCCACATATGCACCGGTAATTGCAGCAGTGCGTGTTCCACCATCTGCCTGTAGAACATCGCAGTCGATAACAATTGTATTTTCGCCAAGTTCCTTCATATCTACAATCGCACGAAGTGAGCGACCTACTAGACGAGAAATTTCTTGAGTGCGTCCGCCGAGCTTGCCCTTAACGCTTTCGCGATCAGAGCGTGTGTGAGTTGCACGTGGCAACATCGCATATTCCGAAGTTACCCAGCCCTTTCCAGAATCCTTTAACCAACGTGGAACGCCTGGAGTAAATGAGGCGACGCAGAGAACGCGAGTCTTTCCAAATTCAACGAGCACTGAACCTTCGGCATGATCTAACCACTTGCGAGTGATTTTAATTTCGCGAAGTTGGTCATTACTTCTTCCGTCGTTGCGTGCCATGTACTTCCATTCTATTTATTTGGATTTATTTGAGGCTATTTATATGTTGAACAGAACCCACTTCAGGTCCCAGGAAACGACGAGCTAGAACTTCAAAGGCAGCTGAATCCCCCGTTGCCAAGAAACGATGTGTTGCCGGCGTAGAAGAAGGTGCGCGAAGTAATGAGTTTTCAACCAGAGTTCTATAGAGATCTTTTGCAGTCTCTTCGGCGCTAGATACAAGTGAGACGTTATTGCCCATTACATAGGAAATTACGCCTGTTAATAGCGGATAGTGAGTGCAACCTAAAACTAAGGTGTCGACATCGGCATCCATAACTGGCTTCAAATATTCGCGAGCGACCTTGGTAATTGCTTCGCCAGAAGTTTCACCGCGCTCTACAAACTCCACAAATAGTGGGCAGGCGATAGAAGTTATCTCCAACTGCGGAGCGGCTGCGAACGCATCTAGGTAAGCCTTTGAATCAATAGTTGCACGTGTACCAATTACACCGATGCGACCAGTTCGACTTGCTGCAACTGCGCGGCGTACCGCAGGTTGAATCACTTCAATTACTGGAACGGAGTAACGCTCACGCGCATCACGTAACATCGCAGCGCTTGCAGTGTTGCAAGCAATTACCAAAGCTTTTACACCTTGCTCAACTAAATAATCAAGAGTTTCAAGTGCAAAGGTGCGAACCTCAGCTAGCGGTCTTGGACCGTATGGACCGCGCGCAGTATCACCAACATAGAGCGTAGATTCATTTGGAAGTTGGTCGAGAATTGCACGTGCGACGGTTAAACCGCCGACCCCTGAATCGAATATTCCGATTGGTGCATCGCTCACAGGGCAAGACTACCGCCTCGCACCTTAAGCCCAGAGCGTGCCGTCGAGCCCTTCGGTTGCTTCTTCTATCTCTGAACCATAAATACCAGTTGAAAGATATTTCCAGCCCGCATCACAGACGATAAATGCAATATCTGCATCACGTCCTGCAGCAAGGGCTTCATTAGCCATCGCAATCGCTGCATGCAAAATTGCACCCGTTGATATACCGGCGAAAATTCCTTCGACCTCAAGTAGCTCGCGCACGCGACGAACTGAATCTTCTGCTCCTACTGAAAAGCGACGAGTCAGAACAGATGCGTCATATAGCTCTGGAACAAAACCTTCATCAATATTTCTTAGCCCGTAAACAACTTCTCCGTAACGTGGTTCTGCCGCGATGATTTGTACATCGGGGTTCTGCTCACGTAGATAGCGACCTGCGCCCATCAAAGTTCCGGTTGTTCCAAGTCCTGCCACAAAGTGCGTAACAGTTGGTAGATCTTTAAATATTTCCGGACCAGTGCCTTCGTAATGCGCCTTGGTATTTGCTGGGTTTCCATATTGATAGAGAAAAACCCATTCAGGATTTTGCGCCGCTAACTCTTTGGCAACGCGCACCGCTTCGTTAGAACCTCCGGCAGCAGGAGATGAAATTATCTTTGCGCCCCACATCTCAAGGAGTTGGCGACGCTCTGGACTCGTGTTCTCTGGCATTACGCAAATTAATTTATATCCGCGAACCTTTGCTGCCATCGCAAGTGAGATACCAGTGTTACCGCTAGTTGGTTCCAAAATTGTTGCGCCAGGTTTCAACTGGCCACTTTTTTCAGCTTCGTTAATCATTGAGATCGCTGTTCTATCTTTAATCGATCCCGTTGGATTGCGATCTTCCATCTTCGCCCAAAGGCGAACGTTTGGCGCAGGAGAAAGTCGAGGTAGACCGATTAGCGGAGTATTTCCTACCGATGCCTCAAGTGATTCGTAACGCGACAATTTAACCGCCAGCGACAGCAGGAAGAATTGTTACTGAATCACCATCTTTAACTGGCGCTTCTAAACTTCCGAGAAAGCGCACATCTTCATCATTTACATAGATATTAATAAAGCGGCGAAGCGCACCATTTTCAAGGAGGCGATCGCCAATTCCTGGGTATTGCGCATCGAGATCTGAGATAACCGCGCTAAGCGTTGTACCGGTTGCAGTTACTGCTTTTTGATCCTTGGTAAATGGACGAAGAATTGTTGGGATACGTACATCGATGCTCATGCCCTTATTATGGCCAAGATTTGCGTTAATCGGTAATTGAAACTTCTTCCTCGGTTACAACTCCATCGATTATTCGGAAAGAACGGAATTCAATTGCAGGTGCAATCTCTTTGCGACTAGAGACCAAAACATAGTGCGCACCAGGTTCGCCGGCATATGCGATATCCGTGCGGGATGGAAAGGCTTCGGTCTCAGTGTGTGAGTGATAAATGACGACAATTTCCTCATCGTTATCGTCTACTTCACGATAGAGCGCCAATAAATCCTTTGGATCAAATTCGTAGAAAGTTGGTGAGTGCGCCGCATTAATCATCGGCTTTAGCCGTTCTGGCGAGCCCTTACCAATTGGCCCAAGAATTACGCCACAGCATTCATCTGGATATTCAGCACGAGATTGCTCAATAATTGCATCAACGAAAGCTCTAGAAATAGTTAGTGACATAAGAGTCGTATCCTAACTCTCATCCATAAGCGCTGCTAACAAACCTTCTTGCAACCATCCGAGCCATCCATAAACAATATAGACGCCACGAAGTGGATCATCAGGTGCTAAGAGTTCTAACTCATCGCTAGTGCGTTCTTGAACATTTAAGCGAACACCGAGAGCTAAACGCATATCGTTAACTCCGCCAAGCCAGGCATTGGCGCTATCGTGATCGAGATCTACCGTTCCATCTTTAGCACTCTTTAAATACATTCGCATCGCCATGGCGTGGGCCTGCTTTTTACTGCGAAGCGTTGATTCGGTGTATCTGCGAAACTCTGCCGAATCCACTTGATCTTGATATGCATTCGGCAAGAGGCGATGAAGTACTTCATCTTCAGGTGGCGCATCGTGCGATGTTATGCCGACCATCGCGGCGAGTGGATCTTCATGTCCATGGTCTACGCGTTCGGCAAGTAGTTCAATGATTTGTTCGGCTAAATTAATTAAAATCTCGCGTTCATTCTCAGCAAATTCAGCGACGTAAGAATTACTGCCGTGGCGTTTGAATCCTTCTGATGTCATAGCGCTTGGTCCCCGCGTTGCAGCGTTGCCCATAGTCCATATTCATGAAGGCGAGCCACATCGTGCTCCATCTCTTCACGACTTCCTGTTGAAACAATCGCTTTTCCTTCAGTGTGCACTTTCATCATTAACTCGTGGGCTTTCTCTTTAGAGAAACCAAAGAGTTCCATCAAAACGTAAGTTACATAGGTCATGAGATTTACTGGGTCATCCCAAACGATGGTGACCCAAGGAGTATCGCCAGAGAAGATTGCGCGAATCTGCTCTTCGATTTGAGTATCAGTCTTAACCATCACCGGATAATGATAGAGAACTCTGGAGCAGCTATCTGACGCCAAAGTTGATCGCCTTCGACAATTATTTGATAGCGCGCTACCTGTCGCGGCTCTTTCTCTATGGCAAAGGCAAAGACGCCTTGTTCATTGGTGGTCGCGATCGCAACTTTCTTCCATGCGCCCGCGCTAAATTTCATGAGCGAGACTTGAGCACCAGCACTTCTTGGGCGAACTACCCCATCGATTGCAAATAAAGAATTGGCTTTTACTGTGCCGGGAGCCGAAATAGAAATTGTGCGATCAATCAATATTGAGATCTCATTACTTAAGGATTCTGCGCGTTCCCATGTGCCATCAGTTGCAATACGAATAGCCGTTGATTTGCCTAAGAGAATTGGCGTAGTAAATCTTCCATCTACACCAGTCACTGCTGTTCCAAGTACGCGCCAAGTCGCATCGTTTGCACTCTTGCCTTCAATTCTTAGCGGAAGGTTAGCGGCCGGTGATTTATCTTCTAAGTTCAATTGCGCAGATATCGAAACTGAATTTCCATAAAGCGCCGCAGTCTTATCTGCTGTTAAAGCGCTAATTACTTTTACGGGTGCGATACCTAGTGCAGTCTGGCGAATTGCCTCCATGGCAAGTGGCTCTTCCATGCCCAAAGTCCAAGCGGTAACGCCACCTAATTTATATTTAGCAACTAATTCGCTTCTTAACTTATAGCTCTGTGCATTCTGATACCAAGCTGTGCGCGTTGCAGTACAAATTGTGGAGCGCCCGTCTGCAGTGGTTCCTTCATAAGACTTTGTATAAGTAAAAGTTGCCTCACCAAATTTGGCATCGAAAACCGGCGTAACTTGGTAACTTGCGGCAAGTGCTGCAGCATCACGCATCACAAAAGTTGCAGCCTTTGCGCCAACTTTTATCGCATTTGCAAAAGGCGCAGGACATACGCCATCTACCTTGGTTACCCAGTCACGGCCGTAACCTGCAAGGCCGAGATACACCTTTGACGCCGGCATAATTGAAGCGGCATAGGCAACTGTTTTCTCTGTCCAAGCAAGTGGCCCGATTGGACCAACTTTAGAAACTGAATAGTCATAGGTCATGATTCTTAAACGATCAATAAATGGAGCGATCTGCGGCCAGGCGTAAACCGTATAACCCTTCTGTCTTTCAGCAGGGTTAAAGTTGTAAGGGGTTGAAACTGAGAGCAATTTATTATTTGCGCGCAATAACCCTGACAACTCCTTAACTAAAGCAACCCAAGATGGCGCGGTCTTTGCCCAAGTGGTATTTCCATCAACAAATGCGAAACCTTCAAAATCTAGATCAATACCATCGAAGTTATTAGCCATCACATAGTCATTTAGCGTTTTGGCAATTTGGGTTCTGCTCGTTGGATTGGCAAGCAAATTGGATAGAACTAACTTATCTGTCCCGTCGGTGATTGTTGGAATAATCTGAAAACCGGCGGCACGCATTGCAGCAAGCGGAGTTGCCATTGGAATACTTGGATTACCACTGACATATAGATCGCTGACATACGCTGATTTAGTCTTTCCGTTGTATTTCAAGGTGTACCAAAATGGCATTACCTCTTTAATTAAATCTGCATTATTTAGCGCAGCTGGTAGCGAGGTCTTCATTGAGTAGTAAGGAATCCACCCAGTTAGGATTTTGCGAGGCTGATTAGCGCTATGTGCTTGCGGTGAAAAAACAACGCTTAGAGCGAATACAACGACTAAAGATTTACTTATCAGGCGTTTTACGCGGGAGGCCGTCATAGATTTCTTTACAGACTGGACAGACTGGATATTTTTCGGGATCGCGTGATGGGATCCATTTCTTGCCGCAGAGCGCTCGTACCGCTTTACCGGTAACCGCGGATTCAACGATCTTTTCCTTCTTTACATAGTGCGCAAAGCGATCGTGGCCCCCATCATCTTCTTGAAGATCGGGACGGGTAAGAAGATCTGTATCTCCCTCTAAATCAGGAGAGTTCTTACGGAAAATACCCATGTCCGAAAGGATAGTGGCAGCAGGTAGAATTTGAAGATGAAGGACTTGCTGCGCACGGCTGATTTATCGCGAGCCGATGTTGATTTGCTGCTAAACACTGCAGCCGAATTCGCCAAGAACCCACTTCGTTCTCAGGATTGTCTAAAGAACAAATCCGTTGCGATTTATATGACAAAGCCTTCAACTCGCACTCGCCTCTCATCTGAAACAGCAGTTGCCCACCTTGGCGGTACTCCAATATTTATTCGCGGAGATGAGCTGCAATTAGGACGCGGTGAAACTATTGCGGATACCGCAAAGATAATTAGCGGATATTGCGATGCTTTGATTATCAGAACTTTTGCGCAATCTGATGTCGATGAACTTGGAGCCAACGCTTCAATTCCTGTAATCAATGCGCTAACTGATGACGATCATCCAACTCAGTTGCTTGCTGACTGGTTAACGATCCGCGAAACATTTGGAAGCGATATCAAAGATCGAAAATTTGTTTACCTCGGCGATGGAAACAATATGTCTCATGCCTGGTTAACGATGGGTGCGATTATGGGCGCACATGTAGTTGCTGCAACTCCCGATGGAAAATGGGCGCCAAGTGCTGATGTTGTTGCACAAGCGAAAAAGATCGCCGAAAAAACTGGCGCAACGATTGAAGTAACCAACGATCCAGAATCAGCTGCAAAAGGTGCAAGCGTTTTATATACCGATGTTTGGATGTCTATGGGAGATCCCGAGGCAGAGCGCGCAGAGAAGATTAAGGTGCTGGCACCATTTGCAGTTACAGATAATTTGATGGCGTTGACTGAAAAAGATTCCATCTTTATGCACTGCTTGCCAGCGCACCGCGGTGAAGAAGTAGCAGCTTCCGTGATCGATGGCCCGAAGTCGGTCATTTGGCGCGAGGCCTATCACCGCCGCACAACTATCCAAGCCCTGCTCTATCACCTCACCCGTGGAGAACTCGCAGGTAATTAGATCAGCAAGTATGGTTTGTCCATGCGTGTAGCCGTCCCATTAGAAGTTAAAGCTGGAGAAAAGCGCGTAGCGCTAGTTCCTGACATCATCAATAAGTTAACTCGCCTTGGATATGAAGTAGTTATCCAATCTGGCGCAGGAGATAACTCGCAGGGAACCGATGCTGCATATGCCGCAGCAGGTGCATCTGTAGTTAAAGGCGATGTCCTTGCCGGAGCAGATGTAGTTCTCTCTGTTCAGCCGCTAACACCAGCGCAGATGGCAACGCTAAAGAGTGGTGCAATCACAATTTCATTCCTATCTACTGTCACCGCTGTAGATTCAATTGACGCTGCAATCAAAGCCGGCGTCACCGCATTTTCTCTCGAATTAGTTCCACGTATCTCACGTGCCCAGTCAATGGATGCGCTTACTTCACAAGCTTTGTGCGCTGGATATCGCGCAGTTCTTGTTGGCGCAGAGATGTCACCACGATTCTTCCCACTCTTGATGACTGCAGCCGGAACCGTTACACCAGCACAGGTCTTAGTACTTGGTGCTGGCGTTGCTGGTCTGCAAGCGATTGCCACTGCTCGTCGTTTAGGCGCAGTTGTTTCTGCATACGATGTTCGACCATCTTCAGCAGATGAAGTTAAATCAATGGGCGCAACATTTATCCAACTCGAACTTGAATCACTCGAAGGCGCCGGCGGTTATGCGCGCGAGATGACTGAAGAACGCGCTGCAAAGCAACGTGAGCTTCTAACTCCTTACATCGCAAAGTCACATGTTGTTATTACAACTGCTGCAGTTCCTGGACGTACTGCGCCTCGTTTGATGACGCAAGCGATGATCGATGCCATGGAACCTGGCACAGTGATTGTTGATTTAGCTGCCGAGACTGGTGGAAACGTTGAAGGTTCAAAGCCTGGCGAAGTAGTTGTTACTAGCGGCGGCGTTCGTATCTGGGGCGGTAAAGATGTACCGAGCCAACTGCCATTCCACGCATCAAGTTTGTACTCACGAAATGTCGTTAACTTGTTAACTTTGATGACGACTGGAACAAAAGATGGCGCACCAGTTGCGTTAAATCTTGATTTTGCAGACGAAATCATCAATGCATCGGCGGTTACTCATGGTGGCCAGCGACGCGACCCAAGTGCCGGAGGAGCCAAGTAATGGATGCAATGGCGATCGTCTCAATCTTCGTACTCGCAGTATTTGTGGGATTTGAAGTTGTTTCAAAGGTTTCCTCAACACTTCACACACCTCTTATGTCAGGTGCCAACGCGATTCACGGCGTTATCTTGGTCGGTGCGATCATCGTCGCCGATCACAGCAAAACAACGCTCGAACTATCTCTTTCTGTAGTCGCAATAATCCTTGCAACCATCAACATGATCGGCGGCTTTGTCGTTACCGATCGCATGCTCGAAATGTTTAAGGGAAATAAGAAGGGAGCAGATAAATGAACCGCACTATGTATGACTTAATCGGTCTCGCAGCCGGTGTCTGCTTCATCCTTGCTCTCAAAGGTTTATCTCACCCAAAGACCGCCCGTCGCGGAAATCTAATTGGTGCACTCGGCGCAACGATTTCAACCTTGGTTGTCTTTGCCTATAACGCACCACTTAATAACCTTGGTTGGATCATCGGTGCAATCGCAGTCGGTTCGCTAATTGGTGTGCCGGCAGCGCGCAAGGTTCAGATGACTCAAATGCCACAACTGGTTGCGTTATTTAATGGTGTTGGCGGCGGTGCCGCAGCGCTCGTTGCAATTGTTGAATATCTCGCCCTTGGCGCTGACGCTTCAACAGCAGTCGTTATCTTTACCGTCTTCACCGTAGTAGTTGGTTGCGTCTCTTTCAGCGGTTCGATAATCACCTTCTTAAAGCTACAAGAGTTGATGACAACTCGACCAGTTGTTTTCCCTGGTGGAAGATTTGTTATTGCCGCAACGCTGGCCGCAGTATTCGGGGTTTCAGGTTGGGTTGTAGTTGAACTCGGCACTACCCCGCTCTTGGTTTTGGCTGCACTTTCACTGCTATTCGGTGTTCTCTTCGTGCTTCCAGTTGGTGGCGCAGATGTGCCGATCGTTATCTCGCTACTTAACGCCTTTACTGGTCTAACAGTTGCGGCCAGCGGATATGTTCTTGATTCAACACTTCTGATTATTGCTGGAACGCTCGTTGGTGCATCCGGAACAATCTTGACGCGCTTGATGGCAGATGCGATGGGTCGTTCGCTCTTTGGAACTCTCTTCGGTGCTTTTACCGCCAAGCCACAAGATGTCTCTGCTGCAGGCGAAGAACGTCCAGTGCGTTCTGGTTCACCGGATGACGTAGCTATTCTTCTTAACTACGCACGTCGCGTGGTTATCGTTCCTGGTTTCGGTTTAGCTGTTGCACAAGCACAGCACACTGTGCGCGAACTCGCTGATTTGATGATCTCTAAGGGCATCGATGTTGCCTACGGAATCCACCCAGTTGCAGGTCGTATGCCAGGACATATGAACGTACTTCTCGCTGAAGCAAATGTTCCTTACGATCAATTGGCTGAAATGGATGAAGTAAACCCAACCTTCGGTCAGACAGATGTTGCAATCGTTATCGGTGCAAATGACGTCGTAAACCCTGCAGCGCAAACAACACCTGGTTGCCCAATTTACGGAATGCCTATCTTGGAGGTTTCCAACGCTGCAAACGTAATTTTCTTGAAGCGTTCGATGCGTCCGGGCTTTGCGGGAATTGAAAATGAACTTCTCTATGATCCAAAGACAATGTTGCTCTTTGGTGATGCGAAGGCTTCACTAACTAAAGTTGTTAGCGCGCTCAAGGCGCTCTAAACAAAACTTTTTAGTTAAAAGAGTTAGCCAACCATCTCGGAGTCACGCACTTTAGATGGGTCGTGCGTGCACTTGCTGCTTGCTGGCAGGTCGTTGCAAGAATCGCAGAGCAGAATCAGTTCGTGACATGTCTTGGTGCGGCAGTTGCGGAAGATCTTGCTTGGCGCCTGGCAGATCTCGCATTCACCGATGACCTTGGTCTTGGTTGAGAAATCGATCGCCATACGTGAATCAAAGGTGTAGAGCGAGCCTTCCCAGAGGCCGTCGTCAGCAAACTTCTCACCATATTTAACTATGCCACCATCAATTTGGTAAACCTCTTTAAAGCCACGGTTTTTCATAACAACAGACAAGATTTCACAGCGGATTCCGCCGGTGCAGTAAGTAACGACTGGCTTTTCCTTCAAGTGGTCGTACTTTCCACTTTCAATCTCGCGCACGAAATCACGTGAGGTATCAACATCAGGAACAATTGCGTTTTTAAACTTGCCGATCTTGGCCTCAAATTGATTGCGACCATCAAAGAAGACAACATCATCACCGCGTTCTTTAACTAGCTCGTGAACTTGTTCTGGGCGAAGATGCTGACCGCCACCGACAACGCCCTTTTCATCAACTTTAATTTCATCAGGGTTATCGAAGGCGACGAGTTCTTTCTTCACTGCAACGTAGAGTTTTGGGAATTCATTGCCGGTGCCCTGCGACCACTTAAATCCGATCTTCTTAAAGCCCGGATACTTCTTGGTGTACTTCACATATTTGCGAAGATCATCAATGTCGCCACCAACTGTGCCGTTGATTCCAGTTGGAGAAATCAAAATGCGGCCCTTAAGGTTTAGCGCTTCGCAGAGATTTTTCTGCCAGAGTTGAATCGCGACAGGGTCAGCTATGGGTGTGAAGCCATAATAAAGAAGGACTTTCTGCGGATTCATAGCGTTATTCTAACGCGAAAAATTAGCTCTCTTGAAGGTCAGTTGGAGCGTTATGAACGTCCAGGACATCGCCGCTGAGTTTGTCGGTGCGGTTCACAGGGCGCTTGGCATCTTCCTTATAAATCGCAGGGATTGAGCCAAGTAAACCCTTCTGGAAATCTTCAAATGCTTGCAGAACTTCGCGCTTCGTATTCATTACAAATGGGCCCATCCAAGCAACAGGTTCCTTGATTGGTTGGCCACCGAGAATAAATAGTTCAAGGTTTGGTGAACGAGTTTCCTGGTTATTTGCAGCGCGCACAACGATTGAATCACCATCGCCGAAGACAGTTAGCTGACCCATCTGCACTGGACGGCTTTCATCGCCTACAAAACCATGTCCAGAGATTGTGTAAACAAGTGCGTTGTAATCCTTGCGCCATGGCAAGCGAAGTTCTGCACCCGGTGCAACCGTTGCGTGAATTAAAGTAATTGGTGTCTGCGTTGTTCCAGGACCAACATGTCCATCGAGTTCACCTGCGATAACGCGAATAAGTGATCCACCATCTGCGCTAGATAAAAGTGCAACATCATTTGCACGCACATCTTGATAGGCAGGCGGTAACCATTTCTTTTCTGCAGGAAGATTTACCCAGAGTTGGAAACCGTGGAATAAACCACCGCTCATTACTAAATGCTCTGGTGGAGTTTCAATGTGAAGAATTCCGCCGCCGGCAGTCATCCATTGTGTGTCACCGTTTGAAATTGTTCCGCCGCCGCCGTTGCTATCTTTATGATCAAAGATTCCATCAATAATGTATGTAACTGTTTCGAATCCGCGATGTGGGTGCCATGGAGTTCCCTTTGGTTCACCGGGTGCGTATTCAACTTCGCCCATTTGATCTAAGTGAATAAATGGATCGAGTTCTGCCAAGTCAACGCCGGCGAATGCGCGACGAACCGGAAAGCCTTCACCTTCGAAACCTTGTGGCGCGGTCGTGATGCTCTTTACGCGACGGGCGCGTGAATTTGGCGCATCGGTAACGCGAGGTAGGACGGTGATGTCACTTACGGTAACTGCTGGCATTTTTGCTCCTTATGTATGAGCCTGATTTTAGTTGAACTTTCAACTACCTGCAACTTAAAGTTATCTTCACAATTATGTGGATAAAGCGCTCAATGAGCCCAACTTTGTCAGCCCTGCGAACGATTATCTGGCCATGTCAACCGCCGCCGAGATCGCAACGTCTACTGGGCCGCTGGATGAAAAAACATTTGAGCAGGACTACCAATCTCAGGCTCTAGCTTCGAACCTAGATTTAACAAGCAAAGTTGCTGAACTTTTAAATTCCATGCCAGGGATTAAGACTCTCTCCGAATTAGTTGCCATCGATCCTGGCAAACTTTCTCCGAGTTCGCGTATCGATTATTTAACGGCGTTAGAACGCCAAACCGCTTGGCTTCAGGCTCTGATGCAACGGGCAATCATTGCTGTCGCTGGAAATGATCCAAGCGTTGCAAACGGTCAAGAACCATTCTTTGGCGTTGATGAAGCAGAACGTGAAGATGTTTCTACCGCGTTGCGCCTTTCCGCAGGAACTGCGCAATCTCGTATTGATGTTGCGCGAACTTTGGTAAATCACTTACCTAACACTTGCTCGGCTTTAGCAACCGGCGATATTTCCCTTGCCCATGCAAATGTAATTGCGAAAGAGACGGCAGCTGCGATCCGTGATGGACTAACTGAGTTTCAGATTTTTGAAGTAGAACAGCGCGCCATTGCCCATGCGGAATTCCATACTCCAGCCCAAGTTGCTAGCCAAGTGCGAACCTCATTGGCGCGGATTGCTCCAGAAACATTTGAAGATACAGTCGCTCGTGCCCGAGATACTCGTCGAGTTTCTTGCTACAACGATAGCGATGGAATGTCGACAGTCGTAGCAATCCTGCCTGCTGCAGATGCGCAAGTTGTAATGAACGCGATCGAGAGCTTCATCCGTTTAGCCAGCGCAGATATTGAAAATAGAGATGGAACTATTAGCGCTAAAGATGCAAGAAGCACGGATATGAAGCGCGCAGATGCACTCACAGCAATCGCTGCAGCCTCACTTTCTGCTTCTCCTGTTACACCTCATCGCCGTCCGATATCAATCAACGTCACAATCGATCTTCCAACGCTGCTCGGTCTTGCTGAAAACCCTGGACAGTTGAATGGTTACGGGGCTATTCCAGCGTCGATTGCTCGCGAATTAGCTTCCGATGGAAAATGGATTCGATTTATAACCGATCCACAAACGGGAAATCTCTTGGATTACGGTCGGGAAAGTTATGAACCACCGCAAGCGCTGAAAGATTTCTTAATTGCTCGAGATCGCACTTGCCGATTCCCAGGATGTCGAAGATCGGCAGCGCTCTCAGATTTAGATCATGCGCAAAGTTGGGAAGAAGGTGGTTCTACTTCGGCAGAAAATTTAGGTGCGCTATGTAGACGCCACCATAGATTGAAGACTCACGACGGCTGGAGCGTGACTAGCAACCCTGACGGATCTTGTACATGGTTATCCCCGCTGGGCAAGAAGTTCTTCACCCCGGCGCGCTCAATTCATGACGCCGTTTAAGAGATACTTAGGCCATGATTTGGTGGCCAAGTGAGATTCCTACTCTCCAATATGGTCGCGTCACCCTGCGTCCGCCAGCAGAATCTGATGTTGAGCAAATATTTGAAGCCTGCCAAGATCCACTAATCCCCCGATTCACCACCGTCCCGGCCGAATACACCATGGCTCACGCCCTCGATTATGTTCAACGAGTGCCAGCTTCTCTTGAACTGCATCGTGAGTTCCCGTTCGTAATTGAATTTGGCGTCGGGGATGACAAGGAATTTGCAGGCGTTGTCTCGCTCCACACAATCAGCCTAGATAACCACCGTGCTGAAATTGGGTACTGGATGCACGCCCCAATGCGGGGAAAAGGGATTGGCACAATCGCTGCCAAGATGATTACCAACTATGGATTTCTAACGATGGGCTTTCGCCGCATTGAAGCAGCAGTTGATGTAGATAACTCTGCTTCGCAAAAGCTTTTAATGAGCGCTGGTTACACCAAAGAAGGAATTCTCCGCCAGCGCGTTACACGCTCTGACGGAAGACAGATAGATATGGTTGAACTCGCAGTCCTTGCTAGCGAATGGGAAGAGTTAAAGTAAAAATGGAATCGTTGGTACTTGTAGTCGCTGCTTTAGTTGCGTTGGTTCTCTTTACTGGCCCAATTGCGCTGCTACTTACGAGCAAACTCTTTTGGGAATTCACCAAGAGAAATAAGGCAATATGGTGGATTCGCAGATTAGCCGTTGCCGCAATTGCTTTAATTGGCATGCCGGTTCAGATGGTTTTTATCTTTAACCAAATTCCGTCAGGAGTTAAAGCTCTCTCCTTTATTGGGTTTGGACTAAACACAATTGCGTTAAAGCGCGAATTTGTAAGAAACATTCCTTGGCGTTCGCTCTTTAAGATGCAATCTGGCGATGCCAATGGTCCGGCAGGGCAGCGTTAAATAAAGATAAGTGGAGGTGCCGGGAATCGAACCCGGGTCCTTCGGAATTAAAACAGGGCTTCTACGGGCGTAGTGTGGCTATCGTTTTCTCAGTTCCGAATCTCTTGCACACAAGTATTCGACAAACTCATTTGCGAAACTGTTCTCCGGTCGCGTTCGCAACGCCACAACCGTGAAGAGCCCTCTATCGGCGCTAGATTCCAGATCGAAGGCGAGTCTGGGCTAACGGATCACAGAGCTTGCTTAGGCAGCAAGAGTGAGATCATCGGCAGTTGTACTGACGATTATTTTTTGCACAGGTTTTTGGTTAACGAGATCATCCTGGCTTCCTCGGCCCGCTTCCCCTGCCTCAACAACCAAAGTCGAGACCGTTCACCCCCATGGGTGTGGAAAGCTATTTCCACTATTTAGTTGTGTTCTTATTGTACGGAACGCCAACGACAAGTGAGAAATTCCCCTGTTAATCAATAGAAATCAAGCGTGGGAAGTGTTGAGAACTAAGCCTGATATTCTCTCTTTAAAATCGCATATAGCCACATATCGCACCATTCGCCTTTAAAGAACTCTCCATCTAAGTACGTTGCTTCGCGACGCATACCTAACTTTTCAGCAAGTGCTGCCGATTCGTGAACACGTGTATCTATATCAGCGATGATTCGGTGCACATCGGTATTGGTAAAGGCATAATCTAAAAGCGCTTTTGTTGCTTCAAAGGCATAACCCTGTCGTTGGAAATCTTGGTGAGTCACCCACCCAATATTTGCGCATTTATTCTCTTTTGAAACTAGCATCATATTTGATTGGCCAATTACTTTTCCAGAGCTCTTTAACTCCCAAACAAGAACTATGAAATCCTTATTTTCATTGAGTTGAAAAGTACAAGTTTTTATAACAGCTTCTGCCGCTTTTTTAACTTGTTCCATAGTTCTTTGTGGCCAAGGGATGTAGCGAACGATCTCGGGATTAGATTGATACTCCAGTAGATCATCAACATCTGTCAGAAGCATTGGCCGAAGGATCAACCGATCTGTTTCAATACGAAGAGACAATTACTACTGGTCTTTTCCAGAACGGCGACGAGAAATCTCGCGTTCAACTTCGCGGTTTGCTTGGCGCTCCATAAGTGAGTCACGCTTATCGTGCGCTTTCTTTCCGCGCGCAACAGCAATTTCGATCTTGGCTTTGCCATTATTGAAGTAAAGCTGTAACGGAATAAGGGTTACTCCACCCTCTTTAATTTTTATATGCAGTTTCTTGATCTCCTGCAAATGTACAAGCAGTTTTCGTTTGCGGCGCACATCGTGATTAGTCCAAGTTCCTTGGGTGTATTCCGGGATATGAACGCCGGCTAACCAAAGTTCTCCATTTTCAACGGTTGCATATCCATCGATAAGGGAAGCGCGCCCAGCGCGCAGTGATTTAACTTCAGTACCAGTTAGGACAATGCCGCATTCAAAGACATCTTCAATTGAATAGTCATGACGCGCTTTCTTGTTCTGCGCGATGAGTTTGCGGCCAACTTCTTTCACCACGGCAGGTACCGATTAGACATTTACCTTTTAGACCTTGAGGTAACGGCGGAGCGTGATCAGCGAGGCAATAGTAGAAACGGTGAATCCTGCTAGTAATAACCAAGCAGATGCGATCCAGACTTCATTCCAACCAAAGAAGTTGGTGAAGGTAAGAAGTGGAGCAACTTTGGAATCGACTACGGCTTTAAGCCCTGCCAATAGGCCAGTAGCAAATCCCCAACCGATTAACGCTGAGAAAATACCTTCAAGTAAGAATGGAAGTTGGATAGACCAAGAAGATGCACCAACGAGTTTCATAACACCAGTTTCGCGGCGGCGGTTAAATGCTGCAATACGCAAAGTATTTGAGATCAAAAGACCAGCAGTTAGTACTGAGAAGAGACCAACTAGAAGTGCGCCGTTACGCAATACATTTAGAAGTTTAAAGAACTTCTCCAAGATAGTGCGCTGATCCTGAACAACATCTACGCCAGGTCTCCCTGAGAATGCGCTAACAACAACTGCAAACTGAGTTGGGTCCTTTAACTTAACGCGGAATGACTCTGGCAATTGATCTGCAGTTACGTTCTGGGCAATCGCAGAATCCTTAAAGCGTTCTTGGAAACGTGTGTAAGCCTCAGATTGTGACTCGTAGAAAGTACTCTGGACAACAGGAAGTGCATCTAGATCTGATTTAATCGCAAGGCGTTGTTCTGGAGTAATTACTCCACCAGAGCAGCTTGGTGATTCAGATAAAGAACCACAGAGGTAAACAGAGACTTCGATCTTGTCATACCAATAATCTTTCATCGCATTAACTTGAGCGTTTGAAAGAAGACCAATACCAAGCAGGGAAAGTGAGATCGCAGTAGTAACAATGACCGCAAAGGTCATTGTTAAGTTACGGCGTAGCCCAATACGGACTTCGCTTAATAAGAATCCTGCGCGCATGTCTTTACCCTATCCCCTGATACTTCTTAGCCTGTGTAACCATAGACGCCGCGAACCTGGTCACGAATAACGTGGCCTGCATCTAATTCAATAACGCGCTTGCGCATCTGATCCACAATTCCCGCATCGTGGGTAGCCATCAAAACAGTGGTGCCTTCGCGGTTGATGCGGTCTAGCAATTTCATGATTCCCACAGATGTTGCTGGATCAAGGTTTCCGGTTGGCTCATCGGCGATGATGATCGCCGGGCGGCTTACATATGCGCGGGCAATTGCGACGCGCTGTTGTTCTCCACCTGAAATCTCAGTCGGCATGCGATCTGCCTTATCTTCCAAACCTACGAGTTCAAGAACTTCTGGAACTTCGCGGGCAATCTCTTTCTTGGAATATCCAAGTACGTGCAAAGTAAAGGCCACGTTCTCTGAAATAGTTTTATTCTGAAGCAAACGGAAATCTTGGAAGACAGTTCCAACTTGGCGACGTAGATCAGGAATCTTATGGTTTGGAAGTTGCCCTAAATCTTTTCCAGCAACGTGGATGACGCCCTGAGATGGGCGCTCTTCACGCAGGATCAAACGAAGGAAAGTTGATTTACCAGAACCTGAAAGACCAACAAGGAAGACGAATTCACCCTTAACAATTTCTAGGCTGACTGTCTCTAGCGCAGGTCGTTCTTGACCTGAGTAAAGCTTCGTCACATTCTCAAAACGAATCACACGAACTCCTTCGTTCTCATTGGGCGCCATGGATATGGGGGAAATTGGCTGCCGTACTGAGCCCTAGTTTAGGTATAGATCTGCAAAAAGCGCCTGATATCGGCGCAAATTGCGTGGATTCTCAGGCAAATTACACGCTTACTTGTGAATTTAATTACTGGAACTAGAACGGCGCCAGCGAATTCCCGCTTCAATGAAATCATCGATTTCACCATTTAATACTGCTGAAGTATTTCCAGTTTCGTGGTTATTACGAAGATCTTTAACCATTTGATACGGCGCTAATACATAAGAGCGCATCTGGTTACCCCAAGAGCCTGAATTATCGCCCTTCAAAGCATTGATCTTGGCTTGTTCTTCTTGGCGACGACGTTCCAATAATTTTGATTGCAAGACAGCCATTGCTGTTGCTTTGTTCTGAATCTGTGAGCGCTCGTTCTGACATGAAACAACAATTCCCGTTGGGATATGGGTTAAGCGAACAGCAGAGTCTGTTGTATTTACGCCTTGTCCACCAGGGCCAGATGAACGATATACATCTACACGGATTTCTTTCTCATCAATTTCAATGTGATCGCTTTGTTCTACAACAGGCACAACTTCAACGCCAGCAAATGATGTGTGGCGGCGTGATTGGGAATCAAAAGGAGAAATACGTACTAAACGGTGAGTGCCTTGCTCTACAGACAATGTGCCGTAGGCATAAGGCGCACCAACGCGGAAGGTTGTTGATTTAATTCCCGCTTCTTCGGCGTAAGAAGTTTCAAGTACATCCACTTTGAATTCATGGCGTTCGCAGTAGCGCAGATACATACGCATCAACATTTCCGCCCAATCGGCGGCTTCAACACCACCGGCTTCTGAACGAATAGTTATCAAAGCATCGCGGTCGTCGTATTCACCATTGAGAAGAGTCGTAACTTCTAACTCGCTAATCGCCTTGACTGCAGAATCTAATTCGAGTTCCGCATCTGCTAATCCAGAACCATCTGGTTCAGAGCCTGCGAGTTCAAACAAGATCGGCAAATCTTCAACTCTGCGACGAAGTGTTTTTAATCGTGCAATAGTGCTCTGAACTCGAGATAACTTACTTGTTACCTTCTGCGCCGCTTCTGGGTCATCCCAAAGATTTGGAACACCGGCAGCCGCTTCAAGTTCCACAGCTTCGGCCTCTAACTTAGGAAGATCCAAGACCTTTTCGATAGAGAGAAGCGTTGCACCAATTGCTGCAATCTCTAGATCGTATTCGCGGGCCATGGGTTAAGGATAGCGAGTGTTAGAAAATCCTTATACCGAAGGGCGAAAAGCCTTTCGCTCTTGTGTTAGTGGCCGAGACATTTGATGATATTTCAACAGAGTCAAGATTGAAAAATGGAAGTACTAAAGGAAGTTGTGCGATTGCTTGGGTAACAAGTTGAATTCCAAAACCGTCACACTCAATTCGACTTATCTTTAAATTAGTAATCTCAACTCTTCGCAAGCTATTTGGACCACTACTCCAATCGGCCAGTGCGCCTTCCGCATCCCCTAAAGCTTTAGAGCAATCAATCGGAACACCTGGATCCGATGGTCCAACCCCAAATAGATTTTGAGCTTGTGTAGTCAGATCAAATTCACCACGGTAGTAAGAGGTTTTATCAAGATTACGAACTCCACGTTGTGCTGCTGCTTCACTTGCTTGGGTTAAGGAGCGCTTTGCAATTGCGACAGCTGCAACATCCGTTACTACTAAGATCGATGAAAGTGAAACTATAAATAGAGCCATCACCACCAGTGAGATGGATCCCGATTCACTGCGAAGAAGTTTTATGGGGCTGCGCCTTAACTCCATGGCGAGATGTATTCCTGTGCTGAAGCGGTGACCGCGCGGGATTCTTTGGACGCACCAAAGTGAACAGTGACAACAATTTTTCCATTTGGCGAATAACAAGGCGAACTGCTGCATTCGAGATTTATCGCCATTAGTTCAAATTCATCTTCCTTTAAGCCAAGTTCTCGTCCAGCTCTAAAAATTACTGCGTTCATAGCCGCAGCCGCACTTGATTGATTGGAACTAGTTACAAAGGCCCGTGCACCTTCACGCGCTAATGTCCGCGCAATTTCTTCTTGGCCACTTACTGACGCGAATTGATGCAGAAAGAAGATAATCGGCACAAATAGCGGAAGGGCAAGCGCAACAAATTCGACTGTAGCGCTACCTCTTTCGCATCTGATAACACTTTTCATGGGACAACCTCCATGACAGAGATACCTGTGACCTCACTTTTTAGTGAACCGCCTAAGAAACTGGCCAAGCCTGGAACCATAATTGGAAGATCTCTTTGCTTTCTAACAACTAGTAGACGCAATTTTTGAAAGCGGTCAGGCGTATCTATTTCAATTACTGAGTCACTGCTCTGCAACTCATTAGATATCGACCTTGTTGATGCCTCACTCTGTACCTTCGCAAATTCAAAATTTCTAATGAAGACCGTTGAAGTTAACTGCGCACCGCAGAGAAAGAGAAAGAGCAGGGGAATCAAGACCATTGCGCTCTCCGCGCTTCCCCTTTCGGATGCGGTGAATCGCCTCAGTGAATACATCAACGGATACCGTTCATCGCATCTAATGAATTCTTAAGGATGCTAGTCAAGCGAGGTGCGGCAATTGTCCATATCGCTGTGACTAAACCGGTAGTCATTAGAACTACAAGCACCCAACCAGGAACATCACCTCTCTCGGATGCAAGCGCCGATTTGTATCGGCTTTGAATCTGTTGCAGAGATAGGTACCTATCAATTATCACTTTATTTAATCCACCAGTATTTGCTTGAACTAACTCTGCAGATTCTGCTGGCTCTAGGGCCTTAGATTTAACTTTTACCATCTCTTTTTCCGTTCTCTCTTACCCATCCATACGGTATGAATCGGGTTGGTCTTAATTGTTTTCAATATTTCTAAAGTTTTATCTTTTCTAGGCACTGCTGAAGAGATTTAAGTTGGCTAGCGAAGGCCAAAGCGCAAAAAGGATAGAGATTGGAAGAATGAGAAAGACCACCGGAACCATCATCGATATCTCAGCCTTAGCGGCTGCTCCCAAAACTCGGTTCCTTTGGAGTTCGCGAGCCTCTTGCGCATGGCGTTGAAGCACATCGATTAGTGGTGCACCACGTAGGGTTGCGATAATTAGTGAGTCAACAAAACGCCTGATTGCAATGGAATCTAAATCTCTTCCCATCGCATCTAGAGCAACATGGAATGGTTTTCCAGATTTAACGAGTGCTACTACCTTGTTGAATTCAATGGCCATTGAACCAGTGGCCGTTTTTCCTATCCGCTCCATCGCTGCCAAAGGCGTTTCGCCTGCTGACATCGCTAACGAATACATTTCAATGACCGCGGGAAATTCTGACTCAACCCGTAACTTATGATAATTAACTTGTCTGCTCAAACTACGGTCCACATAGATATATGTGGATATCGCTGCAAGAGAACCGAGGAGGAATATAGAAAAAGGTGACTTCCCTACAAAGATCAAAATCAAGGTTATAGCTGCACCAACAAGAGATGAGTTTGCAAGTTGCTTACTTCTAAATTCAAAGAAACTTTCTGGAGAGTCTTTTCCTATTTCACGGAGGCGATTTTGAATCGACCCTCGGTCCTTGGAATTTGCTATGTGGCTATTTAACGCACTTCTAGGACTCGAACTTAAGATCAGGGTTAGCGAACCCAAGGCGGCAAAGAGAACTGGAATTCCAACGGAATACTTCATGCGCTACCAAAAACACGCGGTATCTCGGGAAGGCGACCCAAACGGTTCATCCATACATATGCGATCGCTGTCATGGACAAACCGATTAGAAGAATTAGCACGCCTGTAGGTGTAGAGAACGCGCGAGATGTTGCTGGCTGTGTCGATAGTAAGAGCAGAAGAAGCCAAGGAGCGGCGGCAGAAAGATGAGCGGAGTTCTTAATCCAGCCGTGTTTAACTTCAATCTCACGACGTAGCGCTAAATCTTGACGCAGGAAGGTTCCCACGGTGCGCAAAATGTTAAGCAGTTCGGATCCGCCTAAGGTTTTGGAAATTGCAATTGCTTCAAAGATTTGATCGCTGCTGTGTTGGGCACATCGCTGCTTCAACTCCGAAATCGCTAGATTGAAATCACCGTGCGTGCGCATCTTGATCTCAAATTCTGCAAAGTATGGCCGGAGAATTAACGGACCTCTCGTCGTTAAACCAATTAGAGATTCAGTTATCGAAAGACCTGACTGGATTCCGCTTACCAGGTGATCAATCACTTCCGGCCATGCAGCACTTATAGCGGCGGCATCTTTATCAGATTTCTTCTTTGAAATTAACAAGGTAATTATGGAGAGTAAAAAGCCGAAGATTAGAGCGATAACAATGGATGCAGAGAGTAGATAGACCATAAAGAATGAAGCTACGAAAGAACTTGCTACTTTCAGGTATTGATTTTTGCGAACATTTAGCGAGAGGTTTCTTGGCGGACTCATCTGTTTTCTACTCATCTTTGCTCCACCAATCGGCAAGTGGAATTCCAGCAGCCGAGAATTTCTCTTCACTACCGATAGAGCCAACGCCGCGGATGTATTGACTGCCATCCCATTTCCAGAGGGTTTCGATTTCAGCGCGATCATTTTCAAAGCGACCTGTGACTGCGGCGATCTCTTGAATTCTTCGCGTACCGTCGCTGGCAAGTCCAACTTGTACAACTAGATCAATAGCCGATGCCACTGTCGGCGCAATAAATTTGTGTGAGATGTTTTCGCCGGCTAATAACGGCAGGGTTTGTAATTTGATAATCGCATCTCTAGCGGAATTTGCATGCAAGGTTCCCATTCCGGCGAGCCCGGAGTTAAGGGCAATTAATAGATCTAACGCTTCGGCCTCGCGAACTTCTCCAATAACTATGCGCGAAGGTCGCATTCGTAGCGCTTCCTTAATTAGTTTTCTAAGTGGAATAGCTCCTTCTCCTTGGAGATTTTCACTGCGAGTCTGCATCGCAACCAAGTCAGGTAATACCGGCTTTAGTTCGAAGACTTCCTCAATCGTGATAACTCGCTGTCCCAAAGGAGTTGCCGATACAAGTGCATTGAGCATTGTTGTTTTTCCAGATTGGGTTCCGCCACTTACTAAAATGTTCAACCCAGCGCGGACGGAATTGGTTAACGCCACCGCCATAGAAGCGGTTAAGGCGCCGTGTTGAGCTAAATCTTGTAACGACAAATGGCGCATTAGATGTTTTCTGATGTTAACCGTCCAGTGTTCAGCGGTGATTTCAGGAATCACCACGTGGAGGCGACTTCCATCTGGAAGTCGTGCATCAACGAATGGGTGTGAAAGATCAAGACGTCTACCGCTCCAGATAAGTAGGCGATCTACTAGTTGAGAGACTTCTTCAGGTGAGAGAATTAAATTTGTTAACTCGCTCTTTCCTGCTCGGGCGATGAATATTCTTTGTGGTGAATTTATCCAGATTTCTTCAATGGTTTTATCAGAAATGAACTCTGCAATAGGCCCAAAGGCGACATCCATTTCCATGGCGCGAAGATAGAACTATCCAAATTACTAAATAAGAGCCGGCAGAAGCCTGTGGATGAATTAGAAAGATGTGGTTTTCAACTCTTGCCCATCAAGGCGATTTAAGAAATCTAGGGCGCTCTCGCCTACTTCATGAGAAATCCATGCGTAATGTAGGCAGATCCCAGGAACTCCTTCCAAGGTCCACTGTGAAGAAATTCGAGCGCAGATTTGTTCGGCTACATCGTTATCCCCAGTAATTAAAATGACAAAATTGTTTATGCCCATACGCGCTATGTGATCTTCTAAGCGGAGCGCTCTCCCAGCAATTTCGGAGAAGGCAACTAGCGGATAGTCATAAATCGGTTGCTCTGAAATCAATCTGAACGTAACCGCAGTAATTGTGCTTTCACTCCGCTCGGAAAGCGAGATCTCTCTTTTTAAACTCTCATAGAAGAAAGGTGGCGCAGCTACGCGCGTTAATGAGTCACGTAAACCGTCGTGCGAAAAAACCATGCGCTACCCTTCCTGTCTATGAGCGCCGATCCTGCCAAGCAAGCGCGTAAGCGCTCCATCGCGTCAGCCCTTCTCTATATAGAAGGTGCAGTCGTGTTATCCCTAGGCATCTGGGTCGGCGTAATGGGAATAACCCATGAAGATAGGGAGATCCCGCCATTGGCTGGAGTGCTGCTCTTCTCATTGTTAGGTGGCCTCGGTCTCTTGGCGTGTGGTCGCGCTTATGCGCAAAAGAAGAATTGGGGCCGCGGGCCAGCGGTGTTGGCAAACTTAATTGTGTTGGGCGTTGTTAAATATCAATTCGAAGGTGGTTTCTTAATCGGCGCAATTCCATTGTTGTTGCTTGCAATCCCAGTGCTCTATTTTGCGGTAACGATAATTCCCGAAGAGCGAAAGAAACCCTAATCAAAAAATAGTCGGTTAAAAAGGTACGATCTTTCTATCTTCCCAAAGTAGACCAGTTACTTGATCGGTTCCACGTTCTGAAATATCTGCAGTTGCAAGCCAGATAGCGGTCTCGGCACCTTCTTCGGCGCTACGTGGTGCATCGGGGCCGCCCATATCTGTGCGCGAATGATTAGGGCAGATTGCATCAACATAGAATCCGCGAGCGCCTAACCCTGTTTCATGTGCCAAGTTTCTAACGAGTGCGTTAACTCCAGCTTTGCTAATTCGATACGGTGCAAGTCCCCCGGCATTTCCTGGTCCGGACATTCTTCCTAAACATGCTGAGTAAACAACTAATCGTCCATTGCGTGCATCGGCCATGGCAGGTGCAATCACATTTACTAAAGTGAAAACTGAATCCAAGTTAATCGCCATTACGCGATTCCATTCGGCATCAGTTGTGCGCAGAGTCTTTGACATCTTCTCGCTCATCACGCCATGTGCCAGAACCAGTACTTGTGGAGTTGGAAGTGACGCGGTGATCTCTTCAGCGGCTTTGCGAGTAGCTTCTTGGTTCTCTAAATCTGCCGCATGCGTTGTAATGCTTAAACCAGATTGGGTTGGCGAATACTCAGCGATCAGTTCTTCTCTCGCTGAATTCAAACGTGCTGGATCTTTGGCGATCATCGCTAAGTCATAGCCACGCGCTGCCAACCCCCGCGCAGTTTCAAAGCCCAGCCCACGGCTTCCACCGCTGACAATGGCCAGTGGTCGCATCGGAGCTCCTGAGTTCATGCGCCAACTCTGCCAATCCTCTGGCCCCTTGTCGCGCTGAGTTTCGGGGCGCGATTGTGGTCAATATCGCGCTTGGGGTCGGCGCTACGGGATTTATTCAGGCTCGGCTCAGCCGATAGTCTTAGCCACGTATTAAGCGTTAATTACCACTGTAATGCTCAAGGTTAATCGCGAAGAAGGAGTTGCCAGTGTCGGCAGATTTCGGAGCCAATGATTGGCTCGTCGAAGAGATGTACGAGCGTTACCAAGCCGATCCAACTTCCGTCGAACCTTCATGGATTGAATTCTTTAAGACTTATAACCCAGGTGCAGCTGCAACAACAAGCGCGCCAAAAGTTGGAACTCCACCAGTTCCACCAATTCCAAAAGCGACACAACAAGTTTTAACACCTGCACCATCAACCTTGGCAGCACCTGTTACATCTACTCCGGTTTCTGCGCCAGCACCTGTTGCTGCCGCCCCTGTCGTTTCAACACCGGCACCTGTTGCTGCCGCCCCTGTCGTTTCAACACCAGCTCCAGCACAGGCACCTGTAAAGCCAGTACCAGTTTTGATTACACCGAGTGCGGCAACTATGGAACCACTTCGCGGAGTTGCCGGTCGCGTTGTTGCATCGATGGAAGCATCGCTAACAGTTCCGACTGCAACAAGTGTGCGCGCAATTCCTGCCAAGTTGATGATTGATAACCGCACCGTTATTACAAATCATTTAAAGCGCACACGTGGTGGAAAAGTTTCATTCACTCACATCATCGCTTATGCCATGATCAAGGCGCTTCGTGCGATGCCAGAGATGAACGCTTTCTATGGCGAGGTAGATGGCAAGCCTGCACTTGGAAAGCCAGAACATATCAACCTTGGTATTGCGATCGACTTGGCAAAGCCCGATGGAACCCGGCAACTACTTGTTCCATCAATTAAGGGTTGCGAAGAGTTAGATTTCGGTCAGTTCTGGGTTGCATACGAAGAGATCGTTAAGAAGGCCCGCGCTGGGGCACTTACCGTTGAAGATTACGCAGGAACAACTGTCTCGCTAACAAACCCAGGCACAATCGGCACAGTTCACTCTGTGCCACGTTTGGTGCAAGGACAAGGCCTAATCGTTGGCGTTGGCGCGATGGATTATCCAGCCGAATTCCAAGGTGCAAGTGAAGAGACCTTGGCCCGGATGGCGATAAGCAAGGTAATAACTCTTACAAGTACTTACGATCACCGCGTTATTCAAGGCGCGCAATCTGGTGATTTCCTTCGCCGCATTCATGAAATCTTGCTCGGTGCCGAAAACTTCTACGATGAAATCTTTGCAGCACTTCGTATTCCATACGAGCCAATTCGTTGGGCATCTGACTTTGAATTCTCTAAAGATGAAGAGATCAACAAAACTGCGCGCGTTCAGCAGTTAATTCAGGCTTACCGCACCTACGGCCACTTGATGGCAGATACCGATCCGCTCAAATATGTACAGCGCTCACACCCAGATCTTGATGTCGTAACTCACGGACTTACTTTGTGGGATCTCGATCGCGAATTTGCAACTGGTGGCTTTGGTGGCGAGAAGTTTATGAAGCTACGCAAGATCCTCGGAATTCTGCGCGATTCATATTGCCGCTCTGTTGCAGTTGAATACATGTATATTTCAAATCCAGAAGAGCGTAAGTGGATTCAGCAACACGTTGAAATCGGCTTTACCAAGCCAGATCGCGAAGAACAGATCCGCATCTTGCGCAAACTAAATAGCGCAGAAGCATTTGAAACTTTCTTGCAGACTAAGTTCGTTGGACAGAAGCGCTTCTCACTCGAAGGCGGCGAATCTGTAATTCCAATTCTTGATGCAGTTATCTCATCTGCTGCCGAAAAGAATTTAGATGAAGTCTGTATCGGTATGCCACACCGCGGTCGCCTAAATGTTCTGGCAAATATCGCTGGCAAGTCATACGGACAAATTTTCCAAGAGTTCCAAGGACATTACAAAGAGAATGAAGTACACGGTTCGGGCGATGTTAAGTACCACTTAGGTACTGAAGGAGTCTTCACCGCAGAATCTGGTGCGCAGACCAAGATTTATCTCGCTGCCAACCCTTCACACCTTGAAGCGGTAAACCCAGTACTAGAAGGCATTGTTCGCGCTAAGCAAGATAAGTTAAATGTTAAGGATCTGTACTCAGTTCTGCCTATCTTGCTCCATGGAGATGCTTCATTTGCGGGACAAGGTATTAACTTTGAAACTCTGCAGTTATCTCAACTAAAGGGCTACCGCACCGGTGGAACTATCCATATCGTTGTAAATAACCAAGTTGGCTTCACAACTTCACCTCATGCATCACGTACATCTCGTTACTCAACAGATGTTGCCAAAGCTATCGAGGCGCCGGTCTTCCATGTAAATGGCGATGACCCAGAAGCATGTGTTCGCGTAGCTCGCTTAGCCTTCGAATACCGCCAAAAATTTAATAAAGATGTTGTCATTGACATGGTTTGCTACCGTCGTCGTGGCCACAATGAAGGCGATGAGCCAAGCTTCACACAACCAATGATGTACAAATTAATTGATGCCAAGCGCTCAACTCGTACCTTGTATACCGAATCACTTATCGGTCGCGGAGATATCACTCCGGAAGAAGCCGAGCAGTTAGCGCGCGACTACCAGACACAACTTGAAGAAGTTTATGCATCCGTTGCTAATTATGAAGAAGAGCACGATCCAAACTTCCAGCCTCCAATTGTTCCAAATGCTGAAGATGTCCCAACATTTATCTCAGAACAATTGGTTCGCGAAATTGCAGCGACACAACTTGCGATCCCAGAAGGTTTCCACATCCATCCTAAGATGCTTCCACAGCTGCAAAAGCGTGCGGAATCAATCAACGATGGCACCATCGACTGGTCAACTGGTGAAATGCTCGCCTTCGGTTCACTTCTCAAAGAAGGTCGCCCAGTTCGTTTAGCGGGACAAGATTCACGTCGCGGAACATTTAGCAATCGCCATGCAGTTGTTGTCGATAAAGAGAATGGTTCTGACTGGTTCCCGCTTCGTTCGCTAATTGCCGATGAAAGTCAGTTCTTTGTAGTCGATTCGCTCTTATCTGAATATGCTGCGATGGGCTTTGAATATGGCTATTCGGTAGCTCGCCCAGAAGCGCTTGTGCTTTGGGAAGGTCAGTTCGGTGACTTCGCCAACGGTGCGCAAACAGTTATCGACGAATTCATCTCATCAGCACTTCAAAAGTGGGGCGAGCGTTCATCTGTTGTCTTACTTCTTCCTCATGGCTATGAAGGACAAGGCCCAGATCACTCATCTGCGCGCATTGAACGCTTCTTATCACTTGCTGCAGAAAAGAATATGACGATCGCACAGCCATCAACTCCGGCTTCTTACTTCCACTTGTTGCGCTTCCACGCTGCAAATCCAAAGCGCCGCCCGATGGTTGTCTTCACACCGAAGTCGATGCTCCGTCTGCGTGCAGCTGCTTCATCAATTAGTGATTTCACATCCGGAACATTCTTGCCAGTAATTGGTGATGTCACAGTTAACAACGCATCACGTTTGATCTACTGTTCAGGAAAGATTTATCACGACCTGGTTGCAGAGCGAACTAAGTTAAATGACAGTAGCACTGCAATTGTTCGCGTTGAGCGTTTATATCCACTTCCTGTTGCACAGATGGAAGTTGAAGCGAAGAAGCATCCAAATGCCAACTTGCTCTGGGTACAAGATGAACCCGCTAACCAAGGTCCATGGCCACACGTTGCGCTAAGTACTACCGAAGCTATCGGTGGTACAGCCGTCGATGGTCGCGTACTTCGCAGAATTTCACGTCGCGCATCAGCATCTCCTGCAACTGGTAACCACCATTTGCATGAGGAAGAGGCTAAAGCGTTGATGTATGAAGCATTTACGCGTTAGGACTTCTCTACTTCTTTACCCAACCTTCGGGACAAGTTTTAACCTTAGGGAAGTACTTAAAGGTTCCTGACTTGCCACACAGAATTGATCCCGAAGTTGTTGATTTCAAACTATTTGAAGTGGATTTCGCTGTAACTGTGATTTCTCCAATGTCCTCACGAGTTTCATTCTTTTCGTTATTCGCGTAACCAACGACGGCAACATGCAGTATGTAAGTCCCAATTGGTAGCTTTGAAGGGATCGCTATCGAACATTTCCAAGCGCCAGACATGTAGGTGCCACTGGTTCGTACCGAATCCCTCCAATCAGTAGCATCTTTCAACATACATTCAGGGCTACGAACTGTTGGGTCATTGGTATCAAGATTGAAAGTTCCAGTTGCGGTTCCACCTTGAGAAGCACGTGCTGAGGTAATTTTCATATCAGTGATTTCGTAATAAAGATCATCTAGAAAGGCCTCAAGTGGCTTTACCGGCGCTGGCGAGCCATCAACTTCAATACGTAAGAATTTTAAGGATTCACCACGAATCTTTACAAAGCCAAAATATACTTTATACGATCCTCCATAAAAGCTTTTTGAGAGCGAAAAGGTTGCCCTCCAAGATCCGTCTTGAATGTTTCCCTTTAATAAAACTGGTTTAACCGATATAGAACAGTAATTTTCGCAATCATCGCTTTCGTTTTCATTCGTTATTTGGGCTATTGGAATTGAGCCCGCTGGGAGATCCTGAGTCTTTATTTGAAAATCAAGTATGACTTTTTCTCCAGAAACGAAAGTTTCTTTATTCAGCATAAAAGAAGTTATGTTTGCTGTTGGAATCAACGGGCGCGGAATTGGTGGTCCCGAAATTGTAATTGGAGTGACGCTCAAAGATCCATTACTTAACTTTATATACCCAACAAAGAGATTGTAATTTCCACCATAAAAATTCTTTGGAATGGTTAACTCGGCTTGCCAGAAGCCTGATGCAATATTTCCTGATACTAGTTTGGGTTTTGTTGCTAGAGAGCAGCGCCCTTCACAGTCATCCGGTTCGCTCTCCTCCACAATACTTACCTGATTCACATGAGATGAATTCAAGTCAGTTGAGGTAACGGAGTAACTAAGGACTATTTTCTCTCCCGGAGCGAAGGATTTCTTGTTCAAAGTAACTTCAGAAATCTTCGCAGATGGGACAGCAGTGGCAGCGTATGGACTTAATGCGCCAATCAGCAGACTAGTTACGGCTAAAGCTAATAACTTCGAACTGGTTGATATTTTCATTTTTCCTCCACTGCCCTAACCGAGATTTAACCTCATTTTTATGCAGGAATCTAGTGACGCTTAATCCGCGTAATAACCTTTCCAACAATTTCAGCCTCGCTTAAGAAACCCCATTTGCGAGAATCACTTCCAGCTTCGTTATCGGACAATACGTAGTAACTCTTCTTGCCCTTTCTCTCTCCTGAGTTATCAATAGAAATTTCTGCGATCCGCTTTACATAGAAGATGCCAGGCTGGGTTTCGCGCTCTACGACAACGACATCGCCGAGGCGCAGAAACAGGTATTTTTTGCCTAAGAAGCCGTAGTGAACAAGTAGCCAATCCAGAGGGTTATAGGTCGGCTGCATTGAGGTGCCATCGACGATCACACGGCCGAAGATGCCAAAGAAGCCCATGGGCGGTAGTCTCACACATACAGGTTTTGAAATAAAGATAAGAAATATAAAGATAAAGGGAGAGAAAATGAAGAAGTTCTTCACACCAAAGGTAACTGTCCACGCACACTGCGATCTGCCATGTGGAGTTTACGATCCAGCACAGGCAAAGATCGAAGCGCTCTCAGTTAAGGCATGCATGGAAAAGTATGCAGCTAACCCAGATGCAGATTTCCGCTCACGTTCAGTTGCGATTAAAGAAGAGCGTTCACATCAAGTTAAAGAGCACCTCTGGGTTCTCTGGACTGATTACTTTAAGGCGCCACACTTTGAGGCATACCCACAACTTCACTCACTCTTTAACGAGGCGACAAAGTTGGCTGGAGCTGCCGGCACAAAGGGAACTCAGGACATTGCAGTTGCAGATAAGTTGATCGCAAAGATCGATGAAATTGCTGAGATCTTCTGGGCCACTAAAAAAGCCTAATAAGAATTGCTTAATTCTCTGAAGATTTAATTAAAGATTGCGCGGCGGTGCGGGCGAGGAAAGATACTCGCTCCACCGCCGTTCTTTCTATTATGGCAAAAGCGATATGGCGCTCACCTTCGTAAATATCGCATTCAAAGATCATCGAGCGCCCATCCATCTCGGTACAGCGCGCGGCTCCGCGAATTTCAGAGCCAATTCCAACTGAATCAATTACCGAGATATCAAATTTATCAACGATCGTTGTCTCACCAGTTTCTAAATACTCGCTCAGCGCTGCAACGCATGCGCTCTCCATCACGCTCATTAAATGGCCCGGCGCAAGAATTGGTAGATCAGAGATTCCCATTGCTAGACAGGTATCACCGGGGCGAACGGTCATTACCGAGAAACCGACTGCTCCGATTACCTCATCTGCTGGGCGCATAAATAGTTAATTACTTCTCGTCGTCTATGAAGTGCTGAACATGAGTTTGTTCAATCTGAATTTCGCGATGTTCTACGTTACCGAACTCATCGATTTCAATTGAAATTTCGGTCATGCTGTATTGCGTTACGACTTCAGTAACGCCAGTACCACTTGCTTGGCGGAGAAGCTCTTCGTGGATGCTGCGATGCAAATCTTCCGGGGCCTTCTCATCGCAAGAACGACGCAGCACATCCTGCAAGAGGGTATGCATTGCTTGCTCGTGCTCAACTTCTGCGCGACAAGCAGCGCAAGTATTTAGGTGAGATTCAATCGCTTGTGGGTTATGGGTCTCTTCAACAACGCCTTCGATGATAAAGACAACGGAGGAGAGAACCTCAATACATGGAATCTCTTCGAGATGGCTCATGCCTTCTCCCCCTTTCCGCTCTTATTTGCCGGCTTGGCATCGGTGGAGTAACCAAGTTCTTTTGCATAGTCGGCTAATTTTTCGCGCAGTAACTTACGTCCGCGGTGCAGACGTGACATCACAGTGCCGGCAGGAACATCGACGATATCTGCGATCTCTTTGTAGGAAAAACCCTCAACATCAGCCAAGTAAACGGCGATGCGAAATTCTTCGGGGATGTCTTGCAGCGCGCGTTTGATATCGCTATCTGGCAAATTCTCTAGCGCTTCTACTTCTGCAGATTTTCCGAGATCGCTCGTATGTGATTGCGCCTCAGCTAACTGCCAATCTTCGAGTTCCCCAGCTGCAAGTTGTGGGCGGCGTTGATCTTTACGATAAGAGTTAATAAATGTGGTTGTTAAAACGCGATAGAGCCAGGCACGTAAGTTAGTGCCTTCTTCAAATTGGTGGAATGAGTTAAAGGCTTTTAGATAAGTATCTTGAACTAAATCGCGCGCATCTTCGGGGTTCTTTGTATAACGAAGCGCTGCTGCATATAACTGGTCCATAAACACAATGGCATCGCGCTCGAACCGAGTATTGCGATCGGAAGCGCTCTCTAGGACTAGATCTTTAGATGCCATCTCTTACACACTATCCCAAAGTCGTAGAAATCGCTCTTTATGCCCGCTTAACGCCGAACCTTAAAAGAGCGTCTGCGCCTCTCCCAGTTCGATCTCAGCAATTAATTCGGGGCCGTTATTTGCCACCAGATTTACCTGCGATGAAACCGGTCTAGTTACCAACCCAGCGGCTGGATCTGGGTTCTGCATTAACGCAATTAAATCTTCGATCTCACGATTCTTTGGATCTAACCAATCGCTCCACTTATTGCGCTCCATAAAGACTGGCATCCGGCTATGGATAGTTGCTAACTCGCCAACTGCTTCGCGAGTAATAATCGCGGCAGATTGAATCTCTTCGCCTTTCTCATTCTTCCAAGTGCTCCAGATTCCAGCGATCGAAAGTGATTTTTTGGGTTCTGCAGAAGTTATGTAGAAAGGTTGTTTTGGTGGGTACTGACCTAAAGATGTCGCCCATTCGTAATAACCGGTTGCTGGAATTAAACATCGTGTTGTGCGAAAGGCTTGGCGAAATGTTGGCTTCTCATGAATTGATTCGCTACGCGCATTAATTGCATGTGATTGCGAGGCGCGCGCTTCGGCAAAGTTCTTCTGCCACGGCGCGATAATTCCCCATGATGCACTATCCAATATTCTCTCTAAAGAATTGGTGTTTCCTGGCGTATCGCGAATTATGTAAATCTCATTGGTCGGTGCGATATTCCAATTTAACGGCAGAGATGCATCAAGGGTTGATCCATCGAGGTTAAATTCCCCGATGATCTCGTCCATCTCCTGCGCTCTGGCATAACGACCGCACATAGGTAGAGAGTAGACTGTTGCTTATGCTCTGGCCCGCTCCATTTCGTGGAGATAAG
Source organism: Candidatus Planktophila lacus (assembly GCF_002287925.1). GTDB lineage: Bacteria > Actinomycetota > Actinomycetes > Nanopelagicales > Nanopelagicaceae > Planktophila > Planktophila lacus. The sequence continues at coordinate 233,725 of NZ_CP016769.1, read as the reverse complement.
AAAGTCAGCGCGCGAGTAGTAATCCCGGGATCAAAATCGGTGACTAACCGCGCGCTAATTCTCGCTGCGCAGGCGAAGAGCCCCTCACTTTTAAAGCGCCCACTTATCTCACGCGATACCGAGTTAATGGTGGCCGGGCTTCGCGCGATGGGTATATCCATAAAAGAAACCGATTGGGCATGGGAGATAACTCCTGCGCCACTTCGCGGTCCCGCCAAGGTAGATGTTGGAAATGCCGGAACCGTTATGCGCTTCTTGCCGCCACTTTCTGCGCTGGCACATGGCGATATCTCATTTGATGGAGATCCCCGTTCTTACGAGCGCCCGCTTGGCCCAGTTATTGCAGCGCTAGAAGATCTCGGAATCGAAATCGAACACGGTGGTCGTTATAGCTTGCCGATGGTTGTTAAGAGCAAAGGCGAAATTCCTGGCGGTGCGTTAACGATTGATGCCAGCGCATCAAGTCAATTCTTATCCGCTCTTCTGTTAATTGCGCCAAGTACGCGTGATGGAATTGTTGCAACACATAAAGGTGGACCGCTTCCATCAATGCCACATATCGATATGACTGTTCAGATGCTCCGCGATTTCGGTGCACAGGTAAGCGTTGATAAATCGGCCAATAGTTGGAGCGTTTCTGCAGGAGCGCTGCAAGGCCAAGATTTAGTAATCGAACCAGATCTTTCAAATGCTGCGCCATTTCTTTCTATCGCAATGGTTTGCGGTGGATCAATCACGATTGCAGATTGGCCAGAAGTAACAACTCAGCCTGGTGATCAGCTGCGCGAGATTTTGACCGCCATGGGCGCAACTATTTCGCGCGGAAAAGATGGCTTAACGATTACCGGTGGAGAAAGCATCCACGGAATCGATATCGATCTGCACGATGTTGGCGAGCTAACTCCTGCTATTGCAGCTCTCGCAGCGCTTGCGGATTCACCTTCGCATCTACGCGGTATCGGGCACCTACGTCTTCACGAAACCGATCGTTTAGCCGCTCTTACCCGCGAAGTTAACTCACTTGGTGGCAACGTCGTTGAAGATGAAACTTCACTCCATATAACTCCGCACGGCGCAATGGGTAAAGGTTTACATGGCGGCACATTCCACACTTACGAAGATCACCGACTAGCAACAGCTGGCGCAGTTATTGGATTAGTGGTTCCTGGCGTTGAAATTGAAAACGTTGCTACAACCCGTAAGACCTTGCCCGATTTTCCAGGGCTTTGGCAGAGTTTGGTCTTATGACACCGCGCGAATTTGATGAATCAGATGCGCGGATTCGCCCTGCGCGGCGCACCCGCCCAAGAAGTAAAGATCGCCCCGCTCACGCTGATGCAATTCAAGCTTTAGTTACAACTGTAGATCGCGGTCGCACAACTTGTATTACAGATGGTGGCGTCATTGTCACCGCGATGAAGGCGCGCGAAATGGGTCCCAAATCAGTTGTCGTTGGTGATTTGGTAAATCTTGTTGGAGATGTTTCGGGAACCGAAGGAACTCTGGCACGAATAGTTTCAATCGCACCTCGCCGCAATAGTTTGAGCAGAACCGTTGATGATGCCGCCAAGATGGAGCGCACTATCGTTTCCAATATTGATCAGTTGGTAATTGTCGTTGCCGCGGCAAATCCAGAACCTCGCCGTGGACTAATTGATCGCTTCTTGGTCTGCGCCTTCCACGAGAACATTAAACCTATTTTGCTTGTTACCAAGACTGATGTTGCAGCTGTCCCAGATTTCTTGCATGAATATGAAACTCTTGGGGTAGAGATTGCTACTGCCGCGATTAAATCTGAAACCCGCGAAAGAGATTTGGCTAATTTATTTTCACTACTGAATGGCAAGACTTCGGTCTTAGTTGGCCACTCTGGCGTTGGTAAATCAACTTTAATTAACGCACTTGTGCCGCACGCTGATCGCGTTACTGGAGATGTAAACGATGTAACCGGACGCGGTCGCCACACCTCATCAAGTGCAATTGCGCTGCCGTTATCTCCCGATCTATCTCCTTCACAAGGCTGGATTATCGATACTCCGGGAATCCGCGCCTTTGGGCTGGCTCACCTTGATTCCAATCGGATCGTCGCTGCATTTAACGATCTCTATGAGGTCACACAAACCTGCATGCCAAATTGTTCACACCATGAAATCGGCTGTCGCTTAAATGAATGGGCTAACCCAGATGGCGTTGTAAACGCTGAGCGAAGCGCACGAGTTGCAAGTCTGAGATCACTTTTAGAGCTTAAAGATTCAAACCCGCCCGCGATAGACTGACAACATGTCCTTTTCGCGCGGCAATGATTTAGCGCTGGCTATTCGCCTGGCAGATGCAGCAGATTCAATTACCTTAGCGCGCTACCAATCTATTGATTTAGTTGTTACAACTAAGCCAGATAACACACCTGTCACAGATGCCGATAAGGCAACTGAAGAAGCTTTGCGCGCGCTACTTAAGAACCACCGCCCAGATGATGGAATCGTTGGTGAAGAATTTGGAAATGATGCAGGTAGTGCAGAGCGTTACTGGGTTATTGATCCAATTGATGGCACCAAGAATTTTTTGCGTGGAGTTCCAACATGGGCTACTTTGATCGGTTTAATTGAAAAGCAGAGCGATGGCCGCGAAGTTGTGGTCGTTGGCGTAGTTAGCGCTCCTGCACTATTTCGTCGTTGGCATGCCAGCGAAGGCCACGGCGCATTTGTTTCGGTAAATAAAGCAGCCCCACAACGCATCAGCGTTTCGCAGGTAAGCGAAGTTAAAGATGCCTCAATTTCTTACTCTGACTTTATTGGTTGGGGCGAAAGACTCGCGCCCTTCCAAGAGTTAATGTCATCTGCTTGGCGCACCCGCGGTATCGGAGATTTCTGGTCACATATGTTGGTTGCCGAAGGTGCGGTAGACGTTGCAATAGAACCATCTCTGGCGTTGTGGGATATGGCCGCGCTCGACATTATTGTGCGCGAAGCAGGCGGAAGATTTACCAATGTAGCCGGCGTCGATGGCAGCCTCGGTGGAAGTGGGCTTTCTACAAACTCTGCGATTCATCAGAAGATTGTGGACAAATTAAATGGGAACTGAAGATATTAAGATCGAACTTTCTCGCCCAGCCAGTGTGGAGCCAGAAAAGCCAGGTAAAACAATTGATTTAAGCAAGAGTTCGCTCACAACTCGAACGTTTTCGGTTTCGGGCATGACTTGTTCTTCATGCGTGAACACTGTTGAGAAATCACTTAACGCGATGAGCGGGGTCAGCGCCAGCGTTAACTTTGCAACTGAAACTGTTCATATCTTGGCACCTGCTGAAGTAAAGACTGCAGATTTGATTAAGAAGATTAAGGGTTCTGGATACGGTGCAGTTTTGGTTGAAGATGGTGCCGGCCCTGCGCTACATAGCAAAAAGTCTGGAATTGCGCTCTTCTTCGCAATTATCTTCGCAGTGCCTGCGATCTTGGTTTCCATGGTCGAACAATGGCGCGAGACAATTGATACCGAGATTCTCCTAACTCTCGATTACTTCAATATCTTGCCGCCGCTGTATTCACCAACTGCTTGGCTGGCAATCGGTCTAACTACGCCGCTGATTTTGCTAGTTGCCTTGCCGATTCACCGCGCGGCGATCCGTAATTTCTTTCACCCAACAATGGATTCACTTATCTCGCTCGGTTCATTTAGCGCATTCGGTTGGTCGATATATTCAAATGCAACAGGACAGGGTGATGTCTATACCGAAGTCGCTGCCGGAGTTTTGTTATTTGTGATTCTCGGTCGCCATCTTGAATCACGCGCCAAGCGTCGTGCTAGTAGCGCCCTTGCTGCGCTTCTCGCACTCGGCTCAAAAGAGGTAATTGTTCTCCGTAAAGGGCTTGAAGTAATCGTCCCAATTTCAGAGTTGCAGATCGGTGATGATTTTGTTGTAAAACCTGGTGCGCGAATTCCAACTGATGGATTAGTTATCTCAGGAATCTCAACGGTAAATAACGCGATGATGACCGGTGAATCAACTCCTGTTGAAGTTGGACCCGGATCTCGCGTTATCGGGGCATCGCTAAATAACAATGGCCGCATCATTGTGCGCGCTACCCGCATCGGAAGCGATACCGAGCTAGCGCGCATCACTTCAATGGTCGTTCAAGCCCAAGGAAATAAGGCGCCAATTCAGCGCTTAGCCGATCGAATTTCCGCAATCTTTGTTCCCGTTGTTACAACGCTAGCGATTGGAACCTTCTTCGCTTGGTATTACCTAGGTAACGGTGGCGAAGGAAGTTCACTCGCTGGTTCAATTCAAATTGCGATCACCGTCTTAGTTATCGCCTGCCCATGCGCACTTGGTTTAGCAACTCCAGTTGCTTTACTTGTTGCATCAGGTCGCGGCGCGGCTCGCGGAATCGTGTTGCGTCAGCCACGTGCATTGGAACTGGCACGCAAGGTAGATGTTGTTGTTCTTGATAAGACAGGAACGCTCACAACTGGCGTCATGAAGGTGCATGAGACAACTATTCCAACCAGCGCTCACAAAGTTCTAGGCGCTACCTATGCTGAATTTTTAAATGAGAAGACAATTCTTTCGACTGCGTTATCGCTTGAACTAGCCAATGACCATCCGATCGCACAAGCAATCGCATCTCACGCGCTTGCCAATGGCGCAGTGCGTAAAGATGTTATCGAATTTACCCAGACACCTGGCGCCGGCGTTGCCGGCAGAGTTTTGATCGGTGCAATCTCTCCAGTGGTTTTAATCGGAACACCAAAGGCAATCGCCCATAGCGCAACAACTTTTGATCCTGGAATTGAAGCTGCAATTGCCCGCGGCGAAGAATCTGGCCACAGCGTTTCAGTACTTGCCTGGGATGGCGTTGCAATCGCAGTCTTTGCAACTGGTGATCAGGTTAAAGCAGATGCCGCTGCAACTATCAGCGCACTTATTGATAAGGGAATTACCCCTTGGTTAATAACTGGAGATAACGAGGAGAGCGCTGGCGCAATTGCGCGCGCTGTAGGAATTAAGGGCGAGCATGTAATTGCCCGCGCGCTACCTGAGGAGAAACTTGATCGAATCAACGCTCTAAAGTCAGCCGGCCAGACTGTTTTGATGATCGGTGATGGCATTAACGATGCGGCAGCACTTGCGGCAGCAGATTTAAGTATGGCGATGGGAACTGGTACAGATTCTGCGATCTCATCTGCAGATATAACTTTAATGCGCCCTGAGTTAATGAGCGTTGTAGATGCGCTCAATTTATCCAAGCGCACACTGAAAACAATCAAAGTTAACCTGGGATGGGCCTTCGCCTACAACGTGATTGGTATTCCAATTGCTGCAGCAGGAGCGTTAACTCCTATGTATGCAGCGGGTGCGATGGCGATTAGCTCGCTATTTGTAGTAACTAACTCTTTAACTATTAGATAGTTAGATTACTTAAGGCGAAAAGTTGGGTACTTGTCTGTAACAAGTAACAACATATAACCCTGAACGCGGTTCCAGTATGCGATTGTGCCGAGCACGATTTCACCGGCCCATTCAGGATATCTTCCAGTAATCGAAGTCTGCACCCAGGCAATGACTGTAACAACCAGAGAAATTACAAGGTAGATCGCGCCAACGATGTAATGCGGGATAGCCAAGAACCATTTAACTAAAGGCAAAACGCGATTTAACTTTTTGCCGCCTTCAACATCAGGGAAGAGAACGGCAACCTTTGAATTAGCTTCAATTGATGGGTACTTGTCATTCAAGATCAATACGTAGGCAGCCAAACGAGTTGATAGCTCAACTACCGCGTGGTTAAAGGTGAGAACGTAACTTGGATATTTTCCGCGAAATACCAGGGCTAGCAAAGTTGGCAGTGCGACTACTCCTGCAGTTCCTGCAGCCCAGCTTTCGCTCTCGCTAAAGGATGATTGCGCAAAGGTCGCTACGAAGATGATCGCTGGGAAGGCGATAATTCCGCGGAAGAAAACAGTCTTGCGGTTGCGATCTTTATGTTTGATCTTGACGAGCGTCTTTACTTGGTTACTCATAATGAGACCTCAGATTTCATTTGTACTTCTAGTAGCGGGGGCAGGATTTGAACCTACGACCTCTGGGTTATGAGCCCAGCGAGCTACCGAGCTGCTCCACCCCGCGTCGGAAGTGTCAGTCTAAAGGGTGGGCAAGTAATAGCCAAATCCGCCTAATTAATGGTTAATTAAAGCGATAAGAAAATTACTTACGTCCTTCAGCAGCGATAGCAGCGGCAAGTGCAGCTTTTAAGCGATCTTGTGCGCGACCGTAGGCAGCGAAATCACCCTTAGCGAGTGCAGCATTACCGTCGGCAAGTGCTTGTCTTGCGTTTTGCAACGCTGACTTTAGATCATCAGATGCGTTATTGGTTGTTGATGTAACTGGTGATCCGGATGAAGAAGTTCCAGAGTTACCACCAAATACTTGATCGAGTGCGCCCTTAAGTGAGCTATCGAATCCAATTACATCACCGAAAGATACGAGAACTTTCTGTAGCAATGGATATGCCGCAGTGTTTGAAGTTGCTCGCACATAGACAGGTTGTACGTAGAGAAGGCCGCCACCGACTGGCAGTGTTAACAAGTTTCCAAGTACAACATCTGATCCACCTTGGCGGAGCAAGGAGAGCGAGTTAGCAACTTCAGGTTTTGCTTCGAAGTTAGAGGCAACCTGTGATGGACCTGCCACGTTTGTGCTTCGTGGTAATTGCAGAACTGTGATCTTGCCGTAATTTGGTCCGTTATTTGAATCAACAACGGCGAATGCGGAAAGGTTTTCACGTCCACCACGTGGAACGAATGGCGTCGTTAAAGTAAATGTTGGTTTATCAGTACCTGGCATTTCTAGAGTCATGTAGTACGGAGGTTGTGCTCCAGCGTTTGCTCCGAATGTAGAAGGATCACGTGGCACGCGCCAGAAATCTTGTCCACCGTAGAACGCAGCGGCAGTTTGTACGTGATACGAGCTAAGTACATCGCGTTGTACACGGAACATATCTTCCGGATAGCGGATGTGCTCGAGAAGTTCTTTAGACATCTTGCTCTTTGGAGTAACTGTATTTGGGAAGGCCTTCATCCAGGTCTTTAGGACTGGATCCTTCTCATCCCATTGGTATAGAACAACTGTGCCGTCATAGGCGTCAACAGTGGCCTTAACCGAGTTACGGATGTAGTTAATGTTCTGATTTCGCTGCGCAGTAACTGCTCCAGAATTTGTGGTTAGAGCATCTGTAGTCGCTGCTCCAAGTGCTGTGGTCTGTGAATATGGGTAACCAGAGCTGGTTGTATATCCGTCGATGATCCACTGAATCTTGCCATCAACAATTGCTGGGTATGGATCTCCATCAATAGTTAGCCATGGCGCAACCTTGGCAACGCGATCACGTGGTGAACGGTTGTAGAGTATCTTTGATTCTGAGTTGATCAAACTTGAAAGAACGATTCGCTGTTCTTGGTATTGAATTGCAAAGAGCAATTTCTTAAAGAGGCCGCCCATTGGGACGCCGCCCTTACCTGTATATGTGTAGTTCTTCTGTCCATTTGCTGAAGCATCATCTGGATAGTCGAATTCAACAGGAGTATCGGTCTTTGGTCCACCGATGATTGAGTAATCAGGAACGTTCTCACCGAAGTAAACGCGTGGTTGGAACTTTCCAAGACCGGTTGTTGGAGGAAGATCTCCAACTAGGAAGTTTGGCTTGCCATCGGCATCAACGGTATTTCCAAATGCAGATACAAAACCGAAACCGTGGGTGTAAACCAAGTGATCGTTAATCCAGTTACGGCTTGGGTTACCTTCGATATTTAGTTCGCGAACTGCAACAACCGCATCGCGTTGCACGCCGTTAACTGTGTAACGATCGATATCGAGTGATTCTGGGAATGAGTAGTAAGGCTTGATCTGCTGTAGTTGACGGAACGTTGCAGAGAGAACGTTTGGATCCATCAAACGAATATTTGCAATTGTCGCTGCATCATTTGCTAGCTGACCTGAATTCGTTGAAACAGTTGCTTGGTAATCCTTCATCTCAACGCCGGCAATGCCGTAGGCATCGCGGGTGGCATCGATATTGCGCTGAATATAAGGGGCTTCCTTAGATGATTCAGATGGCTTTACTTGGAACTGTTGAACCGCACCTGGGTAAACGCCTGCGATAAGAACTGAAGCGCCAACCATAAGCGCGGTACCTGCTGCAGGAAGTAGCCATGATTTGCGGACGATATTTGCAAAGAAGAGAAGTGAACAGATAACTGCAATCGCTGCCAAAATTGATTTTGCCGGAAGAGTTGCATTTACATCTGTGTAGGTAAGGCCGGTGATCAATCTGCTCTCTTTAAGTGCGAGTGCAAAGCGATCGAAGTAGTAAGCAACCGCCTTCAAGAGAACGATTAAGCCAAGTAGAACTGAAAGCTGAACGCGAGCAGCAACTGTTGTGCGCTCTTGTGGAACCTGCGGACGAATTCCACCGTAGAGGTAATGCACTGCAGCACTTGCCAGAGTTGCCAAAATTAAAGTTGAGATTCCCCAGCCGATAAGTGTTTGAAAGAACGGTAGGCGGAATGCGAAGAAGGAGATATCAAGGCCGAATTGCGGATCTTGGACACCAAACTCGGTTGAGTTGCTAAAGAGCAACCATGAGCCCCAAAGATTTGAAGCACTTGTTCCACCGAAGTAGAAGAGAACTAAAACAATTCCGGCAAAGACTAGTTTGCGGATTGGATCGATCGTTGCGCGGTAGCGCTCTAGGTTGTCGGCTTCAACCGAGGTTGGAACATAAAAGGGGCGACGACGAAATGCTAGAAAAATATTTAGCGAAATAATTAAAGATGTTAGAAGACCGGCGATTACAAAGAGCGCGACCTTCGTTGTTAGGACAGTTGACCATACGCCAGTGAAGCCAACTGAGTTGAACCAGAGCCAATCAACATAGAAACCACTTAACGCAACAAGTGCGCCAGTGATAACTGCCAGAATAGTTAGGGTAATTGCTAGCGGGCTTGGCTTTTTCATCATGCTCCTAAGTTAGCGCACCCTCGCGGGTCTTCCGAATTGAACGCGGCCATAGCCTCTTTTAGGCTGCTAACCGCTGCGATTTTAATCCCAGATGGAATTGTCGCAAGATTTGGTGCAAGGTCTTTGCAATTGGCCTCTGGAACAAGGATGAGAGTTGCACCAGCCTTCTTTGCCGCCAAAATTTTCTCAGCAACTCCCCCGATACTTCCCACTTTTCCAGCGCTATCAATTGTTCCTGTCACTGCAACGCTCTTGCCCTGCAAAATGTTCTCGCTCGTAAGTAGCTCGATTATTCCGATTGCAAAGGCGAGTCCGCCACTTGGACCACCGGTCTTAGCAAGTGAAATTTCCAGATCACTTGGTTTGATAACAACTGCTGAAGATTGCGAGTAATTCGCTTTGAGATATTCCAGCGCCACCGATTTAGCAACAACCTGCGAATCAACCATCTCAGTCTTTGCAATCGCCTTCTCTGCTTCTGCACTTCGACCATCTTTATAAAATAGCGATCTCGGCATTACAGCATTTTCACTCTTCATCCAGGAGTAAATAAGTTCAACGCCAGTTACATATGCCGATGGGTTGGTGATCAAAATTGAGAGTAGATAAAGGTTTCCATCGCTGGGATAAATCTGCAGCGATGCCGGCGCCGACTTAGAAAGAGCGATCGTCTTTTCTTTAGCGCTTTGATCTAAAACATTCTGCGCATTACCAGGCATCAAAACTACAAATGGAAGGGGGGCAAGAAAGGCGGTACCGAAGAAAATGGCTAGAACAAGGGATGTGGTGCGAGGAAGTCGAACGGTCACGAGATTTAGTCGCTGGTACTTGAGCCCGCAGGTGCGCCATCGGTAGATGGGTCAGTTAATTCATCTAATTCATCAGTGTTCGCTGCAGTGTTTGTAGTTATCTCAGCGGCGCGGAAGGAGTCTTGAAAGCGTTGAAATTGGCCGACAGAGCGGGTGGTTTCAGATTCAAACTTTGATTTAAATTGGGTAACCCATACGACATAGCCAAGTGCGCCAAGCAGGCCTGCGAGCGGAATTACCCACCAGATGAGAGCCGTGAAAGCGTTGGACATGTTAGATAGCCTAGCGCCTGCGGGAAGGAATTTCGCACCCAAGGTGTTGTAGGTAAAACAAGATAGAAGTAACAGAGAATGGAGTCGGATTGTGGCCGGTTTTGGTTTTACTCCCGATGATCCCAACGATCCCGATAACTCCAATAACTCTGGAAATGAGGGCGGTACAGATTTCGAAGCGATGATGCGCCAGATGCAAGAACAGATGAAGGCGCAATTTGAACAACTTGGAATCAATCCTGCAGGGTTTGTAAATCCTTTCACTTCTCTCTTTTCGCAAGTTGGAAAAACCAATAGCGGTGCTAATGGAAAAGAAGAAGTTCTTTCAATTGCAACGGCAAGGGATACCGCTACTAAATTTGTAAAAGTGCAAGGGTTAAAACCACTAGGAACGAAAGATGTTTCGGTAGTTGAAAACGCCTTTGAAATTTCAGAGCTCTGGCTAAATGAAGCGACTGCCTTTCCGGCATCCACTCACGCACCAATTGCAGTGAGCCGAATGGATTGGGTTCTTGAAACTATGCCAGGTTGGCATAAGACCATTGAGCCGCTTGCTGCTGGTTTATCTTCAGCAATTTCCGATCTAATGGATCAAGCGATGAACGCACAGGCTGCCGATCCGGAGCAGGGCCAGCCGCCGATCGAGATGATCACTGCGATGTTGCGCTCCTTTATCGGCACCATGATCGCAACTCAACTGGGGCAGTCGATTGGCACCTTAGCCACCAGCGTTACCGGCGCCCACGACGTTGGCCTGCCGCTACTAGATCCCGCCCGCGCCATTGTTATTCCAGAAAATATTGAGAATTGGGCAGTTGATTTAGAGATCGCTAAATCTGAAGTCTTTATCTTTCACGCTCTACGCGAAGGCGCAGTAGCTCGTTTATTTGCGCATAACCCTTGGCTAGTTTCATATATTCAAAGCGCGGTTGTGGAATATGGAAAAGGTATTCATATCGATATCGATGCCATTCAACGCCAGGCGCAAGAGGCTTTTGAAGGTATGCAAGCAAATATGCCTGAAGGCGCTGGCGAAGGAGAAGCGATTTCCTTTGCTTTAGATAATGGAATTTTTACACCTGAAGAATCACCGGCGCAGAAGAGTGCGCTGTTAAAACTGGAAACTGTTTTGGCGCTAATCGATGGTTGGACTGATGAAGTCGTTTCACTTGCTGCTGGAGATCGAATTCCGAGTATCGAACAACTCCGCGAATCACATCGACGTCGTCGCGCTTCTTCATCTCCTGCGCAACAGTTATTCTCATCGATGCTTGGTCTGCAAGTTTCGCCAAAGCTAACTCGCGAGGCAAGCACTTTCTGGAAAAAGATCCGTGAAGTAAAGAGCGTTGGCGAGCGCGATCAAATCTGGAGCGGCTTTCTTCCAACAGCTGATGATTTGTTAGATCCTGAGAAGTTCCTGACAAGCACTTCTATTCCAGATGATCTCTCGGGTTTGCTCTAGTACTTCAGAATTAGTTAAGAAAAGAAAAGCGAAGTCCCCGGGCGCACATTCATATATCTGCCTTCCCCTTGCAGATATAGAACGGTTATCCGAGGACTTCGTAAGCGCAACTTATGACCAAAAGTGCCGAGAATCAAATAAATAGAGATTTGACACACCCATTAATTACCTTGTAATGAGCGTTTAACTCATCGCAAATCTCTCAACACGTACTTTAGATTTCGCGGATAGATAAGTTAAATTCGAATCGAAGGAGTACTTTTTCCATATGGAGTTTCAAAATGGCCTTTGATGACATTGCTGGCGAAGATGATCTAACCCTTCCGGGAATTTCAGAGGGTGAGATTCTCGTTATTCGTTCCGCCCGTCGCAAACGAAATATCTCGGCATATCGCCAAGGCGGTCGCATCATCGTCTCAATCCCTGCGCGGATGAGTAAGGCAGATGAACACGCGATCGTGCCCGAGATGATCGCCAAGATTCGAAGCCAAGAATCAGAACGAACTCCGAGCGAAGAACGCCTTATAGAGCGCACCCACGAACTAATGGCATCCCTAGCCCCAGAGATCACGGCACGTCCTGCATCGATCAACTGGCGGCCTATGCGCGAGCGCTGGGGCTCTTGCACCAGCGTTGACCGCACGATTCGGATCTCAGATCGACTAAAGCTCGCCCCGGATTACGCTCTCGACTATGTCCTCTTCCATGAGGCGATCCATCTGGAGCACTTTGATCATGGCCCAGCCTTTACCGAGGTCTTGGCCCGATTTGAGGACTCAGAGCTGGCCAGCGCCTATCTAGATGGGTATGAGGCGGCAGAACGCGCCCTGGCTGAGCCTGTTGAGCTAAAAAAACTCCGCACAACTAGGGGTTAGTTAAGCGTATTTGAGCGTGGACAGGGGTATCGTCATGCTTGCACGCGTGGGCGCTCAGAGCTCAGGCGGCGATTGGAGGCAAATCATGACAGCAGAGACATACAAGGGTGACGCTTACTGCGTTAAGTGCAAAGAGAAGCGTGACTTCGAAGGCACTGTGAAGATCTCAGACTCTGGTCGTCGCATGGCACAGGGCATCTGCCCAGTCTGTGGCACCAAGGTCAACAGAATTCTTGGCAAGGCTCAGTAACACAAACCCAAAAAATTAAAGATTCACCCCGTTGTTCGCCGCACGTTGGCGAGCACGGGGTGAATTTATTTTTATCCCCTGCGTAAAGATTGGCGCGCGTATCTGGCCCTGACACACAGCCTCACCGCGCCTGCTTGGCCCGAGCGCCAATCCTTCGCAGATGACAATTACCAAGAACCTAACTAATCAGAACCCAAAACTTAAAGACGGCGCTGCGTTATACCGCCAGAGCCATGTGGCCAACGGCTTTCTCATCGGAAACTCGCGCTCGCAGGTTGCGATTTATTCCAGCGATGCCCCCGCGCTTTACTCGGCGCTTAAGGCCGGCGCCAGCCGCAACGAAATCTGCGCCAACTTATCGATCTCGCATGAAAGCTTTGAAGAGTTGCTAGCAGAGCTCGCTGCGCACGAACTCTTGCAGACCGAAAACAGTGCGATTCAGATCTCGCAAAGATTTATCTCGCAGATTACAGAGCGGGCAGAGAAGTTTGGTGATCGGAGTAAAGATGCCGCCTTCTCTCAAATGAGTAATCGCATCGGCGCTGAGTTAACGCTGACTCGTTGGTTGCCAGGCGTTACCGACTCCGGTGTAAATAAAGTTAGCGCACGACAAAGTGCGCACATCGAAATCTCAGGAAACTCTCGCGCCGTTCAACATCTATATGCACAATTAATTGCAAGTGGTGTCACCGATACGCAATTTGCTCCAAATTTTCGCCGAGGCGCTGAAACAATTGGCGATCTTGATGTAACTGGTGGATATCTATCAGCTACAGATAACGGACAGATTTTCACTAAGAGCAGCACTGCCATTGCTAAAAGTCTTTCGCTCTTTCCAGCCGCTAATGAGAGCGCAGAAGAGATACCCAATAACTTCGCCGAAAACGTTATCAAGGTGCACTTTGGAGAAATTGATCCAGCAATTCATGCGCTCTGGATGGCAGCTGGGCAAGAGCATGTTTTAGTAAGCGAGATAAGTGGCGCCCGTTTAACTATTTCGCATTTAGTTAAACCAGGTTTAACGCCTTGTACCCGCTGTTTAGAGCTAACTATTAACGATCAAGGAAATTGCGAAGTTATCGAATATCCGAAAACACGTGATGAAATTCCGGTAGTTGGCGCGCATTACCTATCTGCGATTATCGCTGCGCAACTGCTCTCAATAATCGACACCGGTAGCGCCGTTTTAACGCGCGATGCGATTGCGATCGACCTAACCGATCTCTGTAATACAGAACACATCACAATTACCCGCCATCCCATGTGTGGCTGTAGCTGGTAGGGCCCTTTCCAACTGATTTCTAACATTTTCGAATAGCGCGATAACCGCTTTTTCTGAACAATACGGGCATGGCCAAGAAAGATCAGATCGAAACGGAGATTCCGAAATCCACCGCCGCTCGTTCGGCAAAGATGGTTTCGATCCCCGTCGGTTTGGCAGGTCGCGGTGTTTTAGGTCTTGGTAAACAACTCGTTGGCCAATCATCTTCTGTAGTCATCACAGATATTCAAGAGAAGACTGCAGAGCAACTCTTTAAAGTTCTTGGCGAACTCAAGGGTGGCGCGATGAAGTTCGGCCAAGCACTTTCCGTTTTTGAAGCAGCGCTTCCGGAAAACATTGCAAAGCCTTATCGCGAAACTCTTACTAAGTTGCAAGAGTCTGCTCCTCCGCTTCCAACCCGCGTTGTTCATAAGGTATTGGCGAAAGAGCTCGGTGAAGATTGGCGCGATAACTTCACATCATTTGAAGATAAAGCAACTGCTTCGGCATCTATCGGGCAAGTACATAAAGGTGTTTGGAAAGATGGACGCCCAGTTGCAGTAAAGATTCAATATCCGGGCGCGGCAGAAGCGCTGATCTCTGACTTAAATCAGATTCAACGCTTTGCCAAGATCTTCCAACTAGTTCTACCGGGCCTTGATATGAAGCCACTTCTTGAAGAACTTCGCGCGCGCATCATTGAAGAAGTTGATTACAAATATGAAGCAGAGGCGCAAGAAGCTTGCTGGCGCGCGTATGAAAATGATCCTGACGTTGCGATTCCAAAAGTTGTTATGTCATCGGACAAGGTTTTAGTTTCAGAATGGTTAGAAGGAACTCCGCTTTCCAAGATCATCACTGAAGGAACACAAGAGCAGCGCAATAACGCCGGAATGCGTTTGGCGCGTTTCCACTTCACCGCACCTGAGCGCGCAGGTTTGCTGCATGCAGATCCACATCCTGGAAATTTCCGCTTGCTCGCAGATGGCCGCATTGGTGTTCTCGATTTTGGCGCTTGCAACCGTCTGCCAAATGGTTTCCCAGAACCATTTAAGAATCTCTTGAAGCATGCACTCGATGATGATGCCCAGGCTTTATACGATGGATTTAAGAAAGATGGATTTATCTTGCCTGAGGTTGATGTAGATCCGAACCTAGTTCTAGATTTCTTGGTTCCACTTGTCGAACCACTGCGCACCGAGACCTTTAAATATTCACGCGAATGGTTGCGTGATCAGAGCGCCCGCGTTGGCGATCCTCGCAATCCAACTGCGAAGATCGGTTTCCAACTTAATTTGCCTGCTGAATACGTGTTGATTCACCGCGTTACTTTGGGAACAACTGGGATCTTTTGCCAGTTAGAAGCTGAAGGAAATTTCCGTGATGAAGCGCTCTCTTGGTTCCCCGAGATCGCACCGGCAAACGCTTAATTACTGATTAGCGAGCTATCTTGCGAACCATCTTCCAGTGGTACAGATAAACCGGCACTGTTACTAGAAGCGTTACTAGCGAACTAGTTATTCCCCTAATTGCGTTGCGACGATTCTGATCGATATTGGCTTGTTTGATAACTTCTGGATCAATTTTAGGATCGTTCTGCGCAGCATATGGATCCACATAACCAGCATCAGGAACGATCAGATCAAGCCCGCGATTGATAAGGCTAATTACAGTGAAGAGGCAGACAAGAAGAGTTATCAGGCTAACCGCGTATAGATACAGAGAACGCCAATCAACGCCTTGGTGCGCAACTTCTTCCTTAACCGCGCTCTTCTTCGCCACAGTCTTGGTCGCTGATTTTTTCTTAGCTGCTGTCTTCTTCGCTGTAGTTGCCATAAGTAAAGAGTACTCCTGATCTCAAAAATTAATCGTGTGCGTTCTGCACCATACAAAATGGATGTCCTGCCGGATCTAGATAAATACGGAAGCGATGTGGTTTTGGTTGAAACTCCGCTTTGACCGCCCCTATTTCTAGAAGAGCTTTTTCTGCAATATCTAAATCTTTTGCGTGGAAATCCATATGTGCCTGCTGTGGCAGACCGCCTGTTGGCCAAGTTGGTCTTTGGTATTTTTCAATCTTCTGAAAAGCCATCGCCGTAAAGTCTGCTTCATCAATCAGCTCTAGCCATTCGCACGTTTCTGCAGTTTCTCCTTCATCGAAGGGCTGCACTTTATATCCCGTGATCTTCGAGTAAAAGTGCGCTAACTCAACGGGGTTATCGCAATCAAGTGCGGTGTATGCAAGATGTGCAATCGTCATGAATCAATAATACTTACTGAATCATCGTTTCTTGTAGCCTATTGGGCAAAGAGGCTTTACTGCTGTCACCTTCTTGATCTTTTTGCCCTTTATACAGGTAACAGTTGTTTTCTTTGGAACGTTTGGTGCTACCGCATTAACCGGTTGTAATTGATTCTCCGACCAGTCATCACCAAAGTTCGAGGTTAATTTCGCAGTCGAGCCTGAATCTAAGGCACGCTTGGCAACAATTTTTGGGGAGGAGAAGTGAAAACCGGTCACCGAAATGTCAATAACGCCGTTATTCATAGACACAGCTGAGGTTGCCACTTGCGGTACGCCATTTATATCAAGAACCTGAACTTCAAGTTTTGTAGCCGTCGACAAATTATTGTCAGGGAATCTGCAATCAAGCCAGGCCTTTTGAAACTTAGTGCGGAATACCCCAAGATACTCTTTACCAAATGGATCAGTGTGCGGTGCATACATATTGAAATTCAAACTCTGAGTTCCACTATCCCAAAATAACTGCCCCGCTAGAGGTGCATTCCACATCGTTCTAGTAAACCCTTTATCCATACATCTTGGATCCCAATAGGAGTCACTTAAGTCTTTCCCACCGTGGTCAAGCGCAAAGTACAAAGTTGGGTTAAGCCGATCCGGGATCATATTTTCATTACCTGGCTTTACAGACTCAGTCAACTTTGAAGTATCACTAAACATGGGTTGAAGGTATTCACTGCCACTTAACTTCCACTGAAATCCACCATTAATTTTTCGGTAGTCGATGTTGAAGTTTTTGCCAGATCCTGAGGCTGAAACAGGGGCCAGCCAGCTCGTTCGCAAATAAACATGGAATACATCTTCGGTATCTAGCGCTGGGTAATTCGCACATTGCAATGGAGTGCTCACGGAACAGATTCCGTTTTTGCTTTGCTGCGCTGGTTCAGTTGAAAGCAATTCTCTTTGCAACATAATCCAATATGCACCAGCTTTCTTTCCGTTAAAGAATCCGGTGGGGCTAATGACGTGGGTAGAAAGCCGAAGTCTCTTTATCGGTCCATTTTTCTTACCGCTACGAAAATCAAACAGAATGTCACCGTATTGAACTTTCTGCCCACTTTCGGAAGGCAAATCAACCAGCCTTGTGTCTACAAATACTGCCTCTTCTACAGACGCGTCGCTGTGTTCAACTACCACTTTTTCTACACAATCAAGTTGCTTTGGCGAGATACATCTAATCAATGGTGATTTCTGCGGGATGGATGGATCTATCGATATTCGGTTGAGAACATCTGCGGCTTGTGCCGGAGATATCAATGTGGCACTTTGTTGGCCAAGAAGAGTTAGAGCAAGAACCACTACTGCACTTTTCTTCATGAGGAAATTATCTTCTAACTACGTCGAATTACCTAGGGAAATACCTAAAGTTTGTAATGAGTTAGATCAACCCCGAGTCTGAGTTCCTAGATAAAAACACAAACTCGGGGTTGATCTATTGACGGATCCTTCTAGACAGAACGAATTAAACGAACGCTGCAATACGCGGCGGACGACCCGCACGACGCTTGCGTTCGATAATTACGCCATCTTCGATTAGCTGTCCGCCCCAAACACCGCATGGTTCTTCGCGTGACAGAGCACCGTCTAAACACTTATTGCGCACGGGGCATCCACCGCAGAGCGCTTTAGCTTGCGCGATGCCTTCGTCGCTTTCCGAGAAGAAGAGCTCGGGATCAGCGTTATGGCATGGCAAGGTAAAGGCGATCGCCGAGTCATACGTACCGGTTACTTCATAGAGACCGATCTTCTCGCCTGTTTCTGCCCAGCCTGGTACCTGTAGTTCGCTGTAGAGAACGCTCATCGTTCTCACCCACTTTCTTCTCTCTCGTTTTCTTTCTCTGGATTGGTTTATGTTTTTTGTAATAAAAAAAGGCCTTCAACTCCTTTGTGGAGTTGAGGCCTTGGGTTGGGCTCGTATATCGGCTTTATCCGATCGAACCTCCTGTGGCCTCATCCACGGCATAAAAAGCGGCGTAAAACGCTGGCTTTGATGCTGCGGGCCAATTCGTATGCTTCTTAGTAGTCGCATGGAAATTGGCAGGCGAATTAGCAGCACCGCGTGTAACGCGTGCTGTGGTGAATGACTTAGATGTAAACATCTTGCATTCTCCTTCGCCTAATGAGCTTTTCACCAACTTGGTGAAAGGCAAGGGTAAACCACAGATAGTGATCTGCGCAACCTAATTAAATCTAGCTATAAATTGCTCAGCTGAGAAGGCCCGCTTCACGCAGGAATCGGCTTGGATTCTGGCGATGGCTGATATGTAGATCCACCTTCGCACGCGTCATTCCAACGTAGAACAAGCGGCGTTCTTCATCTATCACCGCATCGGACTGGCCAGTAACCCCAGATTCCAGCGGCAGAATTCCTTCAGATGCGCCGATCAAAAATACGCGTTCCCATTCCAAACCTTTCGCCGCATGCAGAGTTGCCAGCGTTACGACCGGCATCGTTGGCGGATTATTCTGCTGAACGCGATCTTCGATCTCGCGTAAATAACTGCGCAGCGTCTTTGGGCTAAATCCGGCATCGGCATCTAGTTCGCGCGCTAAATGCAGTAGTGCGGCAATGCCATCGATGCTTTCGCCAGTTAAGAATGGTTGTGCAATTGTGCGAAGTTCATCGATCCAAGAAACGCCTTCCGTTGGCAGCACAGATGCGCGACGTACTTCCTTTAAATAATCGCGGACATCTTGGCGATCAAAGAATCTTTCGGTGCTGCGCACTTGATATGGCAGACCCAACTTATTCATCGATCTCTCAACACCGTTAAGTTGGTTATTGGTGCGAGCCAAGATCGCAATTTCTTGCGCTTGAGTGCCGCTTTGTAGAAGCGCGGTGATTTCGCAAAGTACGCCAGCTATCTCGGCATCTTCATTGGCATAGCCATCTACAGAAGGCTTGGTGCCATGATCGTTAAGGGCAACCAACTCTTGCCCCATTGCACCGTGACGCAATAGAGAGTTTGCGGCAAAGGTGATTTCAGGAGTTGAGCGATATCCAGTGCTTAAGCGAATTACTTCAGCATCGGGAAAACGATTGGTAAAGCTATTTAGGAAAACCGGCGTTGCGCCCGCGAATGAGTAAATAGTTTGTGCCGGATCTCCCACGACACAGATATCTTGGCGAGTACCCAGCCAAGCGTTAATCAATCGTTGTTGTACCGGTGAAATATCCTGATATTCATCGATGGTGAAGTAACGGTATTGATCTTGCACGCGTTCGCGAACAGTGCGCTCTTCTTCGAGCATTGCGGCGGTCAAAAGAAGCACATCTTCAAAGTCGATCGCTAGTTCTTGTTTCTTCACGCTTTCATAAGCGGTGTAAACCTTTGCTAACTTTTCAGCGCTAACGCGTGGCTTCTGAGTTCGCTTATCGATTTCAGTTACAAAATCTTCGGGTGCAACTTGTGAAACCTTCGCCCATTCAATTTCGCTTGCGATATCGCGCATTAGCTCGCGCGATGTGGCACGAAGTTCACCAGATAAACCTGCGCGATTAATTGCTTCACCAATAAAACCTGCCTTAGCGGTCATGAGTTCAGGTACGCGGCCACCGAATACGGTGGGCCAGAAGTAGATCAATTGCTTGAGCGCTGCTGAGTGAATCGTGCGTGCGGCAACGGTTGGAACGCCTAGCGAGCGAAGGCGGGTGCGCATTTCACCTGCGGCACGCGAGGTAAAAGTTAGCGCCAATACTTTCTGCGGATCCATCGTGCCAATAGCTGCGGCGTAGGCAATGCGATGTGTGATCGCGCGGGTTTTACCGGTGCCGGCGCCTGCAATTACACAGACTGGTCCACGAGTAGCAAGGGCTACAGCGCGTTGATCGTCATCAAGTGCGGCGAGAATTTCTTCGGCGCGAATATCGCCAGAAGAACCATCTAGCGCCACGTTTCACCACCGATAAGTTTGGCGCCACCATTTCCTTCTTTATCTTGACCCTCTGCGCCACTTGCAAACCAACGATCGATCATCTTGCGCGCAACTGACATATTCGGTGGCAACAATAAAGTTCCGGCATCTGATTGCGCCTTAACTTCAGCGCGCGAGAACCATTTAACTTCGGTGATCTCTTGGCCATCGGGGCGGGCGACTTCTGGAAAATCTGTAACAGCATCAAATGAGATCATGATCGATGCTGGGAATGGCCAAGGTTGTGAACCTAAATAATCTATTTCGCGCACGGCAACGCCTGATTCTTCAAGAACTTCACGGTGCACGCATTGTTCAAAAGTTTCACCTGGTTCTAGAAAACCTGCAAAGCATGAAAAGCGACCTTCGGGCCAAACTGGTTGGTGGCCAAGCAGAATCCGATCATCGTGATCGCGAACTAAGACAATTACTGCTGAATCTGTGCGCGGATAGTGTTCGCTCTTATCTTTATCGCAGGTGCGGATTGCGCCGCCTTGAGCAACTGAAGTTGGCGCACCACATCGCGCACAATGAGTATGCGACCTATGCCAGTTAGCCAAGGCCACGGTATGCAGAGAAACTTCCATTTCGAATTCGGAAATCAACCCGCCAATTTCGCGAAGGGTTAAATATCCATCCGGCGTTTTCTCGCCTTGTGGTTCTACAGTGGAAGCGCTCCAGGCAAAAAATGGCTCGTGATCTAACGCATCTAAACCAAGGAAATACTTTTCGCCTGACTTGTAGTCATTAGATGAAATCAGCGATTGCACTTGGCTAGCAGTTAAGTAGCGGAGTTTGGTTCCGCCTGCTTCGACGGCTAAACGAGAATCCGCGACGTGAATAATCTTGGCGCGCTGCCACATCTGATCGAGAGCGGTCTGGTTTGTGCGCAGGTGGCCGGCGCGGTCCATCTTCGATACCTGTCCGTTGACCGCGCTCATAAGGGTGAACGCTACTAGCCTTGGCCATATGCGCATCACCTCGTGGAATCTGCTCCACGGCCAGCCAATCCCGCCACTTTCGGCCGGGCCCAGCCAGGAATCCCTTGCTGCCGCGGTGCGCCAGCTCGAGAGCGAGGTCATTGCAGTTCAAGAAGTTGATTACAAATTACCGCGATCAAAAATGCGCAATCAGGTTTCAGATATCGCAGATGCAATCGGCGCTAAAGATTGGGCCTTTGCACCAAGCATCATCGGAACACCAGGTGAGAAATGGCGGAAGTTAAATAGCTTAGATCCGCGGATAGTGAGCGGTGAGAATAACTCTCTCGAAGGAAGTTATGGGATCGCAATTGCTTCAACGATTCCGGTTGTGAAATGGCATCGCCTTGATTTAGGAAATTCAGTCATCGGGATGCCGCTAGTTGTTCCGACTGAAAGTGAGACAAGTAGCAAACCGAAGATCCGGGCGATCTATGTTCACGATGAGCCCCGTTTAGCACTCGGTGCAACGCTTGCAAATGGCTGGACGATCTTTAACACCCATCTCTCATTTGTGCCGGGTGTGAATTTATTTCAGTTGAAGAAGTTAAAGCGTTGGGCGCTCAAGATTTCGCAAGAGACAAATACCAAACCGTTGATACTTGGCGATTTAAATCTGCCAAAGAATCTGCCAGTTGTAGGCTCTGATTGGAAGTCATTGATCCAGCAAAATACTTATCCTTCATGGGGAGCCAAGATTCAATTTGATTACTTGTTAACTCATGGGGCAGAGAATCAATTCAAAGATTTAGGAACAATTGCAACTGGCATCAGCGATCACTTGCCGCTGCGCGCAAAGATTAACTAGCACCGGTAATTAGCGCGATCAACTGGGCTTCGCTCAAGAGATCTGCTGGACGATCGGTTTTGCTAATCGGCACATAATGGAAAGCTGCTGAAACTAGCGCTGGATCAATTCCCTTTAACTTCGCCCAAGCTAAGCGATAGACCGCCAGCTGCACTGCCGCTGATTCACCGAGCGTTGTTGCACCGGTCTTCCAGTCGATAACTTCAAAGCGACCGTTAATCTCATAGACCGCATCGATGCGACCGCGGATCAAAACCCCACCTAAAACAGCCTCAAATGGAACTTCTACTGCAACCGGAGAGCGGTTACCCCATTCGGATGCCAACCAAGTTTGCTTAAGAGATTCGAGAGTCTGATCTGGTTCAAGTGGGTCAAGGAAATCCAAATCTTCATCATCAAACAAGGTTGCTGCGTTGAAGTGATGTTCGATCCACAAGTGGAATGCAGTACCGCGACGAGAGTATTGATCTTGTGGGCGCGGCATTGGGCGGCGAATCGTAAGCGCTAGCTCTTCGGGATCTTTATGCAGTGCAACGAGCGTCGAAGTAGAAAGTCGTGGTGGCATTGGAATTTCGAGAACTCCGTTAACACCAAGTGCGCGCTCTTGAATTAGCGCACGAGCATCTTCAATCCATGATGAGGTTTCGATATCAACTGATTGCGCAGTAGCTAGATCAAGTGGCGCCGCGTTCTTAACAAGTTCTACCTTGGCGGTAAATGCAGAGCGAGTGTCGCCAAGTGGGTCGCGCGGCCAGATACCGGTCAGCGGATTTTCGAGCGCTGGGTTCTTGGCATCTTTATCTGGACGTGGAACCTCGCTGATGATCTTGCCGTGTTCTTGTGCAACTAAAGCGACTTGTTCAAAGATCGTAGAAGGCTCGACCCAATCCTTGCCATCGCGATACCAAGAGGTTGTTGCAATCAAGTGGGTGCGAGCACGCGTAAATGCGACGTAGCCCAAACGAATTTCTTCACGGGTCTTTGTGGCCTTACAGATATCTGCATACTTTGTAATCTCTTTGCCGGCATCAGAGTTTTTAGTGGCACCGTTAAATGAGAAGCGTGGAAGTTCCAGATGATCGCCGCGCAGATGAAATGGAATATGTCGTTCATTTGTAATCCAGTTATCTGGATCGTTCTTATTTAGACCAGGGAAAGTTCCTTCAGCAAGACCTGGAACTGCAACCACATCCCATTCGGCGCCCTTAGACATGTGAACGGTGAGGATCTGCACGACATCGCTGCGGACCTCTGGGGCCGCTGATTTCAGGCCTCCTTCTTCCTTTCCGGCGATATCGAGCCACTGCAGGAATGAATTTAAAGTGCCGCCACTGCGTGCGAATTTTCCAGCTTCATCTAAGAAGCGATCGATGTGGCGACGACCAGAGCCTGTGCCATCGCGAAGCATTACTTCAGTTTCTAGACTCAAGTAACTTTCGATCTCGTTAATTAAATCGGTGATGGTGCCGCCAGCGCGAGAGCGTAGACGTCGCAGGTCAGATGCAAAGTTAACTAAGCGCACATAACCGATCTCGGTAAAGGTTGATTTATCTGCGCCACCAATTTCATCAAGGGTATCGATAAGTGAACCTAAGAACTGATCATCGGCTTCGGCTTGTTCGGGATTGCCGGCGGCGATCTTCTTGATTAATGACTTACTTTCGGCGCGTGAGCCTTTAGTGCGATTACGTGAGTAAGCACCGAGCGCTGCTAAATCTTTTGCACCCAAGTTAATTCGTGGTCCGACTAAGTGGCGCATCAGTGCTGCACCAGAATCAGGATCTGCGATTACGCGGAGCATCGAAACAATATCGGCGACTTCAGGAACATGGATAAGTCCACCAAGTCCAAGAACTTCGACTGGGATATCAGCGGCGCGTAGCGCACCTTCGATAGTTGCAATTTGAGAGCGTTTACGAACTAGAACTGCAAAGGTAGAACGCTTTTCGGCAGGTTTTGCTAGCCGTCCTTTATCAAACCAAAGTGAGGTGAAGTATTCTGCAATCGCGGTTGCTTCGAGATCTAGATTTTCGAAGACTCCGCAGACTATCTCGCCATCGCCAGCACCTGGACGCGGAGTAAGTGGTGGAACATCTGCGCCGCTTTCACGGCGAATCTTTTCGGAGACAACGTTTGCAAGTTCAAGGATTGTCTTATCATTTCGGAAAGTTGTGAGTAGTGAATAACGTTCAGCACCAGTGTGGCCGGCGGCCTTTGGAAAGTACTTTCCGAATGAATTAATAGTGCCGGCAGAGGCTCCGCGCCATGTGTAAATAGCCTGGCATGGATCCCCAACTGCCATAACGGGATGTCCCCCGCCAAAGAGTGATGACAGCATTCGCACCTGTGATTGCGAAGTGTCTTGATATTCATCAAGTAATACAACGGAATACTTTGCGCGTTCTAGCTCGCCGATATCGGAAAACTTAACCGAGATATCTGCCGCAAGTGACATCTGATCATCGAATGAGAGTTGACCGGATTCTTGGCGGCGTTGGATAAAGCGTTCGACCATTGGAAGTAAAGCGGTACGTTGACTTAAGACTTTTGCAACTTTACGTACCTCTGGATTTGTTGCACCAGACATCTGTGCCAATTGCTCAAGGACTTCGTTATCTGCTGCAGCGATTGCTTCGGGAGAAACCTGATGTTCGAGCATCAACTTGGTTAGGCCAAGTAAATCTTCCACAACTGTGCCAACGGCAGATTCATTTGAGTACGAAGCATCTTCCCAATTACGCACAATGTCATTGGCGAGTTGCCACATCGCAGCATCGCCCATCGGTTGGATATCGGCATCGATACCAAAGCGAATTGAGTGCTCGGAAAGTAAACGCGCGGCATAAGAGTGATAAGTAGTAACGGCAACTTCAAGTGGTGTGTCCTCTGGGATTAACTTGGCGGCGCGAAGTTGGCGCAGTCTGGTGCGGATACGGATCGCGAGTTCCCCGGAAGCTTTACGAGTAAATGTCAGACCAAGTATTTGATCAGGTCGCGCAAAACCATTGGCAACTAAATAAATCACGCGCGCTGCCATCGTTTCAGTCTTACCTGAACCAGCGCCCGCGATAACAACGGCAGGTTCGAGCGGATTAGATGCGATAGAAATAATTGCGCTTTGTTCATCAGTTGGTTTGTAAACCTTGGCGCCAACTTTCTGCAGCGCGGCTGCGATATCTTGCGGTGAGTACTTCTCGATCATTCGATCACCGTCCGGCCCTGGCTCTGGATCGGACAACAGGCCTTAACGACGCAGTTTTCGCACATAGTGTTGATACGCGCCTGGAAAGTTTCGGCTCCCATGCCTTCAGCGATTTCTTCGATCTTCGCCTTAACTTCGACTTCATCGATCTTGTATTGCTGACGAGTTGTGACCTTTACTGAATCTTTTGCAAGGTAAACGAGTTCAGCACCTGATGAAGAGGTTGTTGTTAACTTCTTTTCGAAGCCATCGAGAGCAACTGCTAATTGGTAGCAGGCAAGTTGCAAATTCTCTTTCGCTTTTTCGGCGGTGATCTGAGTCTTGCCAGTTTTGAAATCAATTACGTAATGGTTGCCATCTGAATCGACTTCGATGCGGTCGACGCTTCCGCGAATTTCAGCGCGACCGACTTGGATCTTAAAGTTAAGTTCGGCGCCAACTACATCGCGAGTTGTGGCGGCGTGATAGCGGCTAAAGCGCTCGAGCATCTTTACTGCGCGCTTAAGGGATGAGTTGCTGATCCAGCCTTCAGTTGGATCAATCAAAGACCAAGACGCTTCGAGCTTTGCAATCAAATCGGTTTCAGAGATAGATGGATCTTCTACTTTGATCCGTGCGAATTCGTGAATTGCTGAACCAAGAATCTGCGCTGTTGAATCTCCATTTGTTCCACCGCTGCGTTCGAGGAACCACTTAACTCCGCACTCGGTAAAGTTTTCAGCACCTGATGGTGAAACAGGTACTAACTCATCTGCAGCAACAACGGTCTCTGTTGAAGAGATTGGAAGTGATCCAGTCCAGTGTGCTGGATCTGCTGAAGTGATTTGTGATTGGGAAAGGGTCTTTAAAATCGAAGCGGCGGTTTCTGCCGAATCTCCACTTAAATTCTGGCGCAGCGTTGCGACAAGTGCAGACGTTGTAAGAGGACGTGGCACTTTAGTAATCACGGGAGCATCGAGATCTCCGGTGTTATCTAGTTCTTCGAAATAGGCAGATGGTTCGTCATCTTCACGCTGCACTGCGGTGACGATTAAAGCCTGGCGGGCGCGGGTTACAGCCACATGGAGCAAACGACGCTCATCTTCAGCCAGCGCACCAGCTGCGATTAAATCAAGTTCTAAGCGCGCTAAGTCACCGTGGCGTTCGCGTTCTACAAGTCTTTCGCTACCAAGTAGCGAACTGCGCTGACGCAAGTTTGGCCAAACACCCTCTTGTAAACCGGCAACTGCAACGACTTCCCACTGGCGCCCCTTGGCAGAGTGCACGGTAAGGATTTCAACAACATCGGGGCGAACGCCTTGTGCAGTGATGATGTCACCGACAATTGATTCGCGGGAAAGCTCGTCAAGAAACGCTGATGGTTTGGAATATGGGAAGCGCTCCGAGAAGCGCTGTGCCGAATCAAAGAGTTGGATCATCGCATCGAGGTCGCGATCAGCTGCTGCCCCACGATTGCCGCCACGAAGTGCGGTGTTACGCCAAGCGGTGCTTAGCTTTTCATTATCGCTAGTTTTTGCGTTATCCCAAATAGCCCATAGCAAATCTTCGGGGCGAGCATCGATCGATGTTAATACTTTACGGGCAGCGAGCAATAGTTCGTGAACACGGGTGAGTCCAGCGCTTTCTTCAATGTTGATCTCACCTTTATCAATGGCATCGATTAAGAGCTGTGTTCCGCCACGAGTGTCGGTGGCATCATCGCGCGCCGCTAAAAGCGCTGTACGAATTCGGCGCAAAGAGATTGAATCCGATCCCCCGAATTCCGCGAGCAATAAACGCTCGCAAGTATCGAGGTTTAGCGGTTGATCACCAGTTGCAACTCGCGCGATGAGAATAAATGGCGCAATCGCAGGATTGGTGGAGAGCGCTTCGAGATCTCCGGCAACTGGAATTGAAACTTGAGCAAAGGCGCGTCGTAGTGCACTTGCTTGCGTGCCCGCAGAACGCAAGATAACTGCCATCTGCGAATAAGGAATGCCGTGCATTAAATGTGCGCGCTTGAAAAGGTAGGCGATGTATTGCGCTTCTTCAGATTGTGAATTAAGTCGTGCAGTGGTGAAAGGGTTATCTAGCGCTGGTTTGGCGCTATTTGTGCAGGTGCGAGAACGAGTACTAGACGGTGCGCGGAAGGCCGCTGTAACTTTCTGGCCGATCTCAAAAATCTCGGGGCGGCAGCGATAAGAGTTCTGCAAAAGTATTTGGGTTGCACCCTTTTCAAGGTATGAATCAACAACCTGTTTAAGACCATCGGGATCTGCACCTCGGAAGCGACCAACCGATGAATCGGCGTCATAGGCAATTACAAGATCAGGGCCAGATAAGAGATCGAGAAGTTTGCGCTGTGCAGGATCGCTTTCCTGGTATTCATCAACCATGATCGTGGCAAAACGCGCCTGCAACTGTGCACGCAGCTTTTCATTTTTCTGCAGATAAGCAATTGCCACATTAATCAATTCTGAAGGATCGATACGCATCTTGGCATCGCCGGCGGTGTCTTCGCGGATCGCCATAACTTCTTTGTAGCGCTTCCAGAAATCTGCAGCTGGCGCCCAGTATTTTTCATTTACTCGTTCTCCGCGATTAGCAAGCTCGTCAGGGGTAATACCGCGTTCATTGGCGCGCATAATTAAATCGCGGAGTTCGCGGATAAAGCCCTGGGTTAAAAGCGGATTGCCTTTCTTATCTTCGCCATCGTGTAGATCAGTTGGCCATTTTCGATAACCGTCGATGACATCGCCTTCAAGCAGTTGGCCGATAAAGTTTTCTTGTTCGGGGCCAGATAACAAAATTGGTTCGTGGTAGTTATCGCCTGAGTCCATCTTTAAAATCGAGTAAGCAAGTGAGTGAAATGTACGAGCCAGCGGTTCGTGCATCGTCACCGTTGTGCGAAGTGCAATGGCATCGCGGAGTTCGGATGCGCGTTCGCGGCCGTAGGTAATCAGCAGAATTGAATCTGGATCTTGCCCTGCCGCAATGCGCGATAACGCAGCTTCGATTAATACAGAAGTTTTACCTGTGCCCGGTCCACCTGCAATTAAAAGTGGTGATCCACGATGTGCTGCCGCCATTGCCTGTGTGGCATCTAGCTCCAAAAGCGCAGGCGCAGCGGGTGCGCGAGTGAGCTTTATGGATGGCGTGGTCATATGAGGTATTGAACCCCAGACCACTGACTTTTATTCCAATTACACGCTTTTAAAGCGTGCAGGCTTAACTATCTGCAGCCAGGTTGGCTTTCTTCTGGCGAGAAGTCGCACGTGCGCGCTCGTCACCATTTAAAGTCACCTTGCGGATACGTACTACAGCAGGCGTTACTTCTACGCATTCATCTTCGCGACAGAATTCGAGAGCGCCTTCCATATTTAACTTCTTTGGCGGAATCAAGCGCTCTGATTCGTCAGTTCCTGATGCGCGCATATTTGTAAGTTTCTTTTCGCGAACACAGTTAACGTCCATGTCATCGCTGCGAGAGTTCTCGCCGATAACCATGCCTTCGTAAACTTCATCGCCTGGCTCAACAAATATTGTTCCGCGATCTTGTGTTCCGTAAAGTGCGTAAGAAGTAACTGTTCCCATACGGTCTGAAACAAGCGATCCGGTTGCACGTGTACGGATATCGCCGTACCAAGGCTCGTAACCATCAAAGACGTGGTGGAGCAAACCTGTACCGCGAGTTTCAGTTAAGAACTCGGTACGGAAACCGATCAAGCCACGTGATGGAACCTTGTAATCAAGACGGATCCAACCGGTTCCGTGGTTAACCATTTGTTCCATGCGGCCCTTGCGAAGCGCCATCAACTGAGTAAGTACACCGAGATATTCTTCAGGTGCATCAATTGTTAAACGCTCCATCGGTTCGTGAATTTTTCCGTCGATCTTCTTGATAACTACCTGTGGCTTACCAACAGTTAGTTCGAAGCCTTCGCGCTTCATGATTTCAACAAGTACTGCAAGCTGAAGTTCTCCGCGACCTTGTACTTCCCAAGTATCAGGACGTTCAGTATTTAGAACACGCAGCGAAACGTTACCCACTAGTTCTGCATCAAGGCGGCCCTTAACTTGGCGCGCAGTAAGCATTTTTCCGCTTTTGCCAGCAAGTGGAGAAGTATTGATACCAATTGTCATTGAGATAGATGGTTCATCCACGATGATCAGTGGAAGCGCATGCGGGCTCTCATTATCAGCAAGGGTTTCGCCCAAGGTAATTGTTTCGATACCTGCAACAGCGATGATATCGCCGGGATGAGCCTCAAGTGCTGGAACGCGTTCTAGCGCTTCAGTAATTAGTAGTTCTGAAATCTTTACGCGCTCTTGAGTTCCATCTGTCTTAATCCAAGTAACGGTCTGGCCCTTTTTAATTACACCTTCGCGGACGCGACATAGTGCAAGACGTCCCAAGAATGGTGAAGAGTCAAGGTTTGTAACGTGCGCTTGTAGTGGTGCACCTTCGTGATAAACAGGCGCAGGAATTGCAGAGAAGATAGTGTCGAATAAAACATCGAGG
The DNA here is from genome assembly GCF_002287925.1 of Candidatus Planktophila lacus. Taxonomy (GTDB): domain Bacteria; phylum Actinomycetota; class Actinomycetes; order Nanopelagicales; family Nanopelagicaceae; genus Planktophila; species Planktophila lacus. The sequence goes on along the minus strand of NZ_CP016769.1, from coordinate 204,072 downwards.
TTCTCTTCTTCTGGCATTCCGCCATCAGCAGGACGCTTAAGCGATGCACGACCTGCTTTGGCAGATGCGTATACAACCGGAAATTCAATCTGTTCTTCAGTTGCGCCAAGATCAAGGAAGAGTTCGTAGGCTTCATCGACAACTTCAGCGATACGTGAATCGGGACGGTCGACCTTGTTGATCAACAAAATAACTGGCAAATTCTTTTCTAGCGCTTTACGCAATACGAAACGAGTCTGTGGAAGTGGGCCTTCAGAAGCATCAACTAGCAAAATTACGCCGTCGACCATTTCAAGTCCGCGTTCTACTTCGCCACCGAAGTCAGCGTGGCCTGGAGTATCAATAATGTTAACGATTGTGTTGCCGCGCTTTACCGCAGTGTTCTTGGCAAGGATCGTAATTCCCTTTTCGCGTTCTAGATCCATTGAATCCATCATGCGATCTTGGCCTTCGCCCTGAACCTTGTGTGCTGCAAATGCACCGGATTGCCAAAGCATGGCATCGACCAGAGTGGTCTTGCCGTGGTCAACGTGAGCGATGATCGCTACGTTACGCAAATCTTCGCGCTTTTTAACTGGCAGATCTTTTAGGTGGGCTTGTTTCTTAGACAAAGGAGCAACTTTCGTTAGGCATCACTAGGAATAAGGAAATCTCATTCAGACAAGAGGCGATCGTACTAAAGGCTCTGCATAAGGACTAATTACCCGCGTAGAGGCGATGAGAATTCTTCATTATTTGAGTGATTTACTACATACTAAATGCCTACTGGATCCAAATAAGATTCAAGTACGAACCCAATAATGAAGAGGTTGGAAGATGTCACAAGCAGTTAACGATCCAGCAAAGAGCGCAGCGATTTCAGCTGATGATCATGAATTTGTCTTTCACTCATGGTCTGCGCAGGGCGCAATTAAGCCACTTCCAATTTCAGGAAGCGCTGGATCACGTTTCTGGGATTACGAAGGAAACACTTACCTAGATTTCTCTTCACAACTTGTCTTTACCAATATTGGTCACCAACATCCAAAGGTTGTTAAGGCGATTCAAGAGCAAGCCGCAATTATTACAACTATGGCGCCACAACATGCCAGCGAAGTTCGTAACCAGGCAGCACGCGACATCGTTGAATTAGCCGGCGATAAGTTCGCAAAAGTATTTTTCACAACAGCCGGTGCCGACGCGATTGAAAACGCAATTCGCATGGCGCGTTTACATACTCGCAAACATAAAGTTCTATCTACTTACCGTTCTTATCACGGCAATACTGGCGCTGCTATTAATGCAACTGGCGATCCACGCCGCTTCCCAAATGAATTTGCCTTCGGACATGTTCACTTCTGGGGGCCTTACCTTTACCGCACTTCATTCTGGGCAACTGATGAAGCGCAAGAATGTGCACGCGCTTTAGAGCATCTCGAGCAGACAATTATCTTTGAAGGTCCAAACACAATTGCCGCAATTTTGATCGAATCAATTCCCGGAACTGCCGGTGTATTAGTTCCACCTAAGGGTTATCTCGAAGGCGTTCGCGCGCTCTGCGATAAGTACAAGATTCTTTGGATTGCAGATGAAGTTATGGCTGGCTTTGGTCGCACTGGTAAATGGTTTGGATTCCAGCACTCAGCAGCTACGCCAGATCTAATTACCTTCGCGAAGGGCGTTACATCCGGTTACATCCCGCTTGGTGGCGTTGTAATCAGCGGCGATGTTGCAAAGACTTTTGATGAAACCGTTTTCCCAGGTGGACTCACTTATATGGGCCACCCACTTGCCACTGCAACTGCCGTTGCAACGATTCAAGTAATGAAGGAAGAGAAGATGGTCGAGAATGCAGCGACTATCGGTGAAAAGATTCTTGGCCCTGGGCTTCACGAAATGGCGAAGAAACATAAGTTAATCGGCGATATTCGCGGCATGGGCGTCTTCTGGGGTGTTGATCTAGTTACAGATCGCGCAACACGTGCACCACTTGCACCTTATGGCGCTTCAAGTCCTGCGATGAATGAATTAGTAGCGGCCTGTAAGAAGAACGGGCTAATGCCATTTAATAACTTCAACCGTATTCACTTATGCCCACCATGCAATATCAGTGAAGCAGATGCGAAACTTGGCTTAGAGATTATTGATAAATCACTTGGTGAGATTGCGAAGCACTACACCGGCGCGTAATCAAACGTTAAATCTAAACTCCACAACGTCTCCATCGGCCATCACATATTCCTTGCCTTCCATACGGACCTTGCCTTTAGCTTTCGCTTCAGCCATTGATCCTGCGGCAATTAGATCTTCAAAGCTAACAATTTCGGCTTTGATAAATCCTTTTTGGAAATCGGTATGGATAACACCGGCCGCCATTGGAGCCGTGTCACCTTTATGAATTGTCCAAGCGCGCGCTTCTTTTGGACCAGCAGTTAAATAAGTCTGTAGTCCAAGAACGCTAAATCCAACGCGGGCCAGAGTTGCAAGGCCCGGCTCTTTCATTCCGATTGATTGCAAGAGTTCTAAAGCATCTTCATCACTGAGTTCAGCAAGCTCTGCTTCAGTCTTAGCATCAAGGAAGATCGCCTCTGCTGGTGCGACAAGATCAGCCAACTTCTTACGCAGATCGCCATCGTTAAGTTCTGCGGCATCAACGTTAAATACATATAAGAATGGCTTTGCAGTTAACAAGTGAAGATCGCGAAGAAGTTCTAGATCAAGACCTGATGATGAAAGTGGCTTTCCGCTCTGCAAGTGCGCTTCAGCTTTCTTAACTGCTTCTACAACTGGCGCAATCTCTTTATTGGTACGTGCTTCTTTTTCAAGACGGGGCAGCGCTTTCTCAATTGTCTGTAAATCAGCGAGCGCCAGTTCTGTATTAATCGTTTCCATATCGCTACCCGGATCGATGCGCCCGTCAACGTGCACAACATCGCCATCGGTGAAGACGCGGATTACCTGACAGATCGCATCGGTTTCGCGGATATTGGCTAAGAATTTATTTCCAAGGCCAGCACCTTCTGATGCGCCCTTAACAATGCCTGCGATATCTACGAAAGATAGGGCCGCTGGAAGCAACTTCTCAGAGCTAAAGATTGTCGCCAGTTTGGCTAAACGCTCATCCGGTACGCCTACGACGCCGACGTTTGGCTCGATGGTGGCGAAGGGATAGTTAGCGGCGAGGACGTTATTTTTGGTGAGCGCATTAAAGAGGGTCGACTTTCCAACGTTTGGCAGTCCGACGATTCCAATTGACAGGCTCATAAGGAGTAGAGCCTACGCGCCATTGTCGGTGCTTCCTGCCACGATAGGCCCATGTCAAGCGCAGCAGTGGCCATTCTTACACTCGTTATCGGGCTCGTTCTCGGTTATTTCATCGCAAGCAGGCGCACCTCGAAAGATGGCGTCTCTGCTGCAGAGTTTGCATCAGTGCGCGCCGAACGAGATTTATATAAATCCGAACGCGATAACGCAATGGCGGGATCAAAGCTGGCAACAGAAATTGAAGCGATGAAAAGTGCGATGGAGAAATTGCAGAAGGAAGCATCTGATGCCGATCGTCGTCGCATCGAAGCAGAATCCGATATCCGCACTCAAGTAAAGGCGATGTCTAACCACAACGAATCACTTGTTGCGCAGACCAAGGCAATTGCAGGTGCGCTTTCACATTCACAGAAGCGCGGAAAATTCGGCGAAGCACAACTAGAACTCATGCTAGAGGATGCAGGTCTTCATAAGGGCATCGAATACACCGCGCAGCGTTCCACAACTGATGATGACTCATCCGGTATCCCCGACATCACCGTGCGCATGCCTGGTGGCACCAAATTATTTATCGACTCCAAGTTTCCATTTGATCGCTTCATTGAAGCCCACGAAGTTGAAGATGGCGCCGAGCGCGAACGTTTATTCCTTGAACATAAGAAAGATCTCGCCAGCCACGTTACCGCTCTTGCCAAGCGCGGTTATCACGAGTCACAAGATTCACCAGATTTTGTAATCCTCTTTGTTCCATTTGAATCACTGCTCACCGAGGCGCTTCGCGTTGATCCGCTATTTCTTGACACTGCCTTTAAGCAAAACGTAACCATCGCAACACCTACTTCGATGATGGCTCTGCTGCGCACTATCGGCAATGTTTACTCGCGCAACTCTGTAGCGCTAAATGCTGAAAACATTGCTAAATCTGCCGGTCTCTTTATGAAAGATTTAACGCTGCTCCACACCAAGATCATCAAGGTCGGTACAGCACTTAATTCACTCTCCAAGGCGTATGGCGAGTTAATTCCAACTGCCGAATCAACTGTTAAGCGCGCCGCAGCCAAGATCATTAGCTTTGGAGTCTCGGGAGATAAAGATAAACTCTCACTTACCTACCCAGATGCGCCTGCTGAAGTGCGTGAGTTAAAGAACTCCGAACTCGGCGGCGAAGAAGATTTCATTGATGCAGAAGAAGTAAAGGATGAAGAATGAGCACAAATGTAGATACAAAACCTTTGATCAAAGGCCCTGGCCTAAAGAAAGAAGGCGTAGTCGTTCTGCAAACTTTATTTATCGCGCTCTTTGCCGGCCTTGAACTTCTTATCCGCAGCGGCGCCGGCATCGTCTCAGGCCTGATCATCTGCTTTGTTCTCTACGGAGGTCTTCGCTTTGGGCGCAAAGGCACAACATACGTCTCTGTTGTTACGCCGCCTTTGGCATATGCAGCAACAGTCTTGCTCTATCTAATTCTCTCTGTTGGATTTAAGCCATCTCGTTTAGGAATTGATTTCATCGCATCTCTTGCCAGCATCGCTCCATACCTAATGGTTAGCGCACTTTATGGCTGGTTTGTATTTCTTAACGAGAAAGCAAAAGCGCGTAAACCAAAGCCACGCGGTTAAGCAACTTTTTTATAGCCCTTTGGGCAGGTTGGCTTTACTCCGCTAACTGACTTCTTAACTTTTCCCTTAACGCAGTTAATTGTTACTCGCTTCTTTGATTGATACAGCTTGATCTTAATTTTCGGCACTGAAAACGAAAAGTTATTCACGGAAATATATGAGACTCCTTTTTTCTCCAAGAACGACTTAGTGGCAATTTTCTCTATACCTGCATCATTTACCACTGAGATTTCAGCAAAGAGCGGTAGATCGGGCAGCCCATAAATACATCGGAGCATGCTCGATGACGCTTCTAAATTGAAGTTTCCAACTGTGGCTTGGGAGTTCGGCAACAAGTGTGGGGATGCGAGTAAAAACTGTATTTCATCGCCAATTAAACGAGGTGGGTTTCTATTGAATATAAGGGCATTCGTGGCAAGCAATCCAACAAAGTCTTTAGATTGCTCAACGCAGGGTCCGCTACCACCTTGAAGACAGTCAACTTGTAGATCCTCGGCACAAAAAGCGGTAAACGGAGAAGATCCATTTATATTCCAGAAATTCACAACTTTAGTTGATTTCTCTTTTAGCGCAGTAAACACATCTGTGGCATACATAATTGCAAGTCCTGAATCGATTTCTACATTTGTTCCATTTTGCGCGGCAGTGTTTACAATTTGGCTAGTTATGCCTCTTGGGTATTTAGCGAATAATGATGTAGGGACGCTACCTTCGATTAGTGGCACAGCAACACTTGCGCCGGAGATAACTACTTCCTTGCCCTGAGCTAACTTGGTGAACTTAATTGTTGGATCTGCCATTCTTCCCGCGAGCCACTTTGGTGGATCATTACTGAGGCGTAATTTAACTTCTGCAGAAAATGTTCCAGTGGTTTTATGAGTTACACATTTATCTTTAAACAAGAATAGGCATTGCCCTAGTGAATTTAAATTAATCTCTTTAATGTCAACGCTAAAGTATGGAACCTGTACGTCGCGATACCCAACAGGTAATTTACGAGACTTTAATTGTTGTATCTGTGCTGTCAATGCAAAGTATCGCTGGACGCCGTCTTTATCCTTTACTAAAAAAATGCTCGAAGTAGATCCTGCCGAAATTCCATTGGCAGCATCGCTAGGAAACGTGTTTCCGTCAGCGGAGCCCAAATAACTGGCTTCAACTTTATCGCCACCAGCGATGCCTATTCGTAGAAGTAGAAGGCAATTGGATTTATTCTCCGCATTGCAGAGCGGCAGAATAGTTGTAGCCACGATTCCGACCGGATTGGAATTAAGGCAATCTAAATCGTTGAAACTTTCACACTTTTGGAGACCATACATGTAGGGCAAGCCATTATTAATCCCAACCCAGTTAACTTTCTTTATCTCAGATTCATAAACGTTATCGTTCTGATTATCCACGCCAATACTTACTGAGACGTTTTCAGCAGCTATCGCTTGTGTTGAGGATAGAACTAACGCCAAGATCGAAAACAATAATCCGATCTTTTTCACTTTAGATCCTTACTTACCGGCGGTCTTTAACTCTTTACGTAGCTCAGGAGGAAGTGCAAAAAGAAGCGTCTCTTGTGTAGCAGTCACTTCTTCAACGCTGCCAAAGCCACGTTCTGCGAGCCAAGCCAATAGATCGCGAACCAAAATCTCAGGCACTGATGCACCGCTTGTAACGCCAATAGTCTCAACGCCATTTAGCCATGCATCATCGGCCTCTTCAGCAAAATCGATTAGATAAGCGTTTGCTGCGCCATATTCTTTAGCAACTTCTACTAAGCGAACTGAGTTTGAAGAGTTGGTTGAACCAACCACGATTACTAATTCTGCTTGTGGGGCAATCTGCTTAATCGCTTCTTGACGGTTCTGCGTTGCATAACAAATGTCATCAGATGGTGGATTAGCGATCTCTGGGAATCGCTCTTTAAGGATTGCAACAGATTGCATAGTCTCATCAACGCTCAACGTTGTTTGAGTAAGCCAAACCAATTTCTTTCCTGGCGTTGGGACGATTGTGCGCGCTTCATCAAGACCATCGACGATGCGCACCTTGCCTGGAGCTTCTCCAGCGGTACCTTCAACTTCTTCGTGGCCATTGTGACCAATTAAGAGAATTTCAGTTTCATCATCAGCAAAACGTTTTACCTCGTTGTGAACCTTTGTTACCAAAGGACAAGTTGCATCAATAGTTTTTAGATTGCGCGCTGCCGCTTGTTCGTGAACTGCAGGAGAGACTCCATGTGCCGAGAAGACAACTGTTGAACCTTCTGGAACTTCATCGGTCTCGTTAACGAAGATAACTCCGCGGGCTTCGAGGGTAGAGACCACATGCTTGTTGTGGACGATCTCTTTGCGGACATAAATTGGAGCGCCATAGAGTTCGAGGGACTTTTCCACGGTAATGACCGCACGGTCTACGCCGGCGCAATATCCGCGTGGCGCTGCAAGGAGAACTCTCTTAGCCATGTGGGTGAGTCTATTAGGCTCGCCCCATGTTCGAAACTTCAAGCGAATCCCCCGCGCCAGTACGGGTGGTTTCAGAGGCGATCAAAGAATATGTAGAACGCCTCGGACCAATATGGATTGAAGGCGAGATCTCCGAACTCAACGAACGCAGCGGCGGAATGGCCTTTATGCGCCTGCGCGATACATCAGTTGATATGAGCCTTTCAGTGATGTGTTACAAAAACGTTTTGGCTGCTGTTCAACCGCTGCCGGCAAATGCACGCGTTGTTATTCACGCGAAAGCATCTTGGTTTACTAAAAATGGTTCGCTCACAATGTCAGCAAAAGAGATTCGCCAAGTTGGCGTTGGTGAACTACTTGCACGCCTTGAAGCGCTCAAGGGCGTGCTGGCGGCTGAAGGTTTGTTTAGCGCAGATCGCAAAGTCGCTCTTCCGCTCTTGCCACGCAAAGTTGGTTTGATCTGCGGTCGCAATACCGATGCCGAGAAAGATGTTGTTGAAAACGCACGACGTCGTTGGCCGGCAGTTCAATTTGAGATCCGCGAAGTTGCAGTGCAAGGCGCCGCAGCGGTTGTTGAAGTGTCCGAGGCGCTGCGCGAATTAGAAAGTATCGAAGATGTTGATGTCATCATCATTACTCGTGGCGGCGGATCCTTTGAAGATCTATTGCCATTTAGCGATGAGAGTCTGGTTCGCCTTGCCGCAAGTTGTGAAACACCAATTGTTAGCGCAATTGGCCACGAGAAAGATTCACCGCTCCTTGATTTAGTCGCCGATTACCGCGCATCAACACCGACTGATGCGGCAAAGCGTGTGGTGCCAGATATCGAGCAAGAGATCACCGATATAAATAAGATCCGCGATCGCATATATCGCCGCCTAGTTTCAACGATCGATTACGAGTTAAACCAGATATCTCAACTGCGCAATCGCCCGGTGATGAAAGACCCAAGCGTTATGGTCAAAGTTCGCGTGGAAGAGTTAAACGCTTTGCGCGATCGCTCGCACCGCGGATTCAAAGCGCTGCTTGATATTGAGAAGAAAGAGATCAAGGGCGTTATCGCTCACCTGCGTTCGCTTTCACCACAATCAACGATGGACCGCGGATATTCAGTGGTCCAAAGCGATGACGGAAAGATTGTGCGCGATGCCACAAAGTTAAAGGCTGGCGCTATGCTGCGTATCCGGGCCGCCAAAGGCGAAGCTCGCGCAAGCGTTCTGGGAGAAGAGTAGATTTAACCCATGGCTGCTAAAGATGGAAAACCTTCATATGAAGAAGCTCGCGATGAGCTCGCTGAAATCGTTGAATCACTTGAAGATGGCAGCGCCACTTTAGAAGAATCGTTAAAGCTTTGGGAACGCGGCGAAGAGTTAGCCAAGATCTGCCAAGAATGGTTGGACGGAGCTAAGAAGAAGTTAGATGCTGCGAAGAAGCCGGCGCAATAATGGCTCCACAATTTTCATACTCTGATTTGCTGCCAATTGGCGAAGATAAAACTAAGTACCGCAACATAGGTAAAGATGGCGTAAGCGTCATCAAACTTGGTGATCGCGAATTCTTGCAAGTTGCGCCAGAGGCTTTAACTTTACTTACCGAAACTGCGATCCACGATATCTCGCATTACCTGCGCGCAGAACACTTGCAGCAACTAGCAAACATTTTGAAAGACCCTGAAGCCTCACCTAACGATCGCTTTGTGGCGCTGGATCTATTGAAGAACGCCAACATTTCTGCTGGCGGAATTCTGCCAATGTGCCAAGACACTGGCACCGCACTTGTCATGGGCAAGAAGGGTCAATATGTATTGACTACCGCAAAAGATGAAGTTGCGATCTCGCAAGGAATTTACGACGCCTACACAAAGTTAAATCTGCGTTATTCGCAGATGGCCCCAGTCACCACATGGGATGAGAAGAACACCGGCAATAACTTGCCTGCCCAGATCGAAATCTTTGCTGACTCAGATCACCAAGACGAGTACAACTTTATGTTTATCGCCAAAGGCGGCGGCAGCGCTAATAAATCATTCTTATATCAAGAGACTAAAGCGGTGCTAAACCCCAAGTCATTTATGACTTGGCTCGATGAAAAGCTCCGTTCTATCGGTACTGCAGCATGCCCGCCGTATCACTTGGCAATTGTCATCGGCGGAACAAGTGCCGAGCACACAGTTAAGACTGCAAAGCTCGCCAGTACTAAGTATTTAGATTCACTTCCAACATCAGGAGATGCCGCAACCGGCCATGGTTTCCGCGATATTGAACTTGAAAAAGAGGTTCTAGAACTAACTCGCACGCTAGGAATTGGCGCACAGTTTGGTGGCAAGTACTTCTGCCACGATGTTCGCGTTGTGCGCTTGCCTCGCCACGGTGCATCTCTGCCGATTGCTATTGCAGTTTCTTGTTCTGCTGACCGCCAAGCAAAGGCGAAGATCACCAAAGATGGCATCTTCCTGGAAGAGTTAGAGCGCGATCCAGCGCATTTCTTACCTGAAACAACTGATTCACACTTGGACGATAACGTTGTGAAGATTGATTTGAATCAGCCAATGGATGCGGTGCGCGCCGAACTTTCTAAGCACCCAGTTAAGACTCGTGTTTCACTAACCGGCACAATCGTTGTTGCTCGCGACTTGGCACATGCCCGAATCAAAGAGGGCCTTGATGCCGGCAAAGGCTTGCCGCAATATATGAAGGATTACGCCGTTTATTACGCAGGTCCTGCCAAGACTCCAACAGGTTTTGCATCCGGATCTTTCGGTCCAACAACTGCAGGTCGTATGGATTCTTATGTCGAACAATTCCAAGCAGCTGGCGGATCATTTGTAATGCTCGCTAAAGGAAATCGTTCAAAGGCTGTAACAGATGCATGTAAATCACACGGTGGTTTTTACTTAGGTTCAATCGGCGGACCAGCTGCGCGCCTTGCCCAGGATTGCATTAAGAAAGTTGAAGTCTTGGATTTTGAAGATCTCGGAATGGAAGCAGTCTACAAAATCGATGTCGTGGACTTCCCAGCATTCATCGTTGTCGACGATAAGGGCAATGATTTCTTCGCTGAGACTTCGAAGCCTTTATCTATCGGCAAGAGATCAGAAGTTTAATTCTTAGCTTTTAGTAGTAATTGCTGCGCTTGAACTTAGCCCATGCTTTACATGGGTTGTCATAGCGCGCCTCGATATAGCGAAGTCCCCAACGGATTTGAGTTACCGGGTTTGTTCGCCAATCGGTTGAAACAACATCCATACGTGATGCCGGCAGAGCCTGCGGAATTCCATGTGCGCCAGAGACCCTGTTGCGAGCCTTGTAATTCCAGTGGCTCTCTTTAGTCCAAAGACGGTTTAGGCAGAGGTACTGATCTTCGCCCCAGGCATATTCAGTTAGCGCGATCGCCTTGGCAACCTTCTTGGCGCCGATGATTGTGCGAGCGGCTTCAACTTGCTGGCTCACTGCGGCGGCGAGCGCCATCTGCGAAGCAAAGAGATCAGCCTTCTCATCGAGCTGGGTGTAAAGAGCGGCGCCTTCTGAAAGATCGACCTCGTTATTAAAGTTAACTGATTTCATCAACTTCGCCGAAGTTGGCAAGGCCAGACTTGTTGTCGTTGGGAAGTCGAGACCATTAGCCGTTGGCTGGGCGGCGGTCGTCAGAATGAAAGTGGCAACCAGAGTCCAAAGGGCGCGGGATTTGGAGTTGCCCAAAAGTTTTGCCGTTAACGCTGCCATCTCTGTCCCTACCTTTCTCTCTCGTTTACTTCCTTGGCCCGTGGCGCATCGACCTAAAAATAGGTTGATGACCTGCGGGGAATGAGTTAAGGGTGGCAAGGTGGGTGAGATGTCGCAAATTAAAGCCTGCGTGTGGCGTAAATTCTCAGGAAAGTCGCTGGCTGTGGACGAGCAAAAGTCCTGCTCAGTTAGGGCGAAGTCCGTAATGTCCGAATTGTGACTGTGAGATTTAAAAAGGGGTGCTAACTGATAGGTCCTTCGAGCATCTCGGTCACAAGAGCTGCGATCGGCGAGCGCTCGCTTCGGGTCAGGGTCACGTGGGCAAAGAGCGGGTGGCCTTTGAGGGTTTCAACGACCGCGACGACGCCATCGTGGCGCCCCACCCGCAGGTTGTCGCGCTGGGCGACGTCGTGGGTCAGCACAACTCGTGAGGACTGGCCGATTCGCGACAGGACGGTGAGCAAGACGCCGCGTTCGAGCGACTGGGCTTCGTCAACAATTACGAAAGAGTCGTGGAGCGAACGTCCGCGGATATGGGTCAGCGGCAGAACTTCGATTAGCCCGCGCGCCATTACCTCTTCGATGACGGCTTCCGAAACGAGAGCGCCCAAAGTATCGAAGACCGCTTGGGCCCACGGCGACATCTTTTCGCCTTCGCTGCCCGGCAGGTAGCCAAGCTCTTGGCCGCCGACCGGATAGAGCGGACGGAAGATGATTACCTTTTTATGGAGGCGCTTTTCCATAACCGCTTCAAGGCCGGCGCAAAGCGCGAGCGCTGACTTTCCGGTTCCGGCGCGACCACCGAGGGAGACGATTCCGATATCGGGATCTAATAAAAGGTCGAGTGCAATGCGTTGTTCGGCGGAGCGACCGTGAAGACCAAAGGCGTTGCGATCACCGCGCACCAACTGCAGGCGCTTGTCGGCGGTGACTCGGGCAAGGGCGCTACCTTTTTCAGAATGTAAAACAATTCCGGTGTGTACTGGTAATTGATGTGCAGCTTCATGATCTGCGCGATCTGAGGCATAGAGCTCATCGATAACGTTGTGACCGCAATCGACTTCTTCGATACCGGTCCAGCCACTATTTGAAACGAGTTCGGCTAAATACTCTTGCGCTTCAACGCCAACTGAAGATGCCTTAACGCGAAGGGGCAAATCTTTAGTAACGAGAACAACTTGTTTTCCATCAGACATTAAATTCTTTGCGATAGCCAGGATGCGCGAATCATTTGTGCCATCGCGCAAGAAGCCGTGAGGCAAGGTACTCAAATCAGTGTGGTTTAACTCAACTGAAAGGGTGCCGCCTTCTGGGGTAATCACTAGTGGTTGATCGAGGCGGCCGTGTGAAACGCGTAAATCATCAAGGGTGCGAAGTGCGGCGCGGGCAAAGTATCCAAGTTCTGGGTGATCGCGTTTGGTCTCTAGCTCACCAATTACTGCGATTGGGATGATGACTTCATGCTCTTCAAATTTCGAGAGCGCGTTCGGATCTGCCAGGAGAACGCTGGTATCTATGACGTAAGTCTTTATTAAATTCTTTTTCTTACTTGAAGATACTGGAGTAGCCAATGGCCAGCTCTCGCATTCTGTTTAGTTGTATCCGATGGGACTTGCTTCTGACTAGAAAAAGATAGAACGCAGAGCACGGCTTTTAAGTGCGACACGCCATAGCGATTTATTAACGCTTGATTAACTGAGAAACTTAACTACGCCCCAAGACGACGATGGCGCTGTGAATATGCGCGAAGAGCACGTAAGAAATCAACGCGGCGGAAATCAGGCCAATAGGCTTCGCAGAAATAGAACTCCGATAACGCGCTCTGCCATAACAAGAATCCGCCCAGGCGTTGTTCGCCGGATGTGCGGATCAAAAGTTCTGGGTCGGGTTGGCCGGCGGTATATAAAAACTTTGAGATCTCATCGGCGCTTAGTTCATTGGCTGCGCTTTCTAGCGTTGCGCCAGTTGCGCTCTTGCCCTGCAGGTATCCCTTAACAGCATCCACAATTTCGCGTCGGCCGCCGTAGCCAATTGCAACGTTTACTTCGACTCCGCCATCGATTACAGGAGGCAGGCTCGCCAGCTTTTCACTTAGCCAAGGCGGCAATAAATCGAGTGCTCCAACGGCCTTGATATTCCACTTACCAGTTGCGCAAAGTTCATCGACAGTATCGCCAATAATCTTGAGCAAGCCATCTAACTCTTCAGGGGTGCGCTTAAAGTTTTCAGTAGATAAAAGCCAGAGCGTTACAACTTCTACTTGGGCTTCATCGCACCAGCCGAGAAATTCCACGATCTTGCTCGCCCCACGGCGATGGCCCTTGGGATCGACAGGACTTGGATTCTCTTTCGCAAAACGGCGATTGCCATCGAGAATTACTCCAACGTGGCGCGGGGTCTTTGAGAAATCTAGATCTTTAACAATCCGCCACTCATAAAGTGGATAGAGCGCAGATTTAATTGCGTTACGAATAGGTCTTAACAATTTTGCGCTCTGCAATAAATGAAGCAATTGGCAAAGTGCCAGCTAGGGCCAGCCAGATAACGCGGCGCAACTCCCAGCGCGCTTTTACGGAAAATTGGATCGCCGCTAAAAGATAGACGGCGTAGACCCAGCCGTGAACGAAGGGAATCCAGGCGACTTTGGCTTTCCAGTCTTCATTGTTAAGCAGGTATGCTACTGGCAGATCAACAAACCAGAGAAGCAGGGACATAACTCCGGCGATTACCGCCATTACTCGAAATCTCTTTACCGCACCGCTCATGGCTTAATACTACGGCGATAGAAGGGAAGGTAAAGAACGATTGCGGCCATGAGCCACCAGATCGCTACATATGAAATATGTTGCCAGTAATAACCGGCCACTTTAGAAACAGGAGGTGCGGCAACCACACGATCGCGAGTTAAATCGCCAGCGCTAGTCTTTTCAGATTTTGTGACAACGAATCCGTCATATAACTCAAGATCGGTAAGACCCACGATAACGCTGCTATCAAGTCTTGAGATAACCCCAGGTACATTCTCTGCGCGATCATCGTTTTGATGCGGCTGCAGAGCGCCAACAACTTCAACCCGCGTCGACATCGCAACCTCTGGGTTATTCAAACGATCTGCCCAGAGCCCGCGAACTACCAAGATTCCAGATAGTGGGTCAGAACCATCTACCTGCAATAAAGCAACTTCCCAATCACTTACCTGGCCATCAATATCTTTCTGGACCGGCGCCTTGAAGTTAACAACGTAAAACCCAGATACTGCAACGCTCTTATTTACATTTCTTGAATCAAGAGTTACCGAAGGTTTTGCTAGTTCACCTAGTGAATAGATCTTTGGATCAATGACTTTGGCTGCGGCATTTAACTCTTTAACAATTACTGAGCGATCTAACTGCCAATTACCCAAGGCTATAAAAATTAGCGCCAGCGAAATTACTGCAGCGCCTTGAAAAAACTTTTTAATTATCGGTTGGGTTTTCATCTTTGCGGGCGTTCATACGCATGTAACGCTTGTAGAAACTACGCAGCAAAAAGGCAACTGATATACAGAGAAATAAAACGGTAAGTGATCCGGGCCAGCCTTGATCTACAGTTTCTCGCATACCCTAATCATGCCATAATCAACTCATGAAAGAAGCGCAGGAGTTTTCCTACGAAGATCGCTACGGTAAAGCCGGCGGAAATCGTTGGGTTGCATATGCCTTTGCTATTTCTATCGTTGGACTTCTGTGGATTTTCTGGGCAGGACTTCATCATGCAAATCCATCAATAAGTAGCCAATTAATTTCATTTGAAGTAACAGGTGAAAAAGAGATTTCTCTTCGCTATTCAATAAATCGCACAGATTCAGATCAAGTAGTTATCTGCACGCTAAAAGCTTTAGATCAAGATAAAAGCGTTGTTGGCCAAATTGATGACACTATCCCTGCAGGTGAGCGCTTTAGCCAGCAAGTAACTGCCATTCCCACACGCTCAGCGCCGTTCACTGCCAGCATCGCTCGTTGTCGCGCCGAATAATTACTTCGTATACCGTTGCCCCTTATGAGTACCCCACAAACTTGGCTTACCCAAGAAGCCGCTGATCGCTTACGCGCCGAACTCGAGAACCTCGAGAACGTTGGCCGTAAAGAAGTCACGGCAAAGATTGAGGCTGCTCGCGCAGAGGGAGATCTAAAGGAGAACGGCGGCTATCACGCTGCGCGCGATGAACAAGGAAAGATGGAAGCGCGTATTCGCCAACTCAAGCAGATGCTCGAGAACGCACACATCGGAACTCCACCAGCTTCTGAAGATGGAACCGTTGGTCCTGGCATGGTTATCACCGCAATCATTGCTGGCGATGAAGAAAAATTCTTACTCGGTTCTCGCGAAATCGCATCAGGAGACTTAAGCGTTTATAGCGAGAAATCTCCACTTGGTTCAGCTGTTATGGGCGCAAAGATCGGTGACACCGTTTCTTACACCGCACCTAATGGCAAAGAGATCAAAGTAGATATTAAAGCCGCAACTGCTTATTAATTAGTGATTCCTGACTGATTAACAGTTGGCCCTAGTTTTGCGAAGTACTGCTTAGTCAGAAATCTGCCTTGCAGGTATTGACTTGTTGGGCATGAAAACCAATAATCCTTTTGTGACCAAGGCAAGAATTACAACAATTGTCGCTGCCTTTCTTGCGTTCACGCTTGTCTCAAGTGGCATACCAGCAATCGCAATCTACGGGGGAACTCCCGCAACTAATAACACAATAGTTGTAGGCTTATTAAATTCTCAAAGCGCTACCTTGGCAGGCTGTAGCGGCGCCCTAGTTGCTCCCCGAATAGTTATGACAGCGTCGCACTGTCTTACTAGGCCCGCTGAAAGTTTTTGGATTTCTGCGCCAGGAACAGATTTACGAGATACGAAGACTCTCCGAATTCAAGGTGAGAAACATTTCATTCCCGCAAACTTCTCAATGGCAAGTTTTCCTTATCAAAATGATTTTGGAATTATCGTTTTGAAATCGCCTTTCCCAAATACTCAAACACTAGAGATTGCTAATTTGGTGCAGGTGAATACTTGGATGTCTGAGGAATCTTCAGTTATGCATGTTGGCTACGGCTGCACAGCATTAGTGGAGTCACCTCCTTGCAGGGAAACAAGCCCTACCCCTAATCAATTAACAACGGTATTTAGCAAGGAAGTACCCAATCAATTTGATTCCTTGGTCAAAGGAACATTCTCTGTCACTAAAATTTCAGTTGACAAGACAATTTGTGGGGGCGATTCAGGCTCTCCTCTACTGAAAGAAGTCTCCGGAAAGCTGATTTACGTTGGCTCCCAGAGTTCGAGTAATGGTGCTGGTTGCACAAAGACCTGCAACATAGTCTGCGTCGCAACTCAGGGTTTACCTAGTGCAAACATAGAACTCGTCGAATCAGCTTTTAGTTATGTGGGTGCTGTTGCTCCAACGCCAACGCAAGCGCCAGTGAAGCCAGCAGCGAAGAAGATCACCATTATCTGCATCAAAGGTAAACTCACAAAAAAGATCTCAAATTTAAGTCCAAAGTGCCCTGCGGGTTACAAGAAAAAGTCGTCTGCTAGTTAGGAATTAGTAAGTAGCTCTTCCGCCGGAGGCATCGAAGGTAAAGCCCGTTGTAAATGAGCACGCCTTGGATGCCATAAAGGCAACGATCTCGGCGACTTCTTCAGGCTGACCAACACGCCCCATTGGGATTCGGCTGATCATGTACTTCAAGGTTTCTTCGCTGGTATTTGAATTCATCGGCGTGCTAATTACAGCCGGTGCAAGTGCATTGATAACAACGCCGTGTGGCGCAATCTCTTTCGCTACACCTTTAACAAAACCAATCATGCCTGCTTTTGAAGTGTTGTAAGGAGAAAGTCCTGGGTTTCCTTCTTTACCTGCGATTGACGCCAGGTGCACGATGCGGCCGTACTTTTTATCTTTCATTGAAGGAATCACCGCTTGAGTAAGCCAGATTGCTCCGTAGAGATTTACTTGCAAGACCTTTTCAAAGTCTGACCAATTAACATCTTCAACTACGGTATTTGATGGACCGACTATTCCCGCGGTATTAACTAACGCATCGATCTTGCCGTGGTCCTTCAAGATTGCTGAGATCGCTTTATCAATCTGGTCTTGGCTAGAAATATCGCAGACGTGGCTTTGGTTTGCAGCAAGTGAAAGCTCTTTTGAAAGTTCATTAAGTGCTGCGGCGTTGAAATCGAGTGCGATAACGGTTGCACCACGTGCAGCGATTAACTGTGCGCTGGCTTTGCCGATACCGGTTGCTGCGCCTGAGATAACGACTACTTGGCCGTTGAATTCAACTGATGAAGTGCTGGTCATTTCTATTCCTTACTTCATCCGGGGATCGATATGGATCTTTGGGCCATCACCGGCGCCTTTTGGACGCTTGCCCATAAAGACAACGTGAACTTCATTAAGTGAAATTGTTGCAGCAATAAGCGGGCGAGGATCTACTTCACCGCGCGCAAAGATTTCAATGGCACCTTTAAGGCCAGGAGATGCAGAGAGAATTCCGACTGCGGTTACATCTTTCAGCGCCAGATCGCGTGAATCGATGAGGCTTGGCTCTCCCGAGATGCCGATGTACACAACGCGCCCGCCCGGTTCAACAGCCTGAACTATTTCGTGCGGAATAGATTTGTGATTGGTTGCATCAATGATTCCGTCAAAGCCAGTTCTTGGTTTTATCAAATCAGTTCCTGCGTTTTTGATTCCGATTTCATGAGCGAGTTTTATGGTTCGTTCGTTTCGTCCTACTAGGTGCACGTTGGCACCTGCAGCTTGGGCAAGTTGTGCGCAGAGAAGTCCGATGGTGCCAGTTCCGTAGATCAAGATTTCTTTTCCAGGGCCGGCAAGTGCTGCTTCAACTGCGCGAAGTGAATTGCCAGCAGGTTCGATTAGTGCGCCGATTGCATCATCGATTGAATCTGGGAGTAGGTGTAGCGCGCGTTCTGGAACAAGAAGTTTTTCAGCGCAAGCGCCCGGCCATCCGTTGCGAACTCCGATTTCATAGCGATCATCGCAAACATGTTGGCGCCCTGATGTGCAGCGGTAACAAGTTCCGCATCCCAGCATCGTGTCACCAGTGACGCGTTGACCAAGCCACTTGGGATTTACACCTTTACCAATTTCAGAAACAATGCCGCACCATTCGTGGCCGATGCGAACTGGATACTTCGCTTGATTGCTGTGGAGATAAACCATTTCTCCGGTGAAGAACTCTTGATCAGTCCCGCAGATTCCAACGCGCGTTACATCGACAACGACTTGGTTATCCCCTGCTACTGGCTCTGGAACATCTTCAACAATGGAATTGTTTGGCGAAGTTATAGTCAGGGCCTTCATGCCGTCACTATACTCAAACCGATATCAGCACCGATAGCGGTGCGAATTAAAGGAGTTAGCAAAGATGCGCAGCGCCCATTGGTATGGAGGCAAAGACCGTGATGGATTCATTCACCGCGCATGGATGCGCCGCGGTTTGCCGAAAGATGCCTTTGATGGCCGCCCGCATATCGCGATTGCAAATACCGCATCAGATTTAACTCCCTGCAACTCTCACTTAAATGAAGTGATGGAGTATGTAAAGAACGGAATCTGGGAAGCCGGCGGCGTTCCGCTAAATATGCCAGCTGTATCTTTGGGTGAAACTCTAGTTCGCCCTACAGCGATGTTGTGGCGCAATATGGCGGCAATGGCAACGGAAGAATTAATCCGCGCTAATCCAATCGATGGAGTTGTACTTCTCGGTGGTTGCGATAAGACGATTCCATCTTTGTTGATGGCGGCATCTTCAGTTGATATTCCAGCGCTAGTTGTTCCTGGTGGGCCGATGTTGACCGGAACTTTCCAAGGAACACCACTTGGCTGTGGCACAGATGTATTTAGGTTGAGTGAAGAAGTGCGTGCTAAGAAACTTAGTGAAGCCAAGTTCTTAGATTCAGAGTCCGCGATGATCCGTAGCCGTGGACATTGCAACACCATGGGAACAGCATCAACTATGGGAATCATGGCTGAAGCACTTGGCATGGTTATTCCAGGTATCGCTGGCACGCCAGCACCAGATAGCCGCTTGCTTCAGTATTCACAAGAATCTGGTCGCCGCATCGTTGAGATGGTGCATGAAGGTTTGAAGCCAAGTGACATCATGGTTAAAGGTTCATTCTTAAATGCCATCGTGGCTCTTGCTGGTATCGGTGGATCAACAAATGCGGTTGTGCACTTGCTTGCGATTGCTGGCCGCTTAGGTATTGATCTAACGCTTGATGATTTCGATCGCACGGGTTCTCGCGTTCCACTGCTGGTTAATCTCCAACCTGCCGGCAAGTACTTAATGGAAGATTTCCATCGCGCTGGTGGTTTGCGCGCAGTGTTTAAAGAGCTTGAAGATCTGCTTGATCCAAAGGCAATTACAGTGCTCGGAACTCCTTTGGTTAAAGGCTTATCAGAAGCTGAAATTTATGACACTGATGTAATCCGCTCTCGCAAAGAACCGTTGCAGCCAAGTGCTGGAATTGCAGTTCTGCGCGGAAATCTTGCACCACTTGGCGCAGTTATTAAGCCAGCAGCAGCAAGTGCCAACTTGTTAAAGCACCGCGGTAAAGCGATGGTCTTCGACAGCATTGAAGATTTCAAAGCGCGCATTAATGATCCGAACCTTGATGTAGATGAGAACTCAGTTTTGATTCTGCGCGGATGCGGACCAAAGGGTTATCCCGGAATGCCTGAAGTTTCCAATATGCCGATGCCACAGAAGATGCTCGATAAAGGTGTGCGCGACATGGTGCGTATCTGTGATGGTCGCATGAGCGGTACTGCCTACGGAACTGTTGTTCTGCATGTTGCACCAGAGGCAGCTGCGGGTGGACCGCTTGGTCTTGTGCAGACAGGTGACTTCATCGAACTTGATGTTGAAGCTCGCACGCTAAATATAGATGTTTCCGATGCTGACCTTGCTGCGCGTAAGCCAAATACGGCAACCGTCGATGGTTTCGCTAAATCTGCACGTGGATGGCAGAAGTTATATATCGACCACGTAATGCAGGCAGATACAGGTTGCGATCTCGATTTCTTAGTTGGATCTAGCGGAGAACATATATCCCGCGAATCTCACTGAGATAAATTCCCTACTACCGATAAATCAGTTATCTTTTATGCACTGGCTATTAACTATTATTTCGTTTTTTTGCTGTGAGTCTGTTGACCTTCAGCAGGTAAATCTCCTAACATCGTGGAATGAAAAAACAAATTGCATTCACTTCCGTAATAGCCCTCGCACTGATTCTTTCCGGATGCTCATCTTCTACAGATGAATCTATGTCATATGAAGAAAGCGCTCAGTCGCAGGTAAGTGCGGAACCAACTCCCAGCCTGCCTCCCAAGGAACAATTTATAAAGGTCCTAAATGATAACTTTGTTTCTCGACTTGATTACTGGAGCACTGCAGTAGATATAAACGATCAGGCTCTTTCAAAGTTCATTAGTGGAATTACTGTGGAATCAGATGAAGCTTTTTCGGTTGTAACGATTACTGCAAATGCTGAGATTGGCGGCGAAAATGCTGATCTAACTCATGGATCGCTAGTCGGAACTCAAATGGATAATGTCAATGGTTTAAGTGCAGCAGTATATTGTGCGGGTAAAACTTATCCAAATGATGATGATACTTTTAATAATTTCGTTAAACACATTGCAATTGATTTCGAAATAAATGACGATATGAAAGCGCTGGAGTTTCCAACAAAGGGAATTGTCGTAAACATGTTGTGGAGCAAAGCAACAATTAGTACCGATAAATTTGGCAACGAGAATAAGAAGTTGTCAAAGATTGGCACAGATCAAGTAGGAATATCCACTTCAAATTTCAAGAAGATAGCCGATGTGTTTAGCGCAAATTACAGAAAACTAAGTGACATCGCACCGATTAAATATGCAAAGAAGAGTTGGCACGATGGCTTTTGCGCTATCGGTCAAAGCCAAAATAACTAATCTGAAGCGCGCTGATATTTTCTAACGCTGATTGGGATAAATATCGCCATGATGATGATCATGTAGATAAATGAAGTCAGCAGTGGGTTTTCGCTTGGGAAAGAGCCAGCGGTTGCACCGAATTGGTTTTCAAGGCCAAAGAGCTCACGACAAGCAGCAACCATCGTTGAGACTGGGTTCCACTCTGCAAAGTACTGCAGCGCACGCGGCATTCCGGTTGTTGGCGCAAATGCATTTGATAAGAAGGTAAGTGGGAAAGTCACCAGGAAGCTGACGTTCTGCACTACGCGCGCATCAGATGCGGAAAGTCCTACATAGATTCCGACCCAAGAAAGTGCGTATCCAAAGAAGAGTAGAAATAAGAAGCCAATAGCAACGCTAAGTAGCCCAGAAGTTGGACGCCATCCAACTAAGTAACCTGCAATACCCATAACTGCGAGAACCACAATATTGAGCAGCGAATCGCCAAGTGTTCGACCCATAACGAGCGCCGATTGTGAGATAGGTAGCGATCTAAAGCGATCGATCAAACCCTTCTTCATATCTTCAGCAAGACCCGATGCAGTTCCGGCCAAAGTAAATGCCACGGTCTGAACGAAGATTCCCGGCATCAAAAGTTGTACATATCCCCCAGGTTGACCTGTATCAATTGAACCGCCAAATACGTAGCGGAAGAGAAGTACGAACATTACGGGCTGAATAGTCGAGAAAATTAAAACTTCTGGAACGCGAGTTAGCAAACGCAACTGACGTTGCGTAATGATTAGCGTGTCAGTTACAGCGCTCATTTCTTTGCCTTCTTTCTGCGTCCCTTGGTTTCAACTTCTTCTTTCTTCTCCTCAGCGGCATGGCCGGTAAGTGAAAGAAACACATCATCAAGCGATGGGCGCTTGAGGCTGACATCAAGTGGATGAATACCTGCAATATCGAGCGAACGAAGTGTTTCGATTAGCGCAGTTGCACCAGTTGAAACTGGGGCCGAGATCATGCGCAGACCTTCATCAACAATTGCTTTATGGCCACTCACAGTTGAGACAACTTCAACAGTCTTTGCGATGTGCTGTGTTTCAACAACAATCTCAAGGCGTTCGCCACCGACCTGCTTCTTCAATACATCAGATGTTCCGCGCGCGATTACTTTGCCGTGATCGATAACCGCGATTTCATCTGCAAGTTGATCGGCTTCTTCTAGATATTGAGTAGTCAAAAGCAAAGTAACTCCGCCTTTAACTAACTCTTCAATAACGCTCCACATTTCCTGACGACCGCGTGGATCAAGGCCCGTGGTTGGCTCATCTAGAAAGAGAACCTTTGGCTTAACGATTAGGGATGCTGCTAGGTCGAGGCGACGACGCATTCCGCCGGAGTAAGTCTTGATTGGGCGCTTTGCACTTTCGGTAAGTGAAAATCGCTCTAGCAACTCTTCAGCGCGAGCAACTGATGCTTTCTTTCCTAAGTGATAGAGCTGACCAAACATAACTAAGTTATCCCAGCCAGTTAAAATCTCATCTACGGCTGCATATTGACCTGATAAACCAATTACTTCGCGCACTTTTTCAGGATGCTTGATTACATCGATGCCACCGACCATTGCGCGACCTGAATCAGGTCGTAACAGCGTTGCAAGAATGCGCACACATGTTGTCTTTCCTGCGCCATTTGGACCAAGCACGCTCAACACAGTGCCTTCTTCAACATCAAGTGACAGGTGATCTAAGGCACGAACTGCCCCATTGCGATAAGTTTTAACTAAGTCTTCAGCGATAACAGATTTCACAGAGTAAACTTAGCGCAATCAACCCCAACTTTGAAACACTCTCGCTACGCCTGAAAGGCATACGGTAAAAACATTTGAACCTTTCGGCTCGCTTTAAACCCTCAAATCCTTTTGCTGAGTTCCCACGCGAAGTTGGGGTTCTAGTTTTTTCATCTTTCTTCGTTGCAGTTGGATTTGGAATTATCGCGCCAACAATTCCGCTCTTTGCTAAATCTTTTGGTGTAAATAACGCACAAGTTGGCTTAATCATCTCTTCCTTTGCACTTGCAAGATTTGCTAGCGGACTATTTGCAGGAAAGTTAGTTGATAAATTCGGTGAGAGAATCGTTTACACAACTGGTGTTGGCTTTGTTGCCCTTTCATCTTTTGCTGCAGCCTTCTCACAGAATTACGAACAACTACTGATCTACCGCGCAGCTGGTGGTCTTGGCTCATCAATGTTCTCAGTTGCTGCCGGTTCAATTGTTCTGCGCGCAGTCGATGACACCAGACGTGCACGTGCACAATCTCTTTACAACGGCAGTTTCTTGTTGGGCATGATGGCTGGCCCGGTTATCGGTGGATTCTTAACCGCCTTCTCGCTTCGTGCGCCACTATTTATCTATGCAGTTCTACTAGTTATCTCCAGCGCTGCCGGTGGTTTCTTACTTCGAAACTCAACACTTGCAGCGCGCCCAACTGAAAAAAGCACACAAGTAAAGACTCCACTGCGCGATGCGCTTTCAAGCAAGCCATACCTAATCGCGCTAATAATCTCTTTCTGCAGCGCTTCTATCTTCTTCGGAATGAGCCGTTCTATCCTGCCGCTCTTCATGGTTGAAGATCTAAACTCAACTGCCGGATTCCTTGGGATCGGATTTACGATTGCATCAATCGTGCAAGGAATTCTCTTGCTTAAGGCCGGAAGTCTCTCTGATGAAAAAGGGCGTAGATTCTCTGCACTACTTGGCTCTTCTCTGGTCGCTTCATCAGTAGTAATTTTATTTTTCACCTATCAACCATGGATGTTCCTAGTATCAATGGCTATCTCTGGCGTAGGAGCAGCCTTCTTATCAACTACTCCATCGGCAATTGTGGGTGACGTTATGAGAGGTAAGGGCGGGCAAGTAATCGCGCTCTTCCAGATGTCCGGTGATGCCGGTGCCATGGTTGCACCTATCGCACTTGGCTTTATCGCAGACCATTACGGATTCCGCCCCGCATTTGCAGTTAGCGCAGGGCTAATGTTTATCGCACTCTTTGCGGCAACAAAATTGCCCGAGACGCGGAGTTCGCATCTCGGGCAATCTAGTTAATCTATTTATTTAGTCACTGTTACGAAGGATTGAGAGCAGTCTCAAAACTTCTAGGTACAACCAAACGATTGTGACCATCAAGCCAAATGCCATGCGCCATGACTCTTCTTGAGGAGCGCCTGCAGCAATTGATTTTTCAATCTGATCGAAATCAAGAACTAGGAAGAATGTTGCTAGTGCAACAGCTGCTACTGCTACGAGTAGACCAGTTGCTCCGCCTGGACGTCCTGTAAAGATCGTGATGAGCGAGAAGACCAAGTAACCCATCAACGCACCAACCATGATGCGAGTGAACTTAGGTGTTACGCGGATCTTTCCGCTGCGGTATGCAACCAAGATTCCACCGAATGCACAAAGCGTTCCGATGACTGCTTGGCCAACGATGCCTGAATAGGCTTCGTTGTAGATACGGCTGATTGTT
Source organism: Candidatus Planktophila lacus (assembly GCF_002287925.1). Lineage (GTDB taxonomy): Bacteria > Actinomycetota > Actinomycetes > Nanopelagicales > Nanopelagicaceae > Planktophila > Planktophila lacus. Next base: position 179,524 of record NZ_CP016769.1, on the reverse strand, counting down.
CCGAGTGCAAGTCCTTGCGCTGCTGCAAAAGCAACGATTAGAGGTACACGAACTTTCTTGGAAAAAGTGTTAACCATTGCAAGAACAAAACCGCCGAGGAAGCCAACAAGTGCAAGCCCTGGGCTATTAGCGCCCCATGCAAATGCACCGACTGCAACCAAAACCGCAAACAAAGTTGCAGTGCGCATTACGACATCGTCCATAGTCATGCGACCGGTACGAAGTGATGATGCTGCTGGTGCTGCGTATGTTGCTTCGAGTGAATCGTTACTCAAACGAGTTGGATCCATTTGAGCAAAACCACGGTTCGAACGAGTTAGAACTGGATTTGAACTGCGCACTAATTTCCCTTTCTAGGAAATCCCGCCCCCTTCGGGGCGAGGTAGGTAGGACTATTTAAAACCACTTTCCTGAGAATTTCATTTCAAAGCCTTGACCACGCTCAATCGGGAGGTCTGGATTGGAGATTTCTCTCAAACTGGGAGGTGGAGAGCCTGTTACTTCTTCTTATATCCAGAAGGACATTTGGGATTAACAGCCGTAACCTTCTTGACTAATTTGCTTTTAACACAGGTGATTGATACCTCTGTTTTTGACTTTGTTGAAACTTGTTGTTTCACAAAAGCCTCTGCATCTCTTAGTAGATCCAAGTGCTTATATACTGGTGAAAAGTGTCCAAAAGCATTAGGTTCATTTCTAGGAGAACCACCGGCGCCACAAGCGTAAACTCCGCCTGCATCTAGCCCCATTCCAAGGTAAATCCTTTCACCTTTATAAATTGTTGTAATTGGTCCACCTGAATCACCAGGGCAACCTTGAGGATCTGAAATAAATCTTTCATTGGCCATCTCGCTCATTTTTTGTGAGTCCATCCAAGAAGACAATACAGGTGATAATTTCATCACATTTTTTCTTGGAAACTCACTTGTTATCTGGTTTGGATTTTGCCAGTCTTTCTTGCAAGGGGGAGATTGACCAGCTGCACAACGATCCCGATACTCACCGTAACCGTGGAATTCCACCTCAGCCTTGGCTTCGACAAGTTCTTGAGTTATCTCGGGTGTTATCAACTTGCCAGGCACCATAGGCACTAAATCTTTTTCAAGTACGTAAATGACAAAATCATTTATAGCACCACCGCTTGGGATTGTCTTGAAATCTGCTAAAAATAATTTCACAACCTTTACTCTGCCACTACTATCTTTTGCGGATGAATTGGGCTTGCCGACTGTGAATATCCCTGGTTCTTTATAAATGAGATTTCCGCTACTGTCGAAATTGTAATGACTGTGTGCGGCAGAAAAAACAATTCGCGATGAGTATAGATAACCTGACCAAGCCGCTTTATCAATATCATTACCAAACATTGCTACAACTCTTGGGTTATCAAGATTTATCGGTGCATCTAGGGCAGCATTAGCAGGAGTGATTGAAGGGATTAGGAGTATCGATGCAAGGACACCCTTCAAAATCTTTTTTTGCATAATAGAAGAGTAGGGTAGATGGGATAGTGATAGCCATACTCTTGTAGTGAATTTTAAGCGTTAGGAGATATTTCTAGAGAGGTAGTACAGATACCTCCACGCTCAAAATTAACAACCGGGGGTCTGTTTTAGCCCAATGGCAGAGGCAGAGGAGTGAGAGCTTTGCTCGAGCGCAGATGATCAGGGGTGAAATGAAATGAGAACCTGATTAGCGCCTTCAAATCCTCCGACAGTTATGTATTAATTGTGTATGCATTTATGTATGCATTCATAATTCATTACTAGATTATTTACACTGAGCGCGCGATACTTTACGCACGAAGTTGTGCCCCGAGTGGGGGTCGAACCCACACTTGGAGGATTTTAAGTCCTCTGCCTCTGCCATTGGGCTATCGGGGCCATGCGAAGGTCAGAGTCTACTTGCCTTTTTAATCACCGAATCCAACATCTTCTCGGTCAATTTCCCTGTAAATGTGTTCTGTTGGCTGGGATGGTAACTGCCGATGACGGTTCGTTTGATTCCATCTGGGCCAATAAATACAGCGGTAGCGCCATGTCCAAACTTTGGTTTTGGCTTTGGAATCTCGCAACCAAGTTCTTGGAGAGTTGTAAGCAGCGTTGTCCAAGCAAGATTTCCAAGAGCTAGAAATGATTTGGCTGTGGGCATAAGAAGTGCGATCTCATCTTTGTAGAAAGGTGCGCAGGTATTTTTCTCTTCATTTGTTGGCTTGTTATCCGGTGGCGCACATCGAACGGCGCATAGGATGCGAGTGTTAATTAACTTCTGGCCATCATCTTTGCTTTTGCTTGTAGCGATCTTTGCTAGACCATTTTTGTGAAGAGATTTGTAGAGCCAGTCGCCTGAAGAATCGCCAGTGAATACGCGGCCTGTGCGGTTGGCGCCATGTGCACCTGGTGCAAGGCCGAGGATGACTATTTGCGCATTAGAAGGACCGAAACCGGGTACCGGCTTTCCCCAATACTTTTCGTTTTCATACGCTTTGCGTTTTGTAACGGCTACTTCTTCGCGCCAATCAACGAGGCGTGGACATTTCTTGCATTTAACAATTGCGGAATCAAGCAGGTCGAGCGATTTATACAAGCGACCAAGCCATTCCGTCGAGAATGTCTGATTCAGAGGCAACGAATTCAGCGGCGCCAGTTGCGCGCATGATGCGTGAGAGGACGAGAGAACCTGCAGAGATAACGTCGACGCGACCTGGGTGCATATAGCCAAGTGATTCGCGTTGGGTGCGGGCCATCTTTATAAGCGTTTGTGAAACTTGGTGAACTTTTTCTGCAGGAATATGTGAAAGATGAATTGCGTAACGGTCGTATTCAGGAAGATCTAACGCGGCTGCTGCAACAGTTGTTGCAGTTCCGGCTACAGCGATGAGTGTCTTGGCTTTAGTGATTGGAACTAACTTTGCAGCTTGAGAGATTGCTTCATCAATATCTTCAGTTGCAGCAGCAACTTGGCCAGGATCTGGAAGATCGCCGGTGAAGTGACGCTCTGACATGCGCACACAGCCGATGTTTACGCTCTTTGCTGATTCGACAGTTTCGGTGCCGAATACGAATTCGGTAGATCCCCCACCAATATCAACGACAAGGAATGGGCCGTCGGCTGCTGGTAGATCTTTAGTTGCGCCCATAAATGAAAGACGGGCTTCTTCATCGCCAGAGATAACTTCTGGACGGATTCCTAAACGTTCGAAAACGCCTTCGATAAAGAGGTCGCGGTTGGTGGCATCGCGTGTAGCGCTGGTTGCACAGAAGCGAATCTTTTCTACTCCGCGCTTTGCAATCTCTGCTGCATAGATATCAACTGCGGCGAGTGTGCGAGCGATTGCATCTGGGTGGAATTGCCCAGTTTTATCGACGCCTTGCCCAAGTCGGACAACTTCCATGAGTCGTGTAACTTCGCGGAAATTGGTGCCTTCAATATCTGCAATAAGTAGACGTATTGAGTTGGTACCGCAATCGATGGCTGCTACTCGCATGGTTCGTCCTTCCACCATTCAGGTAACTTGGCTAAAGCTTCATCACCAAGTGGATTAACACCAGGGCCGGCAGAAAGTGAATGTGCAACGAGTGAATGTAAACATTTAACGCGATTGGGCATTCCACCGGCAGAGATTCCTTCGACTTCAGGAACATCCATCTTTAGCGCTGCGCGCGCTGCGAGGTAATCATCATGTGCTGCGGCATATGCGCCTGCAAGTTCGGCATCAACGGCAAGGCGTTCATTCATTTCTGCCATCAAACCTGTTGATTCGAGAGTGGATATTGCACCTGTTAAGCGTGGACAAGTTGCATAGTAAAAAGTTGGAAATGGTTCGCCATGGCTAAGGCGTGGAGGTGTTTCAACAACAGCTGGGTTGCCGCAAGGGCAGCGGTAGGCAATGGCATGTACATCGCGCGGAGTGCGGCCCAGCTGTAATTCAATGCAATCTAAATCCTTCTGTGTTGCTTTATCGGTCATTGTTAAAGACCAGATTCGGTAACGGATGCGATCAACTTGGTGTACCAAGGTGCGCCTTCAGGCAATTGTGAAACTACCTTTGTTGTATCGGGAAGCGTTGGATCATCCTTGGTGCCGGTCACGATGTACTGACGCTCGCCGGGCAAGACAAAGTGCAGACGTTCGCGCGCTTGTGACTTGATGTAATCAGGATCTTTCCAAAGTTCTAGTTCAGCGCGTGCAGCATCAAGTGCTGCGCGATCTGTGACAACTTGAGATTTAAGAGCGCTGATCTGGGCGCGCTGCGTGAAGTAATTCTTGATGGGTGGTGCAAGAGTTAGCGTGAAGATAAAGATGATTGCAATAAGCGCTAACGGACGTGCATTGGCGCGAGATTTGCGGCGGTTATAAGAAAGACGGCGAGACGGACGACGTGATGAATAACTACGTCGCCCGCGTCGCATCTTTAAGCCTTAACTATCCCTTGAAACGTGGGAAGGCAGCGCGGCCTGCGTAAACAGCGCCGTCTGCGAGTTCTTCTTCGATGCGAAGAAGTTGGTTGTACTTAGCAACGCGCTCTGTGCGTGAAGGTGCACCAGTCTTGATCTGTCCGCAGTTAGTTGCAACGGCCAAGTCTGCGATGGTGACATCTTCTGTTTCCCCTGAACGGTGCGACATCATGCTGCGGTAGTTCGCGCGGTGCGCAAGATCAACTGCATCAAGAGTTTCAGTAAGCGTTCCGATCTGGTTGACCTTAACTAGAAGTGCGTTTGCGGTATCAGTTTCGATTCCCTTAGCAAGACGAATTGGGTTAGTTACGAATAAATCATCGCCAACGATCTGGATCTTTGAACCGAGTGATGAAGTCATCGACTTCCAGCCGGCCCAATCTTCTTCGTTTAGTGGATCTTCGATAGAAACGATTGGGTAGGCAGCAACTAATTCTGCGTAGTAAGCGATCATTTCATCTGATGAGCGAAGTGAGCCTTCGAACTTGTACTTGCCGTTTTCGTGGAATTCAGTTGCAGCAACGTCCATCGCAAGTGCGATTTCCTTACCTGGCTTAAATCCGGCAGCTTCAATTGCTTCGAGGATCAAATCAAGTGCGGCGCGGTTACTTTCGAGGTTTGGAGCAAAGCCACCTTCATCGCCAACAGATGTAGCGAGTCCGCGCTTCTTAAGAACAGCTTTTAGTGCGTGATAGATCTCAGCGCCCCAGCGAAGTGATTCGCGGAAAGTCTCGGCACCAATTGGTGCGATCATAAATTCTTGGATATCAACGTTGGTATCAGCATGCGCGCCACCGTTGAGAATGTTCATCATTGGAACTGGAAGAACGTGTGCGTTTGGTCCACCGACATAACGGAAGAGTGAAAGATCTGCTGATTCAGCTGATGCCTTAGCAACGGCAAGTGAAACGCCCAGAATTGAGTTTGCACCAAGACGTGATTTATTTGGTGTGCCATCAAGCTTGATCATCTCGTTATCGATGAGGCGCTGATCCTGTGCATCAAAGCCTTCAATCGCTGGTGCGATCTCGTTATTTACAAAGTCAATTGCCTTAAGAACACCTTTACCGAGGTAACGCTTCTTATCGCCATCGCGGAGTTCTGATGCTTCGAATGCTCCGGTTGATGCACCGCTTGGAACTGCAGCGCGAGCCTGTGTGCCATCTTCGAGTTCGATTTCAACTTCAACGGTTGGGTTTCCGCGCGAATCAAGAATTTCACGTGCGCCGATTGCTTCGATAATTGCCATTGGGTGTCTCCTAAGAATTACTAGTGATGAGCACGCTCAGCGCTGAACGGTATAGGGCAATACTACCGCGACTCAGTAGCCTTAATTTGCTCGGCAATTTGGCGCCCATATAGGCGCAGCGCGTTTTCTGGGTCAATTTCGTTATCTCGCGCCCACGCAATTATTGAAGCTAGCGCCTCGCCCACGCTTTCATTTGTCGCAGGCTGATCACTTTCATATTTCTTTAGCGCAACTGGAACTTTATATTTTTCGGCGCGATAGAGAAGTTTTTCAACAAGTGGCAGCGCAGGCTGTGCAAGTGCGACGCCATCAAGGGCTGATGTACGGCCCTTTTCTTTTGCCTTGATCTCTTCCCAGTTATCGATGATTTCATCTGTTCCAGATACTTCTAGGCCTTCAAAGACATGTGGGTGGCGGCGAATTAACTTATCCGCAATTGCGCGCGCTACATCTTCGATTGAAAATGGATCTGTTGGATGATCTTCGGCGATGCGTGAGTGGAAATAGACCTGCAGCAAAACATCGCCAAGTTCTTCGCGCATGCCTTCGCGATCTTTTGCATCAACGGAATCAATAAATTCGTATGACTCTTCAAGCAAGTATTTAACGAGTGACTCGTGGGTTTGTTCTGCATCCCAAGGGCAACCGCCGGGAGAACGCAACCGATCCATTACCTCAACGAGGCGTTGAAGTTCTGAGCCGGCCATCGAAATATCGCGGTTGGTGTTATTCAGCTGATGGAGTTACGGCGCCACCAGTTACATCAGCTGCGACAACATCGCCAGCTTCGGTATCCCAGAAGCCGTAGCGTGGATTGATTTTAACGCCGAGCTCTTTTGCTTTTGCAGAAAGTAGCTTTCCTAACTGCGTTGCTACATCGGCTTCGGCAACGCCAGATTGTGCAAGCGCTGTAGTGATGCGTTCAGAGATAAGAATCGCACGCACATAGGTATCAAAATCTTGCGGTGCAATCGCAGCGTTAACTAAGTTCTTTGGAAGTTCAGCATCGCCACCGAGAGATTGAGAGATCTGCTGCTTACGAGCTACAACTTGGCTTGAAGTAATCTCAAGATCTAACTCTTTAGCGATCTCATCAAAGGTGTGCATCAAAATCTTAAAGCGAAGCTGGCCGCGGTTTAGCTCATCGCCAGTTTCGAGCTGCATCTGTGATGTATCAACTTTTTTGCGCTCTGCCATCACTGCATCAATGCTGCTTTGTAGTTCAGTTTGGGTAATTTTAAAGTCGCCAACTGTTGCTGCTTCGTTGGACTGTGAGCAGCCGGTAAGGAGCAACCCTGTTGCGATAGTTAGGGCTACAAGGATCTTCTTCACGTGGTGCTCGCTTTCGTTAGCTGGTTGACGACCTCAGTTACCCAGGTCAGGAGAGAAGTATCCACTATTTCAGCGGTGGGATTAGACGGGTTCCATGCAGGGTTTTTCGGCAAAGTGACCAGCGCTGTATTCGTTGGGCCCTTATAGATAGACCCTGGATACAAACGTGCAAGTCGTAATTGACGTGATTCGGGCAAGGAGATTGGTGAAAGTCGTAGGAATTTTCCAGTGGCTACTACTTCGCGGATTCCTTGTGATTTAGCTAGCGCACGTAATTGTGCAACTGCCAACAGCGCAACCGCTTCTTCAGGGAGTTCGCCGAATCTATCGAGCAACTCTTCACGAATTGATTGCACATCTTCAGGTTTAGCAACATCTGCTAAACGACGATAGAGATCAAGTCGTAAACGCTCTCCGGGTACATAACTTTCGGCCAGATGCGCATTTACTGGAAGTTCAACTTTACATTCGTGGCTTTCTTCTTCTTTATCAATAATGCCTGTCTTGTAATCATTAACGGCTTCACCGACCATTCGCATGTATAAATCAAATCCAACGTCGGCAATGTGTCCTGATTGCTCGCCGCCCAGTAAGTTACCGGCGCCGCGAATTTCTAGATCTTTAAGTGCAACGCGCATACCTGCGCCTAAGTCAGTATTTGTGGCGATTGTTTTCAAGCGATCTAGTGCAACCTCGGTCAGTGGTTGATCTTGCGGATATAAGAAGTAGGCGTAAGCGCGATCGCGTCCGCGACCAACACGACCACGCAACTGGTGCAACTGCGAAAGCCCGAAGTTTTCAGCGCGCTCCACAATTAAAGTATTGGCATTTGCAATATCTAGCCCGCTTTCAACAATCGTGGTGCAGACAAGAACATCGAAGTCACGGTTCCAGAATCCCAGGATTACATCTTCAAGTGAACCTTCGGACATCTGCCCATGTGCGATGCGGATACGTGCTTCTGGAACTAACTCTTGGATCTTTGCCGCCGCGCGATCGATAGATTCAACGCGATTATGAATATAGAAAATCTGACCGTCGCGCAATAGTTCGCGGTGAATCGCTGCGCGAATCTGCGCATCTTCACTTGGTCCAACGTAGGTAAGGATCGGATGGCGCTCTTCAGGTGGCGTTGTAATCGTGGACATCTCGCGAATACCAGTAACGGCCATTTCCAAGGTGCGCGGAATAGGCGTTGCCGACATCGCTAAAACATCCACCGTTGTGCGCATCTTCTTAAGCGATTCTTTCTGCTCAACGCCAAAACGTTGCTCTTCATCGACAATGACGAGCCCCAGATCCTTGAAGATCACATCTTGTGAAAGCAATCGATGGGTGCCGATTACAACATCGACGCTACCGGCCGCTAATTCGGCAAGGATCTCTTTCGATTCTTTAGCGGTGTTAAAGCGTGACATTCCGGCAACGCGAATTGGGAAACCTGAATATCGTTCTGCAAAAGTCTTGGCGTGCTGCTGCACAAGAAGCGTTGTCGGAACTAGAACTGCGACCTGCTTGCCATCTTGCACCGCTTTAAAAGCTGCGCGAATTGCGATCTCGGTCTTTCCATAACCAACATCGCCGCAGATGATGCGATCCATTGGGTAAGGCTTCTCCATATCGCGCTTTACTTCTTCGATAGTCGAAAGTTGATCAGGAGTTTCAATGTAAGAGAAGGCATCTTCTAGCTCGCGCTGCCATGGCGTATCAGCAGAGAATGTATAACCAGGTGAGGAAGTACGTGCGGCATATAAACGAATTAGCTCGCCAGCAATCTGTTTAACCGCCTTGCGGGCGCGACCCTTTGCCTTCTGCCATTCGCCACTACCTATGCGGTGCACTGCAGGTGCTTCGCCTCCGACGTATTTGGAAACTTGATCCAAAGTATCTGTTGGAACAAAGATGCGATCTCCGGGTTGGCCGCGTTTAGCAGGTGCGTATTCAATAACTAAGTACTCGCGAGTGACTCCGTTAATGGTGCGCTGCACCATCTCGACATAACGACCGATGCCGTGTTGCTCGTGGACAACAAAGTCACCTGCGCGCAGTTCTAACGGATCAACAGCTTGTTTACGTTTTGACGGCATGCGCACACCGTCTTTTGCTGAAGCCTTACTTCCAGTTAAATCACGTTCGGTCATAAATAGAATTCGCGATTCAAGGGAAGAGAATCCATGTGCAATAGATGATTGCGTTATATGTATGGCAGCCTTAGTTGGAATTGCTTTTAGTTCTGGCGTAATGAAAACGGGTAGATCGGCATCGCGGAAGATGCCGGCATAGCGTTCAGCCATTCCTTGTCCAGCCGTTGAGAAGATAATTGAGAACCCTTGGCTTACCGCTTCCTGCATTGCGGCAACTGCGCGATCGGCATCTCCTCGTAGCGGATCGATGGCGCTGAAATCTAAGAAGGTGGCTTCGGTATCTAAATCCGTGCCAAATGGATTAAGGGCGCGTTGCTTTAAACCGCAACGAACTACTTCTTCATTTAGTGCATCCCATGAAAGATAGGTCGCATCAGTAACGGGTAAGGGTGCAACAGCGCCGAGTGCGGCGTGGGACCAGGCTGCCTCAAAGAACTCTTCATTTGTGGCAAGTAAATCCATGGTGCGCATACGAATTCGCTCGTCATCAATGAATACAACTTCACTGCCTACTGGAATTCTTTGAAAAATTGTCTCCGTTTCATTGATGAGAATGGGAATTAGCGATTCCATTCCTTCGGAAATGATGCCTTGCGCCATGCGATCGAGAATTTCTAGCGCTGCCGGGTACTTATCCTTCGCCTTCTCTGCGCGAAAACGAATTTCTTCAGTTAGCAAAAGTTCGCGGCACGGCAGAATTGAAAGCTTTCCAACAACTGGGCTGGTGGTTCTCTGCGATGAAACCTCGAAATAACTTAACTCTTCGATCTCATCGCCAAAGAAGTCAATGCGTATCGGATGTTCCGATAGCGGTAAGAAGAGATCAACGATTCCACCGCGCACGGCAAACTCACCACGCTTTTCAACTAAGTCGGTGCGGGTATATGCCAACTGTGTTAAATGCTCTACTAGCGAAGTTAAATCTACTTCGCCGCCTATTTCTAAAGTTTGCAGAGGCGATGTTGCTAAATTGGCGATGAATCTATGTATAACTGCGCGAATCGGTGCAACAACTATTGGGCTCTCTAAATCTTTTCTCGCAAGCGTTGATAGCGTCGCCAGCCTTCTGGCAACAGTGTCACTGCGCGGGCTTAAGCGCTCGTGAGGCAGTGTTTCCCAGGCCGGAAATTCGAGAACGTTCTGATGTAACTCTCGGAGTTCGCTCGCTAAATCCTCAGCGCCACGACTTGAGCTAGTGATTACAAGTAACGGTTTACTCTGCGCGCGCAGTGCAAGCAAAAATGGATAAGTAGGGGCCGGGGAAATTATCTTTTGCGCACCGTCGATACAGGATGCAACGGCAGTATCTGCCCCAAGCATCTGCACTAATGCACGCATTTGATCATCCCTTTCCAATATGTGAGAAAACGCAATCCCTACGGGCGATTTCTCAAGAGAAAACGCCGTAAGGCCCCGTTCCCAAAAGGGAGGGGGCTTGTTGGGTTAAGTCTAACGCGCATAATCGCGTATCAAACTCATGAGTATTCCTGAGAGGATATGCCCGTGACGCAGAGCCCCGCTAACGCCAACAACATCGCAAGCGATGATGCAATTTTGCGTAGCGATGTACGCAAGCTTGGCGATCTTCTAGGTCAATCACTTGTTCGCCAAGAAGGACAAGAGCTTCTCGATCTCGTGGAATCTGTGCGTAAAGCGGTCCGCGAAGGCGGCGGTATTGAATTACTAGAAAAACTCTCCGTCGAAGATTCTGTGCAATTGGTGCGCGCCTTTAGTACTTACTTCCATTTAGCAAATGTTGCAGAACAAGTTCACCGCGCACGTGTTCTTGCGCAATCTCGCGCAGTAGGTGGCTCTTGGCTAAGCCGCGCAATCGATAAAATTGAAGAGGCCTATAAAGCACAAACTCCGGGCCATTCCTTTACTCACGCAGATTTAGAACAATGGGTTAGCGAACTTATGGTTCGCCCCGTATTTACCGCACACCCAACCGAAGCTGCGCGCCGTTCGATCCTAAATAAACTCGGTGAAGTTGCAAAGTTGTTAGACCAAGATTTAAATCCGCGCCAGAACGAGCGCTTGGCAGAAACTGTAGATCTCCTTTGGCAGACCGATGAACTTCGTTTAAATCGTCCAGAACCTCTGGATGAAGCGATGAACGCTCTTTATTACTTAGATGATCTTGCTTTAAATACCGTTCCAGAAGTTTTAAATGATTTTGCGCGCGAACTAAAGCGCCTTGATATCGATCTGCCAGTAACTGCCCGTCCACTTACCTTCGGTACCTGGATCGGTGGCGATCGCGACGGTAATCCAAATATCACTGCGCAAGTTACTGAAGATGCGATTGCGCTCCAAGTTGCCCACGCGATCCGCACTTCGATTTCAGCGATGGATGAGCTGCGTCAGATGCTCTCTATTTCGACTCGCATAGTTGGTACAACTCCTGAATTACAAGCCTCTATTGAAGAAGATCTAAAGAATATTCCAGAGTTTGAGCCACGCTTCCTACGTTTAAATCAGCAGGAGCCGTATCGCTTAAAGGCAACTGCTATCGCGCACCGACTTATATTTACACGCAATCGCCATGCATCTCAGGCTCCACATGTTCCAGGGCGAGACTATGCAAATTCTGCAGAACTAATCGCAGATTTAACTTTGATGCGCGATTCATTGGCTGCCCATCGTGGCGAGCTAATCGCAACCGGCTTTCTAGAGCGCACAATCCGCAGTATCGCCGCCTTCGGTCTTACCCATGCAACTCTCGATGTTCGCGAACATTCTGATGCCCACCACAACCTTTTAAAGCAAGTAATGCCTGCGGGTTACATTGACCTGTCACATAATGAAAAGTTTCCGGTACTTATTTCAGAGTTAGCGAAGAAGAGTCCACTAGATCTAACGACTTTAGATGCAGCCGGAAAGAAGACTTTCGATACCTTTAAAGCAATTGATGATCTAATCGCAAGATTTGGCCCTGAGGTAATCGAGACTTACATCATCTCAATGACAAAGGGTGCGGATGATCTAGTTGCCGCAGCGGTAATTGGTAAGGCTGCCGGTTTAGTCGATCTCGATAAGAAGATCGCCAAGATCGGTTTTGCACCACTGCTTGAAACAGTTGCAGAACTTCGTGCTGCTGGGGAAATTCTAGAAAAACTCCTTTCTGATCCAACTTATCGCTCGCTCGTTGGGCTGCGCGATGATGTGCAAGAAGTGATGTTGGGATATTCAGATTCAAATAAAGATGCAGGTATTGCAACAAGTCAGTGGGAGATCCACCGTGCACAACGTGCGCTTCGTGATGTCGCGATGAAGTACGGTGTGAAACTTCGTCTCTTCCATGGTCGCGGTGGTTCTGTGGGTCGCGGCGGCGGACCAACTTACGATGCTTTGGTTGCACTTCCATGGGGCTCAGTTGATGGACAGATCAAGATGACTGAACAAGGCGAAGTTATTAGCGACAAGTACGCACTTCCAGCTCTTGCTCGCGAGAATGTTGAGTTAACACTTGCCGCATCTCTTGAGGCAACGATTCTTAACCGCGCGGCTCGTCAAAGCCCAGCAGATTTAGCGCAGTGGAATGAATGCATGAACTTGATCAGCGATAACTCTTTTGCGCGCTACCGAAAGTTGATTGATCACCCAGATCTTCCTGCTTACTTCTATGCCTCAACACCGGTAGAACAACTTGGAAATCTCTTCTTAGGTTCACGTCCATCGCGTCGCCCAGATGCAGCAGGCGGGCTTGATTCACTGCGTGCGATTCCGTGGGTATTTGGTTGGACCCAATCACGACAGATCGTGCCGGGTTGGTTCGGCGTTGGTACTGGACTAAAGGCTGCGCGCGAGGCTGGTAAATCAGATGTCTTGAAGAAGATGCTTAAGGAATGGCACTTCTTCCATACCTTCATTAGTAATGTGGAGATGACTTTAGCTAAGACAGATTTAGTAACTGCAAAACGCTATGTAGAAACTCTGGTTCCTACCGAGCTTCATCACTTCCTCGACACAATTACTGAGGAATTTGAGTTAACGGTTAAAGAGATCCTTGCTCTTACTGAGAAAGAGACGCTGCTGGGAGATCAACCAATTCTGGCTCGTACCTTGCAGGTGCGCGATGCATATCTTTCTCCACTGCATTTGCTCCAAGTAAACCTCTTGCACCGTGTGCGCACTGCTGGAGAAGCGCCAGATGCGATGTTGGTTCGCGCTCTACTGCTGACTATTAACGGTGTTGCCGCTGGCCTTCGTAATACTGGCTGATTTAAGAATTAAATTGCGATTGAGTTAAATCAAGACCTTTAGTAATTAGCGACTCAACAACATCTGCGCCACGATCTAGAAATTCTCCTAAATCTTTCTTCTCTTCCTTACTAAATTGCTTCAATACAAAGTCTGCTGGATCTTGCTGTCCCATGGGGCGACCTATGCCAAGGCGAACGCGGTAGTACTCAGCGGTGCCAAATGCTGAGGTGAGCGATTTCAAACCGTTATGGCCGTTATCTCCGCCTGCGATCTTGGAACGAATTGCGGCAAAGGGAATATCTAACTCATCATGAAGAACAATTACTTGTTGTGGTTCAACTGAATAGAAGTTAGCGAGAGCCTTAATCGGTCCGCCAGATTCGTTCATGTAACTCTTTGATTTTGAAAGGATCACAGAAAAAGCATCGACACCGACGCCTAACTTGTAGGCGGCGATGTCGGTGCGTGACTTATGTGTACTTAGCTTTACGTTGTGACGCTTAGCGAGTTCATCAATAACCATCTGGCCAACGTTATGGCGAGTGGCTTCATATTGTTCGCCCGGGTTACCGAGGCCAACAATTATCCAAGGAGATGTACTCACGAGGTAAAGAGTAAGGCTTAAGCGTCTTTCTTCTCTGCATCAGCTGCTGGTGCCGCTGCTGCATCTGCTGCAGGTGCAACAACTGCAACTTCTTCAACCGCAGTTGAACGCTCAGATAGGTGAACCACGATTGTGCGTGGGTCAGAGATCAACTTAACGCCAGCAGGAAGTGCAACGTTTTCTGCATAGAGTGATTGACCAGCTGCAAGACCTGTTAGATCAAGTGTGAAGAATGAAGGAATAGCAGTTGCTTCAACTTCAACTTCAATTGTGTGGTTAACGTGCTCAAGAATTCCGTCACGATCGTGTTCGCCTTCTGTGTGAACAGGAACGCCAACAGTAACTTTTTCACCACGACGAACAGCAACGAGGTCGATGTGCTCAAGGATCTGCTTAAGTGGATGGCGAACAATCGCCTTTGGAAGTGTTAGTTGATCCTTGCCATCGATATCGATTTGAAGGAGAACGTTTGATTGCTTCAAAGCAACGCCGAGTTCGCGCGCTGGAAGTGTGATGTGCTGTGGCTTCTCGCCATGGCCGTAGATAACTGCAGGAACTAGACCTGCAACGCGTGCGCGACGTGATGCGCCTTTACCGAACTCTGTGCGAGTTGTTCCGGTGATCTTGATTTCAGCCATTTTTATTACTCCTGTTTGTTTTGATCTGAATACTTCGGGGCCTTACTTTTTTAACACGAAGTTCCAGCAGGAGTTAAATCCTTACCGTCGATTACGGAGTTTTTCACCCTCGCCGGAAACCTGGGCAAAGGTTAGCGCGGCTTAGCTGTGTCCGTCAAAAAGGCTTGTTACAGACCCATCTTCGAAGACTTCGCGGATCGCACGAGCCAGAAGCGGCGCGATTGAGAGGACGGTCAGCCCATCAAAGCGCTTATCTTCATCGATCGGAAGTGAATCGGTCACGACAACTTCGGTGACCTTTGAAGCCTTTAGGCGATCAACTGCTGGGCCAGAAAAGACTGCGTGAGTTGCCGCGACGATAACTTCTTTTGCTCCTGCTGCAAATAAGGCATCTACTGCTTTGGTAATTGTTCCTGCAGTATCGATCATGTCGTCAATTACTACACATGTCTGGCCTTCGACTTCACCAACAACTTTTCCAGTAACTGATTCATTTGGAATACGTGGATCGCGGGTTTTATGGATAAATGCGATTGGGCAGCCACCGAGAAGTTCTGACCAGCGTTCGGCAACGCGTACGCGGCCTGAGTCAGGAGAAACAATTGTTAAGCGACTGCGATCTACTTTGCTGCCAACATAATTTGCCAGCATTGGCAGTGCGAATAAGTGATCAACTGGTCCGTCAAAGAAACCTTGGATTTGTGAAGTGTGAAGATCAACAACCATCAGGCGGTCAGCGCCAGCTGCCTTGTAGAGATCTGCCATCAGACGCGCAGTGATTGGCTCGCGACCACGGTGCTTCTTATCTTGACGTGCATAACCATAGAAAGGTGCGACCACTGTGATGCGCTTTGCAGATGCGCGCTTAAGGGCATCAACCATGATTAGTTGTTCCATGATCTGCTTATTAACTGGGGCAGAGTGGCTTTGAATCACAAAGGCATCGCAACCACGAACTGATTCTTCGAAGCGAACAAAAATTTCGCCGTTGGCAAAGTCATATGCAGATGTTGGTGTTAGCGGAATACCAAGTTCTTCGGCTACTGCTTCGCTCAGCTCAGGAAATCCGCGGCCTGAAAAGAGTCGAAGTTTTTTCTCTGAGGACAAACGAATTTCGCTCAAGGAAATTAGCCTTTCTTCTCGTCGCGTTTTTCGGCAGCTTCGGCAGCAATTGCTGATTTGGTGCCGGATCGCTTGCGCATGACCCAACCTAATACATTTCGTTGCTTACCTCTAGCGACACCCATGGCACCGGCCGGAACATCTTCAGTAATTACAGAACCAGCCGCGGTGTAAGCCCCGTCACCAATTGAAACAGGTGCAACTAACATCGAATCGCTACCGATGCGGACGTGATCTCCGATAGTGGTGTGATGCTTATCTATTCCGTCATAGTTAACAAAGATCGTGGCTGCGCCAATATTTGAGCCTTCACCGATGGTGGCATCGCCCACATATGAAAGATGTGGAACTTTAGAACCATCGCCAACTTTTGCATTCTTAATTTCAACGAATGCGCCAGCCTTTGCGCCAGTTCCAAGAACTGTGCCTTTACGCAGATATGAGTACGGGCCAACGTTTGCACTGGCGCCGATAGTTGCTTCAAAACAATTCGATTCAACAATGTTTGCGCCCTCAAACACCTTGCAAGATTCGAGCGTGGTGCGAGGTCCAATAACTGCGCCAGTTGCGATCTTTGAAGATCCCAAGATCGCAGTGCCAGGAAAGATAGTTACATCGTTTGCGATTTCAGCAGTTGCATCAATCCAAGTTGTTGTCGGATCGACAATAGTTACTCCTGCGCGCATGAAACCTTCGTTGATGCGATCACGGAGCAAAGCAGCGCTTTCTGCTAACTGCACGCGATCGTTAACGCCCAAGATTTCGATGAAATCTTCAATTAGCGCCGCTGCGATTGTGCCGCCTTCATTGCGCAGAATTTCGATGACATCAGTCAGATAGAGCTCACCCTGCGAATTATCGTTAGTTAGCTTGCCAATTGCGCCAGCAAGTTTCTTGGCATCGAATGCGTAAACCCCAGAATTGACTTCGTAGATCTCCTTAACAAAGTCATCAGCATCGCGTTCTTCAACGATACGAAGAAGTGAGCCATCATCGCCGCGAACAATGCGTCCGTAACCAGTTGGGTCAGGATGTTCTGCAGTTAAAACCGATGCGGTGAAGCCACCTTCGTGGTGAGTAGCAAGGAGTTGCTTAAGTGATTCCCCGGTAAGCATCGGCGTATCGCCCGCCAAGATCAAGATAGTTCCTGAAATATCTGTACCTGCGAGCGCCAACTGCGTTGCATGGCCAGTGCCACCGCGACGTTCTTGGAAAACTGTTGTGACATTCGGTGCGACTTCGCGCAGATGTTCTTCAACTGCTTCACGACCTGCACCAACTACAACTCGTACTTGCTTTGGGGCGAGCGCGCTAACGGCGTTAAGAACGTGGCCAACAAGTGAGCGGCCGGCAACTTCGTGCAATACCTTTGGCGTTGCTGATTTCATGCGAGTGCCTTCACCGGCGGCGAGAACAACAACCGTTTCGAGATTTGCACTCATGTAGTAAGTCTAACTGGTTGCTCTTGATCTACTTGATGGCTCCGCTAGCTCCATCGGCGGGCAATAAATATTGCTCCGCCACCAGGTATCGATCCTGGACCCTGGGCTTCAAAGGCCCATGTGCTAGCCACTACACAATGGCGGAACGCATATTCTCCCTCATATCTATGTGTGCTCGCGACCATTTCAGGGCGATCCCCGTAAGCGATATATCCTCTAGACCTATGAGCGCGCACCGTGATGAAGTCGACCGCCTAATCGCGGATTGGAAGCGCGAGCGCCCCGATTTAGATATCAGCCCCTTTGCGGTGCTTAGCCGTATTTCACGTATCTCTCGAAATTTAGATATCGCCCGTCGTGATGCTTTCGCTGACCTGGAAACTTCGGGCTTCGATGTTTTAGCTGCACTGCGTCGTTCTGGCGATCCATATCAACTCTCCCCTGGCGCACTTATGCAAGAAACACTTGTCACAAGCGGCACCATGACAAATCGTTTAGATCGCTTAGAAGAATTGAAATTAATCACTCGCCAACCAGATCCTGATGATGGCCGTGGATCACTCGTTACTTTAACCGCATCCGGAATGCGCGCAGTTGATAAGGCGCTAGAAGGTTTGCTTGAACAAGAACGTGAACTGTTAAAGGGCTTAACCCGTGATCAGAAAGTAGCGCTGGCAGATTTGCTTAGCGCACTCGCTGCGCACTTGGAAGAAAACTAAATAACTTTCGCACCGTGCACTGGGCCATAAGCTCGGGCAACGCTGCCAACAACTCCGCTAGAAGTTAACGCAACTGCTAGATCTAAACCCTGATCTTCATCGGCAACTAGGAATGCAACTGTTGGCCCAGAGCCAGAAACAATTGAACCAAGTGCGCCATATTCTTCGCCGACATCTAGAACTAAAGTTAGCGCCGGGCGCAGCGAACAAGCCGCCGATTGCAGATCATTATGTAGCGCCTGACCTACTGCTTTCGAATCTGCAGCAAGTAAAGATTGCATCAGCGCATCGCTAGTTTGTGGCGCTGCGATATCTAAACCAGCGCGCAGTCGATCGCACTCTTGATAAACCGCAGGAGTTGATAAACCAACAGTTGAGAGCGCTAATACCCAGTGATAAGTGCCGCGCGATAACGCTGCCGTTAATTGATCTCCTCGACCTTGGCCAATTGCTGTGCCGCCAGAAATCATAAAAGGAACATCACTACCAAGCTGTGAGCCGAATTCATGCATCTCTTCTCGTGACATCTCGAGTTCGTAAAGTTCATTTACACCAACAATTACTGCTGCGGCATCGGCGCTTCCGCCGGCCATGCCACCTGCAACAGGGATCGATTTATTCACTTCTATATGGGCATCAATGACAAAGTCGTAGTCGTCGGCGATTAACTGCGCTGCCTTTACCGCCAAATTAGTGGCATCGGCTGGCACGCCATGAGTGTGATCGCCGATGATTGAAATAGTTATTCCATTACCTGGTGCAGATTTTGTGATTGTGACATCGTCATAAATTGAGATCGCTTGAAAAACAGTAACTAAGTTATGGAAACCATCGGCCTCACGTGGGCCAACTGCCAATTGCAGATTTACCTTGGCAGGAACTCGTACGGTGACAGAGTTGCGGTTAGTTTTGGACACGCTAAGACTCTAATCCTTGTTGGGCAATTTTGCAGAAGCCATGGATGTCGAGTGATTCACCGCGCAACGTTGGGTCGATTCCCGCTGCGATTAAGTGCGCTTCAGCGGCAGCGGAACCGCCATAGCGAGATGAAAGAGCAGCACGGAGCATCTTGCGACGTTGTGCAAATGCTAGATCGATAATCGTAAAGACTTCTTTGCGCAGAGTTTCATTACCTGGTGTTGCACGACGTTTAAATCCAACTAACTTTGAATCCACATTTGGCGCCGGCCAGAAGATCGAACGTGAAACTGAACCAGCGCCTGATACATCTGCCCACCATGCCGCTTTAACGCTCGGAATTCCATATTCCTTGGTATTTGGCTTTGCGGCCAAGCGATCTGCAACTTCGGCTTGCACCATAACCACGCCGCTGCGCAGAGTTGGAAGAATTTCTAGAAGATGTAAGAAGACGGGAACTGAAACGTTGTAAGGCAAGTTCGCAACTAAGACTGTTGGCTCACCTGGAAGCGATTTAACTTGCAGGGCATCCTGATTGATGACAGTGAGAATTTCGCTGCGATCGCTATGTAGCGCAGCTGTTATAGGCAATTGGTTAGCTAAACGTGAATCAATTTCAACAGCAATTACGCTGGTTGCTTCTTCCATCAGCGCAAGAGTTAGCGAACCGAGGCCCGGACCGATCTCAAGTGCGACATCGCCGGCAGTAACGCCTGCGGTGCGAACTATCTTGCGGCAAACGTTGGCATCAATTACAAAGTTCTGGCCAAGTGCTTTGGCAGGTTTTAAATCTAACTTTTCAGCAAGGGCGCGAATTTCTGCAGCACCAAGCAGGGTCATAACGTAGAACCTGCGGCAAATGATCCAAAGATGCGTTCGGCGTTATCGGAAAGTGATTGGGCCAATGCACCAACGCTCTCGTTACGTTCTTCAGCCATAGCGCGAACGATATTTGCGATCTGCGCTGGAGTATTTAGCGCGCCGCGATTTGGCATAGGAGATAAGAAAGGTGAATCTGTTTCAACCAATAGTTGATCGTGTGGCACAAGTTTTACCGCATCGCGAAGTTCGGGGGCGTTCTTAAAAGTTAGCGTGCCTGCAAAAGAGAGTATGTATCCGCGATCAATGCAGAGCTTGGCCATATCTACCCCGCCTGAGAAGCAGTGAAAGACAGTCTTTTCGGGAGCGCCGACTTCAAGCAAGATAGATAAGACATCATCATGTGAATCGCGATCGTGGATTACTAACGCCTTCTTTGTCTTCTTTGCTAATTCAATATGCCATTTAAATGAATCCTGTTGGCGTTTGCGAAGTTCTGGTGGAGTGCGGAAATAATCTAATCCAGTCTCACCAATTGCGCGAACGCGTGGGTGGCTCGCAAGTTCTTCGATGATCTTTAAGTCGGCTTCTAAATCAGGAACAACGGGCGCTTCATTGGGATGCAGCGCAACTGCGGCAAGCACGCGGTCGTTAAAGTGTTCGGCTGCTGCAACACACCATTTTGATTGTTCTGCCGAATATCCAACTTGTACAACGCGATCTACGCCAGCGGCTTTTGCATCATCTAAAACTTGCTTTACTTCTGCCGAATCAGGTGCAGCATCGGTAACGATTTCTAAATGCGCATGCGCATCTACCGTTGGAACAGGAAGTGGTTTCGGCGCTGGCGCCAGTGGGCGATCAATATCGCGATTGTGGCGATCTGCCATAGGAAATTACTCTTTAATCTCGAGTCGTGGAAATAGCACTGGAGTCTTAGTTACAAGAGTTCCTTCGGGAAGTTGTCCCCATTGTGCAACCTTCGAGATCTGCTGATCTGCAAGTGAACCAATAGTTGCATTGGCACCAAGTGATTCCCACAAGATTTCTGTTGTTGCCGGCATTACTGGATGCAACAAGACGGCAAGTGCGCGAAGTGATTCGGCGGTGTTATATAAAACTTCTTCTAGCGCTGCTTTATTTACTGGATCTTTCGCCAGGATCCATGGCTCTTTCTCGGTGACATAGCCATTTACCTTCTTGCAGAAATCCATAACCACGTTGATTCCGCCCTGGAAATCAAGTGCGACCATTGCAGCATCGGCTTTTTCAACGGTGCTAGTTAGCGCTGCAGAAAGTCCGGCATCGGTAGCTTTCGCCGGCACTTTACCTTCGCAGTATTTTTCAATCATCGCAGCCAAGCGTGAAGCCAGGTTGCCAAAGTCATTTGCGAGCTCTGATGTATAGCGAGCTGACATATCTTCCCAAGAGAAAGAGCCGTCGCTGCCGAAAGGAATAGCGCGTAAGAAGTAATAACGGAAAGCATCGACGCCGAAGTGATCGGTGATATCAGAAGGTGCGATACCGGTGAGCTTGCTCTTACTCATCTTCTCGCCGCCAACTAGCAACCAACCGTGAGCAAATACTTTCTTAGGAACTTCTAAACCTGCAGCCATCAACATCGCCGGCCAGATAACCGCGTGGAAGCGCAAAATATCTTTTCCAACTAAGTGAACATCTGCTGGCCAAGTCTGTGCAAACTTCTTGCCGCCTTCTGTTTCCGGCGCATCAGTTAAACCGACTGCAGTTGCGTAGTTAAGGAGCGCATCGAACCAAACGTAGACAACTTGATCGGTATCCCAAGGAACTGGAATTCCCCAATCAAATGTAGAACGTGAAATTGAAAGATCAGAAACGCCGCCTTCAAGGAATGAGACAACTTCGTTGCGCGCACTTTCTGGTTGGCAGGCATCTGGATTTTTGCGGTAGTGCTCAAGTAAAGGTTCAACAAATGCAGATAAACGGAAGAACCAGTTATTTTCATTTACGAGTTCAACCGGCTTGCTATGAATTGGACAGAGCTTCTGTCCATCGGCATCGATTAGATCGCCAGGCAGCTTAAATTCTTCGCAGCCAACGCAATATGGGCCTTCATATTTACCAGCATAAATATGCCCAGCATCTTTAAGTGATTGCAAAAACTTTTGCACACGTTCGGTGTGACGGGCTTCAGTGGTACGGATGAAATCATCGTTTGCGATATTTAGCGCAGTCCAATTTGGCTTCCAGGCTTCTTGCACCAAGCGATCTACCCAAGCTTGTGGAGCAACGTTATTTTGCTCAGCGGTACGCATTACTTTCTGACCATGCTCGTCGGTGCCTGTTAAGAACCAGACAGATTCGCCGCGTTGGCGATGCCAACGAGTTAAGACATCGCCGGCAACGGTTGTATATGCATGGCCAATATGTGGCGCATCATTTACATAGTAAATCGGCGTTGTTAGGTAGAAAGATTTCACGAACGCATCTTATTCGCATCAACTACCGCTGCATAAACGATCCGCTTAGGCAGGTCGAATTCATCGGCCACAGTTGCAATTGCCGCCTTACGATCCATGCCCGCCGCCTCAAATTCACGAACTCGCGCAACCATCTGTTCTGCGGTCACTTCTGCCGTTCCGACAGCCGCACCGGCGATGACCATGGTTATCTCTCCCAAAATCTCTTTTGAGGTGGACCAAGCAACTAGTTCAGCAAGTGTTCCGCGAACTGTTTCTTCATAAGTCTTGGTCATCTCGCGACAGATCGCCGCCTTGCGATCCCTACCAAATACCGCAAGGGCATCTTGCAGTGATTCGGTTATGCGATGTGGAGCTTCGAAGAAAACCATAGTGCGCTCTTCAAAGCGGAGTGATTCATAGAGTGCTTGACGTGCACCAAGTGCGCGCGGTGCAAACCCTTCAAAGGTAAAGCGATCTGTTGCAAGCCCAGATAACGCAAGCGCCATAACTGGGGCACTTGGTCCAGGAATTACTGTTACCGCTAAATTTTCAGCGATCGCATCACGTGCCAAACGAAATCCCGGATCGCTAATTGTTGGCATGCCAGCATCCGATACGACTAATACATTTTTACCAGCGCGTAATAATTCAAGAATCTCTTGCGTGCGTTCTGTTTCGTTGCCATCAAAGAATGAAATAACGCGACCAGTAAAGGTAACTTCGATATCAGAACATAAGCGATGAAAGCGGCGTGAATCTTCGGCAGCAATAACTTCAGCGTTTGCGATCGCATCTTTTAGGCGTGGGCTTGCATCGCCTGGATTTCCCAGAGGAGTTGCTGCCAACGTGAGCGCCATGGGTACATCCTCTCAGTACGCTAGGTATGTGAAAACCCGCATCTACGTTGGCGCGATCACTTTGATCTCACTTGCCTTGCGGCTCTTCAATCTCGGAACTCCGAAGGGCTTCGTCTTTGACGAGGTTTATTACGTAGATGGCGCGCGCGATTATTTGGCACACGGCGTTGAAATATCTGGAGATGACCCGGAATTTGTCGTTCACCCACCGGTTGGAAAGTGGCTGATAGCGCTAGGTATAAAGCTATTCGGGAATAACGAATTTGGTTGGCGCTTTATGGGCGCACTTCTTGGCTCTGCCATGATTGTTTTAATCGCCCTTATCGCAAATCGTTTATTTAGAAATTCCTATCTAACAATTGCCTCAAGTGCACTTATGGCGATGGATGGATTGGCATTAGTACATTCTCGTACCGCGTTACTGGATATCTATCTCTCGTTCTTCATTCTGCTTGCGACTTATTTCTTCTTAGCGCGTTGGCACTGGTGGGCTGGTATCGCACTCGGTCTAGCGGTTGCAACCAAATGGAGTGGGCTGTATTTCCTTGCGCTATTTGCAGTTGTTGCGCTCTACCGAGCATTTGCACATAACACTGGGCGCGATTTATTCAAGCCGACTGTAAAGACCGCAGCGCAATATGGGTTGCTACCAATATCAATTTATATAACTTCTTGGTCTGGTTGGTTTGCCAGTAGCCGCGGATGGGCGCGCGATTACTCCGAAAATATAATTACATCATTCCTTCACTATCACTCCCAAATGTTGGGCTTTCACACCGGGTTAGTCGAAAAACATTCTTACCAATCCAATCCTTGGAGTTGGTTGATAATGGGAAGACCAACCTCTTTCTACTACGAAACCCCAAAGACCTGCGGGGCAGATAATTGTTCGCAAGAAGTTTTAGCGCTTGGAACTCCGCTGCTCTGGTGGTTGGGAACTATCGCACTTGCTGTAGTTGTTGGCTTTTGGATTAGATCGATAGCCGTTAAACGTTATGAGCCGCCACTTAATTTAATTATTGCTGGAATGGCTGCTGGATATCTACCTTGGTTCTTCTTTCAAGAGCGGACAGTATTTACCTTCTATGCAATTGTCTTTCAGCCCTTCTTGATTCTCGCCGTTATTTACTGCGCCTACGCGCTACTCATGCACTTTGAAAGTAAGCGAAATACCTATCTGGTTTTGGGTTTTATCGCCTTTGCGATCTTTATAAACTTCATATTCTTCCTGCCGCTTTTCACAGGAGATGTGATTACTTACGATTCATGGCAGGCGCGTATGTGGCTGCCTTCCTGGGTTTAAATCTAACTATTCGTTAGCGGCGCGGTTGCGCTTCATGCGCTCAACAGCTTCATCTGCAAGTTGTTGATCAAATATTTCATCGCGCGATGGCGCAGCCGCGGCAAGGGCTTCGCGTTCTAGGCGCTCTTGTTCTTCACTCCACTGGCCAGGTGTTGTCAGATCAATTACTCGCTTTGGAGTAATCGCCTTAGGAGCATTTACATAAGTTGGAACCGGCACAGAGTTTGGTTGCCATTCTCCGCGAGCAGCTGCTGTTCCCTTAGGCAAAAGCGTTACACCAGTAAGTTCGCGTTCGGAAAGTGGAATCCAATGTTCAGTTGAAGGTTTCGGTGCAACAACATCTGCCAAATTTGTTGATGAGACACCAACTGTTGTGCGATGAATCTGAGTAACGCGACGTCGACGCGCTCGGTCGGTTGTTGTTTGGTGGCGAACATGTACCAAGTAGAGAACTAACCCAACAACTGGCACTCCTATAAATGAAATTGCAAGAGTTTGCATAATCGCACCTACTGTCGTCATTACGAAAGCGATAATAATTAATAAGAAGATAATTCTGCGGCGCATAAGTTGTTGGGCAATTTTTGCTTCTCGATCTAGGTCGGTGTGAATTACCCCGGTTCCAGAACTTCCACCTGGAGAATTTTCTGCAACTATGCGAAGCGCGCTTTTATATCTCTCTACATTTTTTCCAGAGAACTCGTTTCGATCGTGCACCCAGCGTGGGAGGAAGTAAGCCACCCACATGCCGATTATCGAAAGATAAATAAT
The DNA here is from genome assembly GCF_002287925.1 of Candidatus Planktophila lacus. GTDB lineage: Bacteria > Actinomycetota > Actinomycetes > Nanopelagicales > Nanopelagicaceae > Planktophila > Planktophila lacus. The sequence continues at coordinate 154,502 of NZ_CP016769.1, read as the reverse complement.
TCCAGAAGCCATGATAGGTAAAGGTTAGGGGAGCACCCCTGCCACCCTGTGGATTTAGAGGCTTAAATGACCTGGAAATTTTCTTTCACATAACAGTGATGGTCACGCCATTTTCCATCGATATGTAAATACCTAGGACGTAGCCCTTCAAAAATATATCCAGCTTTCTCGGCGACCTTTATCGAAGGTGCATTTTCGGGGCGAATATTTATTTCGATTCGATGCAAGGCCAGTTCTTCAAAGCCAAAGCGGGTCAACATATTTACCGCTTGTGTTGTAAATCCACGGTTGGCATATGCGCGATCTATCCAATAGCCGATATGCGCCCCGCGCATCGCTCCATATGAAACACCGCCCATCGTTATCTGCCCGATTAGGTTGCGCCCTTGCTCGTTAATCTGCCAGATAGCTAATGAGTATGAGCGTCCGTTGCGCCCTTCACGGCGATGCCATCTCACCATCTCGCTAAATGAAGGGAGTTGGCTGGAGTTCTTCTCTCCCGGAACTTTCGGAAGGGTGGCCTCCCAATCAGAGAGCCAATCTTTATTTTCAGAGCGAACATGAAGCCAACGTCGGCGATCGCGGATTCGCAGCGGGCGTAATTGCAACTCGCCATCAGTTAAGAAAATCGGCCAGTGCTCAGACATATTTAGACCTATATCAATACTTATATATAACGGCGCTCGAGCACGACAACTGTGACATCACTTCCTGCGGTGATATTTAGATCACCTTCTGGAACTGCAATAAATGCGTTGGCATCAGAGAGAGTGGCTTGTTCATCTTGAGTACTTGAACCTTGAGATAACAATGGGAGAACTGATTTTCCATCTTCAGATAAGACTGCGCGGATATAAGAACGATATCCGCCAGAAGAGGTAATTGCTTTCTCCAGCTTTGCCTTAATCGATGGGCGATGAATTGTTGCCGCACCAAGCATTGTGCGAATCATCGGCCGGATGAAAAGTTCAAATGAGATGTAAGCGGCGACTGGATCACCTGGCAGAGTTACGACCGGAGTCTTATCCGGACCAATAACGCCAAAGTTATGGCGGCCGCTAGATTCGATAGCGATATCGACGGTGTTTATTTCACCCATTGCCGAAAGTGTGCGGGTAATCAAATCAAATGAATCATCGTGGCGTTCTCCACTGATAATAATTAAATCAGCGCGAACTAATTGATCTTCAATAACCGCCTGAAGTTGAGCTTCGTCGTCAGGAATTGTGTGGACGCGATATGCAACTGCTCCAACTTCACGTACTGCAGTAGTGAGCAACCACGAATTAGTCTCGTACTCTTCGCCGGCCTTTAACTCTTTACCTGGTTCAACTAAATCTGGACCTGCTGAAAGCACAACAACGCGCGGGTGCGGACGCGTAGGCAAATGATCGCGCCCAATAGATGCGGCAAGTCCGATCTGAGTTGAACGAATTCTGGAACCGGATTTGAGAACTAGACGTTCTCCGGCATAAATATCCTCGGCAAGAGTTGCGCCATGCGCATCTAGCAGGGACATCTCGAACGCTTCGAGTGGTCGACAGATCGCTAATAGAGAGGAGAGAAACTCATCTACACGAGTGCGGTCTGACATAATCGGAAACAATACTTCTAGTGCAGTAGATAATTGGGGATTTAGATGAGTGCAACAAGCGAGAAGTCTGAACTTCGCACTCGCTATCGCTTTGAACGCCACGAAAGATATCTAGATCACTCTTTTTCACACCTTGCTACATCTTCAGAATTTTCTAAGGCAAGCGCTATCGCCAGTTATATCTCTTATGGCGATGAACCAAATACGCAAGAGCTAAATGAAGCGTTATTGAAGAGCGGCAAAGATCTTTACCTGCCGCGAGTAAACGGAGTCGATCTCGCATGGGTGCGTTGGAGCGGAGCGAGCGATCAACTTGCACCAAGCAAATTATCAAAACAGCTTCTTGAACCAACCGGTGCCGCGCTTACCGATCTTTCAGTGATCAATTTAATTGTTGTACCAGCGCTACGCATTGATAGATCTGGATATCGCTTAGGACAAGGCGGCGGCTTCTACGATCGCGCACTTCCGAAACTTTCTGCATGGAGTATTGGATTGATTCATCCAGATGAGATTTCTAGCGTTGATTTACCTCGCGAAGAATTTGATGTGCCGTTAAACGCTGCAGCAACACCAGATCTAATTCTTAGATTCAATTCTTAGCTTCAATTAACCTTTAGGTAGATTGCGCGCCATAACAATTCGCTGAATCTGATTAGTGCCTTCGTAAATTTGAGTTAACTTGGCATCACGCATCATGCGTTCGACTGGATAGTCAGAGACATAGCCATATCCGCCCAAAACCTGCACTGCGTCTGTTGTTACCTTCATGGCAACATCGCTCGCGAATGTCTTGCTTGCTGCAGAGAAGAATTTCAGATCTTTATCGCCTCGTTCGCTACGTGCTGCAGCAGCGTAAGTTAACTGACGAGCAGCCTCAATATTCATCGCCATATCTGCCAAGATAAATTGCACACCTTGGAAATCAAAGATCTCTTTACCAAATTGTTTACGTTCGTGTGAGTACTTGGTTGCAACATCTAACGCACCCTGTGCAATACCCAGCGCTTGTGCCGCGATGGTGATGCGAGTGTGATCCAAAGTATCCATCGCAAGTGCAAACCCTGCGCCGACTTCGCTGATCCGGCGATCATCTCCGATTATTACGTTATCGAAATACACTTCGCGAGTTGGAGATCCGCGAAAACCCATCTTCTTTTCTGGGGCGCCAAAAGAAACTCCAGGGTCAGATTTTTCAACGATAAAGGCGGTTATTCCTTTAGATCCTTTACTTGGATCGGTCTGCGCAATAACTGTATAGAACTCAGATACGCCAGCGTTAGAGATCCATTTCTTGCTTCCATTGATTACCCAAGATCCATCTTTTAACTCTGCCTTAGTTTTAAGTGCAGATGCATCTGAGCCAGCTTCAGATTCAGAGAGGCAGTAAGAAAATCCTTTACCTTTTGCAAGTTGTGGCAGCCACTTTTCTTTCTGCGCTTTGCTTCCGCTCAGAATTAGTGGCAGCGATCCAAGTTTGTTTACTGCAGGGATAAGTGATGACGAACCACAAACCCGGGCAACTTCTTCAATAATTATTACTACGGCAAGTGCATCTGCACCTTCTCCACCAAATTCAGTCGGAACATGCGCCGCGCTTAGGCCAGCCTTAAGCAGAGCATCTGCCGCTTCTTGCGGATAGCGATGGTCTTCATCTACAGCTGCAGCATGTGGAGCAATCTCATTTTCAGCAAGCGCGCGAACGCTCTCACGTAGATCGTTGTACTCAGATGGAAGTGCGTAAAGATCGTTCGCGCTCATCGTTAGCCTCTGCCTTTTCTATCTCGGTCTTGTTCTGCAAGGTTAGATAAGTATGCATTGTATTGAGCAAGTTCATCAGGTTCACCCATGGCCGCTAAGCGCGCTTCATTTCGATCAATGCGCTTGGTCTCGCGAGAGTCATCGCGCATCCATTGAATAAAAGTGGCAACCAGCGCAAGCAGGATTGGGATCTCGCCCATCGCCCATGCCACAGAACCACCAGCGTGCTGGTCTGCCAGCAAATCTAAATTCCATGGTGTTTGCAGCGAAGCAAAGTAACCCTGATCGAGCAGAGTCGAAGTGGAAATTAGTGCGACCGCAAAGAAGGCGTGGATGCTCATAGCTGCAAAGAGAATAACTATGCGCACAATGTGTGGAACTTTTCGGGGATTTGGATCAATGCCAATTATTACGTGGAAGAAAAGAATTCCGGCAAGTAAGAAGTGAACGCTCATTACAAGATGGCCGAGATGCGACTGCATCAAATTTCCAAAGAGCGGCGTCATATATAGAACAAAGAGTGAGCCATCAAAGAGGGCCAGAGCAGAGACTGGGTTTGTGAATACCGCCGCAGGTTTTGAATGAAGTAATGCAATTAGCGTTCCACGAACTCCGCGTTCTTCACTCGTACGACCTTGTGGCAAAGTGCGCAGCGCCAAGGTAATTGGTGCTCCTAAAACGATTCCGATTGGTGCAACCATTCCGAGAAGCATGTGCGCGATCATGTGATACTCGAATGAGAACTTGGCGTAAACACCTAAGCCACCGCTTGTCGCATAATCAATTGCGCTAATTCCAAGTGCAAAGGCAACGGTTCGTCCTACTGGCCACTTATCTCCGCGGCGCGTAAGAATGATTACTCCTCTTATATAGAGTGCGACGGCAGTTACCAATACACCAATCATCAACGCATCAGGATCGTAGAGCGAGATCAAGCGCCAAAGGTTTGGAGGTGGTGGCGTTGCGATTCCAGCAACTGCCAAGCCAGGATCGAGCACGGAACTTTCGGAACGCAAAGGTGGCTGCATCGTTGAAAGTTTTGAACCAACGAAGGTAGTTACAGCCATGATGAAGACTTCAACTGAAAGTAAACGGCCCAACTGCTTGCCATCTAATTTGAGCGATCCCTTTAATTGGCGGCGGTTTAAATAGCCAAAGAAGATAAGTACTGCCGTTAATAAAATCTTTAGGAGAACTAAGCGCGCATAGTCTGAGCTCCAAGCGCTTTGAAAATTAAGTCTGGCCCACGCATTTGCAGTTCCACTTGCTGATACTGCTATCGCCGCCCATAAAGCCAAAGCGCTAAAGCGTGGCAGCGCCATTGCACGATCTTGCGCCTTTAAGAAGGTGATCGCTACTAAACCACCAACCCAGAGTGAAATAGCGACGACGTGTACAACTAGAGATCCAATAGCCAGTGCATGTGAACCGCTAGATGCAGAATGGCTTTCAAAGACTGGTGCGATGATCGCCGCCAGACTTAGCAAGAGCAGTGCGTTTGCTCCGGCAACGCCTTTGATGCGAGCCACAATCGTCGCAACGAGCAGCGCCAGACAAAGTTGCGCAAACATATATTTACCGAGCGTTATCTGCGAGATAAAGGAACGCATTGAAGTTGGATCTAAAGCCCCAGATAGATCTGTTCCGAGAATATTCGCCAATGTGGCAACTATCGAAATACCAGTTGCTATCGCCCAAGCTAGTGCTGCAAATGAAGTTATGTTTCTTAGGGCTTTGGCTCTCTCGCCAAGTTTTCCCTCAACATCATTTAAAAAGAAGGCGATGGCCAGGAGCAAACCGATTGTGGTGATGCCCGCAGCTAGGGATAAGAATTTACTTATCTCCAGTAAATTCATCGCTCGTTAAATATCTTTCGCGCATAGAGCGCAAGTGCAATCAGAACTGCAAGTGAGGCAACAAGCAGTCCGATTACAAATAAGTTGGTTCCAAAGTCGCTGCCTTCTATCTTTGCAGGCGTTGTTGGAACCACTTCTTCTGGCACGGAAATTGTTGGAGTTGAAAAGTTAAAGACGAAAGATCCTTCGAGTGGCAGATCCATTTCGGAGATAATGTTGTAAGAGACTTTATAAACACCTGACTGAGTAATTGGTTTCATTCCAACAATCAAATCGTTTCCGGCGACAGTTAAGGTGCCATCATCTACGCGACGACCGGATGGATCTGTGACAGTTACTTCATTGCCCATATCCATAGGTGTGATTTCAACAGTGATCGTCACTGCACTTGGCTCTACTTTGAGAGTCGAACCAGCGATTGGTGATGTGGCAACAAGAGAGTTAGCAAGCGCAGGCGCTGCTAGAAGAACGGTAAATCCCAGCGCTGCAATAACTGCCGCTAAACGCTTCACTTGTGACACCTGCCCTCTCTCAAATCTCCTCTTAATTCGCCTCTATCGTCTCACTTCCTTAGACTTAACCACCAGCCCCTAGCCTGTGATTTGGGGCTGTGATTTAAAAGAATAAGAGAAGGAGTGATAGCGCGTGCCTACATATCAATATCAATGTTCTGCTTGCGAGCACGCCTTTGAGGCGTTCCAGAGCTTCTCTGATGAGCCTCTAACTTCCTGCCCAGAATGTAAGGGCGAAGTTAAAAAAGTTTATTCTGCAGTTGGCGTTGTATTTAAAGGATCTGGTTTCTATAAAACAGATTCAGCACCAAAACCTGCGACACCATCTAAATCTGAATAGTTGCTGAGATCAGTCGTCGTGATGAGGCGGCTTATCACCTTTAATCTCTTCCTCGCGTCGCTTTGATTCGTTTTCATCCTCACGCGGATCGCGTTCATCTTTAGAAGATTCTGGGAACAGTTGTGACATGACGCGTTTCACCCCCTCAATACGCAATTCTCAATTGCCTAACTAAGGCTAATCCTACATAGTTTGCTTGTGTTCGAACGCCTCGGTCATTTCATTGTTAAGCGCAGCAAGCGTGTTTTAATCCTCTTCAAATCTGAATAGTTGCTGAGATCAGTCGTCGTGATGAGGCGGCTTATCACCTTTAATCTCTTCCTCGCGTCGCTTTGATTCGTTTTCATCCTCACGCGGATCGCGTTCATCTTTAGAAGATTCTGGGAACAGTTGTGACATGACGCGTTTCACCCCCTCAATACGCAATTCTCAATTGCCTAACTAAGGCTAATCCTACATAGTTTGCTTGTGTTCGAACGCCTCGGTCATTTCATTGTTAAGCGCAGCAAGCGTGTTTTAATCCTCTTCACTCTCGGAATTCTCCTCGCCGGTGGTATTGGCTCACTCGCCTTTGGAAAATTAGATTCGGGTGGCTATTCAGATCTCAATAGCGAATCTGCAAAAGCGGCAACATACTTATCTGAAAAGTTCAAAGTTGAAGAACCTGTTGCTATTTTAATTATTGATAGCGGTGACAAGAGCGTTGATGCCGCTGCGATTTCACAAGAAGCACTTGCAGTTGAGAAAGAAGTCGGGCAAATTGCTGGAATTTCAAAGACTTTATCTTTCTGGTCAACTGGTGGCGCACCTAACTTGAAATCAACTGACGGTAAGGCGGCATTTTTATTTGCCTATGCAAATACCGAGGTAGGTGACTTTGATTCGATCGGACAAATTGGTAAAGATATTCAAGCTGCTTTCGATGGCAAGCGCGGAGATCTGACGATCTATGCAGCAGGTGCCGGTGTAGTCACTTATGCGATTAACCATAAAATTGAACAAGATTTGTTACTTGCCGAATCCATCGCGATTCCGTTGACTTTCTTATTACTTATCTTTGTATTTGGAGCGCTCGTTGCATCAGCGATGCCACTGGTAGTTGGAATTAGCGCAATCCTCGGCGCCTTCTTTATTATTTATCTAATTACCCTCTTTACCAATGTGAGCATTTTTGCCCTTAACTTGATCACCGGTCTTGGGCTAGGTCTTGGTATTGATTACGCCTTATTAATGGTCAATCGCTTCCGCGAAGAGTTGCACTCTGGCAAGAGCGTTGAAGACTCGGTGCGCACAACTATTAACACTGCGGGTAAGACTGTCTTCTACTCAGGTCTTACTGTGCTTGTAACGCTTAGCGCGCTCTTATTCTTTCCTTTAGATTTTCTTAAGTCATTTGGCTATGCCGGGGTAAGCGTTGTTACCTTGGCAGTTCTTGGTGCGTTAATTCCGCTACCTGCAATCATGGCGCTGCTTGGACACAAGATTGATAAGGGCGCTGTACGAAAAGGTGGAATAACTCCTAAGGAAGATGGTCGTTGGGCGCACACTGCGCGCAATGTCATGAAGCGACCAGTACCAGTTGTGATTGGTTCACTTCTGTTGCTTGGAGTAATGGCTGCGCCAATTACAAATATTGCATTTGCACAGGTAGATTCTCGCGTTCTGCCAGCTAGTGATCCTGCTGCGATTGGATCAGCAAAGATCACCGAACGATTTAGCGGATTTGAAGGTAGCCCCATCGAAGTTGTTATTCCCAACGGTGTCGGAAGAGAAAGCCAAGTAAGTGATTTCCTTACATCGGTTGCCAAAGTTGACGGAATTGCACGCGTCGGCGAAATCGAAACTTACGGAAGTGATTTACGTATTCAAGTCATTCCGGGCCAATCTTCTCGCACCATGGATGCTGAAAGATTGATTAAAGAAATTCGCGCCTTGGATAAACCAGATGGCGCTCTTATTGGTGGCGCAGCTGCCGATTTCACAGATTCGCAAAGTGGAATCTCCCGAACTTTGCCGCTGGCACTTGGTTGGATCGCATTCTGGGTAATGATCTTGATCTTTATCTTTACCGGTTCAATTATCTTGCCGATTAAAGCGGTATTGCTAAATGCTCTATCGCTAACTGCAACTCTTGGCGCAGTCACGTGGATATTTATCGACGGTAATCTCAAATGGTTAGTGGGTGATTTCACCGTTACCGGAACGCTAGATTCTGGAACCGTTATTTTGGTTGCAGTGGTTGTCTTTGGACTTTCTATGGATTATGAACTCTTCCTGCTCTCTCGCATTCGCGAAGAACATATGGCTGGCAAGAGCAATATCGAATCAGTAGCAACTGGACTGCAACGTTCTGCACGAATAATTACTGCAGCAGCGCTCCTTCTCGCAGTCGTCTTCGCTGCATTTATGACTAGCGGCGTGACATCGATCAAGATGTTGGGCTTTGGAGTTTCACTCGCCGTGTTGCTAGATGCCACGCTAATTCGCGCCTTGTTAGTTCCAGCGTTGATGAGGCTCTTTGGTGAGACCAACTGGTGGGCGCCAAAGCCGCTGCGCCGCTTCACCATGACGCACTAATTTCTATCTATAACCGCTAACGCGTACCCTTACGTCATGGATCTCATCGCAAATCTGCAATGCGCAGACCAACCAGGCATTGTCCATGCGATGACAACTGCCGTGCTTAACTGCGGTGGCAACATCATTGAAAACCAACAGTTCACAGATCACACGACAAATACCTTTGTGATGCGCACTCGCTTTGAAACCTCGCAAGGCCTGGCAGCTGCAGAGAAGAGCCTGGGCGATGGACTTGGAAAATTCTCACCAGCTCTGCATATTCGTGAAACCGCTAAGAAACCACGCGCGCTCGTTATGGTTACTAAAGAGAGCCACTGCCTGCGCGATCTAATGTATTTGCTTGAACTCGGCGAGCTACCAATTGAGATACCACTCGTTGTTTCCAATCGTGAAGATCTAAAGCAGTTAGTTGAATCTCATGGAATTACATTTATGTATCTGCCAGTTGATGCCTCAAATAAGGCTGCTCAAGAGAAAGCGTTGCTGGCGAAAGTTGCAGAGTTAAAGATTGATTTCGTAGTTCTAGCGCGTTACATGCAAGTTCTATCTAACGATTTCTGCGCGGCACTTCCAGGCAAGATCATCAATATTCATCACTCGTTCTTGCCAGGATTTAAAGGCGCTAAGCCTTATCACCAAGCCCATGATCGCGGTGTAAAGATCATCGGTGCAACAGCGCACTTTGTTACTGCTGATTTAGATGAAGGTCCAATCATCGAACAAGATGTTGCACATGTAACTCATTCATCTTCACCTGAAGAATTGATCGCACTTGGTCGTGATATCGAGCGTCGCGTACTTGCTAAAGCGGTAAAACTCTATGCAGAAGATCGCATCTTTATCGTTGGGCATCGCACTGTAATTTTCAGTTAAAGTTTTTATGGTGTCCCCGGCGGGAGTTGAACCTGCGACCTACCGCTTAGGAGGCGGTTGCTCTATCCACTGAGCTACGGGGACCTGCGTAAAAGTTATCTTCGCTTGGCAAAGGTTATCTCTACGATTAACATAGGGCTAACGCGTTCAACAACGAATCGTGTGTATTAAAGAATGAAAGGCCACCCATGAAAGCGCTCGTTATCGGCGCAGGCGGAGTTGGCAGGGCAATAGCAAATATCGCATCTCGTCGACCATTTATTACCTCAATGGTCATTGCAGATCGCCACCTGTCACGCGCCGAAGAAGCAGTAGCAAGAGTAAAAGATCCCCGCTTTTCAGCTGCGGAGGTGAACGCCGCAGAGCTCGAGGATATTCGCGCACTGATTCGCAAGGCCAATCCAGATATTGTCATTAACGCCGTAGATCCGCGCTTTGTTATGCCGATCTTCTTAGCTTGTGAAATTGAAAATACAAATTACATGGATATGGCGATGTCTCTTTCTCGTCCGCATCCGCATTACCCAAATTCTGAAACTGGAGTAAAGCTCGGCGATGAACAATTCGCTCGTGACTGGAACTGGTGCGAACGCGGTATTTACGCGCTAGTCGGTATGGGTATCGAGCCAGGAATGAGCGATGTCTTTGCTAAATATGCATCTGACCATCTCTTTAGCCGAATCGATGAAGTAACTATTCTCGATGGTTCTAACTTGGTAGTTGAAGGCGCTGACTTTGCTCCATCTTTTTCAATCTGGACAACTATTGAAGAGTGTTTGAATCCGCCACTAGTTTGGGAAGATGGTCGCGGTTGGTTTACAACTGAACCATTTAGTGAACTCGAGGTCTTTGATTTCCCTGAAGGAATCGGGCCTGTTGAGTGCGTAAACGTTGAGCACGAAGAAGTTGTTTTGATTCCGCAGAAAGTCGATGCCAAGAAAGTTAACTTCAAATACGGACTTGGTGCGCAATTCATCACGACTCTCAAGACAATTCATATGCTTGGTATGGATCGTAAAGAGACAGTTGAAGTTCAAGGCCATCCTGTTTCACCGCGCGATCTGCTTGCCGCATCTCTTCCAGATCCAGCAACTCTTGGTGAACGTATGCGCGGAAAAACTTGCGCCGGCACTTTAGTTAAAGGCCTTGATAAGTCAGGCAAACCATATGCGTGCTACATGTACAACGTTGTAGATAACGAATGGTCGATGGCTAACTATGGAGATCAAGCAGTTGTTTGGCAGACTGCAATTAATCCAGTTATTGCGATGGAGTTATTGCATAAAGGAACTTGGAAACCAGAAGGCGTAAACGGCCCAGAATGGTTTGATGCCAAGCCTTTCCTTGATCTACTTGAAGAGTATGGAACCAGTTGGCATATTCGTGATGAATCAACAGCTGGAATCTCAGTCGCGGAGTTAACCGTTTAAAAACGGGAGGCTGCGATGGCGAAGGAATTGCAGTTCGATGTCGTAGTAATCGGATCCGGTTTTGGTGGATCCGTTACTGCGCTTCGATTGCGCGAGAAGGGTTACACCGTAGCTGTCCTTGAAGCCGGAAAGAGATTTGCAGATAAGGACTTCCCTAAGACCTCATGGCGCGTAAATAAATTTCTATTTGCGCCAGCACTCGGTTGTTTCGGAATCCAAAGAATTCATATCCTCCCCGATGTACTTGTCCTTTGTGGCGCAGGCGTTGGCGGAGGTTCACTGGTCTACGCCAATACTTTGTACCAACCTGGCGATAAATACTTCCAAGATAAACAGTGGGCAGATATCACTGATTGGAAACGCGAACTCGAACCTTGGTATGAACAAGCACGACGCATGTTGGGAGTTGAAGAGAATCCTTACTTCTCGCCATCTGATGCGGCTATGAAATCTGCGGCAACCAAGATGGGCGTTGGACAAACTTTTAAGATGGCACCACTTGGAATTTACTTTGGAAAAGGTGAAGGCGTAGCAGCGAGTGATCCTTACTTTGGTGGCAAAGGACCAGATCGCAAAGGCTGCACAAACTGCGGTGAATGTATGACCGGTTGTCGCCACAACGCAAAGAACACTCTGCCCAAGAATTATCTGGGACTTGCCGAGGGCGCAGGTGCAAAAGTATTTCCAATGACAACGGTTACAGAATTCGAAGAGCGCAGCGATGGAAAATGGATAGTTAAAACAGAGAAGACCGGAGCTTGGGATGGTTCGCGCGGACCAACCTTTATTGCAGATCAACTTGTGGTTGCTGCCGGAACATTTAACACTCAGAAGTTATTGCATAAGATGAAACGTAAACAATTACCACTCATTTCAGATCGCCTGGGCGCGCTATCCCGAACAAATAGTGAAGCCCTCACTGGTGCACTTATGGATAACCACGACAATGATTTCAGTCGTGGCGCAGCTATAACCTCTTCCTTCTTTCCTGATGAACATACCCATATTGAACCTGTTCGTTATGGCAAAGGAAGCAACTTCATGGGATTGCTGCAAACGATCATGACCGATGGGTTTACTGGAAAAGAAAGGCGCCGCGATTGGTTAAAGCAGTTCTTAGCCAAGCCTTCGCTGCTTTTGCGAATAATTGATGTGCGCCACTGGAGCGAGAAGACGGTAATCGCACTTGTTATGCAAGATGTTGACTCTGCCGTAACCGTAAAGGGAAAGCGCGGCTTATTTGGATTTAAGTTAACTTCCAAGAACGATAGCGATAAGCCAAATGCTACTTATATTCCCGCGGCCAATGAAGCGGTGCGACATATCGCAAATGAATATGGTGGAATCGCAGGCGGGCATATTGGGGATTTAATTAGCGCACCATTTACCGCTCACTTTGTTGGTGGCTGTGTAATTGGGGCAAATGAAAAAACTGGAGTTATCGATCCGTACCACCGCGTTTATAACTACCCAACTCTTCATGTAGTAGACGGGGCTTCCATCACCGCAAACCTAGGTGTGAATCCATCGCTAACAATTACTGCACAAGCAGAGCGCGCAATGTCATTGTGGCCAAATAAAGGTGAGGCTGATCAGCGTCCCGCACAAAACGCTCCTTACAAGTATCTTGCTCCAATACGACCTAACGATCCAGTTGTTCCGGCCAGCGCTTATGGCGCTCTTAAGTAAATTAGTTGCGGAGGCGAAATGAAAAAGTGGGCGCTAGTAACAGGTGCAACTGCCGGAATAGGTGAGAGCTTTACTCGCTTGCTTGCGGCGCAAGGTTTTAACCTGGTCTTGGTCGCACGCGATGAGGCTCGTCTACACGAACGAGCGCAAGGGTTGAAGGATAAATTCGGTGCCGAATCAGTTGTTATCGTCGCTGATTTAGCAACTGAATCTGGATGTGCCAAAGCTGAAGAGTTTGTTAAAAACAATGAGATTGAAGTACTGATTAATAACGCTGGCTTTGGAATCAATAAGGCATTCACGATGAGTGATTTAGCAAAAGAGGAAGAAGTCCTCAAAGTATTGGTGCGCACGCCCATGCGCTTGATGCATGTTGCACTTCCCGGAATGAAAGAACGCAATTCTGGAACGGTAATTAACGTCTCATCGGTTGCTAGTTTTATTGCGGGTGGTGCATACAGCGCTTCGAAGTCGTATCTAACTGTTTTGAGCGAATCAATGCATACCGAACTTGCAGCTACCAAGATAAAAGTTTCCGCGCTCTGTCCGGGATTTACTCGTACCGAGTTTCATCAACGCGGCCGTATGAAGATGGCGGGATTACCAGAGTTTATGTGGCTTAACTCGGATCGACTTGTCGCACAGGCTTGGAAGGATGCGCAGGCAGGAAAGGCAGTCTCGGTTCCGGGATGGCAGTACAAACTCTTGGTGGGTTTCATCACTCTGGCTCCACGACCACTGGTTCGCAGGGTCGGAATGAATTTGCGAGTCAAACAACGCTAATTCACATGCTTTTCTCCGCTTGCATCCCCGATATGCAAGCACTCATTGGCTAAAATAACGACATCATCAATGGAGGTTTTCATGTTTCGTAAGGCCATCGTCGTAGCCGGAGCCACCGCTCTCGTACTCGCATCTATCACTGCAGTACCAGCAAGTGCTGCAACCAAGGTCAGCAATGGCGTTGCTTGTAAAAAGGCTGGCCAAACCACAAAGGTAAGCGGTTCTTCATACCGTTGTGCAAAGAACCCATTGGTCAAGAATTCAAAGCTAACTTGGTTGTCACTGGATTGCCTTAACACAGCTAATACTTATAACAAGGCAGTTGCAAACTTGCCAAAGATCAAAGCTGCGACAGATGAAACTGTTGCAAAGCTAGATGCAGATATGGCCAAGCAAGCGATCGAAACTGAGAAAGCCAATAAATTGATCCCTGAATATCAGGCAAAGATTGCAACGATCAACACTGCGCTAACTGCGCTGCGAGCAGATACTGCAAATCTAACTAAGAACAAGGCGACTATCGATAAGTACGCCGCAGCGGTTCGTAGTTATGAAGCAGCGATTAAGGCCTACTCAACTGTTGGTAAGCAGGGTGATCGCAGTGAGCGAGCAAAAGAACAAGCGCTCAGCCAATATGAGAGCTCAAAGACCGATATTGAGACCACACTTGGCATGGCCAAGTTGATCTGCAGCAAGGGTTTCTAACTCTTTAACGTAAGCCGTTCGTTAGTTTGAGCAAGCCTTAGGTTAGCCCTATTCGTTTTGCTTAATCGCGCGCCTTAACTTACGTGGGTGCGCACGCATCTAATCTGGAAATGGTTCGCTCCAGCAATTCTGGTCGGGCATACCGTCGCCAAAATTCTGCAGATAAATGCTGGAATTGTTCTAGATCTATTTCTCTTTAACTTAATTATCGTTGCCGCGATTATCTCGCTAATCCGCGCACCGCTGCATAGTGATCCATTTGCCATCTCTTTCACTGCGCTAGCAATTGCCTCATGGGGAATCGGTTCGCTCTATTCGAGCCTTGCTCAATTCTTTAACTTCAGCGCTAATTCTTTATTGTTTTCAAATATCGCATATGCGCTCTTCTATCCTTTTGCTTTCTTGGCAATTCCACGCATTCTTGGCCGGAGGCAGCGGCTGCGTTTACTTGAGCTGCTAGATGCGGCGATCTTTGGGCTGGGCTTGAGTTCAATAGTTACTGCGTTGATTCTTATTCAATTTATCTCCAATATCCCTGGGGATAGCACGAGCGCCTTCTTTGCAGTTTTATATCCCGTCTGCGACATCGCCTTAGTTGTAATCGCCATCGTTAGCGCAGTTGTCTCTGGATTTTCAAATAGATCAGCGCTTTTGATTTCTGGAGTTATGATTTTTGCAATCACTGATTTCTATTTTCTTTGGGCGCAAATTACTAATTCCTACCAATTTGGACAGATCAGCGATAACGGTTGGTTGCTCGGAATAACCATCATCACCTTCTCTTTATGGGAAGCGCCAAATAATCTGCAGCCTGAAACCAAAATACATCCAGCGTTAATTGCAGTCTCTATCTTTATCAGCCCGGCGCTGCTATCTGCAATTGCGCTCCGTCCTGATTACTTCCCGATCTATGTTGTTATTCCAACTATCGCTACGTTGTTTATGGCCTTTATAAGAATGACTCTAGTGATCAGGCAAGCCAGTAATTTAGGTGAAGAGAAGATCTTGGCACGAACAGATGAGTTAACTGGACTACCCAATCGTCGCCGTTTAGTTGCTGAAATCGGCGCGCTAAGTGGCGTGGAAGGTGCGCTACTTTTATTGGATCTAGATGGATTTAAACCAGTTAACGATCAATACGGACATGAGATGGGCGATCAAATTCTGCAACAAGTTGCGATGCGCTTTAGTCGGTCGCTTCCAACGGGATCTGTGCTGGCAAGACTTGGCGGGGATGAGTTTGGAGTAATCGTGCTCGGTAGCCCCGATACAACTTTAGAAGTTGCGTATGCTTTGCGAGCAACGTTGAGTTATCCATTTACTGTCGGTGGAAATCAAATCTCAATTAGCGTAAGTATCGGCCATGTAAGAAATGATAAGAACGGTGATTTACTGCAACGTGCAGATGCGGCAATGTATGAAGCAAAGCGCAGCGGTGTAGCTATTGTGGAGGCAGCGGTTTATCAGCCTTAATTTCCTTAAGTCTTTCTAGAGATTCCAGACGTTCGGCAGCGTGATCAACAATTCGTTCTGCATATCCCTTGGAATATCCATCTAAGTAAAGCCATGGCTCGTGTATCTCCGCCGCAGATAAATGGGCTAGTTCGGGAACATATTTGCGAATGTAATCGCCGTTTTCATCAAAACGTCGACCTTGTTCGATGGGATTAAAAACGCGGTAATAAGGTGAAGCATCGGTGCCGGTGCCGGCAGTCCATTGCCAGCCATGAGCATTTGATGCGGGATCAAAATCAACTAAATGTTCGGCAAAGAAACGTTCTCCAAGTTGCCACTCAAGGTGCAAATCCTTAACCAAGAAAGAGGCCACAACCATTCGTGTGCGGTTGTGCATCCAACCTTCTTGAACCAACTGACGCATCGCGGCATCAACAAATGGGTAGCCGGTCTTGCCTTCACACCAAGCTTTAAATTGTTTGCCGGGTTTGTCATAACGCATCGCCTTAAATTGTGGTGCGTAGTAATCGGTATCGGTGTGCGGGTTGTTAAAGAGAACATCAGCATAAAACTCGCGCCAAGCAATCTCTTTACGGAAAGTATCGTGCGCCTTGGAATCGCCTAAGTTTTGGATCAAGGTACGCGGATGGATCTCGCCAAACTTTAGGTAAGTACTCATCTTGGATGTGCCATCAATTCCGGCAAAGTTACGGTTCTCGTCGTAACTATCGAGGCCCTTCTTAACAAACTCTTTAAAGCGTGCAAGGGCTGCAGCTTCTCCGGCCTTAATTACTTCAACGCCTTCTGGCATCGGAAAATCAGGAAAAGCACGGTACTTAGCAGGTGGAGTTGGAGCTTTAATCTCTTTCGGAGTCTTGGCAGGTGCCCGCCAACCATGAACACACCAAGCGCGATAGAACGGTGTGTAAACGCGATACGGAGTTCCATCGCTTGGCTTTACAACGCGTCCCGGTGCAACTGCGTAAGGACTTCCGGTACGAATTAAATTGATGCCCGCTTTTTCAACACGTAGATCGCGTTCTGCGCCGTAGCGTTCGTATTCAGTTGAGATATGAACTTCAGTTACGCCATATAGCTCGATAAGTTCTTTTAAGACTTCAACTTGATCGCCTTCAATAATGTGCAACTTATTGCCAAGTGATTCATCAAGCGCGCGAAGTGATTGCCCCATGTAAGCGAGGAGTTTTTCGCCGGCTTCAGCAATCTGTGCTTTATCAAGGATGAAGACAGGAACTATCTCATCGCTATTTTCGATCGCTGCAACTAAAGCAGGATGATCAGAAATACGCAGATCACGTCGAAACCAAACGATGTTTCGACGTATAGCCATTTCTTTGCGCTTTAGAGGTGGAGCATTCCGACTGAGTCATCCCAGCCATCAACATCTTCAGGTTTACGTGGGCCCTTGCCAACATAACGTGCAGATGGACGGATCAAACGACCAGTGCGCTTCTGCTCGAGAATGTGTGCTGACCAACCTGCAGTACGAGCTGCAGTAAACATTGATGTAAAGAGTGGTGCTGGTACTTGTGCGAAGTCCAAGATAATCGCTGCCCAGAATTCAACGTTTGTCTCCAAGACGCGATCTGGTTGGCGCTCACGAAGCTCTTGCAGAGCAGCCTTTTCAAGCGCTTCTGCAACCGCGTAACGTGGTGCGTTAAGTTCTTTAGCAGTACGACGAAGTGTGCGAGCGCGTGGATCTTCGGCGCGGTAAACGCGGTGTCCGAATCCCATCAAGCGCTCTTTGCGATCAAGTAAGCCCTTTACGTAAGCGGTTGCATCGCCAGACTTTTCTACTTCTTCAATCATGTGTAATACACGTGATGGAGCGCCACCATGAAGTGGACCTGACATCGCACCGATTGCACCAGAGATTGCTGCACAAACATCTGCACCAGTTGAAGCAATTACGCGACCGGTAAATGTTGATGCATTCATTCCGTGCTCTGCAGCTGATACAAAGTAAGCATCGATCGCGCGAACGTGAAGTGGGTCAGGCTCTCCGCGCCAACGGATCATCATGCGCTCAACAACTGTGTGCGCCTTATCAACTTCTGATTGCGGAACCATTGGCTGCCAAGTACCGCGAGCAGCTTGTGCCAAATATGAAAGAACCATTACAGATGTGCGTGCCAGGTTGCTGCGCGCTTCTTCATCTGAAATATCAAGTAGTGGTTTGAAACCCCATGCTGGTGCCAACATCGCAATCGCTGATTGGATATCTACGCGCACATCACCTGAGTGAACAGGTAGTGGGAACGGTTCAGCATTTGGTAAACCTGGATTGAAGAGATCGTCTACGAGTAGACCCCAAACGTTTCCGAAGGTAACGCGACCAACAAGGTCATCGATATCAACGCCGCGATAACGCAGTGCGCTGCCTTCTTTATCTGGTTCTGCAATTTGTGATTCGAAGGCGATAACGCCTTCCAGGCCGGGTTTGAAATCATCTGACATGCTCCAATTCTGCACCGTCCGAGGGGGTGCTGACGACCACCCATCCAGGAAATCACTAGGAAGTCCTAGAAGATGACGCAGAGGTAAAAGTGAGGTTCGATACATCTATGAGCGAACTCGACCGTGAAGCGATCCGTGCCATGCGCCGTTCTTACGGCGAGGTTGGACTCGAGAATTTACCCGCCGATCCATTCGCCGCTTTCAATACCTGGCTCCATGAGGCCGCGGCAAATGCCGTCATCGTCGAAGCCAACGCGATGGTGCTTTCAACCTTGGGTGCTGGCGAACATATCTCTACGCGCACCGTTTTATTAAAAGATATCTCGGAAGGCGGCTTCACCTTCTTTACAAATTACTCATCGCGTAAAGCACAGGAGATGGAGCTAAATTCGCAAGTCACACTTTTATTTCCCTGGTTTGCGATGGAACGCCAAGTTTCGATAAGTGGATTTGTCGAAAAGATTTCCGAAAGTGAATCAGCCGAATACTTTGCAACGCGTCCGTGGTCCAGCCAAATCGGTGCATGGGCAAGTGCGCAATCATCCCCACTTTCATCGCGCGAAGAACTAGAACAACGCTTCGCCGGTGCATCTGAGAAATGGCCCGAGGGCAGCATCGTTCCGAAGCCACCACATTGGGGCGGCTATCGCGTTACACCGATGAGTATTGAATTCTGGCAAGGGCGCTATTCAAGGCTGCATGATCGCTTGCGCTATGAGCGGGCTAACAGCGAAACCGAGTGGGAGATCACTCGCTACTACCCGTAGTCTTAGCCCATGAGCGCAGATATTAAGATCCCAGATAATCTCAAACCACGTGATGGCCGTTTCGGTTGTGGTCCATCAAAGATTCGCCCGGAAGCACTTGCTGCACTCGGCGCATCTGGTTTATCGATTCTCGGAACATCTCACCGCCAAAAGCCAGTTAAGAACGTGGTTCATCGCGTGCGCGAAGGACTTAACTCACTATTTACGCTGCCAGAAGGTTATGAAGTTGTACTCGGAAACGGCGGATCAACTGCGTTCTGGGATATCGCAACATTTGGTTTAATTGAAAACAAATCACAACACTTAGTTTTCGGTGAATTTTCTTCAAAGTTTGCATCTGCTGCAAAGGAAGCACCATTTCTTGGCGAGCCAACTGTTATTAAGTCAGAACCTGGTTCACACCCACAAGCAGTTGCCGAAGCTGGCGTTGATGTTTACGCACTTACACATAACGAAACTTCGACTGGCGTTGCAATGCCAATCAAGCGCCCTGCCGGAACCGACGGTGCGCTAGTTCTGGTTGATGCAACAAGTGCTGCAGGTGGACTCGCAGTTGATGCAAAAGAATTTGATACTTATTACTTTGCACCTCAGAAATCTTTTGCATCTGATGGTGGGCTTTGGCTTGCGCTAATGAGCCCTGCGGCAATTGCGCGCGCTGAAAAAATCAAGGCAAGTGGCCGTTGGGTGCCAGCGTTCTTTGATCTTGGAATTGCGATTGAAAACTCACGCCTTGATCAGACTTACAACACGCCAGCTCTTATGACGTTGATGCTCCTTGCAGATCAGATCGAATGGATGAACAGCAATGGTGGTCTTAAATTCGCAGCCGGCCGTAGCGCTGAATCTTCTGCCAAGTTGTACTCATGGGCAGAAAAGACTTCTTACACAACTCCTTTCGTCACAGACCCTGCAATGCGTTCAAAGGTTGTCGGAACAATTAACTTTGATGAATCAATTGATGCAACTGCAGTTGCTGCAGCCCTGCGAGCTAACGGAATCGTTGATACCGAGCCATATCGCAAGCTAGGTAAGAACCAACTTCGCATTGGTATGTTCCCGGCCGTTGATCCAAGTGATATTGATGCGCTAACTGCCTCAATTGATTTCGTTGTAGCAGCGCTCTAAAGCTCAGATGCCAAAGACATTTCAGCGTAACGGGCAGTTCTGGCTGCTCGCACTTCAAGTAGCGACTGTTAACTTCTTTACTGGCGGTTTTGGCCCATCACAGGCTTTACTTCGCGAAGATCAAGGCACATCACTTGGCGTTGCCGGACTTCACGGAACTGCAATGGGCGTTGCCGCAATTATCGCCGGTGGTATGAATTCGAAGTTGGTCCACCGCTTTGGTCGTTCAAATACAACTTGGATCGGTTTAACAGTATTTTCAATCGGCATTGTATTTTTCGTCTTTGCTCCCCCAGTACAACTAACTCTGCTAGCAACACTTATTGCAGGTTGGGGAATCTCCGTTGTTATTAACAATGTAAATACAGCTGGTTCTCATGCCTTCGCAGAACGTTCACATACTGCGGTCGCACAGATCAATGCTGTGGCAATTGCAGGATTTGTTACTGGAAACTTTGTAATTGGATCAACTGCAAATATTGTCCGCGATCAATGGCGCGTTGGAATGTTGATCACCATTCCCTTTATCGTGGCGCTATTTATTTTGGGGCGTAAGCACGAACCAGATTCGCATACGCCTGATGAAGATGGTCCACAACGCGGAAAGTTATCGCGCGGTTTTTGGTTCTCATTTACCGGATTCTTTATCTCGATCAGTGCAGAGTTTGCAACATCTTTCTGGTCAGCATCGTTGATTAGTGATCGCACCGATGCAAGTGCTGCTATTTCAACGCTTGCGGTAATCGCCTTTGGTACCGGCGTTGGAACAGGGCGCTGGTATGCCGGTCGCGTTCTAAAGCGTTTCCATGCGGATGAACAGTTAAAGATCGCACTTGCTTTGCAATTTGTTGCCTTCGGACTCTTCTGGTCTTCTCACATCTTGGCGCTGTGCTTAATCACGCTATTTATGGTTGGACTTGGAATCTCAGTGCAATTCCCACTATTTACGCTGCGCATGGTGGCATTTAGCGAAGGCCGTCCAGATTTGGCTATGGGCAAGAGCTCAATCGCTGCAGGTATCGCAATCGCTTGCTCACCGTTATTGCTCGGAATCTTGGGCGATAACTTCGGTATTTCACGCGCTTACATCATGGTTCCGGTGCTGATTGCACTTGGTTTCACGATGGTTGCACTTTCACCATCGAAGCACCTGGGCGCGAATAATATTTAAATGAACTATCGCACTCGCCGTTTAGTAACCGTACTTACCTTGATCGGTTTATTAGCGCTGATCGTCATAGGTGGCAGGTAGTACGCCTTCAACCGAAATATCTTTCGGCACTTTAACTTTATTTCTAAAGACAACCCAAATTATGAGGCAAGCAGTTAGTGCGGTGGCTCCACATAATGCAATTGTTTGACGAATACCGATGACCTCAGCGAGCCAGCCGATAATTGGTGAACCAAAGGGCGTTCCACCCATAAAGATAAGTAAGTAAATTCCACTAACGCGACCGCGGATCGCTGGATCTGAATTAACTTGAATCAACGAATTTGCAGTGATCAACAAGGTAAGTGCGCAGAAGCCAACGAAAGGCAACCAGATCGCATACCAAGTAAAGGTTGGCGCCATAGAGAGAATGATTACCCCGGTAGAGAAAACGATTCCTAACTTAATAACAAAGGTGGCTTTGCGAAATTTCTCTAGGCGCGCCGAAAATAGCGCACCTGATAACGAACCAATTGCTAGATACGTGCCAAGCAAACCAAAAGATGCCGGACCCTTACCAAATGCTTCAGTTGCCATAAGTGCGTTGAAGATCTGGTTATTTAAACCGAAGGTGGCAACGAAGAAGACCACCAGCATTACGACATATAGATCAGGGCGTGCGAGTGCGTAATTAACTCCTTCGCGGATGGTCCCGAGCGTCTCTTTCTTCTCTGAGATAAAGAACTCTGATTCGCGCATCTGCATCAAGGCAAAGATGACAAAAACATAGGTAATTGAGTTGATAACAAATGATGGACCTGTATCAAAGCGCGCGATAAGAAAGCCAGATAGCGCAGGGCCAACTAAGCGCCCGGCGTTGAAATTGGCCGAGTTTAAGCTGACCGCATTGGCGATATCGGAATGGCCAACGATCTCTGAGGTAAATGATTGGCGAATTGGCGCATCTAGCGCTGAAGAAATTCCCAGGGCTAAAGCAAAGAAAAAGACATGCCAGATCTGTACTTGGCCGAGCAAAACAAGAATTCCTAAACCAAGGGAAGAAAGTGCGCCGATGAAGTTAGTTGCAATAAGGAGTTTGCGTTTATTCACTCGATCTGCGAGTACACCACCGTGCAGTGAGAAGAAGAGAACCGGAGCAAATTGCACCGCGGTAACCAAGCCAAGATATGTTCCACTATTGCCAGTTAACTGCAGAATCAACCAATCTTGAGCGATGCGTTGTGCCCAGGTGCCGATATTGGATGCGGCATTTGCCGGAAAGAGAATGCGGTAATTACGGTGGCGAAAAGAACGCCAGTTACCGTCTGCTTTTACCGCCATCGCTTGTATGCTTCCTTTGTGGTTTTAAACAATAATTCAGAAATCAAGTCTGTCGTAACTCTAATCACTTTAGGCACCATTGCGTGGGTTATCGCAGCTTTATATTTTGCGATCACAGGTGCAGAGAGCAAATTAATTTGGACATGCGTTGCAGGTGCAGCACTTGGTGCATGGGGTATTCGTTACTCAAAGCGCCGCGCAGCGCGCAGCGGCATTTAGATCAGAAGTATTTAAGCTTCTAGCTGGCTAGCAATACCGCGCAAAACGCGACCAAGGCGTTCTGCATCGGTGCCAGATGGATGACGTCCATGGCGCAAACCATTTCCGACTTTATCCAAAATCTTAATTGTGTCTTCGATCATCGCAGCAAGGTCATCGTTATTGACTCGTGAATTTTCCGCGAGTGAAACCGGTGCCTCAACGATATGGATCGACATCGCTTGTGGACCTTTACGGCTATCGATGATGCTGAACTCAACCTTTGTGCCAGGCTTTACCGAAGGAACGCCTTCTGGAAGAGATGATGCAGCAAGATAAACATCTTCGCCTTCATCATTTGAGATAAATCCGAAACCCTTTTCGAGGCTAAACCATTTAACGCGACCTGTAGGCATGGCGTTCTCCTTATAAGAATTTCAGTACTCGTGTAGCCGCAGGGGCGCGGGCAGGATCCAAGTTTATCGCAAGCAAAGAGGGGCGGGAACCCCTATTAATTAGGGAGCGTGGCTTCAGAGTGCGCGCCGCAGCCGTGATCGACTGAAACTACGCGGGCATCATCTGGAGCGATCGCATTTGCACATACGCCAAATGAGGCGCGTAGCGAACCTGCGATAGGAATAAAGAATCCGCATGAGTTGCAAGGCTTTGGTGCGTTCTGCGCCAGCGGCGTATTTGGTCCGCGATCGCCTGTGTACCAACGCTTACTTGCTTGATCGCGACCTTCAATTGAAAGTACACGTGGACGAGCTAAACCAAGTTCGTAAATCTGCGCCGCATCTAAATCTTCATCTTGAATAAGTGCGTTTGCACCAGGGACTAAACGAGTGTCATCTAGAACGCTTGGCACAATTACACCCGGCTGAATATCTTCAGGCAAGATGCGATCTTTATATTCGATCCATTCTGGTGCCATAAGTGAATCTGGACCAGGAAGAACAACAACATCACAAACGGTTGGTTGCGCTGATGCATCTACCTTTGCAACAGTGACGCACCAGCGCCAACCTTTATAACCCTGAATATCTGCGTCGAATAAATAACTTGCAACGCGATCTTCGTCATCGAATTCGACAGAGATGAAGTTACCGACTTGCGATGGCTTTTCGGCATCGCCAAGTGCAGCACTTCTTGCTAAATCTTCTGCGTCGAACCCTTTTGTCATTTAGCTTAGAAATCCATTCCGCCGCCGTCGCCACCCATTGGGGCAGCTGGCTTGTTCTCTGGCTTGTCGGTGATTACCGCCTCCGTTGTGATGAAGAGCGCAGCGATTGATGCCGCGTTCTGCAACGCAGAGCGAGTTACCTTTGCAGGATCAATGATTCCAGATTTGATCATGTCGACGTATTCGCCAGTTGCAGCGTTAAGTCCGAAACCTACTTCGAGGTGACGTACCTTCTCTACAACGACTCCGCCTTCAAGACCGGCATTGATTGCGATCTGCTTTAGTGGAGCTTCGATCGAAAGTTCTACGATCTTTGCGCCAACTGCTTCTTCGCCTTCAAGCTTTAACTTCTTAAATGCTTGTGTAGCAGCCTGCAAGAGCGCGACGCCACCACCAGCGACGATGCCTTCTTCAACTGCAGCCTTTGCGTTACGTACTGCATCTTCGATGCGGTGCTTGCGCTCTTTGAGTTCTACCTCAGTTGCAGCGCCTGCCTTGATTACAGCAACGCCACCTGCGAGCTTGGCAAGACGTTCTTGCAACTTCTCGCGGTCGTAATCTGAATCAGACTTCTCGATTTCAGAACGGATCTGAGCAACGCGGCCCTTGATCTGTGCGTCATCTCCGCCGCCTTCAACAATAGTTGTCTCTTCCTTGCTGATAACAACCTTGCGAGCGCGACCAAGAAGTTCTAGGCCAGCTGTTTCGAGCTTCAAGCCAACTTCTTCAGAGATAACTGTGGCCCCTGTAAGGATTGCAATATCTTGCAACATCGCCTTGCGACGATCTCCGAAGCCAGGTGCCTTAACTGCTGCTGCGCGGAAGATTCCGCGAATCTTGTTTACAACCAAAGTTGCAAGTGCTTCGCCTTCAACATCTTCAGCGATGATTGCAAGTGGCTTACCTGATTGCATAACCTTTTCAAGAACCGGTACGAGATCCTTGATATTTGAAATCTTTGAGTTAACGATCAATACGTAAGCATCTTCAAGGACTGCTTCCATGCGATCTTGGTCGGTTACGAAATATGGAGAGATGTAACCCTTATCAAAGCGCATACCTTCAGTTAGCTCGAGTTCGAGACCGAATGTATTTGACTCTTCAACAGTGATTACGCCTTCTTTACCGACCTTATCCATCGCTTCAGCGATCATGTCACCGATAGTTGCATCGGCTGCTGAGATAGATGCAGTAGCTGCGATCTGCTCTTTCGAATCAACGCTCTTGGCCATCGAGGCAAGCTCTGCAACGATCGCTGCAACAGCCTTTTCGATGCCGCGCTTTAGCGCCATTGGGTTTGAGCCGGCAGCAACGTTGCGCAAGCCCTCGCGCACAAGTGCTTGAGCTAGAACAGTTGCAGTTGTTGTTCCGTCGCCTGCGACATCATCTGTCTTCTTGGCAACTTCCTTTACGAGTTCTGCGCCGATCTTTTCCCATGGATCATCGAGTTCAATATCTTTTGCGATTGAAACGCCATCGTTGGTGATTGTTGGGGCGCCCCACTTCTTCTCTAGAACAACGTTACGTCCGCGAGGTCCAAGGGTTACCTTGACTGCATCGGCGAGAACGTTCATTCCGCGTTCTAGTCCGCGACGGGCTTCTTCATTAAAGGCAATCATCTTTGCCATGTAATTACTCCTTGTTTGTAACTCATTTAGTTTCTGCCATTTGGGGGCGTTTTATCACTCACACCCCGAGAGTGCTAACGCCAAATCTAGACGGTCTTATTCCCTGTCGCAAAACGAGGGCGGTGAATTGGTTGTTATCGGGCTGAACGCGCACTCATACGAGCCTCACGGAGGCGGCGCAGGCGCTTAACGAGCATTGGAGAGGCCGCTAGGGCATCGTCCCGGTCGATCAGGTCATTGAGTAGTTGGTAGTAACGAGGAGCGGTGAGGTCAAAGAGCTCTTTAATTGCAGATTCTTTTGCACCGGCAAAGCGCCACCAATTGCTCTCGAAATCAAGGATGCGTACTTCGAGGTCGGAGAGTGAAGAACCCTGCACATCATTATTTTCGAGCGCTGACATGGAGTAAATCTTAAACCAGCAGTAGCAGAAATTGTGGGATTTACACCTTACTAAATTTTAAAGAGTATCCAAGATCATAGATATATCTGTGATCTTCGTCCAAGGGTTAACTATCGCAAAGCGCAAGATTGATTGGCCTTTATCTGATGATGGTGGGATAAAGCCGATCTGATCAGCCAATAATTTATCGCTCCACTTTTGATAATCACTTGGCGCCCAACCTTTGCGAGTAAAGGCAACAATAGAAAGTTCAGGTTCGTGAATCAAATCTAAATTGGGATGTTGGCGAACAAGTTCGGCGGCATCGCGAGCCACGGTAAGTGTTTCCTCCATCGCTTCGGTGTAAGCATCTGTGCCATGTGCTGCAAGTGAAAACCAGAAAGGTAATCCGCGGACACGACGCGTTAAGTGAATTGCATAATCCGCCGGTGACCAAGTGTCATCATGCAAAGTTTCCAAATATGAAGCGTGCTGAGTGTGAACTTCTTTGGCAAGATCTGGATTGCGATAGATAAGTGCGCAGGCATCGAATGGCGCAAAGAGCCACTTATGTGGATCAACGATTAAAGAGTCGGCTTGTTCTACACCGTTAAATTTCGCGCGCACAGACGGTGCACAAAGCGCTGCAAGACCGTAAGCGCCATCAACGTGGAACCAAATATCGCGAGCATGTGTTGCTTCGGCAATTGTTGCTAGGTCATCAATGATTCCGAGGTTTGTAGTTCCGCCAGTTGCAACAACAGCAAAGACGCGGGTTTGCGTTGTGGCATGCAATTGATCAATTGCCGCACCAAGTGCATCGCCATGCATCTTGCGATCAGCACCTGGCTCAATCTTTAGAAGTTCAACGTCCATGATTTGTGCAGCGCTAGCAATTGATGAATGAGCCTCTGCACTGCAGGCAATTGCCCAACGTGAAGTATTTGGATATTTCGTGCGTGCTGCAGCGCGCGCCACAACCAGCGCAGAAAGATTTCCAATAGTTCCACCTTGCACAAAAACACCACCGGCAGATTGTGGAAGTCCAGCTAAATCTGCGATCCAACGAAGTGCTTGGTTTTCAGCAAAGACTGCGCCCGCACCTTCTTGCCAAGATCCCCCATAAAGTGAACTGGCACCAACAACTAGGTCGAAGAGATTCGAGTATTCAGTTGGTGCAGATGGAATAAAGGCTAAGTTGCGCGGGTGATCTGTTGAGATACAGGCCTTTGCTAAAACATTTGTAAATACTTCGAGTGCTTCATGTCCGCCTAAACCTTTTGCGGTGATGGTGTTGCCAACTTCTTGAAATAAATCTTCAGCGGTACGCGGACCATCTAGCGGTGGATCATCTTTTAAGCGCAGCAGGCTGTATGCCAGGATCTCGTTGGCAAGGGATTCGACCTCTGAATTAAAGGCGTGAATTGGCATGGTCGGTGCGATTGGCCTTTCGAATCAGATTTCGCATCATCGTTGGGAAAACAAAGATGTGGAAGGGAAGTACAAAGTACCAATACAACTGACCGCCTAAACCACGTGGCGAGAAGCTAGCTTCTTGTACAACAGTGCGATCGGTTCCGTTATCGATAACGCTAAATTCAAGCCAAGCTTTTCCCGGCAGAACCATTTCGGCATAAAGTTTTAAACGCTTACCGCGTTCTAACTCTTCAACGCGCCAGAAATCTAAACTGTCACCAACGCGCAGAGTTAGCGGATCGCGCCGGCCACGGCGAAGTCCGACTCCACCGAAGATGCGATCTAATAAACCGCGTAAGAACCAGAGAAAAT
The DNA here is from genome assembly GCF_002287925.1 of Candidatus Planktophila lacus. GTDB lineage: Bacteria > Actinomycetota > Actinomycetes > Nanopelagicales > Nanopelagicaceae > Planktophila > Planktophila lacus. The sequence continues at coordinate 126,883 of NZ_CP016769.1, read as the reverse complement.
CGGCGCCGTAGTAACCGTTTTCGCCGCCAATACTTTCAATTGCCTGCCACACGGAGGCTGCACTTGCTTCAGTATTTGATTCGCGACGATCGCGCAGAACCATTTCACCCGCCCATTCGGGATCACCTTGCGCTTTCTGCCAAGGCGCAGTTGGAAATGCGGCATCAGACCAACGAGTAATCACATCGCGATCTGCAATACGAGAAAGCGCCAAGGTGATTGCGCCTTCGACATCGATAAAACCTTCTGGTGGTGGCGCGATAATTGCGTCAATGCTCTTTGCTGGATCTGCAACTACTTCGCTAATCAAAGATTCAACAAGTGGGCGTGCAAGCGATGTTGGCACTGGCGTTACAAAACCGATCCATAGTGAAGAAAGTTTTGGGGTTAAAACTGGTACCTGAACAATCCAACGTTTACGCAGGCCAGATAACTTGGCAAATTTCTGCATCATGTCAGCGTAAGAGAGAACTTCTTTGCCGCCGATGTCACAAACCTTGCCCACCGGCTTTTCAAGTGAAGCAGCTTTACGCAAGTAATACAGCGCATCGCGGATGGAAATTGGTTGCGTTAAATTCGAGACCCATTTTGGCGTAGTCATAATCGGCAGGCGGTGAGTTAGGTGGCGCAACATCTCAAAGGAAGCTGATCCCGAACCGATAATGATTCCAGCGCGAAGTTCTAAAACAGGAACAGATGTTGAAGCTAACTGTGCACCTGTATTCATGCGAGATGCTAAGTGCTGGCTACGGTTCTTATCGTTAGCAATTCCACCTAAGTAAACGATCTGCTTAACGCCTTGCTTTTCTGCAGCAACTGCAAAATTACGCGCCATCTCAGATTCAATATCGTCGAAGTTTTTACCTAAATTAATAGAGTGCAAAAGATAGAAAGCGGTATGCACGCCCTTGAGAGCGCGATCCAAATCTGAAATTACAGTGGCGTTGCCTTCAACGATATTGACATCCTTAGCCCACGGTTGATCGGCAACTTTCTGCGCATCGCGTACCAAAATTCGCACATCGCATTTATCGCTTACGAGGTCGCGTACCAAACGGCCGCCGACATAGCCCGATGCGCCAGTTACAAGTATCAAACGCCCTGAGTTCTGCGAGTTCATGGTGGAGAGCCTAGACTCTGCACATGGCTTCTTCTAATCGACCTCGCGTCGTAATTCTAGGCGCAGGCTTTGGCGGGCTAACCGCAGCCAAGGCGCTATCGAAAGACGCCGATGTAACCGTTGTTGATCGCCACAACTTTCAAACATTTCTGCCTTTGCTCTACCAGGTAGCAACTGCTGGCCTTGCTGCAGACCATGTGGCGCATCCAGTCCGAGGCGCACTGCGCAAGAGCGGCGTGAAATTCCGAATGGGTTCCCCAATCTCGGTTGATCACAAAAACAAATCAGTAAAGCTTGATTCATCAGAAGTACTTGAATTCGATCATTTAATCGTTGCACTCGGTTCAGCAACTGCAGATTTCGGAGTTACAGGTGTAAATGAGCATGCACTTGGTATGAAGAGCGTGCATGAAGCAATTGGTATTCGCGCTGAGGTAATGCGCCGTTTTGAGGATCTCTGTCGCTTTGAAGATCAGACCCGACTTTCACTTAGCGTTGTCGGCGGCGGTCCAACTGGCGTTGAAATGGCTGGTGCTCTTGCTGAGCTAAAACGTGGTCCCCTTAAGAACGATGAGGCAAATGCCGCAGAACATATCGATATCTACTTGATTGAAGCAGGGCCAAGAATCTTGCCGATGTTTAGCGAAAAGTTGTCTGCGCGAGCTAAGAAAGATTTAGAGAAACTTGGCGTCAAGGTTCTGCTCAATACCGCTGTGCAACAAGTAAAGCCACGTCAGATTCTTGTTAAGGATGGATCTGTAATTCCATCAGAGGTAACCATCTGGGCAGCCGGCGTTAAAGGTGAACCAACTGGTGGGCTACTTAACTTGCCACTTGAAGGAACCCGCATCAGCGTTGCGCAGAACTTGCAGGTTAATCACTACCCACATATTTGGGCGATCGGTGATATCTCTAGCGCAAAGGGCGCAGATGGTGGTTTCTTGCCGATGGTTGCACCAGTTGCGATGCAACAAGGACGTTGGGTTGCAAAACAGATTATGCGTGCCGCGCGCGGACACGCGCTACAAGATTTCAAGTATTTGGATAAAGGTTCAATGGCAACGATCGGTCGCCACAAAGCAGTTGTGCAATTTAAAGGCATTCAGATCACAGGAATTCCAGCTTGGTATGCCTGGTTGTGGTTGCATTTGTTCTACTTACTTGGCGGGCGCAACAAGATCGGCACTATCGCCGATTGGACCTGGAACTATTTAACATTCGACCGCGGCAATCGCCACATCATGGATAGCCTGTAGCCAAAGCAGCAACCATGCCTGACTACATTGATTTACGTGGACACCAAACCTATTCATACGAATGGGAGAACAACGGTGAAGCAGTTCTACTTCTGCACGGTGGCTTAAGCCAAACTTCGCACTGGGATTATGTCTTAACGCCTGATCTAGAACCTGATTTTCATTTATTTGCCTACGATCGCACTGGACATGGCTACACGGGCGATCAAGCAGGTTCTTTTCATTTTGATTTTCAAATCCGTGAAGCAATTGCCTATCTAGAAGATGTCGTCAAAGAGCCCGCACATTTAATTGGTTGGTCAGATGGCGGAATCATTGCGATGTCGGTTGCGATTGCTCGCCCCGAGCTAGTTAAATCGCTGATTCTCGTCGGGGCTAACTACCACCCGTCTGGAGCAGTGACTCATCTTCCTTTTGTAGAACCAAGCGAAGAAGATAAGGCTGAATATGCTGCAACTTCACCCGATGCTCCACACACTCAAAATGAAAAAATTAAAAAAATGTTAAAGATTTGGGAATCTGAGCCTGACGTCCCTCTTACAGAATTAGCAAAAATCGAATGTCCAACGCTTTTTATTGCTGGCGATGATGATGTTTTCTCTCACGAACACACCCTCGATATGTATCGCGCGGTCGAGTTAAGCCAGTTAGCGATAATTCCAGGAACATCACATATTGCACCTAAGGAAAAACCAGCGCTATTTATTGCGATTGTCCATCAATTCTTAATGGATCTCAATTATCCAGTAACCAAGATGCCGATTCGGCGAGTTAGCAATCAACCGGAACAATAGTTCCGGTCTTAACATCATAAATTGCACCGGCAACGGTGACGCCATCACGCAAAAGTGGATAAGCGCGAATACGGTTTACATCGACCGCTAGCGCCGCCTTTTGATCACGCGTAGTACGAAATTCAAGTGAGCGCGTATCGACGCCGAATTTCTCGTCAATCAGCGCATGGATATCTGCTTCATCGCCACGCGCCATCGCGCAATCGGTATGTGGCATAACCAGGATGCGCTTTACATTTAAAAGATATGTAGCGAGCACCAAGGTGCGGATAACGTCCTCTGTAACTCGAGCCCCGGCGTTGCGTAGGATCTTGGCATCGCCAGATCGCATGCCCACAACTGAAAGCGGATTAATACGAGAATCCATGCAGGTTACGATCGCTAAACCTTTTGCCGCTGAACCGGTTAATTCGGAGTACTGAAACGACTTTGTGTATTCAGCATTCGCGGCGAGCAGATCATCAAATTGTTCGTGAGGAAACGAATAATCTTTCATCGTTACCCCTTCTTCTATCGGGTCAAAACTTTCCAGAGCCCCCCGTCAGGATTGAACTGACGACCTGCGCATTACAAGTGCGCTGCTCTACCACTGAGCTAGAGAGGCTTGCTACCGATTAAGGCAACGGGCGTAATTATGGCAGTTATTGGCGCAATGTAAAAATCAACGAGATTAGGGCGCTAGACAGGTAGGTTTGGCCGCATGCGATTGGGCGTTCTAGATGTGGGTTCTAATACCGTCCACCTCCAAGTAGTTGATGCCCACCCAGGAGCACGACCAAGCCCAGCAACTAATCAAAAAGTTGAACTACGCCTTCACGAGTATTTAAACATTTCTGGCGAGATAGCTCCCGAAGGCGTTGAGTTGCTTGAAACTGCGATAGCCGATGCAATTTCACACGCTAAAGAGTTTAAGACTGAAGAAATCTTGGCATTTGCGACATCTGCTATACGTGATGCTAAAAATGGAAAAGAAATATTGCTTCAGATCAATAAGAAGTTCGATATAGATCTACAAGTGCTCTCTGGAGATGATGAAGCTCGAATGACATTTTTAGCAGTGCGCCGCTGGCTCGGTTGGTCGAGCGGGAGACTTTTAGTTTTAGATATTGGCGGTGGATCGCTTGAAATTGCTGTAGGTGATGACGAGAGCGCCGAAGCAACTGTTTCGTTGCCACTTGGTGCATCACGCCTGACACGTGAATATCTTTCTTCGGATCCACACACTTCTAAAGAGATAAAGTCTTTGGAAAATTATGTAATTGAGGCAGTGAAGAGTTCGGTACCCGAAGATATTATGGAACATATCGCAGATCACTTCGTTGCAACCAGTAAAACTTTTAGAACGCTGGCTCGTCTTGGCGAACATTGGTTTGATGACAATCCAAAATATTTAAAGATTAACTCGCTCACAAAAATGATTCCGAAGCTTCAGGCGATGTCCAATAAGGAACGTGCTGAGCTACCCGGAGTTTCACAGAGCCGCGCACGGCAGATTGTCGCTGGTGCGATTGTTGCCCGAACAACCATGGAACGTTTGCATATCAATGAACTTGAGATCTGCCCTTGGGCTCTGCGCGAAGGTATTGTTTTACGCTGGCTAGACTGGATGGAACGCTAACTTTATTTAGACCTTGTTTTAGACCTTGTTTTAGACCTTGTTTTAAACTATGGGTTCGTCTATCCAATCGCAGGCAATAACTTCTCCAGTACGGCAATGCAAGATAATTGCTTGGGCTGGCTCCAATTCGCGATCCATTGATTTAAAGTACTTTTTGCCAACTAATTTCTTAACCAACTTAGGAATAATTGGGTTATGGCTACAAACTATCGCTGGAATACCACGATCCATTAAATCTTGAATGTAATCCAATGAGACTTCTTTATCCTTTTCATACCCGTATTCAGATAAATCGGCAGAGAAGATTGGAATTATCTCCATAGCGCGAGTCAATGGTTCAACAGTTTCGGTGCAGCGCAGAGCATCAGAGGTGTGAACTTCTTTTATCCCGTATGGAAGATAAATTGGGAGCAAGCGCTTTGCCTGTAACTGACCTTTATGCTCGAGAGGACGATCGCCATCATCGCCGCTCCACTCGGTACGTTTTAACGCTTTGGCATGGCGCAACAAAATGATTGGGAAGGTATCTGTTCCAAACTCCAAGAAATAATCAACAATCTTTCGATCATCTTTATTTGTCAGACGCTCTTTGGCTAGCTTTGGTGAAAGCCACTCGAGTTGATCTACCTCTTCTGGATTAGGAGATCCTTCTTGAATATCGCTTGCTTGCGCCGCCCAGTAACGCACTTCTTTAGGTGCACCTTCCAGCTTGTAAACAACTACGCCAATTTCAGGACCGAAAGTAGATGTGTAGCCAGTCTCTTCCAAAACTTCACGGTAAGCAGTTGCGATATGTGATTCGTTATTTTCTACTTTGCCTTTAGGAAGTGACCAATCGTCATAACGAGGACGGTGAATAACGGCAATCTCGATTTCGGATTCAGAGCTTTTACGCCATAAAACAGCGCCTGCGGCTTGGATTAGCGGTGCGCCATCTTCTTTACTCATGGCCTAGCCTTTCGATAACGCTTTACGTAAATACCCTGCAAATCTTGCAAAGGCTCACCTGATTTATCTGTCGTTACCCGCTTCCAGGAATCGGCGTCCTGGTGCCAGCTTGCTGTTTCGTCGCTGATGGAAAGATCGATTAACTCTTGCAATGAGCTCTTATGCGCTGGGCGCTCAATACGCACCAAGCTTTCTACTCGGCGATCAAGGTTTCGGTGCATTAAATCTGAACTACCGATCCAGTATTCATTATCGCCGCCATTAACAAAATGATAAATACGAGAATGCTCAAGGAATCTTCCCAAAATTGATCGAACTCGAATGTTTTCAGATAGACCTTTAATGCCAGGGCGGATCGCACATATACCGCGGATGATTAAATCGATTTTTACACCAGCAGAAGATGCCTGATATAGCGCTTCTACAAATTCTTCATCAAGCAGTGAATTGAGCTTCATCTGAATGCCGGCTGGCTTGCCAGCCTTCGCATTTGCGATTTCATTTTCGATTTTTTCTAACAAGCCGGTACGAAGGGTACGTGGAGCAACTAATAGCCTTGAGTAAGTTGAGTGAGGTGCAAAACCTGATAATTGGTTGAACAGTTTTGTTAGATCTTCCGTTAAAACAGTATCTGCGCTAAGAATTCCTAAATCTTCATAAAAGCGCGCAGTCTTTGGATTGTAATTTCCAGTACCAATATGGCAGTAGAGACGTAGGCCTTGCGATTCATCACGCACGACGAGTGAGAGTTTGGCATGAGTTTTAAGGCCCATCAATCCATAAACCACGTGCACACCAGCTGCTTCTAACTTTCGCGCCCAGCGCACATTGGCCTGCTCGTCAAAGCGAGCACGAATTTCAATAACTGCTAGAACTTGCTTACCCGCCTCGGCAGCTTCAATCAGTGCTTCAATGATTGGTGAATCACCAGATGTTCTGTAGAGCGTCTGCTTAATCGCAAGCACATTCGGATCTTGTGCGGCATGCTGCAAGAACTGAACTACTGAAGAAGTGAAGGATTCATAGGGGTGGTGGAGCAATATTTCACCCTGGCGAATCGCGGCAAAGAAAAGATCTGGCTCTTCGGAATCTACTTCACTAAGGGCCGCGGCAGTTCTTGATCTAAATGCTGGGTACTTCAACTTTGGTAGATCTAAATCTGCAATCTTTGTTAAATCGGTTAAATCCAAGGGCGCGGGAAGCGAAAGAACGTTTGCAGGGTTTATATCTAACTCCTGGCAGAGTTTATCTAGTAAGTGCTTATCAATACCTTCTTCAATTTCCAGTCGAACCGGCGGACCAAAACGGCGGCGGGCAAGTTCTTGCTCTAGTGAATCAAGTAAATCTTCAGTGTCTTCATCTTCAAGTTCAATATCTTGATTTCTCGTAATACGAAATGTGTAGTGATCTTGAATCAACATTCCTGGGAAGAGTTCTTGTAGGTGAATTGAAATCAGATCTTCTAGCAGTAAAAAGCGCTTGCTATTTGCTGCCGGGCTTACTGAAACTAAGCGCGAAAGTATCGGTGGAACCTTAACGCGCGCAAAGTACTCTTCAGAGCTCTTCGGGTTCTTGACGATAACTGCCAGGTTTAGAGATAACCCAGAGATATATGGAAATGGGTGAGATGGATCTACGGCTAGCGGCGTAAGTACCGGAAAGATGCGATCGCTAAAAATACGTGAGACGTGGTTTCGTTCATCATCGGATAGATCATCCCAGCGAATAATCTCGATATCGTGGCTCTTAAGTTCAGGGGTTATCGTTTTCTTAAAGAGGTTTGCATGGCGCAGCGTTAACTCTTTAACTCGCTCTGAGATTGCGGCAATTAATTCAGCTGCGGTATAACCGGCAGAGTTAACCAGGTGCGGATTAGATTCAAGTTTGCCAAGAACTGAAGCAACTCGAACCATATAGAACTCATCTAAATTTGATGCAAAAATTGTTAGGAAGCGAACTCGTTCAAGAATTGGAATTGAACTATCTTCAGCCATTTCGAGCACACGCTCGTTAAAGGAGAGCCAACTTAGCTCTCGATCAATTAAATGAGCAGCTTCAGGCATGGGCTAAGTCTCTCTTGCTTAAGTGAATATTGAGTAATCGGTAGGTGGACAGCGGCTAAACGGGCCAGCTTGTGGGGGTTGGGTACTTAGCGGTGCGTCCATCACCCGATGATTTTCCGCGAAGACGGCGCCAGACCCATGGAAGTGCAAAGGTAAAGAACCAGATCGCAGATATTGCGCGCTTCTTTAACCAGGGAGTTTGCTGAGCAGGTGGAAGTGGAATTCGCCAAGCCGGATCGAATTGGTAACCCAACTTTTCTAACAACGCTTGCGCAACTCGGTGGTGGCCTTCGGCATTTAAATGTAAACGATCAAATGCTAAGAAACGGCTATCGCTAAAGAACGCCTCTCCATTTGCATCGATAACAATTGCTCCAACTTCTGCTCCAACTTTACGAACGATCTTATTGAATTCGCTAAAGCGCGCTGCCCATACATCTGAACCACGTCCTGTATTTCCCGTGCGTTCTAAAACTGTAAAGAGCATGAGGGTTGCACCGGATGCGGCGGCGCGACGTACAGCGTCTGCATATAAAGCTTGCGCGACTTCAGGTTTATAACTTGGGCGAAGCGCATCATTGGCACCTGCGTGAAAAGTCAGCAACGTCTCTGGCCCTGTTACATAGGAAAGCGCCACAGGAAGTTGGTCATCAATTACCTGCTTTAACAACTTTCCACGGATGGCTAAATTCGCGTAACTAAAACCATCTACCTCCTTCGCCATTACATCTGCAAGGCGATCGGCCCAACCGCGATATTGCCCATTGATAATTTCATCGGACATACCTTCGGAGTACGAATCTCCACAGACAATTAAACGTGTGTACTTCATCTATCTGTGACCTTTACTTGCGACGTTGCTCGTCTACCCAGAAGAGCGCGATTGAAGTTGCAACGCTGGCGTTTAGAGATTCGGTAGTTGCACGCATTGGGATTGAGACAACAAGATCGCACTTTTCGCGCACTAGGCGGGAAAGACCTTTTCCTTCACTGCCAACAACGATCATTACATTCTCTTTCGCAACCTTCATACCGCTCAAAGTCTCATCAGATTCGCCATCTAGGCCTATAACAAAGCAGCCCAGCTTCTTGGCATCATCAATTGTGCGCGCCATATTGGTTACTTGTGCAACCGGCAGACGCGCTGCAGCACCAGCTGAAGATTTCCAAGCGGATGCGGTCATTGCCGCTGCGCGACGTTCGGTCATAACAACTCCTGCTGCACCAAATGCTGCTGCGCTTCGCACAATTGCACCGAGGTTACGAGGATCGGTTACGCCATCGAGTGCCACAATCAAGATCGGGTGGTTTGCGCGTTCGGTAATTTCTTGGAATGAAGAGTATTGGTAAGGCTTAATCGCCAAGATTATTCCTTGGCTATTAGCGTTGATGCCTTCAAGTTCTGCACGGTGTACTTCACGAATCGGAAGTTGGTGATGCAGCGCAAGTTGCAATGATTCAGCGACGCGATCATCGACATCGATACTGCGTGCAACGATTAACTCGGTTGCCGGAACGCTGGCACGAAGTGCTTCAAGGACTGCGTTACGACCAGAAACAATTTCTCCCTTTGGTCGTTCGCTTCGACCAGTGCGAGTACGCGGCGAAACTTTCTTTTCGGCAGCCTTCTTACGCTTTGCCGCTGCGTGGTACGGACGATCTTCTGCCTTAGGCGTTGGACCTTTACCTTCTAAGCGACGTTTGTTTTTTCCACCAGTGCCACCAGTTGGTCCCTTTTTAGAACTTGATCGAGCTGCGCCACGAGGTTTTGCAGTGCCGGCCATTTACTTCTCGCTTATCTGTGAGATAGACCAACGTGGCCCTTGTGCTGTGTCTTCAATAATAATTCCAAGTGCCGCTAATCCATCGCGAATCTGATCTGATGCGGCAAAGTCTTTGCGTTCGCGCGCTGCTGTTCGCTGGGCCAAAGCCAATTGAATCACGCCATCGAGTGCATCTGTTAAATCAGCGCCACCACTTGTCACAAATACTGGATCAAAGGGATCGCAACCAAGTATTTCTAGCGCACCGCGAATTTCATTTGCGGATTGCGAAATCTGCGCTTTATCGCCGGAAGTAATTGCGCTATTGCCTAAGCGAAGCGCTTCAGAGATGCCCGCAAGCGCTGTTGGCACTGCTAAATCATCATTCATAGCATCGGTAAAACCTTGAGAAATAACAGGTGTTGGCTGCGCACCAAGGATTTCAGTGGCGCGAGTTAGGAAACCTTCGATGCGACGGAAAGCTGTCGCAGATTCGGCAAGTGCTTCGTGTGAAAACTCAAGCATCGAACGGTAATGCGCACTGCCTAAATACCAACGCAATTCAATACCGCGCACTGTCTTTAACAACTCTGCGACCTGTAGCGAATTGCCAAGCGACTTCGACATTTTTTCACCAGATGCGGTCACCCAAGCGTTATGCACCCAGCGCTTTGCAAAGGCGTAACCTGCAGCTTCCGACTGCGCGATCTCGTTCTCGTGGTGCGGGAAGATTAAATCAAGTCCGCCGCCATGAATATCAAATGCTTCACCTAAGTAAGTGTGTGCCATCGCAGAACATTCGAGGTGCCAACCAGGGCGTCCTGCTCCCCAGGGAGTTGGCCAAGATGGATCTCCGGGCTTTGCCGCTTTCCAAAGCGCAAAGTCACGTGGATCTTTCTTGTAAGTCTCATCTGCATCAGCAGCCGGTTGTAGATCATCAACCTTCTGGCGAGAAAGCGTTAAATAAGATTGAAGTTTGCGAACTTCAAGATAAACATCGCCATTGCCTGGTGCATATGCCGCACCACGTTCGATAAGCAGTGTCATTAACTCGATCATCTGGGTGACGTGACCAGTTGCGCGTGGTTCGTAAGTTGGAGGTTGCACATTTAGCGCTGCATAAGCTTCGGTGAAAGCACGTTCGTATTTCATCGCGACTGCCCACCAAGGCGCTTTTTCGTGCACAGCCTTATGCAAAATCTTGTCATCGATATCAGTGACGTTGCGGATAAAAGTTACGTTGTAACCAGATTTAGTTAACCAACGACGCAAGATGTCGAAGTTAACGCCAGAGCGCACATGGCCGATATGAGGAGGTGCCTGAACAGTTGCACCGCAGAGATAAATGCCGACTTCGCCAGCTTTTAGCGGAACAAATGGGGATGTGGTTCGCGTTAGCGTGTCATATAAAGATAGCGAACTCATTGGCTAAGTCTATCTTGCAAGGCTTATTTAGAATAAATCAGCGCAGATGCAATGGCTGCAATGCCCTTGCCTTCACCGGTTAGGCCCATTCCATCGGTAGTTGTTGCAAGTAACGCTACTTCTGCACCACCCAAAGCCGTGGAAAGCGATGCAATCGCTTCGGCGCGACGTGAACCGATCTTTGGACGATTGCCGATTACTTGCACTGATACATGTGAAATTGCGTATCCGCTCTTTTCAACTAGTGCGAGAGTTTCCTTAAGCAGTGTTGTTCCAGATGCACCCTTGTATTCCGGTTTATTTGTGCCGAAGTTTGAACCTAAATCACCGAGTCCACTTGCGGCAAATAAAGCATCGCAAATTGCATGCGCTGCAACATCGCCATCAGAGTGGCCTTCGACGCCATCTTGATCTGGCCATAACAAACCTGCGAGCCATAGTTGGCGTCCGGCTTCGAAGTGATGAGCATCCACGCCAACACCAGATTTAAAGTTCGTTGATTTTCCTAAGAACTGCAGCGCTGTTGCCATATCGGCAGGAGTCGTAATTTTGATCGCCCGTTCTTCGCCTTCGATTACGCGAACTGGTTTACCAAGTGATTCAACAAGGGCTGCATCATCTGTTGCTTCACCAGATTGGGCGTGTGCTTGGCTAATCAATTTATATGTGAAGCCTTGGGGAGTTTGCACGCGACGCATAGCAGCGCGATCTGGAGTTGATGTAACAATTCCGCTGGCATCAACAATTTTTACGGTATCTGTTTGGGCAAGTCCTGGAATTACAGCGACGTCACCACTCTTAAGAGCTGCAACAACGCGCTTTGCTAAATCAGGAGAAGCAAGTGCACGAGCAGCATCGTGGATCAAAACGTACTCAGCGTCTGCAGAAACTTTAGATAAACCGATGCGAACGCTCTCAGAACGTGTAGCGCCACCGGTTACAACAGTTATGCCATCGCCAACCAGGGTTTGAATCTCTTTTTCATACCCGCTAGGTGCGGTAACAATTATTTGATCAGCAACTGAAGAGATAGCAGAAACGGCATGCTCAATAAGGGTGCGATCACCAAGTTGGATTAAGGCTTTGGGAATTGCTGCGCCGAATCTTTCGCCGCTACCTGCAGCAGCAATGATTGCGGCGATCATGAGAAGAGTTTGTTACTTAAGAAGCGAGAACCTCGTCAAGGAGAACTGCAGCCTTTTCTTCATCTGTGCGCTCAGCAAGAGCTAGCTCAGAGATAAGGATCTGCTTCGCCTTGGCGAGCATGCGCTTTTCACCAGCAGAGAGTCCACGATCGAGATCGCGACGGTAGAGATCGCGCACAACTTCTGCGACCTTAATGACATCTCCTGATGCAAGTTTTTCGAGGTTTGCCTTGTAACGACGTGACCAGTTTGTTGGCTCTTCGGTGTAAGGCTGACGAAGTACGTTAAATACGCGATCAAGGCCGGCGCTGTCGACAACATCGCGGACTCCGACTAGATCTACATTGTCTGCAGGAACGCGAACTGTGAGATCTCCTTGTGCAACTTTCAAGACTAGGTAGGTACGTTCTTCGCCCTTGATGATGCGAGTTTCAATCGCTTCGATAAGAGCTGCTCCGTGATGGGGATAAACAACGGTTTCGCCGACCTTAAATGTCATGTGTTGCCCTTCGCTAGACGACCAATTCTACCAGCCATTTTAAGGTGAGAAAACCCCAATAAATCAAAGGGAATAAGCGCTTAAAACGCATGAGAGAATATGCCCTATGCCTCGCACTAAAAAAGCACTTACATCACTTATTGCTATTTCTCTTGCGCTAACACTTACTGCATGTGGGCCAGGACAAGATGCGCCAACTCGCATGATTAAGCAAGTAACAGATGGTGTTGAACTCTCGCTAAAAGATAATGGCGTAGATATTGAGATTTTAAATCTGCTTTTAGTTGCGACTGAAACAGGCGACGCGGTTCTCGTTGGAACAATTGTTAACCAAGGCGATACTGAAGATAAATTGCTCGGAATTGCCGTTGGTTCAAACCAAGCGGTTTTAACTGGCGAGAGCGCGCTAAAGAAGAATCAACCAATTCGTTTTGAAGGTGATACCGCAAACGCTAAGGCAGTCTTCTACGGTGTTTCACCTGTTGCAGGTCGCCATGTGAAGTTATCACTTGGCTTTGCCCGCGCTGGTTATGTAACTGCAGAAGTAATCATTCGCGACAAGCGCGATGATTACCGCAACGTTACTTCAGGTGCTGCTACGCCAGCGCCTACTTCTTCCCCTGATTCGCAACCGCTTCAATAGCAGCCTTCGCAGCTTCAGGATCTAGATACTCTCCGCCTTTTTTGACGGGCTTAAAGTCTGCATCCAAGTTATAGAGCAGCGGAATTCCAGTAGGAATATTTAGCTCAGCAATATCTGACTGTGAAATTCCATCTAGGTGCATCACTAGCGCACGCAGTGAATTACCGTGCGCAGTAACAAGTACGCGCTTGCCAGCCTTTAGATCAGGAACGATTGACTCTTGCCAGTAAGGCATCATGCGCGTGACTACATCTTTTAAGCACTCTGTCGCAGGCAAATCTGAACCTAAATCAGCATAACGCGCATCGTTTGCTTGGCTATAAGGATCGTTGGCCTCAATTGCTGGAGGCGGCGTATCGTAAGAACGGCGCCATAACTTGAATTGTTCTTCGCCGTATTTAGCGAGCGTCTCTTTCTTATCCTTGCCTTGCAGTGCGCCGTAGTGGCGTTCATTTAAACGCCAAGAACGACGAACTGGAATCCAGTGGCGGTCACATGCGTCAAGTGCCAGCTGTGAAGTGTGAATTGCGCGGCGTAGAAGAGATGTGTGAACTACATCAGGCAGAAGGTTGCGCTCTGCCAATAGCTTTCCACCACGTGCTGCTTCGGCTTCACCTGCTGCAGATAAACGAACATCTACCCAACCGGTGAAGAGATTCTTGGCGTTCCATTCGGATTCGCCATGGCGCAGAAGGATTAATTCGTAGTTCGACATGGCGCTTATCTTGCCATGTTGAGTGCAAATATTTAAATTAGATGCTTAAAGGCGTCGAGATTTGCCAGTGATTCACCACGATTTACCCGCCAAGCCCATTCACGGCGAATTGAATTGGCAAAACCAAGTTCTAGCAGTGGATTAAATGATGAATCTGAATATTGCAGAACAGCGCCAACTAAACGATCAATCTCACGATCGGTGACTGCGCCAAGCGGCAAACGCCCAACTAAAAAGATATCGCCGAGTTCATTTGTAGCAAATGCGATTCCGTACATGGCCGCATTCTTAGCCATGCACCAAGCATGAACTGCAGCCTCGTTATCATCAGGTTTGCGAATCACAAATGCGTTGATGCTTAAAGAATGATCACCAACAATTAGCGCGCAGTGGGTCTGTAACTTCTTCTCACCTGGCAAGGTGATCAGGAAGGTATTGGGATCTTTCTGGTCAAACTCGAGATCGTGTGAATCAAGAAATTCTTCGATCACAATCCGTGGATCAATAGCAGCCACTATTAACCGATCGACTTGGCAGAGCGCGCTGCATCAGAGATAACTTGATCGTAAATATCTAAAGTGCCGCGGGCGGTGGCATCCCAACCGAAGTGAGATGCATGTTCAATCGCGCCCATGGAAAGCAGCACACGGCGCTGTGGTTCTTGCAGCAAACGCGCTAAAACAGATGACCATGCGCGTGGATCATGGCCATCTACAAGTACGCCAGAGATGCCGTCGGCAACTGCGGTGCGAAGTCCGCCAACAGCAGTTGCTACAACCGGTGTGCCACAAGCTTGTGCCTCAAGTGCAACGAGTCCAAAACTTTCAGAGTAACTTGGAACGCAGACTAAATCAGCGGCGCGATACCAGTTAGGAAGTTCGCTACGTGGAACCGGCGGATTGAACTTAACAACATCATCAATACCAAGCCAGATAACAAGTTCTTTTAGGCGTTCTACTTCGCTGCCATTTGCACCAGATGCTCCGCCAACTATGTAAACGCGAAGCTTTGGACGCAGCTGTGGAGAGTGCAAAAGCATCTCGGATGTTGCACGGATTAATAGTTCAGGGCCCTTATGTGGCTGGATACGCCCAACAAAAGTGATTACTTGGGCATCGGCATCAATCCCGAGTGATTTACGAGCATCCTGACGACCCGCACCCGGTGTGAAGTTATATAGATCCACACCAGGTGTAACCACGTGAACAATGTCAGGGCAAGCTTCATAGAGCGAAACTAGGCTCGCTGCTTCTGCATCGGTATTAGCGGTTAACGCATTTGCTGCAGCAACGATCTGTGTTTCACCTTGCACGCGGATCATTGGTTCAGGGGTTTCACCTTCGGCAAGATTCAAATTCTTAACGCGCGCCATGGTGTGCATGGTGTGGACTAGCTGCATCTTTAAATCTTTAGCAACTTGCATCGCTACTTTTCCGGATAACCAGTAATGCGAATGGATCAGGTCGTAGTGGCGATCGCCAGATAGCGCTTTCTTTAGCTCGGCACTTAACTCAGGAAAATACTGTGGAACTTGCTCTTTAGTTAAATGCAGATCATGGCCCGCATCTAGGTGATGGACATTTACACCGGGTGAAAGTTCAACAACTGCTGGAAGATCTAAGTGATCGCGGCGCGTGAAGATATCTACTTCCACACCTTGCGCCGCCATACGTGCTGCACTTTCAGCAACATAAATATTCATACCGCCAGCATCACCAATACCCGCTTGTTCTAGCGGACAGGTGTGAACCATCAACATGGCTACGCGGCGTTGCATACTCGAAGGATACGCCAGTATGCCGAGCGAAGGAATTGCTAGGGTACGCCTCTTTGTTATGGCTAGTTAAATCGTTGCGCGAATAGTGCCGATTACACGCGGGCCGCCCATGACTTTTTCTGGGGTTAGCAGTGTATCGATTCCAAATTCATTTAAACAGGCATGCACGATCGTTCGGAATGCACGGAGTGAGCCATCGCTTACTTTAAATACGAATGTGCGCCCATCAGCCAATGAACAGACATTGACCGCTTCTGCGCCATCTTTCATAAATAAGCCAGGCACCTGTTGCATCATCTCAGTGTTATGGCGACCTGCGCCACCAACCATTTCTGGAAATTTGCGAGCTGCATCCATAACATCTTGATGGATTGGATCCGTTGAAATAGTTATCGCACGGATTGCGCGAGCTAAACCAATTACCGAAAGCATAAACAACGGTGCACCACAGCCATCAGTTGAAGTAAAAGAAATTCTTTCCCCAGCTAGTTTTTCAAGCTCTTCTTTGATTGCAACTTGCAGCGGATGAGATTGTTCTAAATAACTTTCAATAGGCCAACCATTTTTCACACAAGTAGCCAACATAGCCGCATGTTTTCCGCTGCAGTTCATGGCGATACGAGTTGGTGGGTTATCTCCCCAAGCACGACGTTCGTTTTCTCCAAGTGGGCGATCGAGTGCACATTGCAGTGCGTTTTCACCTAGTCCAACACTCGCCAAAATTTCGCGTGCACCTTCGATGTGCATTGCAGCGCCTGAATGGCTAGACGCGGCAAGTGCTAATAAACGTGGTTCTAACTGCAGACCATGGCGCACCATCGCTGATGCTTGTGCGCATTTAACTGTCGAACGCGGAAAGATCTGAGTATCGATATCGCCCAATGATTTAAAGAGTGAACCATCAGAATTTAACATCGCCAAGAAACCGCGGTGTTCGGACTCTACAAATCCATCGCGAACGTATTCGGCCAAAACAGCGTCATTAAACATAATTTATTTACCGTTTACTCAGACTGACGTTCGAGCGATGACCAGATATGTGCCTGAAGTTCTTGTCCTTCAGCGGCCATGTCGTAAGCAAAGAAGAGTTCGCCAGCAACAAGACCGTATAAACGCACGCCCGCTGTAACAATCTTTGCAGATGGCGCTGAATAACCTTGATCAAGAACTAACTGAATCTTTGGACCATCAAACTGCCCGACCCAACCTTCGGTGATTCCGGTGTTATGTGAAATCAAAACTTCTAGAACATTGTTTGGCTTAACGCGCCAGAAACCTGTTTCAGATGCAGCCGGGCGAATGATTTCGCCTTCGGCATCGATGATCCAAGAGCGTGAGTAATAGTTAAGAAATGGGCGACCATCATGGTTAAAGACAACTTCGTGTGCGTATTCAAAGCCTTCAATATTTGGGTATTCACCGCGCCCTTTACCGCGCCAAGTGCCAACCAACCAGGCAAGTGGATTTAAATCTGCATGCAGACCTTCTGGAATTGTAAAAGCCACTTAGAGTCTGCCCCTTCGATATGTACGCGAATCACGTGCTTGAGATTCGCGACGTCCTCGGAAACCGTAAATTAAAAGTCCGACGCCAATTGCTAATGAGATTAAACCCAATAAGACGGCGCTAACGATTTCCACGCCTTAATCTTACGGCCTTTAAAGCTTGCTAACCGTCCAGATGATGACCATCATCGCGGCGAAGACAACTAAACCCTGTGCAATCGTGGCCATTTACGCAGGCACAATCACTTGTTGGGAAGCGGCCACACCCTCGACAGTTAACTGCGCATCAACCGGGGTATTGCGCTTAACAATTGCTAAAGCGATTGGCCCTAATTCAAAGTGGCGCGCAACTGTGCCAAGAAAACCTACTTGTACTTCACCATTTATAACAGGCGTTCCTGGCGCAGGCATAACAACTTGGCTGCCATCTAAATGCAGCAGAACTAAACGACGTGGTGGGTTTCCAAGGTTAAAGATCTTCGCAACAGTTTCTTGGCCGCGGTAGCAACCTTTATTCATATGCACTGATTTGTTAAGTACGCCAAGCTCATTTGGAATTGATTTATGGTCGGTTTCAAAGGCAATTCGTGGTCGGCCTGCCGCAACGCGTTCGGCATCAAGTGCCCAAGTGCCAACCTGCATCGCGGTTGCACCAAAAGTTTCTTGCATCTGCCCAAGTTCGGCACGTGGAACAAGTGCAAACGGTCCACCAATTTCATTGACCAAACCGGGAGCGCGCAAAACAACGTATTCACTTGTTGCATCGCGAACATCAACGCGCAACATAAATTTCATCTTCTGCAGATAAGCAATCAAAGTTTCGATGTAACCAGGATCTAAAACCAACCAAGATGTTTCGCCATCATCAACCAAGTTAAATTGATATTCGACGTGGCCTTGCGGATCCAAGATCAGCGCTGAAGTCCATTGGCCAACCGGAAGTTCAGATAAATGCTGGGTTGTTAAATCATGTAACCACTTCAGGCGATCAACGCCACTGACTGCGATTATTTGCAGGTGTGAAAGATCAGCCCACGCTTTGCCTTCAAGCAGAGCCTTCTGTTCTTTATTCGGTTCGCCAAAATGCCAAATGGCGCCCTTATCGACGCCATCTTCGACAAATACCGCAGTCATGTTATTTTACGCAGGCTGCGCAGGTGCCGTAAATTGCAAAGTGAGTTACATCTGTCTTAAAGCCGTAATCATCAGATAAATTCTGAACAAAGTTTGCGGCAACATCGATTGGCGCATCGCCAACAGAACCGCAAGTTCCGCAAACCAAGTGAAGGTGAGTTAACTCTTCAGCTGCGTGATAAGTCGCGCCACCGTGGCCCAAGTGAGTGTGCTGGACAAGTCCAACGTTTTCGAGGGTTTCTAGGTTGCGATAGACAGTTGAAAGATTGATACCGGGATGTGTCGTGCGGACTTTTTCAGCAACTTCTTCAGGAGTTGCATGTCCGAGTTCGCGTACCGCAGAGAGAACTAATTCGCGCTGAGGTGTTAAACGCAAGCCTTTATCGCGGAGTTCGTGTTGATCTGCCATGGCTAGAGCCTACCTTCTAAGTGATTTATTTGGCTACGCGTGCGCGTACGAGCAGTAGATATACCTGGCAGCCCAAGCAGAAGTTAAATGCTGAATTTAAAAACGCTGCGGCAAGTGCAAATCCAACTGCGATTGTAAAGAGCCCATCGGCACCGGTCACAGATGCGATCACGGCAACAAGTGCAAAAGCAAGACCAATGCTCTGTGCAAATTGCGGAGGACGCACATCTTCAAACGTTGTTTCTGACTTTAGACGCGGCTTAATTAACTTCTTAAAGATAACTGCGTAAGGAGTAAATTGCGGACCACGGATTGCACCGATCGCAAAGACAACTGCTTGAAATGCAGCCACCCAAATATTTGATGTAACTAGCGCGACTGCTAAAACCACAGTTGTAATCGCCGCCGAAAATCTTGGTCCTCTTGCATCTATTTGTACTGACATATTCTCTTCCTTTACTTGAATTCATTAAGGATAAAGAGCATCAGCGCTAAACGCTACTTGCGAATATTTCGCAATAACTGGCGTTAATGAATAGCAGCGAGCGCGGTATGCACTTGTGCACACTTAGGCGTGCCCATAGCGCGACCAACTTCAACGCCTGCACCATTTAGAAACAAAGTGGTTGGCGTCGACAAGATATTTAACTCACGCACCAATTCGAGGTGCGATTCAGCATCGATGTGGGCATAGCGAACATCTGGCATCGTTTTGACCATATCTTCGAGCAACGCCTTAGTGGCCCGGCATGGAGTACAGAACGCTGATGAAAACTGCACCATCGTTGCCCGCGACCCAAGCTCGGTTCCCACGATCGCAGCCGTTAACTTCGGCCCATTTACCGTCTTCTTCTTGCGAAATTCCCCACGCGTGCGCTGAAACCAGATGCCAAAGCCAGTGGCGCCAGCCAGCACAATAAGAAGTGGAACGAATGTTTTCACAAAGGTAGTCTAGATCCCATGGCCAAGGTGTTGTTACTGACAAACACCAATGGCGCGAGCGCGGAAGTTCTTCCATCACTTGCTCTCTTGCAGCACACAGTAAAAATCTTGCCGGCTGAAGCCAGCGTCCTAATCGATTCGCCAGTTATGGATATCGTCTTTGTTGATGCGCGTCGCGATCTGCCTGCTGCAAAGAACCTCACACGTTTACTTACATCAACCGGCGTTGGTGCACCTGTAATTGCAATTACAACTGAAGGTGGCCTATCTGCGATGAGCGCAGACTGGGGCGTCGACGATGTCATGCTCGATACCGCAGGCCCTGCCGAAGTCGATGCACGTATCCGTATGTGTATTGGTACTCACCTTGCCGCGCTAACTGCAGCAGATCCAACCGCCGGTGAAATTCGCACAGGCGATGTTGTAATTGATGAAAGCACTTACACCGCAAAGATCAAGGGCCGTTCACTTGATTTAACATTTAAAGAGTTTGAACTTCTTAAATATCTCGCACAGCATCCAGGACGCGTATTTACTCGCGCACAGTTGTTGCAAGAAATTTGGGGTTATGATTATTTCGGAGGCACACGCACTGTCGACGTTCACATACGTCGCCTGCGTTCCAAACTCGGCCCAGAATTCGAAGCAATTATCGGAACAGTTCGTAACGTTGGTTATCGCTTCACACTTCCTAACGGTGGCAAAGAGAGCCCTATTACTGAGCGGGTCTAACCACCATGCGCCATATTCTCAAGATCCACCGCTCGTTAACCGATCCACTCCCAACTGCAAAACGCGAATACGCACTTCGCACCTTTGATCCTGCACTCGATAAAGAACGTTGGCTCGACCTAAATAACAAGATATTTGCCCACCACCCAGATCAGGGAAATTGGGCGATGCAGGATCTAGAAAACCGCATGGCCGAAAATTGGTTTGATCCCGAAGGCTTTTTCTTCGCGGTAAAAGGTGAAGAAGTAGTTGGCTTTTGCTGGACCAAGATCCATCAAGATTTCGTAAATCAAGAGCCAGTTGGCGAGCTTTACGTTGTCGGAGTTGATCCAGATCATGCACATCAAGGCATCGGCCGCGCAGTTTCTGTTGCTGCGATTAATTACCTCGTTGCAAAAGGCTTAAAGCACTCGATGCTTTACGTCGATGCCGATAACGAAAAAGGTTTAGCGCTTTATACAAGCCTGGGCTTTAACTAAGCCTTCTTCTTAAATCCAGCTGGACACTTCGGCGAGACAGCACTTACCTTCTTTGTTGTCTTACCTTTGACGCAAGTGATCGTGGATTTCTTCATCACCGGAATCGCAGCTACTTGAGGTTCAGCGCTAGCCGAAGGTTCCGCACTCGGTTGTGGAGTTGGCGTTCCAATTGATCCATCTTGAGTCAGCTTTACTTTCAAAGTCGGTGATGAAAATGTAAATCCTGTCGCACTTAAATGGAGCCAACCGTTATCTTCATTTACAACTGTTGTCGCTACGTTCTGCTGGCCTCCATCTGAGGAAGTAATACTCACCGATGCTGAGATTGGGGCGTTACTAAATTTATAGATACAACGTGCAACCTTTGAATCGATATACAGGTTGTACTTTCCTTGGAAGACTTTTCCATCGGCAAGAAAATGCGGAGAGGCTACTTTGTAGTCCAGAGTTCCGGTTTGCTCGTTATAAATCGGTGGAGTAGCTGTATAAGTCGTTGAGTTTGTTGTTACAAAACCTGCAAGCGTTTTTGAAGACTTTATACAAGCGCTGGAACTAGCAATATCACGTTCTGAAAGATCGTAGAAAATCCATTGTGTTGGATTTGCTACCGCCTTGTCTTTCAATACTTTCGACCAGATGATTAACTGATCCATTGAGTAATCCCCGCTAGCGCCAGGATAAATACCTGAACCATCAGCATTGTTTAGGTATGAGTGCTGGCGGCGGTCAGACTCAGAAAAATCACTAGGAATAGCCCAACCAGCTAAAATAGGTACTCGGGTAGCTTCTCCTTTCATATCAATTCGAGTTCCGTAACTAGTCAGTTCGTAATCAATTTCAGGTGAATCAATACGTCCATGCATCCACCCATTAATCACCTTTGAGAATCTAATTACCATTCCAAATTTGATGTTTCCTGGGAATGCTTGACGCATTGCGCAAACGCCATCTCCAACTACAGCGCATACATCGAATGGGAGCTGACTTGGATGG
The DNA here is from genome assembly GCF_002287925.1 of Candidatus Planktophila lacus. GTDB lineage: Bacteria > Actinomycetota > Actinomycetes > Nanopelagicales > Nanopelagicaceae > Planktophila > Planktophila lacus. Next base: position 104,923 of record NZ_CP016769.1, on the reverse strand, counting down.
CCAATCTGTACGCTATTAAAGTTGGCGTCTAACCTTGGACTTATTTTTGCAGTATTGGATTTATAGCGCGCATCTCTGATTATTTTTGTTGGAAAAATCGCAGCTCTAAAATCTCCGTCTCTGGAGATTTTCCCGTTTGATGTTGCAACCCATTTTGTTCCTTCGCGCTTAATCGCTCCTACACGGGAAACTATTGCCACATAATCTGCTGTGTTTCCACCATGTTTTACATTTGGAATTTCCCAGACACCTGCAACCGAACCTTGGGGCAAACCATTTTCAGGATCCGCCTTATATGGATTGGCAACTTTATTTGGTACCGATTCGCGATATACACCCCTAATTCGAGCGGGTGAACCTGGAACAATTGCATAAATACTTTCGATGCAATCCGCTTCCAAAAGTGATTTGCATGGCGGTAGAAGTGCGTAATAAAGCACAGATTGCGCAGTGCTACATTTTGGATCTTCCAAACTTGAACAGAAATCGATTCCCTGCGAAGGTTTATCTTTATCCATAGCATTAGCGAAGAGCAACGTAGGCATACGCAACGTATCGACGCTTTCTTCAAAAAACACGCCAACTTTATTTCTGTTGTCACCTTGGCCGTTAAGCGAATATTGTTCATCAATAACACCCGCGGCGGTCGTAACCGTAGGATGTGCCAAAGCAAACAAGGCAATCACTATTGCCGCCAAAGCTCTCTTCATCGACTAAGCCTTCTTCTTAAATCCGGCCGGACACTTTGGCGAAACAGCGCTTACCTTCTTTGTTGTCTTGCCTTTAACGCAAGTGATCGTGGATTTCTTCTTCGCAACTGCAACAGGGGCTGCAGACGCAACTGGTGCAGGAGTGGCACCCGCAGAAGGCTCCTGAGTTATCTTCACCTTTATCTGCTTCTCGCTGAATGTAAATCCGGCAGCTTTCATCTTTAGCCAGCCATCTTTTTCAGTTACAACAGTTGTCGCAACGTTCTGTGCGCCATCAGCCCCAGCAATTGAAACTGTTGCAGAAACTGGAGCGTTTGAAAATCCGTAGAGACAACGAGCTGCATCACTGCGCATGACAAGGTCATAGGTGCCAAGATTTAGAGTCTTTCCATCTGCTGCAAAGTGAAGTCCCGCAACGCGATAGTTTAGGAATCCGTCAACAAACTTAGGGGCGTTGCCGTCATAACCCATCGAGTTGGTTGATACGACACCTAAGACGCGCGTTTTATCACTCAGGCATTTATTCGAACTCGTCCAGCGCGTCGAGTTTAAGGTCCAGAAAGTGTTTGTCTTCGGAGCAATATCTTTCAGAATGGGACGCCAATACTCTAAATATTCAAAGATTCTTTCATTCCCTGGTGCAGCGCTAACTACACCTTTCAAATAGCCAAAATATTGCGCGAGTTCAGCCTCTTTACTTGCTAAGCCTTCCGCTTGACGAGCGACTCCAAAATTCGGAACTGTCACGGAAGTCCCGGCAACTACTAAGCGATTGTTTCTAGGATTCAGTTTCGTGATTTCTATTGATAAGTCTTTTAATCTTGCTTTAAACCATCCTGAAGTCTCATTCGACACGTGAACAGCCACTCTAAATGTCGAATTGGGTTTAAAGTCAAAAAGAATTCCACTCTTCCCACTACCTGTCCAAAGAGCATCCCACCTAAAACCGTTGATCTCTTTAAACGGTCTAATCGCAAGATTTACATCGGTTACCTCGAATTTTCCTGATGCGGGTGAGTAGTTCATACCGTAAGAAAAGTAAGCAATGTACTTCAGTGGCGATACCGAAACATCTTCTTTATCAACCCAGATTGATGCATTTGCACCGCGCGGCAAGTTCTTTGAATAATCAGAAGGAAAAGTATTTCCATCTAGCGGACTTGAAAATCCATCGGGCATATATCTTTCGAAAGTTAGATTTCTAAATGATGTTGCATCGTTACTAATTTCGATACTTTCAATACAGTCATCATTAGCCGCTGCCTCACAGAGGCCTAGCATTGGGGTTGCAGATATTCTGTTTTCTTCACGGTTATCGACGGCGTTGAAATTACACTTGGGATCCTTGGTAGAACTACATAGTTTGTCAGGCCAGTTACCAAGTTGCGAAAAATTGATTCCAACATCATCGCTGATAGAAAATATCTTGTCACTAGGGTTTTCTCTGGTGATTGACGCTGCAAAAAATGCCTCTGTATCTTCAGCGGCAGGTGCGGAAACAGGAATGATCAAACCAATGGCAAGAGCCACGATTGGGATCAGCTTCCAACTTTTCTTCATTTCCGCCTCTCAGTATGACTACTCAGTAGTCCGCCAGTTCAGGCTAAATTTATGCGCTCGGCACCACTATTGCTAGGGAAATCGCTACCCCAGGGCATTTATTAACCACTTTAAATTGGCTTCTTCATGTTTAACGTTGCGGGCATTCGCAAAATTGAAGTGACAAGCGCGATTTCTTGTCCCGGTCGCATAGTGCATCCGGTTATCGATCTTTTGATAAGTCTTAAAGGATTCTGGGAAGGGCAGATCCAAGAAGGCGTGTCTGGTGCATGGCAGCCAGAGGCGCGTGAAATTTCGCTGAGATAAAACATCTCTCCAAAGACCAAAACCTGGATTCGGGCTGTTTACATCGAAGGTGGTTTTTGAATCAAGGACTTGATGCCACTCTGCGTAACCTTTTTCTTCAGAAAAAGTACTGAGAGTTTTAACTAGCCTTGAACGCAAAATCAATTCAAGTTGTCCAATCAAAATGTAGGTCTGGCTATAGCGAATTAAGAATTTTTCCATTCGCGTACCTTCGTCCACACCACAGACAAAATTAGGTTGTGATCCACAGCCCCGATCTTTATACTTTTCTCAACGGTTCGGGAGTGAGATCACTGGCGAAAGCTAAATCGCTCGAATCAATAAGCTCAAGTCTTATTCTGCGAATCAGATGACTTAAGCGGGATGGGAAAGCCTCACAGTGATGTGGGGCTTTCTCTTTTGTTAGAGAAACTAGCCGACTAATTCAGCGCACATGGCGCGAAATGCCGCAGTATGCGCATCGACGTCAGCGGCGGTTGTTGCCGGTGACATCAGCGCCATATTGTGAAATGGCGTCAACAAGAAACCATCGTTTAGCAAGCGCAAGTGAATGTATTGCTCGAGTTCGAAATCTCCTGATTCAGCAGCATCGCGACCAGTGCGCGGCGCCTTACCTTTAAAGATGTACTCACCGCGCGCACCTAAACGGTTGCAGTGCCAATCCAAATCAAACTCTGCAATCGCCGCATCAACGCCATCGCTCCAGCGATCACCGAGTGCGATCATCTCTTTAAATGCCGCAGCTGTTAACACTTCACTCAACGTTGCACGCATAGCAGCAAGTGACATTGCATTGCCTGCCAAGGTGCTGCCAATTCCGCCAGTGTCAATAATTTCTAGTTCAACTAACTTCTTAATTGAATTAGCGACATCGTCAGTCATTCCAAATGTGCCAACTGGAATACCGCCAGCAATGGCCTTGCCGATAGTTAAGAAATCAGGCTTTAGTCCAAGGTCTAGCGTCATTCCGCCAGGACCAACAGAAATTGTGTGAGTCTCATCAATGATCAACAGTGCGCCGTACTTCTTGGCAAGATCCTGAACCGCATATAGATAACCATCTTCGGGCAGAACAATGCCGACATTGGTCATCGCAGGTTCCATCAAAATTGCCGCAACATCACCGTGCTTTAGCGCCGCTTCCATGCCAGCCAAATCATTGAATTCAACTACGCGAGTTGTTACATCAAGATCTACAGGTGCGCCGAGGTTTCCTTCGCGCTTTACTGTATTTCCTGCATCATCCAAAGTTGCAAAAGTTTCATCAACGCTGCCGTGATAGCAGCGATCGATAACGATGATCTTGCTACGCCCAGTAATCAGGCGGCAGTAGCGAATGACGTGGCGATTGGCATCGGTTGCAGTAACCGTAAATTGCCACTTTGGCAGACCAAAACGTGAAGCAAGTTCCTTTGAAACAACGGCTGCATCAAGGGTTGGCAACATCGAAGTGATTCCGATATCTGCCTGGCGCTTAATCGCAGCAATAGTTGGATCTGGTGAGTGGCCAGTCATAGAACCGGTATCGCCTAAACAGAAATCGATATAAGTGTTGCCATCAATATCGGTGAACTTCGCGCCCTTTGCTTCCTTTACGAATACCGGATGCGCACCAGGCCACTTAGCCATCCATGACATCGGCACACCTTCGTGCATCACCTTCTGCGAATCAGCGAAAGCTTCCGCGCTCTTCTTGTGATTTGCTAAAAAGCGCTCTTCTTCAACTTTGCGAAGCTGCGCTAAACGGCCACGATCGATTTGTGTAGACATAACCCAATCCTACGTTTTCTCTTTTTACGCTTCGGAAAATACGAAGAGCGCTTCGATGTAATGCTCACCACTTATGCCTAAGTTCTGCGCATCAGGTGGCGCCGTCTGTGGCTCTATACAAACACCTTCGGGATCTTCGTTATAGACAACCCACCAAGCCGCATCGGATTCAACATCAATGCGCGCGCAGTCTTCCCAGATAACCGCCGGAACACCTTGTATTTCAGTGAATGCGTCATCCCACGGACCCGCAGGTTGTGGAACATATTCACCGGTTGGAATTCCATCTTCATCACGCTTGAGCATCTTTGCTGCTTTAAATTCAATCTCTGCACTGCCGCCCCGATCGAGATCGCGCGGAAACCAAGGATGCATTCCAAGCCATGCCGGCAAGGTGCAATCACCAGGATCGTATTCAAGTGACCAGCGCACAGCATCATCTAAAACTTCAATAGTTTGTTCGATAGTTGCGCCACCGTAAGGCTTTGGCAGATGAAGCAAAGAACGTCCCGGACCAATCTCTTGCCACGAAGAAGTAAATCCATAACCATGAATCGCATGCGGCGGCACAACATTTGTGGGCAACTGAATCTCTTCACCATCCGCACCGAACATGATTCCATCACGTATGCGCCCAGCCCATGGACCCATCGCATACCAACCGTGAGTTAAAGGGTCTCCACGATAAGGAACTGCAAATTGCATATCGCGCCAAGTAATCGATGTAATGCGCGCGCCGTTATCTAAATCAATTGCAATTTGAAATTCTGCATCATCGATATATTGCATTGCGCACCCTCTTAGAGTTTTGCGAGCTCGTGCTTGTAAGGAGGTTGCGCCCCCGCACGAGAACATGTGATCGCGGCAGCTGCTGCTGCGCGCGCCAAGACTTTCTTTAAACCTTCACCTTGCAAAGACATAATTCCATCTTGAATCATCGCTTCAACGATGATCGCGCCAACAGTGTCACCAGCGCCAACCGTGTCGACAACTTCTACTTTCACACCAGGTGTTTCTTCGCTTCCGCCTTCAGTAAAACCGATCGAACCATTTGCACCACGCGTAACAACCACAAGTGCGGCACCATCTTTAACCCAGCGCTTGGCTACGTCTTCAAACTTTTGATCAGGAAATAGCCAAGCCAGATCATCATCGCTGACCTTGATAACACTTGAGATTGCCGCCCATTTTTCAACGGCTGCCTGATAAAGATCGCGATCTCCCATTACAGATGGGCGAATATTTGGATCAAAGACGATCGGTGCAAACTCCGCCACCTGCAGCGCCCAGTCGTATAAAACACTTGCCCCGGGCTCGATAATCGTTACCAGCGTGCCGATATGGAGCACATTTGGCTTATGCACTGAAGGATCCGGCAACCACTTTAAATCGAAATCAAATGTTGCTGTGCCATCGATCTTAAATTCGTATGTCGCACCACCATCGGCGCCGAGCGAAACAATCGCCAAACAAGTTGGTTTATCACTGGTCAAAGCTAAATCTAGTTTTACTTCATCAGCCAACAACTCCGCACGAGCAGAAACCCCGTAATCGTCGGTTGAAATTCCATCAATAAAGTGAACATCATGGCCAAGTCGCGCCAGCGCCTTTGCGGTATTTGCAGGTCCGCCACCAACAACAGCCACACGTTCTGGTGTGCCCGGCAACAAATCAATCAATACTTCTCCGCAAACCCAGATGCTCATGCGTTCTCTCCTTGACGTGCCAAATATTCGGTAATTACTTCAACGCCCAACAAATGATCATCAACTTGCGGCAATCCGCTAATCAACAAAATTCCTGCCAAACCTTTACCCGCAACATTTAACGCCAAGCCGCCACCGTGAATTGCATGGAGCTCTTCACTCAAACCGGTCTCCAAATACCAATCAACACCGCGTTCTTCAGCAGCTACTCGCTCATGCATCGTCGACTTACCTGTCGCCATAACAACTCGCGCCTTACGCGCCACCCAAGAATCGTTATCTGGTTTCGAACCTGGCAGAGCAACTTTAAAAACAGTCCAGTCGCCCAAACGAACTTCCACAATTATCGGCAGCGCCCGTGCACTAGCTTTAGCAAAACCAATCTCGCCAATTTCAATCGCTTGCGCCTGAGTCAAAGACGGCAAAATCAAAGCCTCGGCCTCGCGCGCAAGCCCTGCGCCGGTAAAGCCCCCGGTAGTTTCGACCATTGACCAAGATTAAGGGTTGACCCTATTAATTAACGAACTTTTAACCGAGCACCTCTAGGCATCCCCAGCCCCCGGGAGTACCTTCTTCGCATGAAAAGAGTCCTAGCCCTTGCCCTTGCCGCAACTATTTCAGTTTTCGGCACTTCACCAGCAGTCGCAGCGAATCCGAAGGCAGGAGCCACTTGTACGAAGTTAAATCAAAAGGTTAATTTCGCAGACAAGACATTCACGTGTGTGAAAAAAGGATCCAAGTTGGTTTGGAACGCTGGCGTTGCATCAGCCAAACCCGCTGCCAATAAAAGCGCTTCAGAAGGTTTTCTCTGCACTGAAGGCAGCGCACCAACAAAGAGTGCAAATGGAACAACTCTGTATTGCACAAAAGGTGGGGATGGAAAAAGTTCATGGCGACCACAAGCACAACAAGGCAGTGGTGGTGGATCTGGAACTGGCGGAGGCGGAAGCGGCGGAGGCGGCGGAGGCGGTGGAAATAACCAAAACACCTCTTTCAAATTAGGTCAGCTCGGATCTTCTTGCAGCAAAAATGGTGAAATAGGTTGGAATGGTTTAATCACTGCAATATGTAAGAATGGAAAAGTTAGTTACGTGCTCGCAACCGATGTTCCAAAAACACCAGCGAGCGGTTACACATCACGCCCTGATTGGTATCCAACTCTTGCGCAGATTCTTGGTGGACCAAGTGCCAAAGAACCAACTTGTTCTCCCTCAACAATTAAGTTCACTTCTCCAATACTTCCGCTAGATCAATTAGCCCCATCAATTCCTTATGGATACATGATTACGACACACGTAACGCCGATTGATCACGCTTATATAGGTTTGAAGTCACTCTCGAAATCCGCATCACAACTCACAGCCGCTGATTATGTTCCGGTAACTTCACCGGCAGATGGAATAATCACCGAAGTTTCAAACCTTGGATCGCCTAATTCGCATCGAGTAGTAATTGACCATGGTTGTAACGTTTTCTCTGTCTATATGGTTATGAATAAAGTAACTGGCGTACTGGCATCTCTTGCTACGAAAGCAAGTAACAATGGATATCTAAGGGCTAATGTCAAAGTTAAAGCGGGCGAAGAGTTTGGGCGACAAGCCGAAACTATGCTCGACTTCAACATATTTGATGGAACAACTTGGCTTTCAGGGTTCCAGAATCCGCAGGCATATCTGACTTTGGATACATGGAAACCATACACAGCTGACTATTTACCTTTCTTTACTAGTGAAATCAGAACGGCGATGGAAGCACAGCTCCAGAAAACAAGTTCACCACGCATTGGAAAGATTGATTACGATATCGCTGGAACAGCGTCAGGAAACTGGTTCTTGGCTGGAACAAATGGTTACGCTGGTCGATTAAACAGTGATTATGAAAATGCAACCGCAATGTTGGGTAGCGGAAGCGTTCCTGGGAAGAACGATTATTCCTGGAGCCACCTTGCTATTGCGCCCCACCAAGTCGATACCAAAGCATGGGTCTTTTCATCTGGTTGGTGGAACGATCCAAAGGGTGATGCTGATCAAGCCGTACTTGTTGTTGCATCCGGTCAGGTTGCGCCAGATAAATTAACAGCAGCTAGTGGAATGGTTGTCTACAAACTTGCACAACTTTCCTATGCACCACCGGCTGGTGTTGCCACAAATCCTCCAGGAAGTATGGCTCCTTGGCCGGTTGGTTACACCATCGTCACAGGCCGTGATCGTGGGGTGGTTGCGCTTCAAGTAAATGCAGATGGATCTTTGAGTCTCGAGTTGAATACATCGTTGTCTTCAATTTCAGGCTTTACTTCATTTACTTCAGCAAAGCGCACCTACAATCGCTGAATAAACCGATGTGATATCGCTATGGCTCATCGTCGTTAACTGCAACGCCAAGGTGAGCCCCAAGCCAATACCCAACAACCACGCAGCCCAATCGGTGCCCGCACTCGAATACTTACGAACGCCCGCTACCGATGTCATATGCAAAGCCTGCCTTATAACTCTGTGAACTATCTGGGCGATACCCGAGAGCCAGCCCCTAAATTTCCACACTTGCCCCGATAGACTTCACCCTATGCGCGTTTTCATCACCGGTGGAGCCGGTTTTATCGGTTCTCACCTCTGTGATGCCCTGCTTATAGAAGGCCACCAGGTCTCGATCCTCGACAACATGTCCACGGGATCTGCAGCCAATATCGCCCACATCAAAGACCAGATCGAAATCCACCAAGGCGATATCCGCGACGTCGCCCTCGTCGAAAAAGCGATGGCCCCTGCCGACCTAGTTCTGCACATGGCAGCAGCTCTTGGCGTTAACACAATCCTGGAAAACCCAATCGAATCTGTTTCAACAAATTTCACAGGTTCTGAGGTAGTTCTAAATGCCGCAACCAAACTCAATAAGCGAATCATCATCGCAAGTACTTCTGAAGTTTATGGAAAGAACCCTAAGCAACCTTTATCTGAAACCGATGACCGCGTAGTCGGTGCTCCACAGAAGATTCGTTGGACTTATTCAGATGCCAAAGCTCTCGAAGAAGCCATCGCTCACGCACTGTTTCTAACCAAGGAACTCAAAGTAACCACCGTTCGCCTCTTCAATACCGTGGGCCCACGTCAAACCGGCCACTATGGAATGGTTGTTCCACGCTTTATCCAGTCTGCACTCAAAAACGAACCAATCACAATCTACGGCGATGGAACCCAATCCCGAGTCTTCTGCCATGTTGCGGACGCTGTCCGTGCAATCCTGACAATTGCCAAGACCGATTCAACAATCGGTGAGGTCTACAACATCGGTGGAGTTGGCGAAACCACAATCAACCAACTTGCTGAAAAGATCATCGAGCGCACAAAATCAACTTCAACACTGACTTACACGCCATACGATCAGGCTTACACGGCTGGCTATGAAGATATGCAGCGCCGCGTTCCGGATATCACAAAGATAATGAACGCAATCGGTTGGTCACCAGAAAACAATTTGGATTCAATCATTGACGACGTATCTTCTGAAATGAATAAGTAAGAAAGTCACATAAAGGAGTAGGGAAATGGCTAAGCAAATAAAGTCAAAGAAGTCTATTGTTGAACTTGCAAAGAGCGACCGAAAATTAAACAAATACCTGATTGTTTTCCCTGCAATCGCGCTCCTAATCAAGCTAATTGTCATTTTCAATATCCAAGCCGGTGGCTGGGCTGGCGCGGATGGAGAAAATTACCTGGCCGGTGTTGACGGTCTATTAAATCAAGGATTCTTTTCCACTCAAGAAAAGCTCACTTACTGGCCAGCCGGATATCCAATTCTGATTTGGCCTTTCGCAGCAATTTCCTTGACCAAATTTCTCTATATGTTGAGCATTGTTCAATCACTTTTCTTTGCTTATTCAACTTACTTTTTGAGTAAAGCTATTCAAAAATCGACTCTTTCTTACCTGGCGTTTACAGCAAGTTTACTGATTAGCTTCAACCCGACTCTTGCCTTGGGAAGTTTGGCCATTGGATATGAGACTCCCGTTGCATCCTGCATGATGATGGCTCTCGGTCTAGCAATCAAATCTTTGACGAAGCCTGATGAAGATAATAAATCTTTGCGTATAGCTGCTTTTATTGGCCTTTGGTTCGGGCTTGCCAGTTTTGTTCAACCGAGATTTCTATTGGTTGGGGTTGTATTTCTATTGATTCATACGTTTTATCTATATGGAAAAAAACTGAATGTTAAGTTCATAGCTGTAGGTGCTATTGCAATCGTCCTGCTTCCGGCTTTATTAGTATTCAGAAACGCCCAAGCTGTAGATAAGGCAACTATCTCAACCAATTTAGGTGTGACGATGTATCTTGGGGTTGGCGAAGATACTCTTGGTGGCTATAACCGAATTGGCCCTGGGATTGCATGCGAACCGAAAACTCCTGGTGCAGAAGTTTCAGAAAACGAACTAGTTCTCTGTATCGTGAAATGGTATTTATCTAACCCTTCAAAGACAGTTAAGCTCGCATTCAATAAATCTCTCTATTTCTGGTCTCCATGGTCTGGTCCAGTTGCCGAAGGAACGATGGCCAGAAATCCTTGGCTAAAGATTTCACCTGTCCAGAACATGCAGAAGTCGGTAGATGGTGCCAATCTTGTCCGAGGGGGATTTGGAAAGTTCATTTCCTACTCTTGGCTTGTTGGACAACTAGCTCTACTAGTTTGGGGATTCTTTTCGCTTAAGCGCCGAGGGAAGTTTGAAATGCAAGTAGCAGTGCTCGCTTTAACACCAATAGCACTTGCTTGGCTAATAACATTGGGAACAATTGGCGATCATCGGTTTAGAATTCCAACGATGAGCCTTAGTATTTTATTGCAGGTAGCGGGAATACTTGCGATCCGTCAGCGAATTACTAAAGCCCTTTAGCTCCACTGATTTTGCCAGTTGTATCAAATACATACGGAGCCGATTTCTTTACGGATTCGATGTCAATAACTGAATGTAGAGTTACAACAATTGCAATTTCTGCACCGCCCAAAGCAGAAGATTCTCGGCCTCGCCAGATTTTAACCACCGGATCGTGCCAAGTCACCAAAGCGCCCTCTGCTTTCAATGCTTGAATAACAAGTTCTGCTGGAGTCTCACGAACATCTGCAACATTTGGTTTATAGGCAACACCAACCACTTGAACTTTTTTACCATTTAGTGTTCCTTGGTTATCACTTTTTACGCGTTCAACTATGTATTTTGGCATTTCAAGATTTACTTCGTTTGCTCGCTCAATAAAAGTTGCTGGAACACCTTTTTCAGCCGCAACGTGGGCAAGATAAGAAGGATCAACAGGTATGCAATGTCCACCTACACCGGCACTAGGGTTGAATTTCATAAATCCGTAGGGCTTCGTGTTCGCCGCTTCTAAAGTTTCATGAACTGAGATTCCAAGCGCATGTGAAATCTCTGCAAATTCATTTACAAGCGCAATATTAACTTGCCGGAAAGTATTTTCGAAAAGCTTTGCGGCTTCGGCGACTTCTGGTGAAGAAACTTCTACCAAGTTGTCACAAAATGTTGAGTAAAACTCTCTAGTTTTATCGGTCGCTTCTTGCGTTAATCCTGCGAAGAGCCTTGGGGTATTCTTTTGATTCCAATCGGTACGGCCTGGATCAACGCGTTCTGGGGATATCGCATATAAATGATCCACTTTGTTTGCTGAGTACATTTCAACAAGTGGCTTTATGTAGTCGCGAAGTGTTCCGGGGAAAGATGTCGATTCATTAATAATCAGTGCCTGTTTCGAAAGAGAAGAGCCAATAGTTTTACACGCAGATTCAATATATCCAAGATCTGGCTTTCTATCTTGAGTTAGGGGTGTGGGAACAGCTATCACTACGATATCTGCACCTGAAATATCGGATGGGCTACTTGTCGCAAGATATTTTCCATGAGAAATCGCTTCAGCAATATCTTTTGATTCAACACCCTCTATATGAGAGATGCCTTTGTTAAGCCGCTCGACATTCTCAAGATTGTTATCGAATCCGATAACCTGATGGTGTTTGGAGGCGAATGCCGAGATTGTAAGTCCGACATAACCTTGTCCGATGATCGCTATCTTCATTGTTTTGGCACGTCAAAAATGTTCTTGTTCATAGGATCAATTCGTAGCAAATTTTTCTTCGCTAACTCTCTCTCTTCGGGAGTTGACTTCTGAATGTAATAGAGCATTTTCCAAGCATCGAAAAATTCAGGATTAAAATCGACTCCAATTTTCGCGTATTTGTACGCTTGATCATAAAGTTTATTGGCTTCAAAAAGTTGTGTTGCATTTGCATAGCGGAAAGAACCTTGTGGATTTAAATATCCAGGCGTCAGCGCCTTTTCTATTTGCTCAACACTTCCGCTGCTAAGTGCGGCTTTCCACTTTGTATCAGAACTATACGGAGGAACGGCTATCAATAAACCAACTACAGCGCCAAGTGCTCCGACCATGAATGGAGAAAGTCCAACGCTCTGCTTTGTCTTCTTGCTTTTTATTGACCCAATATTACCTTGATTCGCACCATCTTTTGAATCAGAAATTCGTGTGGCGCGCTCGTAAGCAATCAATGTGCCGCCAAGTAACCAGCCCCAGATGGCCAAGCCGATCTGATTGATACTGATGATCGACTGAACTTGATAGCAAATCCAAGCAACTGCAAGTCCTATGAAGGTGAAGTCGTAAGATTTATTCCGCAGCACCACTTTAACAATTGCGATTGTGACCAAAATAATAATTGCGATGTATGCAATGAACATTGGCCAACCACCATAAGCCAGTTGATCAAGAACCACATTGTGTGCAGCGTTAGAGATGGTGTTAGGCCCCGGATTTATCAGCGCTTGATCATCTCGAAGCCTTCTATACCAATCACCGTAAGTATCCATACCAACGCCTGAAAATGGGAACTTCTCAGCCATATTCCATCCGGCTTGCCAATATTCTCCACGAAGTGAAACTGAATTCTTATAAATCAAACTTGTGAGCGGTCCCTTTTGAAGAGCGCCCAGCGTAGCGATTACTCCGCCAATCAACACGAGGAGAGAATAAACACTCGGGATAAGTGGAGAAGCAAATTTAGATCTAAGGAAAAAGAAACCAACAAGGGACATGCCACCAGCTGCAACGACAATTCCCTGAATAGCACTCGATGACTCAATCTCAATGAATGTAATCAAAAGCAATACGATTGATGGTGCTCTAAATTTCCAATCAAGATTCGGTTTAATTGTTAAGGCAAATAAAACGCTTGCGAACATCCCAAGAAATGCGCCAATAAAGTTTGGATTACCAAACGTGCCTAGAATATTTCCGTACGGGTTGGTCCAGCCAATAAAGTCTCCGAAGGTGATTACCCATAAGGAGTAAATGGCATTCACAGCGCCAGCAGCAAGCAGGCCGTAGGAGACCTTTAGAAAGCTAGCCTTCTGGAATAACGCAAGGGCTGAAACAAAAAGTAGAATTAGTAAGAAGTAAGTTACGAGACCCGTATTTCTTCCGTATGCACCATAAACAAGTTGCGACATTGGTGCATCACTTTGCACAACCGAGTTAATAACAGTGAATGAGAAAACAACAGCCAAGGCAATAGCCACCTTGTAGTTTGCCCAAAGATCTCTAGCCCCAAATGAAATAGCAAGCGTTATGGCTGCGCCGGCAACCCCTCCAAGGGCAAGTAGCTTGGTCACATTTACCGGATCAGTAACGGCGCCCCAAACTACAAAGATGGTTATAAAGGTTGAGCCGACCATCAATAGGCGGGCAAGTGACTTCTCTGCAACCGAGTTCAACATAAGCCTAATCTTACTTTCTACTTAACTACTTATTACCCACAAACTTGCCCCCAGAAAGCCGAAACCCGGCCCCTCCGAAGAGGGAACCGGGTTTCGGTTCTAGATCTTTAGAAGATCGAGGCTAATTAAGCCTTTACCTTCTTCTGGATCTTTACTACGAGGTTAGTCAATGTAGTGATCTGTGCACGAAGTGCTGAGATCAACTGTGTGACCTGTGCTGAAAGCTCAGCAACTGCATCTACGGCCTCTTGTGCCATAGCTGTTGCTGCCTCTGCTGCCTCTGCTGCAGATAGAGCTGCATCAGTAGCATCGTTCGCTGCTGCTGTTGCTTCTTCTGCTGCAGCAGCTGCTGCTCCACCATCTGCCGCAACTACATCAGCTGAAACAGTCTTTGCTACTGCTGACTTAGCAGTTGTAGCGAATGTTCCTGTTGTGTACTTGAAGGTGAATGTTCCCTGGTATGCAGGCATGTAGATCTTGAAGGTCTGTACGCCTGAAGTTAGGCCAAGGCCGCTTCCTGTTAGCTGTGTTCCAGTGATAGTCGCTGAACCGCCACCTAGTTGTACTGGAGCAACGATTCCGCCTGTTGCGAATACTGTGTAGGTTTCGCCATCAGCAAGAACAAGGCCGTCCTTGTCAACAGGTGTTACAGAGATTACTGCTAGTTCACCTGGAAGGTATGAAGTCTTGTCGAATGCAACCTTGATATCGTCAAGAGCTGTTGCTCCTCCACCAACACGCACTGATACAGCTGCTGCATTTACACCAGTAGTGGCTGTTGCAGATGACTTAGTACCAATTGTGATTGATGCAGTTCCGGCAGCTACTGCTGTTAGGTCTACTAGGTAGCCCTTTTCAGTAGTGTCGTATGCGACTGACTGTGATGTGTAATTTCCTGAGATCTTTGTTGTATCTGAAGAAGTTACGTAGAAAGTAACAGGTGTTGTCATGATGTTTGTACCTGCTGCATCAGCAAGCTTAACAAGAACAGCATCTGCACCCTGAGCTGAGACTCCAATAACAGCCTTTTCGACTGTTGCTGTTGCTGTTGTTGCATCACCGAAGAATGTAATTGTCTCAGTTGCGAGAACAACGCCAGCCTTTGATTGGATTTCAATTGTTGAAACTCCTGAAGAGCCATCACCATATACTGCTACCGCGTCGCCGGCTGCAACAGCGATTGCACGACCACGTGCATCTGCTGTTCCAGATAATGTTGACTTAGTTGCGTAAGTATTTGTGATTGCGCCTGAACCTAGAAGACCAGGTCCTGACTTAACAATAGCTGTGTAAGACTCACCAGTTGTTGTAACCGCTGAAGCATTCTTCAAAGTTACTTTGATGTAAGCAACTTGGTTAGATGCCGCTGAGATTGCAGACGTCGCTGCAGTCTTCGCTGTCTTTACAGCAGTAACAGTTGCATCTGAAGCAACAGTGGTGTCAGCTGATGTTGTGATGATTGAAGTTGCAGAAGTTGCAACCGTATCTGTCAAAGGATCCGCTGTTACAGTGATTGTCAATGTTGCGTTGGAAGCGTTCTTAAGTCCGCCACCAGCTGTTACGGCTGGGACAAGTGTAAGAACGTATGTTCCAACCTTTACACCTGCATCTTGTGAACCAGTTGATGCCACCATGTTGATTTTGAACTTTGCAGACACATACTTAACGGCTTCAGATGGAGCAACATAAGCAAGTTGAGCAAGGTCATCGCCAACTAGGCCCTGTGCCGCAGTCATTGCAACTGTGTCAACAAAAGCGTTTGAAGTTTCAGCAAGTGTCAGCTGTGGAACAGCTGTGCTTCCTGCTGGTGATGAAGTTACGTAAGCTGTTACTGACATTGAGTCAGAAGCTAATGCACCGTAGAAAGCGAGAGTCGCAGTTGTAGCTGTCGATGTTTCGCTATCTTTCATTGATGCTGTAGCCGATGAGAGAGTTAGTGTGTCCGCTGAAGTTGCAGCCGTTGAAGGCACAACTGACATAACACCAAAGCCCATCGCAGCAACTGTTACAAGCGCAATGCGCTTGAAAGTTGTCTTTGTAGACATTTGTTTCCTTTCGATAGTCGATCTACGGACGATCCGTAGGTCGGCTCGGAGTGAACTAGTCACTCCTTCTCGATACATCGCACGTGCTGATGTATCAAATTCCCCGCCGTGTATCCGGACGCGACGGAGAAATCTATTTAGGTGAAATTTCACGTGCTTCACCTTTTTACCTTTTACTTCTTGTCTTCAGTCACAAGAATTGACTGAGCCAAAATTTGTGTCTTGCCTGCATTAAGAACTAGTCGAGTTGTAATCGACTTGATAGGACCTGTTAGGTCGAAGCCGCGGTTGCCCACGGGAATATAGAACTCTGAAGTTGGGGTTGAGACTACGAGAATTCTAACGGTCACAAGGTACTGCCCGTTGGACATCCGCTCAAAATCGGCAGTTGTGGCGCCTAGGTTGAGTGGGGTCCAGCTTCCTGCAACACCAGCTGAAACCCCATTTACGAGGTAAGTGGTGCCGTTGCCATCCACTGTGATGCTCTGAGAGATCATCACATTTGGGCCACCGACCGCTGTTATGGCCTGGGTGGTCAACTCTGTTCCGGCTTCAGTGGCTACCGGCGTATTTTTATTTACGCGGATGGTGCCTGGGGTGCCGTCCTGGGTCGCAACAGTGAAACCTGTTGGGATGCCCTTTTCGTCCAAGCCTGGGAAGACCAGCTTGGCTGACTTGATTGCCACGCCTGAGACCATGGTGCTGGACTTCTTAGCTGGCATTGAAATAGAAGGTGTTGGAGTGCTTGCCTCAACTGGAGCAACCGCATCAGATGAGCCAGCAACTGGGCCAGATGCGATCTCTGATGGAGCAGAAGGAGTAATCGATACTCCTTCGCGGCCGGTCATTGCGTTAAAGCCAAGGAAAGCGGTGACAACTAATAGGAGTGAAAGAGCAACCTTGGAAGATTTCTGGGCAAGCTCTGCTGCCTTCTTGTAAGTAGTAGAAAGCATGTCAAGCGCTGTTAGGCCACGCTCTTCGTCGATAACGAGCTCTGAAAGCACGCGGCGAAGTGATGTGCGAGCGCGAGAAACAGTGTGGCGCACTGCAGATTCCTTGATTCCAAGTTCTGCTGCGATTTCCTCTGTTGAACGGCCTTCCATTTCCCACATAACAAGCGCTGCGCGCTCTGCAGGAGAAAGAAGTGCCAAAGCCTGACGAATGATTGCTGCATCTTCTGCAGCAGAAATAGCTTGTGAATGATCCCCGTCTACCTGCCATGCAGCTTCAACCTCAGCCTGGGCATCGTCGATAACCACAAGGTTAGGGCGACGACCTTCAAGGCGGAACAAGTCGATGCAGAGGTTTTCGATGGTGCGGTGCAAATAAGAAAGTGCATGATCTTTTGATTCAAGTTCTGGAGCAGCAAGCATGAACTTAATCAAGGCATCTTGGGTGATTTCTTCAGCCTTAGCGGAATCCTTTAGGACGCGATTAGCGTGGGCGAGAAGCTCTGAACGGTGCTCTGTGTAGAAAGCACCGAGCTCTGCGACGGTCCACACACGAGGACCTGCAGAGGCTGCAGACTTCTTAAATGCCACTTTGGGACTTCCTTCTTAACCGGTTTTGTACTTCAGCGACACCCGTCGGTGCCTCTATAGCCTTCTACGAATCCTAGCCCTATATGTAGCGGGGAAGGGACAAAACGGACATTTCACCAGCAAGACAGTGCATTTACTGAAACTTGATAAGGAAATCCGGTCGATTTTTGGCATTCGGAACATCCAAGCCAGGAATCGGCAGTTCGCTCCGGTAGCCAGCTGGATTTGTGGCTCCTGGCGACTTTAGCAAAGTGATCTCAAAGACTCTGGGAAATCCGTTGCTTCCCAAATTTTCAAAATTGTTGGCATGGAGATGGGCAAGAACGAAACTGTCAGATAGAACGTTGAGAAAAGACTTCAATTGATCAGTGTGTCGATCAAATTCATGGACTTCGATTAATATAAATTCAAATCTGGCTTGATTCTCGGCAATCAAATCCAAAATTTCCCATTCTGAACCTTCAATATCAATTTTAAGTCCAAACACTTCGGCTGTTGAGTAGTTCGATAAAGCTTCTTCCAGAGAATTTCTCGAAATTTTAATTTTATGGTGATTATTCTTATTATTCTTAATCCAAAAAAAATAATAGCTTCTCAATCTACTAAACCGTTCCAGAAGATTCTCTTTCGAATCTTGAAATAAAAGAAATTTAACTAATCCCTTCAACGCCTTCCTTGCAAAGAAAGTAAGGGAAACTGTATGGTCAAAAATATCTATTGTTGCATTCGGTTTGAGCTTGGAAACTGATTTTTCGAATGACCAATTCTCACCAAGACCCAGAGAAATAAAGCGATTGCATCCTTCGATGGCAGAAAGGGTCATGGCATAGCCACCGTCAGACAAATTCCCCACTCTGCAAAGGTCTTCAACAATTACTGGGCGAAGAAATTGGAGCTCAGCAGGGCAACTCAGCGTCACAAAGTCACTCATCTACAACTACGCCTATAATTGGGGAAAATTTTAATTGCATGGTCTGATTTCCACTATGTAAGGTTAAAACAAGACGGCCAATAAACCTACTCGCCACTAAGTAGCGAATCTCGATGCGCACCACGGCAACAATTCATGTAAAACTGGCTCTCATGATCACTTTTTAGAGATTTTGGAGATCTTTATAGATTGCGCTACCCTATGTTCATCGACGCGCCCCGCATCGATGAACTTCCCCCCAAAGTGAGCCAGATGGCCACTTACTTGCGAGTCTTATCACCGCCCTGGCCCATTCGAGGCCATACCCGAGACGCGCTTGTCGTCTCGATTGGTATGCATTTCTATGTCTCTACAGCCACGTACAACCGCGCCCGGAAAAGCCCGCAGAGCAGCATCTGCCAAAGCCGGCAAGCCCCGCGCCAAGAAGTCTTCTGCTGGAACCCCAGTTTCAAAGCCACGCCACACAATTGCAGAAAAATCAGCACGTAAAGGCACAGCAGCAAAACCATTTAAAGCCGCTTCTTCTAAGCCGGCTAGCAGGCCATCAACAAAACGTTATTCAGATATCGACACATCAACTCTTTCTAAGAAAGATGCTCGTTTAACAGAACGCTCAAAGATGCGAGCAAAGCGATACCAAGAAAAGACAGCATCAAAGCCACGCGAAGTTCGTGAAGAAATTGTTAAGCCAGAATCACGTGCAAAGAAATTTGTTTCAGATCGTAACGAGCGAACGGCACGTCCAGAATTCAAGAAACCAGATACTCGTCCAACAACTCGTCGCGATGCAGCTAAAGAACGTGTTGCCCGCACAGATGATGGGCGTCCAAACTTTATTCCTGGCAAGCGCGAGAAATACAAGCCAGGGGCACCATCAAAGCAAACTTTTGCAAAACATAAATCTGCACCAGATGTTTCAGCATCGAACTACCGTGCCGAACGTCCTGCCAAGCCAGTTCGTGATCGCCGCAACGATTCACCTGCTTATGCCCGCGATGATCGCAAAGCATTCAAGACTCATAACAACGCAGCTGTCGATTTCGGTGCAGATGACAATTACATCTCTGCAAACTTAGCTGATGCTAATTTGATTGATGCAACACCTTTATCTGAAGTAACAACTACTTTCCGTGATTTGGGTATCGCACCGGCACTTGCTAATGCACTGAACGCCCAAGGCATCACAAATCCATTCCCAATTCAGATTGCAACACTTCCTGACGCACTTGCCGGTCACGACATCCTTGGCCGCGGACAAACCGGATCAGGTAAAACCCTTGCTTTTGGCCTTGCTTTGCTCACAAATATCAGTGGGAAAGCAGCTAAGCCACATAGGCCATTGGCTTTAGTTCTAACACCAACTCGCGAACTTGCCCAGCAAATTGATGAGGTTCTAACCCCTCTCGCCCGCGCAATCGGTCATGATTCAGTAGTTATCGCAGGTGGAATGCCTTATGCCAAACAGATAACTGCAATGCGTAAAGCAACAGCGATTCTCGTTGCAACTCCTGGACGACTAATTGACTTGCTCAACAAAGGCGAAGTGCAACTTGATGACCTTGAAATCACGGTTCTCGATGAGGCCGATCAAATGGCCGACATGGGCTTCTTGCCAGTTGTTAAAGAAATTCTTGACCAAGCTAAACCAAATGGTCAGCGACTTCTCTTCTCTGCCACTCTTGATCGAGGTGTCGATGCTTTGGTTCGTCAGTACTTAAATAATCCTAAGACTCATTCTCTACAAAATGACCGAGCATCTGTTTCAACAATGGAGCACTACGTTCTCGTGATGCACCCTGGCGATAAAGATGACATCACAAATCAGATTGCAGCACGCAATGGAAAGACGATTCTTTTCGTAAAAACTCAACGTGGCGCAGATCGTCTTGCTGACAAACTTGCGCATGCGGGTGTTCCTGTAGGAGCACTTCACGGTGGCAAGTCACAGGCAGTGCGTACTCGGACACTTGCATTGTTCAAGCAGCAGGCAAATGCTGCACTAGTAGCAACAGATGTGGCAGCGCGTGGTATTCACGTGGATGGCATCTCTCTTGTTGTACATGTTGACGCACCTACCGACCATAAAGATTATCTACACCGTTCAGGACGTACTGCTCGTGCGGGAGAAGCCGGTGCGGTTGTTACTCTGGCAACAACTAAACAGCAGAAATCTGTTGGGGGGCTTACCACGCGCGCTGGAGTTACTCCTAAGTTTGTAGGCGTTAAACCGTTAGATCAAGATTTAATGAGAATCACTGGCGCTCAAGAACCTTCGGGAATTCCTTATGTCACGCCAGTTGTAGAAAGCAAGGGACCGTCCCGTGGCTCTAGAAAACCTCGGCCTAATTCGTCTGAGCGTCGCCGCCGTCCTAGATAAGAAATACTTCTAGGATATTTGCAAATGAGCACGGGTAAGGTTCTATTGGTTGGGACTGTTTCAAACGTGGCTTCCGTTCTTGAAAATGAACTGAAGCGAGTTTTAAGCGCTCTTACGTATTTTTCTGAGGTCGATGTTTTCTTAGTCGAATCTGATTCATCAGATTCGACATTACAAACTTTGAACTCCCTTTCGAAGACGATACCAAACTTTTCTTACGTAACTTTAGGAACGCTTTCACCTGACATTCCTAACCGCATTGAAAGATTGAGGTATTGCCGTAATACTTATGTCAATCACATCAGGGGAGAATATTCAAAGAAAAACCTAAGTTACGTCATAGTTGCCGATCTTGACGGAATGAATTCCAAAATCAGTGAAATTGGAGTTTCAAGTTGCTTTCAGGATGAAATAGTTTGGGACGCATGTTTTTCTAATCAATTAGGTGGTTATTCAGATATTTATGCACTCCGTTGTAAAGATTGGCAAGACGGCGACTGTTTCGCGGAATTACACAACAAAAGAACTGCCTTTATGAATGAAAGCAATAAGCATTTCTTTTTCAAGAATTTGAGATCTCTACTTAATAGAAATAAAATTCGAAAGTCTACGATTTATTCAAAGATGAGAAGAATTCCGAAGTCATTACCTTGGATCCAGGTAGATTCTGCATTTGGTGGTTTTGGGATTTACAAGTCGGCTATATTCTTTGACCATAACTACGACTCGTGGGATAGAACCGGTGCTTTGGTAAGCGAACACGTTGACCTCCATTTAAAGATTCCTGATTCTAAGCTCTATATAAATCCTGCACTAATTAATGCGTATTGGAATACGTACAATGTTAATCGTTTTATATTGATACGATATACGCGCTTTCTAATTCGAAAGTCTTCAATCATAAGAAAAATTCTAAAGTTAATGGCTTCGAATAGTTACAGATAAGACCTTTCAATATTTTTAAGAATTCACGATTTGAAATGTCACTCGTGTATAAAGACAACCTCTAGGAATCGTATCAATTAACTTGTAATTCAATAATTACTTCTTCTAGGTTTGATGATTGTATTGCTCGCACAAGGTGGCAACCTATGTATCCAGCCCCTCCAGTGACTAGCCGCTTTGTCACTTAAAGCCC
The DNA here is from genome assembly GCF_002287925.1 of Candidatus Planktophila lacus. GTDB lineage: Bacteria > Actinomycetota > Actinomycetes > Nanopelagicales > Nanopelagicaceae > Planktophila > Planktophila lacus. Next base: position 83,053 of record NZ_CP016769.1, on the reverse strand, counting down.
CATAAGCTGAGCTTGTCGATCAAAATCTGGAACGGTTCGTCTAACCTCTTCAAAAGTTCCCGTCGCGACTATTTTTCCATTCTCTAAATATATTAATTTGTCTGCTTCGCGGACTGTAGAAAGTCTGTGAGCAATCATAATAACGGTCGCCTTACCTTTCATATTTTGAATCGCATCTGCAATATTCGCTTCAGTCTCTCCATCAAGAGCGCTAGTAGCTTCATCCAGCACCAGGAAGCGTGGTTTAGTAAACATCGCGCGGGCGATTCCAAGTCTCTGCCTTTGTCCACCACTTATCTTCGTTCCACGATCACCAACGGGAGTATCGAGTCCTAGTGGAAGGCTTCTGACAAAGTTAGTTAATTGTGCGATATCTAGGGCCTCGATGATTAGATCATCCGTCGCAATATCTATTGGGTATCCCATACAGATATTCTCACGAATTGTTCCATTTGAAATCACAACATCCTGAGGTACATAGCCGAGCGCTCCAGGCCAACTGGAAATGGCCAATAAAGGTTCCATTCCAGAAATAGCGACTGTCCCACTTTCTTGCTGTAAAATTCCCAGTAGGACATCAACTAGAGTGGTTTTTCCGGCACCCGAAGGGCCAACTAACGCAATAATTGAGCCTTCTTCTATTTTTAGATCAATATTTGATATCGCAGGCATTGCTTTACCGGGATAGGTCAGAGATACTTTTTCCAATAATGCATTTGCAACAAACCCTTTATGTTCGAAATCAATCTCATCTGTAGTTTTTTCAATCGACTCTTCATTGCCTAAATCTTCAAGCAATTTCAGAGTTGGGGCGGCAATTCCAATACTTCCTTTCATTTGTAATAATCCTTGCTGTACGCGTAGGACCGCTGGCGCTATTCTTGTACTGGCCGCCAAAAAGATTGAAAGTACAGCCACTGCATGCGTTGCTGTTTGCGTCGAGAACTGGACGGCTGCAATCACTAATGAGCCAATAACAACTGTCAATTCAATTACATACTTGCTTATGTTTGACAGAAATGAAATACCCGCTGATAAGTCAGCGAGTTTCGTCTGCATTCTTGCAACTTCATTTGAATAGTAACTTCTTCGGTTTTTGACAACAAGTTCTCTGTAAGAATTCATAATTTCAGTAATTCTTTCACTTCTAACTACTGAGATATCTGCAAAATTTACTCCCATATTTTTCATAGAAACATGCATTCTTTTGTACAGCGTGAATGCTACTAACGTAAACATTAAGAGAGTTGAAATTGCAATGGTAGTATCAACTACAAACAGGCCCGCCCCTAGAATAATTAGTAATGAAATATCCGATATTAAGTAAACAGCGGCTCCGATAACGCCAATATTTATTACTGAAACTCCATGAGTCACTGCATAGAGGGTTTCTGCGATAGATCTCTCTTGAATTTTCAATAAATTTTGCCCAAGCAATTTTGAAAGTAAAATTGAAGATAGTCTAGCTCCGCTACGACTCAAGAAATAAAGTGTCCGTCTAGAAAAGTACAATGAAATAAGTGTTTTTGATGTTAGTAAAGTTGCAGCCAGAATTCCAAGTGCTCCCACCTGAAATTGAAAAGAATTATCTGATAATCTTAAGAATTTTAAGAAAGCAATAACACGATCGCCAGGCTGATTTGAGCCGACTCCGCTGATCGTTAGAGATCCCAATAGGCCAACAATCACTACCCCGGCCAAATCGAGTAAACTTAGGAAAACTTGAATAAGCAAAACCGCGAATACCAATTTTTGATCTTTGAGTGACAAGGTTCTTAGGCAACGAATTACTGTGTTCGAACGTAAATCTAATTTGACTTGTTTTAGATGAGAAGTGAAGTTCATAGACTTATTCATACTTCATTCTAACCGTGCCGAGTAGCTTTTTGGTACATCGATGAGTAGGTGGATACATTCTTCAGTCTAAATCCATGTTTTTAGCTCTTACATCTTTTGATGCGGTAAATTTTCCCTATGCCCGAGGAGATAACTATCGTATCTGGAATATACCCTCCGGATGTTGGAGGTCCTGCCACTTTTTCTGAGGCATTTGCTGGATATCTCTCCGATAGAAAAATCAGAGTTAATGTTATATCTACGCATGAATATCAAAGACTTAAATTCCGATCATCAGAATTCGTAGTCATCAATTTATTCAGTAGGAGATCAAGTATCTTTTTTAGAACTTTTAGACTTGCATATGAAATTGGAAAGAGTTTTAGATCCTCGCATGTATTGATGGCTAATGGTGCATTCTTGGAAACTTTTTTTGGTTCCTTTCTTGCATCAAGAAAAGCAAAATATTTTTCGAAAATACCTGGTGATATTGTTTGGGAGCGCGCTTGTAGTTCGGGTTATACATCAGTTGATGTATTTGCTTTTCAAACAATTAATCTGAATTATAAATATAAACTTCTTCGGTATCTTTTTTCAAGATCGTTAAAAAGATCTGAGAAGGTAATAGTTCCCGCACCGTATCTTAGGGATTTATGTCTTTCATGGGGTATTAAAGAAAGCAAGATTGTTGAAATAGGGAATACTGTGGACACTAAACTTTATCAACCTGACTCTAATGTAGAAAAGATTTACGATGTGGTCACTGTTTCTAGACTTGTTCCTGTAAAGCAAATTGATGAGTTGATTGCAGTCTGTGCAAAATTGAAGCTTAGATTAGCGATCGTAGGAGATGGCCCACTTTTTACTGACTTGCAAGCATTGGCCATCAAACAAAAGGCTAATGTCACCTTTCTTGGACTCAAAAATCAAGAGCAACTACCTTTGATTTATCAGCAGTCGAAAGTGTTTGTACTAAATAGTCAAATAGAGGCCACGTCATACGCGCTTTTAGAAGCGAGGTCTTCCGGTCTAACCTCAATTGCAAATTGCGGTACGGGAAGTGAACAAGTCATTCATCATCTTGTGGACGGAATTCTCTGTGGCGTAACGACGGGCTTTACTCTTGAAAACGCACTTCAGTATGTTCTCGGGAATGAATTTGATTTAACAAAAGCTGGAGTACTCGCGAGATTGCACACAATACGTGAGTTTGATCGTAAGACTATATTTGGTCGCATACACGGATTATTAGATGATTCTAGGGTGACGCCGTGACAAAACTTTGTCCTGTTATCTTATTACCCAAATACTCTGGCAATTCGGTCGATATTAACGAAGTATTCAAACGACTCCAACGTTACGCGACACAAATGGCAGTAATCTCAAATGGTAAATATTCAGAACTAGTGGTAGTTATTTCATCAAGTCGGTTGCAAGATTTACAAATAAATGAATCTACGTTCCCAAATCTAAGAATTTTTTCCCTGCAAAATAATCTACTTGGCACCTTAGGATTTTCTATACTATCGACGTTTAAACTAAAGAAATTTAAAATTAAACCTACAATTCTGATCTCGGGTGATCCATGGCGTGGATTTATTTCCTGCCTTTTTGTTAGTTTTATATCTCAACCACGTCACCGAATTCAATTTCAAATTCATGGCGAATTATTGCCGAAGGGCTCAAATCTTTTTTTAATGATCTTAAGAAGATCAATTTATAGTCTTGCAATAAATTATTCCACTTCTATTCGAGTAGTCTCACCGCATTTACGTGAAACTTTGGTCTCTCGAAACAATAATTTGCGATCCAAAATTGTGGTTTCTCCAGTCCCGGTCCAAATCTCCCACTTTCCGGTCCAATTGAAAAAAGTAAAAGGATTAAATATTGGCTTCATAGGCCGGTTGCACCCTGAAAGAGGGACAGACCTGTGTCTAGCAATAATCAACAAAATGGCATCACAAAATTTGAATTTTCGTATATCGATTATCGGAGACGGACCTGAATCTTCTAAATTGAGATCTAATATCGCAATGAATGAATTGCAAAAATTTGTAGACTTTGAGGGGCGCATCCCAAACTCTGAATTGGTTGAATTTTACAGAAAATTGAATTGTTTATTGGTCTGCGCACCACAGGAGGGTTATGGGCTTTCGATAAGGGAGGCTATTATACAAGGTGTATTTGTAATCGCTCTTGAAAATAAGGGAACTAGAGAAGCTAGGGAACTTTTCCCCGAATCCGTTTACCTTTTTAAGACCGTTGATGAGGCAGCAGCTTTGATGGAAAAATTCAGAGACAAAAGACTTTCCAAAGAAACTGCTAATTACAATCAAGAGCGTCAATTAAAGGTTGATCAAGAATCCATTACTAATCTTGCGAAATCATGGATCTACTGAATCAATCCAGTCTCCTATATTTTCTAATACCTGCTCAGAAACTACCCATTCCATAAAATTCGAAATTCCATCTTCCAACGAAATGTAAGGGATGGTAGAGATCAAGCTCTTTTGATATGTAACATTTGCGACAGTGGCATTTACATCAAGTGGATTGTTTGACTGCTTTGAAAGTGACCTCGAGGAATTACCTTCGCCTAGGACTAGGTCGATAAGTTCATTCATGGACCTAGGTTGTCCGCCGCCTATGTTTGTAACATCAAAAAAGCCAGAATCTCTGTGGCTTACTTCGGTCATCATTCCTTCTATCATCCTTGTCACATCATCTATATATGTAAAGTCTCGTAAAGTACTTCCATCACCGTTCAATACAAACTTAGACTTACCTAATTTATGACCTGCGAGTCGAAAATAAGCCATATCAGGACGGCCCCAAGGTCCGTAAACGGTAAAGAATCTCAACCCGCGCGCTCGAGTTTTTGTTCGCGAAATCAGGCTGCGGCATAAGATTTCATTGCAAAGTTTTGTTGCCCCATAAAAACTGACAGGTGATAGCCCGAGTTCATCTTCTGAGTATGGGATTCTTGAGTTGTTGCCATAAACACTGGATGATGAAGCGAATAGAAAATTTGGTACTTCATTCCTAATCACATTAATCAGCACATTGGAGAATGCATCGAGATTATCACGAACGTAAATTGCCGAACTCTCTACTGGGATTCTAACCCCTGGTTGAGCAGCCAAATGGATTACCGTTTCAGGAGCAAATTTTGAAATTACTTTTTGGAAACCGATCTCATCTTCAAGGGCAAGTTTTTGAAATGAGACATCTGCAGGCCGCAAAATTGATTCAACTCGCTGCTCTTTCAAGCTTTGGGAATAGTATGAAGTGATGGAGTCAACGGCCAAAACTTCATGTCCCATCATCGCTAAATATTTGGACAACGATGATCCGATGAAACCGGCTCCACCTGTCACGATTATCTTCATTTAGGCCCAACTTCCCATTAGTCTGAGTCGTAAAGATACTATGTCTCCTACAATAGCCCTGCGATACCGCAAATAAAGGAAAGCCTACATGTTGCAAAGGAAAACTCTTCTTGTCTTCAATTACTGCATGGACCTCGAAGATCCGCTCCTGTCGCACCAAGTTGAGGCTGTAAACGAACTCTCTAAATACTTTGAGAAAGTAACAGTAATTACGGGAAGAGTCGGGCTTCACGAGGTTTCTACGAATGTCCAGATTCTTAGTAGCAATTGGATTGTAGGACAGCCTATTAAAAGCGGTATTAAGTTTGCCAAGCTTGCGAGCAAATTCATACGAAGAAATAGGAATTGTGTAGTGTTTTCCCATATGACGGAAGTACAGAGTGCAATGTTATCTATTCCATTGAGAATTTTGCGCATACCTCACTTCCTTTGGTATGCACATACTTATAAATCAATATTTCTGACTATCAATCATTATTTTGCGAATGGGATTATTACTTCAACCAAGGGTTCTTGCCCTATTAAAAGTGATAAAGTCTTTTCAGTTGGTCAAGCAATTAATATTGATAATTTTGGGTTTTCACAAAAGAAAAAAACTAACATTAATGATTTAGTTCATATCGGTAGATTTGATCAGAGTAAGAATATTTCTGAGATTATTGAAGTAGTGAAAAAGATAGCAACCTGTAAAAATGTTGAATTGACCTTCACGCAGATAGGATCGCCTACCACAAAGGCAGCTCACTCTTATTTTGCACATACTAATCAGAAGTTTGCCCAGGCAATCAAGGAAGGATGGTTAAAATTTCAACCTTCTATTCGTCGCTCTGGAGTTTCAAAAACTTTAGAGAATTACGATGCTTTTTTGCATGCTTACAATGGATCACTCGATAAGTCGATTGTTGAGGCAACCTTTGTAGGCATTCCAGTTATTACAACAAATCCTGAATATCTCGCGATCTTTGGTTCCTGGTCGAAGCAAAGTTTGGATTCACTGACACTCGAAAATGAATTAGAAGCAATATTGAATATGCAGATGATTGACATAACCAGGGAGGTAGAAAATAGAAGAATTGTTGCTATTCAAGGACACTCCCTTAATAACTGGGCCCTTCAAATATCGAAAATATTGGTTCGGGATTGATTCTTCAAGGAATCTCCCATCTTGCTGTGTAAAGTAGTTACATGAAGGTTCTCCTTACAGGTGCAGCGGGTTTCTTGGGTTCTCATCTGAGCCAGCGGCTAATTGATGATGGTCATCATGTTATTGCCTTAGATGACCTATCTACAGGTTCACTCGAAAATATAGAACATCTACTACGGCATCGTGATTTTACATTTGTCAAACATGATGTGCGTAAACCTTACACAACTGATATTGATGCTATTTTAAATTTTGCCTGCCCAGCTTCACCAATTCATTATCAGTTGGATCCTGTTCGAACAATTGAAACTAATTTTCTTGGAATCATAAATCTGCTGCACCTAGCCAAAGAATCAGGTGCGATTATTCTTCAAGCATCAACTAGCGAAGTTTATGGTGACCCCACAGAATCTCCACAAAAGGAAACCTACTGGGGAAACGTAAACCCGATTGGAATTCGATCCTGCTATGACGAAGGAAAGCGCGCAGCAGAAACACTGTGCTTTGACTATCAAAGGCAATATGGTTTAGATGCAAGAGTGATTCGTATTTTTAATACATACGGCCCAAATATGTCTCCAAATGATGGACGCGTAGTCAGTAATTTTATAGTCCAAGCAATTCAAGGCAAAGACATAACAATTTATGGGGAAGGAACCCAGACTCGTTCTTTTTGCTACGTAAGCGATTTGGTAGAGGGAATTATCGGCACACTTGCATTAAAAGCGCCACTCGATGCACCTATAAATATTGGAAACCCTGGAACATTTACGATGCTTGAACTTGCAAACTTAGTAGTGAAACTTTGCCAATCAACTTCAAAAATTGTCTTCATGCCACTTCCTTTAGATGACCCCCAGCAACGTAAGCCTGATATCTCAAGAGCCAAAAGTGTTTTGTCTTGGGAGCCAAAAATACAAATTGAAGAGGGACTTTTGAGAACTATCGCACATTTTAAGTCAATCATTAAATAATGAAGCCGATCTTGCATGTAATTACGACGATCAGTCGTGGGGGTGCAGAGAACCAACTTCTCGTACTCGCAGGAGAGCAAGTTGCAAGCGGCGAAAAGGTTTCGGTTCTTTACCTTAAAGATAATCCTGATCTAGAAGAAGACTTTACCAATTTGGGAGTCGAAGTAATTTCTCAATTTGCTAACTTGAATCCCTTGAGACAAACCGTTCTCATTCGGAAGTACATTTCAAATCAAAATATGATTATTCACGCTCACCTTCCAAGGGCCGAACTAATTACTCGTTTCTCAGTCGCTCACCAGATCTTTGTTGTTAGCCGGCATAATGCAGAACCATTCTTTCCTGGTGCTCCTAGATTCTTCTCCATTCTTATATCGAGATTTGTGACTCGAAGGGCAAATTTATGTATCGCAATATCAAAAGCGGTACAGAATTATCTGGAAAGAAATAATGAAATTTCGCCTAAATCTATCTCTGCAGTTGTCCTTTACGGATATCAAAAGAACAGGATTCTGAATTCACGAATTCTTTATGATGCGAGCAAAAGTTATCAGATTGGAACCATAGCTCGATTAGTGCCTCAAAAAGACTTACCAACCCTACTTCGAGCATTCGCACTGATTGTTGGGGATGTTCCCAACGCCACTTTGTCGATTGTAGGATCTGGGCCACTGGAAAGAGATCTAAAGGAACTCGCTGAAGAGCTTGGGATTAGAAACAAAATTGATTGGCAAGGCAAGAGAGGTGATATCGATAAATACCTGCAAAATATTGACCTGTTCCTGTTGACAAGCAGCTATGAAGGATTTGGGTTGGTTCTGCTTGAAGCAATGGCAAATCGAGTTCCGATTATTGCCGCAAATAACTCAGCTATTCCTGAAGTGATTGGTGAGTTTCCCGAAACGCTATTTGAAACTGGAAATTATTTGGATTTATCAAAAAAAATTCTTGCCAGTCTTTCTTTGCAATCAAGGAAGACAATTGTTCAAAGACAGATCCTTAGGTTAGAGAAATTTGATGCGAGAGATATGAGTAATAGAATCAAAGCTTTGTACAATCAATTGGACCACAATATCTAATTGGAAATTATTTCAAAAAACTTTAGGCTCAAAGTCGCTTGAGTAGCGACTTCCTTGTAGCGCTTGGCAATATTGAGTGACAAATCAGATTGTATTTTAGCATTGGCTGTGATTTCTAGTATTGCTTTTTCTAAACATGCAACCGATGATTCTTCCAAGTAATAGCACTGATTATTCTCGGGCAAGAATTCACGAATTCCTAAAGTATCCGAGCTCAGATAAGGTTTCCCAAAAAATGCCGCTTCAAATGCCTTATGCGGAATTGTGTTTTTCAGTCGCGGCCTGTTAGTAATTTGTCCAATACAAACTGTTGCTATTTCGTATAAGTATTTCATTTCGCGATTCGATATCCGCCTTGATATCAATATTGTATTCTTTCCAAAAACTAATTCTCTTGGTATTCGGTTACTTGAAATAATAAATTGAATATCTATATTTTCCATTCTCTTACTTACTTCAGACAATAGTTCAAATCCTGCTTCGTTTGTATATGAGCCCCTGAATAGCACGATGGGTTGTGACACAGTTCCATTAGTGTCCTCAAGCTCGAATGGTTTTTTGCTTTTCTCATTAAAATTCACTTCATCAAAGCCAGTCATTAATACAATTATTTTATTCTTTCGTATCAGGAATCTTGAAGAAATGAATGATTTTTGGTGATTTGTTTCAACAATAATTTTAGATGCAAGTTGAAATGCCAGGAAATCAATGATTAGGCATTTTACTATTCTCGGGACGCTACCGATTCCGTGCCATCTAGCAATTTCTGCTTCTGTGAGCGACCAGCCTGCATCAAGGATTATGCTTTTACCTGTAATGATTTTTATGACAGGCACCAGTAGGTGACTTGGTGAAAGCACCACGATTTTTGAATTCTGTGATGCGGCTGATCGAATTCTTGAAATCAGACTAGGCAGGTCTGTCAAAAGTTTGCTAGGAACTTCTGTGAATTTAGAATTACTAGAAAATAACCTTTCACCTCCATTCAGATAAACTGCACCTCGAGAATATGAAAATCCCGCCAGCGAGAAGAATGAGTATCTGTCTTTATTTTCCATAGCCGCCTATAACCTTTCCAATACTCGACATCTAATTCTCTAGTTTCCAGCAGTAATCTCATTATGTCTTATACGTCCGCACTGAATTGAAAATCGAGTCAGAGCGATTCTATGTCTTATAGGTGGGTTTAATGTAACAAAGTGACATACAATCTCGGAATGTTTCTAAAGGAACGTACCAGCGTAAGAGTCCATTGTTGGGGTGGTTTAGGTTCCCAACTATATGCTTGGGCACTTCTTGAAGATCTGATACATGATTTTCCGAAACGCAAATTCAAATTAGTACTTCATAATTCTGGTGTAACGAAACGGCAATCCGATTTAGATTTTCTTAGTCTAGAATTACCACTGGAAGTTGTTGATGATTTTAGTAATTCGTTTAGGCCAAATTATGGTTCCGGTAAGAAAAACTTTATAAATAAATTCGGAATTTCTAAATTAGTCAAGTTTGCTTTGCGGACACTGGGTTTCTTGGCAACTGCGAATACGAATCATGAGTACAAAAAAATACGTAACTGGACCACTGAAATTCGTGGACATTACTCTTATCGTACGATTTCGAAAGAAACTCTACTATTGATGAAATCAAGAGCGGAACGATGTGGAAAGAGTTGGCTTATTGATGATAATTCAGATTCAATCAGCTTAGATGTCTTGCGAGTGCACGTAAGACTTGGAGACCTTTTGTTGCTTGAAAGTAAAGGTCCGTTGTCGTTTGAAAGAATTTATTCCGCGATTGAACAATACAAAACGAAAGACTCTAATTCCAGACTTATCTATCTATCATCTGATTCTCCAGAAATAGCCTTGGAATATTTCCTCGAAAAGTATCCTTTCGACACAATCAGTCCTATTGTCCAAGATCCGTGGGGTACGATACGGAACCTTTCATCGGGTGGCACTTTCATCGGGACAAACTCAAAGATATCAGTATGGGTTGCGATTCTGAAGTTAAATCAAGATAAAGCGAGTAAGGTTTCTCTCCCTAACGGTTCGATGAACCATATTAGACATAACGTAATTGATTCTTCTGAATTTATATCTTTATCCCTTTATTGAAAACACTTTTGATTTTGGCGATAATTTTTTCCCCTATTGGAATAACTCCATAAATGTTTCTTAACAAGAATCTATCGTAGTCTTGGTCTATATGGTTACTAAAAATGAATTTTGGAGTGCTTACTTCTTTGATAAAACTCTGAATACCTAGAATCGGTTTATTGTTTTTGGTATGGGTGGCATCTTGCCTAAATCCAATATTAGTAATAAGACTGCGTGAAGGCACAACCACTTTCCATCCATATCGAGAATGTGTAAGCAGCCACCTGTATGCCCAAGAATCCAATTTTTCATCTTCGAGGCGTTTTCTAATCTGTAACCAGGTTCTCACCCCGGATAAACCACCATACTTTATGGACCTAGAAATAAACAATGGATATGAATAGCTAGAAAAATCTCGTTCTAATTTCGCCCAACGATCTCTCCAGGTTGCCCATCCCCAACTCGATGGAAACGAAACCATTTGAGTTGAAATTGGTGCATCGGAAATCGAATGCGGGGATAAATGACTGAAGGCACAGATTGCACCAATTTCCACATTTTTTGAGAACTGTGAGAGACCATGCGTAAGGAATGTAATCGCTGTGGAGTCAAACACCAGATCATCCTCCAAAATGATTCCGAACTCTTCGTTTGCGAAAAACCAATCGACTGCTTTTGTCACTCCTAAATAGCAACCATTATTTGAACCAGAGAATAAGAGTTTCGTTTCAGCCCATTCCTTTGATTCAATTGCCAACTTCTGACATTCTTTTACTAGGAATTCATCGCGAGGATTATTCAAAACTGGGCCATCTATGGATATGTATAGCCTTAAATTCTTTTGGTCTTTCAGAAATTCAAGAAGATTCTTCAAATAATCAGGCCGGTTGTAGCCAAGGACCAATATAGGAGCAGGTTTCATATTAATTTTTTCTCACAAAGATAATTGGCACCTTCTTCATAAGTATGAAGTCCCGTCTGCGCACAAGGGCAAGAAAATTTCGTAATCCGCCTACTTTTGGGAAAATATTCTCATTTTTATACGTTCCTTTTGTCTCGATTCCAGCAAGAAGTTCTAAAACTTGGTTGATATAAATTCTATACCGAGCATAAATCAGTTTTTTAATCTTCGTCTCAGCCGGAAAATGTCCGTACATGGTAATGCCGGTCCGAATTAATAATCTAGAAATCTTTAGTCCGTGAAAATGAAATGATGTTAATTTCTTTTCATTAATGTAAATATCTTGATTTCTACTCTCAACTTGCAGATCCTGGGCGAAAGACCATGTACCGAAATTATTTCCGTACTCCAGAATTCCAACATCTGTATTCCATTTGTTTCTGATTTCTTCTAGATACTTTTGATCTGCGTACCTTCCCAACTCAGGTATCACGGAACACCACTCCTCACAAAGGTCACTCCAATACCTAATTGAAGCTCGACCAAAATCATTATTCCTAAAGCCAACTAGTCCAGCGTTATATCTGCCGGAACTTTCACTCCCAATAGACATTTGGGTGAAGTAATGAGGGCTAAGAAAAATACTTTTCTCTTGGAAGTCCTCCTGCAATTCCAAGGGCGCAAAAATAAAGGTGTCGGCATCTAAATAAAACAGTAACGCTTCTTCTGGAGATTTTTGGATTACGTGTTCGATAATCTGTGGCTTGATTGAAAATATTGATTCTGCAAAGGATCTGACTGATAGAAATTTTTCGAAATTTGCGAACAACGCTGGTGCTTGGCTTATCGTGAGTATCCTGACATTTTCAATATTCAATTCGGACAGAGTCAATCTAGAGATATCGTCTAACGGCATTACCCAGATTATTGAATCGGGGTAATGCTCCCTTACGGACAACAATAATGTAACACCCTGTGGAATATAGCTACTCGAAAAATGAGTGCAGAAATTTGTATTTTGTATTTTCATAAAGTTGAATCACGCGTATCAAGAAATAGACAGTTAAGTTTTTCAATTTTTGAGAGCCTATAGTCACATTTCTTCATAACTTTGAGAAATGCAAATAATTTAAATATTTTCAGGATCGGACTTCTTTCTCTCATAAAATCTAATTCAACTAGTATCTGCCGTGGTCGAGTAGATGTCTTTTTCAGATTCTTTAGCACAGAGAATTCTGAACCTTCTATATCCATTTTCAAAATGAAAAAATTAGTTTCGTAGAAATAGTCTCTTTCACTTTTTTTCTGAGCAATAATTGTGTTAAGATCAATTGAAGGAAACTTACTTGAGTGATTCTTTGATTCTCGGTTTCGGGCCAACCTATACGAAACGTGTGTATCGTTTTGCGGTGGATAAAGATTAACGCCATCATTTCCTATCCATAAGGCTTTCTTTATTAGATTGACTCGCTGCTTAACGTTATCATTTGAGAAATAGTTAGAAATTAACTGATTTCCATCATTTGTGTAGGTGGGTTCCGCAAGTTGTTCCGAGGATGATAGGTAAGCTTTCACATGATTCTCAGCCCTATCAGTTGGATCTATCAAAATTGCCAACAAGTTTGAGGTTCTGAGTAAATCCACATCAAAGGATATATCTTCGCCTATTCCAGCGCTTATCAAAATTCCTTCATCACTAAAGTGCTTGGCGCATCGACAAATGGTCCAACCTCCATATGAAGATCCGTATCTAATCAATCGATCGCCGGACTCTTCTTTCAGGCTATGACCAAGAATTTTTGTAGATAACCAGTCTGGTAATCTTCTCAAAACTAGTTTGCCCCTTCAATTAAGGCTAAAAGTGCTGTCCTGTACTCCGATTTTCCATATTTGGTTGCGTTACGGGCTAGTTGTTCAGAGTCTATGTTTCCAATTTGCCAGGCGGCTTCATCTGGGGACCCTACAAGTAGCCCCTGGCGTTTCTGTAATGCATGGACAAACTCTGAAGATTCAAGAAGTCCCTCCTGAGATCCAGCATCCAACCAGGCGGTGCCCCGCGGTAAAACATTCGCGTGCAATCTCTCTTGACTTTCATAAACTTTAAGTAGGTCAATTATCTCAAACTCACCTCGCGCAGATTTTACGAGTTTCTTGCTCTCTTCAATCGCATCATAAGGAAAAGAATAGAATCCGGTGATTGCCAAGTTACTCTTCGGAAGAGATGGTTTTTCTTCTAGAGACATGATCATTCCGCGTGTATTGATTTCAACGACGCCAAAATCAGTTGGATTAGAAACCGAAAAACAATATATTGAAGCTTTTTCTGGGATTACATTCGCCGAAAGACTTCTACCCGTACCTAGACCATAAAGAATATTATCTCCAAGCCCCAGTATAATGTGAGTGTTCTCTTCCAGATACGGTTCAGCTATAGAAAAAGCCTGTGGAATTCCTTCTGGACTATTCTGGATTGCGAAATTTATCTCGATGCCCCATTGACTTCCATCGCCAAGTAGGTTTCGAAACGATTCAACATGCTCAGCATTTGTTATGAGCGTCAGACTCTTTACTCCCGCAAGTAGCATCGTACTTATTGAATAGAAAATCATTGGTTTATCGAATATCGGCAAAAAATGCTTATTTACCGACTTGGTCAGAGGGCCAAGTCTTGTTCCTAATCCGCCAGCTAATAGTATTCCTTGGGACTTCATAAGGTTATAGTACCTCCATGCCCAAAATAATTGTGACTGGTGGTGCTGGATTTATAGGATCACGCTTTGTTGCGTTGCTATTGGAAAACGACCTTCCGGGGTTTGAGGACTGGGACGTCATTGTAATTGATGCCCTTACATATGCTGGAAGTTATCAAAACATAGTTGGATTTGAGGAAAATAAAAGGTTTAAATTCGTTCACGGTAACATTCTAGATGCTCCAGTGATTGATGATTTGATTCGAAATTCAGATGGAATAATTAATTTTGCCGCAGAAACACATGTAGATAGATCAATATCTTCACCACGTGAATTCATCGAAACCAATTATCTAGGGGTTGCAAATATTCTTCAGTCAATTCATAAATACTCCAAAAGATATTTGCAAATATCAACCGATGAGGTCTACGGGAGCGTTTTGAATGGGTACTCAGTTGAGTCTGATTCACTGGATCCCTCATCTCCATACAGCGCTTCTAAAGCAGCTGCAGACCTCCTTGTGCTTTCATATAAAAAAACTTTTAACTCAGATGTCGTAATCACCAGATGCTCAAACAATTACGGTCCTAATCAGTTTCCAGAGAAGATAATTCCATTTTTTATTAAATTGCTTAAAGAAGGAAAACAAGTCCCCGTATATGGAAACGGATTGAATACGCGGGACTGGATTCATGTCGATGACCACTGCAAAGCGATAAATTTGGTTTTCCACCATGGTAAATCGGGAGAGATTTATAATGTCGGAGATGTAGAACATCTAACTAATTTAGAACTAGTCGAGATAATATTAAATGAATTTAGTTTTGGAAAAGAAAGAATCGAATTTGTACAAGATCGTCTTGGCCACGATTTTAGATATGCGATCAACTCAAATAAAATTCGTAGTGAGCTTAACTGGACACCTGTACTAAATATTCGCGATGAGATTCGCAGACTCATAAAAATATGAGAGATCGCGATTATCCAATAGGCTTAATGAATTGGAGATGAGAATATGTTTAGACTTACGCCGAGAAACGTTCTAATTTTAAAGCACTACTTGACGAGAAGAAAACGAGCGCTGACCTACTATTCAAAGAAATTAGAAGAGATCGAAGATTGGTCATCAAGTAGAACTGAGTTTAGCAATTTCTACTATGAGCTTGAGGAATCAAATCTCATGGATTTGGCTTCGTTACTGGCACTTATTCTTAATGTTAAGTATGAATTAGTAATGTATTACTTCTCTGAAGTTCGTAACGATGGAAGTCTCCACGCTCATATCGCGAAATATTTCGCCCAAAATAGCAAGCTTAGAGATTCAAAAGCTGAGTACGCGAGACGGATAGGTTGGTATGCAATTGCAAGAATCTTGAAGCCAGCGACAATCGTAGAAACTGGCGTAGCGCAAGGAATGGGGAGCTGCATCTTGTCCTTAGCTCTTATGAATAATGCAAAGGACGGAGCTGAGGGGTATTACTACGGAACTGATATTGATCCGAATGCAGGGGGCATGTATTCAGAGCCTTATTCAAGTTTTGGTGAAATAATTTATGGGGACTCAATTCAATCGCTTAAAGAACTTAATGTTACGATTGATTTGTTTATTAATGACTCGAATCATGATTTTGATTATGAAAGAAGCGAATATGAAACAATCAAAAAGAGTTTGAAACAAGAATCATTTATTCTTGGAGATAACTCTCATGTTTCCGATTCGCTTCGAAATTTTTCTATCGCAAATAATAGACAATATGTTTTTTTTCGCGAGGTGCCCAAAGATCACTGGTATCCAGGAGCTGGGATAGGAATATCATTCATGAGACAAGATATTTAGCAACTTGCGTCCATCCGAATGCGTTTAGAAAGAAATGAGTGCCAGCGGATCCCAATGGGTGATGTGAATGGGAAGACAGTTCTAAATTAGCTCATGTCTCGGTCGAAAGTCCGCTTTTTAACATTTGTGAGAAAATTTTGAATTTCTTTGATTTGAAGGAGTGTATTTTCTGATATTTGTAGTCCAGTTAGAACCAATTTTGGTTCTATATTTAACCTCTCCTTAATTTTGTATTGAATTTTTTTAAGCAGCGTAGAGGTGAAATTGCAGGACCGATTTAGATGCTTAAATAAAGAAAATTTCTTGGGGTTCTTCGATTGAACTAAAATCGGAGCCGCTTCCCCTTGAATCGATTTACCACCCAGAATCAAGGAAATATAGTCCTCGACTCTCCGATTCTCCGCTCTCCACACTTCATTACTCTCTCTTGAAATATCACTTTCGAGAGTCTGAGAAATCATAGTATCGTGAACTTGGTGAAACAATAATGTTTCACCTTCTAAATTCATGTATTTGCCTTGTGTAAGCCAGTATAGATTTAAGAAATCTTCTAATGTGTCATAGCGAGTCAATTTCAATTCCGCTGCAATCTCCCATGATCTCAATAGGGATTTGGTAGTAATCACAGAATGCCAGTATGAACGCTTAGTCTTTCGATAGCTTGATATACGCTTGAATGGATCGTCTTCTAAATAAGAGTCAAATTGGCCAAGCTTGCGGACATAACGTATTTCGCCAAATATGGAATTTTTCGACGTAGGGCGAACTGATAGACCGAAATCTAAAGCACCTCCATTACATAAAACAAAATCAGCTCTTGATTCGAGAAAAATCATTGATTTTTCAAGTGCATCACTAAAATAGAAGTCATCATCGGAGGCCATAAATGTGAATTTTGTCTGAACTGATTTCAACGCAATAATCGTTTTCGAAATAAAATCTGAAATGCTCAAATCTGGACCTGGATAAATGTACTTAATGTCAAGAAGACCTGATATTTTTTCAACTTCATGGCGGAGTTGGTCTTCTGTACTTCCGTCTGCAACCACAACCGGAAATTTCTGATGAGTTAGAGCGGCGTAGTCTAACCATCTCTTCGAAAAGTCAAATCTATCTTTGACCAATAGTAAAATTGTTATATCTTCCTTCGGTTTCATCATAATTAATCAATGATTCGATCAGATAATTCTAGATTGAAATTCGTTAAATTTTTCATTACTAAGAATCTTTGTTAGTCCAACAAACTTCATATCGCGTATTGATCTAATAGAATTGCCGAATGTAATGTTTAGATCACTAAAACTAGAGAAGTTAATCCCGTACTGTAATGAATCGTCATAGTACGTGGAGGTCTTGTATGCCATCACGACTTCTGAACTTTCGGCAAAAAAGCCATGAGCCACTCCAGGCGCTGCCAAGACCTGAGATGTACCTTCAGTAGAGAGATCTAGTATATGTAACTTTAAATAGTCACTGGATTTCGGATCTACATCTAGAACGAAATACCTTACTGATCCCCTTAATAAAGTAGATAATTGCCATTGATTCTCTTGAATATGTAAACCTCTTAGCACGTTCTTGTGCGAAAAACTGACACTGTCTTGAACGAAATTAACATCAATATCTATAGCTTGATTTTGTCTGAAGTGCTCTAGAAAATGGCCCCTATCATCATAATATCGGTTGATTTTCCGCGTCCAGACTTTGGAATACTTCTTCTGAAAATCGTCATTCGTGGTCACCTTAAATCACCCAATAACTTTAAGGTTTCAGAGATATCATTTTCAATCGACGCTCTATAACTGAAGCCGGTGCTTACGAATTTTTCATTTGATACCTGAAGATCTAAATCATTCATACGATCGTTATCCTCTATAGTTATATTAATGCTCTTGTTTGTGACACTTTCGAAAATCTGCAGGATATCAGTGATCGAATAATTTTTGGTGACTAGATTATAAGTTTCATTATAAATTGCTTTATTCGAAATAACAAAACAAATTGCATTCACAAAGTCAATCAGTCCAAGATAGGGTCTTTTTTGAGTTAGCGCTGACCTCCATATGCTTATCGGCTCTCCGATTGCAATTTGAAAACAAAATTTATTGATTGCTGTATGAAATCGCATACCCTCAGATTTTCCATGAATCGTTCCAAGTCTAAAAATGACTCCCTTCCCTCCTCGAGCGAAAAAATTATTTACAGACTCTTCCTCGACTGTCTTACATCGCGCATATATGTTCGGATTACTCTCAAGTGGTTCAGTTTCTAGAATATTTAAGCCTGTTGATGTATAGATGCTAGTGCTTGAAGGAAAGATTAATGGTATTTCAAACTTTTCACACAATGAAATAGCAGCAAGGGTAGCGGCCAGATTATTGGCTTCTAAGTCGGCATAAGTTAGTTTTCCAGAAGTTAGATCGTTTATCGCTGCTAAATGGATTAACAAATTAGCATCTGAACACCTTGCAATACTGGAAGCGTTAAGTCGGCGAATATCATCTTGTATGAAAGTATATTTCGTTTTCAATGGGAGCTCGAAGAGTGACGAATAGCGCTGAGTGGTTAGGGAATCAATTATTACAATCTCAGATACGTCAATTAATTCGGGTATTTCACGAATTAGTCGTGACCCTATGTGACCTAAACCTCCTGTTATAATGATTTTCATTAAATACTCTTTTCTAAGTTAAAAGATTCTACGTCTCGTATATATTCGGCTTCCATATACGGTTGATCACAAAGCACTGTGATAAGTGCTGGACTTTGAAACTCAAGTTCGACCCAAATTCCTTTAGGAACAAAAAGAGCAAAGGTAGAATCTTGTAGATAGTAATTTGTAATCTCTTTTGAATCGGAGCATAAAACATTTACGCTTCCTGAGTTACATATAAAAATTTGATTACATAATCTGTGTGCGTGACCACCCCTTGTAGTTAGGCCGTCAGTTTGAATAAAGAAAACTCTACTTAACAGAATTTTGAAGGTTTTTTGAATTTCTATAACAGTCAATTGACCTCTATCATCACTAATAACGTCTAAATCTTGCAATAAGACATCGTTAATTGAAGAAGTTGTGTATTCCATTGGTAAAAGATATACCATTATCCTTGTTGGCGAAGTTAACTCTGCGGAACCGGCGATGAAGTTAAGTCACCGGGGTCTCCTTCGTAGATTTAAAATTAACCCAACAATTTCAATGGTTTGATAATCCGCTCTTAGAATAGTAATCGAACAGACTTAGATTGAGTTAAATCTTTGAGTCCCTTGTAAAAATCGAGTATACAGACTCTCGTATACCTTCAGACAGAGTTATCTTTGCTTTCCAACCTGTTTCATACCCGAACGTGGTTTGCCGCACAAATCCATTGCGCTTTTCAATATCATAGCTATTCGCTGGAAAATCTTTTTGGTAAAGTTTTGTTCGAATTTTAGCAATATCGTCTATTTCTCGAATGACTATTTGAAGCATTTCAAAAACACTTGTCGCCACATTCGTTCCAATATCGTAAGATCGATGCTCTAGTTTTCGTCGATATTCATAACAAGTAAGAAGTGCATTAATGACATCTTGAATATGAATGTAGTCTCGAACATAGTTGCCGGTTCCGAAATAAGTCAGAGGTTGTCCAGATATTCCCAATCTGATACAACGGTCTAGAAAACCTCGTTGAGCGCCATCTGTCCTCTGATTATTTCCGTAAACATTTGAAAGGCGGAGTACAAAATTTTGGCTAACAATATTTTCCCTTACATATTGATCACCATAGACCTGCGTAGTTAACTTGCTGCACTCATAGAAAGTTTGGGGATTTGGGTAGCTTGTATCAGTAGAAGCAGGCATTTCCAGTCCGTATTCACTAATCGATCCTGTCTGTATTAGGACCGGTCTAGAGCCAGACTCCTTCACGCTTTCAATAATTGTCACAAAACTTAAAAGAGTATTTGTGACATTTTTTACCACATTTTCTCGCGCCTCATAGGCGCTATTCTGAGAAGCGAGATGGAAAATTACATCTATCTGAGGCACTAAAATCTTCTTAGGGGCATGCCAATTAAAATAAATCTCATGAAATAACGGATGGCTGGAGATACCTGGCCGACTTGTAACACCAAATACCTCCCAGCCTTCAGCAAGTAATCTTGGGACTAGAGTGCTGCCGATATTTCCAGACGAACCAGTTACAAGAGCTCGCTTAATTGAAGAATTATTCTCATCGAGAGTTGGCAAACCCATTCCCCTTAGAAACTATTCCGTACAAAGTAAGTAGCCATTTGGATTGAATGAATTTATAGCTCTCTTAGAATACATGTTTTCAAAAGTAAAATTCGAATTATTTTTAAGAAAATCATGCATTCCTGTCATTGGGTTATTCCCCGGTCCCCATGGCCTAGGACGATGAGTTTGAAGAGGAATCTTCTCTACAATTGTGTCAGAAACTATTATGTAATTGCCTTTCTTTAATAATGGAGACCAAAGTTTCAATTCAGCATGGACGTGCTCATGGGTATGGTTGCTATCTAAAACAAGCATTACATTTGCGTCGGCAGGAATTTCATTAGCTATTCTAGAAAAAACTAAAGGGTCAGTGGATGATCCCTCAATCAAAGTTATTCGATCAGCAACTGGAATTCCTAGAATTGCTTCCCGATTGTGATCGGGAATCGTTACATCAATTCCAAACGTATGTCCGAATCCTTGGAGTTCTTGGAATCCAGCGTACATGGCTAAACTTCCGCCCCATGCAATACCAGCTTCTATGATTACATCCGGCTTGGTATCCCACATAATTTCTTGAGTTAACACTATATCTTCTGGCATCTGAATTATCGGCAATCCCATCCAAGTCCAAAAATAACCATATTTATGCTTATCTGACTGAATGACGAAATCTAGACCTTTTCTCCTAAGATCTGAGTCTAAATAGGCATTCTGAATATCAATAACTTTATCATTTTCAAATTCCTCACGATTGAACATTGTTTATCCCTTCAATAACTCGGTTGACATCGCTTTCATCTAATTCCGGATACATCGGTAACGAAAGCACGGTTGCAGCTAAATGGTTTGTATTTGCCAACGAGTCCCCGTCCATCGGTTGATACTTTAAGTATGCTGGTTGCGCATGTACCGGCTTCCGATAGTGTATTCCTGGAAATATTTCAAGTCGGCTAAAATCTTTAATCATTTTTTCTCTGATGTTTGTTCTAATTACAAATAAATGAAAAGCATGAATAGCGTTAATTGAAGTTGTTGGCAAGATAACTTCAGAATTATTTATTCCATTTCTATACAACATAGCAATTTCATTTCGACGTTCAATCGATTTTTTTAAATCAGCGAGCTTTACTTTCAGAATTGCTGCTTGAATCTCGTCTAATCTTGAAACTCCGCTAATTTCTAATGACGTCCTATTTAAATCCCAGCCATATTCGCGAATAAGTCGAATTCTTTCGGCCAGTTCATCATTATTTGTTAAAACTGCACCGCCATCTCCAATTGCACCTAAGTTTTTGGTGGGGTAGAAACTAAAACACGATACCGATCCGAATGATCCAACTTTTTTTCCATTCCATTCAGCACCGTGCGCCTGCGAGCAATCTTCAATTAAATGAATACCCACCCTATCAACCAATTCCAATAGGCGATCCATATCACAGGGGTGCCCATATAGATGCACGGCAATTATTGCTTTTGTTCTTCTGTTTATGGCTCGCTCGGCCAATTCGGGAATCAAAGTAAATGTATCTAGATCTACATCAACAAAAACAGGTTTTGCGCCAGTTGTGCATATAGCAGCTACGGTAGCAACCGCCGTATGAGATGGAGTGATGACTTCATCTCCATGGCCGATTCCTAGCGCCCTCAACGACAAAATAAGGGCATCTGTTCCTGAATTTACTCCCACGCAATTTCTGGCCCCTATATATTCAGCGAATGCAATCTCGAAGTCTTGCACTTCTGAGCCTAAGATATAATTTCCTGAATACACTACTCTTTCAATCGCTTCAAAAATTTGAAGGCGGCTTTTCTCATTTTGTTTAGCTGGGTTAGCAAACGAGAGTTTAGTTTTCATGAAATTCCACTACTTCAACTTTTGGAACAAATCTAATCCATTTCATTCCCTGTGACGTCAACATGGACTCTTTTCGAAGGATCTCAATTTCATGATTCCATGCAAACAGAACTAAATAATCCGGCGGATTGGCACGCATGGTTTCATGCGAAACCACTGGGATATACATTCCAGGAGACAGCTTGCCTTGTTTATCCGTAGTGGAATCGGAGATATAGCTAATTAATTGCGAATCAATTTTGCAGTAATTTAACACTGTTGTACTTTTTGAAGTCGCCGCGTACCCAGCTACTTTGTAGCCTTGTGAGTTTAGTTTTTTCAGCAGTTTTAAAAGTTCAAACTTTCTAGATTCGCACTCAGATCCAAACTTCTTGTAAGTTTCAACTTGGTCATATCCACGTTCTAATTCCTGATCAATAAGCCTAGCCACATTGTCGCTAATTTGAAATTTATCACGATGTGCAATTACGTATCTCATTGAACCACCATGAGTTGATTGTGGAATGGCATCTATCAATTCCAACCCAACCAAGTTGAAAACTTTTTGAATTGCTAGGATTCCAAAAATGTAAACATGCTCATCATAAATCTGATCATAGGATGTTTTTTCAATCATGCTTCCTACATAAGGTTCCTCGAAAATAAACTTTCCGTCTTCATGAAGTAACATATTGATTCCAGTTGCAAAATCCAATAGATCCGGGATATGACACACAACGTTTGCCGCAAATATCAAGTCAGCACTCTGATAACTAGTTTTAACATTCTTTGCCACAGTTGAATCAAAAAAAGCAATTTCGGTTGATATTCCACGTTCCCTTGCTCTTGCCACAACATTTGCAGATGGATCAATGCCTAAGTGACGCAAACCGCGATTTTTTGCTGCTTCTAGAAGTGTTCCATCATTACATCCAATTTCAACAATAAAGACTTCCTTTGAATCAGCGAGAACTTCATTAAAATATTCCTCGAACATTTCATGAAAGTGAATTCGCATGTGTTCCGATAATCCAGTAAAGAACTTGTATTCGTCATGAAACATTAATTCTTTAACGGGTTGTTCATCTATTTGCAAGAGATGGCAATCTTGGCAGAATGAAGCAGATAGGTTGAACCTGTAATTGTCACTTTCAATCTCTTTGACGAAGTTGTTGGCAATCGGCATCGATCCAAAATCGACCACATTTTCAATGTCTTTGCTACAAATTCTGCATTGCAATTCTGAACTCCTGTTCTTTTGTAGCTTTTTAGCTTATCGTTGACACCGAATATACCCCATGGTTTTCGAATGCCCGCTTCGGACTTGGCAGTTAGTCAACCTAATTCTTAGTTAATGCTCAAATTTAACATAATGGAGAGTTGCTCATCATAATAGTTTGTAAACCATCGTTTGGGGCATCCTTTCACTCCCATAGTCAAATCCAGATGCCAGAGTTTGTGGATAATCTTCCGCCGATACAACCGAATATCCTTGTGCTAGCAGTTTTTGATTGAATTCATTTAAATTTCGGAAGCAATACGGAATAAAATTTCCATAGTAGTTTTGAAGCGTCCAATAACTTTGTGAACTTGTAGCAATAAAATCGTCAAGCACTAGATATTGAGGATGATGAATCTTTTTGAAGTTTTCAAAAAATATTTCATCAGAAATATATTGCAATGTAGAATTGGAGTAAACGAGAGAGATTTTTTCTAGTCGAAAGATTGGTTCCCAGGAATCTACAAACTGTACTAGGTGCGTCTCTTTAAATTCTTTTGAAAATTCATCGCAAATTTCTTTAATTTCTAAATTAATGTAAGTTAAAGGTCTTTGAATCCTCGCTCGGAGTAAGTGGAAAATCCAACCACTACCTCCTCCAATATCTAAAACGATTTCGATTTGTTCATTCTCTTCTAAAAAACGAACAAGGCTTGAATGTCTCGGTGAGATCCCTTCTCTAGACATATCCAAAAATAATTGCTGGCGAGTCTTCCATCTTTCTGTAGAAAACGCATCACTGGGATTAATAAATTTTTGCTCTCTAAGTGCGGTTTCAAGTGATTCAAATTTTCCCTGAAAGATCTCCACGGGAAGACGATATCACGTGAAACCTTCCTGTATTCCGCAAGAACATTTTGATTCGTTGTTTCTACGTTTGACATACTTGGTCATAGTGAGAAGTTGGATGCATGGAAATTAGTTTCTAGTGGTCGAGAGATGATCGGGTGCTCAAAATAATTTACTCAGCTTTTCCTAAAATACAAGAAGTTTTTTGGCAAATCGCTCACTCAATATACTAAAATCTGGAGTAGAAACAATTCTGTAAAATTAATTTTAATCAAGGTTCGCCATTAAATTTTTTTCTTCCTTATTTTTCAATTCTATCAAGACAAAAACGGTTCCTATGCGTTGTCTCTGGTTATAGGTTTTGTAAAGGCTAGATTCATCATATTTCTAGGAAATGCACAACCTAGTCGAGGTGTTCTAAGGAAAATTCTTGCGATAAACTTGACGAAATCCCATCTCGAAGCGTAACCGGACTTTAAGTACGGGTATTGGACTCCCGAAAAAGAGAAGCCCTCACGTTCGCAAACAAGTTTCAACTGTTTAAAACCTGGTAACCAATAGTTACGCGGAAAATCAAAGGCAGGTAAGTCGCCAAAAATGCGAAAGTAGATCGAGTCTGTGTTAGGAGTCGCAATTAAAAATAAGACTCCGCCGGGTCGTAGTTTATCGAAAGCGGTTTTTATTGTCTCAAAAGGTGAAGGGAGGTGTTGAATGGTTCCTCGCAGAACAATCACGTCAAAAATTTCAATAGCATCCTGCAGCTGTTCAATTATTTGAATGGACGATTTTTTTGCTTCCTTCGCAGCATAAGAATTAATTTCAATACCAAATTTTCTGCCTTGCCAATTAATGAATTTGAGAAATTCTCCAGTGCTGCATCCAACATCGCAGACTATTCCAGTATTGTCAACATATTTGTGCATAAACTGGGCTTCAAGGGCAAAGGACTTCATGCGGCTTAAGTCATTCAAATTTCGTTTACTAAAATACTCGTCCCCGAACTCTATTTTTTGCATAGAAAGTTTCCTATCTCTCTGTATTGGCTCGCAGAAATATCCCCTCCCGGAATTATATGAAAATCAACAACTAATTGATTCAACATTTTCAGATCCTCCGCAGTATCTACAGTTAAGTCAAAGGAGGATTCAAAGTATTTTTCAGGGAAGGTTTCTATAAACTTACAATTTTCTGGCATGGTTTGATATAAATCAGAAGTTACATGCTCAAAATTTGCAAGGGCAAACATTTTTCCTGTAAATAAATTCTCTGCTAGATATCGTGACATGGACTCCCCGCCGATGCCTATTGGGCCGACTCTGAGTGGATTGAAATGGTTATAAAGCAGTTGATCTACTTCATGGTCGATATGAACGAGGTCTGAAATCAGATACCTTGAAAGTAGTGGTCGGTCAGCGCAGATTCTGATCACTCCGTTAGAGATGTTTTCAGCCAAGAGTTCATCGAGGTGTGATTTATACGCTCCTTGAAATCTTTGAAAAACATTTTCCTCACTGCCTTTGAATATGCGAACTCGTGGAAATTTGAATCGCACAAAGCTTTCAAGTTCTAGTTCTTCTGTTGTGTTTGGGATACAGAGAACCACTGTATGCTCATTTTCAAGATCAAGACAAGCCGATAACACCCATTCGATTATTGCCACTCCACCAATACTAAGAAGCGATTTGTTTGGGAGTCGCTTAGAAGTCGATCTTGCTTGTACCAAAATCATTTAGGTGAAATCTGATAATTGCACCAACTGATCGGCGCTTACGTTTTGCAACAGTGTCTTTCCTACAATAGCTGCGTATTGAGTCGGAGATACTCCTATACCCGGTCGCTTGAAAAGTAGGTGTTCAAATTCGATCACTTCACCAAGTGCCAAATCTTTAGAATAAACGATACTCCTGCGGGCTCCTTGTCGCGCAGGGATCTCACATTCCAAAATTTCTTCTCCGGAACCCATCAGCAAATCTGTTTGCTTAACAATGGAGAGAATGTTGGCAAAGTCTTCTGCGCTTCCTGAATGGTAATGGTCGTTACCTTGGAGTTTTTTGTCATTGGTAAAGTGTTTTTCAATCACCGACGCCCCAAATACCCTGGCAATGGAAAACCTTACAAATTCAATTTCAGCAACATGATCCGAAAGTCCAATTCTTAATTCTGGAAAGTTAAGACGTAAGTTAGAAAGGAATTTAAGGTTTGAGTCAAATAAATCTGTAGGGTAGTTAAGTATACAGTGTAATAAAGTTACATCGCTATTGCCGTTTTGAGTAAGTGTATCAACCGCTGTTTGAATCTCTTTTAAAGTTGCAGCGCCAGTTGAGAGAATTATTGGTTTATTGAATCTAGAAATTTTCTCCAAAAGGGGGGTGCAAGTGATATCAGCAGATGCAATTTTGAAGTAGTCAACAACTTCGCTTAAAGGTTCAATCCATTCCAAATTAAAGATGGAAAGGCCAAACTGTAAATCTATTGAGTGGGCAAAATCTGATAACTCTATATAGTCAGAAATACTAAAACGATCATATTTTCGAAACAATTCAATTTGAGATTTAGTCTCTTCTTTGGATGTATCCCAGTAAGCGGCCGCTGCTCGAGTAACTAAGTTTTCAGCTTTGTATGCTTGAAGCTTTACACTGTGGCACCCTGCAGATTTGGCTTCTTGAAACATTTTCTTTGCGGTATTTATGTCTCCTTCATGATTAACGCCAATCTCCGCCAGGAGGTGAAAGTTATTATCGAATCTTAATGTTTGAGGTGCATTCATGATTTTTACTTTCAGTTTAATGTCGCCCGGCTGGTATTTGCTTCATGCATTCTATACCGGTATAGACTTATCGGTAAATTCAACATCTTGTAACTTCGAATAAACCTTTCCAGTAGTTCTCTCTCTTCAAAGACTCTTAAATCATCATTGTAGAGTCCGATGTTTATTAGTGCTTCCTTTTCGAACATAATTCCACATGCGATAGGAGCATCTGGAAAACTTCTCCTACCGATTATTTCGCCATTTTTAGAGACTAAATGATAATCGCAGCTGACTGCTTTGTGAGTAACTACATCGTTCATCGCGAGAAATAGTGTTTGAAGGAAATACTCAGAGACATAGTCGTCCGCATCAACCCTCACCACGTATCGACCATGTGCCATTCTGATTCCCACATTGGATGTATACCCAATTCCCATATTTCTGACGTTTGACTTGATTTTTACCATTTCGATATCTCGGTAGTTTTCCATTACCTTCAAAGTTGAGTCTGTACTGCCGTCATTTACAAGAATAATCTCAAATGGCGCTTCAATTTTCTGATTAAGGAGTGATCGAATACAAGTTTGGATATATAACTCTTCATTCCAGGCGCAAACTACAACAGAAATTAGTGGTTCCATGGTCTTGCCTCCACTAATTTGCTTCAATTCGGTATGGTTTCATTGTCAAATGCTAGTCTAAAGAAATTGAGAGAATGAAGGAAGCCATGGCGTCAACCGTTGGATTAATCCCCGCTCGAGGGGGGTCGAAAGGCATAGTTAACAAGAATCTGAGGTTACTTGACGGCGTCCCGTTGATTGCGCATGCAATCAAAGCGGGACTGGAATCAAATCTCGATCGCGTCATAGTCATGACCGACTCCCTTGAAATTCAACAAGTAGCCTTGAATTATGGCGCAGAGTGCCCGGTTTTAAGGCCAGAGGACACTGCCACCGATACCGCACACATGTTCTTGGTGTACAAGTTTGCGATGGAGTTTTTAAAGTCTAGGAATGAACTTCCGCATAGTTTCTGCGCGCTTCTGCCAACAACTCCACTTCGCAAAGTATCACAAATAAATGAAACAGTAGAAAAAATTCAATCCGGCAATTTTGATTGGGTTTTTACTGTGAACGAAATTGAGCACCATCCTTACAGGGCGATGCAAGTAATAAAAAATGAAACCATTATTCCTTTTAATCAAATAGATGCGCACACTCTTTGGTCTAATCGTCAGGAGTTACCAAGGGTGGTGCGCTTTAATGGGGGCACAATGTGTGGATTGGCAAAGCATGCCTTGATGAACCAGGAATACAACATCGACGGTTTAAACACATTTCAAACCAGAGTTGGTTATGTAGATATTTCACAAGAAGATGCCTACGATATTGATACGGAATTCGACCTTGAGATCGTTTCTTCAATCTTAAAAAGAAGATCTTAGGGCGCATGAAAGGTTTGGTAATCGGCGGGGGTAGTGCTGGGAAAAATTATCTACTTGCGGGCGTAAAGCTGGGTCACTCGATGTATTTGTGCGAACGGGAATCAAAGAAGTCAGCTGATCTCAAACAAGAAATTCAGGAATTGACCTTGGTAGACCAATTAGAAAATTTAGAATCTGTTTTTGACTATATTGTTGTTGCTACAACCGCAGACTCGCATCTTGAAAATGCGATCATGGCTGTAGCGCTTAGCCCTAAATATCTCATTGTAGAAAAGCTCTTGACTAACAGCCTGTCTGAATTAGATACATTGGTTTCACTGCAAGCGTCTAATCCGAAAGTACAATTTAGATCTCATAACCGTTGGAAATTACTTGGAGTCACCTCTGGAATTTCTCGGTTGAATGAGAGATTTGATTTGGGTGAATTAATTAGTTTCAGTTCAATTGGAGGCGCAATGTGCCTTGCTTCTGGTGGTGTTCATTGGTTAGCTTCGCTCAATGAATTGTTCACACTTGATCAAAAAGAATTTGAGATATCGGGTAATCTGAAATTTTCAATTCAAAAAAATCGTCCAAAATTTGATACCGCCATCGGAGAAATACAAGTTCTAATTGGAGGGAAGCGAATTAGATTTGAGTACAGCGAACTATCTAGAGTTACTCCAATGCAATTATTACTTTTTGAAGAAGGGCATGTATCGCTAAATTTTTCTGGCGAATACCAGGTCTTTCGAAATGATCTACCTAAGTTAGGATCATCGAAGAAATATGACTTAGCAACAATGTGCGATCAAGGGAACCTAATACCTGGCTCCATTAATTCTTTTGAATCTCTCTTGGATTCCCTCAGCGGAGATTGCCCTGATCCGTTGGATTTCCAAGGTTCTGTTAGGGCTAACGAGATAATAATTCTAGCTATGCAGCTATCACATAAAAGAAAATTGACTCAGCAAGACTTACAATCTACGAGACTTGACCTGAATTCCTACACTAAATCTTGGAGGGTCACATGAAAAGTTACAAATTGGCTTACTGGGGAAGCGGCCCAATATCCAATTTTCATCTACCTGCTTTTCTTGACGCTGGATTCGCACCGAAGATTGCATTTAGCCGATCGGGCTCAAATAGATTGAAGGCGTTTGGAGATCGCTGGAGTATTCCAGTGAGCCCCAATCTTTCAAGCTTCCTTCAGGAATGCGACAGTGTTGACGCCATTGTCATCGCACTTGAAACTTCGGTTACACCTTTTGCGATTAGTCAGGTTATTTCTACTGGGTTACCTATATTTATAGAGAAACCGGGTGGTCTCCGTTCCACTGACTTGTTGCAGTTTGCAAATCACAAAAACCAAAATAAGCTCTTTTTTGCTTATAATCGTCGTTACTACGCGAGCGCTTCAAAAATGCGTAATTTTCTTAGGAGTAATCCTTCTTCCTTTATTCAAGCAAACTTTCCTGATTCCATTAAAACGTTTGATCAATTTCGAATTAATGGCTGCCACATGATTGATTTTCTACAATACATCTCAGGGCCTTTAGTTATCAAAGGAGCGTGGGGGGGGATTGAAGAGACCGGGAATGGCTTTATGGTTCAGCTTGAATCGGATGACGGTCATATAATTTCGCTACTTACAAACTGGGGGTCGCCTGAAAATGTAAGTATAAAGATTTCAGGTGGAGGGCGCACCATATTATCAAAAGGTTTTGAGAATATATCCGAATTTGATAAAATCGAAATCTTTGAGCCCAACTCAGAATATCCACTTAGAAGATACATCCCTCATGTAGCACTGGAATTAGCTGAACCACTAACTTTATACAAACCAGGGTTTCAGGCACAGGTATTTTCATTCAGAGAATTCCTGGAAGCTGGCGATTACGCGAGCACAGACTGCGATTTATCGCAGGCAATTTCGGTACTTAAGTTAATTGAAATGATTGAGAAGGAATTGATTTAATGAAAGTTTTAATAATTTCCGGTTCACACCCTAGACACGAATACATTCTGAGGGATGTCATTACACAACACTCCCAGGTTCAATTTAAAATCATTTTCATGCAACGAGAGTCGTTGTTACCAGATTTTCCGGTTAAGGATAGGAATCCAAGTCCCGCGCAACGCAAACTTTTTAGTCACCATTTCAAATTGCGACAGCGGCTCGAAAGTGAGCATTACGGAAGCAAGGATCTGAGTGCCTACGAGTACCTTCCGCATGTCAGTCTCACAAAAATTACTCCTGATCAACTCAATGAAAACACTGTTCACCAGTCAATTCAATCCTTTGGTGCAAATGCATGCATTGTTATGGGGGCAGGGATGCTAACAAATGAGACTTTGGACCTGCTTCCGGAGGAGACATTTAATATTCATCTCGGACTTTCCCCGAAGTATCGTGGTTCTGCCACCTTATTTTGGCCAACTTATTTCATGGATCCCTTCAGCACAGGAATCACTTTTCACCGAATAAATCTTCAGCCTGATGCCGGTGACATACTTCATCAGACGCTTCCAGTTTTCGAACGGAATCTAACTCTCCACGAAACCGCGATAGCATCTGTAAAAGCAGGAAAAAGAGATTTAGGAAGACTGTTTGATCGACTCCTAGAGAAATCGAATCTATTTTCGGAACCACAACCGATAGTTGGCAAAACTTTTCTAACGACAGACTTTAGAATCTCCCATTTAGAGTTAATCTATAATTTGTTTGATGACCAAGTGCTGGATGCATTGTGGCCAAATGATTCTGTTCTTCCACTACCAAAGCTCAGGACGCCTAACCTGGTTGATCAATGAAGATTGCAATACTTGGAAATGGGCCTAGTCTAATTTTAGATCAAGCACTCTATGAATCTTTTGATAAGGTTTTGATCACAAATCGCTTAATTTGGGAGAATTTTTCGGATTGGAATAATCAAGTAATTTATGTGTGCGCGGATCAAAGGTTCGGGCATTCTGAGGAATGGAAGAAAGCTATCACTAGCGCGACGCAGGAAGTATTCTTGAGTGAAAATCTAGCTTCACTATTTAAAGAAGTTGACTCTAGAGATTTTTTTCAAAGTTATGAAAATCTCTTATCGAAGTCGATCGCGTTAGAGTTTGTAAATGAGTTTCCCCTTGTGCAAAATATGAATGCTAATGTTGTATTGGATTTTGGGATTCTAGTTGCGCTTCATTTTGGCGCCACTGATATTTGTCTTTTCGGGTGTGATTTTGACTATAGACTTAATAAACCTTCTGACAAACCGCACTATTTTAATAATTATAAAGAAAGGGGAGCCTTGTTTGAACACAGCGTTTCCTCTTCAATCAACTGGTCAAACCAAAGTCAACTGAAATTCTCAAATATGAGAGATTTTCTCTTCACTCGTAATGTGAAATTAACGAATAATAGCTAAATGAGATTTTTTCTATCTCTAACAAATTCACCTAAGCAGGTTGTTGAGCTCGGAAGATTTCTAGATGATGTGGGATCGTCTTATTTCAATATTTGTGTCGTTTTTGATCTCGCAGACCAAACCCAGTTAAGTCAGACTCAGTACAAACATGCGCTTAAGAAATTAAAACCTAAAAATACTCTCTTCCTTTCTGAAAAAATCTACTCAAAAATCCATCCACTTTTTGTTTTTTTCGGCCGTAACTTTAAAACTATAGAGTTTGTACTGGGAAATATCTTGGGATATTTCTGTCGTGAATATTTCGAAACTGTTTCCAAGTCAAGAAAAATTGTCTTAGACGACGGGTTGATAGTGGTTTCCATT
Source organism: Candidatus Planktophila lacus (assembly GCF_002287925.1). GTDB lineage: Bacteria > Actinomycetota > Actinomycetes > Nanopelagicales > Nanopelagicaceae > Planktophila > Planktophila lacus. The sequence continues at coordinate 51,028 of NZ_CP016769.1, read as the reverse complement.
GCTAAATTATTGGTGAAAGAAAATAGAACTAAGGAGTTCAGCTTTTATAGTTCCTATGCACATTTGCTGGATTCGAAAGTTTATTCGCTCGAGAGTCACCGCCGGTGTGAATCCCTAGATTTCTCTGATTTGAAAACAGAGCCAGGCATATTGGGTGTATTTGGGAGTCCTTTGGTAGAAAGCGGTTTCATGAGCCTTGGTGACTTAGAATTTCTAGTCCTTAACGCCATGAATTTTCATAATTGCACTTCCGTTAAATATTATATGCATAGACGAGAAATTTTGAAGTTCAACTCTTCTATAATTTCTGAAATTTGTAGCGAAAACTCGGACAGTATTAGTTTAGTGCTCCAAAGCTCTCCGATCCCGACAAAATGGTGGTCTATTTACTCAAGCGCACTAGTGGATTTATCTTTATTTCAGTTTCCTAATTTGGGCTATAGTTTTACTCGTGTCGAAGGTATCTCAAAGATGAATAATCCATATTTGGATTCCAAAGGTATCTCGACTCTCCAAAGTATTTACCAGGTGTACGCCGATTTGAAATTCATGGAAATTTTATGTCCGAGAATGTAGATTTTCAGCAGGACGCTAAAGCTGCAATGGATTTTTGCATCCAGGCATTCCAGATTCCGCGCTCAATTGTTTCAAAAGGAAATTTGGATTCCATGAGCGTGCTTGAATCTTTTCTAATCCCAAAAATCAATTTCATTGATATTCCCAGCGGGACAGATTTTAATGGCTGGACAGTTCCTAATGAATGGAATCTGGTCTCCGCATCTCTCGTAAGCCCTAATGGCGAAGAATTGATAGATCTGGAGCTTTCGAATCTATATGTGGTGGTTGGCTCTCAGTCAATTGATGCGATATTTGAACTCCAAGAGTTGCTAAGCCACATTCACACTCGTTCTGATTTACCCACAGCAATTCCATATGTGACGTCCTACTACTCAAAAACTTGGGGAGTCTGTTTGCCTTACTCTGTTGTTGAAACTCTTGAAGCGGGGGACTATAGGGTGCGGATCAGTACAACTTCCCCACCAGGGGTTATGAGACTTGGCGAGATTTTTATTCCAGGCCGCGAAGATACAGAAGTTTTCTTTTCAACTTACTTTTGTCACCCGCAGATGGCAAATAATGAACTTTCTGGTCCAGCTGTTTGGATGAGCCTTGTAAATTCACTTTGGAAAAAATCTTTAAGAAATGAGTTGAGGTACTCATATCGCTTCTATATTGGACCCGAAACTATAGGGGCAATTCATTACCTCAGCTTGCGTCGAACTGAAATCTCAAAATCTATTGTCGCAGGATATGTTCTTACATGTGTTGGAGTAGATTCCGATCTCGTTTTCATGCCATCTCGTTATGGCATGACCCTTGCGGATAGAGTTGCCGAACTTGCCCTACTCAACTATGAATTTAAGCGGTCGGATTTTCTAAAAAGGGGAAGTGATGAAAGGCAATGGTGTAGTCCCGCGATAAATTGGCCAGTCTGTTCAGTAATGACAAACAAATATCATGACTATCCTGAATATCACACTTCCTTGGATGATTTAGGGTTTATAAGTGAAGCAGGGTTGTCTAAATCTATAAAGTTTTATTCTGAGATTATTTATATTCTCGAGCGAAATAGAATCTACATCAATAACAATGTTGGTGAACCGAAGCTCGATTCACTTGGTCTGTACCCAAATATTAACAAAGACGGAAATACTTCCCATTTGGAAGCCAGAAATATCTTGAATATTTTGAACATGCTAGATGGGAAAACAGATACAATACAAATTTGTAAATCGCTATCCCTAAATTTTCAAGAAGTTGAATCTCTCTTAGGTAGATTACATGCGGCTGGCGTAATAACTTTATGAATATGAAGAAGTACTTTTCCCATAGAAAGACGACCCTTAGGGATACTCCTAAGGGTTCCTCGCATAAATTCTATTGGTCTATTGGCAAATGTTTGCTCGATGTAAATAATCTGGACTATAAGTTAGACCAATTTCCTCTTCTGGGGCAGAACTATACTTTTTTCGATTTTAGAACGGATGATGGAGTTGTATTTACTGATTATTTTGTGTGTGACCCATTCCTAATTTCTTTCAAAGGTAAACTTCTCATCTTTTTTGAAATATGTGGGTACGTAGGCGATAAGTATGTTACCGCTATTGCCAAAGTGGAGACTAATGAAAGTTTAACCTTCATTGAGAATTTTTCGGTTGTAAAGTATGCAAATGATAAAGCAGGAGTGAATCGAACTCATACTATTTCTTATCCTTATCCAATTATCGTTCAAGGGGAACTTTACTTGGTAATTGAAGAGTACTCACAGCAGCTAGAGACTCAGGTATATAAATATGATTTGCAATTAAATAATTTGGATGCCGTTGGGTCTATTCCGATTAGTATATATGACCCCAATATTCATGAAATTGATGGATTCTTTTGGATTTACGGGATAGACGATGAATACTCAATACGCGTATTCATGGCTGAAAGTATCACTGGGCCGTATATTGAACATGGCTCATCTGGATTATATAAAGGGAAAGATTTTGCGCGAAATGCAGGGGCGGTGTTTCAGTGGAATGGTTCCCTCATAAGGCCTTTCCAAGATTGCTCAGACAGTTACGGCAAATCACTTGGCTTCTCCAAAATAAGTATCGATAAAGCTTCGGGATTTCAGATATTGGACGATTTGCCATTTAATGACCTCAGAATAACCGGAAGAGAATCCAATCCATACTGGGCTACATCAAAGTCCCATCACTTCGCTGTTTTAAACGTCTCTGACAACACTATATGTGGGTTAATTGATGCCGCCCGAAAATTACACATAACAAATCACGCATGGACGGACTCATAATCCGGTCCTCGTAGGTTCGAGCCCTATCTGCCCCACCACTTGAACTGCGATTATGTTCACTATTAAACTTTAAATAACTATTTATAGCTAACTTGTCTAACACTCTTGCAATTTAGGCATTAAAGGCGTTGGCGAACATTCCACTGGCGGTTTCTGCCTCTTGATTGATTAGGTGCGCATAGGTGTTTTCGAACAAGATTTTTCGCGGAGAATATGATCTCGAATCGTTTTGTCGGCCCAAATTCGGAAAGCTCAAAAATCTTAAGGTAAGATCAGGAGCTAGGTAGAGGAGTAGCTTAAGCCGACAACAGAAATAGCGACAAGGGAATTAGGAGACTAGATGATTTTCTTCAAAAAGGTCACCCCCCCCCCCCGTTCTCGCTTCGCCCCAAAAAATAACTCTATCCGATGTTCATCTTAACGTCCTTGACATCGGAACAAATTCGCCGAATCCCCCAGTTGATATAAAGATTTCCAGACAGAACATCAACCAAATACAATTTGGTGCGGACACAGACTTGCTTGAATCGCCTTCTAACAAATTCCCTTTATTGTTAGGGAGCAAAGAATCGGAAGCAACACTGTATGTCACAAGACAAGAGCTTTGCAGTTCGATTTATAAACCACAAATACCAGGGCGTTTCGATCAACACTCTTCAAGATATGATGTATTGAAAGAAGTTAAAGTAAATGTGACTACGCTCGATAGTTTAATAGAAAAAGAACATTCGCTTGAAAAAATTCATCTGATTCGCATAGTAACCCAAGGTTCTGAGTATGAAATTCTTCAAGGAGCAATTAAAACTTGTGACAAATACCAACCACTCATTTTTGTGCACACTTGGTTAAATAGCATTTATCATGAAAGCGGAAACTTGGAACAAATCTTAGGGTGGGCACGTCTTAATGGTTACGTGGCAATCGATTTGAAACCAGCAGTAACTTGGCTGCCAAAAGGTACTGAAATCAATTCAAGTAAAAGAGAAGTTATAGGTGTATCTGTTTTGCTGTGTAGAAAAAACATTTTTGAAGATAACTACGAAGATAATCGCCTTCAATCTCATTCATCAATTGAACACATTTCATACATTTTATCAAATTACGGATTCACGGCACTCGCTTCATTTCTGATTGGTAAAAATGATCGGACTGCATCTGATAAAAGAATGGCTCTTAATCTAGCTTTATTCCTAAACTCTCCTGCTTTATTAAAAAGAATAACTCACTTTTTAAAAGGATTTTTATCTCTGAAATGAAATAAGCCGATATCGCAAAAATAGTTGGTGCAATGGCGTGCTGAGCTATGGGTGTTTCTCGTTGAAATTGAGTGTAATCTCAACAACCCGAGCACAATAGGGAACGCGTAGGTCTTAGTCTCTGGCGACTCATAATTCGGACTTCTTCGGTTCAAGTCCGACTCATCCCGCTAGGAGGTTGAAATAATGACTATACTATGCACAATTTTCTTGAGAATAAGCGGGAGGCAGAAATGACACTTCAAGAAGTGAAATCAACTGGGTGTTATGTCCAACATCAATTCTTGGATGAAGGGCATATTGATGAGTTAAAAAAATTTTTTCAATTACCAGAAAGTCGACCAGGTGTAGTCGAGTTCAAGAAAGCCGATATCGAGAATTCTGAATCTGAAGTTCTGAGTGATTTGTTTCGAGATATCGAAAAAATCATGAAACAAATCGACAAACACTTAGAATTTCATAAATTGTGGTTCCAGACCACAACTTCGAATTCTATCCATGCATTTGAAGCTAAAGCATCACCTTTCTTACCTCACATAGATACACAACGTTACACAAAAGCAATGGTGTACTTGACCGATGTAAATCTCGAATCCGGTCCATTTACAACAAGCAAACAAAATCCAAATGATTTTGAAGAGTTAAGAAAGCAAATATTTATGAAGGATCCTGCTGCCTTGGAATATCAAAGTAATCAACCTGAATTTGATACCTCCGCTGTAGATTTTTCTCCAATTTTAGGAAAACGGGGAATGTTGGTCGTTTTCGATACGAATACTCCACATTTTGCTGGGAAAATAGAAGAAGGTTTAAGGCAAATATTGCGTTTTGATTATTGGAGTAAAAAACACATCTTAAAGAATTAGTTAGTTTCCAGAGAGCTTCCAAAATACTCTTTCGGCGGTTTCTGTTGTCATTCTTAGTGACTTACAGGAATGAATAGACAACTAGAGATTTAAATCATACTAAAAGTCAGTTACTAGAAAACGTTAAGACGCGCGTGGAACTGTAATTGGGTGAACAATTAGTATTTGATTGCGTGCTTTTTATTCTGACAAATATATGAGTGGGCGATAAAATTTGCTTTAGGGCGTATCCGTTCAGTTGAACATGATTGTCTTGAGCAAAGATAATAATTGCGAACTATCGCTGGGAATTGGAGCAGGTGCGTTAATTACGAAGACCTGCTCGATAAGAATTTTATCAAGATAGAGAAAATGGTCTTACTTGCAGTTTCAACTCTTAAGTATTCACAACCAGAAATTAGTGTGAATTTTTTATTTAAGTTTAGCAAAACCTCATTACGGTCTAGCCATGTAATGAGGTTCTGGTGTAATCGATTGGGGGTGGGTGGGTGTAAGACCTACTTGCTCATCCACCATTGAAAAAATTTAGAATCCCCCGCAAAAGTGTTGGAGTCGATTAGTTTTGTGAGGGGTCGCGATAACCTTGAAATTGAATTCGTGTGTATTTTAGAAGTTGAATAACCATCTGACATAATCCATCGCGGTTTATTACCTTTGGTATGAGCACCACGCTCATCAGAAAATCCAACATTATCTATGAATCTCGAGATTGGAAGAATACTAACGAGGTCGTATTTGAATGACATATATTGAACCTGTACATCCCAGGTATCAAGTGGGTATAAAACAATTTTTTCGAATCTCCTCATCCAAACATTTCTTTGTGTTCTCGATAAGTCATTCCAGATTTTTGATTTAGAAAGCGATAATTCTATATTTTCTTTTCTTAGATCCACTTGATACTTTTCCCAAATTTCCCTTGATATCCCCCAACCCCAGCATGAGAAATAGGGGGTTTTTCTCCACCGATTTAATCTCTCAAGTTTTTTGGGTAGCTTTATGGGTGAAAATGCTCCTACTGTTCCTCGCACGCTATTTTCTTTCAAAACACGAAACCCACGAATCATATTCGTGTAGAAACTTGGCGAAAGTGAAATATCGTCCTCCACCACAATTACATTGGGGTGCTCTTTGAGAACTCTCCCAATGGCTGAAGTTACGTGGCGCGTCAGCCCAAAATTTTCACTCTGTCGCCACAACACAATCGAAGATCCAATTGGCCAATCTTCTAGATTCAAGGATAGTTGGCGATTAATCTCAATTTCCGTTAATTCGTTAGAGCCGTCTATTGATATGTAAATCAGTGGCGGGGCAATCTTGCGTAGTTCTTGAATGCGTTGAGCTAGGAATTCTGGGCGGTTGTACCCGAGAAGTAAGACTGGAACGTCATCCATGAAAAGATTTTTCTAATCAAGCCTGACAACACCGGTCGGCGTATTCAAATGAACCGCAACGATTCCGGTTTCACCCTCCTGTGTTGAAGGATCCACCCAATCAATTGAAATTTGATCTAATCCACTAAGGATTTCGTTTTTAAACCATGAATCGGAAAGTTGGTCCTTGTCCGAAATAACGATCTTCTCAATCTTTGAAACTGTAACTCCATCTTTGGATGGGTGATCTTCGGTTAGCCATTGAATAAAAAAAGGAAGTTCGCGTGAGTCCTCGATTTCTTTAACGCCAATTTGCTTCCACTTGAGGTCGGTGCCGTCTGGTCGTGTGCGGTGGCCGTCCACTGCCTTGCGACCGAATTTTTCTTCGATTGGTGAAATGTCCTCAGTACTAAACACCCAAGTAAGCCAGCCTCCCCCTTGCTGTGCTTTCTTTGATACTGCCTTACCCCAAGGTGTTTGTTCGGTAGCTGGGTGATCAAGCGGGCAAACAACTTCGATGTATTTTCCATCAAGAAGTGGTGCTGTGAAGTTACGTGTTCCAAAACGTGGGTGGATACCGCCATCAACAAATGTTGTTCCTAGGCGTGAACCTAGGCGTTGCACGGTATCGGCTAATTGATCATGGGACGTTACATATGAGACATGGTCTAAGCGCATGGGGCAATTTTGCCCTATCCCGAGGGGTGCTAATGACCAAGCATTGGAGGAACCTGAACGCGGCTTGGCAGCTCGTGATTTGGATGCAGCTTTCGAGTCTTGGCTAGTGCGGATTAGACGATTTTGGGACTCTGAACTCCAATCACAACGAAGATCCTTGATCCAAGTTGCTTGAGCAAGAATTGGGGCATTCTCTCCTCAAATTTAATAAGTGCCGAGATTAAAATCGATAGCCCTCTGATTGGCTTGGTCAATCCACCCGTTGCAAAAAACGCAAGGGGACTGAGATATTGAATTTCAATTGTAATTTCTTTGCTTGAGAGGGTTCTCAATTCATCACATTTATCAAGATTTAGAAAAATACTTTGGGCGATGCATTGATCGCCCTCATTTGGTTTGTCTCCAACCATCGGACGATCGAAATGAAATTTTAGCGTTTTCCAAGAAGTCTTTTCAGTATGAAACACTCGATAGACAGGAAATGATAGAATTGATACGTAAGGCTCTACCAATATCACCTGATTATTTGGCGCGCAAACTCGAATCATCTCTGTTAGAGCCTTTGCAGGGAAGGGGATATGGTGCAAAGCATCAACGGCAAAAATTCCATCGAAAGCGTCATCTTCATAGGGAAGATTCATAGCATCAATACCACCAATTACATCGTTATCTTTCCACGCTAACAAATCTGTACGTGTGACCTGAAGGCCTTTTAAAAATTCAGAACTAATTCCAGCGCCTGAACCTATTTCAAGAATATTTCTTTTACCTGCAAGTCTTGAATATACTAAAGAATATAAAAACTTAAAATATACTTGGATTGTTTGAATTTTTGAATTACGTAGCTGATTCTCTAGAAATTGTTCGTACGTTTTACTTTGGCTCATCAATTTCTCGTTTTCGTAATAGAAGCCAACTGTAGATACAAAGGGTTGTAAAAAGCAGGCGGAAGCCTCCACTCCACCGATGTATGTTTGTTGAGCCATATTTTCTAGCATCGTAATCAACAACCACGGAATGGATTTGGTAGCCCTGGAATCTTGCATTCGCAATCAACGCAAAATCTCCATAAGGGTCGATTTTTAGTAACCATTGGGGAATTGAGGTGATGGCACTAGTTTGAACAATCTTAGTTCCACATAACATATCTGAAGGTTTGGAGTGAAGGATTGGCCACCATAAGAACGCAAATACCCAGTTTGCGACCCAGTTCGCAAAGCGCATAGCCCCCGGCTCGATTTCACCTCGCAATCGATCTCCCATTGTTGCGTGACCCGATTCGAGAGCGTGTTCAATTACTTTTACGGTGCATTCGAGTGGAACCGTTCCATCCGCATCCCACACGAGCAGATAAGGGTACTTCGCATTGGCGGCGCCATGCTGTACAGCATTAAATTTTCCCTTTCCAGTTTGCTGAAATGCTCTAATTATCGTGGGATCCTCTTGTGCTAATTCAAGGGATACATTCCATGTTTTATCACTCGATCCACCCTCTACGATTATGATGTCCTTAATCGCTTCAATTGATTTAACCTGTGAAATTACTTCTCTCAAATGCCCTGCTTCATTTCTAGCAGGTACTACGCATGTAATGAAATCACTCTTCATGGTTCAAATCACTTTCCTTTTTGAAATATTCAGTAGGAAGCTTGATGCTTTCTAGCAACATAACCAAATACAAGAAAAAGACTGGTTGATATGTATATCTTCCGTTATCACTTGCAAAAGCGAGAATAGTTAGCGCCATCCAGGAAATAAATGCGAGTATGGCATAGCGGACGCTAGCTAATCTCAAAAATTGAGATTCCAACTTTCTATCTTTGACATAAACTGCAATTAAAAAGATAAGAAAAGCGAGAGGGGAAAGAAGATGCAACGAAATAACTATTTCGTATGGTGATTCAAAGATAGATACTAGGAAATTAAATGAAGTCTCTAATCTAATATCTTCAAGAAGTGCTTGCGCCGTCTCGACCACGCTTAAATTGCGCGACTCTCCCGAAATTAGCACTTGAGTGCCGAAGGACATGTGGTTTTGTATATACGTAAACGGGTCGCGTGAAATCACATGAAACCATTCTTCTTGGAGCTTCTGATACCGGGAGTCGTCATTTAGATCAATCAATTTAATCGGGGCTACCATTCCTTTTGTAGGTAATGCTGAAGGAATAAAGCCTGAAACAGCCTGCCAAGTATTTGGTTTAAAAAATTGACAGATCTCTCGAAGGGCCTCGGGGTTTGTAGTAAGTGCACTCAAACCTTCTGCCGCATGCTTGACTGACGATGCATTCACGCTCCAGCAATACGTGGCCGTAAGGTCGTGAATCATTACAATTTGTTGAGGATAAGCGTCTTGAAGATTCCAGATCTTTTTCGTGGATTGATCAATAATCATTGGTGAGGAAAGCAAGACAAAAATAACACCTATTAATACAAATCGTGAAATCGATTTATTTTGGTCTCGAATTTTCCATACAGCCAAGAAAATGAATACGAGCGAAATAGAAAGCCAGGGACGAAATGAAAATCCCAGAATAACGATGAACCAAGCCACTACAGAAATCGCAAATCTAAGACTTGATATTTTTACATTTTTAGAAGCCAGAAACAACCCAATACCAAATACACTGAAGGCAAGCATAATGCCATCTCTAGATTGAGCAGCACCTAGTATTATTCCAAAGTAGAGAATTAATAGAAGAGAAACATTACGGATTTTTGATTGTGCAAACGTCCTATTTTTAAAGATAAGATAAAAGCCCACACTGGTAAACAAAACTTGAAGCAACAGTAGATTGTGATACCAAGAAAAAAAGCCATTTGGAATTAGGCCATAAAATACAGTTCCGACACTGCCTAGAAAGTCACTCCTCAAATCCTGCTGAAAAAATTCTCTAGAATGAGTAATATCTTCACCCGAAGCATTTGGCCATTTTGCAATCACTACCAAAACCGATATTGATAACACAGCAAGCCAAAGTTTCCAAAATAGGAATGGGGCTAGCTTGGTCATCACCAAATCATATCTAGATATGCAATTAGTTACAGGAAGTGGATATCCATTAGTCTAAGCAAATTTAGATACCTTGCACGATGTGGGGGGGATTATTAATACCATTTCTTGGGTATTGCTCTCTTTATGCTTAAATTAAAAGGTCCTGTTATGTGGACGAAAATCAAATGACAGAGGTATGTTAGGACAGCAACAATAGAAATGCCCGATAGGGTTCCATTTACGGCCCCAAGCTCGTACCTATTAACTAAATAAATCAAAAAAGTCAAACCCACCCCTTGGTGGACTAAATAGAGTTCATAACTGGAATTCCCAATTGCCAAGATCCATTTCTCCATCCAGAATCGCTTAATTACACAAAAAAGCCCAAAGGCCAGTGCGACTCCCACTACGACTAATCCAGCTATTGATGTACCGATACTTGAATCATTTACAAAGTATAAATTAATCAAAGTTGAGGTTGAAACTAACACTAAACTCGCCGAAAGAAGTTTAGATTTGGGCTTAAATCTTAAATCATAAATCAAAACCCCAATCAAAAACCAAGCCAAATAATCAAAGCCGAAAACCTTTATTGATTTTATTACCCAAAAAATTGAGTCATCATCTAAATACTCATTTAACCCTACTAAGAAATTAATCATCGTCACGAAAACAATTAAAGCTAGAGATAGGCGATTTTTCCCGATTAGAAAGACCATAAATGCACAAAGTAAATAAAAAAACACTTCTACTTTTAGTGACCAGAGAACTAGGGTTAGCCAATCAAAACTTTGATCGGAAACATGATTTAGAACTGTCGGAGGAATTAAAGTCGCAGATCCAATGAGATTCCAGAGCGTAGACCGATCTGAATAAGGAGAGTGGGGCGTAAATCGTTGAACCACATAAACTGCAGGAAGTAGCAGTATTAAGGCTGGGTATAGCCGAATCGCGCGATTTATCAGGAAATTTCTCATGCTTGAAGTTCTTGAAATTGAAAAGGCAATCACAAAACCTGAAACTATAAAAAATAATTCAACGCCAATCCAGCCTAAAGACCACGGCTCGCCCGAAACCCATTTTCCGTAGGGTAACTCGGATGCTCTTCGTGCAGTGAAGTGAAATATCACCACGGACATTATGGCCAAAACTCTAAGAAATTGAATTTCTATTAGCTTTTCGTTCTTCAGATTTGGTCCGTTCATAAGTTACAAACTAAATTATTCTTTGGTGTTACGCCTTGAAGTAAGTAGGAATCCACTGCGTTATCGACGCAGGCGCTGCCGCGGCCTTGGCCAGTGTGGCCATCGGCGTCGAGGGAGATTAGTTTTGATGTGGTGAAGATTTCGTGGAGACCAACTGCCCAGTCGTAAGGGGTAGCTGGGTCACGGGTTGTACCGATGACCAGTATCGGTGCGGTTTTGATTGAAGTAATTTTATTTGTGGTGCGCGTTAATTTGTCTTTCGGCGCTGGTGTTAGGGACTTACAGGCGATATTTGTGTAGGCAAGGTATGGACCAAAGACGGGTGCGCGGTCGGTGAAGCGTTGGGCTTCTGCTTTAGTTTGTTCAATGCTGCGAGTGTCGGGCCAATCAAGGCAGTCAATGACGGCTCCAGAATCAAGTTCGTTAGACATGTACATGCCATCGGAAGAGCGACCGGTGTATTGATCGGCAAGGTCGAGGAATGTGTCACCGAAGCCGCGTTGGCCTTCAAGAAATGCGGTTCTAAGTTTCGGCCATCCGTCGACATCGTCGTAAAGAGCGGATGCGGTGCCGAGAACGATAAGAGATTCGGTGGCAACGCGGTCGTCATTTTCAACTTTTGTTTTACGTGGAAGAGGATTGGTGGCGGCAGTTGTGAAGAGCGCGATGATTGCAGCGGTTGCTTCTTGGCGATTGGCAGGAAGTGGGCAATCATCTTGCTTTGCACAGTCTGCAAGGAACGCGTCTAGTGCTATATCGAAGCCAACTGCTTGGGAAATGTTTTGTTCGAGGATTGAAATATTTGGATCGAGTGCACCGTCGAGAATCATGCGGCCGACTTTGTCGGGGAAGAACTGGGCATAAAGTGTGCCGAGGTAGGTTCCGTAGGATTTTCCGAAGAAGTTTATCTTCTTATCGCCAAGGGCTGAGCGCAGGATGTCCATATCGCGGGCGGATTCAGCAGTTGAGTAATGGGTTAAGAATTCGTTCTTCTCTTCACATTTTTTGATGAAATCTTCTGAATCGGCGAGCGCCTTTTCAAGTTCTGCCTCGGTGTCAGGCTTGGCATCAGATGCGTAATTTGCATCGGTCTCTTCATCGGTTAAGCATTCAATCGGTGCGCTGCGGTCTACGCCACGTGGATCAAAGCCCACGATGTCATAACGGTCGAGAACATCGGGATCAAAGACGTATTCGGCGTTATAGGCATAGTCAACGCCTGAACCTCCGGGGCCGCCGGGGTTAACGATTAGCGAACCAATGCGGTTCTTTTGATCTTGCGCTTTGTAGCGAAGAACGGCTAATTTAAATGTTCCAACTGTTAAGTCAGCGTAATCAATAGGCACACGCAGGTCGGTGCATTCAAAATCTTCGTAGCAAGTTGCCCAGTCGAGTTTCTGGTTTTCATAGGCGGCTAAATCAGAGAGTGGTTTTTCAATCGCTACATTGGAAGCGCATCCTGCTGCAACTAGTGCAAAGGCGAGAGTCAGAGCGGTTAGAAAAGGGGTGCGTTTTTTCATTAGGCCAAACGACACATCAAGGCTTCGATGGTTAAAAGTGGTGCTGCGTTGTGGCTCAAGTTGGTCCTAGCTTCCATTATGGCGTTGACCTTCTTTACCGTCGCATGTGCGGGTGTTTTATGCGCATAAGCGGTTATTTGATCGGTCATATCTATGTTGATAATGGAATCGGTGGCGCCGGCCTGAACCATCATGACATCGCGATAGAAAGTTGCGATATCAAGTAGGGCGCCATCTAGAGAATCGCGCACCATGCGGGTGGCGCGGGATTTCTGTTCTTTCTCAAGTTCTTTGATCGCCTTTGATCCACCGGTTGCCATGCCGCGACCGGTTGCGCCTTTGCCATATGCCTCGGCGAGCGCGGCGGTTTCTTTCTCGTCACGTTCTTCAATTGCGGCGTTTGCTTCTTGTGTTGCTAGGTCGACCAGAGTTTGCGCTGCTTGAAAGGCTGCGGCGATTGAGGAGAGTTGTAGTGGCAGCTTCATGATTTGGGCGCGATTGCTGCGCACGTGTTCATTGGTTGCGATGTAACGGGCGCGGCCGATGTGGCCTTGGGAAACGCGGGCTGCGAAATCTGCCATTGCTGGTGAAATTCCGTCGCGGTTTTCGAGAACGGCGGTGACATCTTGGGTTGATGGCGTGCGCAGTTGCAGGTGGCGACAGCGCGAGCGAATGGTGGGCAAGATGTCGTGAAGCGTTGGGGCGCAGAGCAACCAAACGGTGCGAGCACCGGGTTCTTCGATCGCTTTGAGAAGTGCGTTGGCGGCGGATTCGGTCATGCGATCGGCATCTTCCATAACGACCACGCGCCAGCCGCCCATGGAGGGCGCCCAGGATGTGCGAGTCAGGAGCTCGCGGACCTCATCGATCTTGATGGAAAGGCCTTCGGTGCGGATGATCTCGACGTCAGGATGGCCCCCGGTCAGGGCGCTACGGCACTCCTGGCAGGTGCCACACCCCCCCTTTGGGCAGATCAGGGCTGCGGCGAAGGCAACGGCTGCTGATGAACGGCCAGAACCGGGCGGGCCGGTGAAGATCCAGGCGTGGGTCATTCCGTGTCTAGAAGTTTCGGGGGATTCGGCGTTGGTGCGCGATGCCGCGACTGCGCCTTGCAAGATTTCGGTGATGTGGGATTGGCCGACTAAAGAGTCAAAGACGGAAGGTGTGCTCATTTAACGTTTAAAGATTTTCTTTGCAGGCTTATCTGTTTTATTTAGCGCAGGAAGTTCGCCAACGCGCGCGATGATCGCGGCGTGAATTTCTTGAATTGTTTGTTTGCCATCGACAACTAAATAACGTTCTGGATCAAGGCGGGCAAGTTGCAAGAACTCTTGGCGCACGCGCTCGTGGAAGGCAAGTGGTTCTGCTTCTAAGCGATCTGGGTTGTGCAGACGACCGATGCCGATTTCAGCAGGTAAGTCGATAACAATTGTTAGCGTTGGGAAAAGTGATTCGGTTGCCCAACGTGAAATGCGTGCGACTTCTCCGGGTGCAAGTACGCGACCGGCGCCTTGGTAGGCAATTGATGAATCAAAGTAACGGTCGGTAATTACGACTTTGCCTTCGGCAAGTGCAGGACGAATAATTGAAAAGACATGGTGTGCGCGATCTGCTGCATAAAGAAGTGCTTCAGCGCGCGGGCTAATAACACCGGTTTCGTGTCCGAGCAAAATCTTGCGCAGGCCTTGTCCTAAATCTGTGCCGCCGGGTTCGCGCGATAAGACAACGTTTTCACCTCGCGCCTCTAACCATTCTTTAAGAAGTTTTGATTGCGTAGATTTACCAGTGCCTTCGCCACCTTCGAATGCTATGAAGACACCAGTTGTTGGTGCACCAGTGATACCACCGAGTTCGCCTTTAAGTGCATTTGCAATATCTGACCAGAGCGAAACACTTGGGCGATCTTTCATCTGGTGATATGAAATTGCGCCGATGATTGATGCGATAAGACCTGCGATAAGAATTGTTACCTGTGCGCCGTTGAAGTTAAATGTTGCGTTTTGAATTTTGTAGGTATGGACACCGAACGCTGCGGCAACTGCTGGTGCGATTGCAAGAACTGCAACCAGTGTGATGCGGATAAGTGATTGCACGAAGGCGAAGGTGCGACCGCGTACTTCATCGGCAACTTCCATGCCCAGCATCGTGAAGCCGGTAACCCAGGTGATGCCGCTAAAAGCTCCGAGGAAGATAACTGTAAAGACTGCCAGAACAAGGTTTGGGATTAAGGCAAGCAGAACAAGGAATATTCCGGCGGTTGTAAGAGAAGCGCCAAATAAACGACGACGAGAAAATTGCGCGAATATCTTTGGGCCAAAGGCGATACCGATTGCAAGACCGGTAAAGACTGCACCGAACAAGACACCGTAAGCCGCATCTCCGCCACCAAGATCGCCCACGAATGTGCGCGCAAGACCAATGACGGCACCTGCTGCAGAGAAGGCACCGATCATGCCCACGACGAGGCCTCGAATTAACTTGGTTTCGCTAACTGATTTCCAGCCATCGTGAAGTGATTTCCAAATGTTTTCATCTTTAGCTTTTTCAGCAGCTGCGCCTTTAGGAATCTCTTTAAGTCCCCAGATCGTAAATGCGGCGAATGCGAAGGTGGCGGCATTTGCATAGAGTGCAATATCAACAGAGGTACCGATTGAGAATGGAAAGAGCGATTCAATCGCGGAGGCAAAGAGCGTTAAGAGTGAGAACAAGATCGCCGCAACTGGCGCTGTGCCGTATGCGGCTAGAAGTGATGCTTGGTTTGCGCTCTCTAACTTATCCTTGCCAACTAAATTCGGAACTGTTGCTTCTTTCGCTGGTGACCAGAAGAGCGTTAAGCACTCGACCAAGATCATTGCGGCGTACAACCAGAAATACGTGTTAACAATTGGGATCGAGATATAAAGTCCAGCACGGAAAATGTCGGCGGTCACCATTAACTTGCGGCGATCAAAGCGATCTGCGATTACTCCGGCGATTGGGCCTAAGAAAACTGCAGGCAAAAGGCGTGCAATAAAAACGCCCGCGATTGCAAAGTTTGCAGTTGCATAAGATCCGCCAGAAAGTTGTGCAGCGAGCGCCGTGGTTGCGAGAAGGCCTAACCAATCACCGAGGGATGAGAAGACCATCGAGTTCCAGAGCTTGCGGAATGCTGGGATCGCCAGAACGCTGCGGGTTGCATCCTGCGCCGGGGCGGCAGGGGTCGGCAGGCTTGCGGGCATGTGTGAAGTCTATCGGCAGCACCAGACGCGCTAAATAGGGGCGAAAAGGGCTTTAACTAGGCGATTAATTAGATGTAGCACTTTTACCGTTTGTGCTACCTTTGCAGCATGACAACTGCAGCACGTAAACCAAAGCCGACTGGCGCAACGCGAAGTCCAGCTAAGAAGCCCGCGATAAAAGTTGTGGCTATCGAATCTGTTGGTGTGCGCGAACTTCGCCAAAATGCATCAAAAGTTTTAGATCAAGTTAAAGATGGTGCAATTATCGAAATCACCGAACATGGTGTGCCGGTTGCGCGCATACTGCCAATTACCAAGTCGCTTTACGATGAGTACATTGAAAGCGGTTTGATTAAACCTGCGCGTAATCCCGATTGGCGACCACATCCAGGCCGTGTAAAAATGACGGGTTCTAAGACTTCAACCCAAGTATTGATGGAAATGCGCGCTGAGGAACGATATTGAGCTGGTATATCGATAGCTCTGCAATTCTCAAGTTAATTTTTATTGAGAAGGAAACAGCCGAATTAGATAAGGCTATGAAGAACCGCATGGTTACATCCGCAATTACTCGCGTCGAGGTGAAGCGAACAGTAAATCGGATTAATCCCAAGATGATCTTTGTTGCGGATGATGTTTTAGCTCAAATCGAATCCCTGAATTTAGAGCAAAAGGTTTTAAACTTTGCTGAAGCATTTAATGAGGATGTCTCGCTTCGAACTCTTGATGCTATTCATGTTGCATCTGCACTTCTCATATCTGGTTCGATTGACGGAATGATCACTTACGATAAACAGATGGCAAAGAATGCGAAGAAGATGGGGATAAACGTTTTATCGCCTGGTGCCAAGGTTTAATTAGAAGAGGCTACGAATACTTTCTTCCAGGCTGTACTTTGATTTGAATCCAAGTTCTGTCGCTGCTAAATCAACGTTTGCGCATAGAAATGCTGGGTCTCCCGCACGTCGTGGCGCCTCAATAACCTGAGCATCGCTCTTATTTATAGCCTCCAGCACTAACTTTACGATCTCGCGCACTGATGCTCCGCGTCCTGTGCCAACGTTGATGATCGCTGGAATTGGCTTAGTTGCGTTAGCAGCTACCAAGTGCGCTGCAGCAATATCGCGAACATCTACGTAATCGCGCACGCAAGTGCCATCTTCGGTTGGGTAATCAGTGCCGAAGATAACCGGCGCTTCGTTATTGCTTAATTTGCCCAAGACAATTGGTACAAGGTTTTCAATAGAGTTATCGAGCAGCTCGTGTGCTGCTGTGCCAACAACATTGAAGAAGCGAAGCGATGTTCCAGAGTTACCTGGCGTATTTATAAATTCTGTAACTTTACTTTCCGCATCAAGCTTTGTTGAGCCATAAGGAGAGATTGGTGCAAGCGGACCGTTCTCTTTACAAGGATCCATGGTGTCTGGGCTACCGTAGACAGCTGCGGTGGAAGAGAACAAGAATTTCTTCACGCCATGCTTTTGCGCAAGATTTAACAACTCTGTTGTTGCAGTGAAGTTAACTTCTTTGTACTCATCTGGCTTCTCAACAGATTCGCCAACTGCTTTAAGCGCTGCTGTGTGAACAATCCCGGAAAAGTTGTTGTTTTCTAGAATGTTTTCTATAGCTGTGTAATCGCGGATATCAACAACTTCAAGTGGAATATCTGTGTTGTGCTTCTTGCACAGGTAATCAATGCGTGAAGAAAGTCCTTGGTAAAGCGAATCAAGAAGGACTACATCTTTGCCGTCTGCGATAAAGAGATCAGCGATATGTGTGCCGATATAGCCCGCGCCGCCAGTAATTAGCCATTTCTCGCGGTTCATGGGTTAACTCTATTCGGCTTTCTTTGCGGCTTTGCCGGTGGCTTTTTTAGCTGCTTTTTTCTTAGTTGCAGCCTTCTTTACGGTGTTCTTGGTAAGAGTTGGCGCAGCATCACCAGGCTTAACCTTTGCTGCTTTTTTACGAGATTTCTTAGGTGATGGGCCGTTTTCGGCTTCCCAGGCACGACGTCCGGCAAGAAGTTCTAGCGCCCGCTCGATTGTTAACGCCTCAAGCGTGTCACCGCGACGAAGCGTTGCATTGGTTTCGCCATCGGTTACATACATGCCGAAGCGACCATCTTTAACGATAACTTCTTTCTCGGTTGCAGGATCTTTACCAAGTTCTTTAAGTGGAGGCTTTGCAACGCCACGACGACGCTCTTTTGGCTTTGAGTAAATCTCAAGTGCTTCATCGAGTGAAAGTGAGAAGAGTTGGTCTTCGCTTGTTAGCGTGCGCGAATCAGCGCCAGCTTTTAGGTATGGGCCGTAGCGACCGTTTTGAATTGTTATATCTTCGCCGGCGGAGTTTGTGCCAAGGATGCGAGGGAGTGAGAGAAGTTTTAGCGCATCATCAATGGTGATGGTGTCGAGTGTCATTGTGGAAAGAAGAGAAGCGGTCTTTGGCTTGGGTGCATCTTTCTTCTTGCGCTTCTTCTTTGGTTCGCCTTTGTCATCTAGCTCGACGGGCTCTTCTGGGAATACTTCGGTGATGTAAGGGCCGAAACGTCCTGACTTGGCAATCACTTCAAGGCCGGTGTTTGGATCTGTACCGAGTTCGCGTTCGCCTGAAGGGGCGATTCGCCAACTGCTTTAAGCGCTGCTGTGTGAACAATCCCGGAAAAGTTGTTGTTTTCTAGAATGTTTTCTATAGCTGTGTAATCGCGGATATCAACAACTTCAAGTGGAATATCTGTGTTGTGCTTCTTGCACAGGTAATCAATGCGTGAAGAAAGTCCTTGGTAAAGCGAATCAAGAAGGACTACATCTTTGCCGTCTGCGATAAAGAGATCAGCGATATGTGTGCCGATATAGCCCGCGCCGCCAGTAATTAGCCATTTCTCGCGGTTCATGGGTTAACTCTATTCGGCTTTCTTTGCGGCTTTGCCGGTGGCTTTTTTAGCTGCTTTTTTCTTAGTTGCAGCCTTCTTTACGGTGTTCTTGGTAAGAGTTGGCGCAGCATCACCAGGCTTAACCTTTGCTGCTTTTTTACGAGATTTCTTAGGTGATGGGCCGTTTTCGGCTTCCCAGGCACGACGTCCGGCAAGAAGTTCTAGCGCCCGCTCGATTGTTAACGCCTCAAGCGTGTCACCGCGACGAAGCGTTGCATTGGTTTCGCCATCGGTTACATACATGCCGAAGCGACCATCTTTAACGATAACTTCTTTCTCGGTTGCAGGATCTTTACCAAGTTCTTTAAGTGGAGGCTTTGCAACGCCACGACGACGCTCTTTTGGCTTTGAGTAAATCTCAAGTGCTTCATCGAGTGAAAGTGAGAAGAGTTGGTCTTCGCTTGTTAGCGTGCGCGAATCAGCGCCAGCTTTTAGGTATGGGCCGTAGCGACCGTTTTGAATTGTTATATCTTCGCCGGCGGAGTTTGTGCCAAGGATGCGAGGGAGTGAGAGAAGTTTTAGCGCATCATCAATGGTGATGGTGTCGAGTGTCATTGTGGAAAGAAGAGAAGCGGTCTTTGGCTTGGGTGCATCTTTCTTCTTGCGCTTCTTCTTTGGTTCGCCTTTGTCATCTAGCTCGACGGGCTCTTCTGGGAATACTTCGGTGATGTAAGGGCCGAAACGTCCTGACTTGGCAATCACTTCAAGGCCGGTGTTTGGATCTGTACCGAGTTCGCGTTCGCCTGAAGGGGCGGCAAGTAGTTCGATAGCTTTTTCAAGAGTTAACTCATCTGGTGCAAGTTCCTCAGGGATGTTTGCAAGTTTGCGATCTTGATCTGGAACATTTTCTTGCAGGTACGCGCCGTAGCGACCTACGCGGATTTCGATGGTGTCAGATAAATTCATAGTGTTTGTAGCGCGGGCATCGATGCCACCGAGATCGAGTGAGAGTTCATCCAGGCCTGGCTGTCCGTCTGCGCCGTAATAGAAATCGCGGAGCCAATCAACGCGGCCGGCTTCGCCCGCTGCGATCTTGTCTAGGTCTTCTTCCATGCTGGCTGTGAAGTCGTAATCAACGAGCTTGGTGAAGTGGGTTTCGAGAAGGCCGGTAACTGAGAATGCTAAGAATGTTGGAACAAGTGCGCGACCGCGTTTGTAAACGTAACCGCGATCTTGAATTGTTTGAATGATGGAAGCAAATGTTGATGGGCGACCGATGCCGAGTTCTTCGAGTTTCTTAACGAGTGTTGGTTCGGTGTAACGAGCAGGTGGCTTTGTGTCGTGGCCTTCGCAGTTGTATTCGCTGACTTTGATTGATTGGCCAACTGACATTGCAGGTAGACGCTTATCCGTTGCTTCTTCATCGACCTTGGTGTTTTCATCGACGATGTCGTCGTAAGCGGCAAGGAATCCTGGAAACGTGATCACGCTTCCGTTGGCGCGAAAGATTGTGTCTTTGTTATCTGAAGTCCTGGCATCGAAGTCAACGCGCATCTGCATCTTTTTGGCATCGGCCATTTGGGAAGCAACGGTGCGCTTCCAGATGAGGTCGTAAAGTGCGAATTCATCGCGGGAAAGCTCTGGTGCAAGTTCGCCAGGAGTTTTAAAGGTGTCACCTGCTGGACGAATTGCTTCGTGCGCTTCTTGGGCGTTTTTTGATTTACCTTGGTAAACGCGTGGCGCATCGGCAACGTGGTCGGCGCCGTAAAGAGATTTTGCAGCAGCACGTGCGGCGTTGATTGCTTGCGCCGAAAGATTGATTGAGTCGGTACGCATGTAGGTGATGTAACCGTTTTCGTACAGACGTTGTGCAACGCGCATCGTGATCTGTGCGCCCCAACCAAGACGTGAACCAGCATCCTGCTGCATGGTGGAAGTTGTAAATGGTGGCTTAGGGCGTTCGGTACGTGGAGATTCCTCCATTGATTTAACAGTTAGCGCAGTTGATTTAAGTGAATCAACAAGTGCGTGCGCTGACTTTTCATCAAGAAGCAAGATATTTTCAAGGGACTTTTCTTTAACGGCGCCATCGGCTCCAAAGTCACTAGTGGAGGCTACTTTTTTGCCTTCTACTGAAAGCAGGCGAGCGGTGAAACCGAGTTCGCAAGTTGCATTTAAATCCCACCAAGAAGATGAGATAAAGGCCATGCGTTCACGTTCTTTTTCAACGATTAACTTGGTGGCAACTGATTGCACGCGACCGGCAGAGATGCGTGGCATAACTTTCTTCCACAAGACTGGAGAAAGTCGGTAGCCGTAAAGGCGGTCAAGTACGCGGCGAGTTTCTTGGGCATCGATTAAGTTGTAATCAAGATCGCGAGTATTTTCTACAGCGGCCTGAATAGCTTCCTTGGTGATCTCGTTAAAGACCATCCGCTTAATTGGAATCTTTGGTTCAAGGACTTCAACTAAGTGCCAAGCAATCGCTTCGCCTTCGCGGTCTTCATCTGTTGCCAGTAATAACTCGTCGGCGCCTTTCATTAACTCTTTGAGTTCGGCGACCTTGGCTTTTTTATCGGGGTTGATGACATATAGAGGTGCGAAATCATTTTCGATATCGACGCCTTCTTTAGACCAAGCGAGCTTCTTTACCTCTTTAGGAATGTCAGCTGCGCGCTGTGGAAGATCGCGGATATGACCGACGCTAGCCTCGACGATGTAACCATCGCCGAGGTAGTCGCCAATCTTGCGCGCCTTCGCTGGTGATTCAACGATCACCAGTTTTATAAGGTCTTTTGCCATCGGTTCCTAAGAGTGGGGAAGTACTTCTCTTAGTATTCGATTGAAGTTGCTTGGCGTCGGTTGCGAATTAACGCACCGATAATCAAGGCGACTGCAACGAGTGAAATGATGAGCGATGTTGATTGCTGAGTTGGAAGTGCGAAACTTACAATCGCAGGTGTAATCAACAAGCCCACAAGGTTCATAACCTTGATAAGTGGGTTGATTGCAGGGCCGGCGGTGTCCTTAAATGGATCTCCGACAGTGTCACCAACGATGGTTGCAGCGTGAGCATCAGAGCCCTTGCCGCCGTAATTTCCATCTTCAACCATCTTCTTTGCGTTATCCCAAGCTCCGCCTGAGTTTGAAAGGAAGACAGCCATAAGTGTTCCGGTGCCGATTGCACCTGCAAGGTATGCACCGAGTGCGCCAACTCCAAGTCCGAAGCCAACTGCGATTGGTGCCATCACTGCAAGAATTCCTGGAGTTGCAAGTTCGCGTAGTGAATCGCGAGTACAGATATCAACAACGCGACCGTATTCAGGCTTTTCAGTTCCGTTCATGATTCCTGGGTGCATCTTGAACTGGTTACGAACTTCCATAACCACAGCACCTGCCGCGCGAGAAACTGCGTTGATTGCAAGTCCTGAGAAGAGGAATACAACTGCTGCACCAATGATTAGACCAACGAGGTTACGTGGATCTGCAACATCGAGAACGCCTTGGTATTGAAGTGCAACTTCTTGGCCTTCGCCAACAGCCTTGATAACTGCTTCCTTGATTGCATCGGTGAATGCACCGAACAACGCGGTTGCGGCAAGTACTGCAGTTGCGATTGCAATTCCCTTAGTGATCGCCTTAGTTGTGTTACCAACTGCATCGAGTGAGGTAAGGATCTGTGCGGCCTCGCCCTTAACATCGCCAGACATTTCAGCGATGCCTTGTGCGTTATCGGAGATCGGACCAAATGTATCCATCGCAACGATTACGCCAACAGTCGTTAGCAATCCGGTTCCGGCGATTGCGATTGCGAAGAGTGATAAGACGATTGATCCGCCACCGAGCAAGAATGCGCCGAATACCGAAGCTGCAATTAGCAGACCTGAGTAAACCGCTGATTCGAAACCAACTGAGATGCCAGCCAAAAGCACTGTTGCTGCACCTGTCTGTGAAGAGGCTGCAACGTCGTTAACAGGGCGCTTGCCAACTTCAGTAAAGAAGCCAGTTAGTACCTGAATTGCTGCAGCAAGTGCGATACCGATTAATACTGCGCCGAATGCAAGAACGCGTGGGTTGATATTGCCGGCATCTTCCAAAACCTTTGGAGAGAAGTTTGTAAGTTGATCAAACTTTGCAGGTAGGTAGGTAAATGTTGCAAGACCTGTAAGACCTGCAGAGATAACTGCAGATAGGAAGAATGAACGGTTAATTGCACTCATCGCTGACTTATCTGTTGAGCGAAGCTTGGTAAGGAAGATACCGATAACTGCTGTAACGATACCGATTGCAGGAACGATCAACGGATAGATCAGACCTTCGTTACCGAATGCAGCCTTACCCAAGATAAGTGCTGCAACAAGTGTTACGGCATATGACTCGAACAAGTCTGCGGCCATACCAGCGCAGTCGCCGACGTTATCGCCGACGTTATCTGCAATTGTTGCTGCGTTGCGTGGGTCATCTTCTGGAATATTCTTTTCAACTTTACCGACGAGGTCAGCTCCGACATCTGCTGCCTTGGTAAAGATTCCGCCGCCGACGCGCATAAACATTGCGAGCATCGCTGCACCGAATCCGAAACCTTCAAGAACTGTTGGTGCATTTTCGCGGAAGATAAGAACTGCGCCAGATGCACCGATAAGTCCGAGACCAACTGTTGTCATACCGACAACGCCGCCGGTGCGGAATGCGATCTGTACTGCCTTTTCGGCTGACTTCTGACGAGCAGCTTCTGCAACTCGCACATTTGCGCGAACTGCGAGCCACATTCCGTTGTAACCAACGAGTGCAGAGAAACCTGCGCCCATAAGGAAGAAGAGTGAGCGGCCGATACGGATTGAAGTTGTATCAGCAGGAAGTGCGAAGAGTAGGAAGAAAACGATTCCTACGAAATATGAAAGTGTGCGGAACTGGCGCGCAAGGTATGCGGCGGCGCCTTCTTGAATCGCTTCAGCGATTTCGCGCATCTTTTCGGTGCCATCGCTGGCAGCTAAGACTTGGGCGCGCAAAACCCAGGCGATCGCAAGAGCGATGAGTGAAATCGCTAGGACCACGTAGGTGATATTTAGGTTTGCGCCGGTTACTTGCACATTGGACAGGGCGGCAGATGCTCGCATTGGTTCTCCTCCGTTGGAGAGTCAGGGCGTTCTTATGGATGGATCAGAACGCGAAGATGGGCGTGAGTCTACATATACATATCTATTAGAACGAAAATGCCCGTATTTCTGGGTGGCGCTATAGGGAGGAGCGGAGCCAGACCGTGGTCGCGGGAGGCAGGTCGCCGGCTTTGCCGAGTGGGCCAGATGAGTGGATTACCTCGCCGGCGCCATCGAAGTTGTAATGGTTGCGACCGAAGTTGGTGATGCAGTTCCAGCCGTTGGGGCGAGAGAAGTGCAGCACTTGGGCATCGCCGGTCTCGTGCCAAGTCATATCTTCTGGCGCGATCAAGGTTTTACGAAGGGCGAGTGCTTTGCGGAAGATTGAAAGCGGTGAGCTTGGATCGGCGCTTTCGACCTCGATTGAGTAATCGCCAAAGTGCTTGGGTTGTGGCAGGTGCGATCCGCCATCGCCGAATCCAAATGATGAACCAGTTTTTGTCCAAGGAAGTGGAACGCGGCAGCCATCGCGGCCTTTATCAATTTTATGATTGCGTAAATATTGTGGATCTTGAATTTCACTTTCCGGAATATCCATTACTTCATGAAGTCCGAGTTCTTCACCTTGATAAATGTATGTACATCCAGGAAGAGCCATGATCAACATTGAACCTGCGACTGCAGATTGGGTTCCAAGTTTTTCGTCAAGTGGGCTAGAAGTTCCGTTTGAGTTACGCCAATTAACTCGGTCAACAGTTGGAAGAAGTCCAAACTTTGTTGCTGGACGCATCTGATCGTGGTTATTTAAACACCAAGTTGTAGAAGATCCCGCCTTCTTAGCGTTAACAAGTGCGCGATCAATAATCAACTTAAACTCATTTGCGATGAAGTTTGCATCTAAGAGTTCAAAGTTAAAGCATTGTCCTAACTCTGCAGTGCTGGCGTATTTAACTGCGCCTTCTGCAGATACATTGGCTTCAGCAACTGCAACGCGTGGTGGATCATATTGCTCAAATAGCTTGCGCCACTCTTTATAAACTTCATGAACTTCATTACGATCAAATAGGACGTTTGTGCCGTTAGCAAGCTCAAGCTCCTTATGGCTGGCATATCTTGGCTGGCTCTGTAGCGGCTCAGATAGATCTTTCTTCATCGCGTGTGCGACATCGATGCGGAAACCATCAACGCCACGGTCGGCCCAGAACTTAAGAGTCTTTAGGAAATCTTCTTCAATTTCGCGGTTATCCCAGTTCCAATCAGGTTGTTCTGGAGCAAATAAGTGGCAGTACCACTGGTTATGTTTTCCACCCATCTTTGATTCGTGGGTCCAGGCACTCGGTGCAAAGTGTGATGGCCAATCGGTGGGTGGTAGTTCACCGCTTGCGCCCTTGCCATCGCGGAAAATGTAGCGATTTCGCGCTGCAGAACCAGGTTCAGCGGCGATCGCTTCCTTAAACCAGAGATGCAAATTTGAAGAGTGGTTAGGGACGATATCTACAAAGATTCGGATTCCAGCCGCATGTAGCTTCGAGAGCATCTCATCAAAATCTGCAAGTGAACCAAGTTTTGGATCTACATCACGATAATCATCAACGTCGTATCCGCCATCTACAAGTGCTGATGGATAGAAAGGTGAAAGCCAGACCGCATCAAGGCTTAGTGATGATAGGTAATCGATCTTTGAAGTAATGCCTTTGATATCACCTAGTCCGTCGCCATTAGAATCTTTAAATGAGCGTGGATAGATCTGATAAACGACAGCCTGACGCCACCAATTTTTATCTTTAGATAAAGACATTTTTCTCTTTCTTATTTATTTAAGGGTTACTTGACTGCGCCTTGTGAGATACCGGAGATAAATTGCTTTTGTAGAACTAGGTAGAAGATAACAATTGGAATTACAGCTAAAACAAGTCCGGCCATGGCTTGTCCGTACTCAATAGAGTACTGGCCATAGAAGAGATAAGTAGAAAGCGGCAAGGTCTGCGTTTCATTGGTTAGTACAAGCCGCGGTAATAGGAAATCATTCCAAATCCAGAGCGCATTGATAATTGCAACAGTTGCGGTGATGGGACGCATCATCGGGAAGATGATCTTCCAGAATGCGACCATATCCGATGCGCCATCAATAGAAGCTGCTTCATCAATTTCGGTTGGAATTGTGGAGATAAAGCCATGATAAAGGAATGTAG
The DNA here is from genome assembly GCF_002287925.1 of Candidatus Planktophila lacus. Classification (GTDB taxonomy): domain Bacteria; phylum Actinomycetota; class Actinomycetes; order Nanopelagicales; family Nanopelagicaceae; genus Planktophila; species Planktophila lacus. Next base: position 24,894 of record NZ_CP016769.1, on the reverse strand, counting down.
ATAGAGCAACGCCAAATCCGATGTAGAAGAAGATCAGTGCTCCACGGTTGTTCCACGAAACAAACTGAGCGAAGCGCGCCATAAATGGGATCATCAACGCTTGGAAAGGCACGATCATTGATGCCACAAGTACTAGGAAGATGTACTTAGTTAGCTTTGTTTTCGTGCGCGCTAAGTAATAAGCCAACATTGATGAAAACACGATTAGTAATGAAACGCTCAATACTGTGATGATTATCGAATTCGTCAGAGATCTGAAGAAGTTCATCTTGGTGTAGGCCTGCTGGAAGTTCTCCCAAGTAATTGAAATTGGAATCGCTAGCGGGTTAGCCAAGATGTCATATTTGAGCTTGAGTGAGTTTACGAAGACTAAGAAGAATGGGAAGACATATGCGAAAGCCAGCGTGTAGCCAACTGCGAATGTGGCCCGCTTGCCCCAACGGGCGCGTGTACTCATCGCTGAACCTCGTATCTCTTAGAGACTGTCACTTGGACTAAGGCTGCAAGGGCAACGATCAAGAACATTACGACCGCCTTTGATTGACCAGTGCCAAAGTTTCCGTTGGCGAAAGCGTCTTGGAAGATGTGAAGCGAAATCAATTCAGTTGTACGGAATGGGCCGCCGCCGGTGAGCGCGACGTTTACGTCGTAGGCCATAAAGCCACCGCGCAGCGTCAAGAAGAGCGCGATAGTGAATGCCTGAGCCATCAAAGGAATTTTAATTGTAAATAGAGTGCGCAGAGGTGAAGCGCCGTCGATTTGCGATGCTTCAAGGACATCGTTTTCGATTGAGATAAGTCCGGTGATGTAAACGATCATCATGTAACCAGATGACTGCCAAACGGTAACGATGATGAGCGCCCAAAATGCTTTATTTGTGTCCTGTAGCCAAGACTGTTTGAAAAGTTCCCAATCGTATTTATTTGCGAGAGCAACTATTGCGCTGTTAAAGATAAATTGCCAAATAACACCGAGGACTACTCCACCGACGAGGTTTGGTACAAAGAAGAATGTGCGCAGAAAATTAGCGCTTTTTAATTTGGATGTAACGATAAGAGCCAGTCCAAAAGCAACGGCATTAACTAAAACCAAGGAGACGACTACGAATAACGCTGTAAATCGAAGAGTCGACCAAAATGTTGGGTCCTGAAATGACTCTGCGTAATTGCTAAATCCAACTAACTTTGTTGTTTCAAATCCATCCCAATCAGTAAAGGTGTAATAGACACCGTTTACAAAAGGAACTACGAGAACAATAGAAAAGATGGCAAGTGGAACGCCAGCAAATTTCATGAATCGCTTCATGGATCTCGCTGATTTCACTTGGATCTCCTAATTCTTTCTCGCTTTAAGTAAATCATCCTGAGGCGGGTTGCCCCGCCTCAGGATGATTTTATTTACTTTTTATTAACTTAGATATGGGTGTGCGAAATTACTTCGCTGCTCCACGCCAAGTCTTTGTTGAGCCCTTCCATGCATCTTGGATCGCCTTAGCAAGGTCAGCTGCGCTGATCTTGTCGGTGAAGTACTGCTGCATAGATACCTTTCCAACTGTCTCTTGGAGACCTGCTGGGTAGTAGGTGTTGATCCACTCAAGTGTCTTTCCGCCATCAACATACTTCGCGATATCGCGAGCCATGCTTGTAGCTGGCTGAACCTTGAAGCCCTTGTAAACAGGAATGAATCCCATTCCGCCATCAGTTACAGGATCAGCAACGAAACGCTGTCCGGTTGGTGATGTGTAGAGCCATGTAAGGAAGTCAACTGCACCATCGCGCTCAGCCTTTGTTGACTGCTTTGCATCGATCATGAAGTAACCAGGTACACCAACTGGAATTGAATCATTTCCGTATGTTGATGCGGTTGTGCCTGTTGGAAGAGGCATGATTCCGAAATCGGTGCCCTTTGCAGCAGTCATCAAGTTTGGCTCAGTCCAGTTACCTTGGAACATGAATCCGAAATCTCCGCTTGCAAGTGCTGCAATTGAAGCATCGTATTCAGTGTCTGTGAGGTTTGCTGGTGATGAGTTGTACTTCTTTAGAAGATCGTATGTAGCAAGCCAGTTCTTAAATGCTGGATCTGCTGAAAGGTTCTTCTTTCCATCTGAAAGCTGATCTAGAACTGCTAGACGTGCTTCGTGTGTCTTGCCAGCGTTTGCATGGAAGATGTTTGTGAAGTGTGCACCAAGTGACCACCAGATAGCTGAGAAGTGAAGTGGCTTCTTTCCAGCTGCCTGAAGCTTCTTAAATGCTGCTTCTAGATCTGCACGTGTCTTGATCTTTGTTGCATCAATACCAGCAGCCTTGATTACCTTCTTGTTGTAAAGAAGACCGAAAGCTTCAGCTGTTGATGGAACACCAACCTGCTTGCCGCCAACCTTTGCAGCTTCAAGAAGTCCTGGTGAAACTAGCTTTACAAGCTTTGTTCCCTTCCAGTCCATGACCTTGTCAGCCATGTCAGGAATCTCTTGAAGTGTGTACATGATTGTTGGTGCATCATTTGCAGCATACTTTGGGGTTACGTTCTGTAGGAATGTAATGTTGCGATCACCAGGGATCGACTTAAGTGTGTAGCAGTTTTGGCTCTTGTTGTAAGAAGCAACTGCTGCAAGGAATTGATCCTGAATTTCAGGCTTGATTGTTCCGAGCATTGTGACAGTTGTCTTCTTTGAACATGTTGCAGCTGACGCTGTTGGCGCTACTGAAACAAGTGAAAGAGCAACTGCTGAAGCGGCAAGGAGCGCTCCGAGCTTTGTCTTCTTCATATATTTCCTCTCAAAGGGGCAGCCGGCAGAGAGTTACCGGCTGATTTGAGGGGAAAAATACACGAGCCGCGCAAGCCAAAATCGGACAATTGGTGCTTTGCTCGTAACGATGTAATGACATTTTCAGGGTTTTTTGCAGGTTTTTGCAGTGCTATGCGGGGCTTTAACGGCGTGGCGCGATAGCCCGAACGGCGATCGAACGGGGTGGCTGGCATCCTTCGGCGATCTCGAAGGAAACGCTACGGCTCACCCCAGATAGAAATAAAAGATCCGTTATTACAAGAGTTCCGCCTACCGCGAAGATTTCAACTGATGCGCTGCCAACAATTGCGCAGATATCAAAGGTTTTTTCATCGCCGGTTAGGCGTGCGCAATGAATATGGGTTGAGGGGATTTCATTCCAAGCGTTACTGCGATCAACGAAAATAGATTTACTTTTGGCGTCGTACCCAAACTCGAAATAGCTTCCGGCATCAGCGGTTACGCGAAACTTTGTTGAAAGACCTTCGCTTGTCGAAATAGTTGCCATTATCTGTAAGAGCTCCGCTTTGTTTCCTGCCGTTAACTTCTCACCAAGATAATTTTCTAGCTCTGCAACTGGTTTTGCAGCGAGTGAAATCTTTCCATCTTTGGTTATTAGTGTTAGCTCGCGTGGAAGCGTCATCGCACCACGCCATGGTGATGTTGGAAAGCTGTGTGCATATTCCCAGTTGCTCATCCAGCCGATAAAGACGCGGCGCTGGTTTGGTACGTCGTTAAATGTGACACCGGCGTAATTGTCGCGGCCGTAATCTAACCAATTAGTTCTTACATCGTCGGCAATGAATTCTTTTCCGTTCCAGTCACCGATGAAATATTGTGTTCCGGATCCACCAGTTAAACCACCTGGGTTAATTGAAATTAGCAGAACCCATTTGGTTCTGCTTTCATCGCCGTCTACAAATAAAGGAAATAGATCCGGGCATTCCCAATCGCCATCGGTGGCGCCAACTGGGCCAAAGTCACTTAAATGCGCCCAATTTTTTAGATCTTTTGATGAATAGAAAGAGACTTTTCTTTCCTTGGGAAGAACAACGGTCATTAACCAAGCTTCTGTTGTTCTATCCCACATCACTTTTGGATCGCGGAAGTGGTTTAGTTGTAGATCAAGAACGGGGTTGCCTTCATATTTAACCCAGGTCAAACCTTCGTCGAGACTATATGCCAAAGCCTGCGCTTGATGCGAATCATCGTGTTTATGTGCAGTGTAGATAGCCACCATGGCCGGGTTTTCTAAAGTGCCGAAGCCTGATGTGTTGAAGTAATCAACTACCGCGCTACCCGAAAAAATTGCGTGTGAATCATCGCAAGCAATAGCTACTGGCAATTCATTCCAGTTAATCAAATCTTCGCTTACTGCATGACCCCACGACATATTGCCCCAAACATTTTCGAAAGGGTTATGTTGGAAGAAGAGGTGGTATTTACCTTTATAGAAGATCAACCCATTTGGGTCGTTCATCCAGTTGCGCTCAGGTGAGAAGTGCAACCCTGAGCCTGAGTGCGAAGACATGGCGCGTACCTTATCCTCTAGGTATGCATTTTTCCCAAACGGTTAATCTCTTTGATGCTCATTCGATTATTTCAACTCTTGGCCTTATAGGTATTCTCGCCATAATTTTTATGGAAACTGGTTTGTTGATCGGTTTATTCTTCCCAGGAGACTCACTTTTATTCCTAGCAGGTGTCGGCGCTTCGGGTGCGGCTGCAAAAGTCTTCGATGGTGTGCAAATTGAGATCATTTCGTTATTAATTGCAGCGCCGCTTGTTGCAATTATCGGATCTCAGACCGGCTACTGGATTGGCGCAAAATACGGGGTAAAGCTCTTTGATCGCCCCGATGGCCGCATTTTTAATCAGAAGAAAGTGCAAGCAACGCAGAAGTGGCTAAATAAATATGGCACCGGTAAGGCTTTGGTTTTAGCGCGCTTTATTCCTTTTGTACGCACGCTGATAAATCCTATGTGCGGAATTGTGGGAGTGCCTGCAAAGAAATTCTTCCTCTGGAACGTAGTTGGCGCAGTTATTTGGACGCAATCGGTAATTGGCTTGGGCTTTTTTCTAGGCGAACGTATCGAGGGAAGCGTTGATAAATATCTGCTTCCAATAGTTGGTTTGATTATTGCGATAAGCGTCTTGCCGGTTGCGCTAGAAATTCTGCGCGAGTGGCGCACTAAACGCCACTTAAGTTAATTTCTTAAAGACCCAAATCTGACGGTTGGAATGCTGCGCGGTATTCGTATCCAGCATCAATGATCGCTTGCTTTGCGCCGCGTTCTACGATTACGGCAACGCCAACCACAATTGCGCCAGCGTCTTTAAGGGCTTCAACCGCAGTTAAAACAGAGCCACCTGTCGTGGAAGTATCTTCAACTGCCAAGACGCGCTTTCCAACAACATCTGGACCTTCGATGCGGCGCTGCAATCCGTGAGCTTTTTCTGCTTTGCGGACTACGAATGAGTTAATTTCTTTGCCGTTGCGCGCTGCCACGTGCATCATCGCTGTTGCAACTGGATCTGCGCCGAGCGTTAAACCACCAACTGCCTCGTAATCAAGATCTTTAGTTAGTTCGAGCATTACTTCACCAACGAGTGGGGCAGCAACATGATCGAGGGTTACACGACGCAGATCAACGTAGTAATCGGCTTCTTTTCCGGATGAAAGTATGACTTTTCCGTGAACAACGGCCTTGTTTTTTATCTCTTCTCGGAGAAGTTCGTGTGAGTTCATGTGGCAACCTTACATTGTTCACCTGCTCCACATACTCTCCTTGCATGGATCTAAAGCGCCTTGAGACCGCTCGCCTCTTTCATCGTTTTGGATTTGGCCCGCGCCCTGGTGAATTTGAGGCCGCACTAAAGAATGGGGTTGAGAAAACCCGCTCTGAACTTCTCGCAAAATCAAAGAATGAAATCGCTGTTACTCCGCCGGTGTTAATTGATTTAGGAAAACGTCCCGAACCTAAAAGCCCAGAGATCGCCGCGTTCTCGCAAAGCTTGCGTGCACAAACCACTTCTCTCTCCAAGTGGTGGCTAGATCAAATGGTGGCTTCAGAAAATCAATTGCACGAAAAGATGGTCTGGTTCTGGCATGGACATTGGGCGACATCAATTGGAAAAGTTAATTACGCGCTGCCGATGTACAACCAGAATTTAACATTTAGAAAATATGCGTTAGGAAACTTTAGTGATTTCGCATCTGCGATGTTTTTTGATGGCGCACTTCAAATCTGGTTAGACGGTGGAGAAAATACTTTAAAGGCGCCCAATGAAAATCTGTCGCGCGAGATGATGGAGCTATTTGTTCTTGGGGTAAATCGCTACTCCGAGATGGATGTTCGAGAGTTAGCGCGCGCATTTACTGGTTATCAGATCACTCGCAGCACTGGTGAAGTAGTTTCGGTTCCACGGCGTAGAGATACTGGCGCCGTTACCGTCTTAGGCAAAACCGGCGTGATGTCTCCTGAAGAAGTAATTAAACACTTGGTATCACAGCCAGATTGTGCGAAGTTTATTAATGAGCGAATTTGGTACCGATTCATCTCATCTACTGCGCCACTGTCTGAGAACAATCCTTCGATTGCGGCATTCGCTAGTCGAGACATTTCAGCCCTTATTAAGTCGATGGTTGAAAGTAAAGCTCTCGCAAACCCTGAATATTCCATCGTTAAATCACCAATTGAATGGTTTATCGCCGTTTGCCGTGCATTCAATTTAACGCCATCACAAATGAACTCGCAGAATAAGATAAATAGTTACCTCGATAAATTGTCACAGATTCCATTTTCTCCACCAAATGTAGGAGGTTGGCCAACCGATGAGGCTTGGCTTAGTTCAGCGAGTGCGCAATTCCGCCTAGCTTTTGCAACGTGGATCGCGTCTCAAATCGATACTTCGCAGTTAACAACTATTGCCCCTGAAAAGAGATCTGCATACCTGGCGGATTTGTTAGGAGTTGTTGAGTGGTCACCGCGCACAACGTTTGCGCTTCGCGAAGTTCGCAATAACCCAGAGCGCTTAATTACCTTGGCGATCTGTAGTCCAGAATATGTGGTGAGCGCATGATTGAAAAACCAGTTTTCTCTCGTGAACAATTAGGTATGACGCGCTTTACGCGCCGTCAATTCCTTAAGTACTCTGGAGTCTCGGCCGCGGCAACATCTGTCTTATCACTTGATGATGTAGCAAATGCAGCAATTACACGCCCTCTGCCTTTAGGTACGCCAATTCTTGTTGTTGTAACTCTTTACGGAGGCAACGATGGATTAAATACCGTTATTCCATATAAAGATCCGGCTTACTTTGCTGCGCGTCCTGATTTAACTTACGCACCAGAGTCGCTGCTGCAGATTGATAAAGATTTTGCTTTCAATCCATCGATGACTGGAATAAAAGGGCTTTGGGATGAGAAGAAAGTTGCAATTGTGCGTGGCGTTGGTTATCCAAAACCTGATCGTTCACATTTCTCTTCAATGGCGATTTGGCAGACTGGTTCTCCGCAAACCCATCTAAACACTGGTTGGTTAGGGCGTTGGTTAGATACGCAAAAAGTAGATCCAATGACTGCAATTAGCTTGGGAAGCGTTCTGCCTCCACTTTTAGCTGGAAAAATACAGAGCGGCTCGGCGTTACCACTTGGTGGTTTGATAATTCCGTCAGGCCAATTTGCAAAAGCATGTCAGCGCTTAAGTGCGCCTTCGCAGAAAGATAGCCCGCTAATGGCCGCTGCAGCGACATCGATGCGCAACTTATTTAATGTCTCTGGAAGTATTACCCCCGTTCTATCGCAACCAGCTCCGATGTCTGATGATCTTCCAACAATTTCTGGTGGTAACGCTGGTGGAGATTCAAATCTTACGCAACAGTTAAATCTCGTTGGAAAGTTAATTGCTTCAGGTGCGCCAACAAAGGTTTGGTCGGTATCCCTCGGTGGCTTCGATACCCATGCAAATGAAGCAAATGCCCAAGCTTTATTGCTTGGAACTGTCTCTTCCAGCATCACTAAGTTTTTGAGTCAGATGAAAGCATCTGGTCGTTCTAAAGATATTACCGTCATGGTTTATAGCGAATTTGGGCGACGTGTTAAGGCAAATGGTTCCGAAGGCACGGACCACGGAAGCGCCGGCCCAATGTTCTTAATTGGCGATCGCGTACAGGGTGGTTTCTATGGAGATCAACCATCTCTTACAAAGTTAATCGATGGCGACCTAGCTGTTACTACAGATTTCCGCGATGTTTACTCGACGGTGATCGAAAAGGTTTTAGGTACACCAGCGGAGAAGATTTTAGGTAAATGGTCAGGGCGCGTAAACGCGATTAAAAGCGTTTAGCGCTCTTCTTCGTAAACGATTACTTCGTTCTTCTTTCGCACCGCAAGTCCTTTTGGTGGATTTTCGGTAAGAAGCGCATCGACTTCAATGCGAAGTTGTGCAACCTCAATCGCCATATTGGCCATTGCAGATTCGAGTTCAATGATTCGTTTAATACCCGCATGGTTAATACCTTCACCGGTTAAGCGCTGCACCATGCGAAGTGATGCAATATCGCGCAATGAATAACGGCGATTGCGGCCAACAGTGCGGTTGGGCGAAACTAAACCTAGGCGGTCGTATTGGCGCAGTGTTTGTGGATGTAGACCAGAAAGTTCAGCAGCAACAGAGATGACGTATAGACCTGCTTCGTCATCAGGTTGTTGGTTATCTAAATTTTCTTTGTCGCTCATTGCAGCGCCTTCGTGTTAAATTCTTTACGAACTTCTTGATCAGCAGTTGCTTCGGCATATTTCTTAAGCGCATCAAGTGCTTCACCTTCAACGCGTTGTGGAACTTGCACTTCAATAGTTACAAGTAAATCTCCGACGGTTGCACCCTTGGTAATTCCGCGGCCCTTAACGCGCAAGACACGTCCATTAGAAGTTCCGGGGGCAATGCGCAAGGTAACTTCATCGCCGGCAAGCGTTGGAACTTTAATGTCTCCGCCAAGTGCTGCTTCGGTAAATGTAACTGGCACGGTTAGTGCAATGTTCTCGCCTTTACGTGAAAAAACAGCGTGGGGCTTTACATGTAGCAAGATAAATAAGTCGCCGGGGCCTGCTTCGCCTCTGGAACCTTTTCCTTTAACGCGAATTTTTGCGCCATCTTTTACTCCAGCTGGAACGCGCGCTGAAATAGTTTGAGATGGCCCACCATCTGCAGATAAGCGAAGTTCTAAAGTTGTACCGAAAGCCGCTTCTTTAAAGGTAATTGTTGCTTCGGTTTGTAAATCTTGTCCTTTACGCGGACCGCGACGTCCACCGCCACCAAATAAGTTAGCGAAGATATCTTGTGGGTTTCCGCCACCGAAGATGTCGGAGAAATCTCCACCTTGGAAATTTTGGCCGCCTTGTGGTGCGCGGAAACCACCGCGTTCGAACATATCGCGCGCTTGATCGTATTCAGCGCGCTTCTTGCCATCGGACAAGATGTCGTAAGCCTCAGAAACTGCTTTGAACTTTTCTTCCATTGCGGCATCGCCCTTAGTTTTATCAGGGTGCAATTCGCGCGCTAAAGAACGGTATTTCTTCTTGATCTCATCGCCGCTGGCAGATTTGCCAACTCCGAGGATCTTATAGAAATCCTTTTCATAAAGGTCTTTAGCGGCCATGGAAAGTAATTACTCCGCAGGCGTTTCGGCTGGATCGGTAACTGCAACGCGAGCCGGGCGCAGGATACGTTCTTTAAATTTATATCCAGGCTGCAAAATCTTTGTTGCAGTCGGCACCTTTACATCTGCACTTGTGTCATGCAGAAGCGCTTCGTGAATTTGTGGATCAAATTCTTCACCAGCTGTGCCGTACTTTTCCAAACCAAGGCGAGTTGTTGTTGCAGTGATTTGATCTGCAACGGATTTAAATCCGCCAGTTAGCTCACCGTGTTCGGTTGCGCGGGCAATATCATCGAGGGTTGCAAGAAGTTCGCTTAAAACTCCACCAATTGCTAGTTCGTGAGCAAGTGCGCGATCGCGTTCTACACGTTTGCGGTAGTTGGCGTATTCAGCCTGAAGTCGTTGTAAATCAGCGGTGAGCGCTGCCACCGGATCAGTCTCCTGAACCGGGGCAGCCTCCACTGCTTCTTCAGTTGTTAGCAAAGCGTCATCCGCTTCTGTTGTCGAGTCTGACACTACTTAGCGCCTTCGTCTTCAACTACCTCTGCATCTTCAACACCATCTTCAGTTGCTGCACCATCACCGGCTGCGGCTCCTGCTGCGGCATACATTGCTGAACCAAGTGCTTGGCTAAGCGTTGCAACCTTTTCAGTGTTTGACTTAATTGATTCGAAGTTAGCGCCACCGAGTGAAGTCTTTAGTTCAGCAAGTGCTGCCTCAACTTCAGTTTTCTTCTCGGCTGCTTCGCCTTCTGAAAGTTTTTCTGCGTTATCTGCAATGAACTTTTCAGTCTGATAGACAAGTGAGTCTCCGTTGTTGCGGATCTCTGCTTCTTCCTTACGCTGTGCATCTTCTGCCGCGTGAGCTTCAGCATCTGCCATCATGCGATCAATCTCTTCCTTTGAAAGAGCAGATCCACCACTGATTGTGACTGATTGTTCTTTGCCTGTTGCAAGATCCTTTGCACCAACGTGAACGATTCCGTTTGCGTCGATATCGAAGGTAACTTCAACTTGTGGAACTCCGCGTGGAGCTGGAGCGATTCCGGTTAGCTCGAACATGCCTAGCTTCTTGTTGTAAGCAGCCATTTCACGCTCGCCCTGGTAAACCTGAATCTGTACGGCTGGCTGATTGTCATCAGCAGTTGTAAAGATTTCGCTGCGCTTTGTAGGGATAGTTGTGTTGCGCTCGATCATCTTTGTCATAACGCCACCCTTGGTTTCGATACCAAGTGTTAGCGGTGTTACGTCGAGAAGGAGAACATCTTTAACTTCACCCTTAAGTACACCAGCTTGAAGTGATGCACCAACTGCAACAACTTCATCAGGGTTTACGCCCTTATTTGGCTCTTTTCCGCCAGTTAGATCGCGAACTAGATCAACGACTGCTGGCATACGGGTTGAACCACCAACAAGAACAACGCTCTTGATATTGCCGATTGCGATTCCGGAGTCCTTAAGAACTTGCTGGAATGGCTTCTTGCAACGATCTAGAAGTGGTGCTGTAAGTGTTTGGAATTGTGCACGTGTAATTGTTTCGTCAAGGAAGAGGGGATTCTTCTCCGCATCAACAGTGATGTAAGGCAAGTTAACTGAAGCTTGCTGTGAAGATGAGAGTTCGATCTTCGCTTTTTCAGCTGCTTCGCGAACACGCTGCATCGCCATCTTGTCCTTGGTTAAATCAATCCCGTTCTTAGAACCGAATGTTTGTACCAAGTGATCAACTAGTGCTTGATCCCAGTCATCGCCACCGAGGTGGTTATCACCAGCAGTTGCTTTAACTTCAACAACGCCATCGCCGATTTCAAGAAGTGAAACGTCGAACGTTCCACCACCTAAGTCGAATACGAGAATTGTTTGTTCTTGATCTGCTTTATCAAGACCGTATGCGAGCGCTGCTGCAGTTGGTTCGTTGATAATGCGAAGAACATTGAGGCCCGCAATTTCGCCGGCTTCTTTTGTTGCTTGACGTTCTGCATCAGAGAAGTAAGCAGGAACAGTAATAACTGCATCTGTAACTGTTTCTCCGAGATACGCCTCAGCATCGCGCTTCAGCTTTTGTAGAACGCGTGCAGAAATTTCTTGTGCGGTGTACTTCTTGCCATCGATATCCATCGACCAGTTAGTACCCATGTGACGCTTAACGGAACGGATTGTGCGTTCAACGTTTGTCACTGACTGACGCTTAGCAACTTCACCGACGAGGACTTCGCCATTCTTTGCGAAGGCGACGATCGATGGGGTTGTGCGAGCGCCTTCTGCGTTTGCGATAACCGTTGGCTCTCCACCTTCGAGTACCGATACGCAGCTATTTGTAGTTCCTAGGTCGATTCCGACTGCTCTAGCCATGTGTATTGCTCCTTTTTACGTTTCTTAGCTCATCTCAAGCCCGATCTGGGGTTGAGGCTGCTCTAACCTGAGTCCATCTTACTCAAAAGGTTGAGTAGGTGCGACTCAAGGTTGGGGCATCCCGTATAACTCCCTCACCTGCCCAGATATTCCCAGCCTTTGAATTCCACCATCGCCGACCGGGGAAAAGCCTTTTACGGTCGGCTTTACTGGCGGAATTCAAAGGCTTCATCTCAAGGTAAATCGAGGCCGTGATCGGTAACCTCGCGTTATGCGTATCGCCCTGGCCACACTTTCGTACACGATCACCGTTGTAGCTCTCGCTCTGCTGACGGTTCGGGTGCGCCAGTTGATTGGGATTTATCGCAAGGGCCAAGCCGATCCAACGCGCAGCAATGATCAGAGTGCGCGCTTTAAGAATATGTTGAAGGAAGTTTTGGGCCACACCAAGATGCTCAACTTCACCGCAACTGGGATTGCGCACTGGTTTGTCATGGTCGGTTTCGGTGCGCTCTTTGGAACTTTGGTTACAGCCTATGGGCAAGTAATTAATCCGGAGTTTGCGTTGCCCTTAATTGGTCATTGGGTTGTTTATGAACTATTCGCGGAATTTATCGCGATGGCTACCGGAGTTGGCATTGTTACCTTAATTGGCATTCGCCAAGTTACACGTTTTCGCATGCTTAACCGTTTTGCTGGTTCTGGAATGGGCAAGGCTTATTACGTTGAAGCAACAATCCTTGCGATTGTCTTCTGTGTAATTGCACTGCGCGGTCTTGAAGGCGCACTCGCTGGGGAAGAAAACTGGAACTGGCATTATGCAATCTCTTGGCCAGCAGTTCTTGCTTTCCAAGGTATGAGTGTTGCCGCAATCGAAAACGCAATCGTCTGGGTAGCAACAGCCAAAATAGTTATTTCGATGGCGTGGTTCATTGTTATCGCAAGTAATTTAACAATGGGTATTGCTTGGCACCGCTTCTTAGCCTTCTTTAATATTTTCTATAAGCGCAATAGCGATGGCAGTAACTCACTTGGCGCGCTTCCTGAAATGTTGTCGCACGGTAAGCCAGTTAACTTTGAAGATCCTGCCGAAGATGATGTCTTTGGTTTAGGAAATCGTGCAGATATTTCTTGGAAGGGTCTGCTCGATATGACTTCCTGTACCGAGTGTGGACGGTGCCAATCGCAATGTCCTGCTTGGCATACAGATAAACCACTTTCACCAAAGCTTTTGATTATGGCGATGCGCGATCACGCGATGGCTAAAGTTGTTGAAACAGAGGCGATAGTTGGCGAGAACAGCCCTATTTCACTCGATGTGCTCTGGTCTTGCACCATGTGTGGCGCCTGCGTAAATGAATGCCCGGTTGATATCGAACATGTCGATCACATCGTAAATATGCGCCGCTTCCAGGTCTTGGTTGAATCAGAATTTCCATCAGAACTTGGTGGAACATTCCGCAATCTTGAAAAAGCCGGCAACCCTTGGGGTGCCAATAAACAAGATCGCGAAGGCTGGATTGCAGAGTGTGATTTTCCAGTTCGCGTTGTTGAAGGCGTATTGCCAGATGAAGTTGAATATTTATTCTGGGTTGGTTGTGCGGGTGCATATGAAGAACGCGCTAAGAAGACAACGAAGGCTGTTGCGGAACTTCTATACATGGCTGGTGTTAACTTCGCAGTTCTAGGAAAGCGCGAGACATGTACGGGAGATCCCGCACGTCGTGCCGGAAATGAATTCCTTTACCAAATACTTTCACGCGAAAACATCGAAACTTTTAACGAAGTATTTGCAGGTCGCCCAAAGGGTAAGAAGAAGGTGGTTGTTACCTGCCCTCACTGCTTCACAACAATTGGTCGCGACTATGCACAGAGTGGCTTCGAGCTTGAGATGTTGCACCACACTCAATTACTTAACACTTTGATTAAAGAGAAGCGCTTAAAGCCAAGTCCACATAAGAGCGAACAGAAACTTACCTATCACGATCCTTGTTACTTGGGTCGTCACAATCAAATCTATGCGCCACCACGCGAACTGCTTGAAGCATCCGGTTGCGACATTACTGAGATGCCACGTAATCAAGAGCGTTCATTCTGTTGCGGTGGTGGTGGTGGACGTATGTGGATGGAAGAGAAAATTGGAACTCGTATTAATTTAAATCGCGTCGATGAAGCTATTTCAACCGGCGTTGATGAAGTTGCAGTTGCATGTCCGTTCTGTCGCGTGATGGTTGGCGACGGAATGGTTGCGCGGCAAAGCGACGTTGAGGTTTTGGATGTAGCTCAAGTCCTACTTAGAAATCTTAAGAACTAAGGATTCCTTGCTGAGGACTGGGGAAAAGCCTTTTACAGTCCTTGCGCTTCGGAATCCTTAGTTTCACGTTTAAAAAGATATCCACAGGGTTTGTGCACAGTGTGTATGAATTACACGCGTGTAATTCGAAGCAATACCGCGGTAGTCAGGTAGCCCCCGACAAGGCCGCCAAGGTGGGCGCGCCAGTCGACGCCGCCCAGGATGAAGCCGAATACGAAGTTAAGTCCGACGATTACATAGATATCGCGTACGCCGTCGTTGATGCGCTTGCGAAGTGCGATGAAGGCGCCGAATAAACCGAAGATTGCGCCAGATGCGCCAACGGAAACGTGGAGATCGTTTGTTAGATAGATCGAAGCGAGGGAACCGGTTAAGAGTGAGATAAAGAAAATTACAAGAAAGCGCGCTTTGCCAAGAGCAGCTTCGATGGGATTTCCTAAAACAAGAAGTGAGAACATATTAAAAAATAGATGTGTGAGTCCGCCGTGAACGAGAGCGACAGTAAAGAGTCGCCAGTATTCACCTGAATCTACAAATGGTCTGAAGAGCGCTGTGTAATCGTAAAACTCTGGGTAGCCCAGATTTAATAAGTACGCACCGGAAATTAGTGTAATTAATGAGAGCGTTGCAGAACGCTTCATTTGATACATAATTAAGAGTTAAGCGATTGTGACGCTATTGATTACAACTGGTGTAACAGGAACATCTTGTGCACCTGTTGGTGTTGAACCGATCTTGTCTACAACAGCCTGAGAAGTAGCGTCTTTAACTGCTCCGAAGATGGTGTGCTTGCGGTTCAACCAAGTTGTTGGTGCAACAGTGATAAAGAACTGTGAACCATTTGTTCCTGGGCCTGAGTTAGCCATTGCAAGAATGTATGGCGCATCGAATTGAAGTTCGCCGTGGAATTCGTCAGCGAATTGGTAACCAGGTCCGCCGAAACCTTTTCCGAGTGGATCTCCACCTTGAATCATGAAACCTGAAATGACGCGGTGGAAAATTGTTCCGTCGTACAACTTTGCAGTTGTCTTCTTGCCATCGCGTGGATCGGTCCACTCTTTCGCACCGGTTGCAAGTTCAACAAAGTTTGCAACTGTCTTTGGTGCGTGATTTGGGTAGAGCTCGATAACGATGTCGCCGAGTGATGTGTGAAGAGTTGCTGTTGATGACATATTTGTAGCCAATCGTTTAAGTGGATGAATTACATTAAATAAGAACTGTGTGGAGACCAGTTTTACTGGTTCCAAAATTAAAATTTGTGGAGACCAGGGGAATCGAACCCCTAACCCCCGCCTTGCAAAGGCGGTGCTCTACCAATTGAGCTAGGTCCCCGTGTTAGAACGGGTGGGCCCAGGTGGACTTGAACCACCGACCTCTTCCTTATCAGGGAAGCGCTCTAACCAGGCTGAGCTATGGGCCCGCAAGAAAGATCTCTCTTTAATGCAGAAGCGCTAGGTTACTTGAACTTCTTCAAGAGACCAAAACGCGCCTTAGCGCAGGTGGGCAAGACTAGCGTTATTTGCCCGAAATCTCATCTTCCTGGTTCTGTGTAACAGAGACCAGTGCAACGCCTTCATCGAGGTTTACCAAGCGAACACCCATTGAGTCGCGGCCGGTTTGGCGGACTTCAGCAGCTGGTGTGCGCATAACGGTTCCTGCAGATGTGATCGCCAAGATTTCATCGGTATCAGCAAGAACTAGTGCGCTAACGAGTGAGCCACGTGAATTTTCATCGATCTTGGCAGCTTTAATGCCTATACCGCCGCGACCTTGTAAGCGGTATTCATCGAGTGGGGTTTTCTTTCCGTAACCACCGTCGGTTGCAGTAAATACAAATGCTGTTGCTGTTTGTGAATCGATGCGCGCCATTGTTAGAAGTTCATCATTGGCGCGGAACTTCATTCCGATAACACCACTTGTTGAGCGACCCATTGGACGAAGTGATTCTTCATCTGCGGCGAAGCGAAGTGACATCGCTTTCTTGGAAACCAATAACAATTCATCGCCTTTGTTTACAAGCGCTGCAGATACAACTTCATCGCCTGGTTTTAGTGAGATTGCAATTAAGCCGCCGGTGCGTGGTGAGTCATATTCGGTAAGTGGAGTCTTCTTAACTAAACCAGTTTTAGTTGCAAGAACTAGATAAGGAGATGCTGTGTAATCTTTAAATGACAAGACTTGTGCAATTAGCTCATCCGGTTTAAAGGCCATCAAGTTTGCAACATGTTGTCCGCGTGCATCGCGGCCTGCATCTGGAAGTTCGTGAACTTTGGCGCGGTAGACGCGTCCTTGGTTGGTGAAGAACAATAACCAGTCGTGTGTGCTGGCAACGAAGAAGTGGTCGACAACATCATCTTGCTTTAGCGCCGCACCTTTTACGCCGCGGCCACCGCGACGTTGTGATTTATAAAGATCTGCGTTGGTACGTTTGGCATAGCCACCACGAGTAATTGTGACGACCGCATCTTGATCTGGAATTAAATCTTCAGCCGAGAAATCACCTTCGCTAGCAACAATTTGGGTGCGGCGTTCGTCGCCATATTTTGCAGTGAGTTCAGTGAGCTCTGAAATGATTATCTGGCGCTGCTTTGCTTCGCTGGCCAAGATCTCGTTTAACTCGACAATATCGGCCATAAGCCCGTTGTATTCGTCGTTGATCTTCTGGCGCTCCAACGCCGCGATGCGGCGCAGTTGCATATCGAGAATTGCATTTGCTTGCACTTCATCGACATCAAGTAGCTTCATCAAACCGGTGCGCGCTTCTTCAGGGGTGGTAGATGCACGGATTAAAGCGATAACCGCATCAAGAGCATCGAGTGCTTTGAGGTAGCCCTGCAAGATGTGGGCGCGTTTTTCTTTTTCGGCCAAACGATATTTAGTACGGCGGATGATTACTTCTACTTGGTGTTCGATGTAGAACTTGATGAATTCATCTAAACGCAGGGTGCGTGGCACGCCGTCGACAAGTGCCAACATGTTTGCGCCGAAGGTATCTTGTAATTGAGTCTGTTTATAAAGGTTATTTAAAATAACTTTAGGAATTGCAGAAGATTGAAGAACAATTACTAGACGTTGGCCAAGACGCTCGTTGCCTTCATCGCGCACATCGGCGATGCCTTTGATCTTGCCATCTTTAACAAGTTCGGCGATCTTAAGGGCTAAGTTATCTGGGTTAACTTGATATGGAAGTTCGGAAACTACAAGACAGGTGCGCTTATTGATTTCTTCAACCTGCACAACTGCGCGCATCGTGATTGAACCACGGCCTGTGCGGTAAGCCTCTTCGATGCCAGTGCGTCCAACAATTAAAGCCTTAGTTGGGAAATCTGGGCCTTTAACAATCTTTAGAAGTTCGTTTAACAAATCTTCAGGTTTGATATCTGGATTTTTAAGAGCGTAAATAACGCCTTCGGTGATTTCGCGTAAGTTGTGTGGCGGAATATTTGTCGCCATACCAACTGCAATACCAGCAGAACCATTTACAAGCAGGTTTGGGAAACGGCTTGGCAAAACATCTGGCTCTTGAGAACGGCCGTCATAGTTTGGTGAGAAGTTAACGGTGTCTTCATCGATATCGCGCATCATCTCCATCGCGATAGGCGATAAACGAGCTTCGGTATAACGCATTGCCGCTGCTGGATCGTTGCCGGGAGAACCGAAGTTTCCGTTGCCATCTACCAATGGATAGCGCAGAGACCAGTGCTGGGCTAAGCGAACAACGGTGTCATAGATCGCGGTGTCACCGTGTGGGTGGTAATTACCCATGACATCACCGACGATACGTGAAGATTTGTAGTAACCCTTATCTGGTCGATAACCAGCGTCGTACATCGCATATAAAACGCGGCGGTGAACCGGCTTTAATCCATCTCGCACATCTGGCAAAGCACGGCCAACAATGACTGACATTGCATAGTCGAGGTACGAACGCGCCATTTCAACTTGAAGGTCAACTGTTTCAATGCGATCGAAATCATCACCAGGGTTAACCATGCCAGTGCGATCGACTGGAGTTACATCTTTAGGTTTTTTATCGTCAGCCATTTAAATATCCAAGAATCTAACGTCTTTAGCGTTACGTTGAATAAATGCGCGGCGCTGTTCTACATCTTCACCCATAAGAACAGAGAAGAGATCATCAGCTGCAGATGCATCTTCAAGAGTTACTTGAATTAGCACGCGGTGTTCGGGATCCATTGTTGTATCCCAAAGTTCTTTCGCTGGCATTTCGCCAAGGCCTTTAAAGCGTTGGATACCGTCATCTTTTGGTAAACGCTTTCCGGCGTCGAGACCGATCTTGATCATGCCATCGCGTTCGCGATCAGAGAATGCATATTCAATCGGATCTTTGCCGCCCCATTTAATTTTATAAAGTGGTGGTTGCGCCAAGTAAACAAAGCCTTTTTCAATAAGTGGGCGCATAAAACGGAATAGCAAAGTTAGAAGAAGTGTGCGGATGTGTTGTCCGTCGACGTCAGCATCGGCCATCAAAATAATCTTGTGATAGCGAAGTTTTTCGATATCGAAATCTTCGTGAACGCCAGTACCAAGTGCGGTAATTAGCGCTTGTACTTCGTTGTTCTGTAATACGCGGTCGATACGTGCTTTTTCAACGTTAAGAATTTTGCCGCGGATTGGTAGAACTGCTTGGTTGCGTGAATCGCGTCCACCTTTTGTGGAACCGCCTGCAGAGTCACCTTCGACGATGTAGAGCTCACACTTTGATGGGTCCGTCCATTGGCAATCGGCCAACTTGCCGGGCATGCCGCGGCCTTCGAGTAAACCTTTGCGGTTGCGCGATAGATCGCGCGCTTTGCGCGCTGCAACGCGTGCTGCTGCGGCATCGATACTCTTTCGAACAATGTCTTTACCTTCTTGTGGGTTCTGTTCAAACCATTGTGTTAAGAATTCGTTGACAGCCTTTTGGGTAAATGATTTTGCTTCAGTGTTACCAAGTTTAGTTTTTGTCTGGCCTTCAAATTGTGGCTCGCCGAGTTTGATAGAAACAATTGCAGTTAAACCTTCGCGAACATCATCACCAGTTAGGCGATCTTCTTTTTTGCGAATGAATCCGGCTTCTTCGCCAAACTTGTTTACAACTGATGTAAGTGCGGTTCGGAAACCTTCTTCGTGGGTTCCACCTTCGTGGGTGTGAATTGTGTTTGCGAAGGTGTAGACAGATTCAGAGAACCCAGCGTTCCATTGCATGGCAATCTCAAGTGAGAGTTTGGCTTTTTTATCTTCGGCGTTAAAGAAGATGATTGATTTGTGGGTTTCACCACGCGTTGAATTTAGGTGTTTTACGAAATCTGCAATACCGCCGTCGTATTTGTAATTTACGTGTAGTGGTTCGCCTTTATCATCAACATGGCCAGGGCGCAGATCGGTAAGGGTTAAACGTAAACCTTTATTTAAGAAAGCCATTTCGCGAAAACGTGTGGATAAAATTTCAAATGAGAAATCTGTGGTTTCGAAGATTTCGGCAGATGGCCAGAATTGAACTGTTGTACCGGTTTTGGTTGAAGCTTCGCCTTTTTTAACTGGCGCGGTAGGAACACCAAGTTTGTAACTTTGTGACCAGAAGAAACCATCGCGTTGTACATCAACTGAAAGATCAGTAGAAAGTGCGTTAACTACAGAAATACCTACACCGTGTAGACCGCCAGAGACTGAGTAACCACCATCGCCGAATTTTCCGCCGGCGTGTAAAACTGTAAGAACAACTTCGAGCGCTGGCTTCTTTTCAACTGGGTGGATATCAACCGGAATGCCGCGACCGTTGTCGATACATTGGAGTGAGCCATCAGGCATTAAAGTCACATTGATTTCATCGCAATATCCTGCGAGCGCTTCATCTACAGAGTTGTCGACGACTTCATAGACCAGGTGGTGAAGGCCGCGTTCGCCAGTTGAGCCGATATACATGCCGGGGCGTTTACGGACAGCATCGAGGCCCTCAAGGACGGTGATCGAGCTGGCGTCGTAACCGCCGGACTTCTCGGACACTAAAGGCTCCTCACAAAATCAAGTTCTGGTCTTAAAAGGCACCTAGAAGGGGAATTCCTTAACTAAGCGCTCTTATCCTATCTGTAAAAAGAAAAGGCGCTAGCCACAATAAGCCTTAGGTGTGGGTAATGCGCCATTTTCCGCGCACGGGTGAGGGTTCCTATTGGGTGAATGGGTTTTAAGGCTTTTAACCGTAGGTATCGCGCGGGCCGCGTTCGTTTTTGATGGTCCGGAGGCCGCGTTTCCAGGAGGGCGCTTGCGGCCCGATGAAGTTTAAAGATTGCACGCCGGCATCAGGAGCGCTCTTCTGAACCGAGTGCAGCAGATCTAAACCAACTGCAGTTAATTGTGTAGCCCAAGCAGTTGATGAGCATTGCACAAGTAAGGCGCCTTCGAGAAGTGAGAGTGGTGTTGTGTGGGATGCAATCTCGTCACCGACAATTGATTTCCAATTTGAGAACAGAGTTCCTTCGGCGATTCCTAAATGCCAATCGCGCTGCGTTATTAAATCTTCGATTACTTTATTGATAAGAGTTGGGTCGCCGGGTTTTGAGGTGCGTTCTTCAACAACTTTTGTTTTCTTTATAAATCCGGTTTTGTAGCTACGAAATAAATCTAAGGCAAGGTCGCGTTTAGACATTGGTTGCCCTTTCTTTACTTACCACACCTGGGGATACGTAGTACTTACTTGATAATAACTCTGGTGGAAGATCGCTTTCAACCGCTGCGGTAATAATTGTTTGTTCAGCCATCTTTGTAACTGAAGTTAACTGTGCGCGGCGGGCGGTATCAAGTTCGGCGAAGATATCGTCGAGAATTAAAATGGGTTCGGCGCCTTCAGATTTAAGTAAGTTAAAAGCTCCGACACGAAGTGAGATAGCCATTGACCAGGATTCACCGTGGCTGGCATAACCTTTTGCTGGAAAATCGCCGAGTTGTAGATGTAGGTCATCGCGATGTGGACCAATAAGTGATGCTCCGCGCTCGGTTTCTTGACGGGCTACTTCTAGTTGGCGCGCAGTTAAGGTTTGGATATTTTCATCGGTATTTGTGGTTAAACCGTCAGTTGCGGATTTATAAGCAATCGACGCCGGTTTTACTTCATTTAGGTTTGCGTAGTTTGCAGCTACATAAGGGTTTAACTCTTCAACTAAGGCAATTCTTTCAGCACTTAATTGTGCGCCTAAATTAATTAATTGTTCTGTCCATGGCGCCAGCGCGTTTTCGGGCGCGCGAGTTTTCAACAAGGTGTTGCGTTGTTTAACAACGCGGTCGTAATCAGAAATAACTCCAGCAAGTCTTGGGGCTCGCGTGATTAAAAGTTTGTCTAGAAAATCCCGGCGGTGGGTTGGTTCACCGCGCACTAGATCTAAATCTTCAGGTGAGAAATAGATAACTTGCAGGGCGCCAAGAATATCGCGTTGTGATTTGGTTGCGTTTTGATTTAACCGCGCACGGTTGGCTTTACTGGCATTTATCTCTAGGTCTACCTGCAGAGTGCGGTCATCGCGCTCGATTTCGGCGCGAATGATCGCTTGATCGGTGCCAAGATGTAGAAGTGGAAGGTTTTGAGAAACGCGGTGTGAAGAAAGGTATGCAAGATAAATCAAACTTTCTGCGATATTTGTTTTACCGGAGCCGTTATTGCCTATGAAGGTGGTTGGTCCAGGAGCTAGCTCTAGCTCGAGAGATTTATATGAGCGGAAATTAGTCAGCGCTAATTTTTTAACGCGCACTTAAGTGGCCTTAAGAGGCGTAGCGCATCGGCATTAAAAGGTAGCGATAGTTTTCGATTACCTTGCCATCGCGCTCTGATTTGCCCATGAGGATCGCTGGTTTATTTGAACCAGTGAATGAAATTTGTACAAATGAAGTTCCGACGGCTTGCAGGCCATCAGCTAAGAAAACTGGGTTGAAGGCGATTGATATAGCTTCACCGTTTAACAAAATTTCAATAGCTTCGGTGGCTTGTGCTTCTTCGCCGGCGCCTGCCTCAAGTGAAACTGAGTTATTTGCAAATTCAAGGCGAAGCGGAACTGTTTTATCGGTTACAAGTGCAACGCGGCGAACTGAATCTAGGAATGGTGCAACTTCAACGATTGCAGTGGTTGTTACTTCTTGTGGCAACAAGTGGCGGTATGGAGGAAAGGTTCCATCCAGCATGCGCGATGTCATCGACTTACCTTCGCCGGAAAATCCTGCGAGGCGGTCGTTGCTAGTTGCGGGTGCGAAAGATAGTGAAACGTTCTTTGAACCAGTTAAAGATTTAGCAGCATCGGCAATTGTGCGCCCGCGCAACAGTGATGTTGTTGAAAGACCCGGGGTTGTTGGTTGCCAATTAAATTCGCGAACTGCTAAACGGTAGCGGTCTGTTGCAGCCAACGTGACAGTCTCTTCGTTGATTTCAATATGTACACCGGTAAGTGTTGGTAGTGAGTCATCACGGCCTGCAGCAATTGCAACCTGCGCAACCGCGGTTGCGAAAACATCGCTTGCAACAACTCCGGTTGTTTCTGGAAGTTCAGGCAGATTTGGGTATTCAGAGATTGAAAGAGTTGGCAGTGTAAATTTTGCCGAACCTGAAGTAACAAGAACACGAGAACCATCTAAAGTGATTGTGATTGGTTTATTTGGAAGGGAGCGAGAAATTTCCGCGAGTAACTTTCCGGGAACCAATACTTTTCCAGGTTGTGCGATATCTGCTTTAAAGAAAGATTTGCTTGAGGTTTCTAAATCGGAACCAGAAAGGATTACCTCATCGCCAGTGGCATCGATAACGATTCCGAGAAGCTCGGTTTTAATTGGTCGGGTTGAAAGGCTCCGGGAAACCCAATTAACGCCATCTGTGAGCGCGCCTTGATCTACAGTGAATTTCACGCCGTAACCCTCTTTTTCTTTAGTTGAAAGTCTTGCACAGCAGGTAGGTTTTTAGTTAGTTGGGTTTTTAAAGATTTAAAAGCTGTGGGGTTCGCTTGGGGGCGGGTTTCTTGTATATATAGGTAGTAGTAGTAACCACCGTGGATATCTGTGGATAAATAAGGAAAGTCCTGCTCAGAGGCGTTTTTACTTGTTGGAAAGTTGTGGACAAACCCAGCGTTTCTGTGTGTATTAACAGCTTCTCTCACCACAACTACCCCTTTCTTAAAAACGAAACTTTTTAAACCTAGTTTTAACCACAGATTTCCTGTTGAAATCCACAGTTATCCACAATTTCTCCACAGTTGGGGGTAAGCACCCCAAAAGGTGAAAAATCGGACAAAGCACCTAACCCCTATTTTGAGATTTAATCCTGTTAGTTAACTCGGTGACCTGGTTATAAATAGACCGGCGTTCAGCCATCAACTGGCGGATCTTTCGGTCGGCGTGCATAACAGTTGTGTGGTCGCGACCGCCAAAAGTCTGGCCGATCTTCGGTAACGAAAGCTCAGTTAACTCGCGGCACAAGTACATCGCGATCTGGCGCGCATTTACCAAAACCCGAGAACGTGAGGTCCCGCAAAGATCGTCGATCGTCAAACTGAAGTAAGCGGCGGTTTGGGCCATGATTGTCGGCGCGGTGATTTCTGGACCTGCGCCACTTGGGATCAAATCTTTAAGAACGATTTCAGCTAAACCTAAATCAACACCTTGGCGGTTAAGGCTGGCGAAAGCGGTAACGCGAATAAGAGCGCCTTCTAGCTCGCGAATATTTGTAGAGATTTTACTTGCAATATATTCGAGAACATCATCCGGTGCATTTAACTTATCTTGCGCAGCTTTCTTACGCAGAATCGCAATACGGGTTTCAAGTTCTGGTGGCTGGATATCTGTAATCAAACCCCATTCGAAACGAGAACGTAGTCGATCTTCCAAAGTTGTTAATTGCTTTGGTGGGCGGTCAGATGAAATAACTATTTGTTTATTGGCGTTATAAAGCGTATTAAAAGTATGGAAGAACTCTTCCTGGGTACGTTCTTTATTTTCCAAGAATTGAATATCGTCGACAAGAAGAACATCTAAGTCGCGGTAACGTCGCTGGAAAGCAGAGGCTTTATCGTCGCGGATAGAGTTAATAAAATCGTTGGTGAATTCTTCAGATGAAACATAACGAACTCGCACACTACCATAAAGCTCTTTGGCATAGGCGCCAATAGCGTGCAACAAGTGAGTCTTGCCAAGCCCAGACTCTCCGTAAATAAAGAGTGGGTTGTAAGCCTTTGCTGGCGCTTCAGCTACTGCAACAGCTGCGGCGTGAGCAAAACGGTTTGATGCACCAATAACAAAAGTTTCAAAAATATAACGAGGATTTAATTGCGAAGGCTCATCGTTTTTACGAGTGCCAGTTTCGGTGTTGTCGCGGCCAGTGCCCGGACGTGATGGCGCTACTTCAATAACAACCGCCGGCGCTGGGTGATCCGCGAGTTCGAGCGACTCATCGACCATCACTGCGATATTTGTTTTATCTCCAAGTTCGCGAGTAAGGACTTCATTAACAACAACACGAAGTCGGGACTCGAGAACATCTTTTGCAAAAACATTTGGGGCTGCAACAAGTAGGTTTGTGATTCCACCATCGCTCTGGATTAAACCCAGCGGTTTAGTCATTGTTAGAAAGGCGCGGTGTTGTGGTTCTCCGAGTGAGACATGCTCAATAACCCGGTCCCAAAGGTCGGCGAGTTCTATCTCAACTACTGCCATAATTGCCCCCTTAGACTATCCACAACGTTATCCACAGGCTGTGGTCTAAAGTAGGGCTTTAGCCTTCATTTAGAGCCACTTTGACGGATACCTGTGGACAGAGG